>JBJMXD010000001.1:0-419095 GCA_045809795.1 Chthoniobacterales bacterium
GAAGAAGAGTAAGAGTAAGAGTAAGAGTAAGAGTAAGAGTAAGAGTAAGAGTAAGAGTAAGAGTAAGAGTAAGAGTAAGAGTAAGAGTAAGAGTAAGAGTAAGAGTAAGAGTAAGAGTAAGAGTAAGAGTAAGAGTAAGGGCGTTATTCCCCGAACTCGTCACACGTCACACGTCACTTTCCTTAGAAATGTTGTCCGACGTATTCCCACATTTGGTGGTGCCAGTAGGGCCATTCGTGGCCGCCTTTCGGGCCCCAGTCGTCGAGGTGATGAGGAATGCCGGCGCGGGTGAGGACTTCGGACATTTTATAGGTGGGGCCGGGGACTTCCCAAGGGCCGCAGCCGGTTGCCAGGTGGATGTCGCAAGTTGAGAGCTGTTGAAGGAACCAGGGATCGTGCTGGTTCGCCATGTAATCGACCGGGTTATTGAAATAGAAATTGTCGTCGTACATGCCGTCCATGGAGTCGCGCATATCGTAGACGCCCGAGAGTGCGTAGCAGCGCTTCACGCGGTCCGGGTGTTTGAAGAGGGTGTTAGCGGCATGAAAAGCGCCGAGCGACGCGCCGTAGGTAGTGATCGCGATGCCGGGTGTCTGGCATTGGGAGTGGATAAATGGGATGACCTCGCTGGCAACGTAGTCGTCGTATTGCGCCTGCATCCAGCTGCGATGGAAAGGATGCGCGCCCTTGTTCGAAAACGAATCGCTTTGCACGCCATTAATGGAGAAGAACCGGATTCGTCCTTCCTCGATGTAAGGGCTAAGGGTGCGGACCATGCCTTGGCCTTCCTGCTCGTGCTCGTCGCCCATGCTGGTGGGGAAGGCGAGAATGGGCATGCCGTAATTGCCGTAAACATTTACGCCCATGTCGCGGCTGAGCCGCTGAGAATACCAACTGTGATGTTCGCGATGCATAGTTTTGGAAAGTAAGAAGGCAGAATTAAGAATTAAGAAGTGGACGGCAAGGCCGAAAGTCGGCGGAATCAATTAATGCCCTTTCCAAGCCGGTCGCGGAGGCGGAGGGAGCGAAGAAAAGGGGGGATTGATGCCGTCTTGCCATGATCCGGCGGCTCACATAAGAATACGGATTGAATGGATGAGTGGGGATTTCTTTCGGTCATTGTTTCGATCATTCTCGGGCTGAGCATCACGCAGCTGCTGCAAGGGATCAGCGAGGTGATCAACGAGCGGGACCGGGTTCGCTTTTACCAGCCGGCGGTCGGATGGAGCGTGCTGCTCTTGATCGTGGATGTCCAGGCGTGGTGGGCGATGTTCGGCTATCGCAACCGCCATCAATGGACCTTTCTCCAGTTCGCAACGGTGCTTCTGGAGGTGATTCTGCTTTATCTTTTGGCGGCGCTGGCGTTGCCGAACTTTGCCGGACCGGCGATTGTGGATTTGCGCGAGAATTACTTCAAACACAAGGCGTGGTTCTTCGGAATTTTGATCCTGGTTTTGCTCGATAGCTTGCTCAAGACCTTCGTCATCGATGGCTCGCTCACCGGAACGCTCGACCTGGGTTTTCATTTTATTTGGATAACAACCGCACTTATTGCAGCCGTCACCAGCAAGGACTGGTATCACCGAGCGTATTTGTATGTCAGTTACGTTCTTGTCCTAACCTACATCGGTCTCCTTTTTACTAACTTAAAATGATTCGTTTCGCCTTTGTTATCGCCGTTTCGGTGGTCCTCCTGGCAACGCCTACTGTTCAATCCGCCCGTGGCCCGGGCACGCTCGATGACCTGAAGAAGATCGAGATCATCTGTTATGTCCCGACGTGGCTACCGAAAGGATTCAAGGTAAAACGTGTCGCGATCTCCTATGACGAACCCGGGCCAGACGAAGGCGGCGGTCGTTACCCTCTCTACAACATTGAGTATGCCAACGGCCGGGGTCAAACCTTCTCGATCGATTCCGCGCGGGAGGGCATTGGCGATCGTAACTTGTTAGAGACCGATGATAGCGAAGATGCAGAGATCAAGTCTCCGCTTGGTCAGATGTTTATTATATACACACCGAAAGGGCAGGGCAAGGAAGGCCATAAGAAGGAGATCAGATCGAACTGGACCAGCGACGCGGACATGATCCGGGAGAAAGCTAAAGATCCGCTGGTCCATCCGAACCTGGGCCGTTACCACGGCTTTTCTGCCACCGGTATCACCGTCGCTGAATTCGAGAAGATTATTAATTCGCTTCGACCGGTGCGACCATACACAGAATGAATCCCTACACGCTCGAGCCGGTCGGCTTCATTCGATCGACGATCAAAGGGCGTACAGACGCGCCGCGGCAGGGACCGGAAGGAGCGCCGGATGCCTGGCTGGAGATTGAACCGCGATTCGCCGACGCCCTCCTAGGAGTGGAAGTCGGTCATGAGCTCATTGTTATCACCTGGTTGCATGAAGCGAATCGAGAAGTGTTGAAAAATCATCCGCGTGGTGATGAGAGTCGTCCGCTAACCGGCGTGTTTTATACACGCTCACCGGCGCGGCCGAATCCTCTCGGCCTGCATCCCGTGACTGTTCGCGAAATTGCGGGAACTCGCGTCAAGATTGGGCCTATCGAAGTATTCGACGGGACACCAGTGGTCGATATTAAGTCAGCATCGACTCGCGCCGACCAATGATGCGCGTACTTATCATAACCGTGGTTGCATTGTTACCCGCTACTGGGCGCTGCTCGCCCTGGAAAGGGCCCGCCGTAACAGTCAGCCAGTCGGGCGAACGGTTATGCGCGAAACATCAGGAGCGATTGGGGACGATCACCGTTTACGGGCCGGGCAACGGGGTCTGCATTCTCTTTCAGCCTGACAAGCGCACGGTAAAGGCGCGCGCGGCGTCGCCGAATCCTTTACCGATCGGTATTCGTCGGGAAAAGAGTCAGCTCTACTCGCACGCGGTGGAAGTTTCCTATTGCAAACACTGTGAGGCGGACGTGATGGCGTCGGTGCGGAAGTAAGGTTTTTAGAACGACTGAGAATGAATTAGGAATCGGAGCGGCATCGGCGACAGTAGGCGTCCTTATGCCGTTTCGATCGTTGGAGCTCGCTCCGCAAATTCTCAAAGCCGTCCAGGAGGCGGGTTACACGGAGCCGACCCCGATCCAGTTGGCGGCTGTGCCCGAAGTGATGCGCGGACATGATGTCATCGGCATCGCACAAACCGGGACGGGGAAAACAGCGGCGTTTGTCTGGCCGATTCTCACGCGGCTGGCTGCACAGAAGGGCCACGACGGCGGCATGCGGGCTCTCATCGTCGCGCCAACGCGGGAACTCGTGGTTCAGATCGAAGAAAACATCCGCGTGTATGCGCGCTATCTGCCACTTCGAATGGCGACGATTTTCGGCGGCGTAAGTGAGCGTCCGCAAATCGCGGCCCTTCGTTCCGGCGTTGACATCGTCGTGGCAACGCCGGGCCGCCTCATCGATTTGATGGGGCAACGGCAGACGAATTTTTCGAATCTTCAATTCCTCGTGCTCGACGAGGCGGATCGCATGCTCGACATGGGATTCCTCCCGCCGATCCGAGAAATCGTGAGAGCGCTTCCGCGGCAACGCCAGACGCTCATGTTCTCCGCTTCGCTGTCGCACGAGATCGAGAAGCTCACTCACGAGTTCCAGAAATCGCCGAAGACGGTGGAGATGGGGCGGCGGGCAAATCCAGCCGAGACCGTCGCGCAATTTGTTTACGAGGTGCGTCCGCATCTCAAAGGGCCGCTGCTCCTCCATCTCCTGGCTGACTCTCAGTTCGACACGGTGCTCGTCTTCACTCGAACGAAGCGCGGCGCGGACCGAATTGCCCGCAAACTCGAGGCAGCAGGAATAAAGACCGGCACGATCCATTCGAACCGTTCCCAAAATCAGCGGCTGCGCGCCTTGAAGGATTTCAAGTCCGGCGCGGTGCGGGTGCTTGTCGCGACCGACATCGCCGCGCGCGGGATCGACGTCGACGGGATCTCGCACGTGGTGAACTACGACTTTCCGATGCACGAAGAAGATTACGTTCACCGGATTGGCCGGACGGGCAGGGCCCATGCGGTGGGCGATGCGATCAGTTTCATTACGCCCGAGGATCAATCGCAGTTGCGCTCGCTCGAGCGTTTCATCGGCCGCGGGATTGTTCGAAAGAAGGCGGAAGGATTCGATTACAACGCCGCTGCTCCCGAAGGCGAACACCGGCGGCGAGGAGAGACCCGGGGAAATCGTCCGGCTAAAGTAGAGCCGCGCCTGCCGGGCAACTCTCCGCGAGGTAGTGGCGACTCGACCCAATGGAAGGGCGCGCATCCGCGTGGTTTCTCATCAGCGAACGAACGGCCGCGGAGACGGTCGTATCGACGACATCGGTAACCAGAGAACGGTTCGTCACCGGAATTACCCAGCGCGAAATCAAACGCTTGGCACGCGGTCGCCGGTCTGCTGGGATAACCGAGTATGCCTAACAAATTCATCAAATTTTTTGCGACGCTAAGTATCGCGACGGCGTCGGCGGTTTTTGCGGCGGAGCCCGGGAAGACAGGTGAGGGGACCTTAACCATCGAGAAGAAGAGTTATACCTTCACGCACGCGGTGGCGTTCGAGAGTACAATCGATAACGAGGATGCAGTCTCGGTCGTGTTGAGCGGGAAAGCGGTTCCGGGCGAGAAGATCAAGGAAGCGAGAGAGAACGACAAGGAAAGCGGCGACACGGATTTTCCTCGTCCCTTCCTGAAGCTGGTCTTTAAGAAGACAGGTGAATTCAAATATTTTAGCGCAGGTGCGGGCGGCACCATGCTTGGCCGCCACAGCGGGACAGCGAAAGGCGAACTCAGGATAGAAAACGGCCAGGCGATTGGGAAGGCGAGCCAGCCGATGGAAACCGAAGGCATGTTCCCAACGGGATTTGACGTGCGTTTTGAAGTGGCCTTGCTCAAGGCGGGAAACACGCCGCCCTCGACCGTGGTGAAGCCACCGGGCCCGGCGGCAAACATTTCACCGTCAGTGAGCGGTATTTTCAAGGGTAACGGAAAGGACGCCAAGATCGCGTACGTGTCCGCGCGTTGGGGCGAGCCGTTCGATGGCAAGCCGGGAATCATCCTGGTGTTCACAGAGAGGGATCATTCCAAGGCGAAGAAGCCGGACTTCGACGCTTCGTTTGGCAAATTCGGCAGCGCGCTGGTCATTTCGCTGCACGAAGACGGCAGCATCTACAGCTGCCAGGTCGTGCATAGCGCGCACAAGAAGCAGGGATTCAGCTCGGTTGGCAAAATCGAGACGAATGATTTCAGTTTCGCGGATGGAAAGGTTGAAGGCGAGATAACTACGAACGGGGAACTCGAGTTCTTCGGCGACACTTGGGAGGTAAAGCTGAAGTTCGTCGCGCCACTGGGCGAGATCCCCAAAGAGTTTCAGGTGCCGGAATCGAAGAAGGAAGAAAAGCCACCGAGTAAGACTACCGACAATCCACCAAAGAAGGATGCGGCGAGCGACGATGATGATGATAACACGGACGCCAAAACGAAGGCCGCCGGATTAAACGTGAAGGAGCTCGCGCTGACGAAAGACGCCACGGACGTCGAGTATCAAAACACCGTTGAACACGTGCTATTCAAGAGCAAGTCGGACGTGAAAACTGTCTGTGCGGAGTTAGCTGCGAGTCTCAAAGCCCAAGGCTGGACAAATGATGGCCCTGACATGATCCAGCCGCAGTCCTCGATCCTGAAACGCAAACGTGGCGCAGCCGAGTTAACGATTTTCGTCAAACCGAGCACTGGCGGGAGCCAGGTGCAAATGTTCACCGAAGGTCTTAGCTGGTAGCTCTGTTTGTAGCGGCGGCCTATGACCGCCGAAACGTCTGCAATTTATGGTGCGTCGGCGGTCATAGACCGCCGCTACAGAAGAGAGACCGCCGCTACAGAAGAGGCGGCGCTAACTCTTCACTTCGAACCGCCGCGCCGCCGACCATGCACCTGCGTTGCCTGAAGCATCGTTCGCCCGTACCCGCCACCACATCGTTTTTGTCGGCAACGTGCTCGTGCTGAGCTGAGACGCGGTGGCGTTCTGGTTCACGATCAACGGCGAGAAGCTAGTCTGGTCGCTGATCTGAATCGTGTAGCTGGCAGCGCCGCTAACGTCGCTCCAATCGAACGTGATGTTCGTCCCGGGCAGGAACCGGGAGTCAGCAGCGGGACTTATTTGTGAAGGCGCCGCTAGCGTTGTGGCAGGCGGCGGCATCGCGGTTGGTGCGGGTGTGGAAGTTGGGGTTGGCGCGGGCGTAGGAGTCGGTGTGGCGCTGCGGCTAACGGTCATACTCGCCGATTGCGAGGCGCTGCCGATGATCGCGGTGATAGTTACCGTCGTGTTGGTCGACACGGCCGAAGTAGTAACGATAAAGTTAACCGACATTTGTCCGGCAGGCACCGTAACGGTAGGTTGAGGCTTCGCCACGAGATTAGTGGTAGAGAGGGTCGCCTCGACTCCACCTGCTGGCGCAGGGCTATTCAGGAATATGGTGCCAGTGACGTTGTTGCCGCCTGTCACTGTGGTCGGGTTCAGTGAGACCGATTGCAAAATCGGTGGCGCGTTCGGGTCCGGATGAATGGTTACGAAGATGGACTTCGTCACGCCGCCCACACTGGCTGTCACGTTACCGCCGGTGGGATAAGTAGAAACGGCGTTGGTATCGATGGTGAAGCTCGCGGCGCTGTTTCCTTCCGCGATAGCTACAGTCGCGGGCACATGAATGTAAGTCGGGTTATCCGTACTTAGGTTGACGACGGCGCCACCGGCTGGAGCCGGCATGATAAGCGCGACCGAACCGCGGGCGGAGTTGCCGCCAATCACATCCTGGCCGGCTGGTCCAATCCCGAGCAACGTCGGAGCGCCCGGGGCAGGATCGATTTCCAAAATGCGTGCCTGCGATCCACCGGAGGTGCCATAGTGCGCCTGGACGATCACCCAGCGCGGGAAGGGCGTTTCCGGTGCGGGGGATGTGGTGAAATCCGCGCTGAGACTGCCGGCCGGTACAGTAACGCTGGCTGGAGCGATGACTTCGCCTTCCATGCTGGCGCCGAGAGTTACGATAGCTCCACCAGCTGGCGCGGGTGAAGTAAGTGTGACAGTCCCCGTGACGGTCCCGCCGGAGAGGACCGACGATTGACTTAAGGTTAGGGAGGAAAGGCTAGCCGCCGGGGTTGCGCTTCCAGCAGGAGTAACAGTGAGCCACACCTGCGGAGCGCGATACCCATCGATGTCGGTGCCGCTCTCAATAATCACTCGTTTGGCTTCGGATACCGGTGCGGTCGGAATCGTGAAATCCGCTCCAGTCGCTCCTGCGGGAATGAAAACCGTCGCCGGAGGATTAACCAGGTTCGGGTCGCTGCTAACAAGGGTGACCGTAGTTCCACCGGAAGGCGCGGGATTCTGCAAGGTGATGGTGCCGCTGACCGCGGTGCCGCCGACAACGCTCTCGTTACTTAGGCTCGTGCCGTAAAGGATCGGAAGGATACCGAAGGAATTTTGTCCGCGTCCGTTCGCATAACCCGCGAACAAGTCGCCGATGATGCCGACGGAGACGCCGTTGTTCGGCACTGGTCCGGTGGCGATATCCGTGATGGTCGCGTCGGTCTTTCCGGCGGGAACCGTGATCGTAGTCGCGGGCAAATTCACCTGCGGCAGGTCAGTCGAGAGCGTAATCGTGGCACCGCCCGGGGGCGCGGGGTTATCAAGCATCACGCGAGCGTGCGCGACATTTCCGCCGAATGCATTCACGGGCTCGGCCAGGATCGCGAAAAGATTCACGTCTGGTGAAACGACGGGCGCGGTGACTGTGATCGTGCGCGCGGCCGACCAAGGGCCAGCGACGTCGCCGTGCCAGGCGCGCACGCGCCAGAAGTAATTTCCCGGCGCGAGAAGGTCGCGTGTAACCATGTAGTCGGAACGCGTGGGCGTGATCGTCAGGACATCCGAGCCAACCGCGAAGCTCGAGCTCGTGTTTACGCTTAGCTCATAACCGGGAACCTGCGGATTCGGCGTGTCTGACCAATCAAAGAAGAACGGTAGTTGCACGCTCGCGCCATCCGCAGGGGCCAGCTGCGAGACTCCTGCGGGAACGGGCGCGGCGTTTGTGATCTGAACTGTGATCGGCGCGGAAGGAAGACTGCACACGCCATCTACCGACACAGCGCGAACGCGATAATAAACCGTGAGTGGATTTCCCCAGAGCCCGCCGGATTGAGTCCCGAAGTTCAGAGGGCTGAGAGTCAGGTTGAGCGGATAGGAAAAAGTGGGTTCATCGTCCGCTTCGAGAACGTAATGGTGCGCGCCGGGGACGGCAGTCCATTGGATCTTGAAACTCTCGCGCACGTGAAATTGGGCATTGTTCGCGGGCGTGATAAAGGAGGGCGCTGCGGGCGCTGGTCCCAATCCGGTCACCGTAAACGATCGAACGGCCGACCACGGCGAATCCACTGAGAATGTCGCGCCCCCTGTGAGTTGAGTGTCCTTGACCCGCCAGAAGTAGGTGCCGTTCGGAAGTCCGCTTAGTTTGGCGTCCGTTCGCGTCGGAATTGTCGGATCCGATTCCATATTTGTGAAACCTGAAGCAATGATGCTCGTGAACCCGGAGGTGTTGCTGACCTGCCACGTATAACTTCCGATCGGACCGCCGGCTGCCGAGACTGAATTCCAATCGAGAACGATCGGCTGCGCAAGCGACGCGCCATTCGCGGGGGCGACGATCGCCGGTGCAGGCGGCGCCGCACTTGGTGCCGGGGTGGGACTGGGTCGACTCGATTTCGCAGCGACTGGAGAGGCGAGTCCGACGGTGATCAGGAGTGACGCGATAACTGCTTGGACGAGATTTGTGGAACTCATTGGCGAGATTCCTACTTTCCGGTAAGACCCGCTGCGAGCCTGCAAGAGTAACGCGGTTGTTACTTTCCGCCGTGGAAACCGCCCCTATAGCGGCGGTCTATGATCGCCCAATCGTGTTGGGCGCCCTAAGCCCTGCGGCTGGTGACAGCCGCCTCTACACCAGCGTCACGCGTCACGCCATTGGGAAACCCCAAGCTCGCCGAGCTAAGGGGGGGTTGATAGCATTAGCGCATGAAATTTTTGTGGATCGGCGTTTTGTGGCTCGCTGTCGCAATTGCGGTCGGATCCTCTGGAGTGCTGCGACAGGTGCGGCCGCCTGGCCCGCAAATTCTGATCGTAGGACTGACAACCGGATTGATCGCGAGCTATTGGTGCAGCAAGTCGTTTCGCGATTGGCTACATGTGCTCGATCTGCGGGCGATCGTGGCCTTGCATCTGACGCGATTCGTGGGCTTCTACTTCCTTTGGTTGTACGGGAGAGGAGAGTTACCATATCGCTTCGCGGTCCCGGGCGGATGGGGAGACATCATCGTGGCAACGGGTGCTATTGTTATTCTCGCGAGCTGGTGGAGCTTCGGTGGCCGGCGGCTGGTGTTGTTCATCTGGAATTGCTACGGGCTCTTTGACATTCTCTTCGTCGTGGCGACGGTGGCAACCGAGGCCGCGGCGAGGCCAGCCTCAATGGCTACGTTACTTCGAATGCCGCTGAGTTTGCTCCCGACGTTCGTGGTGCCACTGATCATCGGCAGCCATTTGCTTATCTTCGCGCGACTCAGGCGACGCGCGTCTACAGGTCGAGCGCCTTCATAACAAGGGTAACGTCGCTGCCGTAAGCGGGAGTAGTATCGTCAGGGCGAGGAGTGAGAGGTGCGATCATGGGCATACTGGGGCTGGTATCGGCAATCCACACTCGAATCGGATGTTGGGCAGAGTAGCGGAGTTCCAGGGATGCACCTTCGGGAGGCGCGTTATAAAAACGGAACGTCCATGGGAGATTGGTGGGCGAGTTCTCATGAATCGTTTGGATGTTCCCGTTCCAACCGGCGGTGAACACTTTCACGTGGCCGGGAAGCCGGACAACGAACGATCGGGCCGCGCGTTTGGAGGTAATCTGAAGTTTAATCGTGTGCTCTCCTTGGACAACGCCGCCCTGCGTTATTGTAACGAGGGGAGGAAGCAGCGAAACAACCGTCGCATCGCGGCTGAGAACCGGCCGTTCGAGCCCAGCAGTGTAGGCAGGCTCGCTTTTTTTGCGGGGATTGGAACCAAGGATCCGACTCGTCCAGGCATCCTGCACAGCGTCGTAGCTAACCCATTTCGCTTTGCCCTCATCGGCGTTCACGCTGTAGATCAAGCTGTCCGGGTGAGGATGCTCGACACTCCACACAGTGAGACGAAGGCCGGCTGCGATCAAACACGCCGAGATGAGAGGAACGATAGTTACGGAAAGTTTGGAAATGCCGATGAGACGATCAAAGAAGGAGGGCGCCATGGCGAGCAGGGCGGTAAGCAGGAATGCGGCGGCGGCGAGACCGAGGTAGCTATAGAAAAGGCTGACGAAAAACATGTAGGCGAGGGGAACCAGGATGAGGAGCGCAGGAACTAGAAAGAGAAATTGGCAGACCGAGCGCGCCGGCTCTCTGAGGCGAAGCGCCACAAACATTCCGGTCATGCCGAAGAGAAGCGGCCATTGCAAAACGTAACTCCCGCCCACAAGGAACCAACAAAGGACGAGGGTGAGGAATGACACCGCAAAAAGTTGTCCTGCCCCGAGATTGACGAGGCCAATCTTGTTAAGCAGGCGCTGGCTGGTAATCCCAAGTCCGAAGGCGATCCCAATCGTCCCGGTGAAAAGGAGCTTGTTGCTCATGGTATCGCCATCCAGGAATTCTCCGGCGATAAATCTGGTAACGGCGAAGGCAGCGAAAGCCCCGCCCGTAATGACTAAGAGCTGAAGGAAGAAACCTCCGAACCCGGCGAGCACGCGGCCGAGAGTAAGCCGGAGAGGCCGGGCCGAGCGCAGGCATAGGGGGCCAAACAGGATCGGCCCCAGAATTGCCATGACCCAGGCGACCCACGCCGGATAAACTAATAGTTGGCTGCCGAACCAATTAAAGTAAACCAGATCGCGTGTCGTAGGTAGAGGCAGCGTTAGGTTGCCGAAGTGCCGGGCAACTCCGAGGACATTGTTGCCCAAATGTTGAACGCTGCGCGGGTCGAGATTCGCGGGCGTATCTAATCGTGTGTGATAACCTTCGTAGGTCTCGAGGAAAGCGAAGTTCAAGCCCGTCAGGCCGGCGGCTTTCAGCGGCGTGAAGTCAGTTTCGTTAGGCAAGAGTTTGTAGATGGCTGCCATCAGTGAGGTAGCCATCGGGTCGGGCGCTGACCGCGCGAATTCCCGGATCAGGGCCCCGTTGTTATTACTTGTCTCGAACATCAGGCCGGGACCGGAAGTGCCGCGCGCTTCCAAGTTCACGATTACGCCAATTCGGTCTGCGAGATCGGCATGACTCGCAGCGTAAGCCTGCGCGCCGAGCAATCCCCGCGCTTCTTCGCCGTCGGTAAACAAAACAATCAGATCGTTCTTCAGCGGCGGGCCAGCACACAAGGCGCGGATGGTTTCAAGGATAACGATCAAGCCAGCGCCGTCGTCAGCCGCGCCGGGGCCTTCCGGGACCGAGTCCGAATGGGCCACGAGCATAACCGCGCGGCTAGTTGATTGCCCCGCAAACGTCGCAACGATGTTGTTCACGAGACCGGAATGAAGATTACGGTGGTATTGGACGGTGCCGACACCCTGCTCGATGCGGACTTCCGCGCCGAGCACGCGGAGTTGCTCGATCAAGTATTCACGGACTCGTGCAGCCTCGTCGCTTCCAATCGGATGGGTCTGTTTCGCGATCTGTTCGAGATGAGCCATTGCTCGCGCCGCGGAAAACATATTCGCGGGAGCAGATGCGTCGGCGGCATGAGGAGGTCGGGTTCCGTAGATCGCCAGGCCGCCGGTCAGAATAAGACCGAGCCAGAGGGCGACAGTCGCAATGTTGGCGAAGGGCGGACGGGCCATGGAATGGCCAAGTAAGAAGGAAGAATTAAGAATTAGGAAGTGGAAAGCAGATCGGCCTATTTGCATTCGCTGCGCCAAGGCGAACTTTGCCTGATTCCATGAAACCGATTCAGGGTTACCACCTCATCAAGCCGGAAGACTTATCCTGGCGGCCTTCCAATCTAATGCGCATTCCGAACGCGGATTATTTAGAGCGCACGGCCAGCGAAAATCTCGGCGCGCGACTCTGGCGGTTGCCGCCAAAAAGTGCGAATACGTTGCACAAACACATCCGGTCGGAAGAATTCTATTTCGTGTTGGAAGGCGTCGGGCGGATCCGGGTGGGCGATGAAACTTTGACGGTGCCGAGATATGGCGCCGTGCTCGTCGGCCCCGACCAATTGCGTCAGGTTTTCAACGATACGGATTCCGAAGTGCTCTGGCTCATTCTGGGGGCGCCTGAGGAAACGGAGTTTCTTCCGGGCGCGGCGGCGAAGCCCGACTTATCCCGAATCTATCCTGTCGATCCGAAACAGCTACCCAAGGAACTCGCTGGCGTAGAATGGCCGCGGGGAGAAAGTGAGAAGTAAGAAGGAAGAAGTAAGAATTGAAAAGGTCGGACCTACGGGCGTTCTTCGAACTTTAGGGCGAGGCCGTTGAGGCAGTAGCGCAAGCCGGTCGGCGCGGGGCCGTCGTCGAAGACGTGACCGAGATGGGCGCCGCAACGAGAGCAAAGGACTTCGTCGCGTTCCATCCCAAAGCTGTTGTCTTTCACCGTGGTGATAATTCCCGGAATGAATGGCTTCGTAAAGCTGGGCCAGCCCGTGCCGGATTCAAACTTCGCGTCGCTCGCAAACAACGGCGCATTACAACCGACACAATGGAAGACTCCGCGCCGATGCTCGGTTAGAAGGACAGATGAACAAGCGCGCTCGGTGGAGTGGCCGCGGAGAATGGCGTATTGTTCCGGCGTTAACTGCTTCTTCCATTCCGCGTCCGATTTTTCCACTTTGGGCACGGGGGCGAGGTCTTGCGAAGTTGGTTTTAGAGGTTCCATATTTTTGACGATATTTTTCTGAGTCTCCTGCGCATGCGGCTGACGCGCCAGGTAGAAGAGGCCGACGATTATCGCCGCAAAAATAATGAGGAACCTGAGTGTTGGACCTTTCATAAACGGCTTTCCGCATCTGACACCGCTGCGGCGGGCGCGTTCAATATAGCCTGCACCGTTAACCGCGCTGCTCCTGTCCGTTCGTCCGCGCCCTCAGGTGAGGCGGCCGATCCTAGCCCAACAGTCGGCAGCTATCCTCCAGCGAAATACTCGTGGCTATCGGCGTTGTTGACCGCGTCGTTTGGGTTCGTCGCCGCAAGGTTTCTGGCACCAGTTTGGCCGTACTGGATGTCGTCGGTGGACGCATCGGAGTGGGTATGTTCGTGGACGACTGTCCCAGCTTTCGAGTCGGTCCCCTTGGCCGGGGAAGCCCAAAACTGGCTGCAAAACCAGATCGTGGATGTTCCCTTGTAAGTGTAGGCGTAGACTCCACTGCCGCAGCCAGCGCCCGATAAATTGTAGGTGAACTCGATTGTTTCCATTCGCGTCTGGACCGCGGTAAAATTTGCCTTTACCCGTTTGAACCGCGCCGTCGAATGAACGCCGAACCATTCGACGTAACGCGGATCGTTTTTCAACGCTGCCAGCGCACTCACTGCCAGATCATAACCGTCGGCGTGTGCCTGCCTGGCGGCTTTCTTTTTGGCGGCAGTCCCTCCTGTAATCACTGACGGCAAGGCTGCTTTAACGAGAGACTTTTTTTTTGGGAGCGCAGCGGATGTGGCCGGTTTCTTTGTCCGCTGTTCTTTGCTGCGAGCGGCAGCTCCCATCGTCTGGACCTTACCGTCGCCGCGTTCTACTTTGAAAGTCGTCTTGTGACTGATTGCCTGCATGGCGGGGGCGCGATTCTCGGCCCTTAGTGCCTTTGCCAATCCCTGCACACTTGGCACTATATCCGGGATAGGAGACTTTAACTTAACTTCGTAGGTGCCCGGCTTAGATGTGTCGTAGGCGGCACTGACCGGGAATTTTGTTTCCAAGCTCTGGCCTGCCTTGATCGTCACATAGTCTTTGGCGGTAGGCGTGCCGCGTTTTACCATTGGCCCGTCGTATTCCACCTTTTCTCCGTTGCGCGAGACGTCGAGGCAATCGGTGACCAGATCGTCCAAGGGAGTATTCCAGGTTAGGATCGAGAGATCCTGATCGCTGGTGTTGGTCAGGATCACTTTCAAATGAACCGGCCGGTGGGTTTTGTAAGTGGTCTTCGTTTGATCGGCAAAACGAGCTACAAGAAGACTCATGACGAGAGATCCTTTCTCTTAGACGAGCCCGTTGACAGTTGGTGGACAACGAGTCGGGGGTTCATGACCAGACCAGCATTTGGCGGTTGGCAGTAAAGGAGCAAGCAAAAAATCGGACGGCAGAGAGATTAGATGATGAGAACGACGAGAACCGGGTTCATGCGTCGCTCTTAAGAACTTTCACGATTTTCTCGAGAGTGTTCCAATTTCGATTAGTCGCAGAGACGCCAAAATGTTTTTCGATCTTGCCGAGATAACCGATTGCTTTCATTTCCCGACGATAGATGCCGAGGACGAATCTTCCCTGGATGGCGATGACCTTGGCGAGCCAGGTGGCGTCGGACGGCAGGCAAAGAGGAAGGGCAGGCGGTTTGCGAATTGGTTTGTGCAATACGTTAACGAATCGCGTGAGGTTTGGGCCCGACGGTTGACTCGCGAATGGATCCTTTGCAGCGAGTTTGAGAACGTCGGCTGCGGGACAAATCATGATGTCGCATTTGAATGGCAGCTTGCGAGCGAACGCCGCGCGGAGCGTCGATTCGCCGACATCTTTGCGCACCACAAAAGTCCCAACAGCGCCGATGTTCACGACCTCAAACTTCGAGAGGGCTTTCGCAATCTCCGCCGGCCGGCAGCGGTTCGCGGTCCCGACATTTACGGCGCGGAGAAAGACGACGGAGGCCATGGGGAAAGTAAGAAGTAAGAAGGAAGAAGTAAGAATTTGGAAGCCCGGAGTTGGATGTTTGACGATCGACTGATCGCGCGAACCACTCGCGCGGGAAGGAAAATTCGATTAGAAGAGGGTCATGTTAGAAAACAGCAAAGCTTTCAGCGGCTTCGCGGCCGCGGATATTCAGAAAGTAAAAGAATTCTACGAGAAGACGCTCCAGTTAAAGGTAACCGAAGATCACGGCTTGCTGACGCTCCATCTGGCCGGCGGAAATAACGTGCTCATTTATCCAAAGCCCGATCACGTTCCGGCGACGTTTACGATCTTGAACTTCCCGGTTAGCGATGTTGATGCGGCGGTCGAGGAGTTGAGCGGACGCGGGATCATTTTTCAGAAGTACGATGGCCCGGAGGTCAAGACCGACAGCAAAGGAATCATGAGAGGCAACGGCCCGACGATCGCGTGGTTCAAAGACCCGGCGGGCAACATTCTTTCCGTCCTCGAGGCGAAGTGAGATAGCTATTTCAAATATTTGTCGAACCAGGCCAGCGTCTGATCCATCCGATCAACCTGGTTCTGCGGTTTGACGAACATGTGGCCTTCCCCCGGATAGACGATGAGTTGGGTCGGAACACCAAGAGTGCGGAGGGCGTGCCAGAATTCATAGGACTGCGGTGCCGGACATTCGGCGTCGCGCTCCCCGACGATGACAAGCGTTGGCGTTTTCACATTCTTTATGAAGTGAATGGGCGAGCTTTTCTCGTAAACGGCCGGATCGTCGTAAACTGAGGCGCCGAAAAACGGGATCATCCATTGGTCGATGAGGTTCTGGCCGTAATAACTTTGCCAGTTCGCGATTCCAGCGCCAGCAACAGCGGCGTGGAAACGATTCGTCTGCGTGACCGTCCACATCGTCATGAAACCGCCGTAACTCCAACCGACGACGCCGAGCCGGTTTGGATCGATCGGATATTTCGCGAGCGTGGCGTCAACGCCGGCCAGAATGTCGCGGAGATCGCCACCGCCGAAATCTTTCACGTTTGCCCGGGTGAAATCCTCGCCTTGTCCGTAACTCCCGCGCGGATTCGGCAGGAGGACATAGTAACCGCGCGCCGACAATGCGGCGATAATCGCACGGGACATGCCGGCGCCCGCTGGCCACTCAGGAGTGGTCACGCTGCTCGGCCCGCCATGAATGAGCACAATCATGGGATGTTTCCTGGCAGCATCGACTTTCGCCGGCGCGACAAGCCAGCCTTGGATGTTGAAGTTGTCGTTAGTCCACTCGACGCTTTCGGCTTTACCCCAGGTCACGGTGAGCGCGGCGTTGTTCCGAGTGACCTGACGCCAGTTGCCGATCGGGCCGACCCACACTTCGGGCGGAGTGGTGTAATCACTCCGGACCGCCGCGGATGTTTTGCCGTCCGTAGCCACGGTGAAGTTCGGGAAGTTGCCGAACGCTTGGAGTTCTTCGTCGCCTTTCCAGATCGTGTGGATCGAGTTATCGACCAGCGTTAACTCCGAGACCGCGCTGCTGCCGCCGACGGCTTCATCAAACAGGATCCGGTCGGGTTCGAGCCAAAACACCGAGGCAGGGGAACTCTTCCGGCCTTTCGTGCGATTCGTTAGGCCGGAACCATCAGCGCCGATTGTGAAGAGGTCGCCCCCGTAATTTCCTTCGTCGCTCATCAACCCTTCGATGAACGCGACCGATTTGCCGTCGGCCGACCAGCGGGGCACGGCGAGTTGCAGATTCGATTTGTAGATGGAGGTGGCAGTGCCTTTCGCGATGTCGACCGTGTAGATTTGGGCGATCCACCAGTTGTTATCGCCGGGACCCGGAGCGGCAGTGACGACGAAGGCTTTCCCATCGGCCGACCAATCGTAATCGTAGACGTGGAGATCTGCGGCGGAAACCTGGCGGAGCTGACCGCCCTTGGCGTCAATCACTGCGATGCGCTGGTTGTGGAAGGCGGTATCGATAACGCCCGTCGTGTTCGCCGTCGCAACCAAGGGCCCGCCGCCGCCGCCGCCTTCTATGAAAAGAAAGGCGATTTGCTTCCCATCGCGTGACCAGCGGGGGCGCGCGGCGTATCCTTTGAGCGACGTGAGCTTCTTCGCGACGGCGCCGTCGGCATTCACGATCCAAAGCTGGGCCTGATCTTTCTCTCCGGCGGTGGAAAAGAATGCGAGGGTTTTCGAATCGGGCGACCACGCCGGATCAGAATCGGTTCGTTCCCCGGCGGCGGGAAGCTTTACTTTCACGGCCGCGGCGTTACCGGAAGTGCTCGTAACGTAAGTCTCTTTTGTAGTGGTCGCGGCCGTCGATTGGACCCAGGCGAGGTGATTGCCATCCGGCGAAATGGCGACGCCACCGTAGAGAACGGTCTTACCGAGTTGCTCGGTGAGCTGAGCGGATTGAGCGGCGGCGATTGTTGGAAGAAGGCACATCAGGAGAAAAGACCTCATCGGTAGATGCTGACAAAGCCGCGGAGGACGATCAAGGAATCGCGACGAGAGTTCTGAGTCACAAATTTGTTTGGATGAATTTCGGACTGGCGTGGACGTCGATCTGGCGAAGGACCGTGTCGCCCGAGTTGACGAAGCGATGCGGGGTGCCGGCGGGGATCACGGCAATGCCACCGGCTTTCACCTCGCGAGTTTCATCGCCAACCGTGATCGTCGCGCAGCCTTCGATCGTGAATGCGACCTCGACGTAAGGATGGGTGTGCAACGGCGGTCCTTGTCCGGGTTTTGCGGCAACGATGTAGGCGGAGAACGGTGCGCCTTCTTTTTCGCCGTGGAACTCATGCGACATTCCGACGAAGGGCAGTTGCTCGAGGTTGATAAAGCTCATAGGGGGAAAAGTAAGAAGGAAGAATTAGGAATTAAGAAGTAGAATCGGCCACAGCATGGAATGGCGAAAAATATCTGATGATGTCGCGGTGTTGTCATTTCCCTGGCGCACGCTCGGAATCGATTTCAGACGGAACGTTACGCTGCTGCGGCTGAGCGACGGGCGGTTAGTGATTCATTCAACGGCGCCGTTCACCGGGGAAGATGTCGCGGCGATTCGTCGTTTCGGTGAACCGACCTGGCTAATCGAGGCGACGCTGCTGCATGACACGTTCGCGAAACAAGGGCGCTCGGCTTTGCCCGGCTTGCCGTACCTCGCCCCGGATGGATTCGCGAAGGTCAGCGGAGTTTTAACCGGATCGTTGTGGCCACCGCCGTCGGATTGGAAGGGAGAGATCGATGTGTTGAAGATCGACGGATTGAAAAAGAAGGAGCACGTCTTGTTTCATCGGCGCTCGCGGACGCTGGTGGTGGCGGACCTGTTCTTTTCGCTACCGCCGGAAACGCGCGGTTGGCCGCGTTTCTTCGCGCGCCATTTCATGCGATTGCCGCGGTTGTTTGGGATCAGCGCGTTCTTTCGCCTGACGATCAGCGATCGACCAGCCTTTGAGCGTTCCGTGAACGCGCTCCTGGATTTGGATTTCGATAAACTCGTAGTTGGGCACTGGGAACCTCTGCTGAGCGGGGCCAAGCCGTGCGTCGAACAAGCGTTGCGCGACTTTGGGATTGCAGCCCGCAGTTGACCGCAACCCTGCAACTGGGAATCAGCGAAAGCCGTTTGGAAAATCCGGCTGGCTACTTTTTCAGATCAGCGAGCGCTTTTTCGTAAACGGGCTGATTGGCTTTCTGGGATTCGGGAACATTGCGGAGCGCGATCTCCCAGTTTTTGATCGCATTCGCTTTGTCGCCTAAGGCCGTGTAACCGCGAGCGAGGCCGACGAACGTGTAAAATTTTTCGTCGGGATGCTGGGCGGCATTCGACTTGAAAACCTCCATCGCTTTTTCTTTGCGGCCGGCGCGGAGCAGACGCATGCCGCTCTGATGCACCATCACGACCTCGCCGCCGAGCTTGAGCGCTTTATCAATCGTCGCGTCGGCGTCCGCTTCGCGGCCCATCGCAGTTAGCACCGCCGCTTTGGTTTGAAGAGTCGAAAAATCTTCGCGTCCGGCCGCAGCGCCGCGGAAAGGTTCCTTGATCGCTTTGTCGGCCCAGACGAGGGCCTCATCGAGGTTCACTTTATTGTCGGCGCAAAATTGCGCCGCCGCCTGCCAGCTGCGGTAATCGAACCCCGGCCAGGATTGCAACTGCTTCCGAAGTTCCGCGGCGTAACCTTCGTTCACGTTCGGGACGTCGATCTTAAAGGAGACGCGCTTGTTTTCCCATTGCAGAAAGGCAGTCGCTGAATTCGGCAGGCGCTCGTCAAATCCATACGTGAGAAACTCAGTGAACGGCGCGTCCTGCGGAGTGGCGGATACGCGCAGAACGTCATTCTTCTCTTCGTATTGATAGGCGCCCCAGCCGAGATTTTTCGAAAAGATCCAGGTCCACGGTCCGGTTTTATCGAGCGCCAGAAATAATCCATAGGTCCCGGCCTTCAAATCTTTCCCGTCGATCTTCACGTCGTGCGACAACGTGATCTTCGTGGTTTCGTTGGCCCCGGCGCGCCATGGCTGGGCTTTACTCGGGCCGAAGCCGTCATCGAAAAATCCCCAGGGAATTAACTCTCCCCAGATATGGCCGGTGCGTTCGGCCTTGTTGAAATGGACCCGCGGACTGTGGTAGGCGATCGAGATTTCTACCGGCCCGATCCATTGCGACACCGTCGCTTTTTGGTTGTCGCCATTCGGTGGTTGGGCGAGCTCGCTGGTCTCCTGGCTCCAAGCGCGAAGCGATAACGACAACAGGAGGATGGAAGGTAACAGGATCCGTTTCATGGAGCCGAGTCTAGGGCGCGGCGATCGAAGAGAGCGAGGAGCAATTCCCAGCAGCATTGCCGCGGCGCTGGGGCGGGTTACAATCGTGCCGTGACGCCAGCCGAGGAAGATGAACGTTTTTATCGCGATACTGAAGCAATCGCATTTCCGGAATTGTCGGATGAGCAGCTGGCGCTTCTCGAACCATTGGGAACCCGCCGGAAACTGAACCGCGGCGATGTGGTCACGAAAGCCGGTCAGCGCGAATTTCCCCTCACGATTGTCCTGGAGGGCGAAGTCGAGGCGTTCGAAACCCGGGACGGCGTCGAACAAATCCTTGCGACAGCGGGACCGCGCGATTTCCTCGGTGAGGTCTCGATGCTGCAGGGCACCTCGGCACTAGCCAGCGCGCGCGTAAAATCGGAGACAGCAGAAGTGTTGCAAGTTCCGGCGCGCGAATTGCGGCGGGCGCTGGCAGAGCTGCCGCAGATCGGTGAGCCGATCGTGAACGCGCTCATCATGCGGCGAATGCGATTGAAGCGCGACAAGGAGTTTGCCGGTCTGCGAATTCTGGCGGAAGCGGATTCACGCGACGCACGGCAGCTCGACGATTTTCTGGATAAAAATCACATTCCTCATCGGCTGGTCGAAGTGAAGAGCGAGCAGGGCGCCGCCCTCGCAGCGCGGTTGCATTTGTCAGAGCGTGATTTCCCCGTGCTCATCACTCCGAACGGAGCGCCATTGCGTCGGCCCTCTCTGCGCGAAGTAGCGCAGGTGGCTGGATTGCTTCGCCCGCTCGCGGCGGATGACAAAGAAGAAATTCACTGCGATCTCGTGATCGTCGGCGCCGGCCCCGCCGGCCTCGCGGCGGCAGTTTATGCGACCTCGGAAGGCTTGGACACGGTCGTTCTGGAAAGTTACGCGACCGGAGGTCAGGCCGGGTCATCGTCCCTGATCGAAAACTTCTTTGGCTTTCCTACCGGAATAAGTGGTGGCGATCTCACCTGGCGGGCGCAGCTTCAGGCTTATCGATTCGGCGCAAAATTCTCGACTCCCTCTCAGGCGATGACGTTGATCTACCACCCGGAGAAAGCGTACCGCGTGAGCCTGCAGGTCGAGGGTTGCCCAGCCTTGCTCTGCGCGAAATCGTTGGTGATCGCAACAGGCGCGAACTACAACCGGCTCGACGCCGAAGGTCGATCGCGTTTCGAGGGCGTTGGAGTTTATTACGCGGCCACTGCGCTAGAGAGCCGGCTCTGTCGCGGCTCCACGGTGATCGTCGTCGGGGGCGGCAACTCCGCCGGCCAGGCTGCAATGTTTTTGTCTGAAGGTGCGGCGAAAGTCCTCCTCGTCATTCGGGGAAACGACCTGTCGCACAGCATGTCGGACTATTTGTCGCGTCGAGTGTTGGCGCGGCAAAATATCGAGCTCTTATCCTGCACGACCGTTCGGCGCATGACGGGTAACTCCGTTCTCGAGTCCGTCGAATTGGAAAATACGACGACCGGCGAACGCCGCACCGTTGAAACGCCCGCCGTCTTTTCCATGATCGGGGCGACGCCGTGCACCGAATGGTTGCCGCCGGAAATCCTGCGCGACGAAAAAGGTTTCATCAAAACCGGCGCGCTTGTTTCCGACGCTCCATTTTGGAAGCAGGGGACGCGTCCACCGGTCGCGCTCGAAACGAGTCTGCCGGGTGTGTTCGCCGTCGGAGATGTTCGTTCCGGTTCAGTCAAACGCTGCGCGGCCGCGGTTGGTGAAGGCAGCATGGCGATCGCAGGAGTGCACGAAGCATTAAAGGAAAATCATGAACACCAGTAGTTGCCCACACATCGACGCCATCACCGAAGTTCGACTACCCGAGGTGCTCGAATGCGCCGAGTGCGTAAAGATCGGCGCGAGCTGGGTGCATTTGCGCATCTGTCAGACGTGTGGCGTGACGCTTTGTTGCGACAGCTCGCCGAACAAACACGCCACGAAACATGCACATGCGAGTGGACATCCCGTGATCGCCTCTGCCCAGCCCGGCGAACGCTGGCTCTACTGCTATCCCGACGACGCGTTCGTTCAATACTAACTTCGCAAGTCAAATGTGTCGCCGCATCGTCACCGTCCCGCCGGTGTCGTTGACGATTTCGAAACCAAACCGCTCGTAGAGACGGACCGCTGGATTGTTCGCGGAAGCGCGGATCGAAATCGCGGATTGATGCGGATTCGCTTTCACGAGCTGAGTCATTAGAGCAGCGCCGAGACCGCGTTTGCGTTGACCGGGCTTAACCGCGAAAGCCAGTTCCGGAATCGGTTCGGTTTGATCCGGCGATCGCTTGTCACCGGCCGCCGGAAGACGATACCAAACCGCGCCGAGCACTTCCTTGCTGCCTTTGTCCGAGACAACAAAACCAGTGTCGCCGGGTCGTCCCCAGCCCTCGACGTAACGGGCATACTCCGGTTGCTTGAGGATGTCGCGCGAGGGCGCGCCTTCGGATGTTTGGAGGGCTTGATAAAGCATTTCCCACAGAATCTCTTGGTCCGCTTCAGATAGAGGCCGAATCACATAATCCATAGGGCGACCGCCCGATTATGCTCAAGGAAGCGGGCGCTAACAAGTCCGCGTCTTGGTCACTCGGGCCGGCCGGCTCGGGGGAGGGGCCCAAAAAAAATTCGCCAAGAACGCGAATAAATTCGTAGTAAGGTGGTCAAACACAATATGAAAACTAAAATTCTGATTCTTTTAGCAGCGATCGTCGCGATCACGACGCCTCTGGCGCCGCAAGCGAAGGCGATCGATCTGTCGATCAGCGTTGGTGACCGGCCGTATTACTATGGCTCAGGCTACTGGCACGAAGGGTACTACTGGGTGTGGGTGCCCGGACACGAAAGCCGCCATGGCTGGGTCCGCGGACATTATGTGCGGCGTGGCGCGTATAATCGTGTTTATGCCCGCTCGCATTTCCGCCATCACATCTACTGGCATTAAGCCAGCGCGAAACTGATCTAGAGCCGCTCTCCTCGCGTATGCGCGCAGGAGAGCGGTTCTACAGTTCTTCGAATTCACCGCGTTCGCGATTTTTGCGGACGCGGTCCCAGGGAAAGCACTTCCCGTTCATTGCGATGTAAACGCCGCGCGGCAGGGCCTGGACGAAGGAGAGGGCGCTCCCAAGGTTAAAGAGCCCGTCGGAACTGCCGAAAGCGTAAGGGATCATCGCGCCGGTCAGGACGACAGTCTTTCCCGTGACGGCGTGAGCGATCTCTGCGGCGGTGTCGGTCATCGTATCGGTGCCGTGGGTGACGACGATTCGATGCTCGTCGCTCTGGAGGCAGTTCTGAACGATTAGCGCGCGATCGGCCGCGTTCATTTCCAGACTGTCGACCATCATAACGGTGCGAATCGTCACTTCGACGCGCGAGCGTCCCAGGCGCAGCATCTCCGCGATGTGCGTGTCCTTGAAGTAAAGCGTTCCGTCGCGCTCGTTGTATTCCTTGTCGAACGTACCGCCGGTGACGAGAATGCGGATGGCCATCGGGATAATTCAGTGACACGTGGCGAGTCACAAGTCGAGAAAGACAAACAGCCTTCGCGCGTTATAATGCTGGCTTCGCGGTCATGAAAAAAGACAATCAAAGCGAACTTCGCCTCGCCAAACGGATGGCGCGGCTAGGAACCGAGACGGCTTTCGAAGTTTTGGTCAAGGCTCGAGCGCTCGAAGCGCAGGGGCGCGATATCGTTCATCTCGAAATCGGCGAACCTGATTTCGACACGCCGCGCAATGTCATCGATTCAGCCTGCGATGCGCTGCACAAAGGCTTCACTCATTACGGGCCGTCGGCGGGATTGCCGCAGTTGCGCGAGACGATTGCGCAATATGTGAGCGAGACGCGCGGAGTCCACGTGTCGCCGGATGAAGTGGTGGTCGTACCGGGCGGAAAGCCGATCATCTTTTTCGTTATTCTCGCCCTGGCTGAAGAGGGCGATGAGGTCATTTATCCGAACCCCGGGTTCCCGATTTACGAGTCGATGATTAATTACGTCGGCGCGAAAGCGGTGCCGATCCGGTTGCGCGAGGAGATGGATTTCCGTCTCGATGTTGGCGAGCTCGCCAGCCTGATCAACGATCGCACGAAGCTGATCATTTTGAATTCACCGCAAAACCCGACCGGCGGCGTCTTGACGAAGAAGGACATCGACGAGATCGCCGCGGCGATCGGCGATCGCAATGTGCTGGTGATGAGCGACGAGATCTACAGCCGCCTCATTTTCGAGGGCGAACATCATTCCATCATGTCAGTCGATGGCATGAAGGACCGGTGTATTTTGCTCGACGGCTTCTCGAAAACGTATGCGATGACCGGCTGGCGAATGGGTTACGGCGTGATGCGTGCAGACTTCGCGACGCATATTGCCCGGTTGATGACGAATTCGAATTCGTGCACGGCGAGTTTCACCCAGATCGCCGGCGTAGAGGCCCTGCGCGGGCCGCAGGAATCGGTCGAGCGGATGTGCGCCGAGTTTAAGAAACGTCGCGACGTGATGGTTGCGGGCCTGAACAAGATCAAAGGTTTCTCCTGTCTCTCGCCGAAGGGCGCGTTCTATGTTTTCCCGAACATCAGCAAGACCGGCTGGCCCTCGAAGAAACTGGCGGATGCGTTGCTGGAGGAAGCCGGCGTCGCCGGACTGTCTGGGACCGCGTTCGGAGATTTCGGCGAAGGTTATCTGCGCTTCAGTGTCGCGAATTCGATCGAGAATATCGAGAAGGCGCTCGATCGAATCGGCGGCTGGGTGGAAGAGAATTTGTAGTGGCAAAGGAATGCTCCCGAAACGCGCCGGCTTTCGTGTTAGAGTTTTTCAACCTTCCGTTTTTCCCTTATGAACAGCGCTTTGCCCTGGTATTTGAATCCGGTTTTTTTGCCTCCTGTTTTTGGTTTGCTCGGAGTTCTTGTCGGTGGACTGATTACGTTCGCCTCTTCGTATTTCCTCGACAGGAGCCGTGCTGAACGCGAGCGGGCACAAGAAGAGCGCGACCGTAAGCGCGAAGTGAAGCGCGCAGCGCGCTTAATTGGGTTGGAATTACTCTGGGTGCGGACGGCGGCGAATCGCTCCGTTGTGCAGAAAAAATGGCCTAATCCGGATGTGCCCCTCCTCACATTATCGACCGAGGCGCGACAGAAGTATCTCGACGCCATCGCTCCGGAGTTATCGAGCAACGCCTGGCTGACAGTGACAATAGGACTTCAAGCTGCAGACACCTTCAAAATGATTGCGGGCAAACCGCGGGATCTGGCCGTCGCCGTTCCCGACGAGGTCGCTAAGACTTTCGTTCCATTGGTGGAAAACATCGACAAGGGACGGGTTGAGCTAGCTCCGCACGAATTGGATTCCAACGCAGCTTAACTACGTTGAATCTCGAATTCTCATCAGGCCCCTTCCGGTTTATTATCCCACCAGCGGTCCGCGCGAAGCGATTGTCGCGAGGTTGAACCCGTGCTTCCGTGCCCCATCCATGAGCGACAGAAAACGAATCTTTGCCACGTCCCGCATCGGGGGACCGGCGGAGAACCGCCTGCGCGAGCGGGGTTATGAGCTCGAAGTTTTCCAAGGACCGGAGGCCCCGCCGAAGGCGTTGATTATCGAGAAAGTGAAAAGCGGGATCGACGCGTTGATCACAACGCTGCGGGACCGGATCGACGCGGAAGTTTTTGAGGCGGGAAAGGGGACGTTAAAGGTCGTCGCGCAAATCGCCGTCGGCTTCGATAACATCAACCGGGCGGACGCCAACAAATATAGGGTTCCATTCACGAACACGGCGGACGTGCTTACTGAAGCCACCGCTGAGTTCGCATTTTTCATGATGGGCATGCTGGCGCGCAAGATGTGGCAGAGTGAGCGACTCGTCCGCGAACAAACCTGGCCGTCGTGGCACCCATTCCTGCCATTTCTCGGCGACGAAGTTACCGGCAAGACGATCGCGGTCATCGGCACCGGCCGGATCGGGCTGGCGATGATCAAGAAGTGTTCGGGGTTCGACATGAACATTCTTTGCTACGACCCCGCTTATCAGAATAAGGAGTTCATCGGCGCGATTCAGGCCTTGATGGATTTGCGACATTCGCGCGGAATCCAGAAGGAAAAGACCTGGATTAAGTACGTGGAATTCGAGCAGGCGCTTCGCGGCGCCGATTACGTTAGCATTCACGTTCCGCTGCTTCGCGAAGGCGAAACGGACAAGCCGACCTATCACCTGATCAATGAGAAGACGTTGAAGCTGATGAAGCCGACCGCTTATCTGGTGAACAGTTCGCGCGGCCCAGTCGTGGATGAGAAAGCGCTCGCGCAGGCGCTGAAAGAAAAAGTCGTCGCGGGCGCTGCCCTTGATGTGTTCGAGAAAGAACCGTTGCCGCCTGATTCACCATTGCTCGATCCCGAAATCGCCGACCGGGCGCGGGTGTTCCATCATTTCGCCAGCGGCGCGCAAATCACCCGGCTCGACGTTGATCCAGATAAAGGGATGGCTGGCCGCACCGCGCAGGCTGTCATCGACGTGCTGGAAGGGAACTACGGCGGCGATCCCACCAGGATGCCGTACGTAGTCAACAAAGAAGCGTTTGGGGAAACGAAGAAGTAAGAACGAAGAAGTAGGGAACGGCCGTGCGCATCGCGGAGATGAACTGGATGATGGTGGAGGAATATCTCCGCCACGATGATCGCTGTGTGTTGCCACTCGGGAGCACGGAACAGCACGCTTACCTGAGCCTGGCGGTCGATAGCATTTTGGCGGAGCGACTCGCGATCGACTCGACGGAACCACTCGGTATCCCGGTGTTTCCCGTGCTGGCCTACGGAATCGCGCCCTATTTTCGCGCCTTTCCGGGCACAATCGCATTGCGGGTTCAGACCCACCTTTCCGTTGTGCGCGATATTCTCGATTCGATTTGCGAGCAGGGATTCAAACGCGTTTTGATTGTGAATGGCCACGGTGGAAATGCGCCCGCTCAGGGTTTGGTCGGCGAATGGCTGGCGGATCATCCCGGTATGCGGATCAAGTTCCACAATTGGTGGAATGCGCCGAAAGTTTGGGCGCAAGTCCAGGCGACCGATTCGGTCGCGTCGCATGCGTCCTGGATGGAAAATTTTCCGTGGACGCGGCTCGCGGGGGTCGCGATGCCTTCGGAACAGAAGCCTGCAGCGGAGATGGAGACGATTCGCCAACTCGACCCGAAAGCGTTGCGTGCTTATCTGAAAGACGGCAACTGGGGCGGCGTTTACCAACGCGACGACGAAGAAATGGCCAAAATCTGGAACGTCGGCGTAGAGGAAACGAGGGAATTGCTCAGCGAAAACTGGGCGTGATGAGCGGTGCCGAATTGGTTGAACGTCCAACGTAACGAAGCGAAGTTTCGTTATGAACACATCGAACACGTCTGTTCAACCGTACCTCTTTTTCGGCGGCCGCTGCGAAGAGGCGATCGAATTTTATCGCAAGACGCTTGGCGCTGAAGTCGAGAGGCTGGCGCGGTTCAAGGATGCGCCGGAGCGGCAAGCGGGACTGCCGGAATGCTTTGATGAAAAGGTGATGCATGCGAGCCTGCGAATCGGCGAGACGACGATCATGGCATCCGATGGTCAGTGCCAGGGTCCGGGGAATTTCGAGGGATTTTCACTTTCGGTCACAGTCGCCGATGAAGCGGAAGCCGAGCGTGTTTTTGCCGCGCTCAGTGATGGGGGACTCGTGACGATGAAGCTCGAGAAAACGTTCTGGGCGGCAAAGTTCGGCGTTCTTCAGGATCGGTTCGGCGTGGGCTGGATGGTGTCGGTCATGCACAAGCCGGAACCGTAAAGCGGCACTCCTTTAATTCCCGCGCGTGCAGCAATGAAACCGAAACGCGTGCTGGTGAATGACAAGATGCAGAGAGGCTATGTGTATTGGAGAACAAGGCCCGCTGGCCGGAATTTTCGGCCGGGATTCAAACCTGAGCTCACGCCAAGGCAATTGTTGGCGCTCGGAATATTCGGCGGCAAATATATGGCCGATTGTCGTGGCGAATTCCCGGCGGGTTGGTTCGCGCGGGCGAAGTTTTCCGAAGGTCGGCCGCGTGCGTCGCTGAATTATTTCGGCGTGACAGCGTCCCAGCCGCTTGAGCTTTGGCGGAAGAAAGGCTGGATTCATCCGGACGATCCACGCGGCTGGTTTCAATGGTATTGCCGCTACTATTCCGGACGGCGACATCCCGACGACCTCCGCCAAATCAAGCGATGGCGGGCGGTTCAGCGTCACGTCGCCCAACTAAAGAAGCATTGCGCGCGACGGGATCTGCAGTGTCGTCGGCGTCAGCGCCAGGCCTTGCTCCATTGGGCGTACGACTCGCGAAAGATGTGAGGGACGAACAAAAAGGCTTCTACAATCTGAAACCGCCGAGAATATCGACGATCGCGTGAGCGATTGCGCCGGGAATGATGCTGCGGCGCCAGGCGGCGACTAAACCGAATATCAAACCGTAGATCGCCGTGACAAGCGCCGGTCTCCAACCCTGGTAAATGTGACCACAAGCGAAGATCAGTGCTTGGAGGATCAGAGCTAGCGGAAGACTTCTGGTCACGCTCCAAAGCTGCCGCTGCAAGTAGCCGCGATACACTGCTTCCTCACAGAAACCAGCCGCGACGGATACTGCGACCCACGCAACGGATTCCGAAAAACTAGTCGGCAAAAGAAATCCTGTGTTCGAAGTCCAGCGGCCGAGGAAGTAGAAGAAGATTGGCTTCGAGAATTTCAGGAACGCAACGGTGCCGGCGGCGACCAGGATGTCAGTCCCCGCGTCAACCAGATTGCGCCAGCGAAGCCGCACGATCTCACCAAGCCCGTGGCCCTGAGCTTTGGCTCCCATCGCGACGAACCAAACAAAGAAGACCTCGAGGGCGATCATCATGATGTAGAAAGGGAGCTTTGATGCCGCCGGGGCCGGGGAAGGGTTCCGTGCCTGAAGAAACATCGCGACCGCGATCCCAATCGAGATGTAAAGGAACCGTCGCAGATGTCGGCTCGATGCTAATGGCGCCGGAGGTGCATCGGCGAAGCCGCCCGCGAGTTTACTCGAGTTCATCGTCGATTTCCTTTTTCGCGGTGATCGACGGAGCATCGATTGCTGAAGAGCGTGAGCGCCCGCGAAGTTCGTTGAAGGTCTCCAGTGGAGAGAAGCTCGAGGAGTAATCCGTCGATAACGGCGTTATGAAGAGTAGCGTCGATCGGGTTCGATCGTTTTGTGGGCAAGGCCTGTTCGATCAAGCCGCGCCAGGTCGCGGAACTTCGCGTGAGGTAGCGCCGGTAACGACGGGGATTTTGCAGAGCCAGCATTTGAATCTCGAAGAGCAGGCGCAGAGGGGGTTGGTTTTCTTTGCGCGACAAGATCTTCCAGAATTGTGGCAGCGGGTTGCTCCGTGGTTCGGCGGATCGAACCAGCAATTCTTTGAATGTCTCTTGGAGCCCCGTTTGCACCTGTCCCATCACTTCGGCGATAAGCGCTTCTTTCGAGCCGAAATAATGGAGCAACATGCGAGCGCTGGTGCCGACCCCGGCGGCCAGGGGCCGAAGCGACAGATTGGCCACTCCGCGGCGGAGAAAGTAGGTGAGACAGCTTTGCAAAAGTCGATCGCGAGTGCTCATGTAACAGTCGTTACATCACTGCGCCTTGCTTGTCAAGTTGCGAAGCGCGCCAGCCCGCGGCGCTCATTTTGAACTCGCTTCGCCCGCGTCGCTCCTCGACGCTGGCGCGATGAGAACCGGATTAGGCTTTGTTCAATTCGCGCTCGCTTTGGCGGCGACTTCATCCATCGCGGCGGATGCGCAAACGTCGCCGATGAAAGCGGTAGTCCTGCGAGGTTACGGCGGCCCCGAAGTGTCGAAACTCGAAGACGTGCCGCGGCCTGAGCCAAAGGATGATGAGATCCTGATCCGAGTCATTGCCGCCTCTGTGAATCCGGTGGATGTCGCGATTCGCAAGGGTTACCTGGCGGAACTAATCGGAAACAAGTTCCCTCTGATTTTGGGAATGGATGCGGCCGGGATCGTCGAGAAGGCGGGCGCAAAGATCACGAAGTTTAAGAAAGGCGATTCCGTCTATGCCTTCTTCACCCTGGCGAGCGAAGGTGGCTACGCGGAATATGTAATCGCTAAGGAAAGCGAGGCCGCACTGAAGCCGAAATTGGTCAGCTATGCGCAAGCGGCGGCGCTGCCGGCGGCCGGATCGACAGCCTGGCTTGCCTTGGTGGACACGGCGAAACTCGGAGCCGGTCAGACCGTGCTCATCCATGGTGCCTCCGGCGGAGTGGGCCATTTCGCCATTCAAATTGCGAAAGCGAAAGGCGCAAAAGTGATCGCGACCGCGTCGACCGCGAACCAGGAGTTTCTGAATCAGATGGGCGCAGACGTCGCGATCGACTACACCAAGACGAAGTTTGAAGACGTCGCGAAAGATGTGGATGTCGTTCTCGATACCGTGGGGGGCGACACTCTCAAACGCTCTTATGGCGTTGTGAAGAAGGGCGGCATCATCGTGTCGATAGTCGATGAACCGGCTCAGGCTGAGGTGGACGCGCGCGGGATTCGTGGAGTCACGCTGCGTGCCGCGCCGCAAGCGAAGGTGCTCGAGGAGTTGGCGGCCTTGATCGATGCAAAGAAACTCACTCCGGTGGTGTCGCAAACATTTCCCTTGGCTGACTTCGCCAAAGCCCTGGACCAAATCGCCACCCGTCATACCCGCGGCAAGGTCGTGCTTCAAGTGGCGCCCGAACCGGTCGAATCCCGGTGAGCGAGTTAAGGCTCGTTCCCGCGCCGCTAGCCTCGGAGCGATCCGACGATGAATTGCTGCGAGAAGCGCGGCAGTTTTGCGAAACGATGCAGCGGCGCCGGACCTTCCGTGAGTTCTCAGATCGTGCAGTTCCGAGAAAAGTTATCGAGTCATGTCTTCAGGCGGCGGGAACGGCGCCGAGCGGCGCGAACCTTCAACCATGGCATTTCGTGGCAATTAGCGACCCGATCCTAAAACACGAAATTCGCGTCGCGGCGGAAGCTGAAGAAAAAGAATTCTACGCGCATCGCGCGCCGAAAGCATGGCTCGACGCGTTAGCTCCTCTTGGCACTGACTCGAACAAGCCGTTTCTGGAAATCGCGCCGTGGCTCATCGCGGTCTTTGCCCAACCGGTTCGAATCCTGGCTGATGGCACTCGCTCGCCGACTTACTATGCGATCGAGTCGGTGGGAATAGCGACGGGGATCTTGGTGACCGCGCTGCACACGTGCGGCTTGGCGGCACTCACTCACACGCCGAGTCCGATGGGATTTCTAAATCGAATTCTCGGCCGGCCATCGCACGAGAAGCCGTTCGTGCTTCTCGTTGTCGGACATCCCGCGGAGAATGCGCGCGTTCCGGACATTGGGCGCAAGAGTTTGAATGAAATCAGTTCGTTCCTCACCGCGGAAACATAAGATCGACGCCGTGCGCGGGAGTTGTTCATCATGATGGGAATGCGTCACTCGAAAATTAGAGCCCGATTAATTGCGCGCGTTCTAGCGACGATCGTGTTGATCGCGCTCGTGAGTCGAGCCGAGGCGGGTCAACGAGTCGTCACCAAATATACAAGCACGGCGCGGGCGAAGGCACTTTCTTTCAAAGACGAAAGCAACGAGCCGGAAGGAGGGTTTGAAGCTGTGTTCGCGGGCTTCGGAGGATACAAGCTCGTTCATCTGTCGGGCGACGAGCGAAGCTGGATCAATATTCGGTTTGGAGAAGACACGATCGATTTGTACTCCGCGACGATGAAAGCCGGTGGCGGGACTTTCCCTCACAAAGCAAACGACGTTGTCGAATGGCGAGGAATCGAGGAGAAAGGACGCTTTGTTCCGTACGCGATCATTTATCGGATCGAGGCGGGTAATGATGAGACTCGGAAGATCCACACCCGGCTCGTTGTGATCAAGCTAGACCGGGAGCGTTCGGCGGTGATCGGTCACGCTGAGGGCGCGAACGAAGAAAAGGAAGCGCGAGCGATAGCGGATAAAGGGCGTTAGGTCGAAATCGACGTTGGCTCCGCGACTATCGCGAAAGGAAGAACCAGGCCATGCCCAAGGCAATCACGTCCTCAGAAAGAGCTACAAAGAAGTCCTTGATCATCAGCTTCGAGACTAGACGTCTCCGGAGTTCGTAACCGCCGAACGCTCCGATCACGCCACCCACTCCGCCCAGAGCTGCGCCGATCGTTAAAGATTTGTTAGCTGAGGCGCACAGACAAGCACCGCAAAATCCTCCGGAGAGCATGCGAACCAGCAAAGGCGCCAGGTCTGTTCGCTTGGGAGTTTGAGGTAGGAGATCCGCCACCAGCTCTCCGATCGCGAGTAAGGAGAAAATTGTGAGCGCGACCTTGGATCCCACGAATCCAAGAGGCGTGCCTTGTAAGTGTAACCAACCTAGCCAAACGGCCCATGCTACTGCCGCCGGCGCGAGCAGTGAACGCAAACCCGCGACCACACCGATACCGATTGCAAAAGCAAAGACGTAGTTCGCGTCCACGAAAAAGGACCGGCGGTTTTCAGCCTGGCTGATTACGGTCGTACGGAATGATATCGTCCCACTCCTGAGCGGACGATCGGGCGACGAAAGCGACTACCGACTCGGTGTCGCTCATATTGAACACTTCGTGAGGGACGCCGGGCTTGATGTAAATGAAATCGCCCGCTTCGTTTTCGAGGACCTGCTTCAATCCCGGACCGAACTCGTGCCGGACTTTACCTTCGAGAATGTAAAGGATCAGCTCGAACCCAACGTGGATGTGTGCGTAGGCGACGCCGCCCGGTGGGATCGTGGCGATGTTCGCCGATAACTTGGTCGTTCCAACATTCTTCGCGGACATGCCTTGCTTGTAATGGATCCCGTTCCAATCCCGCCGCGGGCCGCCGCCGCGTATCGTCAGGATGCCCTCGTGATCTTCGACTGCGTTCGGATCAACGTTGTCTTTCATTCGAGAGTCGAGCTAATCGAGTAACTCAACCGGATCGCCTTGGCGAACGATTCCTTCGGTAAGCACTGCGGCGTAAAGCCCGGCTTTTCCGTCGTGCTTTTGAGCGACGGCCTTGAGGACCTCGGGCGACTTCTCGGCCGTGTCGGGATTGAGCGTGATCATCATGCAACGGCCATCCAGTTTCGTGGCGCTTACCACCACTTTCGAGCCCAAACGCAGAGATCGACCGACAAATTTCTCTTCGGCAAAGCCGGCGCTGTCTGACAAGTCCAGATAAACATTGGCCCGAAATTGCCGCTTATCGATCGGGGTTCGAGATTCCTGCTCGAGTTGGCGAACCGTTTGAAGCGTGAACAACGACAACGGCGCGCAATCGGTCATGGCGCGATCCGATCGCAACAGAGTGACGTTACCAGAATGCTCTATTCTGGCGCGAAGGAAATCGATCAACGATGGGTCATCGATTTGCAGAACCTTCCCGTCGGCGGTTTCCACGTCGATCGCCAGCTCATCCGAACTGGCGGGAAGCGGCCAGGCGCCGTTTTCTTCCGCTTCGGATTGATTGCTCGGACGTGCGGCTTTTTTCGGATCGCGAAACCGAGCGCGGTAGCAAACCATTCGTCGCTGCTCGCGTCCGGTGAAGTAAGGAAACCCCTTTGGACTCGCGTCGCTGACAAAGGCAAAAAGCCGGTCGCCAAAAACCCCCGCGTATCCTACGAAGAGCTCCTCCATCTCTTCGCCACGCATACTCTTGACGGGATAACGCCAAAGACTGTCGACTTTTCCGATAATCGCCATGGCCAAACGGTATGAGCGAGATAATGAAAAGCGAACCGAATAAGCGGTTAAGAGGCCATGGCGAGTCGGACTGCTCTGCGCTTAACGCGATTTCGCCCTATTCTTCGTCACTCAGGGAGCGTTTTTGGTTTCGAGCTTGGGAAAACAGTTCTCCGGGCAACTTGGACAACGCCACAGGTTGCGCGCGCAACCAATAAGTGTCAGGAGAGCTACAAACGCGAGCGTTGCTAACAAAACTGCTCTTGCTCGATGGCGTTTGCGTCGGCCGGGTTCCTCCGTGCCCTCGACCTCAGGTGCACGGAGGATGTTGCAAATTGCGAAGATGAAAGCAGTCAACGAATACAAAGCTCCCAAGCCGATGAGGGCGAACTTTACCGTGGCTGCCCAATAGGCAACCTCGAGACCCATTGGTTCCGATTGATTGGACAAAAAAGAAAGAAGCCCTGTATTCTCCGCAGCGTCTGCTATTGCCGCGATCCACTGGAGCGCGGCCACGGCAAAGCCGGTGACTGCGAAAACCAGGAGAGCGCGGAGCCAGAACGATGATTCGTCAACGGACTTTTCTTGATTCTTGCCTGGTGTTCCCTGGCCAGCCGCTATGGCCTGATTACTCGCGGCCCGTTTCACGCTTTGAGCGACAATGCTCTCAACTAGGATGAGCCGTCCCTGCCAGAATAGCCTGGCCCCGGCGACGCAGTAGCTCGCGAATGTCGCTGCATAAGCAATGATGAATAAGTAATCGACCGCGAGCTGCCGCCGAAGCAAGTAGGTGGTCGTTTTCGCCGTGGCTATGAAATCTAACGCGACTTCCCTTGTTCGGGAAAATTCTAACCCCGCGATCGAGGGTGGGCCGAGCCAGGCGAGGACACCGGCCAAAAACAGGGTTGTGCCAGTCAGCAGCGCGAGCGCAACATAATTAGGGCGCGGGTTGGGACGGGCAAGGAATGCCTTAACCCAACGCCACCATTCAACATAAGCGATCACGACTGCGGCCGAACCGGCGAGAAGACTCACCAGGATGTATTCTCCCAGTTGACTCAAATGAAAGATGTGATCGTTGAGAAAGACGGCACCGCAGACAATTAGCACGATTAAAACTACGCCGAGTAAGCTTCGCAAAAGCCGCATCCAGCCGCTCCTGCTCGTTATATAGTGACCTACACCGGATACCGCGATGTTGACGATGATTGTTATGCCGAGAGCTTCCCATCCGAGGGTTTTGACACTTGGCGCCAGGAAGGTCCCGCCAAGAATTAGCAGAAGGTCAAAGACGTAAAGAACGGCGATCCAGTGCCGGAAGAAGAGGTTGGGCAGGCTTTGCGGAACGGCGACCGTGACCAGGCTCCAGAACCAAGTGCCTAGTCTAGCGATCCATCCGGCCACGCGTTTGCCTGGTCCAAAGCGATACTTGTCCGCCAATCCTTCGAGCATGTTACCGATGATGGCGGTAGCTCGAGAAATTAGACGGAGAGCCTGCTCGGCGTCGAGCTCGCGATTAACTTCGAAGCCGCTCTTGTAGTATTGCCAAAGCTCTTCCGGACCATCCAGGCATTTTTGCAATGCGCTTTGCATTGCTTCAGACAAATCCGTCTTCTTAAAACTTTTAATCATGCCTCGAAGTTTGCGTTCTTCTTCCGAGCCTGGCTGGTAGGAGGCCAGCGCCCTACTCAAAATGCGCGACACAGCCTGGACATCGTTCTGATTAATGACTTCGCTCAGGATGGCTTTATGGGCTTCCTTGATAAGGCCGTCCCTGTACTGAAGGTCTGCCTCGGAGCCAGTAACGGGGAGCACGGCGGTGATCAATCGCTCCGCGCCATCAAGCCTACCCCAAAGCATGTCATTCTTGCGCCACCGCTCATCGAGGAAGGCGCCGAACGACATTAAAGTGCGTCCGGCGAGTTTCTGCCGTTTATTACCAACCGCCCGCTCGTCAATAAGAGATGTGGCGTCTTCGGGGCTGACCCGGAAAACATCCACAACGTTAGCTTCGGATGCGCCGCTGCCGTATTCGATTGGGTAAGTCACGAGGTCGTAGTGGGCGAAGCTGCCGTAGTAATGCTCAAGGCAAACGCGCGCCGCTACTCCTGGGTTCGTTACATCCGTGCTAGTGCTATCGTAAATTATCGGTGACCCGGCCACGTTTTCCATCAGGGCGGCGCTGATGACATCCGCGAGGTTCTGGAGAATATCGTGACGAGGTCGATTCGAAGAAGGCGTGTTGGGGCTGAGGATGACGCGAGCTTTATCGAGCCTACCGGCGGGATCGACGACCAGAATCCCTTTCATCTCTTCCCATGAGAGTTGGAGCTCCGAAATGAGTTCCGATAGCTTATGCTCCCGATAGGAATTCGCGCCGGGTGCACCGGGTTTGATCGATGCTAATGATGGATCGCGCTTCAAGAGATTCTCCTGTGCGAAGCGGGCGATCTTTAATTTGTTTCCAACCTCCTTCTTGATCGCTGCAAGGCCGTTGCGAAAAGCTTGTAACTGTTCCTGGGATCCACCAAAGAGCTCCTGATTCTTCCAGTTTTGAATAACGTGTTCAAAAAGCGTCCTTGCGCGATCCCCATCGTCGCCCTTTTCACCCAGGTGAGCGAGAGCCGCGATCTGCCGTTCCAGAAAGAACAATCGCCGCAACCGGTATTGAATATCGAACTCGATAAGAAACAGATTTTCAGTCTTTTGATTCGGCTTCCCTTTTTCTTTGATGGCTGTGTAGTTGTCTAGCCGCCAGGCTGCGACCAGCTCGCGAATCGCGATCACGGCATCGGATGACGGATCATGGCCGGCTGCTCGCGCCACAAGCGTGGCAATTAGAGCCGTCGTTTCATCGACCCGGAGCCGATGGTAAGCTCCGTAGCTGATTCCATACAATCCGATTAGCTCTCGAAGATCCGCATCAACGAACTGGCCTCTGGTCCGGGCTTTCTTTCCCTCTGCGTCCGGAATGCACTCGATGTCCTGGTCGACGTTTTTCGCGAAACTGGCGAGACGCTCAAGCATTGCATTTCGCTCATACAACCGGTCGATGTCTTCCCGGATTGTTTCCTGCCGTGGTAATTCGAGCACCGCGGCCTGCACGTTCTCCGCGAAATCAGGCGGTTCCGGCTGATGCGGCATCAATTCCGGATGTTCGGGAGAGGGCTCAACGTAAACCAGCTTGCGGTCGACGACGCAGTCGGAATGCCGGCGCATCAGCATGGCGGTGGCATAGCTGAATGGTTTGTTATCGAGGTAGCCGCCGTCGCCAAACGCACGGGAGCGAAATGCGCGCCGCAGCTTCTCCGTCGCCGCCTGCGGAGCGGTGCCTTGCATCTCTTCGCCCCGCGCATCCTTATCGATATCGTAAAAAGAAGGCCGAAGGTATTCGGTAAAAAACGTGTCCCATTGCTTTGAAGCCAAGTCGGTCTTTGCGTAGCGCGGATAGCTACTCGTTATCTCTTCGACGTCGCCCCAACACATGGGTTGGAACGCGAAGGGGAAGGATGACGTGCAGCGCGCCGCAAAAGCCAGGAAAGGGTCGTTCTCCATTTTGAAATCGTCGCGCGGTTCGTTCGGTGGCTGCGCGGGCGCATAGCGAAAATGGAAAACGTTTTTGTAGCGCCGCTCATAAACGACGCTGTCTGCCAGTGTAATCGGCAACGGAATTCCTTCGATGTCAGTTGTAGTTATGAAGAGGTCGAGTTCACCTACTAACGGCGAGTCTTCTGTGCTATCAGCCTTATTCGCGCTCATCTGGTCGAGCGCCTCGAGGAGTTTCCGATACATCCGTTGACTGTTGAGGAGCGATTGCTCCGGCCGGCGCACCTTGAAACCCGATTCAGACAAATCGCTGACTGACTCGGAATCGTTCAACAACTTGCCCAGATCACCTTCTTGAAGCCAAAGCGTTTTCAACCCATCCATCTTCTGGTTTCGAGCCAGTGCTTTCGCCAGAAAAACGCCGTTGATACCGCCGGCTGACGTGCCCGAGATAACATCTACGATGAATCGAGTGCGAAGAATTGTCGGATCGGCGCTCCCGCGTTTCTCGTCGAGGTGCAGCGCGAGTTTTCGATAAACGGCCTCCGAGCTAGTGAGGGCTTCTAGGGGGAGGAGAGGCTCAGATCCGCCGGCTGTTTTCGGCGCGGTCGCGCGCACCATATTGAGCAACTCCTGCGCGACCCCATTAATATAAATCGCCAGCGAAACCCCGCCGTACATCACTACGGCAAAGCGCACTTCCCGTTCTGGGTTGATCGTCATGTGCTCCGCTACCGGTTAACGATTGGAAGAGCCTATGAGAGAAAAAACCTGTTACCTCGTCAACCAGAAAGTAACTGCGCGTCCAAATTTACGGCCCAGACATTGCGCCAGCTACTGAACAAAGGGCGGGAGCGGGCAATCCAGGCTGTCGGCAATGGCGCGAAGTAGTTCGGCTTCGCAAGGTTTTATAAGATCGTCAAACGCGACCGTCTCCGCGCATGCCGCGAGAACATTCTTTTTAATTTGGGGAACAGACTGGGCGAAGCGATCGAGACCAGCATCGAGATGCTTGAGATCGCATTCGGTAGGAGGCAGCCACGGAATCTCCGCTCGGGCAATGTGGCCTAACGGCTCTGCGCCTTTGGCGAACGCAGCTTGCGCTTGGGCGGGGTCGTCCGCGCCGGCGTAGGCAGTGGCGGAAAGGAGAATGCCGGCGTCGCGAACCAGCGGACGCAGATCGTAAAACTGAGTGACGGGCCGGCGCTCGGGATAGAAACGGGTATCGAGATGGCGCATGACGATTTTCTGAAGCATGAATTCGAAGAGGTCGGTCTGGTCGTCAGCGGCGATCATCACATTCACAGCCGAACGAAATTGCTCGAACTGCGACGGCGACAATCGCCGAAGTGCGGGGAGCGCAAGATCCACAAGAGGAATGCGCGCCTGCGGCGGAATACGTTGGGCATCCGACCAGATGCGGCGGGTTTCATCCCGAACCGGCGCGGAAGTCGACCGACCTAATTCATCGAGTTGCTTTTCACGAGCCCCCGGATCGTCCGCTAGTAGAAACGCGCAGACCAACCCGTGCGCGCCGAGAGGGTCGCGCGTTGCGGTTTGGATCGAAACCGGCATGGCTTGGTGAAGATCGACGGCGTAACGCAGGTGTTCGGCACGCGGTTTTCCGATGTCGGCGACGATCGTCTCTTGCCCAATGATGGGAGGAGCCGTTGGCAATGGGGGCGGTCGGACTACCGGCAACGGCGGCGGCTGCGCGGTGGAAAGCGAAGGCGGCGGCGGTGGCGGCGGAGCTAAGTGGGAAACCCCGGGCAACGGTGGCGGCATGGATGCTGCCGGCGTATCGGGCAAGACAACGGCCGGATATTTTCCGTCGAAGCTCGGATCCAAAGCCTTGATGCGTTCGGCCAGAGGCGGATGCGTGGCGAACCCGAAGAAACGGCTCTTCAGTCCGTTGGCAAAAAATAGATGGCTCGCTTCTTCCGCGCGGTCGGATTGAAGCTGGGAACCCTGCGCGATTCCGCCAATTTTTTTCAAAGCGTTAGCGAGGCCGGAAGGGTTGCGAGTGAATTGCACTGCGGAAGCATCGGCGAGGAACTCGCGTTCTCGGCTTACGGCTGCCTGGATAAGTCTTCCGAAGAGAACGCCGACCCAGCCAATGATGATCAGGGCGAGACCTAACAGCGGCAATGGATTCTTCCGGCCGCTGGTCCGGATCAGGATGCGTCCGATGACGGTGAGACAAAGGATGCCGAAGATGAGGCCCATGAGACGCAGATTGAGTTTCATGTCGCCGTTGAGCAGGTGACTGAACTCATGCGCGATCACGCCCTGAAGTTCGTCGCGCGTCAGCATCGTCATGGCGCCGCGCGTCACGCTGATCGCGGCGTCGCTCGCAGAATGCCCGGCGGCGAAGGCGTTGATGCCCGGCTCGCCGTCCATCACGTAGACTTGCGGAACGGGAACGCCGGAAGCGATCGCCATTTCTTCGACGACATTCAGCAACTTGCGCTCTTGCGCGTCGGTAGAATTCGGATTCACCAAACGGCCGTCGAGTAACTCAGCCACGGCTCGTCCCCCACGAGCGAGAGAAAGCGTCTTAAAAAAACTGCCGGTCCCGATGACACCGAGCGTTGCGGCAGCGGTGCCGAGAAACATGCTCGCCTGCGACCAGGAAGCCGTCAGGTCGTCCGCGCCATTTTTCAATTGAAACCCGCCGAAGACTAGAAGGACCGCGAGATAAACGGCGCCGATCAAAAGCACGACGGCGACTATGAAGTAAAAGACAAGAAACGCCGTATGACGGCGGGCTTTATCCTGGCGCTCGAAGAAGTCCACGCGCGCGAGAGTTAGCGAGACCTAGAACGAGACTTTGGGCGCGTCTTTTTGTTCCGGTTTCTCGATGACGAACAGCTCGGCTGGGCCAAAGTTGAAAGGGCCGGCAATGAGGTTAGTCGGGAAAACTTCGCGGCGGGTGTTATAGGCCATGACGGAATCGTTGTAAGCCTGACGGGCGAACGAGACTTTGTTTTCCGTCGAAGTCAGTTCCTCCATCAGGTTCAGCATCGTCGTGTTCGCTTTGAGATCGGGATAGTTTTCCGCGAGTGCGAACAAGCGGCCCATCACACCGGAGAGCGCAGATTCTGCCGACGAGATTTCTTTCATCGCGGACGTGTCGCCGGGATTTTGGGCGGCGCGGGTGTTAGCGGTAACAGCGGCGTTGCGCGCGGTGATGACGGCTTCGAGCGTCCCGCGCTCATGCGCGAGATAACCTTTCGCGGTCTCGACCAGATTCGGGATCAGGTCGTAACGCCGCTTTAGTTGAATATCGATCTGCGAATACGCGTTCTTGTATCGATTGCGCAGGGTAACGAGGGAGTTGTAGCCGGCGATAATAAAAACAATGAGAAGGACGGCGACCAGGGCGACGAAGCCGCAAGATAGCAAGAGCATAGATTTCCTTTCCCCTACAGTTGGCCCATTCGTAGAGCAACGAGTGGCGGTTTGCAACCGCCGGATTTTGCGGGCATCGCTTTCAAACCGCGGCCTTCTGATTTAGACGGATATCGATCTCGGATTTTAATGTTCGGTGCACGGGACATTTCGCGGCGATCGCCATCAGCTCCGCTCGTTGTTCGGTAGTAATGGAGCCTGTCAGTTCGATCTGAAGATCGATTCGATCAAGCATGCCTTGCTTGCTGTCGCAGTGCTCGCAATCCTTGGCGTGAATGCGGCCGTGGTGCAAAGAAACGGTGATATTCTCCAACGGGATTTTTTTCCGGCGAGCATAATAGCCGATAGTCATCGAGGTGCAGACTCCGAGAGCGGCCAGGAGATAATCGTAAGGGCCGGGCGCGGTATCACCGCCGCCGAAGTTCACGGGTTCGTCCGCGCGAAAGTGATGTTTGCCCGTGACAATCTCCTGGAGGAAGTCGCGCGCACTTCCGCGGACAACAACGTCCGGAGTTTGAGCGTCCTTGTGTTCACTGACAGGCGAAGAGGGCGAGTTCATGGCACGAACGATAGGGCGAAAATTCTGCGACTGGAAGCTTATGGTAGACGCCGTCGCAGTTTTGCTAAATCCTTGGAGATGCTTCCAATAAAGGAAATCAAACGACTGGATTCTCCGGCCGTGACTCCGCAGGCGCTGACCTGGCATAAAGGAGAGCTTTGGATGGGTTCGCGCGATTTGCGACGGGTCTATCGCTTAGAATCTGGAACGTTCGCGGTCATCGAAGAGATCGACGCGCCGGGGATTCCATGGGCGGCGGTCTCAGCCGGAGAATCGCTTCGGTTCACGCTCGGGGAAGGCGCGGATGACGATCGATATCTTCGGCGATACGAGATCGACAAAGGATTTTCCGAGAAAGACCGCATCGCCTGTCCCGATTTTACCGGCTCTTACTTGAGCTACGACGGCGAAGCTCTTTACCTGAGTCAGTGGTACAAGCATCGAATCCTCAAGCTCGATTCAGCGGGCCAAATGGTGCGCGAGATCGCGATCGGCGCTGAGATTAGCGGCCACGTTTTCGTCGATGAATTCATCTACGTCCTGCTCGGCACGGAGGAGAACGGTGGTGACTGGAAATTCGCTAAGGTCGATCCGCGTGAAGCGATCCCTCAAGTAAAGGAACTCGCAACAGTTCCCTTCCAATGCCGTTCCCTGGCTCATGACGGCGAGCGTTTTTGGACAAACTATCGAGAAGCTGGGAAGATTATCTGTTTTGAGCCGGTAGAGGCGTCCTGACAAAACCTAGCGTCCTTCGGAATTGCTTTGCACTAATTGGATCGCGTCGCGGAACTGCAGTGGGGCAGCAATCGTCGTGAACGATTCCGAGGAACCGCCAGTCCCGCGAATCGTGACGGTGCCGTAGTTAAATAGTCTTCCGAGCATGCTTTGAAAGACAGCGACCGACTCGATCTTCGAGATGAACATTTCAAAGGTATGGCGCTGAATGAAACCGACCTTGATCAGGACCCGACGATCGGTGATCACTAGTTCGCTCGTCCTGACGGTGACGATGGCGGATCCGAGGATGCCGACTGGAATGACGAGAAGCAGCCACGCCCAATAGAAATCTTTCCAAGCTGCGAACATCGCAATTGGAAGGATGACGATGAGAGTAAGGAAGGCGCCAATCATTGAGCCACCTAACGCCATCCAATGGATGGCAGTGTGATGCAGGGGCCGCTCATTTTCTTGTAAGGTTGCTGCGGTATAAGAACCAAGCGCTTTGGGATCGGGGCCTGCGCGGATCGTGGGAATTGGCGGAGGGGCGGGAGACGTCGGCCGCTGATCGGGGTCCCTTGGCGCAAACTGGCCAAAGGAAGAAAGCGCCGCCCATTCCGTCGCTTCGTCGGAGCGCGCGAAATCCGAGAGCGCGATCATGCCGGTTCCGAGCCGAGTCCTTATTTCGGACTCGCTGTACGGGCCCAGCTCACGGCCTTCATGCCGAATCATGAAATCCATTTCCAGTGTGATAAACGGACAGCTTGGGATGTAAAGTGGCAACCGGAAGAGTGCGTTCTTGACCCTCCCGTCTCTCACCTTTTGAATCGCGCGATGATTTCCGCACGAATTTGTAGCGCGCCTCTTTTTGTAATGGCACTCGTCTCGCTCGCGATGGTCGGTTGCACAAAAAAAGTAGGCGACGCCGTCGTCCTCGAGAAAGAGCATATCGCCGCCGCCGAATCCACCTCGACGGTTACGCCAGTTGCGACCTCCAGGGAGGTTACCATGGCATCTACGAGTCCGAGTCCTTCTGCCGAATCGCTTCAGACCGAGCTGGCGCCCGACGAAATCGTGGTTGATACCTACGTGATGAAGAAAAAGGTGCGCGGGACCAGCAAAGATCCGCGCGCTTCTTCGCTGGAGCAATGGCTGGTGAAAGTCGAAATGATTCAGGACCGCCGCCGATTCACAATCGCGGCCGATCGGGCACGCTTTCTAAAATACAAAGTGGGCGACCGAGTTCGCGTCCGTTACAAACAAGGCAACTACACCGGGACTGTCTGGGGGTCGCAGATCGAAGATTAACGCGGGCCGACCTTCACAAATGACGTTCGATGTGGCCGTCGTCGGCCTGGGTGGAATAGGGAGTGCGGTGGCGGCGCACTGTGCGGCGCGAGGCGCCTCGGTGATCGGGCTGGAACAATTTGGACCCGCCCACGATCGCGGGTCGTCGCACGGCAAAAGCCGGATGATCCGGCAGGCGTACTTCGAAGACGCGGCCTATGTGCGGCTGGTGCTCCGCAGTTATGAGTTGTGGCGCGAGCTCGAACAAAAGACCGCGGAACAACTGTTGCGCATCACCGGCGTGCTTTCAGTCGGCGAAGAAGGCAGCGAGATTATTTCCGGGACGAAACGCTCCGCAGTCGAACATGAGCTGCGCTTGGAAACTTTGAGCCGGCGACAAGTGCAAGAGCGTTATCCCACGTTGGAATTGTTGCCGAATGAAGTGGCGCTGTTTGAACCTGACGGTGGCGTCTTGAATCCCGAACAAGCTGTCGCAGCCCATCTAAAAATGGCGCGGGAATCGGGCGCAGATCTCCGTTTTCAAGCGGCGATGCGGAGTTGGGAAGCGAGCGAGGAGGGGATAACCATTATTCTCGCGGATGGTTCGCGGATATCGGCGAAAACGTTCGTCCTGTCGTTAGGCCCGTGGTTCAAGGAGACGCTTGATACGCTCGGCGTGCCGCTGCGAATCCAGCGAAACGTACAAGCATGGTTTTCTCCGAGCTCTAACTCCTATGACGCCGATAGGTTTCCGGCTTTCCTGCTCGATCGCGCGGGATTGCCGGCGCCGCTCTACGGGTTCCCCGATTTCGGTGACGGCGTAAAAGCCGCCTTCCATGGTTTTGGGCAGATTACGACCGCTGACGAACTCGATCGCGAAGTGAACCTCACTCGCGATGTGACGCCGATTGCCGGCGCGATGGAAGAATGGATGCCTGGCGCTGCTGCGAAGTTTCGCGAAGCAAAGCCGTGCATGTATAGCCTAACGCCTGACGGAAATTTCGTAATCGATCGGCATCCTCAGCATCGGAATGTCATTCTGTGTGGCGGATTCTCCGGCCACGGATTCAAGTTCGCGCCGGTCATCGGCGAAATCGCGGCCGATCTTGCGCTTGAGGGTGGTTCGCGTCATCAGATCGATTTTCTTTCCCTCGAGAGATTTCCGAGGACAAACCCTCCGACGCTCAAACAATAGGCGGCCCATCGCCTGTTTTTCCGCAAAGTGTTGAACACGATGGCGACCTGCGCCACACTTCGCGGCGATCAATAATGAGTGGCTCAATTAAGAAAATCTTTTTTGTCCTGACAATCGGCGCACTCATCGTCGTGCAACCCGCCGACGCCGGTTCACTCGGCGATTTTTTCAAGGCGCTCGGTAATTCCATCGCGCATCCGGGACAGGGCAAAAAGCCGGCCCCGAAAACGCAGACAAAAAAGCCGAAGACGAAGGGAAGCGAGCAGACTGCTGATTATCCGCCCGCCCCCGCGCCGCCTACACCGCCGCCGACACCCACTCCCACCGCGACGACCACTCAGCCGCCGGTGCGGATCGCTTCGGCGCCGCCGACTAAGGATTCGAAGCGCGATATTCCCTATGGGATCCCGGTGCCAAATAAGCCCGGCTTCGTTACCAGCCCGTATTCGCCGAAAGCTGGTTACGTTGACGTCCGCGGTTTCGCCAGCGGAACCGAAGTGAAGGACCCGTATAGCGGGAAGATTTTTCTGACGCCGTAGAACAGGCGTTGCCTTCTTCGGCAATAAAGGCGTACAACGCCTGCGACGCGCGCATGGCTCACGACGTTTTTATCTCGCATTCGGCGCAGGACAAGGCGGTGGCAGACGCGGTCTGCGCGGCGCTGGAAAATGCGGCGGTACGTTGCTGGATCGCACCCCGCGATGTTCAGCCGGGCCGTTCGTTCGCCGGCGAGATCACGCGCGCGATCCAGCAGAGCAAAGCGATGGTGCTGATCTTCTCGGCGCATTCGAATAACTCGCAACAGGTTCTGCGGGAAGTGCAGCTCGCGGTGTCGTCACATCTGCACATCGTGCAGTTTCGGATCGAAGACGTCCGGCCGAACGACGACCTGACTTATTTTCTGAGCACGCCGCATTGGTTGGACGCGATGACGCCGCCGATGGAGAAGCATTTGCAGCGATTGGTGACGGCGATCGAGACGTTGCTGGGGAATGAGAAGCCGGAAGGGGCGATGTCGGCCCGCGTAGCGGAGCCCGACGCGGCGTCGCCCGCAGGGCGACGACTACAGAAGACGCATCGCAGTGCGATGTGGATTTGGGCCGTGCTGGTGTTGTTGTTTGGATTGGCCTTTCCGGTTTGGCGTTATTACAACCCGGCGAAGTCGCGAACGGCTGTCGCTCCATCGGCCCAAAAATCACCAGTCGCAAGCAAAGAGATTGTAATCGAATTTCCCGATGTGCCGACGAAGCCGCCTACGTATCAACTCGCCGCATCTCCTTATCTTCACGAATTCGGCGTGGGCATCCGGGATCTTAAACCGGCCGATTCAAAGATCGTTCTGATTAACAATTTGGGTCTGTACGGCGGGCAGGGCGTTCATCCGACGACCAGTCAAAATCTGCTGACGCAGTTGGAGACAGGGAACGTGCCGGCGTCGTTCACGCTCTTGTTCAATCGGCCCGCGAGCAGCGTGAGTTTCGTTCGGCCGCGCTTGTATCCGGAAACCGCGAGCGGAATTACGCATCCGGCCTGGAGCGCGCATGCCCTGGATGCCAACGGCAACGAGCTCAGCTCGCAAAGCGAAGGATTGCTGCGTTGCGATTACCGGCACGAAGTTCCCGCGCGCACTTACGCGCTACACGCGCCGGCATTCGCCCCGATCGCGGCACTGCGTTTCGATTCGGATCCGAATTTGAACGGCAGGCCGTTCGCCGCTTTCAGCACCCTCCTGATTGAGCGGATCACGTTAGATTCGGTCTCAGACTAAGGCGCGGTGCTGCGAACGACGAAGTTGTCGAAGCGCACATCCAACGGTTCGCTTTTCGGCTGCGTGGTCACAGCCAGCCCTACCTGGCCGGCTTTAAAGGCCGCATCTGTTTTCTCCAGCAGCTTCTCTCCATTAACGTAAAGAGTCAGAGTTCCGCCGAAGCAATCGGCGCGGAGATGATTCACAGTGTTCCCACTCTTGATCGCTTTGGACTCCTTGCCATAAGCGATCGCGTCCCAAAAGGTAGGACTGGTTCGCTTCAGGATCGCGTAGAAGCCATCGGTGCGAATCGCGAAGACGTAGGCCTTCTGCACAGTTTGCTGACTCGCTTCGGCGCGGCACAAAATGCCGAACACACCATTGGAAGGGCCGGCCGCTAGCCGCACGTCCACTTCGACCGAACAATTATTAAAGCTCTGTTTCGGAAGCAGAGAGTAAGTGTTGAAATCGGGTTTGTTCAGCAGGATTCGATATTCACCCTCGAAATAGGCGAACTCCGCATAATCCGTTTTAGCGGCCATCCAACCATTCGCCGGCTTGGAAAAATCGTCCTGAAAAAGAATCGAACTGAATGCGGGAGATGCGTTCGGTTCAGCCTGAGCAAGACCTACTGTGACAGCCAGCTGTGCCGTCACGATGATCGCCAGCTGCTTCGCTTTCATAGCTTGGAGCCTATCACTCGATCGCGATTTTACATGCCCAAAGCAGTACGCAAATGCGGCACCAAACGTTTGGTGAACTCCACGGAGTCGCCGGCCGACAAGTGAGACCATTCGGGGCACTGGAATCCGGCGAGCTCCGGAAAATCTTCGAAGTAAATTCCCGGTGCGCTGGTTTGCTGGAGAAGCGGGTCCCAGGTTTGCGCGCGCGGGGTCGCCGCGTCCTCGAGTTTTTTTAATTCACCGCTGACTGGAAAACGCACGAAGACAATCTTGCCGCCCCGCGCACGGAGCGTTTGGACTGCGGCGATTGTGTCCCCAAAGCGTGCTCCAATCGCCTGTTTAATTTTCGCGCTGAACGCTTCCGCCGGGACAAAGCTCGGCGGTGGCGGAGGCGTGAACAGTGCCGTCCAGCCATATTTCACGCGATCCTGCAAACGACCGGGTCGGGCGCATTGTTCGACCATGCGGGCCCGCCGGTCTCGGTCGATCGAACAGAAGTAGGGTGGAAAACGTGGCGGCACCTGCGCGTTAGGGCGATTCGGAATGGGGATTTCTTTGAGCAACGCTTCGAGGGCGAGATCGTCCTGTTTCAGAAACGCGAAACTCTTTTCGAGCGGCACTGAGATTTCATGGCTCGCACGCTGGGCCCAGGTCTGACCGTGAAAACGCTGCACGGCTTTTTCGCCGCGTTCGACCGGAAACGAGCCGGGAGGCGCGAAGTAAAGGATCGGAACGATGCTGCAAATAATTGTGCCGTGGAAATGCTCGTCATTGACGAGGTCCGCTATGACTGGATAGCCACAGCCGCCGGCGAGTCCGAGTTGGATGGGACGTTTGCCGAGCCCGTTTTGCAGTTCGTCGAGATCCATGTCGAACCAGATGCGCGAATCACCGATGAGCACGACGGATTCGGGCTCGACGTGCCGACGCGCTTCGGCCCACAGATCGCTGGTGTCGTTCAAGGTCGGCTCGTAGCCCAGCGAGCGGCAATACAGTTCCCAGGCCGCTACCGCGATGAAAACGCCGACCGCTACCGCGACCGCCATCCCGCGCAAGGGAAGCCGCGGAATTACGCGCTCAAAATTGGAAGTAGATGAATGCATTACTGTTGCCTTGGGTGAGAATGATGGCGCAGGCCATCAGGAACCAGACGGTCGTGACCGCCCAGCGCGGCAGACGGACAACCGCGTTTTCGAGTGAGATGTCGCGCAAAGCCCAATGGGCCGCGAGCAGCGCCAGCGTCACGATCGTCACTTGCAGAATTTCGCGCGTGCTGAGAATGGCGTCGCCGTCAGGATGGCGGCCAAACATTCCAGCGATCATGCGGCTGGCTACCTCGAAGTTCGAGGCGCGGAAGTAAACCCACGCAATCAGGACCGCGAAATAAGTCGTTAGGCCGATCAGGAGTTTTATTCCTAGATTCTCAGTCCAGGACGCTTCTTTGATGGTCGCTTTCAGCAGGCGCTCGATCGCGAGATAGGATCCGTGCAACAAGCCCCAGACGACAAAAGTCCAGGCCGCGCCGTGCCAAAGCCCGCCGATGAACATGACAATGATCAGATTTACCATCGCGCGGGCGGCGCCCTGGCGATTTCCACCGAGCGGGATGTAGAGGTAATCGCGAAGGAAAGTCGAAAGCGAGATGTGCCAGCGCCGCCAGAAATCGGAAAAGCCGATGGCGGCGTAAGGAAATCGGAAGTTGTCCTTAAGATGGAATCCGAGGCAGAGGGCGGCGCCGATCGCGCAGGTGGAGTATCCGGCGAAGTCAAAGAAGATTTGACCGGCAAACGCGATCACCCCGGTCCACGAATCGAGCGCGACGAGCGGACCGCCGTGACCGAAAACGCGATCGGCCGACCCGGACAGCATCGTATCGGCGAGCACAACTTTCTCGAAAAGGCCGAGCGTCATCAGGAACAGGCCCCAGAGGAAACGGCCCTGTTGTGGTTTTGGCGGCGCGTCGAGCTGGGGAAGAAAATCGCCCGCCCGGACAATCGGTCCCGCGACGAGCTGAGGGAAGAACGAAACCGCGAGAGTAAAATCGCGGAGCGACCGCGTCGGCCGCATCACGCCGCGGTAGATATCGAGCGTGTAAGAGAGCGAGTGAAAGGTGTAGAACGAAATGCCGATGGGCAGGAAGACATCCAGATGCGGTGGCTTGTATTGAATGCCGCCCCGCGCGAGCACCCATTGGAAATTTTCCAGAAGAAAGTTCCCGTATTTGAAGAACCCGAGCATGCTCAGGTTCACGAAGACGCTGATCACCAGCCAAAGCCGGCGTTCTTGCGCCGTCTGCTTCTTCCCCATTTGCCGGCCCAAATAGAAATCGAGCGCGGTCGTCGCAAAGAGAAGCGCGGCGAAGGGTGGGTTCCAAGCGCCGTAAAAGATGTAGCTGGCTACAAGCAGCAGGTTCTTGCGCGCTTCCCAGGAGCGCATCGTCCAGTACGCGGCCAGCACCGCGAGGAAGAAGAGGACGAACGTGAGCGAGTTGAACAGCATCCGAGCCGGTTTTCCTAATTAGTTCGGGCGACGGCGGCAAGCGATTTATGCGGCGGTCCTTCGCCCGGCGGTTTCGGTCCGTTGCTGGAATGGCGGCTGCTTAATTACCGGAGCCGTCCCGGGGCGCGATCGTGACCTATCCTCGCAAAAAAATCCTTATTACCACGCTATTGGGCGCGACTTGGCTCGCGGCCCTGGCTTTCGGAGGCAAAACGCTCTTCCGGTACGAAACCACTCCCGGTTCGGTTGGATCGGTTGCGTCGAGCTGGCCGTCCGTGTCGATCGTGCCTCACCAGACCGACAAGCCGACGCTGTTGATGTTCGCCCATCCGCATTGTCCCTGCACCCGCGCCAGCATCGGCGAGCTGGCTCAAATCATGGCGCACGCCCTTGGCAAAGTGAATGCCTACGTCCTTTTCATCAAACCACCGAATGCGGCGTCGGACTGGGACGACACCGATTTGCGCTCGAGCGCGGCTGCGATTCCCGGCGTCACCGTTGTGACTGACGAGAACGGCAAAGAAGCGTCTCGATTCGGGGCGGAAACGTCCGGCCACACTTTAGTATTCGACCGGAACGGAACGCTCGTCTTTACGGGCGGCATTACAGCTTCGCGGGGCCACGCAGGCACCAACGCTGGCGAGAACGCAGTTCTCGCCGCCCTCAATCAACAAGCGGTGGAGCGCGCACGGACCCCTGTATTCGGCTGTTCTCTCACGAAACGCGCTCCCAACTCGGAAAGGAAAATGTGCTCGAACTAACCGGACCCATCCCCGAAGCCTCAAGTACTCGCGCGGAAGAGCTCTTCCAGGAGCATCGCCGCCAGATCTTTTGCGACACGGATAAACTATTCGCGCGACTGATGCTCTTCCAGTGGGTGGCGTGCATCCTTATCGCGCTTGTGGTGTCGCCCCGAACCTGGGATGGGGAAGCGAGCCAAATTCACATTCACGTCTGGTCGGCTCTTCTGATCGGCGGCGCAATCAGCCTGTTTCCGGTCTGGATGACGCGGACTTTCCCCGGGGCCGCGGCGACGCGGTACGTCATCGCGGTAGCCCAGATGCTGATGTCGGCTTTGCTGATCGCATTGACCGGTGGGCGGATTGAGACGCATTTTCACGTTTTCGGATCGCTCGTTGTCCTCTCGTTTTACCGTGATTGGCGGGTGCTTGTGCCGGCGACAATCGTGGTCGCGCTGGATCATTTTCTGCGGGGGATTTATCTTCCGTATTCCGTTTATGGAGTACTGAGCGCCAGCCCATGGCGTTCCATGGAACATGCGGGTTGGGTGGTCTTTGAAAATGTTTTTCTCGTTATTTCGTGTTTTAGAAGTATCCGGGAAATGCGCTTTATCGCTAACCGCACGGCGGCCTTAGAGGCCAGCGATCAGAAGTCGCGCCAGCTTTTCGACGACGCGCCGATCGGGATGGCAGTGGTGGCGATAGACAACGAGAAATTCAAACAGGTTAATGCCCGCTTCACCGAAATGGTGGGTTACTCCGCCGAAGAGTTGATGGCGCGGACTCCGATGGAGCTGACCCATCCGGATGATGTGGCGGAAACAAAACGCTCGGTTGACGCGATGCTAGCAGGCACGGAGCGCTGTTCTGTCGAGAAGCGTTACCTTCGCAAGAACGGCGAGACTCTCTGGACCGACCGCACAGCCTGCGTCATCCGCGATAAAGACCGGACGCCCCGCGATTTTCTCATCATGGTGGAAGACATCACCGAGCGGAAGCGGGCGGAAGCGGCTTTGCTCGATGCGAAAAAGGAGGCCGACCGGGCCAATCACGCGAAAAGCGAATTCCTTTCGCGCATGAGCCACGAGTTGCGGACGCCGCTGAACGCGATCCTCGGCTTTGGCCAGCTCCTCGAACGGCAAAAGCCGACGACTCAACAGCGCGCTCGCGTCGAGCACATCATGAGCGCTGGCCGGCATCTGCTCAATCTGATTAACGAAGTGCTCGATATCAGCCGCATTGAGGCCGGCCATTTGCAGTTATCGGTCGAGCCAGTGTCGGTCACGGAAGTATTAGAGGAAGCGTTGAATCTGATGCGGCCGCTCGCCGCGGATCGCTCCATGCAGTTGTGCGTGGACGGAAAAATCGACAATGATCTGCATCTGCTTGCTGACCGTCAGCGTCTCAAGCAAGTCTTGCTCAATCTGCTAACCAACGCGGTGAAATACACACCCGTTGCCGGGCGCGTGACGGTCTCTGTCGAGCATTCAGCTTCAGGGAGGAAGCGGCTCATTGTCACAGATACCGGCGCGGGGATTGCGAAGGAAAAATTGGCGCGGCTCTTCACGCCCTTCGATCGGCTCGATGTAGAGCAATCCGGTGTGGAAGGAACGGGGCTCGGCCTGGCGCTTTGCCAGCGTTTGATGCATGCCATGGGCGGCGACATTGGGGTCCATAGTGTGATCGGTGAGGGAACGGCCTTTTGGATCGACCTGCCAGCAGTGGAGTCTCCGCTGAAGGCGCTGCCTAAGTCCATGGAGGTGGCGACCGATGACGCGTCGCGAGCGGAAGGTGGAAGGATTCTCTACATCGAAGACAACCTCTCTAATCTTACTCTCGTCGAACAGATGCTGGCGGAGCAGCCTCACATTGAATTGCTCACTGCCATGCAGGGAAGCCTGGGACTCGATCTCGCTCGCAAACATCAGCCGGATCTCATTCTCCTCGATCTCCATCTGCCGGACCTTGCCGGCCATGAAGTCCTGGCCCGGCTTCGCGCAGACAGGCTCACACGCGAAATTCCGGTAGTAGTGATTAGCGCGGACGCCACGACGCGGCAAATTCAACGACTTTTGGCGGCTGGAGCTCGCAATTATCTCACCAAGCCTCTCGATATCGGCCAATTCTTTCGGGTGATCGAGGAAACGATGCACGGCGCGGATCGGCAATTGGAAGCCGCGGTCGCCTAGGATGCGCTCATGAACAGCGAACCAGAACGCATCGACGAACGTTGGCTCCCGAATAACGCGCTCTTCGCGAAAATGAAGATCGTCGTGATCGACGACGAGCCGGCGAATGTCGCGCTGCTCGAAATGATGCTCGACGAAGGCGGCTATACCCGCGTGAAAACAGTGACCGACTCGCGCCTCGCCGTGGGCACGTGCGTGATCTTTGAACCGGATCTTGTCCTGCTCGATTTGATGATGCCGCATGTGGATGGCTTCACGATTTTAGAATCGCTGCGCGCGGCGGCGGGGGAAGCCTTCCTTCCGATCATCGTTTTGACCGCGGACGCCAACGAAAGCACGAAGCTACGCGCGCTCCGAGCCGGCGCGACGGATTTTCTCCTCAAACCTTTTGATCAACTCGAGGTCCTGTTGCGGATGAATAATCTGCTGGAGACCCGGCGGCTGCACCTCCAACTCGACATGCAGCTGGCCGCTTATGCAGATGCCGTGCGCGAACGCACCTCCGAGCTGCGCGACGCCCAGACCCAGTTGCAGAAGGTTTAGTAGGCTACGCCTGCAAGCGTGAAGGTAATCGGGCAGGTTACCGTGGAAACGGTTCCGGGTTTGAAGCGCCAGTGGCTAAGTCCAGCCAAGGCGGCGTTATCGAGAAGGGGATTTCCGGTGCTCCTCGACATTGAGACGTGAATTACTTCGCCGCTACTCGGATCGATTGTTAGCAGAGCGATTCCATCACCGGTAATTTTTTGACGTCTCGCTTCGTAAGGATACTCCGGACGCGGCGCGTTAAGGGCGAATACTCTTGCTTCGGAAACGTTCACCGACTTGCCATTGGCATTGGCTGGCGGCCTGACAGGCGGCGCAAACTTTGTGGGCGTGCGACGCACCGGCGGCGGAGTCGCCGTTTCTTGGACGTAAAATGGGTCAATCACCGGCGGTGTCGGCAAAGGCTCGGACACATCGAGTGGTGGATCAACGTTTGGTTCGCCACGTTCCAGTGATATCTCCGGTGGATCGCCGGGGACGCCCGCCTCTGTTGGTGGTTCCAACTTCTGCACCGTTGCAAAGCTGATCGCCGCGAGATGAATTCCTGCCGCGACCGTCAAAGCAATGCCAAACCTCCACTTGTGGGCTGATTGAGAAACAATGGCTCGTGTCATGACTGGTCCTTTCACCAGTCAGACACGCGACGCTCGGAAACCTTAACTTACCAGATGCGGACGCGCCCGTTCGGCTCAACGAACAACTTTTCGTCTGGCTTCACTTTGAACGCGTCATACCAGGCGTCAATGTTCCGCATCACGCCGTTGACGCGAAACTGCCGCGGGGAATGCGGATCGCTCACCACCTGGCGACGAACAGCGTCGTCGCGGACTTTCCCGCGCCAGGCCTGAGCCCAGCCAAGTAAAACGCGTTGCTCCCCGGTCAAACCGTCAATCACCGGCGCGGGTTGGCCTTTCAAAGAAGCGCGATAGGCATCCAGTGCCACCACCACGCCGCCAAGATCCGCGATGTTCTCGCCCATCGTCAGCTCGCCGTTGACTTTGGCACCGGGCACCGGCTCAAACTTCGAATATTGTTCGCCAAGGACTTTCGCCCGCGCCTCGAAGGTCTTCGCGTCCTCGGCCGTCCACCAATCGTTGAGCTTTCCTTCCGCGTCGAACTTCCGGCCCTGATCGTCGAAGCCGTGGGTCAGCTCATGCCCGATTACGCCGCCGATCGCGCCGTAGTTCACGGCCGCGTCCGCGTTCGCGTCGAACATTGGCGGCTGGAGAATTCCAGCAGGAAACACAATATCGCGTAAGGCGCCGTTATAAGCATCGTTCGTCTGCGGCGTCATTCCCCAGTCCGACATATCGACCGGCTCTGGCAAACGCTGGACGTAGAAAGCCCAGTCATCCGCCGCCGCCCGGCGAACATTGCCGATAAGATCGTCGTCGCGAATCTCGACCTTCGAATAATCGCGAGCCTTGTCCGGGTAACCGACCTTGATGTTGTAGGTATCGAGCTTCTTCAACGCCTGGACCTTGGTCGGTTCGCTCATCCAATCGAGACCTTTGATCCGCTCGTGCATCGCGACCTTCAGATTCGCGACGAGCTCTTCGATCTTTGCTTTCGCGGCCGGCGGAAAATATTTTGCACTGTAAAGCTGGCCGACCGCCCAGCCTAAGTTGCCGAACCGATCGTAACGATCGCCCGCGCCATAATCGCCCCCGCTGACTGCCTGCACCGCGCGTTTCCAGCGGACCTTTTGTTCGGCTTGCCCTGACAACGTCTTGTTTCGCATCTCGAAAAAAGCGTCAGTAAACGCTTTTGAAAGGTAAGGAGCTGCGTGGTCGGCGACGTTGAAAGCCTGCCACGCCTGCAAAGTTTCCACCGGCGCCTTATCGAAAACATCGACAATCTTTGGGAACGCCGACTTCTCGGCCACGACTACCCGCTCAATTTTCGGCAATCCCGCTTCACTCAGAAATTTTCGCCAGGCGAACTTTGGCGCGAGCGCTTCCAACTCAGCGATCGACATCGCGTTGTAGGTCGCGACCGGATCCCGCTGCTGAGTTTTTGTCCAGCTCGCATCCGCGATCTTCGTTTCGAAGTCGATGATTTCCGCCGCGCGCTTTTCTGCCTCCGGCCACTCGAGCAACTTCAACAGCTGTGCGGCGTACGCCTTATACTTGTCCTTCTTCGCCGCGAAATCCGGCTTCAGGTAATAGTCCCGATCCGGTAATCCCAGTCCGGCCTGACCGAGATAAACGGTGTAATGCTTCGGGTCTTTGATATCGACGTCAATGCCGAGTGCAAAGATGCCGCCGGGAAAATCGGCATTTTGCCGGCCCATCATTGCGGTCAGCGCTTCCCGCGTCTTGGACGCTCGAACTTCATCGAGCTTATCCTTGATCGAAGATGCGCCCGTCTTTTCGATCCGCGCTTCGTCCATGAACGATTTGTAAAATGCCCCGACCTTCCCTTCGACCGTCGTTGGTTTCGGCTCTGTCTTCTTCGCGGTTTCTTCCATCAGATCATGGAGCCGTTGCTCGGTCAGGTCGCTCATCGCCAGTCGCAGGCTATAGCCGGGTTTGTCCGCCGGAATTTGAACGCGATCCAGCCACGCACCGTTCGCGTAGCGAAAGAAATCGTCGCCCGGTTTTGTTTTCAGGTCTGCGCCCTCGGTATCGAATCCCCAGGCGCCGTACTGCGGTTTGCCTGCGGGCTCGGCGAATGCGCCGGCGAGAGATAAAGCAGCGATCAACAAAGCGACTCGTAATTTCATAGGCGCAGCGTACCGATCGCGAAGCGGGTAGCCAACATTCTTCTGCTTACTTCCAACGCGTATAGTTTCCGCTGAACGTAACAGGGATGTGGACCTTACTCACTGTGCCCGGGCTGAAGCGCCATCTCGAGAAGGCCGCGACGACTGCCGCGTCGAGCTCGTTGTGGCCTGTCGACTGTAGAATATCGACTCGCGAAACAGTCCCATCGGGACGCACGTTAAACACAAAGCGCCCGGAACCAGACCAGAACTCTCTCTTCGCTATTTCCGGGATGATCGGCAGCGGCGCGTAGATCGCTTTTGCTTTGTGATCGTTCGCGTCTTTCGCCTCCGATCTTTGCAACGGAACCAATGCAGTCAGAAAGCAGATGAAGACTCTCGTAATGAGAGATGAAGCAATTCCGGGGGTCATATTGCGGCCTCGCTATTGCTCCTTCAAAATCGGCACGATCTCGGTCTGGATCGGTTGGCCGGTGACGTCGATGTCTTTGGCGCCGACGTAAACGTCGATCTCGGAACGGACGCCGAATTTGCGTTCGAGATAAATTCCGGGCTCGATCGAGAAAAGAACGCCGGCGGTGATGAAGCGCGAGTCGCGCGTCTCGAAGTTGTCGATGTTCACGCCGTTGCCGTGGCATTCTTCGCCGATCGAGTGACCGGTGCGATGGGTGAATTGCTCACCGTACCCGGCGCGCTTGATCACGCCGCGCGAGACATCGTCTACTTCCGCGCCGTGGATCCGTTTTCCCTCCCGGACGTTCTTGCGCACGAACTCGGTCGCAGCATCGCGCGCTTCGCGGACGATGTTGAAAATGCGAACGTATTCTTCCGGCACCGTCTCGCCGACAAAACCGGTCCAGGTTTGGTCAGTGCAAATGGCGCCGGTCTTGCGGAGTTTGCTCACAATATCTAGCAGAACGAAATCGCCGCGCTTGATCGGCGTGGCGGCTTCTATCGTCGGGAAGTAATGCGGGTTGGCAGCGTTGGCGTTCACGGCCACGATGCCGTCTTCTCGAGTCATGCCTTCTTCATCGAGCCGGCGGGCAATGAATTGCTGGATGTCGTATTCCGTGATCGGCTTTTCTTCGCGAATGTTCCGGCCGATCTCGGCGAACGCTTCCATGAGGACACGATGCAATTTGTCGGAGGCCTCGACATGCGATTGTTTTTGCTCCGGAGTGAGGACGGCTTCGAACTGCTGCACCAGCTCCGCGCTGGTCACCACTTCCACGCCGAATGACCGGATCAATTCGATCGTGCCAGCGTCAACCCGCGAGATGTAGGGAATGTCGTTGTTCGGCGAGTACTGCATGGCGACACGTTTTTTCGCGCCGTTGCGCGGCCGTTTGTCTGCCGGGCCCTGGATCGCCGTCGTCACGAGAGCGTGCTGTTCTTCCCAGCCGCGATAAATGGCGCGTTGCCCGGGAAGCGCATCGAGTTTTCCGCGCTCGATCGAGTGCACAATCTTCGTCGGTTCGCCCGTCGCCGGGATGTAGTAAAACCAGCGGCGCGAACCCGACGCGTGTTCGCCGAGTTTCAGAATGCGTGCTGCGAGGGGATCGCTTCCGCGGAAATCGTAGAAGAGCCAGCCGTCGAGCTTCGCGGCCTGAAGCGCCTTCTGGATTTCCGCTACGCGTTCGGAAGGTGTGGGATCGGCGCGCATGATGGCAGGAAAGATGGAGAAAAGAATGACGACTTCTAGCAGGAAGAATTTCTGAAGACTCATGGGATGCAGAAGACTACGTCAACCGTCTGCGGTCGTTCAATGCGCCGTTTATGACCGCGAACTTACGAGCCGATAGAGGCCGCCGGCCGATGCGAACGTGCGGTTGACGGACTACGCGGCTTTCGGTCTAATCACCGCTCTTGGTCGGCCCAACAGAATCATGCCCAGTTACCTTGTCATCAGCACCAGCGGCAATCCCGACAGCAACAGCCGGCGAATGGGACGCATCGCGCTCCACCATTTGGAAAAGGCGAAGGTGGAATGCGCGTGGCTCGATATCAGCGAATTGAACCTGCCGTTGTGTGACGCGGACGCGTGTTATACGCAGCCGGGTTCCCGAAAAGTGAGCAAAGCGATCGAAGCAGCTGAGGGCATTCTGCTCGCGACGCCCGTTTATAACTACGACGTCGCCGCCGCGGCGAAGAACCTCGTCGAGCTAACCGGCAGTGCCTGGGAAGACAAGATCGTCGGGTTTCTCTGCGCGGCGGGCGGCATGAGCAGCTACATGTCGGTAATGGCGTTCGCCAATAGTCTTATGCTCGATTTTCGCTGCGTCATTATTCCCCGCTTCGTTTACGCGACGGGCCGCGCCTTTGAAGGCGACGATCTCAAGGACAAGGAAGTCGGCGAACGCATCGAAGAGTTGGCCGGCGAACTGATCAAGTTCACCAAAGCTTTGCGCGGCTAGTTCGCTGACCCAGCCCGAAGGCCGAACCTGACGTTATTTGCCGAGCAAAATTAGAATTCCCGCGACCAAGGCCAAGATAGGCACAAGGATGCTGGCGGCGCCAAGTGACATTCCAAAAATGCCGATAATGCCGACGAGGATCAGGTAAAGAGCCAGCAGAAGCATGCCAATGTTTTTCGTTATCATGCGGCGAATCGTGAAGGCCCCGAAAAAATTGTCACGCGTGAATGTTTCGACTAAAGGCAGGGCCTGCCCGGATTATCGATGAATTACTGGATTGGCACGTCAGGTTTTCAGTATGCGGAGTGGAAGGGGACGTTTTATCCGGAGGATTTGCCTGCGAGCAAAATGCTGGCGTTCTACTCGGAGTGTTTCACGACGACGGAAGTGAACTACACCTTTCGCCGGATCCCGAGCCCGAAGACAATCCAGAATTGGTGGGCCGGAACGCCGGAGCGCTTCAAGTTCAGTTTGAAAGCCCCGCAGAAGGTGACGCATTTCGCGAAGTTAAAAAATTGCGGCGACACAATGCGCTACTTTTGTCAGGTCATTTGCGATCTCGAAGCGAAGCTCGGACCGGTCTTGTTCCAACTGCCGCCGAATTTCAAGAAGGACACCGAAGTGCTGGCGGCATTTCTCGACGATGTCCCGGCGGGATTGCGCGCGGCCTTTGAGTTTCGTCATCCGTCGTGGTTCGATGAAGAAGTGTTTGCGCTGCTGAATGCAAAGAACATCGCACTTTGTATCAACGAAAGCGCAGACGTAAGCGCGCCGGTGGTGGCCACGGCGGACTACGGTTATCTGCGGCTACGACGCGAGGATTACACGGAGGCCGACATGCAACGTTGGGCTAACGCGATTATGGAGAAGAAGAGCGTCTGGCCGGACGTTTTTGTCTATCTAAAGCACGAAGAGAGCGGCATGGGGCCGAGGCTGGCGAAGCAGCTGATGGAATTGCTTGGAGGGACGGGCCCCGTCCCGTCCCTATAGACAAAGGGACGACACAGCGGTCGTCCCTCCAAACTTAGGCCGCGACCCGCCGCTTTTGTTTTACCAGCGTGGCGGTCGAACGGCTGCTCGTCGACTTGGCGCCATTGCGTTTCGGCTTGAGCGATTGGTTCCGATTCAGGCTTTCCTGAAGCACCTTCACTAAATCGACCACGTTGGTTGTCCGCATCGCCGGCGCTGGCTTCTTCGCGACTTCCTTGTGCTGCGCCTTTTGCTCGATGATCTCCATCATCGCGTTGCGATACTCATCTCGATACTTCTCCGGCTCCCACGGCGTCGACATGCTCTCAACGAGCGATTGGGCCATCTTCAATTCCTTGTCGGTAATCGCGGTGGCGCTGCCGTTCTTTAGTTCTTCCGGAGCGAGAATCTCGGACGCGAAATGCATCAAATCGAGGACGAGGAACAATCCGTCGGGCTTTACGGACGCGAGGTATTCGCGATTACTGATCACGACCTTCGCGATGCCGATCTTGCCTGTGCCCGCGAGCGCCTTGTGCAACAGCGCGTAGGCTTTCTCGCCGCCCTTTTGCGGTTCGAGGAAATACGGTTTGTAAAAAAACTTCGGATCCACCTGGGTCAGATCGACAAAGTCCGTGATGTCGATCGAGTGGGTGGATTCGATCCGGACCTTCGCGAAATCCTCTTCTTTCATTATAACGAAGCGGCCGCGCTCGTATTCGAACCCCTTCACGATCTGATCGGCCGTCACTTCTTTCTGATCGACCTCGGCGACTTTCTTGTAACGAATCGGGCTCAAGTCGGTGGCTCGGAGTTGCCGGAAACTGAGCTTCTCTTCCCGAGTCGCCGGATAAACGGCTATCGGAATGTAAACCAGACCAAAGCTGATACTGCCCTTCCAGATCGCACGCATAGTGGAAGGAGGTTATTCACAACCCCCTGTTAATGTCAATGAAAGCAGGCGCTTGGCCAGACTGCAGAATTTTCGCGACCGGCGTCTATGGTCTTGCGGACGGCCGATTTGCTTTGGTAAAACGGCCTTCATGCTAAAACCTCGTCAGTTCCTCCGCGCCCTCGTGGCGTTGTCGGCCGGAGTCCTCTCCGGATTCGTTTCCCTCTCTGCGTTTGCGAGTCCGCCGACCGGCGTGCTCGACTTAACGCATGCAAACGTTCGGGCTGTTATGGCCGTCCAACAGGAAGTAACCACAGACTGGATGCGTCAGCCGGAAGTACTCGGCACCGCCGTCGGTATTGATGCAGCCGGCAACACGTCGCTCGTGGTTTACGTCGATCAGGATGCGAAAAATGCTGGTGAAGTGATCCGCAATCTTCCGCGCAATCAGCGCGGCGTGAATGTTCAAGTCGAACTCACCGACAAGTTCCGCTCCATGGCGAAACCCGGCGGCGGAGGCGGCGGCACCAGCCACACCGCGAAGCAGACGCCTCCGATCCAGCTCGGCACTTCCGGTGGATGGAGCAAAGACCTCGCGAATGGTTATTGCTGCGGCGGCACGCTCGGCTCGCTGGTTAACATCGGCGGCCAGCAACACATCCTCAGCAACTATCACGTCTTTGAATCAGACACCGTCCCTGGCGGTAACAACACGGTGGCGACGACTGGCGATCCCATCATTCAGCCGGGCTTGATCGATGTAAATTGCAGTGCCGCCAGCGCCCAAACCGTCGCTACCCTGGTGAAGAAAAGCTCGCTACCGAATAGCAATGTCGATTGTTCGGTCGCAAAAGTCATCTCGGGCCAGGTCCGAACCGATGGCGCGATCCTCGAGATCGGCACCATTTCCGCATCCACTGTGAATGCGGTTCTCAACCAGGCTGTGAAAAAGAGCGGCCGGACGACCGGACTCACGCGCAGCTCGATCTCCGGTTTGAACGCGACGGTCAGCATCGCCTATGACAACGAGTGCGCCGGCGGCGCCGCCTTCACGAAGACGTTCACGGGCCAAATCGTGATCGCGAACAAGGGCAGCCGGTTTCTCAATAGCGGCGATTCTGGTTCGTTGATGGTGGAAGACGTGGCCACGAATCCGCGGGCGGTCGGCTTGCTTTTCGCGGGTAGCAGCTCGACGGCGATCGCAAATCCGATCGGACAAGTGCTGAGCTTTCTCGGCGCCACGATGGTCGGGAACTAAACGTTAACCCCAACTGAAAATTCGAAGCACCCGTTCGTTCGCGCGAACGGGTGCTTTTCTTTTTGTTGGTATTGCCGTCGTTTTCCTATTCGCTCAGGTCATGGCGCAAGACACGTCTCCTTCGCGCGACATCAATGCGGTCCTTCGCGCGCATGACAAGGAATTGCTCGCGATTCGCGGCGTGGTCGGTGTTTATGTCGGGCTTCTCGACGATGGAAAAACGCCGTGCCTGAAAGTGATGCTGGCGGAAAAATCGCCCGAAGCGGAGGGCGCCATTCCGAAGAACATAGAGGGCTTTCCGGTGGTAATCGAAGTGACCGGTGAAATCCGCCCGCTCGATAAGTAACTTGTGGCTTCGATCTGCGTCACGGGTGCGACCGGTTACATTGGTTCAAGGCTGATTCCGCTTCTGACCGGGCGGGGTCACCAGTTGAAAGCGATCGTTAGGCCGGGGTCGGCGAACAAAATTCCCAGCGACGTTTCGATTATCACCGCCGATCCGTTGCAAGAGAATTCCTACACGGAATCAATCCGGGGCTGCGACACGTTCATTCATCTGATCGGCGTGGCGCATCCAAGTCCCGCGAAAGCCGCGCAATTTCGGGCCATCGATCTCGCATCCATTCAAGTCGCGGCAAAAGGCGCGCGCGAAGCTGGCGTCCGGCATTTCATCTATCTCAGCGTGGCGCAACCGGCTTCGATGATGCAGGCCTTCATCGCCGTGCGCGCAGAAGGCGAACGGCTCATTCGCAGCAGCGGGATGAAGGCGACGTTTGTCCGACCGTGGTACGTGCTGGGGCCCGGACACTGGTGGCCTTATGCCTTGTTGCCCTTTTATTGGGTCGCCGAACTGCTGCCGCCGACGCGCGACTCCGCGCGGCGTCTCGGTCTGATTACCCTAGCGCAAATGCTCAACGCCCTGGTCTGGTCTGTCGAAAATCCCCCCGATAATCTTCGGATTCTTGACGTCACGAAAATCCGTGGGGTGTCTAGAACGTAGCGTACGTCATCCCGAGCCGCGGAGACGGCCAGGGAGCTCCCAGTCGGTCAACCGTCACCCAAGCCAGAGGCATCATCTTCGAGAGTCGCCGCTACGCGCGTCGCGCTAGCGTCCTTTGCATGTTCACCGTGCGACTGCGAGGTCCATCGGCGCGCTTCGCCAGCCTCGGGATGACAGCCCGCTTTCAACCCGCGATCGAGACTGTTTTGATATTCACGAATTCGCGGATTCCTTCCGCGCCGAGTTCGCGTCCGAAACCAGAACGCTTCGCTCCCCCGAAGGGCAATCGCGGATCGGACGCGACCATGCTGTTGATGAAAACCATTCCGGCTTCCAGCTCCTTCGCGAACAATTCTATCTCCGCCGAACTGTTCGTCCACGCGGTGGCGCCCAAGCCAAACGAGCTGTCGTTCGCGATCCTGATCGCCTCCGCCGAATCCTGCACGCGGAAGCAACATGCGACCGGTCCGAAAATTTCCTCGCGATAAGCCGGCGAATCCGACGGGATTTCGGCGAGAACTGTAGACTCGTAGAAGAAACCCGGGCGGTCGATTCGCCGGCCGCCCGTCAGCAATTTCGCGCCCGCCGCGATTGATTTGCGCACTTGCTCGTCGACGCCGTCCAAAATCGCCTCGCTCGCCAACGGCCCGATCTCTGTCGCCGGATCGAGCGGATCGCCAACTTTCAGGGCCCGCATCTTTGCCACGAACTCGGACATGAACTGGTCGTAAATTTTGTCCGCCAAAATGAAACGCTTCGCCGCGATGCAGGATTGTCCGGTGTTCTGAACACGGGCGGCGACGCCGATCTTCACCGCCTCCGCGAGGTCGGCGCTTGGCATCACGATGAATGGATCGCTTCCGCCGAGTTCCAGAACGCTTTTCTTAATTTGGCGGGCCGCCGCGCTCGCTACTTCGCTCCCCGCACGCTCGCTCCCAGTCAGCGTCACTGCTTTCACCCGGGGATCGTCAATCACTGCACGTACCTGCTCGGTCTCGATCAACAACGTCTGCAAAACGCCTTCCGGAAATCCGGCGCGGCGGAAGACATCTTCAATCGCAATCGCGCATTGCGGCACATTCGCGGCATGCTTTAACAGGGCCACGTTGCCCGCCATGAGAGCCGGCGCGGCAAAACGGAATACCTGCCAGAAGGGAAAATTCCACGGCATGATTGCGAGGATTGGCCCCATCGGTTCGTAACGGACGAAGTTGCGCGCCGATTCCGTTTCAATCTTCTGCTCTTTGAGAAACTGTTCCGCGTTCTCGGCGTAAAACCGGCATCCGCCCGCGCATTTTGTAATCTCCGCTTCGGCTGCGGCCACTAGCTTCCCCATCTCAGCCGTCATGATTCCCGCGAGGCGTGTCTTGTCCGCTTCCAGCAAATCCGCCGCGGCGGCTAGCCAGGTAGCGCGCTGTGTGAATGTTGTCTTCCGATACGATCGAAAAGCCCCGTCGGCCGTCGCGAGTTTTTCTTCGAGCTGATGGCGATCAATCGCCGAAAATTCTTTCAGCGTTTCACCGGTCGTTGGGTTGGTGGAGGCGATAGCCATTGCTCACCTACAACCGCAGCCCTTTCGGAATCAACAAGCGATCGAGCAAATCGAAGCTCCACTGCACCAGCAGCGCCAGGATCGCGGCCGGGATCGCGCCCTGGAGAATCGTGACGTGATCGTTCAAGCCCAACCCGCTGAGAATCGGTTCTCCGAAGCCGCCGGCGCCAATCAGCGCGGCAAGTGTAGCGGTTCCAATATTGATCACAGCGCTCGTTTTTATTCCGCCCAAGATTGAGCGCGACGCTATCGGCAGATAAATTTTCCAGAGTCGGGCTGACGGTTCGAGCCCGAGCGCGATCGCGGACTCTCGCACTGGCTGCGCGATGTCCTGCAAACCCGTCGCGGCGTTCCGCACAATCGGGAGCAATCCATAGAGAAACAACGCGGCGATCGCCGTGCGCACGCTGATCCCGAAAAGCGGCACCGGCACGAGCAGCGCCAGCAGCGCAAGCGACGGAATGGTTTGGACCGTGCCCGCAAATCCGAGAATGACCTGGCCGACGACGCCACCGCGGCTCGCCGCGATCCCCAACGGAATTCCGATCAGGATCGAGAGAAGCAAAGAGACACCTGCCAGTTCAAGATGACGCAACGTCCACCGTCGCAGTTTATGCAGGAACGATTCGCCTCCATTGAATGTCTGACTGGTGGACGTGTCCGCGAAAAACAGTGATGCGGCTCGCTCGTAGTTTTTCGTCCTTTCCGCCTCCGCGTTCAATCGGATCATGCGCTTGGCGTCGAGCTCTCCTTCCATTCCTCGCAAGACGGCGACGGCGTTCTCCGGCAGACTGAGCCGATAAAGGAAGACCGCTTTGTATTGCGGAAAGAATTGAAGGTCATCCTCCAGGACGACGAGGTCGTTCTCGCCGATCTTCGCATCGGTCGAGTACGCGTCTTTCACATCGATCGATCCATTGCGGAGCGCTTCATAGCCCAGTCCATGATCGATGCCGGCGACATTTGGCGGCGAAAGCTGATAGCGCTCCAGCAAAGGCCGCCACCCATCGCGGCGGTCGAGAAACTCGTGAGTAAGGCCGAATTTCAGTTCGGGATGGTTTCGGAGATCGCTGATTGTGCGAATCGATTTCTCCTTGGCGGCGGCCCGCCGCATGACGAGGGCGTAGGTGTTGTTGTAACCGAGTTCGCCGGTCATGCCGACGCCGAACTTTGCCAACTCCGATTGCATCTCGCTGACACTGGCAGTGGGCGACTTCAAAATTTCTTCCGCGATCGTGCCGGTGTACTCCGGGTAGACTGAGACCTGGCCACTCCTTAAAGCCTGCCAAAGAATAATGGTGCCGCCCATTCCCTGGCGGTGCTCAGTCGTTAGGCCGGCGTTTTCGAAAGAGCGCTTCGCGATCTCGGCAAGCACGTAGGATTCCGTAAATTTTTTCGAGCCGATGAGAATAGGCTGGGCCCGCGCGGAGCTGGCCAGCAGCGCGAGCGATAGAGCAATAGGTCCGATAGGTCTCATAGGTCCTATGCGAGGGCCACGCTCCGCTGCGCGGAAATGAACTCGCTCACGAAAGAACTCGCCGGCTGTTCCTGCAGCTCGCGCAGCGTCCCTTTTTGCACGACACGGCCTTCGCCCATGAGAACGATTTCGTCTCCCAGATACGCGGCCTCGGCCAGATCATGCGTCACCAGAATCGCGGTTTGGTTGAGTCGCTGGAAAATCTCTTTCAAATCTTTTTGGAGCGCGGCGCGGACGAGCGGGTCGAGTGCGCCGAGCGGTTCGTCGAGCAGCAGCAACTCAGGCGAGAGCATGAGGGCGCGCATGAGGCTGATGCGCTGGCGTTGCCCGCCGGAAAGCTCGAGCGGAAAACGAGCGAGAGCCGCTTCGGGGAAACGGGTGAGCGCGCAGAGTTCCGCGAGCCGATTGTTCATTTCGTCGGCGGACCATTTGAGATGGCTGGCCATCAGCAAAATATTTCTCCTCGCTGTCAGATGAGGGAATAGCCCGCCGTCCTGGATCACGTAGCCGATGCGGCGACGGAGCTCTGAAAAATTCGCTGACGTGATTGCCTGACCATCGAAGCGAACGGTTCCTTCATCCGGATCCAGGAGGCGGATGATCAAGCGCAGGAGTGTCGATTTGCCGCAGCCACTTGGTCCGATGAGGACCGTGGTCTTTCCGCGAGGGAAATCGAGATCGGTCGGATGGAGGGCGACAGCGTTGCCATAGGTTTTGCTACAGCCGGTAAGCTGAACGAGCGCGTTCATTAAAAGCGCCACCACCCTAGCTTGTCATGCTGAGCAAAGTCGAAGCATCTCTGATTTCTCTGCCCAGCTGCGGGGAAATAGTCAGAGGTTCTTCGACTCCGCTACGCTTCGCTCAGAATGACATCAAAAGAGGAAGGGCTCGTTATTCGGCCACGGCGAAATGGAAGATCGCAAACATCTTCGCCGGATCGGTCCAAACGCGGGACGCTTCGCGGAATCCGGCGGAAGCAGCGAGCTGCGTGAAGCCGTCGATAGTGTGTTTGTAGGAAAATTCGGTGATGATTTTTTCACCATCGCTGAACCTGAACTGTCGCCCGCCCACATCCACGGTCTGTTCGCCTTCGCTGAGTAGACGCATCTCAATTCGACCCTCCTGCGCGTTGTAGATCGCGCTGTGTTTCCATCGGGCGAGGTCGAAATCCGCGCCCAACTCGCGGTTCGCCCGGGCGAGCAAATTCAGATTGAACTCGGCTGTGACGCCCGCGCTGTCGTTGTAGGCCGCTTCAAGAATCTCGCGGCTTTTTTGCAGATCGATTCCGATAATCAATCCGCCGCTTTTGCCGCAGAGCTCACAGACCCGACGCAAAAAGTCCTGGGCGACGTGCGGCTCGAGGTTGCCAATGGTCGAACCGGGAAAAAAGACGGCGACGTGGTCCGGTTTACGGAGCGGCTTGGGCAACTGCAATTCCTGGAGGTAATCGGCGCAGACGGGAAGAATTTCCAGCGCGGGCATGGCATGGCTCAGCTCGATGGCCGAATCGATCAGGCGCTGCTTTGAAATATCGACCGGGATATAGGCGATCGGGTTCTGGAGTTGTTCGAGCAACATCCGCGTCTTGATTCCCGCGCCGGTTCCGAAACCGATGAGGGCAGCATTCGCGCCGATCGATTCGGAAATTTCAGGCGCGGTGCGGCGGAGCAACTCCGTCTCAGTGCGGGTAATGTAATACTCGGGCAGCTCGCAAATTTTTTGGAACAGATCGGCGCCGTGCTCATCGTAAAAAAATTTACAGGGCAAGGTACGCGGTGAACTTGAGAGACCGGCGATCACTTCCGCGAGGAAATCCGCGTTAACCGGCTCGAGGTCGAGCACGGTGACGCGGCCAGGAGCGCCACTCATGATGGATCGCGCGCGAGCCGGATGCCGGTGAACTGCCAGCGTTTTTCCGGCTGAAAGAAATTCCGATAGGTCAGGCGCATGTGATCGCGAGAGGTCGCGCACGAGCCGCCGCGCAAGACCATTTGGTTGGACATGAACTTGCCGTTGTATTCGCCGAGCGCGCCCGGCCCCGCATTGTAGCCGGGGTAGGGGAGATAAGCGCTCCGGGTCCATTCCCAGGTGTCGCCGTAAATTTGGTGGAGAACATTGTCGTCGGAAGAAGACGCGGGCGACGGATGGAAGCGCTCGTCATCGACGAAGTTGCCGGCAATCGGAAAATCGGCGGCGGCGCGTTCCCACTCGAATTCGGTCGGCAATCGCGCCCCGGCCCACTTTGCATAAGCGTCCGCTTCGAAATAGCTGATGTGCGTGACCGGTTCCGATGGGTTAACCGGTCGAAGACCGGAGAGCGTAAAATTCCACCACGCGCCGTCGCGCTCAATCCAGTAGAGCGGCGCGCGCCAGCGGCCGGCAGCGGATTCGTTCACCGTCGTCCAACCAAGTGAAAGCCAGAACTCCGATCGCGCGTAGCCGCCCGCTTCCATGAACTCGAGGTATTCGGCGTTCGTGATCAATCGATTCGAAAGAGAAAACGGCAGAACGAGAGCGCGGTGCTGCGGGCCTTCGTTGTCGTAGGAAAATCCGTCGCCATCGTGTCCGATCGATACGATGGCTTCATCGAATTCGACGAAACGTTGCGCTGTAGCCGGGACCGTCGATCCCGGCCCATGTTGGAGGTTGCCATCGCTGACCCGACCGGGATCACGGATCCCGGCTACAGCAAACACGGGATAGAGAGGATTCTGCGCCAGAACATGTTTGATATCGGTCAGGAGCAACTCCTGGTGTTGTTGCTCGTGATGAAGGCCAAGCGTGACGATCGGCTCGATTTCGGCGAGCAATGTTTCGTCGGCGTCTTCGATCAGTTGGCCGACGCATTGATCGATTGATTCCCGAAACCGATACGTCTCGGCGACGGTCGGTCGCGAGATCAACCCACGCAGATCGCGCCGGTGCATGTCGCCCGCCGCATTGTAGTAAGAATTAAAAAGATAAGCGTACTGCGGGACTTCCGGGCGATACCGCGGCATCCAGACTTTGACGACGAAAGTTTCGAAAAACCAACTTGTGTGGGCCAGATGCCATTTTGTCGGACTCACGTCGGGCATGGATTGCACAACGCAATCTTCGGGTTCGAGATCGCGACAAAGGCGGGCCGTGAATGAGCGGACCTTGCGATATTGCTCGAGCAGTCGCTCCCTTCGCCCATGCCCCTGACGGTCGCGCTGGACTTCGCCGCGGCCGCGCGGCGCCTCGGCCACGAGAGTCTCGGGCTCTTTCAAGATAACTCAGCCTTCCTGTTCGAGCTCTTCCTTGCGGGCTTCGACCATCTGATCGTGCTCCGCTTCCTGGACGCCCTCTTCGACAAGCTGCTCGCCAACGCTCTCTTCGTCGTCAACGCGTGGCGCACGGTGACCGGACGAAGACGCCACCACGTTCCATTCCTCGACGACTTCAGCGTTCTCTTCGGTTTCCTCCGGAGCGTTGGAAGCCTGCGAGCCGAGCAATTCTCGACGAGCCTGGTCCCAATCTGCATCCGTGAATTCATCCGGGTCCCGTTCCGCGATCAACGCAATTTCGCGCGCTCGTTTTTCCACCGAATCGGGTGAGGGAGCACCAAAGCCATCGCCGTGAACCGAAATTTTGCCCGCCGCATGAGAATTGTCGTTCATAAGAGTAAATACGAAAGAGGAAGGGACCGTGTCCGCATGGAATGTTTTCATTATCCAACCCGCCGGTGCGAAAGGCAAACCGGCGTTTGGTGATTCATGACTAATCCCGTCCAGCGCCTCACGTTGTCCAATGGCTCCTCCGTCGCGTTCAGCGAGTACGGGGATCCGCAAGGAGCGCCGATTTTCTTTTGCCACGGCTGGCCGAGTTCGCGAACGATGGCAGAACTGGCGCACGACGCTGCCGCCGATCTCGGCGCCCGAATCATTTCGCCAGACCGGCCGGGGATTCGCGACACGCCCTTCCAGTCGAATCGGCGGTTGATCGATTGGCCGGTGTGGCTGAATGAAATTGCGGATCGAATGGGAATTGATCGCTATCGGATTCTCGCGATATCGGGTGGCGCGCCCTACGCCTATGCGAGCGGTTGGATGACGCCGGAGCGAGTCGAGAAAATTGCCGTGGCTAGTGGAGCGCCGCCTCTCGATGAACTGAGCGACTACGCAGGATTGCTCCCGATTCACCGTCGAATGCTCGAGCTGCGCAGTTGGCGGCCGGGCTTGCTCAAGACGCTCTTCCATTTAGCACGGCCTTTTGTTGCGATGCGGATGCCGATCCGTTTGCGGCCGTTGTTGCTGAAGTTTCTCCAGCCTTGCGACGCCAATGTCCTGCGCGAGTCACGCGCGTTCGACGTTTGTTTTGAAAGTGCCCGGCAGGCTTGGAGATCGTCAGCCTCCGGGGTCATGACTGACGCCGAAATCTACGCGACCCCCTGGGGATTTCCTCTCGAAGAAGTGCGGGTGCCGATTGCGCTCTGGCACGGAACGAAAGACCGCACGTTTGCGCCATGGCTCGCGCAGGATGTGGCGAAGCGTCTGCCGAATTGCCAGTTTCATTTGATCGAAGGCGCCGGCCATTACTCGCTGCCGATCCGTTACATTCGCGAAATCGTAGCTGATCTCCTAGGTGGATCGAGCGCTCCGCCGCTCGATTCATAATAGCAGCGCCCACCCCAGATCATCGCACGCGGAGCGCACGATCCACCTTTCCTTTGCAGATGCGTCAGCTCCGGCTAACACTTCACAGTGGAAGATTTCACCGCAGGCGCTACTCACGATCAGCCGACACGCCGCCCAACATCGATCGGCGCGGCATTCGAAGACCGGGTTCGTCAACTCGTCACAGATTTTGGCGCGGAGAAGTCCCCGGATCTAATCGAAGAGCTGATCATCACTGCGCTGAAAATGGCGCAGGACAAAATGGGGACCGGCGATCTGAAGCTGATGAACCGATCGCTCCGGGAAATGCGGTATGCCGCGAAAATCTTCTCCCGCTATCGGGCGTTTCGAAAGGTCTGCGTCTTCGGTTCCGCTCGAACGCCGCCGAGCGAGGCGCAGTATGGCGTGGCTGAAGAATTCGCGCGCGAAATGGTGGCCCAAAACTACATGGTGATCACCGGCGGCGGCGATGGCATCATGGGCGCCGCCCAGAAAGGCGCGGGGCGCGAACACGGTTTCGGTCTCAACATTCGCCTTCCCTTTGAGCAACGCGCGAACCCGATTATCGAAGGCGATCCGAAGCTGATTAATTTCAATTATTTTTTCACCCGCAAACTGAACTTCGTGAAGGAAACGCACGCCTTCGCGCTTTTCCCCGGCGGCTTCGGCACGATGGACGAGGCGTTCGAAGTTCTCACCCTCATGCAAACCGGCAAAGCCCGGATCATTCCAGTGGTGTTACTCGATAGGCCGGGCGGGAGTTATTGGGAAACGTGGATGAAATTTCTCACGGAGCATCTGTTCAAGTTTGGATATATCGGCGAGGAGGATTTTCACTTTTTCAAAATGGTCCCGAACGTGGCCGAAGCGGTGCGGGAGATTCTCCATTTCTACAGCACCTACCAATCGTCGCGCTGGGTCGGCGAACAGCTCGTCGTTCGTCTCTCGCATAAGCTCGCGCGCAACTCGGTCGTCACTTTGAATCAGCAATTTGCTGATATCGTCCGCTCGGGCGAGATCACTCAGGGCGGCGCATTACGTCAGGAAAAAAACGAGCCCGAAATCTGGGAACTGCCGCGACTCATCCTGACACCGCACCGCCGCAGCTTTGGTCGGTTCCGCCAGCTCATCGACGCGATCAACGCGTCGGACGCGGCCTAGCTCTTATCGCAGACGCAGTTCGCGTCTTTTGAAAATCAGGCAGGCCAGCAGCAGAATCGCGCCAGCGTAGAGTAAGTTCTCCACCATCACCTGCGAATAGAGAGCGTATTTCGGATCCACCATTTCTTTACTGAAACTGTCTCCGACGAGATCGACTGGCATATGTGCTGGGGCGAGATAATAGCCGGCCGTCGCCAGGCTGCGCAAAATCCATCGCGGGTGTTCCATCGTATCGCGCACGATCAGAGGCAGAATCGTTAAAAGGAACGTCACCGCGCCCGCCAGGACCGGTGGAAGAATAACGCTTAGGCCTACACTGACACCGCTCAGGAATGTCGCGCGAACGAACAAGTTCACTACGCCAAGCCAGAAGATCGGGGCGTACTTCAAATTGAAAAACGCTCCCCACGTGATCGCGCCAATGATCCCGACGACAAGAAACCCCCAGAGAAACAAAAGGACTCCAAGCCATCGACCCACCAGGTACGTCGAACGGGCAATCGGCCGAGACAGCACGGTAACGATCGTTTTCGATTTCAGTTCCGAGGAAATGGCGACAGCTCCCAGAAACAGCGCCAGGAAAACCGTCGCGAAATCCCACGTGCCCAAGATTTGTTGAAAGAAGTCCGTCGCCATTTTTGCCACGGTCTCCATCTCTCCCGCGCGCACGGCCATCCGCACGTAGATCATCTGGCTGGCCATGGCAGCGATAATCAGCAGTGCCAGAACCAGGACGACATATAGAACCCGGCGGTGCAGTGTTTCCTGAAAAGAAGTCAGGATGACGGCGCGCAGCTTAACCATGCGACGAACCTCCCGCGTATTGCATATACAGGTCTTCGAGCGAACGGCTGCGCCGAACGGTCCCGATTTCCGCGTCGGCTTCGAGTAAGCGGCGAAGCAATTCGGTTTTATCCGCGCTCGAGCAACGAATGAGAACGTCGGGACCTTGTTCGCGCACGCTCGCTCCGGCGACCGCTTCACGCGCTTTCGGAGTAGCGTTCAGTACCTCGATTTCCCACTCGTCGGAACCGCCGCGCAGGGAGGCCATGCTTTGCGAAAATGCGACGGAGCCCTCCCGCAAAATCACGACGTGATCGCAAGTGCGCTCCACGTCTGACAAAATATGGCTGCTCAGGAACACTGTGGTCCCGCGCATTTTCTCTTCAAGAATAATCTCCGCGACCAGTTTGCGGCCTTCCGGATCGAGGCCGGTCGTCGGTTCGTCGAGGATGAGCAGTTCCGGTTCATGCATCAACGCCTGGGCGAGTCCCAGCCGCTGGACCATGCCTTTTGAAAATCCGCGCACCTTTCGGCTTCGCGCCGCGCTGAGACCGAGCCGATCGAGCTGACGCGGAACCGCCAGGGCGATTTTCTCCGCGGGCATCTCTGCAAGCTGCCCGTAAAAGCGTAACGCGCGCTCCGCGGTCTTGAATCCGTAAGTATGAAATATTTCAGATTGGAAACCAATGCGTCGCCGCGCCGTCTCATTCTTCGGAGGCAAACCGAACAGCCGAATCTGGCCGCGGTCCGGGTTGAGGAGCCCGAGCAGCGCATAAATTGTGGTCGTTTTCCCAGCGCCATTGGGCCCGACAAAGGCGACGACGTTGCCGCGCTCGACGGACAGGTTCAGGTCGGTCACCGCTCGGACCACGCGCCGACGGAGGCGATTCCGAAAAGCTTTCGTAAAGCCTTCGACTTCGATGACGGCGGCGGCGCTATGGGCCATGCTTTTGTTGCCGGAGGTCGTTCTCTATGGAGTACCGGATATAGGGAGCCACGCCCTCGTAGACTTCGGCTACTTTCCCATCGTGCCGCACCAAAATCGTTGTCGGCAGCGCCTCGATGTTGAAGCGCTTCGAAACCTCGCCATCCTTATCGATCAGGACTGGAAATGTAACCGGTTTGCCCTTCAAATAAGCGTCTGCCTTTGCCCGGTCTTTATCCACATCGATTGCGAGAATCGTGAACCCATTGGTCTTGTTCGACCGGTAAAGTTCTTCGAACTCGGGCATCTCCATCCGGCAGGGCGTGCACCACGATGCCCAGAAATTGATCATGACCACCTGATTGTCCCGGCAGACATCACTGAGCTTGACCGTTTGTCCGTTTGCATCGGGCAGAGTGAAATCGGGCATCGGCTGATTCAGCTTCACCTCCGTTAGCGGACTGGTTTTTGTGTTGAGTTGGTTCTTAACCTTGATGCTGAAGACTGCGAACCCGCACAGCAGGAGAAGGGCAATCGCGGTTTTCATTCTGGGGGAACCTCTAGGCCGCGGCGCGTTTTTCCAGGATGTAATCGTGGATCGTGTTCACGGTCCGAAGCGCTTTCGCGGCAACTTCGGAATTTGGAACGCCGACGCCGAAAGTTTTTTCCATGCTCACGACGAGTTCGAGCGCATCGATTGAATCGAGTCCAAGGCCGCCCGGACCGAACAGCGGCAAATCGTTGCCGATTTCCGCGGCGGTAGTTTGTAGCATCAGATTCTTCACGAGCATTTCCTTGATGCTCTGGCGCAGATCGGGTTCGGGCATAGGAAAAAGATATCGCAATCCGGGCGATGGGCGGACGCGAGCGGCGAGTCTGTCGCAGGGCGAGCGCGCCGTCAAATAGACGATCCAGGCGCGCGCAAGAATTTGTCGCCGCTCAAATCCGATCGGTGCGATCCGGATTCGGCGCAGGCGCTTCTTCGGGCATGGTCCGGGGCGGAGCGGCCGCAACAGTCGGCTGATTTTCGATTTGCGGAACTGTGTTCGAGGCGGGGCGCACATCTGTTTTCGCCGCGTCGCTTTTTCCGGCGGAATGCAGCTCATCGGTGAACTCGTCCTTCGCCTTCTGGAATTCCTTGATGGCCGAGCCCATGCCGCGGGCGAGCTCCGGGAGTTTCTTGGCGCCGAACAGAACCAGAATAATCAGCAGAATAATGATCAGGTCAGGTCCGCCGAGATTGGGCAGCAGCGCGAGCAAGCTCATGGCGGAAGCATCTGCCTATCTCTATAAGTTGCAAGGCATTTCAGCCCCGCCGCTAACCCGAAACTCGCGACGGACGCGTAGACGACGAGCAGCGCAAGGTTGATGGCGAACCACTGCGCCGGCTCTTGCTCGCGAGCCATGTGGCTATAATCCGCGCAGAATTCTCGAAGCGTGCACCGTCTCCAGCCCCACTGAATGGCTCCGCCGCTGCCGTCCGCGAACATCAACTCAGTCATGGTCCGCTCAAGGTAAAGCGGAAGCAGCGCTGCGACGGTGAGGGCGACCGCGAAAATGACTCCTAACGGCGCGCGCCGTTTCATTCCTCGCCGTCGTAGTAATCGAGCGATTCGCCACGTAAGAGCCGTCGCTCGGGTGAACGGACCAGCCACTTCCCGCTATCCGGATAATACGATGATTCGCCGATCGGATTGTCGGCGACCAGAAACATCACGAGATCCTCAGTCCCGTCGTTCAGGAAAGTATGCGGCTCTTCTGGTTGAAAAATAAAAGCGTCACCGGTTTCGATCGCTGTGGTCCCATCCTTATGACGAGCGACACCCCTCCCTGACAGCACGTAGTAAAATTCCCACTGGGCGCTGTGAGCGTGATACGGGTAAGGAATTTTTCCCGGCGGAATCCGCGCGATCTCCACATCGAAGGGATGCCTCTCTTTCAAATCGCTCGAAAACGGCTTTCGCCCGAGCGTGATCGAAATTTCCTTCCCCGCGCCGCCGAATTTTCCGCTCGGCGAATCCCACAGTTCATCGGGGACGTCTTTGATGTTTACCTTCTGCATGTCGGGAAGGCTTTCACCGTCGATCCGACCTAAACGTCGTAATACATCGCGAACTCGTACGGATGAGGGCGCAGACGGAGCGCGTCGTATTCCTTTTGTTTCATCTCGATCCAGTTCGCGACGAAGTCGGTGTTAAAGACGTCGCCTTTGAGAAGGAAGTTATGGTCTTCACTGAGCGCCTTGATCGCGCCGCTGAGGGAATCGGGAACGCTCGGGACGTTGGCCAGTTCTTCCGGTGGGAGTTCGTAGAGATTTTTGTCGAGCGGATCGCCGGGATCGATTCGGCTCTGAATTCCATCGAGGCCGGCGAGGAGCAAAGCGGAAAATGCGAGGTACGGATTCGCCGCCGGATCGGGCGTCCGGAACTCGATCCGTTTCGCCTTCGGGTTCGCGGAGTAAGTCGGAATGCGGATCGACGCCGAACGATTCCGCGCTGAGTAAGCGAGGTTCACCGGCGCTTCGAATCCGGGCACCAACCGTTTGTAGCTGTTCGTCGTCGGATTCGTGAGGCAGGTGAGCGCCGGCGCGTGTCGCAGAATTCCTCCGATAAAGAAGAGCGCCATCTCACTCAAGCCCGCGTAGCCGTTCCCAGCGAAGAGCGGCTTCCCGTCTTTCCACAACGACATGTGGGTGTGCATGCCGGAACCGTTGTCGCCGTAAAGCGGCTTGGGCATGAATGTGACGCTCTTGTTGTGCTTCTTCGCCACGTTTCGAACGATGTATTTGTAATACTGTAAATGATCGGCCATCGCCTTCATCGGCGCGAAACGAATGTCGATCTCTGCCTGGCCCGCAGTCGCAACTTCGTGATGTTGCCGCTCGATCGGGATCCCGGCTTTCTCGAGCTCGAGGCACATCTCGTTGCGAATGTCCTGCAGGCTGTCCGCTGGTCCGACCGGGAAATAGCCTTCTTTCGCCCGAATCTTGTAGCCGAGATTTGGAAACTCTTCCCGCGCGCTGTTCCAATGGCCTTCCGCGCTATCGACGAGATGGAATGACGAATTGCCAGAGTAACTGAAACGGACTTCGTCGAAGATGAAAAATTCCGCCTCCGGTCCGAAGAACGCGGTGTCGGCGATGCCGGTGCTTTGCAGATACGCTTCCGCCTTTTCCGCCACACCCCGCGGATCGCGATCGTACGGTTCGCGTGTGATCGGATCGACGATCGTGCAGATCAAACTCAGAGTCGGCTCCGCATTAAAGACATCGATCCAGGCGGTGCTCGGATCGGGAATGACGAGCATGTCGCTCGCATTGATGGCGCGCCAGCCGCGGATGCTCGAGCCGTCGAAGCCGAGGCCTTCAGTGAAGATCTCCTCGTTGTATTCCGTAAGCGTGGTCGTGAAATGCTGCCAGGAACCCGGCAGATCGGTGAATTTGAAATCCACGAGTTTCACGTCGTGGTCCTTGATCATTTTGCTGACGTCGGAGGCGGTTTTGTCTTTGGCCATTGGAAGCGAGTGGAGTGTTGAGATGTGGAGCGGTGGGAAGTCGTTAAGTCACTAGAGAACGAAATAGCGAAATCGCGAGCCCGCGGGATGCGGGGTCGGGGGAGCGATGGTGTGAAAGGTTGGCGAGGTCGGGGCGTGCGTCTGTCACACCGCCTTTTCGCCGATTTCTTCCGTGCGAATCCGCACGGCGTGCTCGACTGGGAGCACAAAAACTTTTCCGTCGCCGATCTTGCCGGTCTTGGCCGCGCCCACCACAACGGTCACGGCCTTCTCGACCATTTCATCGGCAAGAACGACTTCGACTTTCACTTTCGGAAGAAAATCCACGGTGTATTCGCTGCCGCGATAAATCTCCGTGTGGCCTTTCTGCCGCCCGAAGCCTTTTACTTCCGTCACCGTCATGCCCTCGATGCCGAGCTCGGCCAGGGCCTCTTTCACTTCCTCGAGTTTGAACGGCTTGATGATCGCTTCGAGCTTTTTCATGGAAAATAAATTCGCGGCGTGTGTTTGTTTTTCAATCGCACAACGAGCATTCCGAAACCCCTGCGCTTTTTCCAATCCGTTTCGGGGAATCGCCGCACGTGCTCTCTTAGCAACGTGCCTGAATTCGTGCAACATCGAAATTTTTTCACGGCAGAAATTCTTCGCAGATGACGAAAATGGCCTCACCCGAAGGGCACAAAGGATCACAGCGGATTTCTAAACTTTGTGCACCTCTGTGTCCTTTGTGGCTGATTTCTTCGCGCGTTCCCTCGTGAATTTGACCGCTTCGGACGGCGCGTGGTTATAGTGCCGTCGGATGCCTTCCGATTCTTTCGTCCACCTTCATCTTCACACCGAATACTCCTTCCTCGACGGCGCGGTGCGGATGAAGGAGCTGATGAAAAAGGCGAAGGAATTTGGAATGCCGGCGGTCGCGATCACCGATCACGGAAATCTTCACGGCGCGATCGAGTTTTACCAAGCGGCGACTGACGCCGGGCTCAAACCGATCATTGGCTGCGAAGCGTACATGGCGCCGGGCGCGATGAAAGATCGCCCGAACAACCAGCGCGACGCCGCTTATCACTTCACGCTCCTCGCGAAAGACGAGACCGGCTACCGCAACCTGGTGAAGATGATCTCCACGGCGCATCTCGACGGATTTCATTACAAGCCGCGGATCGATAAGGAGCTGCTCGCGAAACATTCCGCCGGATTGATTGGCCTGAGCGGCTGCCTCAAGGGCGAGATCAACATGGCGATCCAGTCCGACAATCTCGCGAAGGCCCGGCAAAGCGTCGCCGAATTCCGTGACATTCTGGGCGCGGAAAATTTTTTCATCGAGATGCACGATCACGGCATCGAGGTGCAACAAAAGTGCAACGAGATGTTGCCGCGGTTGGCCAAGGAGTTTGGGCTCGGACTCGTCGCGGCGAACGACGTTCACTTCCTCGAGCGAAGCCATCACGAGACGCACGACGTCATGGTCTGCATCGGCACCGGGAGGATGGTGCACGACGAGCGGCGGATGCGATATACGCCCGAGCTTTATTTCAAGTCGGCCGACGAAATGCGGGCGCTGTTCCCGGATTATCCCGAGGCGATCACAAACACGCTGGCGATCGCGGACCGGATCAATCTCAAGCTGGAATTTGGCGTCTCGAAATATCCGGAATACCCCGTGCCGGAAGGAAAGACTCGCGAAGCATATTTGCGCGAGCTTTGCTACAAGGGCTTGCACGAGCGCTACGGTGAACGCGCGGGAGCGGATTCGGAGCTGATCAAGCGGCTGGACTACGAAGTCGACATTCTGGAGCGCACCGGATTCGTCAGCTATTTCCTGATCGTCTGGGACTTCATTCACTTCGCCAAGCAGCGCGGAATTCCGGTGGGGCCTGGCCGCGGTTCGGCGGCAGGCTCGCTCGTCGCCTACGTTTTGGGAATCACCGACATCGATCCGCTTAAATTCGGTTTGATCTTCGAGCGCTTCCTGAACCCTGAACGGATCTCGCCGCCGGACATCGACGTCGATTTTTGTAAGGACCGCCGCGGCGAAGTCCTCGATTACGTCCGCCAAAAGTACGGCGACCGGCGCGTCTCCCAGATCGTCACATTCAACAAAATGAATGCGAAAAGCGCGGTCCGCGACGTGGGCCGCGTAATCGGCCTCTCTTACGGCGAAGCGGATCGGCTCGCGCGCATGATTCCGAATGGTCCGGGGCAGCAAAATATTTCTCTGACCGATTCGGCTCTTGCGAATCCGGAATTGCGCCGCGCGATTGAGACCGAGCCGGCGACACGGCAATTGTGGGACCACGCTTTGTTGCTCGAGGGTCGATCGCGCAATTTCGGCGTGCACGCCGCCGGAATTGTAATCGGAGACCGCGATCTTTCCGAGTACGTGCCGCTTAGGCGCGATCCAAAAGAAAAGGAAGTCATTACGCAGTACCCGATGGGGCCGCTGAACGACCTTGGCTTGCTCAAGATGGATTTTCTTGGGCTCCGGACTTTGACCGTTCTGCACGACGCCGAGGAATTAATCCGCCAGCGTCTCGCGGATTTTTCACTCGCCCAAGTGCCGCTCGACGATCCCGCAACGTTCGCCCTGCTGAATCGCGCCGAAACCATCGGCATCTTCCAATTGGAAGGCGGCATGACCGGGTTCTGCAAACAATTCGATTTCAAATCGATCGACGACATCATCGCCTTGAGCGCGCTTTATCGGCCGGGGCCGATGGATCTGATTCCGGATTACATCAAACGCAAAAAGGGTCTCGCGAAAATCCGCTACGAACATCCGCTCCTGGAAGAAGTCTGCGCCGACACTTATGGCGTGATGATTTACCAGGAGCAGGTCATGGCGGCGGCGAGCCGTCTCGCCGGCTACTCGTTAGGCCAGGCCGATCTGCTCCGGCGCGCGATGGGGAAAAAGGACAAGGAGAAGATGGCGAAAGAGCGCGCCAATTTCATCGAAGGGTGCGCGCGAGAGAATAAGATTCCGGAAAAGAAGGCGAACGCTATTTTCGATTTGTTGGAGAAATTTGCGGGGTACGGATTCAACAAGAGCCACAGTGCGGCGTATGGGTTGATCAGTTATCAAACCGCGTATCTGAAGGCGAATTATCCGGTTGAATTCATGGCTGGTTTGCTCAGCAACGAGATCAACAACACGGATAAGATTTCGACCTTCGTCGGCGAGTGTAAGCGGATGGGGATTCCGATTCTCCCGCCGGATGTGAACCGAAGCAGCCTGAAGTTCAGGCCGGAAACTGTAGCGGCGGTCTATGACCGTCGAACGGAAGACGTCGAAGGCCGAACGAAAGGCGACGACGGCGGTCATAGACCGCCGCTACAGGATGAAGTCGGCGCTATCCGTTACGGGCTCGCGGCTATCAAGAACGTGGGCGAGGGGGCCATGGAGATCGCGATTAAAGAGCGTGAAACCGGCGGGCAGTTCGCGTCGCTCGAGGATTTTTGCCGCCGCCTCGATTCGCGCGTCGCGAACAAAAAGATCCTCGAAAACCTGATCAAGTGCGGCGCGTTCGATTTCCTCGGCCGCGAACGAGCGGAGCTCTTCGCCTGCATCGACGAATCGATGGCGGCCGCCGCCTCGTCACAACGGGATCGGGCCAGCGGCCAGGTCTCGCTCTTCGACGAAATGCCGGCGCCAGCGCCGAGACCATCATCTCATCGCGTCATTCCTTGGACCGAGCATGAAAAGATGTCGTACGAAAAAGAGCTGCTCGGGTTTTACGTCACCGGCCATCCGCTCGACGCTTATGCGAAGGTTTTGATCGACGGGAAATATCAGACGATTTCGTCGCTGAACGACTTGGCGGACCGCGCTTCGTTCAAGATTGCCGGTGCAATTGTCCAGGTGGAGAAAAAGTTTACGAAGAAAGAGGGCAAGCCGTTCGCGGTGGTGTTTCTCGAAGACCTCACGGCAACCCTCGAAGTGATGCTTTGGAACGAAGTTTACACGACCGTCGCCGACGCCCTCGTGCTGGGCCGCGTGCTTGCCGTTCAGGGAACACTCGACCGCCGGGACGATTCGCTCCGCGCGGTCGCGCAACGCGCGCGAATCCTGACGACAAAGAGCGGGCCGGCGCCTTCGCCTAACGACTCGAATGGCAACGGCAACGGTCATTCTGACAAACCGCAACCGCTGGTTCTTTCCTTTTCGCCCTCGACAACCGGCGAAGAGCTGCGGCAGGTCCAGACCCTCCTTGCCGCCTCGCCCGGAACACGTCCCGTTCGATTGATGTTATGCCGGGCGGACGGCGGGTTCGTGCAATTGGACGCGAACTTGCGGATCGATTTCACGCCTGAGCTACGCGAGAAGCTCGCGCCGTGGCTAGGGAAATAAGGCCGGCGCCAATCCCAGCGAAAGCGTTTTGCCATCGGCGCATAAACGAAACGTCTGCGGCGCAACCGTTGACGCTGCTTCATCCTGATCGTTTGAACGCTCGTGACTCAACGAGACCGTCCAGCCGGCCCCGAAAAAATTTCCGCTCAGGTTAATCTGGGGGATGGAGCCGGACAGAAGCGCCGCCGGCGATATGTAGAATCTCACCGCGCTGACGCAATCGCCCGGGCCAAAATCAATCGGCTCGGTCAGCGAGACATTCGGCAAAACCCGGAGCTGGAGCTGCGAGAGGTCCCGAAAGTCGAATTCGCCTCGCGCTGAGATGTCGGCTTCGTGTTCCTTCACGTGCGCGAAGTCGACGATGGCGGTGCGGCCTTTGAACGTCATTGCGCCTGAGATCATCGGGCCGCGCAGAAGCTGGCCGTCCACCAGATTGATACTGCCAGTGACGAGTGGGGTCTGCACGGAATCGGAGAGGTTGAGGTTACCGCTCAAAATTCCGCGCGTGAAAATTCCGCGGGAAATAAAACTCGGCAATTTCGCCAGGAAAATGGCGGGGAAACTTATGGTCGCGGACAAGGGGCCGTTGGTGGCGAGGATGTAGTCCGCGTCGCGCTTTGCCAGTTGCAACGGGACCGAGCCTTCAAATTTCACGGGGTCGGAGGTGCGGACGACGGCGTTCCCTTTGAGGTTTGCCATGCCGAGCGCGAGCGCGGCGTCGAGATCGATCGTGATCGCCGGCGAGTTATCCACGACGAAATCGTGCAGGTGAAATTCTGTTTTGCCCTGGAGTGAGGCGGGCGTGCCGGAGACTTGGAGATGGCCGGTCGCCTGGGCGGCGATATCCGTTCTTGTTTTCACCGCGGCGGCGAGTTCCGTGAGGTCGAGCGCATCGAGATTGAGATCAACATCGAAGAACGGGTCCGCGTTCAGGGCAGCCAGCCACGAAGAATTTTCGCGCAGCTTCCGGACAGAAACCGGCAGGAAAAAATTTCCCTGCAACCGAGGATGGGAATTCAAATTGAGCTGCATTTCCTGCACCTGGAAATAATCTTTGGTGACGTTCACGAACGCGCCGAGGTCGGCGTGTTCATTCCAAAAATGGAATTGGCGAAAGAAAATCCGGTCCGGCGAATAGTCGGCTTGCAGTTCGACTTCGAACGGGAGCAGGGGGCCGGTTGCGACGCGAACTTTCCGTCCCCGGGCCTGGAATGTTCCCGAGGCGCTGTCCTTGGCTCCGCGGCCTTTCCATTCCGCGGAAACGGATCCTTCGAGAGGAAAGGGCAGGAACTGCTGCGGAATGAAGCCCCGGTAGTTCGCGATTTCCGCGACTGAAGTTTGGAATGCGCCGTTGTAAGAGCGGTCCCCCGTCAGCGCGAAACTTCCTTCGGCGTGAAAAAAATCGCCGGTCTGGCGAAGTTCGAACTGGGTGATTGCGACCCGCGATTCCTCGAGCTCAAGTTTGATCTCCAGCGATTCGATGGGCGAACGGAAAAGGGTGAGCGAATTTCCGGTAATTGAAACCTGTCCGCCAAGTTTTCCTTCACGGGCGCTGACACTGCCGTTCGCCGAAAGTTGGCCGGCAAAATCTGGCGGGCTCCAGCCGAAGAGCCGGGCAAATTCGCCGAGATCGTTGATGGAAGCGGAGAGATCGCCGCGAAACGCCGGCTTGAATTCATCGGTCAGTTTCTCCGGCCACCCGAACTCGCCGGTCAACGTCAGTTGGTTGTTCCGCTGCTTAATATAAAGCTGCTCGACCTCGATCTCGCGGTTGTAGAGCGACGCGCCGATCATCACCGTGTCGGCGGTCCGATCGCGCCACGTTAATCCGCTGATTTCCGCCCAAAGCGATGCGGTGGCGTGGCGGAGGTCGTTCATCTCGCCGCGGAAAGTGAATTTGCTGGCGTGCAGCGAACCGCTCGCCCGGTTATTCCACTCCAGCGCGTCGGACATTTGAGCGAAGGAAATACCGGAACCGTTGCCGGCTACGTCCCAAACCCGTTTGCCGTCGCGATCGTCGCTCGAGATTCGTGCGCGAATCTTTCCGCCGAAAGCGTCGACGCTGACCTCCATGCTCAAACGGCTGTTGCCGATCTGCGAGAGATCGATCGAGATCGTGTCGATATCGAGGCCGCGGATCAGGCTGAGCGCGCCGAGGGAGAGCCGGCTTTCTTCCCACGAAGTCGCGCCGCGCAGATCGGAAAATGTTTTGTGAAACCAGGGCGCGGAGATGGTGATTTCTCGCGCGGACAGCGTGCCCGCTTCCAGCTCGGATCCGGTCAGTGTTCCATCACGGATCTCCACGGTAGTGAGTCCGTTTTCGGCACGCAGATTGACGCTGGAAAATTTGAAATGGTCCGCGAGCAAATTTTCCAGGATCGACCAGGGGGCTTGGCTGGTTGTTGAGGTGGCCGCCGCGTCCCGGCGAATCACGAGGTTGAGACCGTCGACCTCGAGATCGCGCAACGGGCGTTTCGCGCCGCTGAAAACGCCGGAAAGATTGAGACCGAGCTCGACTCGAGGCGCCGTGCCATCGATTTGGAATGGCATTCCCGGATCGCTGTGCACGTGAACATTTCGAATAACGATCGGTCGCAGAAACGGCGCTTCGATTTCGCCTAGCTCCAGGCGCAATCCTTCGCGATGAGCGACGCGCTGGGCCCAAAGTCGCAGGCCGCCGGCGACGATGACCGGGGCGAAACAGACCGCGAGCAGAATCGCGATGAGCAGGGCCGCGGCGAAAATGAGGAGAGAGCGCGTTCCACGCATGGGCGCTCAATGCTTAGCCGGAAAACGCGTCACCGGAAAGGTGGATCGAGTCCCGCCGTTGCGGGATCGCTCGATACTTCAACTTAATCCTTCGGAGGTGTGTTCTGAAAGATCAGGCGCACCGGCCGCTCCGCGTGAACGCGTTCGTTGAGCTGCGTTTGCAAGGCCGTCTCTGCTTCCACCAAGATCCCGTTCTCGCTCGCCTTTTGTCGCGCCAGCTCTGGCAAGGTGGCGAGCTGCGCTTCCATATCGGCCGCGGAAATCCGGTTCCAAAAACCGTTTTCGAAGGCGAGCACCTCAATCTGGTTCTGTTCCACGCCGAGAATCGTCGCGTGCGGCAAACTGATCGTGATCGCGTCCGACTGCAGATCGACCGCGACGTCGTGTTGCAAATCGAACCCGGCTTTGGCGGTGAAGGTTCCGTGAAGTTTCACCCGCTTCGTGCTTCCCGCCCAAGTATGCTGGAACTCGTGTTCGACTTCGGCCTGCCGTGACAAAATCGCGAGCTGCGCTGTCGCCGTCGTGCGCTCGAGGTAGATCCGGTTATTGACCGTGACGCGTGGTTGGAGCTGCGCCATTCCCACGAAGGCGTCGCGCAGATCGCGACCAACCCGTTCCAATTCCGCCGTGCCCTGACTCGCGGTGCGGGCCGGCCACGTTTCCAAGCGCAGAAAAATAAAAGTCGAAAGCGCCGCGAGGATCAGAACGCTGAGGGTAAACGCAGCCGGCCACGAAAATTTTCGCCGGCCTCCGGGCTTTTCTGAATTCACAACGTCATGCCCCCAAAAAAGTACCGCCCCCCACATCCGATGGACGTGAAGGGCGGCTGTTCCCCCCAGAACATTTTTTAATCTGAGCCCTTTTTAGACTATGCCTTGAGGCTCCGCAAACTTTTTTTTGGCAGTACTTCTACTTATTCTTTGTGGGACGAGGGTGGAGGAGTGCCCTACCTTACTGCGTGAAGCTCGGTTTGCGTTATCAAACGACTTATCTCTACGAAGAACCGGTCGGTTTTTCGCCTCAGGACGTGCGGCTTTTTCCCCGGAGCGACCGCTTCAGTCGCGTTCGCCGGCTCGATTTTTCTACGACGCCGAAAGCGACGATCCGTTATTGGAGGGATGCTTTCGAAAACACGGTGGCCTCCTGTTATTTTCCGGAACGTTCGAAGGAGTTGACCTTCCGGCTCGCGATCAATCTCGATCTCGATGAAAAAGATCCGTTCCACTTTATTCTGGAGCGGGACGCGGCGGAGATGCCGTTCGATTACGACAAGCGCACGCGTGACCTGCTCGCGGCTTATCGCGAGGCGCAGGTAAAGGCGTCCTTGAAAGTGCCTGGTTGGGACGCGCCGACGCCGAAGAAGCGACGTGGCACCGTCGAGACGCTGGTGGATCTCAACAAACGTCTGCACGAATGCATCGGCTATGAGCGTCGTGAGGAAGGCGAAGCAATGTCTCCCGCGGAAACGCTTCGGCGCGGGCGCGGCGCCTGCCGCGACGTTTCAGTACTCCTCGCGGAAATCCTGCGCCAGACAGGGTTGGCCGCTCGCCTAACGAGTGGTTATTTGCGGGAAAGCGATTCCGAGACGAAACGCGCCGAGGGTTCGCTTCACGCCTGGACGGAAGTGTTTCTCCCGGGTGCGGGGTGGATCGGGCTCGACGCGACGAACGGCGTTTTCGCCAACCACAACTTTATCGCGGCCGCCGCCGGCCTTACTCCAGCCGACATCACGCCGATCAGCGGCGTTTACTATCACGCCAAGCGCGTGCCAGCGCAGATGACGAGCAAGCTGCAGTTGCTGAATCTGTAGGTAGGGACACCGCGCTGCGGTGTCCGCTGGGTTCGTCCATTGCGCCATATCAAATCCTTGCGGACGGCGCAGCGCGCCGTCCCTACCATGATAATATTTCAATGATGCTCGCCGAACTTCAGCTCCGGAATTTTCGCTGCTTCGAGGCGCTCCGGGTCGAACTTGCTCCGGGGTTTAATTTTTTCCTCGGGCGAAATGGGCAGGGGAAAACATCGATCATTGAAGCGGCGTGCGTTCTTCTTCGCCTCCAGTCGCAGCGGACCTCGACGCTCGGGCCGGTCGTGCGGTTCGGGGAAAAGGCGTTCGGCGTGTCCGGGGCGATCGAGAATCATCGGCTCGATTTTCGGTACAGCGCCTTGCGCCGCAAAGTTTCCATCGATGAGGTCGAGCAGCGGACGCTGGGCGAATATCTTCGGCTCGGGCGCGTGGTTTCATTTGCCAACACCGATATCGAGCTGGTTCGCGGCGGATCGGACGCGCGGCGCCGTTATCTGGATTTTTTGGGTAGCCAGATTGATCCGCTTTATCGGCCCAGCTTACGGGCCTATGAGCGAGCGCTTCGCTCGCGCAACGCACTTTTGAAATCGGCGCAGCCGCGAAAGCGCGAGATCGCGGCCTACGATCAGCCGCTGATCGAGCACGGAACAAAGTTGGGCGCGATCCGGGCGCGCCTCGTTGAGCGTCTCGCACCTTTGGCGACCGACGCACATCAACAGATCAGCGGCGTCGAAGAGAATTTGCAGATCTGTTTCACGCCCGGGAACAAGGAAGATTTCGCCGGTGATCTCGCCGATTCGCAGACGCAGGAATTACGATTGCGCCAGACAATCGTCGGTCCGCATCGCGACGATATCGAGCTGCTCGTGCAGGGAAAGAAGGCGCCGCAATTCGCTTCGGAAGGCCAGCAACGAACAGTCGCGCTAGCTTTGAAAATTGCGCAGGCGCGGTTGTTCGCGTTGGAGGAAGGAACGCCGCCGCTCCTTTTGATCGACGATATTTTCGGCGAACTCGATCCAGTTCGGCGCAATCAATTGCTGGCGAATCTGCCCGGTGAGGCGCAAAAGCTCGTGACGGCAACAGCGATGCAGTGGAGCGAGACCGAGATCGCCGGCCCGGTCTACGAATTGCGCGACCGAACATTGATTAGGACAGATTCGTAATCGTGCTCGTGCTCCTGCTCGTGATTGATCTTCATTCTGCGCCTTTCGATCACGAGCACGAGCATGAGCACGATTACGAGGAAGGCTGAAAGCGCTTGCGCCGTCTTCCTACGGGCATTCTAGTTTCTTATGCGCAATCTGGGGGACGGAATGCCGCTGAGCCTGGCGGGTTCGCTGCTCGTCGCGCACCCCAATATGCTGGACCCGAACTTCCGGCGAGCCGTTCTCTTCATTTCCGCGCACGACACCGAAGACGGCGCGCTCGGCGTCATTTTGAACCGGCCCCTCGATAAACAGGTGGCGGACTTGGTAAACGAGCCGCCGCCCCAAGGTCTCGGTGACATTCCGGTTTTCCTGGGCGGGCCGGTGGGAAAGAACCAGCTGATGTTCGCAGCCTTTGAGTGGCAGAAAGGACACGGACTCAAATTGAATCACAACGTCGGGATCGACGAAGCGCATCAGCTCGCCGACGAAGACCCGGCGTCGATCCGCGCCTTTGTCGGCTATGCGGGCTGGAGTGCCGGCCAGCTCGAAGCCGAGATGGAACAGAAAGCGTGGATTCTGCAGAAGCCCACCCGCGCCGCGCTCGCGCCAGCCCGTTTACCCAAACTCTGGTTCGATATCATGCGCGGGCTCGGCCCTTGGTACAAGATGCTCGCCGCCGCGCCGGATGATCCGTCACTGAATTAAGGGAAGTGACGAGTGACAGGCGACGTGTGACATGAGAAAAATCTCGGCGAACGGCATTTTTAACTTGTCACAAGTCACTCGTCACTTGTCACTGTCTTCCAAATGATCATCGGCGTTCCAAAAGAAATTAAATCGCAAGAGCATCGCGTCGGGCTCATTCCGTCGACAGCGACGACCCTGACCCGAAAAGGCCACACCGTTTTGGTTCAGAAAAGCGCGGGGGTTGGATCGGGTTATCCGGATGAAGCCTATACGGCCGCAGGCGCGACGATGATCGACGAGGCGAAGGATGTTTTCGCCAAAGCGGACATGATCGTGAAGGTGAAGGAACCGCTCCCGCCGGAGTACGATCTTCTTCGCAAAGGCCAGATTCTTTTCACGTATTTGCATCTGGCTGCGAGCAAACCGCTCACGGAAGCGCTGGTGAAGTCCGGCGTGACGGGCGTGGCTTACGAGACGATTCAGGTGGGCAACAAACTGCCGTTACTCGAGCCGATGAGCGAGATTGCCGGGCGCATGTCGGTGGTGATGGGAGCGTATTATTTAGCGAAGCACAACGGCGGCAACGGGGTGTTGTTAGGAGGCGTGCCGGGAGTATTGCCGGGCAGGGTGGTCGTGATCGGCGGCGGCACCTCCGGTGTGAACGCAGCTCGGATGGCCCTTGGATTAAAAGCCGACGTCACGATCCTGGAGGTGGACGGCGAGCGGATGCGGTTCCTCGATCTGACGATGCCGAACGTGAAAACGCTTTATTCCAACGAAGCGAATTTGACGGAGCTAATGCCGAGCACGCATTTGTTGATCGGAGCCGTGCTGGTGCCGGGAGCGAAAGCGCCGAAACTGATCACGCGCGAGATGTTGCGGAAGATGAGGCCCGGCAGCGTGTTCGTGGATATCGCGATTGACCAGGGCGGCTGCGCGGAAACTTCGCGGGCGACGACGCATCAGGACCCGGTGTATGTCGAAGAAGAAGTCACCCATTATTGCGTGGCCAACATGCCAGGGGCGTATGCCCGCACCTCGACCCAGGCGCTGAGCAACGCGACGGCGCGCTACGCGGAATTGCTCGCGGACCTTGGGCTCGAAGGCGCGTGCAAGAAGCAGCCGGCTCTGATTGGCGGCATCAACACGCGCGATGGGAAGGTCACCTACGAGGCGGTGGCCGAGGCGCATGGGATGCCCTTCGAACCGCCGGTTTAGTCGCGCAACTCCCTCCAAAACTTATATTTCGGCAAGGCCGAAAACTTCTCGCGGTTCGATTAAGGTTTGTCCTAAGATGGGCAACAATCCAAAACCTATGAAAAAACTACTCTGCATTTTAGCCGGTGCCGCGCTCCTTGGCGGCTGTGAAGATAAGACCGTTGTCGCTCCGACGACCACTTCTCCTGCGCCTGACAAGAAGGTCGAGAGCAATACGACCGTAGTAAATCCGACCACGGAGAAGGAAAAGACCAAGGAAACGACGAACACGAATACGACAACGACCGCGACTACGCCGAGTTCGTCGACCTCCAGCTCGACGAGCACGACGACTACATCGAGTCCGAGCCCGTAGTCGACGGACTGTTTGCTTTCGAAAGGCTTCCCGCGGTTCGGCCGCGGGAAGCCTTTTGTTTTTCTAATCTTGCTCGTGCTCCTGATCATGATCCTAATCCTTCCGGAAAGATCAGGAGCACGATCAGGATCATGAGCAGGAAAGAACTCTCATTTCCGAAAACGAAACGGCTGACCTTGTCGGCCGAGTTTGCCCGCGTGAAAGGGCAGGGGACGACGGAGCGTGGGCGCTTTTTGGTTCTTGGCGCGGCAAACGTTAAGGAAGAAAAATTCTTTCGCGCCGGGTTCATCACGCCCAAACATATTGGCTCGGCCGTTGTGCGAAATCGGGTCCGGCGGCGGCTCCGCGACATTGTGCGAACGCAGCAACCACAATTGCGCGCCGGGATTTGGCTCGTGGTGGTGGCGCGGCCGTACGCGGCGAACGCGACCCATCAGCAGCTAAAAGATGAGTGGTTGCGCCTCGCGGAGCGCGCTTCTATTCTAGCGCCCTGATGCTTTTTTTGGCGCGTCTTCTTATTCGCGGCTACCAAATCGCCCTCTCGCCCGTCCTTCACTTTCTGGCCGGGCCCGGTGGCGGCTGCCGTTTTGAACCGACGTGCTCTGCTTATTTTCTCCAGGCGCTGGAGACGCATGGAGTCTTGCGCGGAACGTGGCTTGGGGTGTGCCGTCTCGGCCGTTGCAATCCGTGGGGCGGCCGCGGCGAAGATCCGGTTCCGCCCAAAGCGCATGATCTGACTTTTGGTAGGGACGCCGCGCTGCGGCGTCCGGGTCCCGGCTTGGATATGTATCCAGCGCACCGGACGGCGCAGCGCGCCGTCCCTACCGTTTGTGAATAGCCCGGCGGGCAACGATTATGGATCGCCAAGCCTGGGTCGCCATTACCGTCTGCGTCATCGGTCTGATCGCATGGTACGCCTACACGGCGTCGCATTTGCGGCCGCCGCAGCCCGCGCTGGTCGCCGCATCGCCGACGCCGGGTAGCTCTCCAACGGCGTCAGCATCGCCGAGCCCTTCCGCATCGCCTGTCGCAGCTGCTTCCCCGTCCGCGCCGCCAATCGAAGCGGCTCCCTCTTTCGCCGAGAAAACGGAAACGTTGGCAAATGGCGATGTCGAGTTGCACCTCACGAACCGCGGTGGCGCCATTACCGAGGCGGTTCTGCTCAACCACACGCTCGATAACGGAAACCGCGTGGCATTGAATGCGCCCGACCGGACGCCGATTGGCGCGATCGTCGAACAACCAGAGGCAGCATCGCTTCCCGAATTCTCGATGGCAAAACAGCCGGACGGCAGCGTTCAGTTCGAGCGCAAGACGCCGGAAGGCGTAACGATTCGCAAACGGTTTTTCTTTCTGCCCTCGACCGAGAAGAAAGACAACTTCGTCGCCGAGATGGACGTCGATTTCCGGAACGACAGCGCCCAGCCTTACAACAACGCCGGTTACTTCATCACGTTGGGCTCGACCCGCCCGATTCATCCCAAGGATATGCCGGCCTACACGCGCCTCGCCTGGGATGCGAACGGCAAGGCCGGCGGAATCGATGTGAATTGGTTCGCCGCGCAAAACTATCCGCTCGTCGGAATCGAGAAACGGGCGGCTCAGCCGTTCTACCGGGAGAAAATCAACGATCTCCAATGGGCTGGGATGACCAACCAGTTCTTCACCGACTTAATCACGCCGCTCAACGGCAAAGGCGCGGAGCTTTGGGCCAAACCGTTCGACATCAAGCAGGCGGAAGGCGCAACCCTGCTCGGCATCGAAGGCGCAATGGGCATGCCGGGATTCCAAGTCCAGCCCGGACAGACCGCGACCATGCCGTTCCAACTTTACACCGGCCCGAAACTTTACGGTCGCCTCGCGAAACTCGAGCACAACGAAGCCGCGATCATGAACTTCGGGATGTGGAAACTGATCAGCCAGTTCCTGATCAATTTCATGAACCTGATCCACAGCTGGGTCGGCAATTACGGATTGTCCATCGTGCTGCTCACCGCCTGCGTGAAAGGCGTGCTCTGGCCCCTGCAAAACAAGGCCAACCGATCGATGCGCAAGATGTCGGCGCTCGCTCCGAAAATGCAGGAGCTGAAGGAAAAATATAAGGACGATCCGACGAAAATGAACCAGGAGGTGATGAAGCTCTACAAGGAGTACGGAGTGAATCCCGTCGGCAGTTGTTTGCCGATGATGATTCAGATCCCGATCTTCTTCGGACTTTTCAGCATGCTCGGGCAGGCGGCCGAATTGCGAAACGCGCGCTTTTTCTGGGTTCACGATCTTTCCCAGCCCGACACGCTCTTCACCATTCCGGGGCTCGGCTGGATTCCGATTCTCGGCAGCCCGGCTGGGTTGCCGATCAATATTCTTCCGCTCATCATGGGCGCGACCAATCTCTGGCTCATGCGGATGACGCCGAAGACCGGCGATTCGACTCAGCAAAAGGTGATGATGTTCATGCCGCTGATCTTTTTGATTTTCTGCTACAATTTCGCCGCGGCCTTGGCATTATATTACACGACGCAGAACCTGTTCACGATTCTGCAGCTTTACCAGAACCGGAAACTGCCCGCGCCGGTCCTGGAAAAAGTTGCAGCGCCAGGGAAGAAAAAAGCACGACGATGACCCCGAAGGAATTACTCGACACCATCCTCGGCTATCTCGGTTTCGTTGTGCAGATCGACGAGACGCAAAGCGAAGGCGGCAACCCGACGCTCCAGATTTACATGGAGGAATCGCATACCCTCATTGGTCGTGACGGCGAAACGCTGGAGGCGATTCAGTTTTTGTTGAACCGGCTCATCCAATCGAAGGACAAGGACGCGCCGAAAGTGATCGTCGATTGCGAGCACTATCGGTCAATGCGCGAGGACCGGATTGTGCAACGCGTGCGCGAGCTAGCTGAGCGGGTCCGAATTTCCGGCCGGTCGCTCCAGCTTGAGCCGATGAATTCTTACGAGCGCCGTCTGGTTCACAACGCGTTCAAAGACGACCCCGACGTCGCGACATGGAGCCCCTCAGATTCTGCGAGGATAAAACAGATCACGCTCCTAAAGCGCCAGCCGAAGAAAGAGCCGGCGCCACAACAGTAAGTGCGCATGGAAGAACGCTTGCGTTGTAGCGACGGCGCTCTGTCGCCGGATCTTTCGAGCTAGTCGAATGGAATAGGCACGATCTCGCCCTGGTAGGGCCAATCTTCCACCCGCCGGCACAATCCTGCTCTAACGGGATTCATCCGCACGTACTCCCATTTCTCCGAATAGCTCTCAGCGCTTCGCAGGACATGATCGAAAAACCCTTTCTGCCAATGCGGCTTCTGGAAACCAAGTCGCAACAACTCTTTTCCCAGTATGCTCCGAAGCGCCTGGATCCATTTCGATAGTGTGATTCCCGTCGGCGGCAGCGCTACGAACAAATGGGCGTGATCGGGCATGAGTACGTATCGACCCACAGCGACGTCATGTGGTTCCGCCTGATAGCAGAATGTCTGAAAGCATTCGTGGATCTCTTGCCGCGCTAGAAATTTCAGAGGTTCCGCGGTGTTGAAGGTGACAAAGTAGAATGGTCGAACTGACGAAAAAAGCGGTTCCAATCGAGGTGGTCTTTTTCGGCTGAAGCGCTGCAGCAGCGGCGCTCGGTCGCCGCTTTCTTCTGGGGGTGGTCTCATAGCGTTTGCGCGGCGACTGAGCGCCGCGGCTACAGCGTTTTAGCGCCTAAAACGTGAACACAATCTTTCCGCTCCGTTTGTTCTGCGACGCGTGAGCAATGGCCGCTTGCGCTTCGGCGAGCGGATAAGTTTTCTCCACTTTGCTCCGCAACAAGCCGCGCTTCGCCATATCAAACAGCGGCGCGAAAGTTTCCGCACGCTGCTCAGGCGTCGCGGCTTCGTACCATTTGTTCACCCAAAATCCGGTGAAACGCAGGTTCTTGAAAATCAACATCCCGTTCGGAATGGAAAGCGGCTGCAAGCTCATGGCGCCATACGTCACCATTGTTCCGTCGGACGCGAGGCATTTCGCAATCCGCAATCCGTTCTCACCGCCGACGGCATTCAAGGCAAGTCGGATCGCTGTTTTGCCAGTCGCCGCTGCAACGTCATCGCGGAGAGTCTCGCCATTGACCAAAACAACATCGCCGCCTAACGAGCGCAGTTCCTCCACCAGTTCAGGTCGGCGAACGACGTTCACGGTCTTGAGCCCCAACTCGCGGGCGATCTGAATGACGCACTGGCCCGCGCCGGAATTCGCCGCGTTCTGGATCAGCCAGTCGCCTTTCCGCAACGACACGAAATCATGGATCATTCGCCAAGCCGTGATCGGATTTACTTTCAGCATCCCCGCCTGGAGCGGGTCGATTTCGCTCGGCACTGAGACCAATCTTTCGGCGGACATGACGGCAATCTCGCGCCACGTCCCGAAATTGTGCGGCAAGATAACGCGCGTCCCAATGGCGAGACCGCGCACGGCCGACCCGACCTCCACGACAACCCCCGCGCCTTCCATTCCCGGGACAGCCGGGAGCGGCGCTTTGATTGGATATTTGCCTTCGATCGCATTTAGATCGGCGGGATTAATCGGTGCGGCCGACATTCTAACGACCGCTTCGTTCGCCGAGGGCTCGGGCTGCGGCAGATCGACGACACGCAAAACATCCGCCGGATTTCCGTGCGTTTCGTAAACGGCGGCCTTAAAAGTTTTCTCCATAATGGCGCAGCGAGTTCAGCCTATCGCGAACGATCCGGCCAGCAATATGCAAAGCGGCGCTCGCATCGCGCTCATCGGCATGATGGTGAACGTCGTCCTCGCCGCCGCGAAAATTTCCGCGGGTCTTTTCGGAAACTCTTATGTGCTGATCGCTGACGGGATCGAGTCCGCGCTCGATATCGCCGGCTCCGCCGTGATTTGGGGCGGCCTCAAGTTCGCAGCGCGCCCGCCGGACGAGACGCATCCTTACGGTCACGGGAAGGCCGAACCGATGGCCGCAGGAATTGTGGCGATGGGTGTGCTGCTGGCTTCTGTCGGCCTGGCGATTCAAAGTGTGCGCGAAATATTCGTCCCGCATCACGGGCCGGCGCCGTTCACGCTTGTGGTTCTGATCGTCGTCGTCGTGGTGAAGGAATTTCTGTATCGGGTCGTGATGCGGCTCGGCAAAAATGTCGAGAGCACCGCGGTGAAAACGGACGCGTGGCATCATCGTGCCGACGCGCTCACGTCCATCGCCGCGTTCGTAGGGATTTCGATCGCGCTTATCGGCGGCCCTAAATGGTACAGCGCGGACGATTGGGCGGCGTTGTTCGCCTGCGGCGTGATCGCGACCAATGGCTGGCGGCTTCTTTTGCCGGCGTTGCATGAGATGCTCGATACGGCGCCACGGGGCGAGATCGTTTCAAAGATCCAGGAAGCCGCGGGCTCAGTTGAAGGCGTGATGAATGTCGAGAAGTGTCTCGTGCGGAAGATGGGCATTTCGTTTTACGTGGATTTGCACGTGGGCGTCGATGGCAACATTTCCGTCACGGAAGGCCATGACATTGCGCACCGCGTCAAAGACGCGATCAAAGAAACGGATGCGCGGATCGCCGACGTGCTCGTCCACGTCGAGCCGGCGACATAGCCGCGGCTCGGGGCCGTGCACGATCCGCCTCCCAAATTCCCGCGCTTCGCGCAGCGAAGCGGCTACAGAAGATCGGTCCGCAAAATTCTATCGAGCGCGCCAGTCAGACCTTTGCGCGCTATGCCGATTCGCTGACGGAACCCGTTGAGACGCGCTAAGGCATTGGGATGCGTGATCAGGTAGGAGCCGAGGCGAACGAAATCCGTTTTTTGTTTCGCCAGATCGAAGAGAACGTGGGCGGGAGCGGGGAATGGTTCGACGGAGGTATCGCTGATCGCTCGCAGGGAAAGCATGGGAACGTCGTGGGCATGACAAATCTCGGCGATCGTTTCTGTCTCCATGTCCACCGCCGCAGCGCCGGTCCGTTTATTGAGCGTTTCTCGCTGCGACATTGATTCGATCATCCGCGGGACGGTGGCGAGTTTACCCAAAAAAATTCCGTCGGCGGTCAACTCGTTTTGATACGTGTTGAGAAGTTTTGGGCTCGAATAATTTTCCGCCACCAGCAAATGGCCCACGCGAAGTTCTGGTTCCAACGCGCCGGCAAATCCGGAGCTGATCAGCCATTCGAATTTTTCCCGCCGCAACATTATCTCCATTCGTTGTCGGCAAATCATCTTGCCAACGCCGGTATGAATGACGGCGACCAGTTTGCCGTGGAGACGGCCGCGAAGGCTCTCGACTCCTTCACGCGAGCTCAGCCTCGCATTTTCAAGCAGCCGAACGAAGTCCGCGCTCTCCGCGGGCAGGGCAAAAGTCACGGCGATCATTTGCTTTTGCCATCACGGAGTGGGGGAGGAGAGCGTGTCGCCGACTCGAACCTGGAGGATCGATCGTTTGTCGGCCGATGGGGATGGCTCCGGTGCCGGCGAATATTCGGGTCGGGCGAGCGGCGCGAGCGACCGTCGGAATTCATCGGCGCGCGTCGAGGGCAAATCGATCACGATCGTGACGCCCTTGTCGTCGGGCTGCGCTTTCGCGGCGGAACCGCCGGCTTGTTGGGCGAGTTGGACCACGTTATCGGCGATGCGGTCGCGTTCGGTGAGCGCGGCTGGCAAAACGATTTCGTTTCCGATCGTCGGGAGCGGCATTGAAGTCTCCGCGGTTTTCTGGAGAGACGCCGCCAGCTGTTGCCGAGTCGCTTCTTCGCGGGCGCGTAATTCGCCGGTGCCCTTCTTTTTTCCGATGATGAAGAAGATGCCGATGAAAACGTTCAGCAAGACGAGAGCAGCGAACGCCGTTATGACTTTTCGCCCCAGCGTTTTTTGGGGCAGCGGAATGTCCGGATCCTGATCGCCGACGACCTCGCGCGAGCCGCGGGAACGGCGATGCATTTCACCCGCGATGGCCAGCTCGCGCTCGAGCTGGGGATCATTGGCTAGTTGTTGTTCGAACGCGGCACGTTCTTCGTCCCCAAATTTTCCCTCGAGATAGTCGAACAATTTTTCCGGGCTCATGAATGCAGCGGCAAGCATCGCTATGGGAGACGGCGTGAGCAAGAAATCAAGGAGTGGCGGTTTACAAACCGCCGACGAATGAAGACGGCGGTTTGGAAAGCGCCGCTCCTTGGCAACTGCGCGCCGTTCTCACAAAATCTCGTACCCGATCGGCTTGAAACGATAGTTGTTCGACATTTCGGCGGAGCACGCCGTAAGACCGACGATTAGATTCATCTCGGCGCGGAGCAGAATCGAGTCGCCCCCTTTCGACCGCGGCGGAAGAATCTTCAATTCGCCGGCAGCGTCGATCTCGACGTTCATGAAAATGTTGAAGGTGGTCGGGATGGAATCCGGCGCGATGCCGAAGGGGACGAGATGCTCGGCCAGGTTCGCGAAGCAACTCGGATGCGGCTTCGCGTTTTTGTAAATAATCTGGAACGTTTCCGGACTGCACGGCGTGAGAAGAAAATCGTGCCGGCCGACGTCGTCCTCGACAATTGTGAGCATGGGCCGGCTGCGGTTCGAATAAAGAAGGTCGTTCTTGGTTAGGTAAATCCGGTTCGCGTAATCGATGCTGCGACCCGAGGAAAGCCATTCCGTTTTCTCGCCCGCGTTAAATGCGATGAGATCAGCGACCTGCTCGCCTTCGACATCGATCACGCGCAGCTGTTGGCCGGTGCGCAATTCGAAGGCGGTGCCCGTCTGTGGTTCAAGGCGTTTCATGTCTTTTTGTAGCTACGGCGCTCTGTCGCCGTCATGAGCGTATTTACGGCGACAGAGCGCCGTCGCTACAATGCGCAAGTTGTATTCAATGCGCGAACGGGCATTTGCCCGAAGTCGTAGCGCGAAACGGCGGCTGCCAATCCTCAGTCACTGCGCGGCCGGAATACTGGCGCGCCTCCGAGCGTTCGCCGAAATCGCTGAGCATCGGATTAACGGTTCCTTGAAGATGACGATCCCGTTGCCGAATCGTTTCCTGCATGTGCTTCCATTTTCCATCGGCCCGTAACCGCTCGAATTGTTCGTGCGGATTGAACACGAGGGTTGGCCAGGGAAAGCGCCGCGCCTCGCGCGAGCTGTTGGCGTGTAACCCGATCACGTACAGCGCCTGACCACCGAAGCTAAAAGAGAAATGCGGATCCGCCGGATTCGAGCTGACAGACGGATCCCAATCGAAGTCACGACGATCGCGTTCATGGAGAAGGCGCAATTGTCTCCATAACAGGTTCTCGAATTCCGCTTCATCGGTTTCACGCGGCTTCTCAAAAATTGCGATGAAGGTCGCATATTCGGTAGGGCGAGACGCCGTCGAGCCGTCGAGTTGATAGCTTAAGCGTTTCGGCTCGACAGCGTCTCGCCCTGCCAGTCGCGTGAAATCTGTCAGGGCGGCAGCCAGCTGGTAGGTGGATTCTGCATTCCCAAGTTCATCGAACACCCGCACCGTTTCTGAATTTGAATTCAGAGCCGCCTTTGCTCCCAGACAGGGAAACTCGGGTCGGGCGACGAATTGCCGAAAGGCCTCCTCGGCTTCGTGGATAAAGGAGTTCGTTCTCATCGCCTATTTACGCGGAATACGCGGTTGGTGGGGCGCCCGGTCGCACGCAAACCCTCACCGGTTGCTCTTTACCCTCGTGGAAATAAGTTCCCCCCGCGTGGATGAACTCGGTCAAGGCTTCCAAAAACGACGGCGCACCTGGCGATGGTGGACCGGCCGCGCCCTGCTTGTTCTGCTCGCGCTCCTTCTGATCTTTCATCGGCCGATCATTTTCCGGATTGCGCGGGGCGTGATCGATCGCAACGCGGCCAAGGCAAATCTGCGCGTGGACTGCATTCTTGAAGGCAGCATTTTTACCAGCGTCGCGGTGCGCAATGTTCACGTCACCCCGATTGGCCCCACGATCGTGGAATCAATCGATGTCGATTACATCCGCGCGGATTATAGCTTGTGGGACTGGATGCGGCGCGGACCGACTGAGTTGTTGAAGACCGCTGAGGTTAGAACGGCGCGGATCGTTCTTGATCCGGCGAAAGCGTCGCTGAAACCAAAGATCCCGCCGCCGGATGAACGGTTGCGATTGTTTCCGGTGTTCCCGGAACGTCTCGTGATTTCGGACGCGAACGTGCTGGTGCGCTCGACCACGGACAAACCGGATTTCGTTCTCGAGCATTTCAGTCTTCAGCTTGATCCGAAAAATCCGGGCGAGCTGCGCGCGGCCGTCTTGCAAATCCCGAACGCCGACGCCTGGCGAAATGTTTCCGCAAAAACATCCTACACGAACAAGAACCTCGTCATCAGCGGACTCGCGCTCGACGACCAGAATCAATTTCGCCTGATTGCGTTCGATGCTTCGCACATCGCGGGTCGATCGATCGAAATGGTCCTCGATGCTTCCATCGCCGGTGGCACGATCGCCGGATCGCTTGCGCTCAGCGAAACCGCGGAATCGTTGCGGATGAAGCTGCGTCTCGTCGCGGAGAATGTCTCGCTCGATACGTTGCGCGGCTATCTTGGCCGGCCGCCGGAATTTCTGGCAGGCGACGTGCAGAGTCTCAAGGTCGAGGCTGACGGCACTCTCGATGCGCCCAAGACCTGGACCGGTTCGCTCCAGGCTCAGATCAACAATCTGCGGCAGGAGAGCATTTTTTTCGATCACGTGATCGTTGCGGCAACGGCTCGCAATGGCGTTGCGACGGTGGAGTCCGGTGAAGCGGCGAACGGTGCCGATAAGATCGCATTCACCGGGACCACAGAGCTGCCCAATCATATCCGCGAATTTGGCCGTAACGGTGCAAAAGTAGAGCTCAACGGTTCGCTGCCCGATTTGCAATCGCTGACCGCGCGGTTTGCCCAGCCATTAAGTGGCGCTGCGACCATTAGTGGCACGGCCGAAATCAAGGATGCGGTCCTCCGGGCCGATCTTTCTTTCTCGGGCGGGCCGATCAGCTGCGGCGACGTCGGCGCGCGGGATTTCTCGGGAACGTTGAAAGCGACCAAACAGATCCCGCCGACGAACGAGAGGAAAATGTATTATACGGACCTGCACTCGCAGATTCACGTCGAGATGACTGACGGACATTCCGGCGAGAATATTTTCGATTCGGCCATCGCGGACATCACGAGCGACGGCGCGAATGTAAAAGTCGACAAGTTCGTGGCGCTGCGAAAGGAAAACACTTTTACGGCTTCCGGCAGTTACGTCCTTCCCGACGATCTCGCACAACTCCGGACGCAGCCGGCGACATTCAAGGTCTCGTTGGGTGCGATCGAGCTGGGAGATTATTGGCCGGCCGATTCGCCGAACCGCGTCACCGGGCCGCTTCAAGTTTCGGGCGAAGTAACAACGACGAACGGCAAAGCCGACGGTCAGCTCTCGATCTACGGTGCGAATCTAAAATTCCGAAATCTGACGATCCCGGAAGTAAGCGCCCAGGTAGTGATTACGAAAAACGTGGTCTACCTGAACGATTTCACGGCGAAACTAAACGAGCACGATTTTATCGGCGGCCACGGGGTGTTCTCGCTCGACCGGCCCTGGCAATATCAGGGGCGATTAGTTGCGAACGTGGTGGACCTCACTCGGTTCAAGCCCCTCCTGGTTGCGTTCGGCAACAACAATGAGATCGCGGGTTCGCTCGCGATCGACTGGGAAGGTTCCGGGCAGGCTGCTGAATTCAAGAATTCCGGCAAGCTGAAATTGAAGCTGGAGAAGGGGCGTTACGCGAACCTGCAAGCGCTTCAGGCGAACATCGACGCGGATTATTCGCCCGACGGCCTCAACGTGCCGACTATTTTTCTCGGCAGCGATAAGATGGATTTCCAAGCCATTCTCGCCGCGAAAGGCGAGACCCTCGAGATCAGCAAAATCCAGATCGACCAGGGTAAGGCAAAATACGCGGCGGGTTACATCGCCCTCCCGTTCGTCTGGAAGAATATCGGCACGGGCAGGCCGCTCTTTCCATCAGATGGGAAAGTGCTCGTAACGTTTCAATCCGAGAACCTCGACTTGAAAAAACTATTCTCCGACCTCGGCGCGCCGGCGCTGGGAACTGGCGTGATCAACGTCAAAGTGGATGCGCAAGGCACGCTCGCGCAGGTGAGTGGCCGAATGGATGTGCAAATGCGCGACCTGCACAGCGCGGAGTATCCGACCCTGGAACCCGCGACATTCGATCTGGCCGCGGTGTTGCAGAATAACCAGCTCGCTTTCAACGGCCGATTGCAACAGACGAAGATTCAGCCCGTCACGATCACCGGCAACATTCCGTTCGACATTCCGAAGATGATCGAGGAAAAGCGCTTCAATGAGGAGACGCCGCTGACCGCAAAAGTGCAGATGCCGCGCAGCTCGGTGAATTTTCTCCGCCAGTTTTTGCCGGGCATTACTCAGATCGACGGCGACCTCGCGCTCGACGTGAACATCAACGGCACGATCGCCAAACCGGAGTTGAGCGGCTCGGGCGATATTACGATCAACATGGCGCGGTTCACGAACACGACGTTTCCGTCGCTCAGCGGGTTCCATTCCCGGATGACGTTCGCCGGAGACGTTCTGCATTTCGAGCGGGTCAATGGGGATCTCGCCGGCGGACCGTTTACCGTCGCCGGGCAGGTCACTTTTCCGAAACTGACGGAACCGAATCTCGATTTTGAAGTAAAGGCGCAGAGCGTTCTGGTGGCGCGAAACGACACGCTCACCGCGCGCGCGGACGCGAACGTGAAAATCATCGGCCCGCTGAAAGCGGCAACGGTTACCGGCAACGTCGCCCTAACGAACAGTTCGCTCTTGAAAAACATCGACCTGTTGCCGATCGGTCTTCCGGGCCGGCCGGCGCCGCAACCGCCAACCGATCGTCCTGATTTTTCGGTGCCGCAGCCACCGATCCGCGATTGGAAATTCGACCTCGCCGTGACCACGAAGGATCCGTTCATGGTTCGCGGCAACCTCGCGAACGGCGGCGCCGTTGTGGACTTGCACGTCACCGGAACCGGTTTGCATCCTGCTCTCCAGGGAGTCGTGCGTTTGCAGAACGTCGAAGCGACTCTTCCGTTTAGCCGTCTCGAAGTCTCCTCCGGCTCGCTTTATTTCGATCCGAGCGACTCGTTCAACCCGAAGCTCGACTTGCAGGGGACTTCGTTGATCCGCGATTACACAGTGCACGTTTATGTGTTCGGCACTTCGCTGTCGCCGGAGGCGGTCTTCAGCAGCGAGCCGCCCCTGCCGCAGGAAGAAATTATATCGCTGCTGGCCACGGGAACGACCCGGCAGGAGTTGGTGGGAAACAACAGCGTTCTCGCCGGGCGCGCCGCCATGCTCCTGGTCCAGCAACTTTACCGGAACATTTTCAAAAAGGGCGAGCCGACTAAAAGCAATTCGGTCTTCAATAAACTCGATGTCGATGTGGGCAATGTGGATCCGCGAACCGGCCAGCAAACCGTTACGGCGCGCGTGAGGCTAAACGACCAATTTCTCCTGATCGGCGACCTCGGGGTGGGTGGAGATTTTCGCGGCATGGTAAAGTACCTGATCCGATTCAAATGAGATGAGCCGCGCCATTGCCAAACTCCGACACGCCGGCCGGGCCACCTGGTTGCAGATTGTCTCGTTAGGGCTGGCGATCGCGCTGTCGTTCGTCGGCGTGGCAGCCCTCGGCCAAACCGCGGTCAAAGTTCCGAAGCCGGAAGAGAAGGACAAAGCCGAGCGCGTGATCGAGAAGCAGCAGGAAAAAAAGGCGCAGCGGACGAGCGTGATCGAGTTCCGCGGCGAGAAGGCGTTCAACGAAAAACAACTTCGCTCGCAATTGAAGGAGCAAATTACGACGATTGATGACTACGGGTTAACCGCTGCTCGCGGTGACGACGCGGCGTTTTTCCTGGAGTTATTTTATCGCAAGCACGGCTATGCCAAGGTCAACGTCCGCTACACCGTCAATGGCGACCGATTGATCCTCGACATCAACGAAGGTCCGCTCGTCACGCTTGGACTGGTCAATTTCGTCGGTAACGAGCACGAGACGTCGGACGTGCTCTTCGAGTACGCGGTCGGGCCGACCCGCGAACGCTATTCGAGCATGCAATCCCAACTGCCGTTTGTTGCGGCGGACGTCGAGGAAGGCGCGGACCTCGTGCATCGCCTTTACGTCTCGAACGGGTACCTCAACGCGCAGGTCGAAAAGCCGATCTTCCATTACTCCGATGATGGAGCGCGGGTCGAAGCCACGATTCCGATCACCGAAGGCCGCCAATATTCCTTCGGCCAACTAGCATTCTCGGGCCAGACCATCTACGGATCGGAGGCTTTGCAGGGACAGCTCAGTGATTTGTTGGAGCAACCGTACACCGACAACCGCGTCTCGGACATTCCGCGCCGGCTCCAGACCTACTATCGCACTCGTGGGTATTACGAAGTCAAAGTTGACGCGACGGCGAACCCCGAAGCCGCCACCAATGGCAGAGTGCCGGTCGTCATCTCGGTTAAACCGGGACCACTTTATCATTTCGATGGCGTGACGGTGACAGGATTGCAGCGTCTTCGGCCGAGCTATGTCACGCGACGCTTCAGCAAGTTTAGCGGGAAAACTTACAGCCCGGAATTGGTGGACGAAAAATTTCGCGAGCTGATGAAGTCCGGACTCTTCACCGTGCTCCAGATCAAGCCGACCCCGGTCGATGGAAATGCACTGCGGCTCGACATTTCAGCTGAGGAAGCCAAGAGCAAGGAATTCGGGCTGGCGCTCGGGTATGGTTCCTACAACGGCGCGATCGTCGGGGCGAGTTTTCGCGACCGCGATCTCTTCGGCTACGGCCGGCCGATCTCGACTTTGGCCGAATGGTCGCAGCGTGGTTACAAATGGGAAATTCTTTGGGAAGACCCGTACTTCTTCGATAGCGATTTCGGATTCAAAGCGAAACTGTCGGCCCTGACCTTCGATTTCGACGGTTACTCGAAACTTGAAACTGGCCTGCGCCTCGATCTTACCCGCCAGATCACGAAGCAATATGAGGTGGGACTCGTTCTTTCCGAGCGCCACGTTGAGGTGACCAGCGCTGAGATTAACAACATTCTCCTCGGCGATACTTCTTATTTCGTCAGTTCGATCGGTCTCACCCAGACGCTCGATCTGCGCGATAGCAAAGTGAATCCGAGCCGCGGCCTCGTCCTGGACAACACGATCGATTTCGCCACCAGCGCCATCGGCTCCAACGTCAATTTCGTCCGCAGCACCGCGCGCTTTACTTATTTTATTCCCTTCGGACACGAACCCGCGGCCGGCCATCCCGATCATCGGACGTTGCTCGCGCTGGGGGCGCGCGCCGGAATCATTCACAGCCTCGAGGATAAAACCGGGCCGGCGGAAATTCCGATCGACGAGCGTTTCTTCAACGGCGGCAACAACACCGTGCGCAGCTTCAGCGAGCGCGATCTCGGGCCGCACGATCACGGACATCCGATCGGGGGCGAGTTCTTTTCGGTTTTCAACGTCGAATACACCTTCCCGCTTTACGGAGAATTGCTCGGCGCGGTTTTCTTCGATGCCGGCAATCTCCTGCCGAATTCGACCGACCCTTTCGAAAGCGTCACAGCCGGTTTCGAGGAGATGCGATACGCGGTGGGCGTGGGTCTGCGCTATAAACTTCCGATCGGACCGGTGCGGCTTGATTACGGTTACAACCCGGACCGGCGTTCTGATGAAGACGTGGGCGCGTTCCATTTCAGTTTCGGCTTCGCCTTTTAAATCTGTAGCGGCGGTCTATGACCGTCGAAACGATTCCATATTGAACGATCGGCGGTCATAGACCGCCGCTACAGTATGAACCGCTGCACGTATCTTCTTCCGATTCGACGAGCCAGGTTTGGGCCTGACGAAACAACTGAGCTCGCCGAATATTTTCGCGACTTGGCGGAAGCAGGTTGCGAAGTGTTGGTAGTAGATGGCTCGCCCTCCCAGGTGTTCGCCGAACACAGCGAGGCCTGGCGTTCGGTTTGCCGCCATGAAGCTGTCGACCGCTCGTTCGGCTACCTCAACGACAAGGTGAACGGTATCCACACCGGCGTGCGCGTGGCCAACAGCGAAAAGATCGTCCTGGCTGACGACGACATCCGTTATGACGCGGCCGAGATTGAGCGCGTTTGCGAGTTGCTCGACAAGTTCGAGGTCGTGCGTCCTCAGAATTTTCTTTCGCCCTTGCCGTGGTGGGCACGAATGGAAGCGGCCCGGATGCTGATCAATCGCGCGACCCTGCGCACCGGCGATTATCCCGGAACATGCGCGTTTCGCCGCAGTGCCATGTTCCGCGTCGGGCCGTATGACGGCGACGTGCTTTTCGATAACGAGGAGATCATCCGCCATTTTGCGAAGGCCGGCGCGACCGTGAATTACGCCGCCAATCTTTTTGTGCGGAAGCGGCCGCCAACGTTTCGGAAATGGATCGAACAGCGGCCGCGCCAGGCCTACGAGGATTTTGGGTTGCGTGGAAAGACTGCCCTGTTTCTCAGTTTGCCAGTATTCGCAGTTTGGATCGGCGTCGCGTTGGGTTGGAAAAGTTTCCTGGCGTATTTGCTCATGGTTTCGATTGCCGGAGTCGCACTCGCCGCGGCCGGTCGTTCCCGTGGCACAGCGTCGCGGCATTTTCCCGTCTCGGTCTGCTTCCTTGCGCCGCTCTGGATCCTCGAGCGAAGCGCGAGCACCTACTGGGCGCTCTACTGGCATTTTTCGCGCGGTGGCTATCCGTTCGGCGACAAAATCTTGTCGAAAGGGATTGGACGGGATTGGATCAGTGGCGGACGGATTGCAGCGCGGGCTGCGGCCCATCAGCCAAACGAATGAAACCCACCCTTGGCGATATTCCGCCGGAAGAATATCGAAAACATCTTCACGAGCTCGCCGACTGGATGGCGGACTATCGAGAAAACATCGCGAAGCAGCGCATTTCGCCCACCGCCAAACCGGGCGCGATTATTTCAGCACTGCCGCAGGCTCCGCCCGAAACGGCCGAACCGATCGAACAGATATTCGCCGATGTCGACCGGCTGATCGTCCCCGGGATCGTTCATTGGGCCCATCCGCAATTCGTCGGTTATTTCGGCTGCACAACTACCGCGCCCGGCGTTTTCGCGGAAATGATCGCGGCGGCGTTGAATGTCAACGCGATGACGTGGCGGACATCCCCGGTCGCCACGGAATTGGAAACGGTCGTGCTCGGCTGGCTGCGGCAATGGCTCGGGTTGCCCGAAGAATTCGGCGGCGTGGTGTACGACACGGCGTCGGTGGGTTCCATGCACGCCCTGGCGGCCGCGCGCGAAGAGGCCGGCGTTTCGGTCCGTACTCTCGGGTTATCCGCTCGCACCGAGCTGCCGATTTTTCGTGTTTACGTTTCCGATCAAGCCCACAGCTCAATTGATAAGGCCGCGATCGCGCTTGGGCTGGGGGAGCATAACGTGAGGAAAATCCCGAGCGATGGCGCGTTCCGGATGAACGTGACGGCGCTCCGGGAAGCGATCTCGGCGGATTTGCGCAAGGAGTTCAAGCCGCTGGCCGTCGTCGCCACGGTCGGCACGACGTCGACGGCGAGCGTCGATCCGGTCCGGGAAATCGCCGCGGTTTGCGCGGAACATCAAATGTGGCTGCACATTGACGCGGCGTACGGAGGCGGATTGGCTTTGCTACCCGAATGCAAATGGGTCACGGACGGCTTCGACCTGGCAGACTCGATTGTGATCAACCCACACAAAATGTTGTTCGTTCCTTTCGACTTTAGCGTTCTTTATGTTCGCGAGATAGAGCGACTTCGAAAAGTTTTTACCCTCGTTCCGGAATACTTGCGAGGAGACGCAGCCGGCGCCGAAATCAATTACATGGATTACGGTCTCCAGCTCGGTCGCCGTTTTCGCGCCATCAAAGCCTGGATGGTCTGGCGCACCTTCGGGCGTGAAGGCCTCGCCGCGCGTATCCGCGAGCATTTGCGGCTGGCGGAACTTTTCGCCGCTTGGGTCAAGGACGATCCGCGCTTCGAATTGGCTGCACCCGTGATGATGGGCGTGATTTGTTTCCGTTTCAAAGCTGGGGACAATGCAGAATCCGATAAGCGAAATGCACGCACCGTTGAAGCGATCAACGCCACCGGCGAGACCTACTTAATGCAGACGAAGCTCAAAGGCCGAACTGTCATGCGCCTCGGCCTCGGCAATCTCCTGACGACGGAAGACCACGTCCGTCGCGTTTGGGAAATTATTCGCGCAGCGGTGGACTAGAAACTTTGCTCGGCCAACCGTGGCGAGAATCGCGGAGGCGATGACGAAAATCTAGGAGGCGGACGCCGGAATAGTTTCCGTCCAGAGTTGCTGGCTGAGACTGCCCTCGTTAACGACTTGATAGTAGGTCGCGGTCGCCTGCTCGGCTCCGAGTTCCAGCATGACATATCCGTGCGCGTAAATCTCATCCTCGACGCCTGTCTCTACATAATTGTTGGGAAACCCCGGTGCGGGTTCGAGAGGCACATCTTTCGTCACCGGCGTGTAGTCGCCCTGATTATCGAAGACCGGGAACGCGCTGTTACCAACGCATCGGCCCAGGACCGGTAGACTCGTCCCCGGCGTTCCCGGAATCGCGTACACCTCGAGCAGGTGTTCGTGACCCCAGAGCCACGCGACGATGTTTGGATTTCCGGTCGAACGCCACGTTATCAAATTTTGCAGGAGATAGGGATTTTGGTAGGCCGGTCCCGAGCTCCCCACGGCTCCGATGGTCGCGAAGGCGGAGAAAAGTTGGTGATGCGACAACAGAATCACCTTCCGCGTTCCAGCGGTGGCGAGTTGCTGCGCGTGCCACGCGGCTTCATCCGAGCGCAATTTGGTTATGTCATCCGCGACCTTGAGCAGATCGTGGTCGTAATACCCCGTATCCATTCCTTCCAGCTGCCACGAATCGTTTTGCAGGCAGAAGAAACTGTTTTGCTGAACGTCGGCGTTGGCCACGCCGAGATTGATCTGGGGCAGGATGTCGTAGAATCCTCGTCCGCCGCTGTAGTAATCGTGGTTTCCGGGAAGATTGTAGACCGGCACCTGCCGCTTGTACTTTGCGCGCGCCGCGTTGATGGGATTGAGGAAGTGCTTGATGCACTCATCGTGCGTCCCGGAATAGTAGATGTCCCCGACGTGGACGATGACGTCGGGAGCTTGCTGCATCAGTTGGTCAAGAACCGCGTGGGCATCCGGCTCGCCCGTACCCCAATCGCCAAGGATCCCAACGCGGAGGGGCTGGTCGGGGGACGCCGGGGGAGGAAGGGCAAAAGGCCGCGGGCGGTTGTTCGTGGGCGGATTGTAGCATGGAGCGGCTCCGTCCCAGTAGTACTCGAGCCAGGTGATCGCCGCGGTGAGCCATCCCGGATCGCACGAGCTGTCGTAGAACTCGCTCTGGATCTCTTTCATCCACGCGGTATCACCGAGCGTCCAGGCGATCGCATACTTCGCGATCAACTTTAGACAGTCGTACCCCGGACCGACGGTGCTGTCGGCCTGAATCTGAAGGCTCGCCGCGGCAGCGTCGTAATGGGCCAGCGCCGCGGTCGCATCCAACAGCACACCATCGTCGATACCTGTGAGGGTCATGCCTGCCGCCTGCATGATCGGATGCTCCGCGTAAAGGCCGGGCCCGGTCTCGTTGCCGAGCTTCTTGCAAATCACTTCACGGATGCACGATTGCGCGAGCGAAAGCCGGGCGTTGTGAAAGTTGGGGACTGGGGTGCGGGCCATGGCGGGGAGAGGTTGTGGGCCGAGGGTGGCTGACCGGCGAAATGTTGTCACGCCCGAATTGCCACAACGCCGCCCGGACGCGGGTTGACGTTTGAAAGCTGTTCGCAGTGAGTTAACTTCAATAGCTGGGAATTACACGCTTATGGAAACGACCATCGCTGCTCCGAAAACATCGTCCTCGGCCGAAACCGATTTTCTCCCGCTCCAGGGAACTGACTACGTAGAATTCTGGGTCGGCAACGCCAAGCAGGCGGCGCACTATTATAAGACGGCCTTCGGTTTTCAATCACTCGCCTATTCCGGTCCCGAAACCGGGGTGAAAGATCGCGTCAGCTACGTCATCCGGCAGAACAAGCTCACTTTTGTTTTGACCACGGCGCTTCGGCCGAACAATCCGATCGCCGACCATGTTGCCTTACATGGCGACGGCGTGAAATTCCTCGCCCTCAAAGTCGAGGATGCGGCGTCAGCTTGGAAGGAGACGACGAAGCGTGGCGGGAAGAGTTACATGGAGCCCACCACGCTGAAGGATGACAACGGCCGCGTCGTTATGAGCGGCATCCATACTTACGGCGACACCGTCCATCTCTTTATCGAACGCGGCGATTACAACGGCGTGTTTATGCCGGGCTTCCGGAAATGGGAGACCGACTACAACCCGTCCGAGACCGGCCTCCTCTACGTTGATCATTGCGTGGGCAATGTCGGATGGAACCAGATGAACCCCTGGGTGAAATTTTACGAAGACGTGATGGGATTCCGGAACATCCTGACCTTCGACGACAAGGATATCTCGACTGAGTACTCGGCGCTCATGAGCAAAGTGATGAGCAATGGGAACGGTTTCGTGAAGTTCCCAATCAACGAACCGGCCGAGGGCAAAAAGAAATCGCAGGTGGAAGAATACCTGGAGTTTTACAACGGTGAGGGTGTGCAGCATTGCGCCGTCGCCACAAACGACATCGTCAAGACGGTGACGGACCTGCAAAACCGCGGGGTCGAATTCCTCAAAATCCCGACGACTTATTACGACACGTTGCCGGAACGCGTCGGTCACATCGATGAAGACCTGGGGCCGCTCGCGCGCCTCGGTATTCTAGTCGATCGCGATAACGAAGGTTACTTGCTTCAGATTTTCACGAAGCCGGTTGAAGACAGACCGACGCTGTTTTTCGAAATCATCCAGCGCAAAGGCGCGAAGAGTTTCGGCAAAGGTAACTTCAAAGCGCTCTTTGAAGCTCTCGAGAAGGAGCAGGAAGCGCGCGGTAACCTTTAATATGAAAGACTGTCATGTTGAGCGCAGCGAAACATCTCTGACCATTTCTGTTCGCACTGGATTCCCGAAATAGTCAGAGATTCTTCGCTACGCTCAGAATGACAAATTAAAGAGAGGACGACACGGCTATGCCATTCTATCAAAAGCTCGGCGAAATCCCGAAGAAGCATCACATCTGGTTTCACCGCAATGGAGCGGGACCTGGTTATAAGAACGAAGGCATCTACTACGAACACGTCGTCACGACCGAAGGCTTCAATGAGGCCTTTTCGATCATGTATCATCTTCGGCCGCCCACCCGGGTGCGAAGCGTCAAGCTACTGAAGTGCGAAGAACTTAAGAGAGCGGCTGACAGTCCGCTGCGTCATCATCATCTGAAGACGGCGAACATGGAGCGCCGTGGCGATCTCTACAGCGGCCGTATCCCGATCCTGTTTAACGAGGACATGACAGCGTGGCGCGCTCGGCCGGCAAAGCCATACGGCAAATTCCAGTATTATAAGAACGGCGGCGCCGACGAGATCATCTTTGTCTTCAAAGGAGCGGGCACGATTGAAACGATGTTCGGCAAGCAACGCTACGGCGGCGAAGATTACATCGTCATTCCGCGCGGACTTACCTATCGGCTCGTGCCGGACAACGTCGAAGAGGAAGACTATCTGATTCTCGAATCAGCTGGCCCAGTGCGAATTCCGAAACGCTATTTAAACAGCGAAGGCCAGATCAAAATGGGATCGCCCTATTCGGAGCGCGATTTTCATGGGCCCACTGAGCTCAACGTTATCGACAAGGAGGAAGACACCGAAATCCTGGTGAAGGATGGGCCGCGCTGGACCTGCGTGACGATGGCGCATAATCCCTTCGATGTAGTTGGCTGGGATGGCTACGTCTATCCATTTACCTTCAACGCCCGCGATTTTGAGCCAATTACCGGCACAGTCCATCAGCCGCCGCCGATTCATCAGACCTTCGAAATTCGCGGTTACGTCGTCTGCACCTTCGCCCCCCGGATGCTCGACTATCATCCCGAAGCCGTGAAAATCCCGTGGGTGCACGACAATGTCGAAGCCGACGAGGTCTTATTCTACGTGCGCGGAAACTTCGGATCGCGCAAAGGCATTGAGCCAGCGTCGATTACCCTGCATCCCCGCGGAATTCCGCATGGACCGCATCCCGGCACGATCATGGCGAGCAAAGACGCTCTCCGGACCGAAGAACTCGCCGTGATGTTCGACACGCAACACACGCTCGAGCTAACCGAGGCCGCCGTGGCAATGGACGACGAGAAGTATCCGCTGAGCTGGTTGGACTAACTCAAAAGGTAACTTCCAAGTTACCGAGCATCGGTTGTCTTCGGACGGTTGCGGCTTAGCGTAAGGCTATGAAGGCGGATGGTGAGTCTGATCTCAAAACAAACGGAACGCGCAACGGCGAGACCGAACTGCAAGCGGCCGAGCGCCGCATCGCGAACCTGCGCCCTTGCGCGGCGGCGAAGTTGGCCGGGATGGAGGAATCGTTTCGCAATCTCCTGGAGTCGGTCGGCGAAGATCCAGAACGCCAGGGGTTACTTCGGACTCCGAACCGGGCCGCCCGCGCCTTCGACTTCCTTACGAACGGCTACCGCCAGAATCTCGACACTTTAGTTAACGAGGCCATCTTCGATTCGGATGCGAGCGAGATTGTGCTGGTGAAAGACATCGAGCTTTATTCGATGTGCGAACACCACCTGTTGCCGTTCGTCGGCAAGGCGCATGTGGCGTACATCCCGAATGGTAAAGTTATCGGCCTCTCGAAGGTCGCCCGTATCGTCGACATGTTTGCGCGCCGGCTCCAGATCCAGGAAAATCTTACGCTCCAGATCGCGGATGCGTTGATGAAAACGTTGCACCCTGTCGGTGTCGCGGTCGTCATTGAAGCGAAGCATCTTTGTATGATGATGCGCGGGGTAGAGAAGCAGAATTCCGTTATGAAGACCTCCTGCCTCCTCGGTTCGTTTAAAGAAGACGCCCGGACGCGCTCGGAGTTTCTCGCTCTCCTCGCCTGACGACCGCATGCTCCTGACGGTCAGCAAGCGGCTCGAATTTTCCGCGTCGCGCCGCCTTTTCGTCAAGGAATGGAGCGATGCCGAAAATGTTGCGGCATTCGGCCCGGAAACTTCCGCGCGATACGGCACCGGCCGAAACTATGTCGCTTATTTCGTCTTCTCCGGCTCGGTCGACCCGGCGACCGGGATGCTGATGAATATCAGCGAAATCAAGGAACGCGTGGGGCAGGTCTTGCACGCCGGTTTCGATCATAAGTTTCTGAATGAAGACAACCCCGCATTCGCTGAGGTGCCACCGACCGCGGAAAATGTCGCCCGCCAACTTTTTCTCGACGCGGCGCCGCTCTTTTCCGGCGGGAAGGCGCAGCTCGTAGCCTGTCACTTGTCGGAATCCGAAAATCGGAGCGCGACCTTTTACGCAGGCGGAACTCTGGAAGCGAATTTCTGGTTCGAATTCTCCGCCGCGCGCCAAACGATGTCGCCGCAGTTGTCGGAAGCGGAAAACAAGAATCTTTTCGGCGCCGCAGCCTCGCCCTTCGGTCACGGGCACAATTACCGCGCCCGAGTCACGCTCGATGGTAAAACCGTTGCGCCAAACCAAGTCTTTCGCTCTCTCGATTCGCTCCGTGCCGAACTCGATCACAAGAACTTGAACACGGAAGTTGCCGGGCTGAAGGATGAGCCAATCACCACGGAACTCCTGGCGCGCTACATTCATCGAAGGGCTGCGGAAAGCTCGCCCGTGTCTCGCGTTCGCCTTCACGAGCGCGCGGATTTTTTTGCAGAGTATTGGAAGGATGACCAATTCTTCCTCGGGCTCCGCACGCCTTTCAGTGCCGCGCATCGTTTGCAAAGCGAAGAAATCAGTGCCGAAGAAAACGCGGCGCTTTACGGCAAGTGCAATAACCCGAAAGGGCACGGCCATCTCTACGTCACGGAAGCAACCGTCGGCGGCGACTTCGACGAACGCAGCGGGACCTTGATGTCTTTCGATGCGTTGCAAGCAGGCGCGGTCGCGGCGCTCGAGCCGTGGCAAAACAAACATCTCGATTTGGAGATGGAGGAATTCCGGCGTCGAACTTCTACCGGCGAGAACATTGTCGAGTCGCTCTGGCCGCGGTTCGATTCGCGGCTCGACGGCCATCTTGTCCGTTTGCGCCTGTGGGAAACCCCAAACAACCGTTTTACCCTGCGGAAATCATGAAGCGGTATCTCATCACCGGGGCGAGCCGCGGGATTGGGCGGGCGATTGCAGAGAAGCTGGCCGGGCCGGACGCGCTTCTGCTGTTACACGGACGCAACCGCGAGGCGCTCGCAAAAACGTGCCGGCTCGTTGAAAAGAAATCAGGCAAGGCGATCGCCCTGTCCTACGATTTGCGGCGGGCCGCCCGGGTCGAGAAGATGATCGAAGCGGTCGGGCCGGAGCCGCTGGATGGTCTGATTAACAACGCGGGCGTCGCCCTCGTGAAACCGTTCGAAAAAATCACCCTGGCGGAATGGGACACTCTCTTCGCGGTGAACGTGACTGCGCCGTTCATCCTCACGCAACGTCTTGTCCCCAACATGCAGGCCGGCGCAAGTATCGTGAACATCCTTTCCATTGCCGCCAAAAATGGTTTTCCGGGTTGGAGCTGCTATTGCATGACCAAGTTTGCTCTTGAAGGCTTTTCCCAATGCGTGCGCGAAGAGGTCCGCGGTCGCGGCATCCGGGTTCTGAATATTTATCCGGCGGCGACCAACACCGAAATCTGGAATGCGGTGCAAGGCGAATGGCCGCGGGAGAAAATGCTGTTGCCGGAAGAAATCGGAGACGCGGTGGCTTATGCGCTTTTCCGTCCGGCCGGCGTGGCGGTCGAGAATATCGACCTCTTAAATTTGACCGGCCGTCTCTAGTCCCGCCTTGTGATACGTCACCAGCCGGAAGCCCCACTCGATCACCGTAGCTTTGTCCTTGTCGGTTAACTTTTTCTGATTCAAGAAAGTCACGATCCGCTGCTTGAGCTCATTCTGTTCACCGGCGTCGTCGAGCAACTCGAAGATCTCCATCGATAGTAGCCAATCATCCGCGTGCTCCGCCTGCTGCGTTTCCCAGATCTCGCCGAGCCGCTCGTAACCGACTTTGCGCTCACGAATGTCGCGCACCTGTTGGTAAAGGCTCTCGAGCTTCTGGCGTTTCTCATCCGACGGGCTTTTGATCGTGCGCTCTTTCGGCACGAGCGCGACTTCGAGATACGCGTCCTTATCCGCGGCGCCATTGAAGACCGACGTGATCCGTTCGCCCACCGCCATATCGTACTCGCCCCAGGCCGGGTCGAACAGAACGCGGCCGCCCAGCTTGACGGTGCAATTTGAAAGCGTGACCAGCAGAAGTTTTCCGTCTCGCCTAACGAGTCGTTCGACACGGCCACTAACGGTGACGCCACTGGTGAATTCCAGCTTGGTATCCTCGCCTTCGTGAAGCGCCGTCTCTTTCCAGCCGCCAATTGGCGCACCGAAGCCTTCGGCGTGGCGATCTTTGCCCTGGCCTTCGAGCTGTTCGTTCTTGTAAGCAAGTGCAGTCGGCCCAGTCGTGCGCAAATAGATGGGCTGCTGCTTGCCATCCTTCAGCACCTCGGTGAACACACCGGTCACTTGCAAGCCGGATGAATATTCTGCGGTCGCGGCGCGTTTGCATTCGACCGCCTTGTTCAATCCTTCCAAACCGCCGACGCGATACGCCATCCTGCTGGCAAAATCTTCCAGTACGTCGCTGAGATGTTTGAAATCGCGGCAGACGAAGAGCTGCGGTTGTTTCGTCGTGATGTCGAAAGGCTGGTTCGCCGCATCGATCGAATACCAAATCTTCTTCACGTGCGGTTCGAGACAGGAAACCGATTCGCCGATCGAGGAAAGCAGGCCCGCTCCGTAAATTTTCGGATTCTCCAGGGTGCCGATCAAGCCGTACTCGACCGTCCACCAATGCAGTCGCGAAAGCAGCGCCATCTCAGAGGGCTCGCCCAGATTCGCGAAACGCTCTTCCACTTCCCGCGTTGCAGCGGCGACCTCTTCTTCCTTCGAGTTCGGCAGCTCTTTCAAAATCGACAGATGCCGAATCGCTTCGTAGAGCTCGAAATCTTTGCGCGATTGCATCGCTTTCGCGCCTACTTCGCCGAAACGCTGGAGGTAATTCGAATACTCGCGATCGACGATGATCGGCGCGTGCCCCGCCGCTTCATGAACGATGTCCGGCGCCGGAGTGTATTCGATGTGATGGATCTGGCGCATGTCGCAGGCGATCACGAGAACTTTGTAAGCCTGAAATTCCATAAACGCGGCCGGCGGAATGAAACCATCCACCGCGACTGCGCCCCAGCCGATCTTACCCAGGATGTCGTTCATCTCCTGAATCCGCGGAATCCGCTCGAACGAAATGCCGGTGTCGAGCAACCCCTGAAAATAAACTTTGTGCGCGTATTCCTTCAGGAAAAAAGTGTTCTGCCGCATGATGAAACGCCAGACGGCGTGATCGACCGGCGTGTAATCTTCGTAGCGCTGGTCGACAGCGAATTGGAGCAGATGCTTCGGGAGCGACGCGACGGCCTTGTTGTTCATCGAAATGGCGTTTGAGTTCATAGGCCGAAAGCGCCGGTGGGGCGCGATTTAAAATAAGATCGAATGAAGACCGAGCAAGCCGATACTGGTAGGCACGCCGTCCCGCTCGTGCGGGGTCCGCGGACGGCGCAGCGTGCCGTCCCGATCGTTTGGCTGAATCTGGTTTGTCTCGACGCGCCGGTCGTTGCCGTGGTCTGGTTGTGGCTTTTCGCGCGCACCTTCCACATGCCGCTTCGAATCGGGAACGCCGTCGCGCTGTTCCTCACCGCGTGGCTGATCTATCTCGGCGATCGTTTCGCGGATGCGATTTCGTTGAAGCCGGGTTTGCCGCGCTCCTTGCGCCAGGAGTTTTGTCTGCGTCATTGGGAAATCTGGATCACGACTGCCGCGCTCGTGGCCGGTTTCGACGCCTACGTGATTTGCCGAACTACCGCCTGGCAAACGTTTCTCGTTGGCGTTGCCGTGGGAGTCCTCGCTCTGGTCTATCTCGTGGCGAACCATCCGCTCGGTCTGATCTGGCGATCGCTGCCGGCGAAGGAACTGGCCATCGGAATTTTGTTCGCCGCCGGAACGGCGGTGGCACTGCTGCCGCAACTTCCAACTGCCGCCCCGTTTGTGATTTCATTGATTGCGTTCGCAGCGATTTGCTCGCTCAACTGCATTTCTATCGCCGGCTGGGAACGGGAGCTGGACCGCGCGCAGCACAAGATCTCAATCGCGACGCGACATCCCCGGCTCACTCGCTATGTTGGCAAAATCTGCGTCGGCCTGGCGCTCGTGGGCTTGACGCTCGCGGTCCTCTACCCGGCAGACGTTTTGCTTTTTGCATGTCTCGCCGCGAGCGCCTTTTTGCTGGCGTGGCTTAACAGGTTATCGATTGGCGGTGACGATTCGAAGACAGCCCTCGCTGATGTCGTTTTGTTGACGCCTCTCGTCGTGCTCCTCGTGACCGGGCTGTGAGCTTCGACGCAGTCGCGCCCTGGTACCGGACGCTCGAAACGATTACGTTCGGGAACGCGTTGCAGCGCGCGCGCGTCGCATGTCTCGATGAAATCCGCTCACCGCGCCGCGCTCTAATCGTAGGTGAGGGGAACGGAAGATTCTTGTCCGTGCTTCTTCAACGCGAACCGCTGATCAGGATCGATTGCGTTGACGCGAGCCAACGAATGCTCGATTTGGCTCGCGATCATCTCCTGAAAACGAATCCGGGACAGCTCAATCGCGTTGCCTTTTTTCGATCCGATGTCGCGGCGTGGACGGCTAACGACCGTTATGATTTGATCGTGACCCATTTCTTTCTCGATTGTTTTCGTACGCAATGCATCGGCAATATCGTTGCGAAACTCGCTCAAACGGCGGCTCCGAATTCGATCTGGTTGCTGGCGGATTTCACAGTTCCGAAAGACGGCGTCGCGCGCATCCAGGCCCGTGCCTGGCTGGCTGCCATGTACGGATTCTTTCGCTTCGTCGCCGGCATTGAGGCACACGAACTCGTCGACCCGTCGCCGTTCCTTCGCGTCGAGGGATTCCGGCTGGAACGCCAGATTCTGTTCCGCCAAGGAATGCTCAAATCGGAACTTTGGCGCCGCGACTAACTTTGCTCGTTCGACTGCTTCCGCGCGGCCCGCGCCCGCGAAACCCGTCGCGCCACCCAACCGATTACCCCGAGAATCAGCGCCCACGGTGCTAGGAACGCGACGGCTACGCCGATCATTCGCACACTCCACATTAATGCCGCGGCACCCTGTCCGATCGTCCGCCGAAGCGTGGCCCAGAGGCCTGTCTCTTCCGAAACGATATTCCCCTGGCTGTAAACCTGGATAGAGACATCGGCCGGCGCGTTGGCCTCATCGATTTGCGAATTCGGGCGATCGTCGCGACGCACGCTGACGTTCTCGACTTTGCCGAGCCCGTTCAACGACTGCATCAGCGCGTTGTAATTCTTCATCGGCACCCGCAACGACACGGTCGAGTACTCGCGTCCGTTCGGATCGCGCGAAAACGATGAGCTGCGGATCCGGCCGCCCTGTTGCTCGGCGATCGCGCGCAGTTGTTTCGTCTTGTCGTTCACCTCCGGCGTTTGAATCCGGAGCGAGGTCGACTGCAACGCGATCTCCTGTTGGTCGCGCGAGAGCGTGATGTTCAGCTCCACCTTGTCCCGCTCGGTCTTCGCGCTTTCGCCCAAACCATCGCCGCCCTGCGAAACACGGTCGGTCGTCACTTGGAAATTCTCGACGCGCGCCATGCCTTTGATCTGGTTGATCACGGCTTCGCTCTCTTCCGGCGCGAGCAACAGGCTCAACCGAGCCGAGACGCGTCCCGTGTTATCTCGGTCGATCTGCGCATTCGTGATCTGCACTTTCGGGGACGCGAGGGCCTTGATGTCGTTGTAGGTCTTCTCGACTTCGGTCGCGTAAAGAGACAACTGCGCCCGCTCCTTCAAGAGGAATGCCGCCGGCACGTTCATGTTCTTTTCCGCCAGCGTGATCGTCACGGTTGCGAACGCCACCAGCGAATCCATGAACTTCAGCTCGCCCTGCATCGTCTCGATCTCTTCGCGGACACGCCCGAGTTCCTTTTCTACCTCAAGCAGATCTGAGACGTCCTTGCTTTTCGTTTTGAGAATCTCGATGAGCCGCTGCTCCATGAGCCGCGCGTTCTTCAACCGCGATTCCGTGTCAAAGTACGCCTTCGTCACGTCTTCAGTCGTCAACGCCTGGTTCTTCAGCTCGCCAATCCCGCGCAGCTTCCCGAGAAACCGATCGAGATTATCGGGCAACACCTTGACCACGATCTCGCCGCGCAACTTGCCGTTCGCCTGCTTCTCCGAGCTGGTCGTGGAAACGTAACCTTTCTCTTCCGCTGCGAACGCAGTGATCTTCTGGACGGATTCATCGAAGCTGACCACCTCTAACTCCGCCGTCGCGTTGCGGACCAATTTTCGGTTCGCTATCGGACTGGTTGTCGAGGGGGGAGGCGCAGATTCAGCGGGTGCTTCGGCGTTTGTGTCCGCCGCGCTCTTCTCGTCCTTGAACTCACTCTTCTTGGCTTTGGTCAGGCCGGTGGCGCGCAAAGCTTCCGTTTGAGGCTTCGGTACCGTTGTCGTAACCGCGTCCACGGGCGGCTGCGGTGGCGGTGCTGGGGCGACAGCCGATGGAGCGAGAGTCTTATTGCGGCCGTCGGATTTACTCAGAACCCCGCCGGCATCGCGAGTCGCTCCCGGCTTATCCTGGTCGCTTCGATATTCCTGGAGAGCTACCGTATTTTCGTGACGCGGGGCTGGCGCCATCGATTCGCCCGTGATGATTCGTCCCATCTGCGCCAAAGCGAGGAGCAGCGCTGCGGCGGCTGTAAGCTGGACGGCACGCACGCGCATCAGTTCGGTGATCATTCCGATCAATCCCGAACGTTTCGGAACGCGATCTCGGAAGCGCGACACCATCCGTTGCTCGAATGCCGGGTCTGCCTTTTTCTCGGCCAACGTTTCGTTAAGAATCCTGTTCATAGTTTTTCCTTCCTGAAAAGCCTGCCGGCACTCGGCGCACTCCACGAGATGGGCGTGGAATTCCTCGCGCTCGCCGGTCGTCAATTCGTCGAGGAGATCGGCCGCGAGTAATTCGTCGAGTTGTTCGTGAATCGTACTCATAAGCATTATCCGGTTGCGGCCAGAGCCGGCTTAAGTCGTTTTCGCATGAGGCCGAGCGCGCGGCCGAGAATCCCGCGCAACGCTCCATTCGTTAGGCCGAGCGTCTGCTCGATGGTTCCGTAATCGAGGTCTTCGAAGTAGCGCAGCGTCACGGCGGCGCGATGGAGCTCGGGCAATTGCGCCAGGGCCGAGCGGACCTCGCCATCGAGGTCCGCCTTTTGCCCTGCTGCACCTTCGAACGCAACCACCTCGTTCGATTCAAAATTTTCGGGGAGCGGTTCCGGTCGGCGTTTTCTGGCCACGTCGCGCGCCCGATGTCGCGCGATCGTGCTCAGCCACGCGGGTAACTTGGCGGAATCGCGAACCCGCCAGCGTGATTTCCACGCCTTGACGAAAGTGTCCTGAACCACGTCCTCCGCTTCCTCGCGGCTCTGCAAAATGGCGTAAGCGATCGCAAAAAGATTGCGGCTCGTGAAGCGGATGACCGCCTCGAAAGCCTCGCGGTCACCCTGGATGGCGGCGCGATAAATTGCGTGTTCGGCTGTGTCCATTTTCGTCGTCTACCAGCCTAGACGCACGACCTAGCCGTTTAGCGCGAAAAAATGTTTGGGACCTCACACAAAGGACACAAAGGAGCACAAAGCGAGGGAAGGTTGGGAGCCGAGGCAATCCCCTCAAAAACCGTTGTGAGCCTTTGTGACCTTTGTGCGAGGCCGACTCTTAACGGAAGATCGAGACGGCGTTGCCCACCGTCACCAGCTCTTTCACGCGGGCCGCGTCCCAGTTCGCGGTGCGGATGCAACCGTGGCTGGCGGCGCGCCCGATCGTCTCGGGATTATTCGTCCCGTGAACGCCGACGTGCGGCTTGTTCAAACCCATCCACAAAATGCCGACCGGATTGTTCGGGCCTGGCGGCAAATTGTAAAACACGTCTGATTTCTGACCGTGCTGGAGGACACCTTCGTCGTGCCGGAAAGTTGGGAAGGTCGCGATCCCCAGAATTTTCCAGAGCCCCATCGGCGCGGGGAGAGTGGATGATCCGGGCGTAATCGGAAATTCGGCCACGAGCTGTTTGTCGTCGTAGATGAGGAGAAACCGGTCCTTGGTGTCGATGTAAAGTTTGCGGTTGGCGAACGCCGGATTGGTTTGGGCGAAACCTTCCTTCAAATCCTCGATTTTGAATGGCAACACATTTGGAACTTTCACGGTGTCGCCCACCTTCAAGTTCTCCAGCTTCATTCCCGGATTGATTTTCTTCAGAAAATCCTCGCCGGAATGATAGCGCTCGGCGATCAATTCCAAGAGCGATCCATAATTCAATCGCTTCAGCTTCGCCTGCTCAGACGGCTTGTTGGAAGTAGCGCCGACAAAGTTCTCCGCTTCTGGCGGAATAGTGAACGTCGTCCATGTTTCCGGAACCTGATCGAGCAGCCAGGAATCGACCGCGCCGGTTTCCGACATGCCGTGTGCGCGCTTGTAATGTACGAGCGCCTTTCGGAAAAATTCGCCCATCCGGCCGTCGATTTTGCCCGGACCAAAATCGTTGTTATCCAGGAAAATTTGGAGCTTCACGCTCGTTTCCTCGTCGTAATTAGGAAGTGCGACGGGGATGGAAGCGGGAACCGTCGCTTTCGGTTTCGGCGAGGATTGCGGCGAAGGTTTCGGCGCAGGCTTCGCCGCGAAAGCGCTGAGGGCGAGCAGGACAGCAAGAACTCGGAAATTCATCGGCGAAGTAATCGACTCGAATCGCGGTGCAAGCAAACGCACGTTAACGATTCGCTCCGGCTGGGAACATGACCTTGTCCGGTTCGGCATTGAGCGCCGCGAGCAACTTCGGGATCAGACGCGTTTTGATCGAGCCGGCTTCTTTCGGAGGAACCACGTAGCGAACGATCGCGTCGATCCACGTCACTTCATCGACCCGAAAAAACACCCGCGGATGGGCGCGGACCTCGAGCTCGTTCACCGGCGTCTTCGCCAGCAAATCGCGATAAACGGCGATTCGCTCCTGCATGTCCTCGCCAATTTCTTCGCCGACGATTCGTTCCATCGTTTGGGCCACGAATTGCAAATCGCTCTGATACGCGATCTGGAATTTTATTTCGTTCCAGATGTAGGGGAACAGCGGCCACGAATAATTGTAGACCATCGAGCTGAGCACTTTCGCGTTGGGAAATTTAATGACGCGTCCGCTCGGATGATCCGTGGAAAGAAATGAGCCGCCGAATTCCCACAGCGTCGTGTCGATGTAGCTAACGTCGATCACGTCACCGGTGGCGTCGCCAATTTTGATCCGGTCGCCGACGCGATAAGGCCGTCGAACCAGGATGTAAATCCAACCGATGAAGCTCGTCATCGGTGTTTGCACCGCGAGGCCGACGATGATGGAAACGACGCCGACCGAAATCAGGGCGGTGTACCAGTTCGCGAAAAAGATCGAAACGCCGATGAAGACGATCACGATTCCGACGACGAGGTGGAGAATGCGCCGAAGGGTGAACGTGGTTGAGGCATCTTCGATTCGCCCGATCGCATAAACTGAAACCGCCTTGGCGACCGCGAGCACCATTACGATGAACGCAGTCGCCCTCGTCGCCCGGGCTATCAGATCGAGATAGACTTGGGGCAGCGGGATCCATTTCAAATTGAGCAACACCCAAACTCCCGCGCAGCCAAGGAGAACGAGCGCATGAGTGCTGAAGACAAACTTGTCCCGGGTCTGCGCCTTGATCTTCGGTTTGCCGCCTGTCTGAGCGAGCGCCTCGCGGACCTCCGGCTTCTGCTTCACCTGAGTGAGTGTCTCTGCCATCACAGCTGATTCGAATGAGCACCCTGTAGCGGCGGTCTATGACCGCCGCCAGCGTGATTAAGGCGACCCGTTCGGCGGTCATAGACCGCCGCTACAGGCTCACGCTGTCTTTAACCAGGATCGCAACACTTCCGCCACGCTCCACGCCTGGGCGATGCAACCGCCAGCGGTATGCGGTTCGCGCGCGTCGAAGACTTCGCTGATGGTCCCGACCCCGTTCTCGTTCATGCTTTCTGGGAAGCGCTCGAGAAACTTCCGCGCGGCGGCGTTCTCGCCCGGATGGACTTTCAGCCAGGCATCGATGAACGGCCCGATCAGCCAGGCCCAGACCGTGCCTTGATGATAGGCGCCATCGCGCGAACGCAGGTCGCCGGCGTAAATCGGTTTGTAATCGGGATGCTTTGGCGAGAGTGAACGCAATCCGACTGGCGTAACCAGCTCGTTCTCGGCGACGTCGACGACGGATTTCCAACGTGCCGGATCGAGCACCGGATTATCGAGTGAGATCGCGAACAACTGGTTAGGCCGGCAGGCCGAATCGTTCGCGTCGCCTCCATTCACGTCGACGACGTCGTAAAGGTATCCGCCTTCTTCGAACCAGAAGCGGCGATTGAACGATTGCCGCGTCTGTTCCGCGTGTTTCGCGTATTGTTCCGCGGCCTCGTCATTACCGCTCTCGCGCAACCAGGTTTCGAGAAGCTTCAGCGCGTTAAACCAAAGCGCGTTCAGCTCCACCGCCTTGCCGCGCCGCGGCGTGACCACCCAGTCGCCCATCTTCGCATCCATCCAAGTGAGCTGATAACCTTCCGCGCCCTGCGCGAGCAATCCGTCGCGCGGATCGACGTGGATATTGAATTTCGTCCCGCGCAAATGATGCTCCGCGATGTCGATTAGGATCGGCAACAGGAGCCGCAGGGTGATTCGGTCCTCTGATTTCAGATAACGGCCAAGCGCGTGGAAAAACCAGAGCGTCGCGTCGGCCGTATGATAGAGCCCTTGTTTCTGTCGATCCGGAAACATGTTTGGGATCAGACCGTCGCGAACGTAGTGCGCGAACGTCCGCAAAATGTAGCCCGCTTCGAGGCAGCGCCCGGTCACGAGGGTTAACCCTTCGAGGCTGATCATCGTGTCGCGGCCCCAATCAGTGAACCAATGATAACCGGCGATGACGGTGCGAACTTCATCCCCCGACGCATGAGCGCGCGCTGCTTCCTCCGCGCGGCCGGCCGGCGTGATGACAAATTGATCGCCCGCAAAAACCAGTTCAGCAGCGACGCCTTCCCGCGCCGGTGGCTCCGAATCTTCCAGTAATCGGGCACGGCGCTCGCGTTCCGCGGCGAGCACTTCCGACGGGCTCAGAACATCGATGATGTCCCACGGCTCCGTTGAGCCAATCAAGGTCGCGGTTTTTTCCTCAGCGAGATCGACCTGGAAAAATCCCGGGCTCCACAAAACGCCTTGGTAGGCATATCCGCGGGCTTGCTCGGTCCGATACATGACCTGCTGGAGCGTCGATTGCGCGATCGTGAACGCTGCGGCGTGACCGCACAATCGCATGCGGAGTGGCGGAAATTTTCGCCGCGCGGAAACGATTTCGTAACGATCGTTGACGGCGGTGAGCTTGTACGGTTCGTCCAAGGTCTGGTCGACCTCGTTTTCGTGATGACGAAAATGGAAGGCCGGCCGCAACTCGAGCCGCGGCAATTTCCCGTTACCGGCGATCTGATAGCTGACGTGGACCGTATTTTGCAGATGCGGCATCGAGACCCGCTTCTCGATTACAAAATCGCGCACTCGATAAATCCAGACCGGCATTCCATCCTCGAGCCGGAACTCGTGCAAATACTCGGCGCCCTTCAAATCGAGCTGTCCGCCCGCGCGTTCTTCTGCGCCTAACGACACGACCTCGTCCCCATCGAACCGCAGAAATTCCGAAAGATGATTCCACATCACGACGCGCCCGAGCGGAGCGGGCAGCGCGGCCACGAGGATCCCGTGATATTTTCGCGTGATCGCGCCGGAAACCGTGCCCGAGGCATAACCGCCAAGCCCATTCGTCACGAGCCATTCGCGATTGAGCAGGATCTCGCGCGAAGGATGCGCGGGATCCCATTCCATCGAGCGAACGACTGTAGGTCGATACGGACTCTGCATCGGTAAGTATCGACCTTAGCGAGCCTTTGGTTTTTTGCGCGGTTTTGTCATGGACACCGCGCGCAGAGCCACGGCCGACTCGGCGTAAATCGTCCAGCCAACATCGGTCGCGACGGTCCGCATTCCGGTGCCGCCGTATTGCGGCGCTTCACTCATCCACAGCGTTTGCCATTCGTGACCGGCCGGAGGTGCCATGAGCGGTTCCGGCGAAGGGCTGAATTCTTCCTGAGTTCCGAAGTTCACCAGCAAAAGACGAGCGTCCTCCGGTCGGTCGGCAAAATAACGCAGAACAAAGGAACGCCGACCGAGGACCGCGCCATCCACACCGCGCGGAATCAATTGGCGAAAACGCGCGTCGGTCTTTCGCAGTTGAATCAAGTCCCGATGAAGTTCGTAAAGTTGCGGATTCCGCTCCCGATCCGCCCAATCGAGTTTGCATCGTTCAAACGTCGAGCGTTCCGATGGCACGGGCAGCCGGGCCTGAACGTCCGGGGCCGCGACCGACGGAAATTGTGCGAGAAATTCGAAACGGCCTTTTCGGATCGCCTCTTTCAAATTTTCGTCGCCGACGTCAGTGAAAAATTGGAACGGGGTAGCGGCTCCGAATTCTTCGCCTTGAAAAAGCAATGGCGTCCACGGGCCGAGCAACAAAAGCGCGGTCAGCGCGCGGTACCTTCCTGGGGAAGTAAGGAAGCGCACCCGTTCGCCGAACGCCGTGTTCGCGACCTGGTCGTGGTTCTCGATGAACGAGACGAACGCAGCCGGGGGCGCGCCGAGCGTCGGCCAGCCGCGCGGCGCTTCCTGCCAGCAATATGGCTGACCCTGAAACAAGTAGCCGTATTTCGCAGCGGAAATGAATTCCTGCGGGCGGCCGAGATAATCAGTGAAATAGGCCTCGCGATTTCCGGTAACGGCGACGAGCGCGGTATGATGCCAGTCGTCATTCCAGAGCGCGTCGAGATCGTCGCCGCCTTCCTTTCGCGGCCGAATCAGCTTCGTCTCCTGTGGCTCGTTCTCCGCCACCAGGATGATCGTGCGATCGCCGGCCGCCTCGCGGGCCGCGCGCCCGATCGCGCCGACGATGTATTCGTCCGATTCGTCGTGAATGCTCTGGGTCGCGTCGAAACGGAACCCGTCGAAATGGAATTCGTCGATCCAGTAGCGACCGTTGCTGATGAAAAATTCCCGGACCGGTCCAGAATTGCGGCCGTCAAAATTAATGCAATCGCCCCATTCGTTGGCGCGGTCGCAGTTCATGTAATCGTCGGAGAAGACGCCGAGATAATTGCCATCTGGCCCAAAGTGATTGTAAACGACGTCGAGAATGACTCCGAGGCCGAGGGCGTGCGCTTGGTCGATGAAAAAGCGGAGGTCATCCGGCGAGCCGTAGAGATGACATGGCGCAAACAGGTTGACGCCGTCATAGCCCCAGCCGAATTCGCCCGGAAAATCGGCGATCGGCATCATCTCGAGCAGCGTGATGCCGTCCTCTTTCAAACGGGGCAATTTCTCTGCCGCCGTGCGCCACGTTCCCTCCGCCGTGAACGTACCGATATGCATCTCGTACATGATGTGGCCGTCCAACGTGACTCCCTTCCACGCGTCGTCCTTCCATTTGAACTGCGTGTGATCGATCAGGCACGACGGACCATGCGGACCGTCCGGTTGAAATCGCGACGCCGGATCCGGATACAAATTCCCTTCGCCATTCAGGCGAAACCGGTAAAGCGCTTCAGCGTTCGCTTCTACCGATCCCGAAAAGTATCCCGACGCTTCGCGCGTCAGCTCTTCGAATGTGGGAGGGGCCTTACAGCCCCGACTCCCCTCGATCGCCACCTCTAACCGTTTCGCTTTCGGCGCCCAGATACGAAAATGGGCGCGGCCGTCCCCAATCAATTCCGCGCCGATCGGATACCGGCGTTCGATCTTCGACTCACTCATCCCACTGCTTCGCTCGGCGGTAACGCTGCGGTTGTGCATGATTTCTCTTTCGGCTGCGGGACCGCGACGCTAGAAAAGCAGCGCGGAGTTCGCGATGGCCGGAATCCTTTCACGTTACACAAAATGGCTCCACACGCAGTGGCCGGCTGGGACAGTGGAAAAGCTGCCGGTTTCCGGGCCCGGCGGAGTAACGGCGTTGCCGGGAGTGCGGATTGTGGGGGATCTGACCGGGATCCCGTTGCTGAAATTTTCTTCGCACACGGGAGCGGAAGCGGTGAGGGAGATTTTGAAGGCGGAGGGCGGAAGGAGGAAGGCGGAAGCGGGGGAACTGGATCTTGCGATTATTGGGGCGGGGGTGGCTGGGATTTCGGCGGCGATTGAGGCGAAGAAGGTGGGATTGAATTTTGCGGTGTACGAGGCGACCGAGATTTTTTCGACGGTCGTCAATTTTCCGAAGGCAAAACCGATTTACACCTACCCGACGGAGATGAAGCTCGAGGGCGGGCTCCAGTTTTCCGCCGATATCAAGGAAGCGTTGGTCGAGGAAATGGAGCAGCAGCGACGCGTGGCGGGAATCGAAGTGACTCCGGCGCGCGTCGAACAAGTCGAGTCCCGCGGCGGCGGTGCCGTTGTTCACCTGAGCGACAAGACGACCGTGATGGCGCGGCATGTCATCGTCGCAATCGGGCGAAGCGGGAATTTTCGGGAGCTCGGTGTCCCGGGCGAAGGACTCGACAAGGTTTATAACAGGCTCTTCGATCCAAAAGAGTTCGCGGGACAGAACGCGCTCGTGGTGGGCGGCGGCGATACCGCGTTAGAGACGGCGATTGGTCTCGCGACCTGCGGCGCGCACGTGACGCTGAGCTATCGGCGCAAGGAATTGTCGCGGGCAAAACCGGAGAATATCGAGAAGGTGGAAGCGCTGGTGCGCGACGCGGCGGCCGATGTGCAGGTGGAGAAACCGACTTCGGAAAGAGTGACCACGGCCGTGACGTCAGGAATGCGCGGGCGATCGCCTGGTTCGCTGAAGCTCGCGCTCGGAACCGAAGTCACGCGGATCGAGCGCGAGGTCGTTCACTTGAAGAACGGAGACGAAACGACTCTGCCTAACGACGTCGTGTTCACGATGCTCGGCCGTGAAGCTCCGCTGGAATTTTTTCGGCGCTCCGGGATTCCGATCGCGGGCGAGGGGACATTGCGTGGCTGGATCGCGCTCGCGGTTCTCGTCGCGTTTTGCGTTTTCGTTTACACCTGGAAATCCGGCGGGTTCGCCGAGAACTGGCTCAATCCGTGGCCGGAAAACATGCCGGCGATTCTCAATTCGTTAGGCGGCTGGTGGCAAACGCAAATAGCGGATCGTTCGACTCTGCTCGGCACCGTAGCGGTTTCGCTCAAGAGTCGTTCGTTTTATTACACGTTTCTCTACAGCGGCCTGATCGTTGGATTCGGGATCGCGCGGATTCGGCGGCGCAACACGCCTTACGTCACGCTCCAGACGATCGTGCTCATGCTCGTGCAGGTGATTCCGCTTTTTGTTCTCCCGGAAATCATTTTGCCGTGGCTCGGTTACAACGGCTGGTTTGACCAGGGATTTGGCAAGACGATCGCCGATCAACTTTTCGAATCGTATATCCCCGACGCGCAATACGCGGCGCATCAATGGCCGGTTTGGGGACATCCCCGCGCTTACTGGCGCGCCTACGGATTCATCCTCGCCTGGCCGTTGATGGTCTACAATGTTTTCACCGATGCGCCCCTGACCTGGTGGCTCATCATCGCGTTTTTCCAAACGTTCGTCCTTATCCCCGCGATCGTCTGGCGCTGGGGGAAGGGCGCGTATTGCGGATGGATTTGTTCCTGCGGCGCGCTCGCGGAAACCATGGGTGACCAGCAACGCCACAAGATGCCGCACGGCCCGTTCTGGAATCGGCTCAACATGGCGGGGCAGGTCATTCTCGCAGTTGCGTTCTTTCTCCTCCTCGTGCGCCTGTTGGGCTGGATTTGGCCGCAATCGTTTTTCGCCTCCGCGTTCCATTTGCTTCTTGAAGGCAAGAACAGCAGCGGCCAGCTAGGGACCTACTTCAACTACAAATGGGTGGTGGATGTTTTCCTCGGCGGCGTCATCGGCGTCGGCCTTTACTTCAAATACTCGGGCCGCGTCTGGTGCCGGTTCTTTTGTCCGCTCGCCGCGCTCATGCACATCTACGCGCGATTCTCGCGTTTCCGGATTTTCCCCGAGAAATCGAAATGCATTTCGTGCAACGTCTGCACTTCAGTCTGCCACCAGGGGATCGACATCATGAACTTCGCGAATAAAGGCCTCCCAATGCAGGACCCCCAATGCGTGCGCTGCTCTGCTTGCGTCCAGCAATGTCCGACTGGCGTGCTGGCGTTCGGGCATTACGACGGGCAACGGCGCATCGTGCTGGATCGAATTCCGGCGTCGCCGGTCCGGATGCGGGAAGGAGCAGCGGGATGAGCGAGAAAAACGTTCGGGTCCTGGATCATGCGCTGGGCGCCGCGAGCCTCTCCATTGTGCGCGCGAAGCAAACGACGCCGGATATTTTTCGAAAGCATCTTCAGGAGCTCTCGATTCTTCTTTTCGTCGAAGCATCCAGAAACTGGGAAACGAAAGCGGTCGAAATTGAAACGCCACTCGCGCCGTGTCCCGGCTCGGTCCTCGCGAAACCGATCGTGCTCGTGCCGATTCTTCGCGCGGGTCTTGGGATGCTCGATGGAATTCAGCGCATCGCTCCCGATGCCGCGATCGGCCACATAGGACTTTATCGGGATCCGGAAACGCTCCAGCCGGTTAGTTATTACGACAAGGTTCCCGTCAATGCCGCGGCGGCCGAAGTGTTACTGCTCGATCCGATGCTGGCCACCGGCAACAGCGCCTGCGAGGCAGCGGCGCTCCTCAAAGCGCATGGCGCACGTAATATTGAGTTTCTCTGCATCGTCGCGTGTCCGGCTGGGATTGAAAAATTTCATGAGCAGCATCCGGATATTCCCATCATCACCGCCGCGATCGATCGGGAACTCGACGATCACGGTTACATCGTCCCTGGATTGGGCGACGCTGGCGATCGGTATTTTGGGACCGGATAGGAAAATCAAGGAGCGGCGGTTTACAAACCGCCGAACGAACAGAGGGCGGTTTGGAAAGCGCCCCTCCTTGGGGAAGACACCGTTACCGGACGGCTTCGGGCCATTCGCGCGCCAAAAAAGTGTCGTACTGTCCTCGCTCGATTTCCTTTACCAGATCGCGAAACGATTCCTGAGTGAGGATGCAGCCGCGGGCCGTCTCGACTTTCGCGTCGGTCGACCGGAATTTTTCGAGCGTGCGCTGATACGCTGCGCGATCGCGAATCCGCAGACCGAGTAACGCATAAAGTTTTCCGGCCGGCGACGCGCCAGGGAGCATCGTTTCGAGCCGCGTTACGGCATCGGGCTGTTTAAGAACTTCGCGGAGCGCGCGTTCTCCGGCTGACATTGTCCCCGCTACTCCAACGCCGCCCAGCGCGAAGCTCCCGGCACTTTGCAGGCCGCTGTCGTCCATCCGGGCGGGACAAATGACCGAAAGAAGAAGAACCGCCGCAATGCCGAAAACCCAATGCTTCATACAAGCAAAGACGCAGCAACCCGCGGAATCTCGCGGATTTTCTGAAAGAAACGAACGAGGAGGCGCTAGGCCGCCGGCTGTTTCTGGGTGGCGATCTTCGCGCTGCCGACGAAGCTGGCGGCTTCGTCCACTACCAGACGCGGCGCTTCGATATCGCCATTCACGCTGCATCCGGCGCGCAATTCACACCGCTCAGCGGCCGTGATGTTGCCGTTCACTGTCCCGTCGACAATGACCGAACGAGTCTTGATGTCGCCCTTGATCTTCGCTTGCTTGCCCACGGTCAACCGGCCCTGTGAGTCGATCCGTCCGTCCACTTCGCAATCGATGAGCAGCTCTTTCTGAAATTTTACCGTGCCTTTGATCGAAACCCCGCTTGATAACGTTCCGCCCCTGTTCAAGTCGGCCGTGCCATTGGGCGCCGGGTTCGGTTTTGCCGCCGGTTGAGACGGTGGTGGCGGCGGCGTGGGCGCCATCGGGGCGGCTGGCTCTACTTTTCGATTCGAAAACATCTGCATCGGGCTTGGATCTCCTTCGCAAAGAGAATGGGACAGTTATTCACAAAGGTCAACCGATTCTGCTGAAACGCGTCGATAAGAGGTAAATCGCGGTACCGCAAACACCGAACGCGGCGGCACCGATAAAGTTTGCGCCGGGCCCCAGCTTCCAGAGCCACGCGCCGAGAATCGCGCCCGCGCTGACCAAAAGATCGCGGACTAAATAGTAAGCGCCAATCATCTGGCCGCGGCGCTCCGGCGCGCAGTATCCGATAATCAACGCCTTGCGCGAGGTGTCGCCAAACTCCTTCAGCCCGCGAATCGCGAACGCCACCGCGAGCATCGCGAAACTCCCGGAAAGCCACAGCGCCACCGGAAACAACGTGAAGAAACCAAAGGTCGCGAGCACGAACGGTTCGCGGCCGTGTTTATCGGCGAAATGCGAAACCGGAATGATGCAGGCGCTCGCCACGACGACTTCCATGGTCGTCAAAATCCCGATCTCCTTCGCGTTTACGCCGATGTAATCCATCGCGTAGATGACGACCCACGCGAAGGGAATGCGTTCGCAGAACCGCACCAGGATGTCGCTGAGCAGGAGGCGGCGCAGCGGCGCATCAAACGCGCGCAGACTTCGGGTGAAATTCCAGCGCTCGATTGGGTGTTCGCTCTTCGGCGAATCGCGCAGCTCCCATTGCAAGAAGAGAGTCCCGCCGGAAAACAAAATCGACATCACAAGCCCGATTCGGACTCCGTCGATGATCCCGAACCGATCGATCAGATAACCGCCAGCGATGGGCGCGATCATGATCGGCAGGCGCTTAATGACCGATTGGAGCCCCACACCCATGGCGTGCCGATTGGCGCTGAGACTTGCGCCGATGAGTGAGAAGCTGGCGGGCAACGAGAAACAGGTCCAGGAGAGAAACAGGAACATGCCGGCGATTACGGCGCCCCACCCCGGAACGAGCAGCACGACCGAGTAACCCGCGATCGAGAACAGGTTGAATGCGAGAAATGCGCGGCGATGTCCCCATCGATCGACCAGGACACCGCCGGGATACGCGTAGATCGCGCCGAGCAAAGTCCGGAGTGCGTCGAACAAGCCGATGACGAAAATGCTCGCGCCGAGTGCCTGCAGATATTTCGGGATGAACCGAATCCAGAGCTCTTCCCCGGCTCCAATGGTGAAGGTGGCGAGGAGGAGAATGACGAGGTTGCGCTTGAGTCCGAAGAATTCGGTAATTCTCTGACGCGATGTCATGAGCGTATTCGCCACTATGGGTTAGCGCGTCCGAATGTCATCCTGTAGCGCAGAGCTGTACTCGCAGCTTCGAAAAACCGCGCTTACACTCGACCCGTGCGCGCGGCTTGGAAGAAATTCCGCTACCGAATTGAATGGCTGCTTGTCAAAGCAGGCGGGGCCATCGTGCCGTTGCTTTCACGAAAGGTTTGTTTCCGGCTGGCGCAGTTCGTCGGCGGCCTGGCCGCGACGCTCGATCAACGGAACTTCCGAGTGGCTTTAAGCAATCTCGAGGCCGCTTTCGGCGATTCGTTCTCGCCAGCGCAACGGCACGAAATCGCACGAGAAAGTTACCGGCAATTCGCCCGCACCGTCTTCGACCTCTTTTGGACGCCCGCCCTCACGTCGCAAAATTTCTGGGATTACGCCAAGTTCGAAAACCTCGAGCGGCTCCGGGCCGAGATCGCGCCATCGAATCGCTGTATCTTCGCCGTTTTTCACTACGGAAACTTCGAATGGCTCAGCCCCGGCGTGGCCTGGGCGGGGATGCCGACGGATGTGGTCACGCAGGAATTCAAGAATCCGCTTCTCGGCGACATCTTCCGACGCCTCCGGGAGCACGCCGGGCACACTTCCGTTCCGCGAAACAAAGCCGTTATCCGCCTTTATCGGACGCTGAAGAAAAACGGCCGGGCGGCGCTTCTCGTCGATACGACTCTGGCGCCGCATCATCCGACCGTGGTCATCGATTGCTTTGGATTGAAAACGATCGTGACCGTCGCGCACGCCTGGCTTTACGAGCATACCCGAGCGCCTCTGATCCCAATCTACTGCGAACCGTTGCCGGAAGGACGCTGGCGGATTGTGGCCCAACCGAAAGTCGAAGTGGCGGCGGGCGCGACGCACCAGGAAATCGCGCAGGCCTGCTGGGACGCGTTCGAACCGGTCGTTAGGCGGAACCCGGCGCCGTGGCTCTGGATGTACAAGCATTGGCGTTACAAGCCGATGGCGGCGGAGCGCAGCTATCCGTTCTACGCCCAGCCGTCGCCCTTCTTCGAACAGATCGCGTCTCGCGCAAATTACGCGAAGCTCGACCGTGCCGCCGCACTTCAGGCGACGCAATGACGAACAGCGGCTGGAAAAGCATTCGGCATCGCGTCGAGTGGTTCTTCGTTCGGTTGGCCGCCGTGGTTATTCCGCTCTGTCCGCGGCCCGTCATCACCGCCATCGGTTCCGCCATCGGAGCGATGGCTGCATATCTCGACTTTGAAGGACGACGCGTGGCGCTGAGTAATCTCGAGTGCACGCTCGGCGCACAATTGACGCCGGCGCGGAAACGACAACTCGTTAGGCAATCGTATCAGCACGTCGCTCGGGCGATGACCGATCTATTTTGGAGCCCGCGCCTGACCGCAGAAAATTTCTCCGAGCTGGTGGAGTTCTCCGGCCTCGAACAATGGAGCGCCGAGCTGGAAGAGGGGAAACCAGTGATCTGGGGCTGCCAGCACTACGGCAACTTCGAATGGATGGCCACGAGTGTCGGCCTGTCCGGGCGCAGAAGCGTGATCATGGCGCAGGAATTCAAGAATCCGCTGCTCGACCCGACGTTCATCGCCTTGCGGCAGGGTGGGGGCCATCGCGTCGTGACGCGCCAGGGATCGCTCCTCCATCTTTACCGAGCCCTGCGCCGCGGCGAGCGAGTGGCGATCTTCGCCGACCTGACCATCTCTGCGAAAATTCCAAGTGTCGTGATCGATTGTTTTGGAATGAAACGTTGCGTGAGTTTCGCGCAGGCCTGGCTGCATCAGCATACCGGTGCGCCGATCATCAACGCGCACATGGAAGCGTTACCCGGTGGACGATATCGGTTGGTTTTCCATCCGCCGTTGCAGGTGCGCGCCGGCGCCACGGCTCGCGAAATCGCGCAAGCGTGCTGGGACCAGATGGAGCCGGTGATCCGTCGTGACCCGGCGCCGTGGCTTTGGATGTACAAACATTGGCGATATCGCCCCGAAAGCGCGGACTCATCGGCTTATCCGCCGTACGCAAACGTTTCGCCGCACTTCGAGAAACGGCTGGAAGAAAGCGAGTCACCCTCAGCCGGCCATTGACAAAACCCGCGATCTGCGGTTTTCATTGCCCCAACTATGAGACAACTTTCCCGCCTGCTTCTTTGCCTGGGCGCGCCCGCCGCCTTCTTTCTGACGAGTTGCGGCACAATGACGTCGACCGCTTCGTCACGTAATTATCACGTCATCGCGCATCGACCGCATGATCCGTCGAAGGTCGAAGTGAAACTCTCGCTTTCAACCCAGAACGTTTACGTAATGGAAGGCGACCGGTTGCTCATGGCTGCGGTGACGAACGTCGGCAAACCCGGCGCCGAGACGCCGACCGGTGACTTCACGATTTACAACAAGGAAAAGAAACGCCGTCGCGCCAGCGAACCGGATGCGGGTTATCCAATGGCTTACTGGCAGGAATTCAAATCCGCCTACGGATTTCATGAAGGCTTCGTCCATCCCTACCCGCACACCCACGGTTGCGTCCGGATGCATCGCGAAGCGGTCGCGCGAATGTTCGCGCTGACCCGCATCGGCACGCCGGTGCATATTCGCCAATCGCTTCCGGAAGACAAAGAGTACGGCAGCCAGGTGATGAAGCTCGACCAGAGCAAAGATCCCGATCCGCCGCGCTCGTTCATGTTGTCGGACGCGTGGTTCAAGGATCCTCCGGGACCGCTCCTGGTAGACTGATCTGGATTCGCAGCTAGATTGTGGCTGTAGTTGGCGAACGCGCAGAGCGCGCTTTGCCGCTGCGCTTTCCAAGGCGCCATGAGCACCAATCTGATTTCCAGCGGCACCACCGCCCGCGAGAAGGTGAACCTGCGCACGCCCGAAGTGATGACGGCGGTGCAGGAGCAGGTCGAATCGCATTACCGCAGCGACATCGTGGACAAGTTGCGGCGGACCGGGGGGATTCTGCGTTGCGGCGACATCACCGTGCGGCTGGCGAAGCAGTTTGGTTTTTGTTACGGCGTCGAGCGCGCCATCGATCTCGCTTATGCGGCGCGGAAAGTTTTCAAGGATCGCCGGCTTTTCATCGTCGGCGAGATCATTCACAACCCCGAGGTCAACGAGCAGATCTCCTCGTTAGGTATTAAGAACCTGATGGGGAAAAACAAGCAGGCGGACATTGCCGATCTTCAGCCCGACGACGTGGTCATCGTGCCGGCGTTCGGGACCGAGCTCGCGATCCAGCAGCAGATCAAGGATCGCGGTTGCCAGATCGTTGACACGACCTGCGGTGACGTGATGAGCGTTTGGAAACGCGTTCGAAAATACGCGAGTGAGTCCGCCACTTCAATCATCCACGGCAAAGCCGAGCACGAAGAAACGAAAGCGACCAGCTCACGCGCGCTCGGCGATGGCAAAGGCCATTATCTCGTAGTCCTCACGCTCAAGGACACCGATTACGTCTGCGATTACATCCGGCACGGAGGAAATAAGCAGGAGTTCCTCGAGCGCTTCCGCAATGCGCATTCACCCGGGTTCGATCCGGATATCCATCTGAAAACCGTCGGCGTTGCCAATCAAACGACCATGTTGCGCGGCGAAACGGAAGAAGTTCAGCGCCGGATTCGCCAGGCAATCGTCGATCGCGATGGCCCGGAAAGCGGCGCGAAAAACTTTCGGTTCTTCGACACGATCTGCGGCGCCACTCAGGAGCGGCAGGACGCTTTGCGCGAGTTGCTCGACGTAAAAATGGATCTGCTTCTGGTTGTGGGCGGCTACAACAGCTCGAACACCTCGCACCTGGCGGAGATGGGCGAAGAGAAATTGCCCACTTACTTTGTCCGCAACGCTTCCCGGCTGGTCTCGGAGAAGGAAATTCTGCATTACGATTTGCATCAGCGCGAAGAAGTCATCGCGAAGAATTGGTTGCCCGAAGGAAAGATCGTCGTCGGCATCACGGCAGGCGCGTCCTGCCCAAACAATCTGATCGAAGAAACGTTGGTGCGGCTTTACGAGCTGCGTGGGATCAGCCGCGAGCAACTCGAAGCCGCGGCTTAGGTAGGGACGCCGCGCTGCGGCGTCCGACCGCCGGGCCTTTGAGATTTCGGCGGTCACAGACCGCCGCTACAGCGGGCAGCCGCGAAGGTTGTACGTTATGCGTGCAATCTGGAAAGGCAGTATCAGCTTCGGGCTCGTCAATATTCCGATCGCTCTTTATCCGGCGACCCGAAAAGAGGACTTAAAGTTTCGGCTGCTCCGGAAGAAGGACCTCAGCCCGGTAAATTACAAACGAGTCGCAGCCAAGGACGGCAAGGAAGTTCCTTGGGACGAAATCGTGAAAGGCTACGAATACGAAAAAGGAAAATTCATCGTCCTGAACGAAAAGGATTTTCAGCGCGTCGATCTCGAAGCGACTCAGACCGTCGATATCAAAGACTTCGTCGACCTCGAGGAAATCGATCCGATGTATTTCTACAAACCGTATTACCTCGAACCGCAAAAGGGCGGCGACAAAGCGTATGCCTTGCTTCGGGAGGCCCTTTCCGATGGGAAGAAAGTCGGCATCGCCAAGGTGGTCATCAAGACCCGGCAATATCTGGCCGGCGTCAAGGCGCTCAAAGATGCGCTCGTTCTGGAGCTAATGCATTTCGCCGAGGAACTGGCGGATGCTGAAAAGCTACACGTGCCCAAAAAGACCGCGGTGGGGAAACGCGAAAAGGATATGGCCGAAGCGCTGGTCAAAAGCATGACGTCAAAGTGGGACCCGGAAAAATACAAGGACGACTACCGCGACGCGCTCATGGAAGTGATCGAGGAGAAGGTGGAATCCGGCGGCGAAGAAATCGAAGAGAAACCGAAGGAGAAGAAGCCTTCGACGAAAGTTATCGATTTGGTGGCGGTGCTCCAGGAGAGCCTAAAGGCCCAGAGCGGCGGAAAGAAAAAGGGCGGAGCGAAAAAGGCGAAGCACCACAAGAAGGCCGCCTAACGGTCGCGGCGGCGCCGGACAGATCGAAAAATCTTGATCTGCCGGGCCGGCCTGTTCTTGCTGGTCGCAATTCAGGATGGAATTGCGGCCGGGATTGATTGAAATCTTCGGGAAGGACACGCGCCGTCGTGCCTTCTTTGTTCTGTTTGTCTTAAGCACTGTCGCGTGTGCGATAGCAACGAGCCTCCATTACACCGGGAAATACCGCGGAAATCCCGTCACGTGGGTAGCATTTGTTTGGGCTCTGGTTTTCCTGCTGGCGACCTATTTCCCAAGCGGCCAGGAAACCAAGGACTGGGCAGCCCGGGTTTGGCAAGAGCGGCGGTTCCTGGGGCTCTTTGGCGTTCTAGCCCTGCTTTTCGTAGTCAGTCATATCTGGAATTTCAAAACCGCGCCGTGGAACCAGAACGGATTATTCGATGATGCCGCCTGGGACATCTACTTCGCGAAGCAACACATTTTCAGTCACGAACCCTTCCAGGCGGCTATCTCCGAAGGCATCGCGCGCGAGGTCGGCCTTCATTACTACATTTGGCCGTGGTTCATCCTCTTTGGGTGGAACCTTCTGACGTTCAACGTCGCCTTACTCGCTCTCGGATTAACGACCTTCATCTTCACCTGCCTGATCGTTCACGAGTTTTTCAAGAATTTTCTCGTCACGATTGTCTCAGCGTTGGTCTTCAATTTTCTGCCGCTGCACTTTATTCAGACCTTCGTCGGTCACCGATATGCAATGGCTGCGCCGCTCTTAACCGCGTCTCTCTACTTTTTGATTACGGGGTTCTCGCGGGATTCGGCGTTCCGAGTCGCCTTGAGTGCGATCCTGGCCGCGTTCTGCATGGAGAGCGCGATCATGGGCAAACACTACCTGATGTGTCTGGCTGGCGCGGCGCTTGTCTCGATCGCTGTCGACCGCAAAGGAGCACTCACAACTGAAAAGGTGCGGCTAACCATTGTTTTCGTGATTGCTCTTGTCGCGGCGCTCTTACCGCTAATTGGTTTCATTTATTACAACCGGACCGTTTACTTCGCGCACGAGCGGGAACTAACCGATCTCTTTTTCCAGGCCTACAGAAATCGCGCGTCTGGCGCCCTGACGCCGTACCTCAACGATCTGAAGAACATCTTCTTTGCGCCGGCGAGTCATCGGCGCCTCTCGATGCCGGACTACGTGATAATCCCGTTTTGGTATTATGTATTTCTGTTGCCCGGAATAGGGATCGCGTTGTTCAAAAAGCGTTTCGAAATCGTGCTCCTTGCCATAGTCCCGGTCCTGGGAGCGTTCGTTTCGACCGCATACGATTTCCGCGTCCTGCATGCGGCGCCTTTCTGGGTCATTCTCATGGCATTTACGTTCCATGCCCTGACCAAATTAGAAAAGATAACGCGCAGTTATCTCATCAATCTCAGTGTTCTTGCCATTGCCGGAGGCTGTCTCGCGGCGGGGTGGCTTCCATCCGTCCGTTATCTTTACGAGAAATCGAAAAATCCCTTTTCCATTTTTCTGCTTAGCCAACACGACGTCTGCGTGGCGAGATTTATCCAGGATATTGTGGCCGGCGCTCCACACCCATCTCCGCGGAGAAAGCACGACGAATTTCGACGCTTCCCCGGCCCGTCCTCACCCGCCTACGACGCATTCGTCTGTAACGAGACCGGTTTCGCCATCATGCATCTGTTTCTTCAGGATTATGGCGACCAGGAGATCATGTCGTTTTGCAATGAGCTTCCCATGCTTCATTTCAGCGGGTCGGAAGTGTTCGCGATGAACAAGAAAGCGCTGGAAGGGTATCGCGGAACCAAGGGGGTTATGTTGATCTGGCAGGAGACCTTCAGGTCCGCTGCCGCGATTAATGCCTTTCAAAAAATTCGGCACCTCGGAAGCGACAAGCGCCTCCAGACAAAGCACGGTGCAAGGTCATACGCGTTTTATGTTTTGACGATCCCGAAAGAGAATATCGGGCAGCTTAAACACGAGCTCGCTACTTTAAATCTCTGAGCGCATCGGCGACCGCGTTCTGGAGTATTCGGGGACCCTTCCCGCCTAACGAGTCGTCGATCGCTTCAAGGCGTCGAATCAGATCGACGACTTCCCGGCGAGAATAAGGGCCACCCGCGGCACTACAGAAATGGGTGCGGCAGCCGAACGGTCTGGAATCGTAAATGAGGCAATCGCCAGTTGTGGCATCGAGCAGCGGACATGCGCCCGCCGGATTATGCGGCAAGGCTTTGCGACCCGTCGCGCGCAAGGCGTTCGCTGCGAGCAACGCTTCTCCTTTGGTCAGGTAGGGAGTGCGGCCGGTCAATTTGAAATGGCAGCATTCCTTCAAGCGCACGCAATTGCGATCGACTGGTCGCGCCGCGAGATCCGCATAGACCTGGCGGACTTCATCAAGGACGGCGTGCATTCTTGATTGTAAGCGGAATCAATCGACCCGCTACAGGGCCATCGCGTTTCCGGCGATCCATCCGGTTGTCCACGCCGCTTGAAAATTAAAGCCACCGGTGATCCCGTCGACATCCAGCAATTCCCCCGCGAAATAAAGGCCCGGCACGATCCGGCTTTCCATTGTTTTGAAATTCACTCCGTCCAGCTTCACTCCGCCGCAGGTTACGAATTCGTCTTTGTTCAATGATTTTCCATTCGCGCTCAGCTCGGTGCGAACCAAGAGTGAGGCGAAAAGATTCGCCTGTTCGCGAGAGAGCGTCGTTCCGCGCACGGCGGAATCGATTCCCGCAAGTTCCGCGAGCTTTTCCCACAAACGGTGCGGAAGGCCGGCGAAAGGCGAATTGACGACAAGCTTGTTTGGATTGGTGCGACGGAGCTGGAGGAGTTGTCCCCGGACCGACTCCTGGGTCGAGCCCGGTATCCAGTTGAGCTGAAGCGTAAATTGATAATCGGACGTGTGGAGAACGCGTGCGCCCCAGGCCGATAAACGCAATATCACCGGGCCGCTCACCCCTTGGTGCGTGATCAGGATCGGGCCTGTCTCGCGCAAACCGGCGTGCGGCACCGACGCTTCAACGTTTTCGACCGCGACACCTGGCAATGACCGCAACCATTCCTGGGCGACGTGAAACGAAAACAACGAGGGCACCGGCGGCGCCAAGACATGGCCAAGCGATTCCGCGATCTTCCCGCCGATCGCGGAACGCGTCCCGCCGGTCGCGAGCAACAACCGGTCGCAGGCGACGGTCCTGCCCCCGGCCAAATCCAATTCGAACCCGCTCGAACTTCGGCGAGCGGTTTCGACGCCGTGTCGGGTAAAGAGCCGCACTCCGGCTGCTTGCGCTTCAAACAACAGACAATCGATCACCGTGCCCGAAGAATCGGTGACCGGAAACATCCGTCCGTCCTCCTCCGTTTTCAGCCGGACCCCGCGACGTTCGAACCACGCGACCGTGTCGCTGGCCGAAAAGCGATGAAGAGGCGAGATGAGCGCTCGTTCGCCGCGCGGATAGCGTTCGCTCATAGCTCGCGGCTCGAAACAAGCGTGCGTAACGTTGCAACGGCCGCCGCCGGAAATCCGCACCTTGGTCAGGAATTCCGAGCCGCTTTCGTAGATCGAAACTTCGTTCGCTGGATTCGTCTCCGCGCAGGTTATGGCGGCGAAGAATCCCGCTGCGCCTCCGCCGACGATTGCGATCCGCTGCGCCACGTTTACGCCACCTTGTGGCCGCGTTTTCGCAACCGCAACCGAAGCGCCTGCGCATTCTTGATCGCGTAACCTTCGCGGTCGTTGTCGAAATAAATCCAGGCTTCACGCGCGCCACTCGATTCAATCTTCGAGGTCCAGTCGTCGAGCTCTTCGCTGGTGTAGTCGTGCCGGTACCAGCGACTGCGGCCGTGGAGCCGGGCGTAAATGACCTCGCTCGTCCGAATCAATTCGTCGGGCAAACGCGGCGCGCTGACCGAGCAAAAAATAAGGCCTCGTTCGCGGAATTGCCGGTAAACCGATTCGCGCCACCAGCTTTTGTGGCGGAACTCGACTGCGTTGCGGTAATGCGAATCGAGCTGTCGCACGATGCTCGCCAGGCGCGACGGCGTGTAACGATAACTTGGCGGAAACTGGAACAGAAAACAGCCCAGCTTCTCACCCAGGATTTCTTCGATCTTGCAAAATTCTTCCACGAGCATTTGCGTTCGGACGAGTCGCTTCTCGTGGGTGATGAGTCGATTTACTTTGACCGAATAACGGAAATTCTCGGGGGCGTTGCGCCGCCATCCTTTCACCGTGCTGATTTTTGGCCAGCTGTAGAACGGCGCGTTCAACTCCACCGTATTAAAGGTCGCGGTGTAACGCTTGAACCACGTATCGGTCCGTTTCGTATCCGGATAAAAGATGCCGCGCCAATGCCAGTAAAACCAGCCCGAACAACCGATATGAATTCTCATTGGTGTAGTGGCGGGTGTCCTCACCCGCAAATCCTAGCCTAGTTTCGCGACTGCGGCTGAAGACGGCCTTTGATCCCGCGGCTGGAGACAGCCGCCTCTACGCTGACGCCACTCGCCGCCCCTCTCTAATTGTCATCCTGAGCCGTCGAAGGATCTCTGCTCGTTTCTGCGCTTCTTTCGCTGCGATGCCGAACGGCGCGGAAATAGTCAGAGATCCTTCGACTCCGCTCCGCTTCGCTCAGGATGACAACGTCATGCTGCGCAGCGCCCACAATGTTGGCAAAAAGTAACAACCCTTGACATCGCCCAGCGCTCCGAACAGCCTGCCGACATGAACTCTCTGTCTCGTTTTGCGGGTCCGGTTTATTGCCTGTTGCGACTGATTGTCGGCCTTCTTTTCGCTTGTCACGGCGGCCAAAAGCTTTTGGGATTTCCGCCGGGCGGACATGGCGCTGGCGAGGGGATCATGTATGTTGGCGCCATCATTGAGCTCGTCGGCGGGTTCATGGTTGCCCTCGGATTGCTGACTCGGATCGCGGCTTTCATTTCGAGCGGCGAGATGGCTGTGGCTTATTTTATGATGCACGCCAAGGGCGGCTTTTTCCCGATCATCAATCACGGGGAAGCCGCCGTCCTCTACTGCTTCGTCTTCCTGTTCATCTTCTTTTACGGCCCGGGACGTTGGAGCATCGATGCCTTGATCTGGAGACCGGCGGAGCCGGCCGGCGCGGCCACGGTTTGATTCGGCGGGGAATGAAGGCGTTTCTTTTTGCCCTGGCAATTGCGGCTTCCCTCGCGACTGCATCTGCTCAGGATTGGGCCAAGACGCGATTGGAAAAATCGTCCCGGCACGGCGAGTGGGTCGAATTCAAATCCGGCGAGCGCACAATCAAAGCCTTTGTGGTTTATCCCGAGCGCAAAGATAAGGCGCCGGTCGTTCTCGTTATCCACGAAATTTTCGGACTGACCGATTGGGTCCGAAGCGTGTGCGATCAACTGGCGGAGAACGGCGTGATTGCGATCGCGCCGGACTTGCTCAGTGGCCAAACCTACGCCGACATCGACGGAGCGCGGAAAGCGATCTCAGCCTTACCGAAGGAACAAGTGAAGGCCGATCTGAACGCGACTTCCGACTACGCGCTCACCAAGATTCCCGCGGCAAACGGCTCTCTCGCCGTCTGCGGATTCTGCTGGGGCGGGGGGTGGGCCTTCGGTTACGCGAGCGTGAATCCGAAGCTGAAAGCCGCGTACTCGTTCTACGGTGTCGCGGTCGATAATGCTGAAGACGCAGTCAAGATTGCGTGTCCGGTTTACGGCTTTAACGCCGAGAATGATGCGCGGGTGGACGAGACGATCCCGAAAGCCGAGGAGCTCATGAAAGCTGCCGGGAAAAAATACGAGCCGGTAATTTACAAAGGCGCCGGCCACGGTTTCATGCGCGACGGCGAAGATCCGAATGGCAAGCCAGAGAACAAAAAAGCGCGCGATGATGCGTGGGCAAGGTGGAAGAAATTGCTGAAGCAGTTGCCATAACGTCTACCGTTTGCGTTAGCTCCTCGTTCCCAAACTCCGTTTGGGAACGCAATTGTCTTCCGAAACTCTGTTTCGTTGGGGCAACAGAGTTGCCTGGACATCGGCATTCCCAAACTGAGTTTGGGAACGAGGAAATTTAGGCGTATTTCGCTGTAGCGACGCCGCTCTGTCGGCGTCCATGGCGTGACCTGCTGACGTGCTTGTTTACGGCGACCCCGCGCCTGCCGGACCGTCGCTACAGCGAAAAGTGTTTGATCATTTCCCCAGCTCGTCGGCCAACGGACCAGCGTCGTAAACTTTCCGCATCGCCTCAGTAATCGCAGCGGAATCCACGCTCACGGCGCGAGCTTGTTTCTCCGTGTAAATGCAATCGAGCGCGAGCGACTGAATGTTGCCGTCGAAAATAATTCCGACGAATTCGTTCGCCTGATTCACGACCGGACTGCCGCTGTTCCCACCGATGATGTCCGCCGTCGAAACAAAGTTGAACGGCGTGGTGAGGTTCAGCTTGCCCTTACGATCGAGCCAGCGTTTCGGAAGATCGAACGGCGGCTGATTGTTGTGCTCGGCGGCGCGCTGGTAAAGGCCCGCCATGGTGGTTAGCGCCGGAACCTGCTTGCCATTTTCCTCGTAACTCTTCAACGGTCCGTAGGAAAGACGCAGCGTGAACGTCGCGTCGGGATATGAATTCGTTCCCTGAATCGCGAAGCGCGCCTTGGCGATCTCCGCGTAAGCCTGCTGCTTGATCTCATCCTGCGCTTCCCAAACCTTGCGCGCCTCGCGAGCGGGACCGTCCACCAGTTTGGCCAACTCGATCATGGGATCGTTCGCTGAAGCGATCGCCGCTGCTCCGCCTTCGTAAAGTTGCTTGCGAAATGCGACGTCCTTGAGCTTGCTCTTCGACAACTCGGCCGCCCGCTCCGCCGGTGATTTACCGGCGAGCACCTTCTGGACGAGCGGATCGGTGTAACCAAAACGCGACACCATATCGGTGAGCGAATCGGTCAGCTCGAGTTGCTCGAGATCCTCATACACCGGTTCGGTCGAGAAAAGATCGAGCTCCAGCGATTCCTTGTTGCTGTCGCGGAATTCGGGGAAACGTTCGCCGTTCGGTTTCGGGCGTTCGTCAGCGGCGCGCACCAGGCGTCGCGCAAATTTGAACAGGGTGCTGTTGAACGAACGCGGCGGGCGATAGCTTGCGCCCTGTCGGCCGCGGTAGATTTCAAAGTAAGAATAAATCGGAAGCACTTTCGCCGTCGCCTCCTGAGCCTGCTTGATCCGATCGTAAGCAGCCAGGCTGGGTTGGAACTGCGGGTTGCCATTCATCGCATCGCGCAACGTTTTTTCGCGCTGTTCGATCGATCCCCAGTCCGCCGGATCGAGAAGTGAGGCCAAGTAACCGTTGTATCGCTTTCGATTGTTCTCCACGCCGCGAACATCATGCTGGGCGCGGCGTGCATTCTCGAAGCCGCGTTTGGCGAAGGCATGCAGCAAAACCTCGCGCCGATTAAACATGCTCAGCAGGTACGGCACTTCGACGTCGCGCGTTTCGGCCAGCTCGCTCACGCTCAATTGCCGATCGGTCCGGCCCGGGTGCCCGCTCACGAAGGTTAGCTCGTTATCGGCGGGGCCCTTGCTGTTCCACTTCAGGTAATGCTCGATCTTGGCCGGCTTGCCGTTTTCGTACGCGCGGAAGATGCAGATATCGAGGTCGAACCGAGGATACTCGAAGTTATCCGGATCGCCCCCGTAAAAGGCGATCTGTTCTTCGGGCGCGAAGACCAGCCGCACATCGTCGTAGCGCTTGTACCGATACAGATGGTAAACGCCGCCTTGGTAAAGAGTGACCACATCCGAACGCAGTCCCGTTTTGTCTTTGCTCTCTTTTTCGATCTGCGCGATCGCGTTCGCTCGGGCTTTCGCAGCCTCGTCCGGCGACATGCCGGGCTGAACGGCTCCGGTCACGCGCGCCGTCACGTCTTCGATCGACTCGAGGACATTCAACTCGAGATCGGCGGCTTTGACTTCGTCCTTCTGAGTCTTGGCGTAGAAACCGTCGCGGACATAATTGTTTTTCTCGGTGCTGATCTTCTGGAGCGTGTCGAGACCGACGTGGTGATTTGTGATCGTTAGCCCAGTCGAGGAGACGAACGAACCGCTTCCGCCGGAATTAAAACGGACGCTCGATTTTTGGAGATGCTCGAGCCACTGCGGCGTCGGTTCGAAATGGTATTTGTCCTTGAGCTGTTTAAGCGGCGGGTTGGTGAACAGCCACATGCCTTCATCGGCGAACGCGGAGGAGAGGGCGGTCAGGACGAAAGCGAGAAGCGACCAGCGAAAGGTTCGATGAGCCATAGGTCGTCCAGCTTAAGGAAGCGGGGCGCGACTGCCAGCGATTTTCCGAAGGAGACCGCTCTTCAGGATTGTCATTCTGAGCCGCGCAGTCGGCGAAGAATCTCTGACCATTTCGGCGTGGTGCGAGCGCAGAAATATTCAGAGATGTTTCTCCCGCGTTGCGGGATCAACATGACAGGAAACGAAGACTACAAACCGTCCGGATGCCGCGCTTCGAAACCGTGCGGCATGCGTTCAGTCGGCTGCCAGCGCGGCGCCCAACGGCGGGACGGATTATGCGGCGAAGTCGTGTCGAGCCGCAGCCCGGCGATGACGGCAAACGTGTGTCCGTCGCGCGCATAAACCGTGATCCATTTTCCCCGTCCGCGACTGCCGTAACCGCGAAGTTCTTTCGAGCTCATCGGCACTCTGACCAACCCAGCGCCAGCGAGCGCGTACGAGACTGTGCCCGAACAATCGTAGGCCGAGTCATGAAAACTCTTGTGACCGCCGCCGTAGCGATACGGTTTGGTGCGCAGCTGGTTGGCGGCCCAGATCGCGCGCTTCACCGAGAGCGGCGCATTCACGGGCGCCAGCGCCAGGTTACCGCGCAAAAGAGCGAAGTTGCCGGGGGTCGTCGGTCCCAAGGCCGGGAACGATTCGGTGGCGAAGCTAATCGAAGCGCCCGCCATCATCAGAACGGCCGCTACCAACAATTTTCGAAATCCAATTCTTAAATTCATCTTCAAATCACAGCTGCGTTTCTCAAAAACTCCTGGGTGCAGGCAAGCAAAATTCCTGCCTAAGAGCTTCAAGGAGCGGCGGCTTGAAACCGCCGTCGGGGATAGGGGACGCGCCTAATAATATCGCTGACCGCCTAAGTCAACCCTCAGCGAGACATTGCCGCCGTTGTAGTGGCGGCTGTCATCAGCCGCAAACGACCCGTCGATCCGCGGGTGAGGAAACCCGCCTCTACATCAATCAATTTTTTTGCTGAAGAGCCGAGACTTTTTCCTGGGCCCGATTCACTTCCGATTTTCGCCCGCTTCCCATCGCCAGAAGCTTCTTCTGTCGCTGGAGATTTAAAAGAGCCGCGTCCAGCTCGGCCTTCTCTTTCTTCGCGATCGCCAGTTCCGCTTCTTTTGTGGCCGCGAGTTCAGCTGATCTTGCGGCCTCTGCGTCCCTTGCCGAAATTTCACCCGCTTCCAAGCGCGCCTGTTCCGCGGCCACGTTTTGTTCCGCCAAATCCAGTTTTGCCTGCGCCAGCTCCGCTTCCAGGCGAACCACTTTCAAGGCGCGATTCTCGGCTTCGACCTTCGCGATGATGCCGGCCTTGTAGAGCCGCTCGCCGGAGGCCGCGTTCTTCCGCGCTTTTTCCAAGGAGGCCGTGAGCTGGTCAACGTTCGGCGCCGGCTTTTGTTCGGCAGTCCCGGGCGACGTGTAAACGACATTCTGATTCGGCGCTTGCTGGATGAGCAGGGGCGGCTCGATATCCATCGGCTCCTCCGGATTCGTCGGCAAAGTTTCCTGCGCCGGCAACGTGGCGGCGAATGCCAGGACGAACGGCAACGCGATCCATCGCATCATCGTCAGAGATCATCCCACCAAATTCGCGCAAACAGAAGCAGAAATGCGAGCGCGCGAAACGACCCGCAGCCTCGATTCAACAGCGATGGCCTTTGACGATCGTCCAGAAACCGCACCCGCCGGTCGTTCCGCGAGCGACTCGGCTCCGATCGGTGGCCGCGGCCGGCGACCCACCGACATTAAATCGGTCGCGCTCACCGGGCTCTTCGTTCTGGCCGCCTTTTACACGCTCTATTTCATGCGGGCGATGCTCTTGCCTTTGGTTCTCGCTTTGCTCCTCAGTTACCTGCTAGTGCCGGTGGTCCGCGCCCTCGCTCGAATCAAGATTCGTCCGTTCTTCGGCTCCGCCATCGTACTCGCCGCCCTTATCGCCGCGATTGTCTCAGGCATCTCGATGCTCTCGGAGCCGGCCTCCGGTTGGATCGAGAAAGCCCCTTACAGCCTGCAACAGCTCAAGCAAAAGCTGCTCCCCTTAAAAAAACCGATCGAGAAAGTGGCCCAGGCGAGCGGCGAGATCGACAAGTTGACGACGACCGAGGAAGAACAAGCAAAACCGCAGGCAGTCGTCGTGAAGCGAAGCGCGCTCGCGGAAGCGTTCTTCACTCAGGGCCCGGAGTTTGTCGCCAGTGCCGTGGTCATGTTCATCCTGCTCTACTTCCTTCTCGCTTACGACGGCGTTTTCCTCGCGAAAATAATCCGGGTCACCCCGCGGCTCGACGACAAGAAACGCGCGGTGTCGATGATGCGTGACGTCGAGCATCACATTTCGCGCTACTTGCTCACGATCACCGCGATCAACATTGGGCTCGGCCTCGCCGTCGGCATAACGGTCCATTTTCTCGGCCTCCGCAATCCCATTATGTGGGGCGTAATGGTGGCTCTCCTAAATTACGTGCCGTATCTCGGCGCGCTGACCGGGATCATTTGCATGACGCTCGGCGCGGTCCTGAGCTTCGATAGTCTCGGCTACGCGATGGTTTTCCCGGCGAGTTATCTGTTGCTCGCAATCCTGGAAGGAAATTTCATTACCCCAGTTATCCTGGGGAAATCGCTCACCCTGAATCCGGTGTTGATCCTTATCTCCCTCGCTTTTTGGGGTTGGATGTGGGGAATTTCCGGGATGATTCTCGCCGTGCCGATCCTGGCCACGTTCAAGATTTTCTGCGACCACATCGAACCGATGGCGCCGATCGCGGAATTCTTGAGTTAGGGAGATCGCCGGCCCATCGCGTTGCCGGCTTGCAAAAGAAACGCGTTCGCGTCATGGGTCGCGCGTGGGCACTCCGTCGATTTCTGGATTCGCGGTGGGCCGAAATTGCTTAACCGGGCTGCTTCTTCTCCTTGGGTTCGCTCCAATTGTTTTCGTCGGTTTCATCATCAATCGATACGGCGTCAACGTTCCGTATGCCGACGAGTGGTCGAACCTGATCCTGATCGAAAAATGGGACGCCGGACATCTTAGGTTCGCTGACTTGATCCGGCCCCATAACGGCCATCGCATTCTTATCCCGCGGCTAATCTTTCTGGCATTCGCCGAGATGGCGCACGGCAATGTCCGAGCCGAAATGTTTCTTTCGCTGTGCATCTGCGGGCTGACGTCGGCCGGCGTTCTTTATCTTTTGCGCCGGTCGATTCGCACCGGCTGGCCACAGATTTTGGCGGTGTGGGCGTTCATCAATGTTTTTCTGTTTTCGCCCATCCAGGCGGAAAACTGGCTCTGGGGTTTTCAGTTCCAAATCTTCCTGTCGAATTTGTGCGTCGTCGGCGCCGTAGTCGCACTTGCGGCAAATGTTCGTGTCCAAATCCGACTCGGACTCGCTGCTCTCTTTGCTCTGGCTGGCACATTCTCTTTCGGCCAGGGCGTATTGATTTGGCCCATCGTTGCCGTGTTAATGATTTCACTCGGAGAAACGCGACGGTGCGTTTTGATTTGGAGCGCAGTCACTCTTGCTATCCTTTGTGGATACTTCTTTAGCTATCACGGCAAAGACTTGAGTCGCGCCGTGGCGCATTGGTGGGATTATCCGCTCTTCTTTGTCGCGTTCCTCGGCGCACCGCTGGTCGAGGTTTCAAACACGGATCCGATGGTGCTTCCGGCACTTGTCGGCGGTGTTTTGTGCGGTGCTTATTTGATCCTGCTGATTTGTTGCCTTCGCCGTCGGGTCGCGGAGCGCGAAGTGGTCTGGCTCGCCCTCGGGGCGTTCGCAATCGGCGGCGCCCTTTTGGCGGCCGCAAGCCGAACTCATTTTGGCGTGCGGCAAGCGCTCGACTCGCGCTACACCACGGTCGCTATTATTTTGCTCGTCAGCCTCATTGGCCTGGCCGCCTCGCTTTGCTTCGAGCGCCCTTCACCAAAACGAACGCTGGCAGGATTTCTCGCGGCCGCTGTTTGCGTAGCGCTTTACGCGTTCAACTTCGGTTTCGCGTTCCGTGATCTCGAGGTTAATCGGGCCCTTCGCAGTCACGGCAAAGCCGCTTTGGAATTTTCCAAGACTTTGGACGCGGAGAAAATTTTCCGCTCGGCTCTTCTCCTTACCGAAGACTCCGAAACTGTGGCGCGTTATCTGGCGACCCTTGATCGCCGTCAGCTCACCTTTCCACTACGACGAGAAATCCCGGCTTTGCACGACGGCGAAAATCAAGGCCGGAGATCCACGCAAGAGCACGGTGTGTTTGAAAACCTGGAGCGCGAAAGCGACTCGGTCATCGCCTCCGGTTGGTCCTATCTGCCCGCGCAAAACCGGCCCGCCGCCTGCGTTGTTTTTGCGTTTGGCCACGAGGAAACGTGGACCGCGTTCGCGTTGTCCGATCAACGCGAAAACCGCCCCGACCTACCGAACGTCGGAGCTCGCGATTTAGGATGGCGCGGCACTTTTTCCCTTGAACGCTTGCCGCCCGGGACGTCGGAAATTTCCGCCTGGGCCGTGGACGCCGATAACGGAAAGACCTTTCGACTATCCGGCTCGTTCGTAGTGCAAAAATGAACGCGATTATTCTTGGCAACATTCACCCAGGCGCGCGACGCTCACTGCTTCGGAGCAAATGACGAAGACCGGCTCTAAGATCCGTTTCAAAGCGAAACTCCTTCGGCCCGCGGAAATCGGGAAGAACGAGTCGTGGACTTTTGTGATCCTGCCCAAAAATGTCAGTACCAAGCTTCCTTCACGGGGCATGGAGGTGGTCGAGGGCACTCTCAATGACGTCCAGTTTCGAGCTACGGCAGACCCTGACGGTCAAAAGAGTCACTGGCTGAAGTTGGACCGGAAGCTTTGCGACGCTGCGGGCGCAGATGCAGGCGACGTTGTTACGCTGGAGATTGGGCCGTCCGAAGAGGAAGCGAAAGTACCGGCGGATCTGCGGAAAGCTCTGGCTGCTGCTCCGAAAGCGCGGGCGTTGTGGTCGGAGATCACGCCGATCGCGCGCAAAGATTGGATCCACTGGATCATATCTGCGAAGCAGGCGGAGACGCGCGCGCGGCGAGTCCGCAACGCTTGCTCGATGCTCGCGGGCGGCAAGAAACGCGTTTGCTGCTTTGATCGGTCCGGATTCTACAGCAAGAGCTTCAGTGCTCCGAAAGCCGCGGATTAGCGTCGGTCTCGTCTTGGTAGGGACGGCGTGCTGCTCCGTCCGTCCTTGTTATTCGGCGCGAAACCGCGGACGCCGCAGCGCGGCGTCCCTACCACCCGAAATAGAAAAAATTGCGCTGGTGACAGCGCGCACTATAACTCAGTCTTTTATGCTCAGCAGCGTCTTGATCTCTTTCAGCGCCTTTTTCCGCGAGCTATCGTAGGTCTGAGCATCGGCTGCTTTGCCGCTGCTGATGTAATCCTTCAGGTCGTTCGCCTCACGCAACACCAGGTCGAGCACTTCGATCGTATTCTCGACGAATTGCGTGTCGCTCTTACTCAACGATCCCGCATCGACGAGCTTCGACATTTGTTCCTTCATTCCCTTGGTGACGTTGATGTACGTGTTCACGAACGTCGTCGCCTGTTCCTGTTTGTAGGTTTTGCCGACAAAGGCGTCCGCCAGGGTGCCGACCGCCATATGGGTAACTAAAACCGATTGGCCCGTGGTATAGCCGAGAGTGTTGAGTAGAGCGGTGTCGTCGGCAGCGCGAACCGAAGCGGTGGCGAGCACGAACGCGGATGCAATCGCGAGCAGAATCTTGGAAGTCATAGGCCGCGACGTTAGCGACCGCGTTTCTCGAGCACAATGCAAAATCGCGGTTGCTCGCGAGAAAATGCTCGACGCCGTTCCGGTCGTCGGCCGAAAAGAAAGGGATGGAAACTATCGCCCAACCTCCACCGCGGCCCGGCTGGTGGAGCCGGAATTGGAAATGGTTCGTGCCGACCGGCTGCTGCTTTGCCCCGCTTGTCATCGGCGGCTGTTTCGTAGCCTTCCTCGTTCTCTTCGTGTTCAGCGCGTTGAAACAAACCGACGTTTACAAAATGTCGGTGGCGCGGGCGAAAGCGGATCCGCGCGTGATGGCCGCGCTCGGGACGCCGATCGAAGAAGGCTGGTATTTATCCGGCAAAACCAATGTAAACGGCAGCTCGGGCGACGCCGATATTTCGATTCCGATTTCCGGCCCGAAAGGGAAGGGGACCATCTACGCCATCGCCACGAAATCTGCCGGCGAATGGACCTACTCGAAGCTCCAGGTGAAAATCGACAGCACCGGGGAGACCATCGATCTCGGGCCGTAGCCCCCTCCCGCTGCTCGTGCCGAAACTGTGTTTCGGCACGCACTTGTCTTGCGAAACTCTGTTTCGCCGGGACAGCAACGGAGTTGCGAAGACAATGGCATTCCCAACCAGAGTTGGGGAACGAGGTAATGCCTATCCATTGGCGTTTCGTATAAACGCCCTACAATTCGGACGTGAACGACAACGCCACACCAGCCCGCCTCGAACTTTCTGAAGAGGAGATGCGCCGGTTCGGCTACCGCGTCGTCGATCTTCTGGTGGGGCATTTCGCGGGGATGCGCGACGCTCCAGTCGGCGCGAAAAAAGAACCCGCTGAATTGTTAGGCCGCTTTGGAGAAAATCCGCCAGAGATGCCGGCCGATCCGCACGAGCTCCTCACTCGTCTCGAGCACGAGGTGTTCGCAAACAATCTTCATGTCGATCATCCGCGTTTCTTCGCCTTCGTCCCGGGGCCAGGGAACTACGTCAGCACCATGGCCGACGCGCTCGCCTCGGGCTTCAATGTTTTCAATGGTACCTGGCTCGGCGGGTCGGCCGCGGCCGCCATGGAGCTGGCGGTGATCGGTTGGTTCCGGCGCTTCTGCGGTTTTCCCGAAACCGGCGGCGGCCTTTTCGTGAGCGGCGGTTCCGCCGCCAATCTGACAGCGCTGCATTCCGCGCGCGCGACGAAACTCGGCGACCGAATCGACAACGCGACGATTTATTTTTCCGACCAGACCCATTACTCGGTCGAACGCGCCCTGCGCGTCATCGGATTCGCGCGTGAACAATTCCGGAAGATTCCGTCCGACGACGCTTTCCGTTTGCCCATGGAATCTTTGCGCGAAGCAATCCGAGCCGACCGCGAGGCCGGACTGCGTCCGTTCTCTGTCGTGGCGAACGCCGGCACCACGAATACCGGCGCCGTCGATCCGTTGCCGGATCTCGCCGATCTATGCGCTGAAGAAGGATTGTGGCTCCACGCCGATGGCGCTTACGGCGCGGCTTCTGTCATCTGCGAACGCGGCCGGCAAAAGCTAGCGGGCCTGGAGCGGGCCGATTCGCTCTCGCTCGACCCGCACAAGTGGCTCTTCCAACCTTTCGAATGCGGCTGCGTCCTCCTGCGCGACGCCGCCCACATGAAGTCGGCGTTTCAACTGATGCCCGAATACATGCGCGACGTGCATCGAAACACCGCCGAGACGAATCCCGCTGATTACGGGATCCAACTTTCCCGCGGCTTCCGTGCCCTGAAGGTCTGGCTCTCCATCAACACTTTCGGGTTCGCGGCCTTTCGCGATGCCGTGACGCGCGGATTCGAGCTGGCCGAATTTGCCGAAAGCGAGCTACGGCGCCGCGCCAATTGCGAAATCCTTTCTCCCGCCGAGATGGCGATCGTCGCATTCCGTTTCGGCAAAGAGGACGCCCTTCAAACGAAGCTTGTCGATCTGATGTTGCGCGACGGCTTCGCGTTCCTCACCTCAACCACTCTGAAAGGCCGAACCGCGCTCCGTTTCTGCACAATCAATCCGCGCACGACGGAACAAGACATCGTCCAGACGATTGATCGCCTGGAAAAATTCGCCGCGCAATAACCTCAATCGTCGCTCCCACTCTCCAAATGTCATCCTGACCTGTCGAAGGATCTGTGACGATTTCCGCGCTTATCCGCTGCGACGCCGAAACCGCGAAGAAATAGTTAGAGATCCTTCGACTCCGCTACGCTTCGCTCAGGATGACAGGCATGCAACTAAGCCGCCTCCGGACCCGCCGGACGCCGTAGCGCGGCGTCCCTACCAAGCCGTCTCCCCCCAAGCATGTCATCCTGAGCCCGTCCCGTAACGCAGCGAGCGACGCTGGCGAGGCCGGGCTTTCCAAGGATCTCTGACTATTTCACCGCTTCTCACGCTGCGATCCTGGACCCGCAAAGAAATAGTCACAGATCCTTCGACTCCGCTGGGCTTCGCTCAGGATGACAGGCGATCTACAACTATGCCGTCGCCGTACCCGCCGCGCGGCCTCCCTACCAAGCAGTCGCCCGGCCTCAATCGTTGGCAATAGCCCAGCGCTTTAGCGCTGGGATTTCCGGTCGCGGTACAACTCAAGTCCCGTCAGGGACGGCAGAACGATCCTTTCGTCCCTGACGGGACTTCGATTGTAACGGCGTGTGTCCCAACGCTAAAGCGCTGGGCTATTATCAAACGGAGAATTACGCCGTCTCCGCACTCGCCGGCATAAAGCCGATCAAGAGCGAGACCGCGGCGATGACCACGTGCAGCCAAGTGGTCGCGTTGTTGTTGCTCATCATGCCGAGCAACATGGTGTCACCCGGATTAAGAAATCCCAAAACCGCGACCAGGCCATAAACCAATCCGAAGATGCGGAAATACATCCGGGACGCGCCCAGGCTGCTCATGCCGCAGAACAACGCGACCACGCCGGAAAGCAGATGGACGGCGTTGTGGGCCGTGTTGACGTGGAAAATGCCGAGTAACATTTGGTCCTTCGTTATCCCAGGCACAAACCCGAGAATTCCGATAAGCAAAAAGACGACACCGAAAAGCACCGCCATTGTCTTAGCCATATTGAGTTTCTCCTTTGTTGAAGAGCCGGCATTTCACCGGCCGAGCCCGGCAAAGTCAAGTCTGGAGGGACGGGCGCCGTCCCGTCCTGCTTGCCTGGGACGACACAGCGGTCGTCCCTCCAGATTACATCGCCATCAGATAAATCGCCGCCAGCGTCAGCAAGAAATACGGAACCAGCGTCGCGGCGCCCGGATAATCCTTCGCCATTCGTTGACCGAAGAACAACGCCACGAGCGTGAGTCCCGACACGACCGCGCCAAAAAAGGCGAGAGCTGGATCGTGCCGGAACAAGATCAACCCACAACCAATCGCGCTCAGACCTCCAGCCACGATTTCCATTATCGTGATAAGGGTCACCATCATCGGCACCATTCCCGCCAGCGGGCTCTTCGCGAAATGGCCTTTGAGCCATTCCACGTTTCCGCGTCGATCGACGATCTTATCGATGCCCGATTGCAAAAACAGAATCGCCAGGAACGCCGAGGTCAGCCCCTGCATCAAATGAATGGCGACGACGGCTATAGGATCGTGCATCGCGGGTATTGCCTCTCAGAGCGGCGTTCCGTGCAAGATTTAATTTCGCCGCGCCGCACCGCTCGCGAAACTCCCGGCAAGCCCCCTCGTTCCCAAACTCTGTTTGGGAACGCACTTGTCCCTGCAACTCTGTTGCTGCCTCCTAACGCCATGGATCAACCCGCAACACCGGCATTGCCGCCGGTAACCATTCATGCGCCGACGAGTACCTCCAATGCTCGGGCGACGCCACCAATCCGCGTTTCACCGGATTGTTGTGCAGGTATTCGAGCTTCTGCAGCATTATCTCGTCGCTCACGATCGACTGCGGGTGAACGCCCTCCTGCCAAACTTGATGCAGGCTGCTTTGCTTGTGCGCGGCGCAGAAGTATACGAGCTGATTCAATAACCACTGACGGCCTTCTGCCTTGAGTTGGTCGAGAAGCGCGTGCGCCGTGAATTTTTTCAGATCGGTAATGGTTCGGGAAAGATTCGGCCCCGAAATAATCGCGTGAAAGTGATTGTCCATGATAACCCACGCGTGGATACGCATCGCCTTGTGCTGGCGGCAATGTTCGAATGATCGCACAAGGATGTCGCAGCACCGCTCGGTAGTGAACACGGGAAGCCATTCGACAATAGTCGAGGTGATGAAATGCGCCGCGGTTCTCGTTGTTTATGCGGTAGCGACTGCGCATCGGTCCGGGGAGGGAAACTGAGTTTCCAAGACAAGTGCGTTCCCAAACAGAGTTTGGGAACGAGGGTTCGCTAGGGGGATGTCATGAAAGTTTTAAAACTACGCCACCGCGTGCTGCGCGTGCTCGCGCGCAGCCGCATTCGCGGCTTCGCGGCGGTGCTCTTGCGCGACGAATGCGGGCGCGCTTGGCGTATGGAACATCTCCAGGTCTTCAGTGTCGTGATCAGTCACCGGCGTCAACGCGACATCGATATACTTCAATTTGTTCCGGCCCTTCTTCAGCCGCTTATACATCGCGCGTAGTTTTCCGTAGAGACTCATCAGCTTCGCCACCTTCACGACCGATTCGGCCCAGTATTTTGGATAGAAGGTCCAGATGGGCTCAATCGGAAACGTCGGCCGACGATCCTTCCGATACTTAATGCGAAATACGCCGCTCTCCAGCGGATGCACACCTTCGATGTGGATCGCGCTCATGAACCAGGTAATCAGCACGATCGCGTTACTGGCCGGTCCTCTCTTGGCCATCAGCCGGCGCAGAATCGTCTCCACGTGCTCCATCGTATAGTAAGTCTTCCAGGCGGTGAGATACGCGTCTTCCCATTCCGCTTTCGTCATTTTCGCGTGGCCGGTGCAAACGTGATTCAGGTCGTACTTGTTTAGGTCCGGATCGACCGGCACCCCAGCTTGCACGAGCTTCTGGTGATCTTCCGAGCCCGGCAGCGGCGTGAGGAAGAAGAACTCGAGAATATCGAGCGGCAATTCTTTCTTCACGATCTCGACGTCGCGCTTGATTGATTCGGGCGTGTCGTTCGGGAACCCGGTGATGTAACCGCAATAGGTGATGATCCGCGCTTCCTTCCACGCGAGTAACATCTTGCGATACTCCGTGATCTTGTTCTGTCGCTTGTGCGCGGCGGCCAGGTTATCCGGGTTAATATTCTCGAGCCCGATGAACACGCGACGCACTCCGGCGCGGGCGCATTTCGAAATAAAATTTGGCAGCTTATGGCAGAGCGTGTCGACCTGGATCAGGAACCCAAGCTTCAGCTTCTCGACTTCGCGCAGGTGAATGATCCGGTCGAGGATCGCTTCCCAATCTTTGTTCCGGGCAAAGTTATCGTCCGTAATGAAGAAGCTGCGCAAACCTTGCGCGACGTTTTCGCGAATGATCCGTTCTACGTCGTCTGGCGTGCGGCGACGCGACTTCCGTCCCTGCACGTTAATGATCGTGCAGAACGAACATTGAAACGGGCAACCACGTCCGGCATCGAAGCTGGTTACGTGACCGGCGGTGCGTTGCGCGCGCACCGAGCTGATGAGCGGGATTGGCATTCCATCGATCCCCGGCAAATCGGCCATGAAATTGTAGAGCGGCTTGAGCTGGTTCTTGTAAGCGTCCTGCAACACCATCTCGAGCCGGCCTTCCGCTTCGCCGGCGAACAGCGAAAGCCCCATCGCTTTCGCGCGATGAATGTCGGGATCGTTCCCGCCCAGCATGCTCATCGTTCCGGAAACGTGGAACCCGCCGATCGCGATCTTCACGCCGTGAGCTTGAAGTCTCTTCGCGAGATCAAGCGTGTGCGGAAACTGATTCGATTGCACGCCGACGAACATCACCATCCCGTCGCCCGCGTCGCGGATCATGCGGGCCAGCTTTTTCGGGTGCATCCGCGTGTTCGTTTCGTCGAACGGATGGATCTCGATGTCGACATCCTCGCCGAGAACGCGCCGTTCCCGGCAATCCCGCGCCAAACCGTAAAGCGCGGCGAGCGAATTCGACGGGATCGTCGAACGGAACCACTGGATCACATAACCATCGTCATCGTAGTGCGACGGCTTGATGAGAATCAGGCAGAACCGTTTTGTTGTAGCCGGGATCGTCGATCCCGGCCGGTCCGTAGCTCTCGTTAGGGCAGGGGCTTCCATCGTTCCTTCCAGAATTTCCCACCATACACGACATGCCCCGCTCGGACAGTGAAAATTGGCTGTAGTGGCGCGGCTCTCTCCAGCCGCACAAATGTGGGAGGCGCCTTTGTGCGGCGACATCCGCCGTCCTACAAAAAATGTCATCCTGAGCGTGTCGAAGGATCTCTGACTATTTCAGCGCTTCTCATACTGCGATCTCGGACCCCGCGAAGAAATAGCAACAGATCCTTCGACTCCGCTGCGCTTCGCTCAGGATGACAGGACTGTAGCGGCGGCTGTCTCCAGCCGCAGAATGTGGGAGCGCCTTTGTGCGGCGACAATCGAACGTCCTACAAAAAATGTCATCCTGAGCCTGTCGAAGGATCTCTGACTATTTCAGCGCTTCTCACACTGCGATCCCGGACCCCGCGAAGAAATAGCAACAGATCCTTCGATTCCGCTGCGCTTCGCTCAGGATGACAGGACTGTAGCGGCGGCTGTCTCCAGCCGCAGAATGTGGGAGCCGCCTTTGTGCGGCGACAATCGAACGCCCTACAAAAAATGTCATCCTGAGCCTGTCGAAGGATCTCTGACTATTTCAGCGCTTCTCATACTGCGATCCCGGACCCCGCGAAGAAATAGCAACAGATCCTTCGACTCCGCTGCGCTTCGCTCAGGATGACAGGACTGTAGCGGCGGCTGTGTCCAGGCGCAGAAATGTGGGAGCCGCTTTTGTGCAGCGACAGTCGGGGCGCAAAGGCCCCTCCCACCTTGGCGTCGCCCTGGTAGGGACGGCGCGCTGCGCTGTCCGCGTCTTAGCGATGTTCCGCGGTAAACCGGCACGGACGCCGCAGCGCGGCGTCCCTACCAAGCGCTACGCTACCGCCGCGTGCTCGCGGCGTTCGGCATTCGCCGCCGCTCGCTTTTGCTGCTGCGCCACAAACGCAGGCGCGGAATGCGTATGGAAAATCTCCAGCGTCTCTACTTCCTCGTCTGTCACCGGGGTGAGCGCGAGATCCGTATACTCCCACTTCTTCGGATCGCGCTTGATCTTCACATACACGCCACGCAACCGCGCCCAAAGCTTGAACCACTTCGCCATCTTCACGGCCGACTCGACCGCGTACTTCGGATAAAACTTCCACCTTGGCTCGATGGGCAACCCCGGCCGCCGATCCCGCCGGAACTTGTAACGGAACAGCCCGCTCTCCAGCGGATGAATCCCTTCAATATCGATCGCGCCCTTGAACCACGTCGCCAGCAGGATCGCGTTGCTCGCCGGCGCCCGCATCGTCACCAGCCGGCGCAACACCGTTTCCATGTGCTCGTTCGCGTAATACGTTTCCCACGCCGTCCGGTAAGCGCCTTCCCATTCCTCTTTCGACATCGTGTTGTGCGGCGCGCAGGCGTGATTCAAATCGTACTTGTTCAGGTCCGGCTCGATCTGCACCCCCGCCTGGACCAGCTTCTGGTGGTCCTCGCTCCCCGGCAGCGGCGTCAGGAAAAAGAACTCCAAGATGTCCACCGGCAATTCCTTCATGACGATCTCCACGTCCCGCTTGATCGACGCCGGCGTATCGCCCGGGAACCCGAGGATGTAACCGCAATAAGTGATGATCTTCGCTTCCTTCCACGCCTGAAGCATCTTGCGATACTCGGTGATCTTGTTCTGCCGCTTGTGCGCGCCGGCCAGGCTGTCCGGGTTAATGTTCTCGAGCCCGATATAAGCCCGCTTCACTCCGGCCGCGGCGCATTTCGCGATAAAATTCGGGAGCTTATGGCAAAGCGTGTCCACCTGGATCATGAACGACATCTTGAGCCCGACGTTGAGCCGCAGATGGATCAGCCGGTCCAGGATCACTTCCCAATCCTTGTTCCGGGCAAAGTTATCGTCCGTAATAAAAAAGCTGTGAAGCCCCTGGGCCACGTTTTCGCGGATGATCTTCTCCACATCATCCGGTGAACGCCGGCGCGACTTCCGTCCCTGCACGTTGATGATCGTGCAGAACGAACATTGGAACGGACAACCGCGTCCCGCGTCGAAGCTCGTGATCGCGCCCGCCGTCCGCGCCGCGCGAATCGCCGGGATAAGCGGGAGAGGCTCGCCTTCGATGTTCGGCAGGTCCGCCATGAAATTATAGAACGGCTTCAGCTTCCCTTCGTACGCATCCTTCAAGACAAGGGCGACCCGGCCTTCTTCACCCTCGCCGCAGAAAAGCGTGATCCCCATCGCTTTCGCCTTCTTCACGTCCGCGCACTCGCCATTGAGCATGCTCGTGATCCCCGACACGTGGAACCCGCCGATCGCGACCGTGACCCCGCGCTCGATCAGCGGCTTCGCCAGGTCGCACGCATGCGGAAACTGGTTCGATTGCACCCCGATCATCATCACCATTCCCGCGCCCGCTTCCTCGATCATCCGCGCCAGCCGTTCCGGCCTGATCCGCGTGTTCGTCTCATCAAACGGATGAATCTCGATCTCCACATCCGGCCCCAGCACGTGTCGTTGCGCACAATCCCTCGCCAACCCAAACACCGCCGCCAACGAGTTCGACGGAATCGTCGACCGAAACCACTGAATCACATACCCGCCCTCGTCATAATGCGACGGCTTAACGAGAATCAGGCAAAAGCGCTTCGAGCGCTCTCCTGTACCCGGGATCGTCGATCCCGACTGATTGCCGTTAGAAAGAATCGTCGTCATTCGGTTTCGGAGCGCGCGAATCATACATCATACGCCGTGCACCAACAATAAATTCTAAAAGCGAATTACTCGATATGCAGGATGATTCTCAATCGCCGCAGAAAGTAGGAGAATTCGAGAATCATAGTTTTACCCGCGGCACGTTCCTGCATCTTCGCTTCAGAAAGCCTACGCAAGTATTCAGACTCTTGTTCATCCCTTCCTCGAAGCCGCCATAAAAAGGAAGAGTGCTTAAATAAGCGTAGCAAGCGTTGAGTGTCGCCTTGCGCTTCAAATGTCCTCCATAAAATCTCATGACATCGATCAAGCAGGTCATCGAAACGCTGCCCGTGCAAGTAGGTGTAAGCCTTTGTCAGTTCGACTAGCTCTGCTCCCTTTAGAGCGCTCGGCCTTTCTAGGCGGGTGAGAGTCTCACCTTTATTAACTAGAGCCCTCGTCCGCGTATATCCGCGCTCCTCGCTTTTTAGGACGCGTTCCAAATACCGTAGTTCGTCTTTGGGATCGTCCAAATATTGATAAATTTTTAAGGCACTTGTATTGGCGGTAAACGTAAAACCTTTCGTTCGAGCCCGTTTTTCGATTTCCTCCAAGACTTCAATCCTTTTTTGCCCGACCAATGTTGTCTCTGCTACGATTGCCTCAGTCGCGAGATATCCGGCGGAGTCGCGTTTTTCAAATTTGAGCGCTTCCTTCGCAGCAGCAGCAGCGCTTTCCGTGTCCTGATTTTTGTCTGCGAGTGCAATTTCACGCCAAATTAACGCCTTCTCCTCATCCGTGAAATGTTCCTCGCTGCCTTCCAGCGCAGTTCGAAGATATATGAGGGATTCCTCCCGTTTGCCGCTCATCCGCAAAGCAGCGCCGTATAACCTCATCAACTTCGCCCATTCCGCCGGGTGGCGATCCCGATCAATGAGCTTGAGTAAGGCGCTCCCGACTGCCGACAGATCGTGCCAGCGCTCGGCATTCTCAAGGTGTTCAGCGTATTCAATTCCTAGGTTCGCAGCTCTGCTAACAACCGCCGCGTCGCCCCTGGCACGACTGATGGTCGCCAGTTGATAAATCAGCGCAAACTCGTTGCCGGGGCCTGCATTTAAATATTCCTTTTGTTCGATTGGCAATTTACGCAGTTTGACTTTGGACCGCCAACTGCGACCGAAAAATTTTTCGATTCCCGATCTTACAATGTCTTCCTTTTCGGTATCTGAAAGAAGCGTCAACACGTAATCTCGAACCGGACGAGAAACCTTCAGAAGCTTGGGTGCGGAATCAGATAAGCGAACATCGCTGCCGCCTAATCGAGGTGCCGTTTGTTGCAGCTGGATAATTTCGATCAACCCAAGTTCTTGGAGCTTCAAAGCATTCTCGGGAAAAAAAGGCTCGGTTGGAAGGTAGTGGCGAAGAAACTCCAGCGTTTCTCCGTAGGGCAGTAACGCCAGCACTTGTAGTAGTCGGAAGCTTCGGCGAGATGCCCGATCCTCTGACCCAGACAGCGAATTAACTGCGTGAATCAAAGCATGCGGTATAGGTTCCGTTGTCTCGTGTTGAGTAATTGAGGTTTCACGATCTGCTTCTAAGACCGCCTCAGGCGAGGCCACCTTCATCGCTTTAACTAACCTATCCAAATGTGTAGGGAGGCCGTCCGAGCGATCGTGCAAAATTTCAATCAAGTCTGGGTCTCGGATATCGGCAGAGGCATCCGGATGATTAAGTAAATACGTTCGAGCTTCCGGCAACTCGAGCGGCTTCAGCTCAACCGCGGTTAGGACTCCTTTTTCCGGCGGGAGACTTGAAGTAATAACGAGTCGCAAATTGGGACAATATTCAACCAGGAGATTTGCGAGTCGCTGGAGAGCCGAGAATTCCTTGCCAGCGCATAGATTCGAGTGAACCGAATCTAGAATTAGAAACGCACTGGGCAATGCTGCTGCTAATGTGCAGAACATTTGCAGTGAGAGTCCGCACTGCTGAGGGAACAAGGCTTCTACAGCATTTACATCCTCTGCCTCTTCGCACCGCAGTAGAAAAACATTATCATCCGCCTTGAGGTCCTGTAACCGTTCTAATGATGCGGCCAGAAACCCATCGAGGCCGGTGCCCCATTCAGCTGCGACCCATACTTGGCGGGTCTTGCGGACGTCGGTTTCGAACTGGCTTTGCTCATCTTGTCGAGTCGCGTTGTACTGCGGTAATGGTGAAAGCTGGAACCGTGGACAACCTGCCAATGTTGCTCTCGCAAGATCTTCCGTAGGCTCGGAGTCCAATAGCGATAACGTGGCAGCGCCAACCGGGGCCGGTTTTTCGTCGCTAAGCTCGGCTACATCCTGTCTTACCCCTGGACCACTCGTAAGGTCAAAGTGAGTGGGAACGCATTCATCCTTCAAAATGTAGGCGTAGTCGGGAGCGACGTTTAGGGCGCCATCCCGTCCCAGCACCGACGTTCGCGGCCACAGTTTCTCGAGCCCGTCTTCTGGTTCGAACACGAACTGACCAGCATTGTAACCGTGAGAGCGTTTCTTTGGAGTCATGCCACTCCACTCGGCCAGACCAAAAAGCGATGGTGCTTGTCTCAGACGTCTAGGAGCAGCGCCAGCTTCAGATGTTTCAAAATGATCGGGTTCGTGTAGATGTCCACACAACTGCGCAATAAATCGCCCACTGGGATATATTTCCTGTCGAAAGTGTTGCAGACCCGCCGGCGACAGCCAGCTAGGCGGATGGTGCATCAACAGCACACTTGCGGTGTGACCGGCGATCCAGCGCTGCGGATCATTATCACAAACGGCGTTAAGCTGGGAAACGTGGACGTCCAGCTTCTCCCGATAGTCGCCGCTATCTATCTGAAGGAAAGTTGAGTTTAGACCGATGATTCCTAATTTGATGGCCCCCTTCGTAAAAGTCGTGCTGAAGTCGCCTGGCAAGGCCCCAGGTTTTGTGGACAATAGCGGCACGGGGGGCTCCCGAAGCCATGAAGTGTAATTGCCGAAAAAGGTGTTAACGGCGGACCGGAATTCGGAACTTGGGTTTAGCCAAAAATCGCGTTGCAGCCCTTCATCTTGTCGCCACAATTGCGAAAATCCTTTTGCAATCGCGGTTTCACTAGACGGGCGCGACAAATCGTGGTTTCCGGGAACGACACAGAGAAAAGGCGGCTTGCCGCGCTTCCCGAGCACTCGCCAAATCTCTTCTAGCTCCGCGTTTAGCCCTTTGAATTCCTCTGCCGATCCAGTTTGAACGAGATCTCCAGTGAAAAACACGACATCCCAATTCGGAACGCGATCTCCCAACGTCTCAAGATCCTGGAGAACTCGGTGTTTTACAGTTGGCCACAACCATGACTTTCGGTCCAAACCAAAATGGAGGTCTGTGAAATGAATCCAGTTGATTGTTTCTGCCATATTTCTGAGGAGCAGGAGCGGGTAACGAATACCTACACACCAACAGTGAAAAAGATCAACTCGGAAAGGGAAGGGTCAGTCTGTGAATCTCGGGCACGGCAAGGAAATTAAGAATTAAGAAGGAAGCCGTAACGGATGCGCAGCAAGGGCCGGGCTTTCAATTAAGAAAGAAAACAAGCCGGGAATTGGGACGCGGTTCTGTTATCGCTCCGCCGCTATCGCATGATATACTCGGGCCATGGCAGTTCCCGTCCTTCCGCTTAACGAAATGACCGCCGAAGAATGGAGCGAGCGGGTTTGAGCGACATAGACGGTGAAGCCGCGAAGGGAGCGGTGACCGAAACGGGAGTAGAGGGAATCAACAAGGTCAGGACGATGGAGACGATCTGGAAAAGCCTGTCGGCAAACCCGGAGGCGATTGAATCACCCGCCTGGCACGAAGAAGAGCTGCGGGTGCGCGAACCTCAGATTGCGTCAGGCGAAGCCAAATTCGTCGATTGGGACAAGACCAAGGCTGAGATTCGTCGCCAGACTTCGTGACGATCGACCTCGAAGACTTCTTGACGCGTCATCGATACGGCGAGACGCTTCCAGCACGAATACGGTACGAAGAATGAAAGCGGTTCGTTACAGTTCAAAAACTAAATCGTGGAAAGAGACCTCCATCTCATCAGCGAAATCGGCCAAGCTGCGCGCGAAGCGTTCGGAAAAGTTTTTGAAGAATGGAACTCCGAAGCTGATTGGCCGATTAAGCGCGCAGTTGAAGCGCAAATCGCTGCAGCCAGCTTAGGTTACAAGCCGCTCTACTGGGATCCGTGGGGCGAGGAAGCCTCCGCTCGCCTTCGCTTTCAATTGCGACGTGGATTACCCGCAGGCACGATCATTGGCACCAACAACGCCGGTCTCGCGGTCTTTCAGGAATCGACCGTCCGTCCCATTCTTGATTCCGATCCAGCATTCTATCGTCCTTCTGGAGAGAGCGACTTGCCGGCCGTTCTTCTGGTTAGTCGCGCCGGTTTCAATGGGGAGCTGCTGGGGTACGGCGCTCGCAGCTTCGATACGCCCGGCGTTGTGCCGGTCCGTATCGTCGACGATGACGGCGAACTCTTCGCCTCCTTCATGTCTGCCCCGGGCGTAGCCGAACGTCACGCTCGGGAACGGCTTCTGGATATCGCGACCTACACCGGCGCCGATCTCATCTACACAATCGGTTGAGCTGTGATTCGGTGAGCGCACGCGCCATCGCGTGCTTTGCCAGTCCGGCTCGGACTTGTGTCGCCTCGGCACAACGAACTTTTCCGGAAGTATCTCGGCGAGACGCCGAGAGAACACGCGAGGCGCGTGTGCTCCCCAGAAGGGGATTGGCAATCGGAGCGATTGCCCTACAAATGGCGTTCCTGATTCTCTAATCTGATCCGCGCCGTAAAGCGCCGCCTCTGCTATATTGGGATCGGATGTTTGAGATCAAGGCGAAGGACAAAATGGTGGAGCGGGCGCTGCTCGTAGGCGCTTACACGGATACCAGTAAGAAGGCAGAGGCGGAGAGCTTGCTGGCGGAATTGGAAGAGTTGGTCGACACGCTGGGTATTCCAGTGGTGGAACGGACGCTTGTCTTTCATCGGGAACAGCACGCGCGCTATCTGATCGGGTCCGGGAAGGCGCAGGAGATTGTCGACCTGGGGAAGAAACACGAGGCCGACGTTCTTGTTTTCGACAATGAGCTGAGCCCGTCCCAGCAACGGAACTGGGAAGAGCTCGCTGGGATCACGGTCGCCGACCGGCAGGAGATCATTCTGGATATATTTGGCGCACGCGCTCAAACCCGCGAGGCCCGCATCCAGGTGGACCTGGCGCGCATGGCCTATTCGCTCCCGCGACTTACGCGCGCCTGGAGTCACCTTGGACAACAGGGCGGCGGGATCGGCGCGAAAGGCGAGGGCGAAAGCCAGCTCGAGCAGGACAAACGCAAAATCCGCCTCCAGATCGACCGGCTCAAGCGCGAGCTGGAAACCGTCCGCAAATCGCGCGCGACTCAAAGGAAGGATCGTAAGCGCGCGCCGATGCCGAACGCGGCCATTGTGGGTTACACGAATGTCGGCAAATCATCGCTCCTGCGCCGGCTGACAGGGGCCGATGTCCTGGTCGAAAACAAACTGTTCGCCACCCTGGACACGACGACTCGAAAGATCGCGTTGCCTAACAAGCAACCACTTCTTCTCACCGACACCGTCGGGTTCGTCCGGAAACTGCCGCATCAACTGGTCGAGGCGTTTAATGCCACGTTGGAGGAAGCCGCGCTTTCGGATTTTCTGATCCATGTCCTGGATGCTTCCCAGCCGGAAGTGATGGAGTTCTATAACACCACCATGAAGGTCCTGACCGATCTTGGGGCGGATACGAAGCAGATGCTCGTTGTCTTTAACAAGGTCGATAAGCTCACCGATCCGTTTGCCCTCGCAGCTTTACATCGGCATTTCCCGGATGCCGTCTCTGTCTCAGCGACAACGGGCGAGGGGATGGAAGAGCTGGTCGAACGTATCTCCGAATTTGTGGGTAAAGGCGCGATGACGGTTGATTTGCGGCTGCCCTCCGAGCGCGCCGATTTACTGGCGCGACTCCACCGGGAAGGCGCCGTGCGCGAGCTCGATTACGAGGAGGGCTTTACCCGAGTGGCGGCTGCTATTCCAACCCGGAGCCTTGAAGTCTTCGCACCCTTCCTCGCTCTTCCGGATGCGTCGCTGATAGACGAGACGGTAGTAGCTGAGTAACAATTTCGTCCGAGAGCCGCTCTCCTCCCAAAACAGCGGCGCTTTCCCTTGTTCCGGACATCTGGAGCGATTGGAGCGTGTAGCGCCAGGATGAAAAGCGGCCGGTTGTTTAGGATTGTCACGCCCCCTTACGCGTCGCTATTCTGTGGAGTCGCCGACACCGAAAATGTCTCCATGAAAAAAAGTACCACTTACCTAACGACGTTTTGCATTGTCATCGCCGGCGCTGCCATGGCCGTGGCCCAGACGACAACGTTGCCCGTTAATCCGCCGCCAGCAGTGGCTCCGCCGGCGTCCGCGCCCGCGATGCCGCCAATGCCCTCAATGATCAACCCGTCCTCCAATATTCAACCGCTCACGCCGGTGCCGCTCAATCCGACGCCTCCCACACGCCAGTCGATGAGGCAGACGGTCCAAACTCCGGATCCGATGGGCCCGGGTGGTCCACGCGCCGGCGCGTTGCCGCAAACTCCTTTCGATCAAGTAATGGCTGTGGCCGTTTGTGGCGAGACCAAGACGCCATCCGACGATTGCGTGAAGCACGGAGAAGAAGAGGCGACCGAAAAGCTATCGGATTTCTACGCGGCCCAGTATGCGAAGAAGGAGATGAACAGCTCCCTGACAGTGAGCTTTCCCAAGACGATGTCGCGAAGCGAACAGTTGCGTGCCATTGCCCGAATTGAAAAGGCAGCGCTGGCGGCCGCGATAACGAAAATGGAGGTCGACATAGCCCGGCAGACTGAGGACAGGCCCGATAAGCAAACCGTCGCCGACCCTAATACCAGGAAGCTGAAGCAATGGGCGGAGAAGGCTAACTCGGAAGCGGAGAAAGGTTCTAACTGGACCCACGATTGGTCGTCGAACACGCATAAGTTCACTGAGGGCGACGCTTACCGGCAGTTGAAGAACATTACCAAGAGCGGCTAGCGTCAGGCAAAATACGAATTAAAAAGGAAGCCGTAACGGATGCGAAGCAACGGCCGGGCTTTCAATTAAGAAGGACGGAAAGACTGAAGAGTGTCCCTGGCGAGAGACGAGCGGAGTGAAAAGCAAGTCGATCATTTATTCCGCGGTTATCCTGATCGGGGCCGTCTGGATGTACCGTTTCCTGAACAGCGGCGGCTGGCTGACGCATCATTATCAGCTCAACGATCCTGACAGCCTGAATCTTATTCCCGTCATCTTCGAGCCGATAGCCGTGGTGGGCGTTGTCGTTTACTGGGTCTGGCGGACGCGGGCGCTTTACCGGCTCCTCTTCTTTCTCTTCGTCGGCCAGCTCCTGATGGGAGTGGGTTATCTAGCCGTGTTTCTCTTGTTCGTCCTTACCTATAAGCCAAGAATGATGTGATCTCTTGGCAGTGACCTGTGACATGTGACAAGTGACGTGTGGGGGAAGATTAAACCGCGGATTACGCGGATGACACGGATTAGGGGTCTCTGAATATCCGTCTAAATCCGCGTAATCCGCGGTTTGATTGGCTTCCAAGGAAAGTCAGACCGCTAGCGGCCAAATAAAACGCGAGCGCGGGCGTCGGATTCCGCGAGCTGACGGTCAACGATCCGATAGGAAAGCGTTAAGTATTGCGGGGTGAAAAACGGATCATCGTTGTCTTTATCGGCAACAGGGGAGTTCAATGTTGTTCCGGTGCTTTTCGGCAAATAATCCCAGAACCGCGCCCGCCAAAAGGCGCCTTGCGACGATTTCTCGAGTTCTGCTTCCCGCCTCCTCTCAATCTGGTCCTTAATGTCCTCAACGGCGCGATCGAATGATGTCGGGCGTTGCGATAAGTGGTTTGTGAGCGTGATCACAATTCGCTCGGGATTGAGAGCGAGCGTCTGCGATGAGGAATTTTCAGGGTTATCATTCACCTGGCCGCTCACGGTGGCCGGCGAAAAGACAATGGGCGACAGAAGACCCGTCACAGCCAGGAGCGCCAGCGCTGGTTGACGGGAGAGCCACCACACAGATGGAGATTGCGCTGCTTTCCCGGTTCGAGCAACAGACGAAAAAAGTAAGAATTAAGAAGGAAGAATTAAGAAGGCCGGGAAAGCTAAGATCGAGCAGCCCGGGCGGCAGATTGCTCCGGCACTCTTAAGAAGGGGACCGGCCCGCCGAGCCGACGCGAGAGAAAGTGTTTGTTCGCGTGATGGCTGTGCCATCGAGCGCTGTCGTGTTTAGCCGGATAAAGAGTTCATCGTTCACTACGCGAACGTCTCTTACGTAGGTGGCACCAATGTTCGCCGGAGAGATGGACGCTTCGAGATGGGTCGTGAGTGTGCCTGCATTTTCATCGACGCTATAAGTGCCGAAGTAAGCGTCGTACCCGTCAACCCCGGCGGTATTGTTTTTGGCTTGAGGTCGCTCGATCACATTTTCCTGCTGCGATCGATCCCGCTTCATGAACTGAGCGGAAAAGTGAGTGGGCCCAAAGCAAAGTATCCCAAGTGGCTCAGGGCCGAGAAACGGATCGATCTGGATTTGTCCCGCGTCGTCCACGTCCTCTCGTGATTTAAGCTTCCAAATGCCGAGAATCGCAGAGCGGAGGTAAGCGGTTGGTGGCGGAAAGGAATGTTTCTTCATCTGACTTCCGACATTTTCACGAATCGGGCCGTTACGCGAATCTCGGCGCAAAGGAAAGTTTGGATTGTGAGGCATAGTTGAGAAGGCGAAGGCAAGGAGGAGAAAAGGGTCGTTTGAATCGTCGAGTCCGTTCTTGACATTTACCTGGCAGGACATAAAAACGGGCGTTCCGTCACGCCACCTCATGGATTTGTTCCCCTCTCTTTTCTCGATCAGGCGCCTTTTGTTCCTGGTCTCGATTGTCTGTGCCGGCGTTTGCACTTTCGTTTCTGTGAGAGGGGCGCCCACCGTTTTTACCCGAACACTGACGTTTGAAGAACGCGTAGGTTATCAGCGGAAAATTGAGGAAGTTTACTGGCGCCATCGCATCTGGCCAAAGGAACTCACTGAATCCAAACCTCCGCTCGAGACGGTGATGCCCTCGCAAAAAATCGAAGAGAAAGTGCGCGAATCTTTGCGGAACTCGCGCGTGCTGGACGCGCACTGGCAACCGCCGATCAACCCTCAGCAGTTGCAGGCAGAGATGGAGCGGATGGCGCAGCGCACAAAGAATCCCGAGATGCTGCGCGAATTGTTTGAAGCGCTCGGCAACGATCCATTCATCATCGCGGAGTGTCTGGCTCGTGCGGCGTTGGCGGGCCGTCTGGTGAACGAATACTCGGAAACGAATCCAAAGACTGGCTCCGAGCGCAAGCAGCAGGTGGCATCCGCGAGCGCCGCCGTTTTCACTGGATACTCGCTGCCTTCTTTGACCAATAGCGCCGGCGTGTGCACCAATAACACGTGGTCATCGTTATCCGATGTGCCAGCATTCCGTAGCTTACACTCTGCGGTGTGGACCGGCAGCGAAATGATTGTGTGGGGCGGGCGCCAGGACGAGGAACGGTTAGGCACTGGGGACAGGTATAACCCAGCTACTGACTCTTGGTCGAAGGTCAGCACGACGAATGCACCCGCTGCGCGAGACAACCATACCGCGGTCTGGACCGGCACGGAAATGATCGTCTGGGGCGGAACTGTTCTTAATAGCGGTGGCAGGTACGATCCCGCCAGCGACAGCTGGAAACCGACCAGCCTTAACAATGCGCCTGTGGCGCGAGCGGACCATACCGCCGTTTGGACAGGGAACGTGATGGTGGTATGGGGTGGATTAATTGCGTCGCAAGATCCAGCAGCCGCATATGCTAACACTGGCGGCCTATATGATCCGAAAACGGATACCTGGACGGCGGTCACCAATCTTAATGCGCCCTCGGGGCGGTTCGACCATTCAGTTATATGGACTGGCACCGAAATGATCGTCTGGGGCGGCCAAAACTACTACGGTAGTTTAAATGACGGGGCGAGATACAATCCCGCCCTAAACACCTGGACGACGACGAGCGCGGTGAGTGCGCTCGGACCGCGACGCAGCCACAGCGCCGTGTGGACTGGCACGGAGATGATAATTTGGGGCGGAACGGATTACACGAGCCCCGGTGGCGCCAAATACAACCCAGCTAGCGACTCTTGGGTCGCATTGACGGCACCCAATCCGCCCGAGAGTCGCTTTGCGCATAACGCAGTCTGGACCGGAAGCGAGATGATCGTGTGGGGCGGTCCGTTTTGGGTATCGGGTGGTCGTTACAATCCCGGGACCAATACCTGGACTCCGGTAAGTGTAACTAATGCACCATCAGCACGCGAAACCCCGGCGATCTGGACCGGGCATGAGATGATCGTTTTTGGCGGTGGGGACGAACTAACATTCGGCACGTCGGGTCGGTACGATCCCATCGCAGACACTTGGACTCCCGTTCGTACTTCCAACACACCTTCGCCGCGGGCTGGGCACTCAGCGCTTTGGACAGGAAGCGAAATGATCGTCTGGGGCGGAGGCGTTAACACTGGTGGCAGATATGACCCGGCTTTAGACAGCTGGACGCCGACCAGCACGGTGAACGCGCCGATAGCTCGGCAAGAGAACACAGCGGTTTGGACGGGAACTGAAATGATCGTCTGGGGCGGATCGTCTTCGGGTAGCCTAGGCGGTCAAATCTTGAACACTGGTGGGCGGTACAATCCCGCAACAAATAATTGGACTCCTACCACCCTGGCTAATGCGCCTGATAGGCGGCGATTGCACTCCGCGGTTTTAACCGGGACCGAAATGGTTGTATGGGGTGGTAACTCTGATGTTCCCGGTAACGCCTCTGCTCTCGTTAACACTGGCGGTCGGTATAACCCAAAGACTGACAGCTGGGTGCCCACCAGTACGACGAATGCACCTAGTGCGCGAGCTTACCATACGGGTATTTGGACCGGCACCGAGATGATAATTTGGGGCGCCGGTTATTATTCAAGCGGTAACACCGGCGGAAAATATAATCCAGCCAACGACAGTTGGACTGCCACCAGTACGGTTGGTGCTCCCCCGCGATCCGGGCACAGCGCCGTATGGACGGGAAAAGAGATGATCGTTTGGGGCGGGTACGACGGCAGTGTACATGTAAACACCGGAGCGAAGTACAATCCGAATACCGACACCTGGGCTTCTACTAGCCTTTTCAATGCGCCCGATGCCCGGATCGGTCACGCAGCGGTATGGACAAGCGACGAAATGATTGTGTGGGGCGGTTACAATTATCAACAAAATCGCTTTTTCAACACAGGGGGGCGATACAATCCCACCACTGACAGTTGGACCGCGACAACAATCTTCAATGCCCCTCACGCAGTCGACTCGCCCGTTGGAGTCTGGACCGGCAGTCGGATGATCGTATTTGGCGGCTTTTTTTCTTTCACGGATATCTACGGCGGCACTCACGGCTTTGTTCGCAGTAGTGGCGGAGAATATTGCGCGAACTTTAATCCACCGCCTGTGAGGCTCGCTAATATCGCCACGCGTGCTTTCGTCCAAACCGGCGACAACGTCATGATTGGCGGATTCATCGTGACCGGCAGTGGACCGAAGAAAGTCATCGTGCGCGCAATAGGACCCAGCCTTTCACGGTTTGGAATTTCTAATGCATTACAGGATCCGGTTTTGGAACTGCATGACTCAAGTGCCTTGCTCGCATCTGACGATAACTGGCTAGACGCACCGAATAAGCAGGAGATCGTCGACAGCGGCCTCGCGCCGAGCAACAATCTCGAGTCGGCGATTTTGATCAGCCTCAATCCTGGCACTTACACGGCCGTTATTCGCGGGGTGGACAATGGCGCCGGAACGGCAGTCGTCGAGGCCTACGATCTCGATCAAACAGCCAGTTCCAGATTTAACAATATTTCAACGCGCGCTTTTGTTCAGACTGGGAACGATGTCATGATCGGCGGCCTGATTGTTACCGGATCGGGTCCGGAGAACGTTGTTGTCCGCGCAATCGGACCATCCTTGACTCAACTTGGTGTCCCCAATGCCCTGACCGATCCATTTCTGGAACTATACGATGGTAATGGCGCGTTGATCGCATCCAACGACAACTGGGGCGAGGCAAATAATAAGCAATCGATCATCGATAGCGGCCTTGCGCCCAGTAACAATCTCGAATCGGTGATTCAAGCAGACCTCAAGCCCGGCTCTTACACTGCCATCGTGAGTCATGGCGCCGGGGTCGCCCTGGTCGAAGTCTTTGGGCTTGACTGATCCGCGCTCGGAACCTGGCCGGCGATGAAAGGTTAGGAAAGCGGGAAGAAACGAGATAAAAGGGGCTGGAACATGGTTACCCTCCGTGCCTTTACCACTCCAGCGGAAGCGGCGTTGGCCAAGTCGTTGCTCGATGATCATGGAATTGTTTCGAGCCTGGCTGACGAAAATTCTTACTTGTACGGAGGCGCCTACCTCGCCATGCCGGTGCGTCTGCTGGTCGCGGAAGAACAACTCGAAGAAGCGGCGCGGATTCTGAGCGACCCGCCGGATGGATTACATGTTGAGCCGGCTGTGGAAAAGGAGATCGCCCAAACAGCTGCGCGGTTAAGGCACGAAGAGGAACAGACCGATAACAATCCCTGGCAACTACTCGCCCTCGCTTTCATGGTCGCGATCCCCGGAGTCATGCTGGTGATGGAGAAATACAATCTGCTGCTGGTAGCGTATCGGCGGCCGACCAGGCGGGCCACTACGATCATCACGCCGACCACCGCTCATTTCTTCGGCCTGGTGGTCATCGCGATCTCTTGTTTTTTGGTGTTCCTCTACTTTTATGTTCGTCGCGATATCGCCCGCGATCAGCAACAGTTAGACAAATAAGGCTGGGAGCGGCGGTTTAGGGGCGTGAACCTCTTCCTCGATCGCTGCGTTCTTTTACTTTTGTCCGTTCTCTTCTCGATCGGGTATGCCTCGGTCGGAAACGGGGAATCGCCGCTGAGCCTCGATGACGTCATCGCGCGAAATACGGAAGCGACAGGCGGTCGCGCCGCGCTTGAAGGGGTGAAGACGATCGCGGTCGATTTGCATATCGTCGATCCCGGATTCGAAGTGGATGGGAGCTATCAAGCGGCGCGGCCAAGTCAGATGCGCATCGACGTCAAGGCGAACGGGAAACCGGTCTATGTCGAAGCGTTCGATGGAAAGCGGGCATGGCAATGGAAAGGAGTGGGGACTGCGACGGTGGAAGAATCGCCCGCCGCGACCGCGGCCCTGCGTCGCGGGATCGAGTTTCCGGGCAAGCTATACGGGTTGCACGAGCTCGCGGGGCGTGGCCATAAGCTGGAGCTAGCGGGACGCGAGAAGATCGATGGGATCGATTACTATGCGATCAAGGCGACGTTGAATGACGGATTCAACGCGACTTTCTATATCGACCCAAGCACCTGGCTGATTACTCGCCGGCGCGATTTCCGTCCGCTCCACGTCGATATCGATCCGACGCCGACAACGATTGAGCATCGGAGTTCGGATTTCCGGAAGGTCAACGGAGTCATGTATCCGTTCCACAGCGAAGAGATCGATCTCCAAACCGGCAAGGTCCTGGAAACGACGACGGTGAAGGAGATTCGGGGCAATCCGCCGATCGACGAGACGATCTTCTCGAAGCTGTGAGGCAATTGTAGGGCGGGCCTCACCCGCAGATGTCTTTTCCGGTTTCGAAGTTGATCGGTGCGGCTAGTGACAGCCGCCCCTACACGAGCGTGCATGTAGTGGCGCGTGTCGTCACGCGCAGACGGGTTTTACCCTTTCTCGATTGCGAACTTGATGCTGGATTTTAAGATGCGGGCCTTATCGGTTTTGTCGAAACCCAATACCACGGTGCGCGTCGCTCTGATGGAGCCGTAGCCGCCGTCCTCCTGGGTTGCGATCTCCGCGACTAGGGAGCCGTCTTTTTGCCAGCGCTTAGCCGACTGCGAATTAATTTCAGTGGTCTTTGCGAATGTCTTGCCTTGCTTCGCTTTGTCCGTGATCTCGACCTCGAGCTCCGGCAAATCCACGGCGCGAAATTCGGTTCCCTTTCGGACAAAGACCAGGAGAGTGCTTCCGCGTTTGTTAAACGTGGCAGTAACGGCAAAGGCCTTTGAGTCGGGCCGCCAAAGCACTTCCATTTCGAAACGACCGCTCGGTCCGAAATCGGGATCGGATTTCGCCACTTCCAGGAGCACTTTGCCGGACCGCGCATCGATGAGGTTGAAGACTTCGGCCTCCTCATCGCTCTCGTCGCCGGCTTCGCCCTTGCCGTATTGGAATGCGAATTGTTTGTCGGGCGACGGAAACTTCTTTTCGGTGTCGTGAGGCTCTCCTCCCCAAAGCGGGCGAGCGAGCGTCGTCATCAACGATAGCGCGAGAACGGTCTTTAGGATTCGCATGATCTCGGCAGACTGGCAGGAAAGTAGGAACTTAGAAGGAAGATTAAGGAACCGCGAATGGACGCTAATGGACACGAATCAGCGGTCCCGACCGGATCGCGTTAATTCGCCTGAGACGGATCGCCCTACAACTTGTTCGCGATCCGGATCATGGCGGCGATGCTGCGGTCGACGTCGGCGTCGGTGGTGGACCAACAGGAGACGCTGATGCGCATGGCGGTGCGGCCTTGCCAGACGGTTACGCCGCACCAGCAGGTGCCGTCTTCCTGAAGTTCTTTGATGACGCGTTGAGTCTTGTCGGCTTCGCCGAACGAAACCAGGACCTGGTTGAGCACGACCTCGTTCAGGATCTCGAAGCCGGCGGCGGAAAGTTGCTGGGCGAAACGGCGGGCTTGTTCGCAGTTCCGCTCAATCATCCGGGCAAGACCTTGCCGGCCTAACGAACGGAGTGCCGCCCAGACTTCGACGCCACGCGCACGGCGCGACAGCTCCGGAGTGAAATCGCCCGGGTTCCGGTGTTCCGTTTCAGTGGGCAGATATTCGGCGGTGATCGCCATCGCGGCGGGGAGCGAATATTGGTCGCGAACGAAAGCGAGGCCGCAATCGTAGGGAACATTCAGCCATTTGTGGGCGTCGGTCGCCCAGGAATCGGCGTCGGCAATTCCAGCGGCGAGCTTAGCGCGACTGGGTGTGGCTGCAGCCCAAAGGCCGAACGCGCCATCGACGTGGACCCAGGCGCCGGCAGCGTGACCGATACGACAAATCTCGGCAATCGGATCGAACGATCCTGTGTTCACGTTGCCGGCTTGAACACAGATGATCGTTGGGCCAGAGATCGCGGGGAGTTTGTCGGCGAGGATTCTTCCCTGATTATCGACTGGAACTTTCACGACGCGGCTGCGGCCAAGGCCAAGCAGGCCTAACGACTTGGTCACGGAAGGATGCGATTCCGCGCTGACAATCACAGTTATCGACGGCGCGCCGAACAGTCCGTCCGCTTCAGCGTTCCAGCCCGCTTGCTTAAGGACGCTGTGTCGCGCAGCAGCGAGCGCGCAAAAATTCGCGACGGTCGCGCCCGTGACGAACGCGCCGCTGCATTCAGGCGGAAGCCGGAGAACGTCGAGCAACCAGCGTAACGCGATTTTCTCGAGCAAGGATGTTGTTGGAGTGGGACGCCAAAGACCGGTGTTTTGGTCCCAGGCAGTCGCCAGCCAGTTGCTTGCGACCGTGACCGGGAGCGCGCCGCCGATGACAAATCCGAAGAAGCGCGGGCCCGCCATCGCCGTCGTCCCGGGAGAACCGATCTCATCCAGGCGTCGTAGCGTTTCGGCCGGATCACTTTCCCCATCCGGCAACGGTTCGTCGAACGCCTGAAGCTGTTCGATGGCAGCAGCGGTCGGAGCTACCGAACGTTCGTCGATTCCTTCGAGGTAACGGATCGCGCGTTGGGACGCGTCGGTCAGGAGTTCTTTGTTCATCGCTTGGGCAGACATTCCCGTCGCGCGCCAGAAAACGAAAGGCCGAAAATCAGGCGGCAAATTAACCGAAATTAAGAGCCGCTCGCCAGGGCGGAACGCAATCTTTCTGCGATCGCTTTCTGTTCGCGATGCTCGACCGCGCGGGCGGGTGCGTTGAAGCGCGTCTGATCGCCTTCAAAACGCGGGATGACGTGAAGGTGAAAATGGAAAAGATGCTGGTCGCTGGCGGGGTCGTTTTTTTGCCGAAGAGTGATGCCATCGGCTGAGAAAACTTCCTTCGCCGCGCGAGCGACACGGGCGGCGGTGGAGAGGATCGGTCCGGCGAGATTGTCGGGCAGTTCGTAGAGGTTTCGCACATGCTGGCGCGGGACGACGAGCGCATGCCCGTCGCTCAATGGGAAAGGGTTCAGCAAGACGGCGACTTCAGCGTTCTCGAACACGATCCAACTCTGACGCTCGCCAGCGAGGACCGCGCACGCCCAACATGGCTCCCAAAAGTCGGTATCGGCCATGAGCTACGTTACCAAGATGGTCGGGCTGGGAAAGGGTGAGGGGAAGAACAGAGGATCGAGGATGGAGGATTGAGAATCGAGGATGACCTACGATTTTTGAAAAATCTCTTTGGGAAGGTAAGGCAAAGTCTTTCGGATGTTCTTCTGAAAACCGAGGCCGTACTCTTCCTCATTCGGATCGGCCGGGACTTTCGAGAGATCGAGTTCCTTCCAACCTTTGTCGGCGCCGTTTGGTCCATGGATGTGATGGAGCACGGCGACCTTCTGCTCGGCGAGTGGGTGCCCGGCTTTATCGAGCGGCGTCACATCGGTGAAGGCCCACTCGCCGCTGATGTTTAGGATGTTGACCTTCCACGAGACGATCTTCCCGTTCGTGGATTTTTTACTTAAACCGGCCAGAACCGCTCTGCGTTGCTCCGCTGAACCGGGATCGGCAACCGAGTTCGCGGCGATAAGTAAGGCGCAGGCGAGTACAAGAACGCGCAGGAACATAGGCTTCCATCGTCAATACGAAGAGACTTGGCAAGCTTGCAGGATGCGATTCCTATCGCTCTTCGGCAGCGTTACGAAGGCAGTGACGAGTGACATGTGACGTGTGACGAGCAAAGTTCCACGTTGTGAATCGCGTGTTGCGCAAAATCATTTCCGGTGGGCAGACCGGGGTGGACCAGGCCGCGTTGCGGGCGGCGCGGGATTCTGGTTTGGAAATCGGTGGATGGTGTCCGCCGGGGCGCGAGTGTGAAGCAGGTATTATCCCCGCGGAATTTCCGTTGAAGGAGACGGAGCGAGAATGCAGTCCTGATGCGCCGGATGTGCCGCGGTCCCAGCGGACGGAATGGAATGTTCGCGATTCGGATGGGACGCTGGTTATCGGGAAAGTCGAGGAAGATTTGGGAACCAAGTGGGCGATCGACTGCGCGACGCGTTACAGACGACCGCTGCTGGTCTGCGCCCTCGATGATCCTGCTGCGGAGAACAAGATCCGGGAATGGATGGACGCGAACGATATCAGTATCCTCAGTGTTGGCGGACCAAGTGAGTCGACCGCGCCCGGGATCGGCAATCAGGTTTACGCACTTTTGAAACGTGTGTTCAGGAAAGGGGATCAGGTCACGACTGGACACTAATGAAACGCGAATAGTTTTTCTGCTCTGAATTTCGCGTCAATTCGTGTGCATTAGCGGTTCTGTATGGAAGAAATCGTCGCGCTGTTCTCGGTTTGCCTTCTGACGGCAATCGGTTGGGTCGCGGCGAAGCTTTGTTTCGCGCGCATCATCAGCGACGAGAATTGCATCTACTTCGCCCCGGCGCTCGGCGCGGGAATCTGCGGGGTGCTCGCTTACATCGCGATCCACTCCTACCAGCCATGGTTGATCGGAGCGTTTTGCATCGTCGTCGCGCTGGTTGCCCTTGTCTTTCGAAAACGGCTGTCGTCGTCTTTCTTTTGTAGCAGCGGCCCTGTGGGTCGCTCCAACGGATCGTCCATTGCGGTCCCATGGCGACTGTTCCGCTTCACCGGCCTTACCCTGCTAGCCGTTTATCTAATGCAGATCCTTCTCGTCGGATTATTCACCCGGGTTCATCCAGGGCCGAACGAAGTTTGGGACGTGTTCAACACCACCGGTGTGTCGCCGCCCGACCAAATGTTTGCCTGGCACCAGGCAATGTATGCGGACCAACATCGGAACTATCCACAAGATCCATTTCTGAACGACATGGACCTCTACGACCGGCCCCACCTGGGTGGTTACATCACGCTTTTCTTTTTCAAGCTCTGGCGGCTCCCGCTCACCGAACACAACGCCGTTTATCCAGTCGACGGCTTGCGTTTCTACCACTGCTTCTGGTGGCTGATGAACAATCTCTATCTCATGGGCGTAGCGCCGTTGTACCGTAAGCTCTTTGGTTATCGTGGCGCGGTGATAGCAGTCGCCACAACTGCATTAGGCGGCTTCTTCCTCATTTGCACAACGGGAACCTGGATGAAGTTTGCCGGCACTTACCCATTTCTCCTGGCCTTTCTCCTTTATCTGGAGAACCAGGGACCCATGCTGCAGGCCGCCTTTTGCGCGGTGAGCTACTACATTCATGGCTCGATGCTCCCATTTCTGGCAGGGTTCGGGCTTCTGCAAATTTTCAATCTCCGTTACCCGATCAATGGCCGACAGCTGCGACTGCGAAATGTCGGACTGTTTGCGACCACGGGCGTGGTTCTGGTAGGCGCATGGTTCCTGGTGGTGCGCTGGGTAGGCTCGAAACAGCCCCTCCTTTATTACTATCTCTATGGGGCGGGCTTGACCGAAGCGCAGACAAAACCTGTGACAGAACTAGCCAGGGCCTTCTACGACAAGCATAGTTGGGCGGCCGTCTCACTTTTTCCAGTCTATAGCCTTATCTCTAGCTGGTTGCCGATCGGACTGATTCAATCGGTAAAGGCGTGGCTAACTTCGGCCCAACCGTTTAACTTGCGCAGTCTGGCGGATGCCTTATTCGCGTCGCAACGCTTCTGCGTAGAATGCGGATTGGCCTTGGTAGCGGCGCCTATAGTTATCACGGGAGCTTTCAAGAGCCTGGCGAAGGAACACGCGGGAAAAATCGCGCTCGCCTTGTATCTAGTTCCGACACTTCTGGTGGCATTATTCTATCGAATCGAGTGGGCCTTCAGCCTGCACATCCTGGTTCCATATCATGCCCTCTGTCTGTTTCTCTGGGTAACGACGTTGCGGGGGCGGTCGACCGGCAGGGTGATCGTTTGGTTGTCGCTGGTGGCGCTCGAAGGTTTGGTGTGTGTCCTCTTCGCAGACTTCCGGTTGCTCCCAGTGAAGGGACTGCAGTTGGATCAAATTCCCTTCGAACACCTCTGGTGGTTGGTTGCCTACCTTGCCGTGACCTTATCGATTGTCTTCGGCGCCGCGTGGGAACTGCGACAGAGTTCGCCGATTGCGGTGCCAGCCGCATTAGCAACCGCGAGATGGGAGCTACTGCGAATCGTTGGAAGTAAGGTCCTAATCGGACTGGCGATCTTCGCCGCGGTCATCGGCGTATTTTCGTTGTATTACCTGCGCTTTTATCCGCGCTAGCGGCCGGAGCTGATTCCGCGGATCCGCCAGGTAACGCCCGCGAAGTAAGTGAAGTAATAGCCCAGCACCAGGGCGCCGACGGCCATCGACCCCGGAATGCCAGCCGATGCCAGCCATGAAGAATCGGGGCCAGTAATTCGCCAGGCGTGCCAGATTCGCCAGAAGCCGTAGAGCATCCGCGCCGCAACCGCGATCGTGATGAGAAGGACGAGCCAACGGTTCGGCGTGTAGTAGGTGAGGGTGCCGGCCTTCTCCCATCGAGTAACGAATAGGCCGAGCAATCCGAGCAGGCTTCCCGAAACAAACCCAATAAGTGAGTAGGCGAAGGCAGTGCGGACCCAGAAGTTGGTGAGCGCGGCTATCCACAGAAAAAGGCCAGCTGATAACAACAGCGAGAGCAAATTGATGGTAGCGATCCACAACCGGGCCGGGCGTTTCGCCGTTCCGACACGATAACGGATGATTAGGAGAAGCGGCGTCGACAGGACCAAAACGAAAATCACGAGCAGCGCGGCAAGGAACGCGATCAAAGGCACATTCGATTCTACATCCGGTTGGGCCGCGAGCGATGACGATTGTTGTAGCGGCGGGCAATGACCGCCGTAATTTCGAGGCGGCTTCGGCGGTCATAGACCGCCGCTACAGGAAAATCATGACGGCGCCAAACTCTTACTCCCGACATTGGTTCGAGTTCTTTGACACTCCGATTGGAGCGCAACGAACCGCCCGTGAAGTGGATTTTATCTGCTCAGTCGCGCCCTTACCGGAATTTCGTCGAGTTCTGGATATCTGTTGTGGAATGGGGCGGCATGCACGGGCCTTGGCTGGGCGCGGCTACTCGGTCACCGGAGTCGAGCGTGATCCAGGTGCAATCGCTAAAGCCCGCGAGCTAGGTGGGGGACCTGATTATGTGGACGCTGATGTCCGCGAGTATCAACCGGCAACGTCGGCTTTCGACGTTGCGACCATCATGTCGCAAAGCTTCGGCTTCTTCGACAACGAAACGAATCGGGAGCTACTAGGACGCTTGGCTCGAGGTATCAGACAGGGCGGCCGCATTCTTCTCGATCTGTGGAGTCCAAACTTCTTCAACGCGCATCAAGGCGAGTGGACTTTTGAAACGCCGTCCGGAGTGGTTCGCGAGGAAAAGCGCATCGATCACGGGCGTCTCCTGGTTCATCTGACCTATCCTGATGGCGCAGAAGAAAACTTCGACTGGCAACTCTTCACGCCGGCTCAAATGAAGTCGTTTGCCGAATCAGTAGAGCTAACTTTGGTGAGCGCCTGCACGAATTTCGACGCGGCTGAGATGCCAAGCGCTGAGAATCCACGGATTCAGTTCGTTCTCCAGAAGGCATGACGAGATTGCTTTGCGTCTTTCTGTTGGTTGCTTCATCGGCGGTTGCACAAGGCGACTTTGTGACCCCGCCGAAGGAAGCCGCGAGTCGGGCAGAGCTGGTAAGACGTTTCGGGACAACGATCGGGTTTGGAAAGGTCGAGAAGTGGGAGTTCACCACTGCGGGACGCGAGCTCATCGTGTTTGGGTATTGCCCGTATTCAGGACGCGCTGCCTGTTACGTCCACGCTTACTATCATGACGGCGCGAGACAGAGATGGTTTCTGTTCATTGATCGCCTCGTCGAGCCTGCCACCAAACTTTCCGCTGAGATCTCGGACGACCATTTCCTGGCGTTTAAGGATCACGAGGGAAAAGTGGTGATGAGAAAGTCGTTGGAAGCATTGCCTTGATGTAGTGGCGCGTGTCTCACGCGCAGTCGTGGGCGACGCGCAGATGCGGCTGGAGACAGCCGCCGCTACATTACTTCAAAATGTTGAAGCGGAATCGGACCTTCTTGTGTTCGAGAAGCTGACGCCAGTCGATGAAAAGGAAAATGCTAATGACAATCAGGCCGGCCGCGAGAGTTGCGAGTGTCTTCCAGTTCGCCTGACCGTGTAATAGATCACCGACGTTCGCACTCGCGTATTTGCCGGAGAAAACGAGCGCGCCGTCAGTTATCAGTCGACCGAGAAAGAAGGGGACGAGAATATGAAAGGGCCGTTTGGTGCGAGCCATCGCAACGGCGGTGAAAAGTGCGGTCGTCGAGAGGGGCGTAAGAGTATACAAGAAGACGAAGACGGAGGAGGACCATTTCGCTTTGCCGATTCGGTGGCCGATGTAACGGAGGTTCGCGTCTTCCTGGCGGTTCACCAGACGGGATGAAATTTTCGGGATGTAACGGGTGAGGATGTAGCGTCCGATGGTTGATCCGGTCACGCCGATGATAACGGTAAACCACGGGTTGAGCTTGAACTTTACGAGCAGGATAACCAGTAGGATCCAGGCGGGCGGAGCGAAGATCGGAATCGTATCAACGGCGAGCGCCGCGAAGAAGACGAGCAGGTAAGGCCACATCAGAATGAGATCGTGGCCCATGGTGTAGGGGCGCGTGTCTCACGCGCAAATTACTGTAGCGGCGGTCTATGACCGCCGTCGTTTTGACAAAGACCATTTCGGCCGTCATCCGCCTTCGCGCAGCTATGGCGTGACGGGTAGACCGCCGCTACAGCGCAAGCGGGTGGCGACACCCGCCCATCATCGAACAGCTCTTGCCGCGACGAAATTTTCCCGGCATCGTCGCCGGACGCGATCACGAGCATGAGCACGAGCACGAGAAAGATAAGGACCACCTATGATGTGGTGATCCTGGGCGCGGGACATAATGGGTTGGTTGCCGCGGCTTATCTGACTCGCGCGGGGCTCAGTGTCTTGCTGCTTGAGAAGAACGATTACATCGGCGGCGCCACGACTTCGCAGAAGGTCTTTCCGGACTTCGAGGCACATTTGTCGCGCTACTCGTATCTGGTCAGTCTGTTTCCCGAGAAAATTATTCGCGATCTCGGATTGAAGCTGGAGCTGCGGCGTCGGACGATGGGTTCCTTCACGCCGTACCTGAAAGATGGTCAGCACGGCGGCCTACTTTTGAGTAATGTCTCGGACGAGAGCAGCGGGCAGTCGATGTTCGAACTGACGGGCAACCATCGCGAGTACGAACAGATGAAGAAGTTCTACGGGCTTTCGCGCGTTTTTGCCGAGAAAGCGTGGGATTCGATGTTGGAACCGCTCGTGGCCCGGCTGGAATTCAAGCAGCGTTTCGATAGCGATGAGGTGTCGCGGGAGGCGTGGCGCAGGCTTGCCGAGGAGCCGTTGGGCGGCGCGATCGAGCGTTACATGCAAGATGATCTCGTTCGTGGCCTTGTCCTCACCGACGCGAAGATTGGAGTGTTCACATATCCGCACGATCCCTCTTTGCTGCAGAACCGTTGCTTCCTTTATCACCTGATTGGTAACAAGACGGGTGAATGGAAGGTGCCGGTTGGCGGGATGGGCGCCGTAGCCCGCGAGCTTGAGCAGACGGCGCGGAAAGGCGGAGCGGAATTTTTGACGGAGGCGCGGCTTACGGCTGTGGATTTCGCGAGCGCGACCAAGACGGTCGAATTTGAGGTCGACGGACAAGCACAAAAGGTCGATGCGCGTTTTCTGCTGGTAAATTTTGGGCGCAACGTTCTGGCGAAATACTCCGGTAAACCTTACCAGCCGGACCGGAGCGACGAGGGAAGCGTGTTCAAGATCAACATGCTGTTGCGCCGATTGCCTCGAATAAAGGCGGACAAGTACCCGGCAACCGAAGCTTTCCGCGGCACATTTCACAGCGACGAGGGTTACGAACAGATGAATAAAAGCTACGAGCAGGCGGTGAAAGGCCATTTGCCGGAAAAGACTCCCTGTGAAGTCTATTGCCACACCCTCACCGACGACAGCATTCTCGCGCCTGATTTGCGCCAGCAAGGCTTTCAGACACTGACGCTATTCGGCCTTGATGCGCCTTACTCGCTCTTCGCGGAAGCGAACGATGCGATGCGAGGGCACGCCGAGAAGCGTTTCCTCGCGAGCATGAGTCAATGGTTGGAGGAGCCTTTGGAAGATTGTCTGGCCATCGCGCGCGATGGCAGTCTTTGTATTGAGAGCAAGACGCCCGTGGATATCGAGGAGTCGTTAGGCATGTACCACGGCAACATCTTTCACGACGCGCCGACGTTCCCATTCGCGGACCGCGAGGAGCAAGCCGGGACCTGGGGTGTCGAGACTGATTTCGACAATGTCTTCCTCTGTGGCTCCAGTGCGCAGCGCGGCGGCGCCGTCAGCGGCATTCCGGGGCACAACGCCGCGATGAAAGTGCTCGCAGCGCGGCCGTAAGTCTTTTGCTTTTCCAGGAAATCCACTAAACAAGCCGACATCATGCATCGAACAACCTTCAACTCGCCGGCGTTCGTCCTGGCTTGGATCTTCGCCGCCTTTACGTTTCTCTTCACGATTGCTTCCGCCCAAAAACCGGCGACCGAGCAAAAACCAGACGTTTCAAACAAAGCATTGATTACGAAAGAAACTCCCGCTGCGAAAACAAAGGCAACTGACGCCAAGGCGATGAAGCAGTACACGATCGAGCAATTCATGGCCACGACGCGGCTGGGTGGCGCGTCCTTTTCGTCGGATGAAAAGTCGATCCTGTTTCACAGCAACAAGAGCGGGATCTTCAACGTTTATTCGATGCCGGTTGGTGGCGGCGAACCGAAGCAGCTCACCAATTCGACAAAGGAAAGCACGTTCATGATCTCGTGGATGCCGACCGACGCGCGATTCCTTTATCGCTACGACAAAGGTGGGAACGAGAACGAGCACATCTATCTGCGCGAGCTGGATGGGAGCGAACGCGACCTGACGCCGGGCGACAAAACCAAGGCGGATTTTCATACCTGGAGCCAGGACCGGAAATCGTTCTTCTTCGGGACCAACGCGCGCAATCCGAAGTTCTTCGACATTTTCGAAATGACGGTCGCCGACCTGAAACCCACTTTGCTTTACCAGGACGACACGGGTTACGCGTTCGGCGCGATTTCGCCCGACAAGAAATACATCGCTTTCGCCAAGCCGGGCAAATCCACGGCGGACTCGGACGTTTACCTCTACAACATCGCAACGAAGGAAATGAAGAACATCACCGAGCACACGGGCGACGTTGATAACGAGCCGGAAACTTTCGATCCGTTGTCGAAGTTCCTTTATTTCCTCTCGGACGAAACCGGCGAATTCAAGAACGTGGTTCGCTACGATCTGGCGAGCGGCGAGAAAACGCCGATGGAGAAGACGAACTGGGATGTATCGTTCATGAGGTTCTCGCGCACCGGAAAGTATCGCGTGGTCGGCACGAATGAAGATGCGCGCACAAAGGTCAGAGTTTATGACGCGACCGGCAAAGAAATCGCGCTGCCGCCGCTGCCGGAAGGCGACATCAGCGGAATCAGGTTTTCCGACAGCGAAACGAAGATGGCATTCTACGATGATGGCTCGCGTTCGCCGGCGAATCTTTACGTTTACGATTTCGCGACCCAGAAACCGCTCAAATTAACAGAAAGTTTGAACCCGGAGATCAACCCGGCAGACCTCGTCGATGCGAAGGTCGTGCGTTACAAATCTTTCGATGGGATGGATATTCCCGCGATCCTTTACCAGCCGCACGGCGCCACCGTGCAGGCGAAAGTTCCTGCGGTCGTGACGGTGCATGGCGGACCTGGTGGCCAAGCCCGGATGTCGTACAGCGCGCTCCTTCAGTATCTGGTCAACCACGGTTATGCGGTTTTGAACGTGAACAACCGTGGCTCGAGCGGTTACGGCAAAACGTTCTACAAAGCTGACGACCAGAAACACGGGCGCGAGCCGCTTTGGGATTGCGTCGAGGCGAAGAAGTATCTGCAGACGCTCGATTACGTCGATGGCAAGAAGATCGGGATCATGGGTGGATCGTATGGCGGCTACATGGTGCTCGCCGCGCTGACGTTCAAACCGGAGGAATTCAATGTCGGCGTGGATATTTTCGGCGTGGCCAACTGGGTCCGCACGCTCCAGAGCATCCCGCCGTATTGGGAATCGGAGCGCAAATCGCTTTACGCCGAGATCGGCGACCCGAACACGCAGCTCGATATGCTGAAGGAAATCTCTCCGCTCTTCCATGCGGACAAGATCACGAAGCCGCTTCTCGTTTTGCAGGGCGCAAACGATCCGCGGGTCATTAAGGTGGAATCAGACGAGATCGTCGATGCGATCAAGAAGAAGAAGGGGATCGTCGAATACGTCGTCTTCGACAATGAGGGTCACGGATTCACGAAAAAGGCGAACGAGATCAAAGGAAACAAAGCGATCCTCGATTTCCTGGACAAATATTTGAAGGGGGACGCGGCGTCGGCGGCAGGAATGAATTAGCCGTTGCCGAGGACTCGTGTAACCGCTTCGCTGTGCGAAGCTGCCGTTGTCTCCGCGGATGCCCTCCCAGAGTGTCATCCTGAGCTCGTCGAAGGATCTGTGACTATTCTGCGCTGTTTACGCTACGACGCCGCACCCGCGAAGAAATGATCAGAGATCCTTCGGCTTCGCTCAGGATGACAGGAGAGAGCTAGCGCGTCTGTGTCAGACGCCATAGGCAAGCGGCCAGGTAGTCATCCGTACCGGAACGCGTCGGCGGCAGGAATGGATTAGGCGTTGCCGCGGGATTGTCTTCTGTAGCCGCTTCGCTGTGCGAAGCGTGAGAGCAAATGTGGCACGGTACCGGCGACGCCCGCCAGCCTTCGCTCGCTTCGGCCTGGCAGGCAGGACGACGCCTACAGAAGAGCTACCGAATTTCCACGTCGACGGGCAGCACGTGGTTGATCATGTAAGTCCCGCGGTCACCGCCGCGCTTCGCGGCCTGGGTGCCGCCGCGTGAATCGGTCGCGCGCGCCATGATGGTCGCACGCCCGGCGGTGACTGGCGTTTGCCATTCGTATTCCCACAAGCGCCAGGCATTCTTCACCGCGTCGCCGACGAGTCTCGCGTCTTTCCAGCTTTGGCCGGCATCCAAACTGATTTCAACCCGCGTGATTTCACCCGTCCCGCTCCAAGCCGCACCATGGATTCGATAGATGGCGTTCGCGGCAATCGTTTCGCCGGGGTCCGGCCGCGCGATCTCGGCTTTCGTTTGTTGTTCGCGCAATGGCGCAAGCGTCGGTAACGCGCCGGACCGATCCCAATAGGTGTAATCGAGCGATTGATAGAAACCGTTGAACGGTTTGTCCGTAACGATGATTCGGCGGAGCCATTTCACCGAGGCCATCGCATACCAGCCCGGCACAATGGCGCGGAGTGGAAATCCATGAGTCGTCGAGAGCTTCTCACCGTTCATCTCGTAGGCGAGCAACACATCTTCCCGCGCTTTGCTTAATGGCAGACTGCGGCAGTACGAAATCTCGCCGGACGGTGTTGGCGTTTTATCCACGACGCCTTTGTCGGTGCCTTCGAGGATAACCTCGATGGCGCCTGCTTTCGGTCTCGCGCGTTCGAGTACGGCGGCGAGCGATACACCGGTCCACGAGGCGTTGCCGACCGCTCCGAGCGCCCATTGGACGCCCTTAACCTTCGGCTCGAGGAAAATTCGATTATTGCCCGCGCATTCGAGCGTCGCCGCAAGTGTCCGGGATTCCATTTCTCGGAGCTCGTCGTAACTCAGCTCATAAGGCGCTTCGACGTCGCCTTCTATTTTTAGTCGCCACTCGCTCGCAGAAATCTCCGGAATGGGAAAATGACAACGGACATAGAACGACTCGTTAGGCGTGATGAACCCGTCTAAACTCGAGAACGGCATCTCGAGATTGAGGGGCTCCTGTTCGCGGACGATCAGGCCGCCACTCATTTTTCGACCGGCAACTTCGCGGCTTTCCAGGCGTGGAAACTTCCGGGGAGATTGCGAACGTCGGAGAAGCCTTCCTGTTGGAGCAAACTCGCGGCGAGACTGGCGCGATAACCGGTGGCGCAATAGACGAGGACCGGCCGTTTCTTGTCGAGCTCGCTGGAGCGTTTCTGCAATTGCGGAAGAAAAATATGAGTCGCGCCCGGGATTCGGCCGTTTTTCCATTCGGCCGGGCCGCGGACGTCGAGAAGCTGCAAACCGTTTCGGGACGCCTGCAATTCGTGAACGGTCATCTGTTGTAGTTCGCGCAGCGGATACCCGGCGTTCTGCCAGGCGCGCATACCGCCGACGAGGTAGCCGGCGAATTTCGTGTAGCCGGTCCGAACAAACAGCTGCGCGACTTTTTCGACGTCGCTGTCGCTTTCGAGAACGAGCAGAACCTGCCTTTCCGGATCGAGAAGCCAACCGGCCCAAATGGAGAGAACAGGAGTGGCGGCAATATTGAGTGCTCCCTCGATATGGCCGCCGCCAAACGCGAGCATCGTGCGGGTATCGACGAGCTGATATTTTTTGTCTGCCACCATTTCCTTGAAGGTAGCCGGAGCGAGAGCCGGAATTGTTGGAAGATTACCGAGCACGGCCGGGCCGGCCGCGTTCACCTTCTTCATCCTCTTGTAGTAGGTCGGCTCCGGTGGCGGCGTGGCCAGGGCGTAATCGACAAAAGCCTGCCGCTCGTTCCGTTGATAGTACGGGTTGAAGCGCTTTTCGTAACCGATCGTGCTGTCGAGGCGTTCGCCGATGTCGGCGCCGCAGGGCGAGCCGCTTCCGTGCGATGGATAAATGATCACGCCGTCCGGCAGCTTCGCGTAAAAACCCCAGAGCGTGTCGTAAAGCTGCGAGGCCAGTTTATCGGCGTCGCGTCCAAGAAGGTCGGGCCGGCCGGCGGAACTGACGAACAGTGAGTCGCCGGTGAAAACGCCCCAGGGCGAATCGGCATGATCTTCTTCCGCGGCGACATAGCTCACGTGTTCTGGCGTATGACCCGGCGTATGGCGCGCGGTCAAAATCAACGGTCCGAATCTAAACTCGTCGCCATCTTTTACTGCTTCTCGTTCAAAGCCGTATTCGGCGCCGCCTTCGCTGCTGGCGTAAACCTTTGCGGTCCCACTCCGGGCCGCCAATTCACGCGAGCCGCTCACCAGATCGGCGTGAATGTGGGTTTCGAAAATGTGCGTGATCGAGACGCCGGTCTTGCGCGCGAGCTCGAGATAAATTTCTACGTCCGGCCGCGGGTCGATGACCGCAGCGGTGCCCTCCTCATCATCGCCGATCAAATAAGAAACCGCGGCGATGCCGTCCGTGACGATACGTTCGAAAATAAGAGACATAATCTTTCCCGAGTTTGAATTCAGCCGGCGCGGACGCCCAGCTTTTATACAGCGAAGGACGGGGCGCTGTCTTTCGGAAAATTATTTTGCGAGCTTCCGGCGTTTCGCTTCCGCCCGCTTTTGAGCGGGGAGAGCGGCGCTCGCCGCCGTGTCGTGCACAGCCGTTTTCGTCGGCGGTGTTGAATGACTCGCCCGGTAATATTTTGTCCCGACGCCCAGAAAAAAAACGGCGAGAACGAAGAGGAGCGTTGTGGTTTCCTCCGGGGTAAGAACAAAGATTTGGCGCCGGCGAAGTTTCTTCGACTTCATTCGGCGTGCGATTTGACGTGCTGCGACCGGTATTTGTGGCGGATATTCTCGTCGTAGTAGCGCGCCCTCGAACTGGCATTGAGCAGCGCTTGGTAAACATTTGGTGGAACTTCGACATACCGATAGATCGATCCGTTCCGGAATTCGATCTCGAGCGCTCGCAGTTTCTTGCTGTAGCCGACGGTGGCGAGCGCGGACGATTCTACGGGAACACGTTTGATCCGTGAGACAATCGCTGTCGGCTCAGCGTGAAGCGCAATCGCGGCGAGCAGGAGAATTGCGAATGCAATGGGGGGAAACCGCCGCATCAATGCGGTTGTAGCAACGGGCCCGCGACTGGTCGAGAATTATTTCCTGTAGCGACGCCGCTCTGTCGGCGTACAAAGCGAAGCCTCAGTCTACGCGTGTCTACGGCGACAGAGCGCCGTCGCTACAACCGAAAGCTATTTGCCGAGTGGCGTCGTGATTTCGGTCCCAGCAGGAGGAGCGAATTCGAAAGTAGAAGCGGGGATCGCACCGCGACTTTCGTTTGAATAATTGGTCACGATGCGATCGCCATTAGGCTGGACCATCTCAGTGCGGGCGACCTGCAAATCGCTGTTCATTTTGATCGTGAAGGTCTGCAAAAACCGTTTCATCGAGGGATTTCGCGGCTGGAGTTGCAACTGGAAGCCATCGGCCTCTTTCGTCCCGGAGATGTGATAGGTCGCTTCCACGTTTTCCAAATTCAAACTTGCCGTGATCGCCGCGATGCCGGCATCGAGCGGAGAACGGTGGCCTAACGAGTAGCGCTCCGCGGAATGGAATTTCGGGTAATAAATCCAGAGCTGCTGGCCATCGCTCACCGTGATGCTGGGAGAATTGCCCTTGGCTTCGCGGCGAAACTTGTTCGGGCTTTGGAACCAGATTTTGCCCGAACTCGCGATCGGCTTGTTCAGCATTTTGACATTCTTTTCTTCCTGAAAGTCGGCCTGCAACTGGGGCGCCGCCGCGCGCTTTTCCTTGATGCGGCCGAGCAAAGATTTCAAATCGGCGGGTGACAGCGGCTCCGCATGCAGCGTGGGCCTCGGGAGTAAGAGCAACAGGAAGAGTAAGAGTAAAAGGAAAGGAAATCGCTTAGACATTTTCAGGCTCTTTGACCAACGGCTGCAAAGATTCTTCGCGCCAGGACTTGGGTTCAGCCGCAGCGGCCGCTGGTAACGTGAAGAAGATTGTCGCGGCCAGGCTCCAAAACAAGCCCAGAGCGCAGGCATAGCCGAGACCGGCAAGCGTCGGGTTATTCGCGGCGCCGAGAGAACCGAAACCGCAAATCGCGGTGAGGCCGGCGAGGATGACGGGTTTCACCACCCCCGCGACATCGTGATCGAGCTGCCGCGCTTTCTGCCAGACGAGCAAAACATAGATGCCGTAATCGACCCCGATCGCGAGGACGAGACGGAACGCGAGCACGTTGAGCAAATTCAAAGGCACCTGGAGTAATTTCATGGAGGCGATCATGGCGCAGACCGCGAGGGCTAGCGTCGCAGCCTGGATGAGCCAGAGCCGCCAATCACGGTAAAGCAGCGCGAGCAACGTCGCATCGAAGAGCGCCATTAATCCGCTGATCAGGATCAATTGGCGATGCGACCACGGGACGAGGTCGGTCAGGGTAAAACTCCAACCCGACAACACCATCGGAACACCCGCGACCGGAAGTTCGCGGTGCAGCATTTCTTTTTGTTCCTGGGTTTCGACTGGCTTGTTGGTGGTGACGAAACCAGTCGTGAGCAGGGGATCGTGCGCGAAATAGCGATCGATCAGGAACCACCAGCCCGAAGTTTGCGGGAGCACGTCGCGCCAGTCGGTCAGCGGCGTGGCCGTATCGGCCGCCCCGTTGAGTTCATCGAGGAGTTTGAAACCGGATTCAAACGTCTCTCGACTAAATCCTTCAGCGTTGAGTGCCGCTTCCAACGCCTGACGCGCCGCTGGGAAATCCACCGCGCGCAGTTTTTGGCGATTCACGTCCAGGCGCCGCGGAGAAAGGGCGAGCGCGGCCGGCGTCGAAAAGTTTTTGATTTTGCCCGCGTTTTGAAGGTCGCGCCAACGCGGTTCGACTTTCTGCCAGTAATCGTGCAGCTCTTGCGCGTTCTGCGCCTTCACCATCCCGATGACCGGCTCCCAGCGCGTCGGCATTTTTTCCATGATGGTCTTGAGCGCGTAACCGGCGTCGCTCCGTTTCGGTTCCATCGAGTGCGTGCTGATGTCGAAAACGAGCCGCGGCTTGGGCGCGAACGCGACGGCGGTGAGGATCAACAGCACCGGCGTCGAAATCCAAAGCATCCGCGCCGGGTGCAGGACGGCCCAGCGGACGTAGCGCTTTACCAGGGTAAACATCCAGTCGTGGCCGGGCGCCGGGCTTTTGCGCGGGAGAAACAGAAAGAAAACCGTGAGCATGAAAATTCCCGCGAACGCGATCCCGAGCGCGATCAAGACACCGAGCTGGGTGAATCCGCGCGAGCCGGCGAGCATTAGGGCGAGGAAACCGACAGCTGTCGTCAGCGCACCGAAGAAAATTGCCTGACCGAGGCCTTTCACGGCGTCGCCGACAGCGGCGGCGTGGTCTTCGCCGTCGTCACGCGCCTGTTGGTAGCGGCCGAAAACCAGAATTGCGAAATCGACCCCGAGCCCGATGAGGATCGCGCAGAAGCCAACGGTCACCATGTTGAGCTCGCCAAAAATCAGGAGGCCGGCGGCGAGCGCGACGAGACAGCAGAGGAGCAGCGAGATCCCCATTCCGAGCAACGGCAACCAGCGCCGGAAACCCGCGTAGAAAACTACGCTCACCAAAACGATCGAACCCAGCAGCGTGATGACGATGTCGTGTCGCATGCTGAGCGAGATTTCGGCAACGTAAGCGGAGCGGCCGGTGACGAGAATTTGGAGCGGCCCGCCGTCCCAGCCTTCGTGGGCCGTTTGCTGAAACGCTTTCACCTCCCGCATCAACTTCTGGCAATCAAAGGCGCCGATGCCGGGCTGGTTCGTGACGGTGAGAAACACGCGCATCGTCCGGTCGGGGGACGTGAGCGGCTGGTCTTCTTCGATCGACGCGTTACCGGCGAACGGTTTCAGCGCGGGAGCGACGACGCCGAGCGGATCGAGACCGAGCTCGATCTGCGGCCGCGGCGAACCCGCTTCGATCTCCTCGTGCAAACGATGGAGTCGCTCCTGAATTTTCGCGGGCTGCAAGAGGGCGAGGGTTTCATCGAAGGCCGGCGGGTCGAGATTCAGCAACAGCGGCACCGCAATCGATTGCAAATCGTGAACGCCTTCGGGCGTCTCAATCGGGACGCCCGCGAGAACGCGGCGGCACCAGGGCTGTTCTTTCAGACGTTGCGCAAATTGCGGGGCGAATTCTTCCAGCTTGTCGACGTCGTTAGGCTGACAAACGAGCGCAAACGTCAGATCGCGCACCTGAACGAAATCGCGGTTATAAACTTTGAGCCCTTCAACCGATTCGAACCCGCCCGGCAACAAGTTCAACACTTCGGTATCCAATTTCATCCGCAAGATCAAGACGCCAATTGAAGCGGCGCAAACCACGGCGACGGCCGCCCAAACCAAGCCGCGACGGCGCGTGACGAGCTGAGCGATGGTGGAATGAATGGCCATGGAAGTCGCGATCAGCAGTCGCGACGGTCGCGCTTAACGGTCAAAACCGGAACGTGAACTTTTCGCCGCGATAAGAGTGCGTCAGCGACGTCTTGTCGCCGAGGGCCATGAGTTTTTCTCTCAGCTCGAGCCAGCCGCGCAGATGCGGCGGCGCGTGGGCGGTGCTCCCCGACCAGCCGACGCCGACGAGCGGTCCGCGAATATTGAAGTTGGTCGCGTCCTGTCGGATTTCGAGAAGTGTAACGCCAGGTCCTTTCGTGAAAGTCAGTTCGAAATCGCCGGTCTTGGAAAAGCGGACCAGGACTTCGCCGATCAGCGTCGTCTTTTTGCCGTGATACAAAAGCTGGCCGTTGCGCGCCTTCCAATCTGGCGACGGACCGATGAATTGATGGATCGTGCCGCAGCTAGTCAGGGCAAACGCGAGAGCAGCGACAGCAATTACCTGGAGGGACGACCGCTGTGTCGTCCCGAATTTTTTAATTCGCTTTGGACGCGACAGCGCGCGTCCCTCCAAGTTCTTCATGACACAGCCTCCAATGCTTCCTCGGTCTCGGGGGCGCTTACTTTTTTAGGGACGAGTGTGCGCCGCGGACAGAGCGCGATGTACTTTTGTAGTCGGACGAGGAGATAAAAAATCGCCATCCGCCATTTGATGGCGAAGCTGTCGCCGATATTGCCGCCGAGGACTGCGTTTACGGCCGGCGGAATTTGGAAAAGATCCTGCGGATGGAGAAACACCTCGATGAATTCCTTCGAATACCAGGCGTCGACGAATCGCAGGTAAACGTCCATCGCCTTATTGATGTTGCGCTCGTAGCGCGCGAAAAGTTTTCGGCGCTTTTTCGGATGATCGAGGACTTCGTGTAAAACATCGGCCGCCTGTTCGCCGCCCAAGACCGCGAGAAAAACGCCGCTGCTGAACACCGGGTCGATGAATCCTGCCGCGTCGCCCGCGAGCATCCAGCGAGCGCCGGTGAGCTGCGTGCTGCGGTAGGAAAAATCGGCTGCGGTCCGGACTGGCGTCACGCGTTCGGCGTCACGCATTTGCTGCATGAGCAGGGGTTGTTCTTCGATCGCCTGCTGCAGGAATTCTTCCGCGTTGAGTCCGGATTGTTTGAAAAGCCCGCCATCGAGGACGACACCAACGCTTGTCCTTGTCGCGCTCAAGGGAATGACCCAGAACCAACGGTCGACCGCGCGCACCATCCGGGTCAGCGTTCCGTCGCGGCCTTCCGCCCGGACCATCCCGTCGTAATGGGCGAAGATGGAAATTTTTTGAAGGTGCTCATAGTTCTTCTTGAGCTTGAACTTCGCGCTCAGAATCGAGTTGCGTCCGCTCGCGTCGATCACGTAGCGCGCGCTAATCTCGGAGGGACGCGCTTCGGCGCGTCCGGGGACGAGCGGAAGCTCGTCCCTCCGTGATATGGAAAGCGTCGCGCTGTTCTCCGAAAATTCGATGCTCTCTACACCAGTTTCTTCCCGAACTTCCGCGCCGCTTTCCGCGGCGTGATCGAGAAGGACTTTGTCGAAGTCCGCGCGCGTGACCTGATAAGACCGGTCGGTTTGAGAACGGAAGCCGTCTTCGAAATAAAACTTCACGCCGTCCTCGCCGCAGGCGCCGTACATTTCGCCGCCGAATTTTTCCATAAACCCGGCCCGCGCGAATTTCTCATGCAAGCCGAGCCGCGTAAAAGCCTGCATGCTAAAAGGCAGGAGCGATTCGCCGATGTGGAAGCGCGGAAACTTGTCGCGCTCGAGGACAACGACGCGGCGTCCGGCGCGAGCGAGAAGCGCAGCGGCGACGCTGCCGGCGGGCCCGCCGCCGATGATTGCCACGTCGTAAATGTCGCCGCTCATTCGAGCATCAACCTAGCAAGGGGGAAGAAAGTGACCAGTGACAAGTGACCTGTGACATGTTCAGCGAGACGGCTTTTCGGGAATCGGTGGGACTCTGTACTGCGACCGCAAGTTTGCGAATTCACCTCGCGGCATCTGAATCAGGACGGGATGTTTGGCTGGATCGAGCCAGCGCAGCAACTGCACGAGATCTTGTTCCGGCATGGCGGTGCAGCCGGCGGTCGCTGTGCTGGAATTTTTCCAAATGTGCAAAAAGATGCACGAACCGGCGCCGCGCGTGGCGGCCGAATTATGCGCGACGATGATGCCCCACTTGTAGAGAACGTCGGACCGAAGCATTTGCTCGGAGCTTCGCCAATCGACCTTCCCGACCTTCGAACGGTCGACGAGCTTGTTGTAATAACGCGAGCTCGGGTCGTCGATTCCCTCGCTGTTCTTGGTGAGAGGAACGTAAGGCAGCTTGATCCAACGCGCGCCTGATCGCGGAGCGTAGCCGAAGGCGGAGCCGAGCCGGAAAATTCCCGCGGGCGCTTTATTGTCGCCTTCCACTTTGCGAGCATCTGATTTGAAATCCAGAAGGCCGCGGCCCCAGGCCATCCCTTTTTTTCCAAGCACGACCGGAATCACGCCTCCGCGCATTTGCCAGCCACTTCGCGAACTAGTGCGCTCGAAGGCGCGCAGCGTACCAGTTTTCGCATTCCAGTTATCCGAGACGACGACGAGACACTGGCGTGAAGTTCGCAATGGATCGGTCGCGGCCATTATTGCCGATGAAGATAGAACGAAGAGGATCAACGTGACCAATCGCATCGCGAGCAAGTAAGACCCGGCGAGGGCGATTGCCAACTCGCGCGAGGGCGCGCTAAGCTCGGAGGCGATGCAGTACGACGCGTTCATCAGCTATTGCTCCGAGGACAAGAAGATCGCGGATGCGGTTTGCGGGACGCTCGAGGCGAATAAGATCCGGTGCTGGATCGCGCCGCGCGACGTTGGGCCAGGGCGGACGTGGGGCTCGGCGATCATCGAGGCGATCGGCGACAGCGCGGTGATGGTGGTGATTTTTTCCAAGCACTCGAACGGCTCACCGCAGGTCATGCGCGAGATCGAGCGGGCGGTGAACAAGGGTGTCGCGATCATTCCGTTCCGGGTCGAGAACGTCGTGCCGTCAAAGGACCTCGAGTATTTCATCAGCAGTTGTCATTGGCTCGACGCGATGAATCCGCCCTTGGAAAAGCACATCGGCGAACTCGCGGATGCGATTCTGGCGCTGGAACGGAGGAGTCCGGTTGCGCCGACACTGCGCAAGGAAGAGCCGCGGAAAAAATCGTGGGCACTTTGGGGAGCGCTTGGGTTGGCAGCGATTCTCGCGATCGGTGCCGGCGTCTGGTTCCTTGGCCACAAGGGCGCGACGGGCGAGACGGTGAAAATTGAGCGTCCAGCGGATGGGGCATCCGTCGTTGGCCCATTGCTTTTGGCCTGGACGACGAAGGATTTGCCGCAGGAGAATTTGTCCTTCGAAGTGTCGCTGGCCCCAGCCGGAAAGGCTCCCACGGTGCAACGGACGGCGCGCAATTCAATCGTGCCGCAGGGCATCGAAGGCGTTGTCCGCTGGAAAGTGCGGCCGCTTTGGGAAGCGCCTGGGCAAAAAGAAAAATTCGGCGACTGGAATCCCGAGCAGACGTTTACCTATTACCCGAGCGCGTTGAATCGAATCATCGCCACGCGAAACATCCACGTCGGCACGGCGGAGCCGGACGGATTTTTTGTCCGGCAGGAAGGCTCTGAGCTGACGGGGTACGAGATCGATCTGTTGCGCGATCTCGGGGCGCGGATCCTCGCTGCTCACGGCGTCAACGCGAAACCGACGATCACCTACACCCGCCGAATTTGGGGCGAAGAGTTTTTCCGGCTGCTCGAGCGCGATGGCGCGGTCGACCTGATCGCGTCCGCGATTTCCATTACGCCGGAGCGCGAAAAAACGTATGCGATTGCGTTCACCGATCCGACCCTGCAATACCCGCAGACGATGATCGCGAAGCCGGGCGTAAAACCGTTTGTCGATGGGAAGCTCGTCTTGAATCGAGTCGCGGCGGCCGAGAAAACGACGAACGAAACTTTCGCGCGCAAACTTTTAGGCGACACCGCGGCCGAGCGTCTTGTCCCGTACGGTGGGAGCGGCGCTTACGACCGGATGCTGGCCGATCTCGTGGCGGAACGGATTGACGGCGCGCTTTTGGACAAGCCGTACGCGCTGCAAAAAACCGCTGAACTAAAGCAATCGATCGGCGCCGAGCTCGCCTTGACCGACATCACGCCAGAGGTCGTGCCCGGAGTGGAGCTGGAGAAAATGGGATTCGCGGTCCGCAAGACGGATCGGGCGTTGTTGCAGGAATTGAATCAGCAACTAAAAGCGACCGCGTCCGCTCGTGACGGGGTGCTCAGCAAATCGATTCCCGGCTGGTAGGAACGTTGCGCCACTTGCGACGCCCCCCGGGCCGCATTAACAAGCGAGAACGATGAGAATCATCGATCGCTACATCACCCGGCAGCTCGTTGTGAATCTGCTGTTTGCGATCGTCGTCCTCAGTTTCGTCCTCGTCATCGGCAATATCTTCCGCAAGCTCCTGCCGCTCCTGGTTAATCACGATCTACCGGTCGAATACCTCATGGGCTTCGTCGCTTACGTCCTGCCGTTCTCGCTCATCTTCACCATTCCGTGGGGATTGCTCACTGCCGTGCTCCTGGTCTTCGGCCGCCTCTCCGCCGACAACGAGCTGACAGCTCTGCGTTCCAACGGCGTGAGCATCGGGCGCATTTGCATTCCGCTGGTCGTTATCGCGCTGGGGTGCACGGCTCTTTCGCTTTGGCTCAATGTGCAGGTTGCGCCTGCCGCCCAGGAAGAAATGCGGAGCACTGTTTTCAATCTGGCGACGCGCAATCCGATGGCGCTTTTCGGCAGCGACCAGGTGATCGATCAATTTCCCGGCCGAAAGATTTACGTCGGCAAAAAGGAGGGCAACAAGCTCGAGAACATTCTCGTGTTCGAAACCGACGACCAAGCGATGCCGATGAAAGTCACGCACGCGCGCCAGGGCGATCTCGAGGCCGACCTTCCGAACCACCGGATCCTGATGCACCTTTACGACGCGCGTTACTCCCAGCGTGACGAAGTCGATCCTTACGATCTGCGCCGGATGCGTGACGGAATCAGCGTGGAAGAAGGCACGCTACCGATCAGTCTCGAGGATCTTTACGAAAAGGAGAAACGCCGGGCCAGTCGTTCAATGCTGTCGCTGGAGCAACTTCTCGATCAACTCAAGAACGACGATCCGAAAATGCGCAGCTCAAGCCGAACGGAGATCAACAAGCGCTTCTCGTTTCCGATCGCGTGTCTCGTTTTCGCGCTCGTTGGTGTACCTCTCGGGATTACCGCCCATCGCCGCGAAACCTCATTTGGGTTCGCGGCCAGCCTTGTGATCGGCGTCTTCTATTTCCTCTTCATCATCATTGCCGACACGTTGCGCGCGAACGCGAAGCTGCACCCCGAGCTGCTCGTCTGGTTCCCGAACGTTTTGTTTCTCGGTCTTGGCTGGTGGCTCTTCCGGCGGATGAGCCGGCAGTAGGAGACTTCGGCGACAACCGCATCAATAAGAGCATAGGCCAGCCGATATATTTCCGAGCGCGGTCGAAGCGATTCGCCAGCTTCTCGCTAACGGAATGCTCGCTTAAGTGGTCGAAGACAAATCCAGCGCGAGTGGCCGCCATTACATAGTCGCTCATCTCGTGCGGGTAACTTTTCGGACGTATTTCCGAGCCATTCTTCGGATCCCGGAAGCGCGCTTGGACCCCGCGCAGCATCATTGCCGGATGAACGGTAGAGGCAACGACGAAACCCGATGGCCGGCACACTCGTCGCATTTCCCGAAAGAAAGTTTCGAGCTCAGCGATGTGATCGAGAACTAACGCGCATAGGACCAGATCGAACGTGGCTGCTTCGAACGGCAGCGGCCTGGTCAGGTCGCAAACTTGAAAGGTAATATTCGCATCTCCGCGCTTTTGTTTGGCCCGCTCAAGCATGCCTTCGGAAAAATCGACTGCGATGACGCGCGCCCCGCGGGACGCCATCGAGATGGCATGACGTCCGGTCCCACACCCTAGATCCAACACCTCGAGCCCGCGCACGTCTCCGAGTAACTGCTCCACCAACGTTCCTTCCAGGATCGGCAGCGGATTCGCGTCCTCGTCGTAATTCGAGGCCCAGCGATCGTAACCTGCGCGAGTTGGGACCACTTCGGCTACAGCATCTGAGTCGTTATGCTCACTTCCCACGGGATGACACGATACCGCGGTCGTGCATCAGCGCTTTGGTTTCGAAAGCGATTAGAGGTCGCGAAACGCCGGGAAAAGCCGGATCACTGGCAGACACATTGCATGGACTCCCACCACGCTGCTCAGCGAGCCACCGTAAATCCGAAGCGACCGCTGCATAATCATGCCGGCATCTCGTCGCTGATGATGAAGAATTTCTTCAACCTGGCGCTGCCGAAATTTGTGGTGAGGGCAACGTCGGCGGCGTCGCGGCCACGGGCCATGACGATGCGACCGATGCGGGGGACGTTGTGGCGGGCGTCGAAGGTGAACCAGCGGCCGCCGAGATAAACTTCGTACCAGCCGCTGAAATCCATCGGGAGAACCAGAGGCACGCCGATGTCGCCCATGTAACCGGTGACGTAGCGCGCGGGAATGTTCATGCACCGACAGAAAGCGACGGCGAGATGGCTGAAGTCTCGGCATACACCGCGCGGATCGTTGTAAACGTCGAACGCGGATTTGGTGTGGTCGGCAAAGTGGTAGCCAAAGGTGATGTGTTTGTGGACCCACTCGCAGATGGCTTTGGCTCGCGCCCAGCCCGGCGGCGTCTGCCCGAAAAGTTGCCAGGCGACGTCGGAAAGTTTGTCGACTTCGCAGTAGCGGCTCGTGAGCAGGAACGGCAACGTGTCGTTAGGCAGATCTTCCACGGCATGCTGGATCGCGTCGGGTTGTTGCTCGTCGGGTTGGCCGCTGTCTTCGACGAAAGTTTCGAGCGAGAAACGAATCTCGCCAGCCGGCGCGAGAACGCGAGCGCAACGGTTGCCGTAAAGATCGGTGAAATCGGTGACCGGGATATCGGGCTCGACGACGATTTTTTCGGGAGCGAGCAGATCAGGCTGACGCGAGGGATGGACGTAAAGCATCAGGATCATCGGCGTCGGCGCCGGAAGATCGAACTGAATGTCGAAACCGATTTTGATGATCATGCGATTGGACCCACAGGTCTTATACGACCTATTCGTGCGCCGAGCCAAATTCCGCCGTGACCGAGAGCTTGTCGCCCGCGTTGATCTGCACATCGCGGAGGCGGACCTCGCCCAGCGGAAGCGACATGAGCGGAAATTCGCGGCCGTCGATTTTTTGTAGATGCGGCTTGAGCACGCCGCAGGCGATGCTGGCGATTGCGCCTTCGCCGGTGCAATCGAGACCGGAGAGTTTCGCGGTCAGTTTTTCGTCGAGGTCGAGTCGACCCGTGATGCGGAGCGCGGCGCTCATGAAGAGTTTTTTGGCGCGGAGACGAATCTCGGCGGCGAGTGATCGCGTCGATTGAGAGCGGAGCGAGAGCTCAACGCTCTCGATATTCACTCCGTGCTTGCCGGCCTGGGTCTTGGCGACGTCGGCTATAAGGGCTTCCAAATCGGAAACCGACACTGAAATTTCGATCCGGCCATCGGCGGCGTTGTGGAGAAGGAGGACTACGTGGCGCTGGCGATCTGTCGCCTGGTGCAGCTGCAGGCTGCGAGCGGCGAGCGCGAAGTCCACGGCCGCCGGCCCCACCTTCATAGCAGCGCCGGTCACGCGGAATGATTCGACGGTCAAAGCCGGCACAGGCTCGCTCATTAACGCCGGAATCGCCGGAGGGGGTTGACGCACTTCAGCGCCATCCAGGGAAACGCTCAGCGAATCGAGATGGGGATAGGATTCCGTCCGGAGATCGACTGGGTCCCGGGGGAGAGCGAAAAGTTGGCGAAGGCTCTCGTTCAGGAGCCGCTGCAAGTCGGAGGCACTGGCCGGAAAAGTATCGGTGTTGAGCGGAAACATGGAAGCAGACCTTCCTCCGCCCAGCTACGGCGGGCAAGCTGCCTCCCTGGAGTTCGCCGAGAAACCGTTTGCATTTCCGGCGAGTCCCGCTACGTTCCGCGTTCCTTTATGGCGAAAACGTCCTGGATCAACCGCAACGAACGCAAGCGCGCGACCGTGAAAAAATACGCGGCCCTGCGGGCTGAACTCAAAGCGAAGAAAGATTATATGGGCCTGTCGCAACTGCCGCGCGATGCCAGCCCCACCCGGGTGGTCAATCGTTGCGAAGTGAGCGGCCGCCGCCGTGCGTTTATTCGCCGGTTCAAGATTTCGCGCCTGACCTTCCGAGAGCTCGCTTCGGGCGGGTTCATCCCGGGTGTGACGAAGTCGAGCTGGTAGGACGCCGGCTCGCGGTCTCTCGGGTGTGCAGCGCGCATCCGTTCCATGAATTTTTTGCTTTCTCCTTTTCTCGCGGCCGCGCCGTTGGCCGAAGCCATCGCCGATCATTGGGATCCGCCGCTCGTTTTGCTGGCTAAGATCGCGATCATTTTCGGACTCGTTGTCCTAAACGCGTTTTTCGTCGCGTGTGAGTTCTCGATTGTAAAGGTCCGAGGCAGCCAGCTCGACGCCCTGGAAGATGAAGGCAACGTCAAGGCAACTTTCGCCAAGCACGTTCGTGGGCATCTCGACGCCTACTTGTCCGCCACCCAGCTGGGCGTCACCCTGGCCAGTCTTGCCCTCGGCTGGATTGGCGAGGAATTCCTGGCCCGCATTCTGCAACCGGCGTTCGCGGTCGTGGGCATCCATTCGCATGTGGTCGTCTCGACGATTTCGATCGCGCTCGCGTTTATTGGGATCACATTTCTTCACATCGTCTTCGGCGAGCTGGCGCCGAAATACATTGCGATTGGGAATCCGATTTCGGTCTCGCTTGTCCTGGCTCGGCCGCTCGGCGCTTTCTATATCCTGTTTAAACCAGCGATCTGGATTCTGAACACGTCCTCGAATTTTTTCCTGAACCGGTTGCTCCGCATTAAACCGGTCGCGGGCTCGGAGCTCGCGCACAGCGAAGAGGAGTTGCGCCTTATTCTGGACGAGAGCGAAAAATCCGATGAGGTCTCGGAGCTAGGTCGCGATCTGCTCGTGAACGCGCTGGACCTCCGGCAACGGGTCGTGCGCGATATCATGACGCCTCGCGGCGAAGTGGTGTTCCTCGATCTCGAAGAAGACTTCGAGCAAAACCTGAAGAAGGCGTTCGAATCACGGCACACGCGTTTTCCTCTTTGCCGCGGGCATCTCGATAACGCCGTCGGCCTGATTCACATCAAGGAGCTGATGCCGATGATGCGCGACCCCCATCCCGACCTGATGCGGATCAAACGCGACATCACGCCCGTCCCGGAAATGATGTCGCTCGAGAAATTGCTGAACCTGTTCCTGACCAAGCACGCTCATCTCGCGCTCGTGGTGGACGAATACGGCGGGACTGTCGGCATGGTCACGCTGGAAAACGTGCTGGAGGAAATCGTCGGGGATATTCAGGACGAGTTCGACGCCGAGAAAGCGGAGTTCCGCAAGATCAACGAGAATGAGTTCTCGGTCGTGGGGTCGCTGGGGTTGTACGAACTGCGGGACCTGGCGGGGTTGGAATTGGAAAGCGCGGATGTCAGCACGATCGGCGGTTACGTCACGCATTTGCTCGGGCATTTACCGAAGCAAGGCGAGCACGTGCGGATCAACGATTACGTCGTGACGATTTCGCAGACGGACGGCCGCCGCGTTGGCCAGCTCCATTTCCGAAAGGAAAATCCGCGCGAGGCCGGTTCGCCCGAAGCGGTCCTGGAAAGTTAATCCGTTTCCGATTCCAGCTGCGAAATAGCAGCCTGCAAACGATCCATGCTGACCGGCTTCGTCAGATGATCGGAGAACCCGGCCTCACGGCTACGGTCGATGTCTTCGTCCATCCCAAATCCGCTGAGGGCGAGAGCCGGGACGTTTCGTCGAGCGCGGATCTTTTTTAGCAGGTCCAATCCGTTGCCATCAGGCAGACCGATATCGCTGAGCAAAATGTCGAACGGTTGCTCTTCCGCGATCCGGAGCGCGTCCGTCATGTTTTCGGCGACGAGAACTTTGTAGCCGAGGCGGTTCAGCAGCATCTTCATCGATCTCAGGGTGTCGTCGTGGTCCTCGACGACGAGAATGCAGCCCTTGCTTTGTTCCGCGGCCGGTTTGCCGGCGATTGGGTCCTGCTTCGACGCCTTTTGTTTTTGCCAGGAAAAATACGCCGGCCAAAAGGCGGGAGCATCGGTCGAACCGAAAATGGCGTAAGTCGAATCCATCGTTGCTGCACGGATGGGGAACGGAATAGTAGAATGGCTTGAGGCCGCTTGGTCAACGGCTCGGGACAATCTTTCTTACATGGAAATTACGGTCGAAGCAGAAATCACGTGCCCGCATTGCGGTGAAGTCTTCCCGTTGCAAATCGATACTTCGCAGCGCGAACAATCGCTTATCGAAGACTGCACCGTTTGCTGCCGGCCAATTTCGCTGACGATCAGGTGCCGGCCCGGCGAGATTGAAAGCGTCTCAGAGTCGGGCGCCTAACGCACCGGAGGGACGCGCTTCTGCGCGTCCGACAATCGAGGCGCGCAGGAAGTCAGGGACGCGCAGAAGCACGTCCCTCCGAAGGAGACAGCGCACTTTCAAGCGCCGCCTGTCGCTCGCGGCGTGTTCGATGTTTAGCAGCGAGAATGGGATTGTGTCGGATAACTTTCGGTTTCGGGAGAGGCGTGGCGGCGTAGCCGAGCTTTTCGAGAACGTAAACGGCCGCTCCGCGCAGGGACGCTTCCTTTTCAGCGGAAACGTAAATGTCGCGGCCGAGCGAATCCGCGAGCAGTCGGACCGAGGGTTTCGAACGCAGAATCCCGCCGGACACGATGATCTGCTTCGCGCGACCACTAGTTTGTTCGAGCAATTCCAGAATGTCCGCGAGCCGATAAAAAGTTGCGCATATCGCGGCGCGGAAGATCGCGGCGGCGTCAGTCGATTGATTCAAACCAACAATCGCGCCGCGCAACTTTTCGGGCCAGGTCGGAGCGCGCTCGTTTACCCAGAAAGGCAGGATCGTTAGGTCATCGTCCGCGGCGGCGCTTCGATTCAGCGCGTGCGCTTCGGTCACGCCGAGCTGCAACTGCCGCAAACACCACTGATGAAGATTGCCCGCGTTGCTGACCGCACCCCCAACGACCGTGCGCTGCTGATCTACGGCGTAGCGAAAAAGTCCGAGCGGCACGGGCCGCTTTCCATCGTTTTCCCGGCGCAGTAAACGGACGGCGGCGCTGGTCCCGACATTAATTGCGACCGAGGCCACACTGTCCGCGCCTGAGCCGAGATTACCCGCCGCGCCATCGCCGATGGGATTAAAGACGCGCGCATTTTGCAACTCCGACGCGGTTGCACAGCGATCGGATGATTCGCAAAGGATGTCGAGTTGTTCGGGAGCGATCCGGCAAGCGCGGCAGAGTTCGGGGTGCCAGCTTTTCATTCGTAGGTCGTAGAGTCCTGTAGCGCTCGCCATCGAATGGCTGGTGCCGTGAGCGCCGAAGCTTTTCTTGAAAATCCAATCAGCCGGAGAAACCCAGCGATGCACTTTCCGAAACAGCTGACGATTTGTTCGCAACAGCCAGCGCAGCTTCGCGGGCCAATAGGAAGCGCGCAGCATGCAGCCGGTTTCAGCGTGGATTTTTCGCTCGTTGAACTCCTGGCGCAAAATCTCCGCATCCTCCGCACATCGTGAATCCGCCCAGCTGAACACCGGCGTGATGGGCTGATCTTTTCGGTCGAGCCCCAGAAGTCCGTGCCAGAATGCGCTGCCGCCCACGGCTATGATGCGTCGTTGCGATCGCGAATGTCGCATCGTGTCTCGCAAACAGGCGCGGACCGCGCGACGAAGGGCGACGGGGGAAAGCTCAGCTCCGCCATCGCTGGTATATTCGAGCGAATATTCTCGTCGCGCCTCGCTTCCGCGAACCATGCGACCTCGCCGATCGAAGAAACCGCTGCGCGTCGAAGAACTGCCGAGATCGAGCGCCAGGACGACTTCGGCCGCGCGTTTCACCTATTTGAGTTTCGCTAGGAGCGCGGGCCGGCGCTTTAACTGCGCGGTGAGCGCTTCGATCGCGCGGAGGGTGGGGGGACTGATGTGGTGTTCCATCCCCTCGACGTCGTGATGGATGACCTGCTTATCGAGGCGCAGCAAGGTAAGGAAATCGGTCAGCAGTTCGTGGCGCCGCGCGATGTTGCGGGCGAGGGTCTCGCCCGCAGCGGTCAAAACCAGACCCCGGTATTTTTCATATTTGAGCAGGCCTTCGCCGTCGAGCCGCTGAATCATGTTGCTGACGCTCGCCTGGGAAATATTGAGGCTGGTGGCAATGTCGACCACTCGCGCGTAGCCCTTGGAATTAATCAGCTCAAGAATGCGTTCGAGATAATCCTCGACCGCGGAAGAGTTGCGCTTCGATTTTTTTGCGGCGGGCACGACCGCGGCAAGATTAGCGGGCTTCCCACACAGGTCAAAATAAAAGTATTTGCCAATTGACAAATACTTAGTGCAGACGAAATAACTTAGCCGTGCCTAATATCCGCGAATCGGAGGTATCCCATTCCACTGCCGGATGGCGAAGCGCGCCGAAGCTGCCCAGTCTTTCGGAGGTCCACCGCAGCCTCGTGGTCCCGCCTTCGGCCAGCTTTTTTCGGAAGCTCCTCGCCTTTGCCGGTCCCGGGTTTCTGGTCGCCGTCGGCTACATGGATCCGGGGAACTGGGCGACAGACCTGGCCGGAGGCTCGAAATACAATTACTCGCTCCTCTCCGTCATCATGATGTCGAACCTGATGGCGATTCTCCTCCAGTCGCTGTCGCTGAAGCTGGGCATCGCGACCGGGCGCGACCTCGCCCAGGCTTGCCGGGATCATTTCAGCAAACCGGTTTCGTTTTTTCTATGGGTCATCTGCGAGATCGCGATCGCAGCGTGCGACCTGGCGGAAGTGATCGGGTCGGCGATCGCGCTTAACCTCCTCTTCGGGCTGCCGCTTCTCGCCGGCGTCTGCATCACGTCGCTCGACGTGCTCTTCGTTTTGTTCCTCCAAAACAAAGGGTTTCGTTACATCGAAGCGCTGGTCATCACCCTCATCATCATTATTGGCGGCTGTTTCGCGTGGGAGATTGTCGCATCGCGTCCAGACGTCTTCGGAATCGTGAAAGGCTTCGTGCCCTCACCGCAGATCGTGGCGGATCCCGGAATGCTCTACATCGCCATCGGCATTCTCGGCGCGACGGTCATGCCGCATAATCTTTACCTGCATTCTTCGATCGTGCAGACGCGCCGGTATGAATTGAACGCAGCGGGCAAACGCGAAGCGATCAAGTTCGCCACAATCGATTCCACGGTCGCGCTGATGTTCGCGCTGTTTATCAACGCCGCGATTCTGATAGTGGCCGCGGCGACTTTTTACACGCGTGGCCACAACGACGTCGCGGAAATCCAGGACGCCTACAAACTCCTTACGCCGCTCCTGGGCGTGACGGGCGCGAGTACGCTCTTCGCGCTGGCGTTGCTGGCCTCCGGCCAAAATTCCACGCTCACCGGCACGCTCGCCGGCCAGATCGTGATGGAAGGATTTCTCAACCTCCGGCTCCGGCCATGGCTGCGCCGCTTGATCACGCGGCTGATTGCGATCATTCCGGCCGTAGTCGTCACGATCGTTTCCGGCGAAAAAGGAACGACGAATCTGCTCGTGCTGAGCCAGGTCATTCTCAGTCTCCAGCTCAGCTTCGCCGTCTTCCCGCTGGTCATGTTCACGAGCGACAAGCTGAAGATGGGAGAGTTTGTGAATGGCTCGGCGGTGAAATGGCTTTCCTGGTTCGTCGCCAGCATCATTGCGTTGCTAAACGGCTGGCTCCTCATGCAAACTTTCCGAAATTGGTTCGGCGCCTAGGCACGCAGACGATGTACAACACGATCCTGGTTCCGGTTGAGAATCGCGAGAGCGACCACACGATTTTGCGGCACATCCGTTCGCTCGCGAAATTGACGGACGCGAAGTTGACGCTCGTCCATGTCGCCGATGGCTGGGCGGCGCGGAATTTTGAGCGTTTTAAACTTCAGGAGAGCGAGGAGATGAAGCAGGACCGCGAATATCTCGCCTCCCTCTCGGCGCAATTGGAATCCGAGGGTTTCCAGGTGAAAACCGTGCTGGCGATGGGCGACCCGGCCACCGAAATTATCAAGCTGGCGCAAGAAGAGGCCATCGATTTGATTGCAATGACTACGCACGGGCATCGGCTTCTCGGCGATTTTCTGCACGGCAGCACGGCGGACAAGGTTCGCCACCAGGTGGATGTACCGGTGCTGCTATTAAAAGTGCGGAAGTGATTCACAACCGACGGCTCGACAGCGTGTCGCCCTACCAAAGCTGACGAAACTGCGGTAAGGAATCCGGGTGAAGGCGCTTTTCCTCACGAACGAATATCCGCCCAACATTTACGGCGGCGCGGGCGTCCACGTCGATTACCTGTCACGCGAGCTGGCGAAATCGATGCCGATCGAGGTGCGCTGCTTCGGCGACCAGAAATTGGAGAACGGAAATCTGACGGTGCGCGGGTTTGAACTGGACGCGGACGAATTCACCTGTCCGAAGCCGTTGCGTTCCGTCTTCGGCGCGGTCCGGCGCTGCACCGATTTCAATACAGCCAACATCGACGCCGACCTCGTTCATTGTCACACCTGGTACAGCCATTTCGGCGGCATTCTCGCAAAGTTAAATTACGGGCTCCCGCTGGTCATCACGACGCATTCGCTGGAGCCGTTGCGTCCGTGGAAGCGCGAACAGCTCGCCGGCGGCTATGACTTTTCGCTTTGGGTGGAAAAGACCGCGCTGGAAATGGCCGACGCTGTGATTGCCGTTTCGGGCCAGACGAAAGCGGAAATCGAAGAGCTCTTCAACGTGAAGCCGGAACGCCTGCATGTGATTTATAACGGGATCGATCTCGACGAATATCGGAAGACCGATTCGACCGCCGCGCTCACGAAGTTTAGGATCAAAAAACCGTACCTGTTGTTTGTCGGACGGATCACGCGGCAGAAAGGCATTATCCATCTGGTCCGCGCGATTGAGTACATGGACGAAGGGTTTCAGATCGTGCTGTGCGCGGGCGCGCCTGACACGCCGGAGATTGGCCGCGAAATGAAAGAGGCCGTGGCGAAAGTCCAGGCGCAACACAGCGGCGTCATTTGGATCGACGAAATGGTCGACAAGCCGACGGTGCGCGAGCTCTATTCGAACGCGTCAGTGTTCTGTTGCCCGTCGATTTACGAGCCATTTGGGATCATCAACCTCGAAGCGATGGCGTGCGAGACGGCGGTGGTGGCGACCGCGGTCGGCGGAATCAAAGAAGTGGTTGTCGACGGCGAGACGGGTTTTCTCGTGCCCATCGATCAGATGAAGGAGAGCCCGTTCGAGCCGCATGAGCCGGAGAAATTCGCGCGCGATCTGGCGGGGCGCATCAATCAGCTGATGGCCGATCCCGCGCTCTGCGAGAAGTTCGGCCGCGCCGGGCGAAAACGCGCGGAAGAAAAGTTCGGCTGGCCAGCGATCGCGCAGCAGACGAAGGCGCTTTACGAGCGACTCTGTAGCGGCGGTCTATGACCGCCGATCGCGCTACTCGTTAGGCCACGATTCCGGCGGTCATAGACCGCCGCTACAAGGCGTGGCAGGTTACCCGTCTCATGTTTGTCGATCGGATCAAAGTTTTTGCGCAAGCCGGCAATGGCGGACGCGGTTGCGTCAGTTTTCGGCGCGAGAAATTCGTCCCGAAGGGCGGGCCTGATGGCGGCGACGGCGGGCGCGGAGGCGACGTGATTCTGCGCGCGGACGTTCACGTCGATAATCTCTCAAACCTTTTCTACGAACCGATCATCAAAGCGAAGAATGGTCAGCACGGGCAGGGGAAGAAGATGCATGGCCGCGGCGCGGTGCCGAAGATCGTGAAGGTGCCGATTGGGACCGTCGTTTATAAGGATGAAGGCGGAGGGCGGAAGGCGGAAGAAAACGGAGCCGTTCCCAATTCCGCCTTTCCTCAGATCGCAGATTTGACCCACGAGGGAGAAGAATTCGTCCTTTGCGAAGGGGGACGCGGCGGCAAAGGGAATGTCCATTTCAAAAGTTCGAAGAACCGCGCGCCGATTCAGTACGGTGAAGGCGACGAGGGAGAGCAAGGCCATTTCATTTTCGAATTGCGGACAATGGCGGACGCGGCGCTGGTCGGATATCCGAATGCGGGCAAGTCGACCTTGCTGGGAAAAATCTCCGCGGCGCATCCGAAAGTCGCGCCGTATCCGTTCACGACTCTCCATCCGATCGTCGGCGTACTCGAGTTCGACGGTTATCGTCGCGCGTCGATCGCGGACATTCCGGGATTGATCGAAGGCGCGCATCGCAACGTCGGGCTTGGTCACGATTTTCTCCGGCACATTACGCGTTGCCGGGTCTTGCTTTTCGTCCTCGATATTGCCGGAAGCGAAGGCCGTCATCCGATCGAGGACCTGCAAAATCTTCGGCGCGAGATCGACCTCTACGATCCGCGACTCTCCCAACGGCCCTGGCGCATCATCGCCAACAAAATGGATTTGCCGGGCGCCGAAGAAAATCTCGACGCGCTTCGGAAACGTTTTCCCGGAGTGGAAGCCGTCGGAATTTCCGCCGCACAGGCTCAGGGATTGGCCGACTTGAAAGAGCGGCTCAAGGCGTGGCTGTTTACGGAAGACCCGTCCGCGATGATCGCCCCGGACGTTAATAGTACAGAAGTCGCCGCCTGCGAATAACAGGTGGACAACTTTCGCATCCTCAAGGACAATCGCGGCGTTTTCCCATGCCCAAGCCAGTCGTAGCGAGTTATTGCACCACGTTCCTTAAACCGGAGATGCTTCACATCTACCGGCAAGTCCGTTCGCTGCACGAATACGACACGTTCGTCATGACGAAGGCGCTCCAAAACATCGAGCGCTTTCCATTTCGCGACATCGAGCTGATTCCAAAGCCGCGCAACAATCCGCTCCGGCACGCCTGGCTGAAGTGGGTGAAACAAAAGCCGGCCATCGTTTATCGCGGCGAGTATCAGATGCTCTCGCGGTTGCTGGAACGGCGCGGCGCGGATCTGATGCACATTTATTTCGGACATACCGGCGTGCATTTGCTGCCTTTCATTGAGCGCTGGCACAAGCCGTGTGTGGTCTCGTTCCACGGCGCCGACGTCGCCGAGAAAAAAGACATTCGCGATTATGCGCCGAAGCTGAAAGAACTGTTCAACGCCGTTCCGCTGGTCCTGGCGCGCTCGAAGTCGCTCGCAGAACGTTTGCTGTCGCTTGGTTGTCCGCCGGAACGTTTGCGGATCAATCGCACCGGCGTTCCGCTCCATGAATTTCCTTTTATTCGGCGCGATGCGCCGAGCGACGGCCGCTGGCGTTTCATGCAAGCGTGCCGGCTCATTCCGAAAAAAGGAGTGGCGACTACGCTCTGCGCCTTCGCGATTTTCCAGAAGGAATTCCCGAACGCGGAATTAGTCATCGCGGGGAAGGGACCGCTTCAGGCGCATCTGGAAGAATTGGCGGAGGAACTCGGCATCGTACGGAAAGTGCATTTCCGCGGATTTCTTTCCCAACGAGAATTGCTCGATCTTTACGGCAGCTCGCATTGCTTCCTCCATCCGAGCGAGACGCCGCCGGACCAAAACCAGGAAGGCATTCCGAATTCGATCCTGGAAGCGATGGCGACTGGGCTGGCGATTCTCGCGACGCGGCATGGCGGAATTCCCGAGGCGGTCGAAGAAGGCCGTAGCGGAATGCTGGTCGAGGAACGCGACTTCGAAGCGCTTGCGACTGCGATGAAAAATTTGGTGCGTTCGCCTTTCGCTTTCCGAGAGATGGGCGCGCTGGCGAGCGAATCGGTCGCCGCAAACTTCGAGCAGCGCGAACAAATCCGGCAGCTCGAGTCGCACTACGACGAAGCGATTGCGCTGGCCGGTGCCGAGGAGCGGTTTCAAATGCCGCGGACAGCGGAGATCGCGCCCCGATTTCCAGAGCGGATTCCGGTGAAAGTGAAAGAGCGAGTGGCGGTTCCTGGTCGTTGACCAGAAAACCGCGAATTTCACTCTTGTCATCCCAACAAAACGCGCTTTGGTATGCGCCGACGCAAGCGCTCCTGTGTGCGCCGCTTCCGCGGTGTCGCAACCTGCGGGAAGCAATTGAGCGCTGCCTCTAACCCAAAAGTTTGATGCGCCGTTTCCATTTACTGCCGTTGCTGCTCATCGCCACGCTCTTCGCGTGGAACGGATTCGCGACCTCGGCTCTCGGTGCGGAAGCAGCGCCCGCGACCGAGGAGGAACATCACCTCTCGCTCCATCCGGTTGTCCTCAATTACGGCATCGGCGGCCATCCGCCCACTGATCCCGCGCATCCGGAAACCGCGAAGATCGGTTATCTCGCGGTCACCAATTCGATGTTCGTAACCTGGATCGTTGCTGCTGTGATCCTGATTTGCGCTCGTATCGCGACGCGAAAGATCAAACCAGTTCCGAGCGGGTCGCAGAATTTCTGGGAATGGCTCGTGGAAAGCCTGCACAACTTTCTCGAAGGAATGATCGGGAGCGAGCTGGTGAAGAGGACCTTCTGGTTCTTCGCCACGATCTTCATCTTCATTCTTTTCGTGAACTGGTTTGGACTGATTCCCGGCGTCGGCACGATTGGCTGGGGACAACATGCCGCGAACGGAGAATTTCATCTTGTTCGCCCATTGCTCCGCGGCGGCAACGCGGACCTTAACATGACCACGGCAATGGCGATGATTTTTTTCCTCTGCTGGATTGTGTGGGCGATCCAGGCCAACGGCGTTGGCGGCTTTCTGCTCCATATTTTCGGCCCCAAAGGGGACAGCAAAGGCATCATGAAAATCGCGATGGTCGGAATTTTCTTCGCGGTCGGTTTGCTGGAGATCGTGTCGATCCTGTTTCGCCCGATTTCGTTGAGCTTCCGGCTTTTCGGCAACGTTTACGCGGGCGAAACGATTCTTGAAACCATGTCGAAAATGGTGCCCTCGCTATCATGGTTCCTCCCGATTCCGTTTTACTTCATGGAACTTCTGGTCGGCCTGGTGCAGGCGCTGGTTTTCATGCTTTTGACCGCGGTCTTCACCCTGTTGATCGCGCAACACGAGCCGGGACACGAGGCTCACCATTAGAGATTTGGCGGCTATGACCGTGGTTCCCGCGGAGGTCGCCGAGAAACGAAAAAAAAGAAAGACAAAATATGTTGTTACCAATGTTAGCTGAGATGGGCGGAAGCATTCACATCGGTCTGGCGGCGCTTGGCGCGGCCATCGGCGTGGGTTTGATCGGCATGGGCGCGGCATCTGCGGTCGGGCGCAATCCCGGCGCGGCGACCCCGATCCTCGTGCAGGCGATTCTCGCGATCGCGTTCGCGGAAGCGATCGTGTTCTACGCGCTCTACCTCGCGCCAAAATAAGAATCGCGAATGACGGCCATGTTTTTAGCCGCAGGCATTCTCGACCAGGCGCGCGAGACCGCTGAGCAATTTGGATGGGAACCAAAACTGTTCCTGTCCCAGGTCATCAGCTTCATCATCGTGGCGCTGGTCCTGAAGCGCTTCGCCTACAAGCCAATCCTGGCGATCCTGGAAGAGCGCCGGCAACGGATCGCGGAAGGTTTGCTGAACGCGGACAAGATCAAGCAGCAGCTCGCTGAAGCGGAGCAGCGGCATGCCGAGATTCTCGCCAAGGCGAACGCGCAGGCGCAGAAAATGATCGACGAAGCACGCGAAAGCGCGTCGCACGTCGCGGAGCGCAAGGAACAGGAAGCCATCGCGGCGGCGGAGCAAATCATCGCCAAAGCGCGTGAAGCGACTGTGATCGAGCACGAGAAAACGATGGCCGATCTGAAGCGCGAACTTGGCCGGCTCGTGGTCGACACGACGGCGAAAGTTACCGGCAAAGTTCTTACCTCGGAAGATCAACGGCGTTTACAGGAAGAAGCGTCCCGCCAGATCGCCTCGTAGAAATCGCGCATGAAGATCAACAAAGAGACGCGGCAGCTTTCGAAGGACCTCCTTCGAGCGAGCTTTACGGACGGCAAGCTGGATGCTGGCCGGATCTCGTCGCTTCTCAAATCATTGATCGAAAAGAAACCGCGCCATTACATCCAGGTTCTCGAGGCCTACCAGCGCTTGCTCCGCCTAGAAGTGGAGAAGCGCACGGCCACCATCGAAACCGCGACCGAGCTTTCGGCGGATGCCGGCCAGCAAATTGTCGAAAACCTCAAGCGACGATATGGCAACGATCTCGCGGCGCGTTTTGTCGTGAACCCCGAGTTGCTCGGCGGAATGCGGATCCGCGTGGGCAGCGATGTCTGGGACAGCAGTGTCCGCAACCGGCTCCAGCGCCTCCAGCAACAACTTTAACCCTTATCTATTATGAGCAGCATTCTCGAAGAAATTGAAACGCAGATCGCCGGTCTCAAGACCACGACCAGCAAAACCAACGTCGGCGTTGTCCGCGAAACCGGCGACGGCGTGGCCCGCATCGAAGGTCTGAGCGACGTGATGTTGAACGAGATGATCGAATTCTCGAGCGGCGTGTTCGGGCTCGCGCTCAATCTCGAAGAGACCGAAGTCGGCGCCATTTTGCTCGGCGACACGACGCAAGTCATGGAAGGTGACGAAGCGAAAACCACCGGGAAGCTGCTCCAGGTTCCCGTCGGCAAAGGATTGCTCGGACGGGTGGTGAATACGCTTGGTCAGCCGCTCGACGGCAAAGGGCCGGTGAAATCGGATGTCGCGTATCCGCTCGAAAAGATCGCGCCCGGCGTCATCAAACGGAAGAGCGTCAGCCAGCCGGTGCAGACCGGTATCATGGCGATCGACGCGATGATTCCGATCGGTCGCGGACAACGCGAGTTGATCATTGGCGATCGCGCCACCGGCAAATCGACGATCGCGCTCGACACGATCATCAGCCAGGCGCGCCAGAACAAGGCCGCGGAACAGGGACGACTGAAGGATTATCGCCCGCTCTACTGCATTTACGTCGCGATCGGCCAGAAGAATTCCAACGTCGCTCGCGCCCTCGCGATTCTGGAGAAGGAAGGCGCGATGCCTTACACGACAATCATTTCCGCGCCGGCGTCAGACACGGCGACGAACCAATACTTAGCGCCGTTCGCCGGCGCCGCGATGGGCGAGTGGTTCATGGATAATGGCATGGACGCGCTTATCATTTACGATGATCTCTCGAAGCACGCAGTCGCCTATCGTCAGGTCTCGCTCGTGCTGAAACGGCCATCAGGCCGAGAAGCGTATCCCGGCGACGTGTTTTATCTCCACTCCCGTTTGCTTGAGCGCAGCGCGCGCGTGATCGAGGAAGCCGGCGGCGGTTCGCTGACCGCGCTGCCGATCATCGAGACGCAGGCCGGCGACGTGTCGGCCTACATCCCGACCAACGTTATCTCGATCACGGATGGCCAGATTTATCTCGAGACGGATTTGTTTTATCAGGGTGTCCGTCCCGCGATTTCAGTCGGTCTTTCCGTGAGCCGCGTCGGTTCCGCGGCGCAGATCAAGGGCATGAAACAAGTGGCCGGCAAGATCAAACTCGACCTCGCGCAGTTCCGCGAGCTGGCGGCGTTCGCGCAATTCGGCTCTGACCTCGATGCCGCGACGAAGGCGCGGCTCGAGCGCGGGCAACGCATCGTCGAACTCTTCAAGCAGACGCAATACAATCCGATCCCGGTCGAGGAACAGGTCGCCGTCCTCTGGGCGATGCAAAATGGCTACGTCGACGCGATTCCCGTTGATCGAGTGAAAGAATTCCAGACGAAACTTCAGGATTACCTCCGGACCCGGAAGGAAAGCCTGATGGCAACGATCGTCACCAAAAAAGCGCTCGATAAAGATCTCGAGGCGGACCTGAAAGCGGCCCTCGATGAATTCAAATCCACCTGGCAATGATTTCACTCCGCGCCTTCGAATCGCCTATGACCAGCCCCCGCGAGATTGAGACCGTTGAAAACACGATCCATCTCGTGCGTGGTCAGCGCGTCATGCTCGATTCGGATTTGGCGGCGATTTACGGAGTGACGACCAAGCGACTAAACGAACGTTTGCGGCGTAATCCTAATCGGTTTCCGTCGGACTTTGCGTTTCAGCTTACGCGTCAAGAGTTTACGAACTTGAGGTCGCAGATTGCGACCTCAAGTTTGAGGTCACGATCTGCAACCTCAAAGCATGGCGGTCGGCGATATCTCCCGTGGGTATTCACCGAGCATGGCGCAATCATGCTGGCGAGCGTCCTTGATAGCGACGTGGCGATTGATGCCAGCGTACGGGTTGTTCGCGCGTTCGTTCGGTTGCGCGAGATTATTTCGGCAAACGCCGAGCTGGCCGCGAAGTTTGCGCAGCTCGAGCAACGTCTGGAGAGCCACGATGAGGCGATCGCTCAGCTTTTCGCCGCGATCCGACAATTGCTCGCGCCGGCACCGGAAAAGAAGCGCGAAATCGGATTTCATGTTCGCGAGCGTCAGGCGCGCTATCGGGCGAAAGGGAGAAGCTAGAAAATGGCGAATACCCAAGACATTCGGCGGCGGATTAAATCGATCCGCAACACTTCGCAGATCACGAAGGCGTTGCAGATGGTGGCCGCGTCGAAGATGCGGAAAGCGCAGATGGCTGCGCTCGCGGGCCGGCCCTATTCGAACCTGATGAATCGCGTCCTCGTTTCGCTTCAGCAGCGGACCGACTCGAAACTGCATCCGCTCCTGCAGAAGCGGGAGGTGAAGAAAGAGTTGGTCGTAGTTCTTAGCACTGACAAGGGACTGGCCGGCGCGCTCAATACAAACCTGTTTCGCGAAGCGATTAAATTCGAGCCAGACAAGGCGCTTTACGTGACCTCAGGAGCCAAAGCCCGACAATTTATCGTCCGGACTCGCCGTGAGCTCCTGGCCGACTTCCCATTGAAGGACGCTCCCGCATTTACCGAGACGAAAGAGATCTCGAAGTTCGCCGTGGAGAAATTCCTCAGCGGCGAGGTCGACAAAGTTTCAGTTCTCTTCACGCATTTCATCAATACGATCAACCAGAGGCCGACTGTGCGAACTCTGCTGCCGATTTCGCCGTTCGATCTCCCGCAGAATTCCGTCCCGGGCGCATCGGCTAACGGCAGCGGCGATCCGCTGATTGGCTACACCTTCGAGCCCGCGCCGGAAGCAGTGCTCGACGTCATGCTTCCCTATTATCTGCACTATCAGATTTACCAGATGGTCCTCGACGCTCGCGCCTCCGAGCACAGCTCGCGCATGGTGGCGATGAAGAACGCGACGGATAACGCGAAGCAGTTCATCAAGGATCTCACTCTCGAATACAACAAAATGCGCCAGGCGAGCATTACGACCGAGCTACTCGAAATCGCGACGGCTCAGATGGCGGTCGGCGGTTAAACAGAATTATGAATAAAGGAAATATCGTTCAGGTCATCGGTCCCGTGGTGGACGTGGAGTTTGGCGGCGAGGCGAAGTTGCCGCGGATCTACAACGCGCTTGAAATCGAATACGAAGTGAACGGAAACCCGACCAAGCTGACCCTCGAAGTGCAGCAGCATCTCGGCGAAAACTGGGTCCGCTCGATCGCGATGTCGTCCACCGAGGGTCTGAAGCGAGGGATGCCGGTGAACGATACCGGTGGGCCGATCACGGTGCCGGTAGGCGAGGGGACGCTCGGCCGCGTGTTTAATGTCACCGGCGATCCGGTCGATAATCGCGGCCCGGTCAGCTTCACGAAACGCTATCCGATCCACCGCAAAGCTCCCGAACTGACCGACCAGGATACCGGTTCGACGATCCTCGAGACCGGAATCAAGGTCATCGACCTGATTTGTCCGTTTACGAAGGGCGGCAAGGTGGGCGCCTTCGGCGGCGCAGGCGTCGGCAAGACCGTTGTCATCCTGGAGCTGATTAATAACATCGCCAAAGGTCACGGCGGGTTCTCCGTGTTCGCAGGAGTCGGCGAGCGCACTCGCGAAGGGAACGATCTTTACACGGAAATGAGCGAGGCCGGGGTCATCGATCAGAAAGATCTCAGCAAATCGAAGGTGGCGCTGGTTTACGGCCAGATGAACGAGCCTCCGGGCGCCCGACTTCGGGTAGCGCTGTCGGCTTTGGCGATGACGGAATATTTCCGTGATGAACGCAACCAAGACGTTTTGTTGTTCATCGACAATATCTTCCGATTTTCCCAGGCGGGCTCGGAAGTGTCGGCACTGCTCGGACGAACCCCATCCGCCGTCGGTTACCAGCCGACACTTGCCGCGGAGATGGGCGACCTTCAGGAGCGGATCACTTCAACCAAGAAAGGGTCGATCACGTCGGTCCAGGCGGTTTACGTCCCGGCGGACGATCTGACCGATCCGGCGCCGGCTAACACTTTCGCGCACCTGGACTCAACCATCGTGCTCGAGCGCTCGATCGCTGAGCTGGGTATCTATCCCGCGGTCGATCCGCTCGCCTCGACTTCGAAGTCGCTCGCGCCGGATGTCGTCGGCGAAGAGCATTATGCGGTCGCGCGTGGCGTTCAGAAAGTGTTGCAGCGTTACAAAGATTTACAGGACATCATCGCGATCCTCGGAATGGATGAGTTGAGCCCCGACGATAAGCTCACCGTTTTCCGGGCCCGAAAAATCCAGCGTTTCCTCAGCCAGCCGTTCCACGTGGCCGAAGTTTTCACCGGCACGAAAGGCGAATACGTATCGATCGCCGAAACCGTCCGTGGATTTAAGGAAATCCTCGATGGCAAACATGACGAAGTTCCCGAACAGAACTTCTACATGAAGGGCGGCATCGACATGATCAAGGAAGAGCAAGCGGCCTAACGAATCATGGCTGGGACGTTAAAGCTCGAAATCGTCACGCCGGAGAAAACGGCGTACTCGGAGGACGTTGAAATGGTGACCCTCCCTGGATCGGAGGGTGAGCTCGGGGTTTATCCGAATCACGTTCCGCTTCTGACGACATTGAATCCGGGCGAGCTGCGCGTTCTTAAGGGCGGCAAAGAAACTTTTCTCGCGATTGGCGAAGGCTTCGTGGAGATCACGGCATCGACTGTTTCGGTTCTGACGGATATGGCGTTGGAGCCCGCTATCATCGACGAATCTGCGGCCGAGGCGGCAGTGGCGCGCGCGAAAGCCGCGATGAAGGACGATCTCGGCGCCGAAGAAGTTGCTGCCGTCCAGGCGTCCCTCCAGAAAGCGCTGGCTCAGTTGCACGTGAAGCGCCGGCGACATAGCTAGCGTGGCGACTCCAGAGACGCTCGGGATCATCGCGGGCAATGGCGTTTATCCACGCCTGCTCGCAGATGCAGCCCGGCGCTCGGGGGTAAAGCGCGTCGTCGCGGCGGCGTTCACCGATGAAACGGACGAGCGTCTCACGGGCAAGGTGGACGAAATCCAGTGGATGCGCGTCGGCCAGCTGGGGAAGCTGATTTCTTTTTTCAACAACGTCGGCGTTTCGGAAGCGATCATGGCCGGCCAGATCGCGCCAAAAAACCTCTTCGATTTGCGGCCCGATTGGAAAACGCTTCTTCTTCTCGCTCGTTTGAAGCGGCGTAATGCCGAATCGATTTTTGCTGCCATCGGCGATGAGCTTGCACGGGCCGGGATTACTCTGCTTCCCGCGACCTCGTTTCTCGAAGATTGCCTCGCTCCCGCGGGACTGATCGCCGGCCGGAAACTAAGCCGGCGCGAAGAAGAGGACGTGACGTTCGGTTTCGAAATCGCGCGAGAAGTGAGCCGGCTCGATATCGGCCAGACCGTCGTGGTAAAGAACGGGACCGTTCTGGCCGTGGAAGGATTTGAAGGCACAAACGAAGCGATCAAACGCGGCGGCGCGCTCGGCGGAAAAAACGCGATCATGGTGAAGGTCGCGAAACCAACGCAGGACATGCGCTTTGATGTGCCGGTTATTGGCGTCGCGACGATTGAAGTCGCCGTTGAAGCTCACCTCCGCGTCATCGCCGTTGAAGCGGGTCGGACTCTCTTGCTCGACAAGGATGCAGTCGTTGAAGCGGCCGGCCGCGCCAATATTTCAATAGTGGCGCAGTGAGGTCGATGTAGCGGCGGGTGTCCTCACCCGCGGGCATGACTGCGGCTGGAGACAGCCGCCACTACACTGTCTTCACATGTCTTCGAGCGTTTTCCCTTTCGTTTCTCGAACGAGTTTCATCACAAACCAGATCGAGACCGCGGCAAACGCTGCGTAAAGGCTGTAAGCGCCGCTGAGACCGAAGGACCCGAGAAGAATGGGGAAGGTTATCGTAATACCGAAGTTCGAGATCCATTGGATAAAACCGCTCACCGAAAGAGCGGCGCCGCGAAATTGGTTTGGAAACATTTCGCCGAGCATGACCCACATGACCGGGCCCCAGGAGACGCCGAAGCAAAAAATGTAAGCGTTCGCGGCGATCAGCGCTGCCAGGCCGGCCGAATCGGTCATCGCGAGTTTACCCTGCGGATCGAGCGGCGATGCCGCGAAGATCCAGGCCATGATCGCGAGGACGATTGCCATTCCGATTGAACCGAAGATTAGGAGCGGTTTGCGACCCACCTTATCGACCAAGGCAATAGCGACAAAGGTCGAACCGACGTTGACCGTGCCGCTGATCACATTTTGCAAGAGCGCGTTGCTCTCGGAAAATCCGGCAGCGCGCCAGAGGACTTCTCCATAATAAAAGACGACGTTGATGCCGACCAGTTGCTGGAAGGCTGCCAAGCCGATGCCGACCCACAGGATTGGATGAATCTTCCGCGCGACCGGATCGTAGAGATCGCTCATTCGGGGTTTATGACCGCGTTCCAAACTCTCCTGAATATCGCGCAATCTGACCTCGACATTTGGTTCGCCGAGGCGAGTCAGAACCTTGCGCGCCGCGTCGCTCTTGCGCGCCGCAACCAGAAACCGCGGTGATTCCGGAATGAGGAGCAACCCGAGAAGAAAAATCACCGAAGGAATAATCTCGACCCAAAACATCCATTGCCACGCCTTGAACCCCAGCCAAAAGGGAGCGCTCGCCGTGTGAGCCGCGCGGGCGATCAAATAATTGCTCATGAACGCGCAGAACAATCCGAGCACGATCGCCAGTTGCTGTAACGAAGCCAAGCGACCGCGAATTCGGGCCGGTGCGATTTCGCTGATGTACGCCGGGCAGATAATGCTAGCGGCGCCGACGGCGAGTCCGCCCAGGACGCGGTAAGTAACAAACTCAAGCGAGCCGTGCGCGACTCCAGTACCCCACGAAGCCAAGACAAAAAGAATCGCGGCCATGATCAAGACCGCGCGCCGCCCTAATTTGTCGGACAGACCACCGGCGATGAATGCGCCCGCCGCGCAACCAAGGAGAATCGAGGCGACGTTAAATCCGGAACTGAGGTTCGACGTGTGAAAAAAGCGATTGAGCGCGTCGACCGTCCCGTTGATGACGCCGCTATCGAACCCGAAGAGAAAACCACCGAGGGCTGCGACCGCCGAAATCGCGATGACATAAAATCGATTCCCCTTCACGCTGTGGTGAAGTTTCGGAGAGCGCCCGCAGCAACTCCAGAATGTTTTATCGCGACGAGCAAGGTCTGGTCGAATTACCCGTTGCAAATCGGCAAGGGCCCATCGAAAATCGACAGTTCTTTCGGGGTCTTAGCTCAGTTGGTAGAGCGCCTCAATGGCATTGAGGAGGTCAGGGGTTCGAATCCCCTAGGCTCCAGACCTTCGCTTGGGGAAGGGAAACCGCGAATGCGCGCGAATCCAGAGAAGATTCGACATCCAATAAACTTTCTCGCATTCGCGAACATTCGCGTTCATTCGCGGGCAACAATTCATTCTCAGGAGTCGTGGCAATTCTTGCTGTGCAATATGTGTTGCTCGCCGTAAATGAAACTACGCAAGGTCGCATGAACGCCGCTTCTCCTGCCTCGAAACCGAGCTTCGGCGAAGCGTTGCGCTTCTGGGTCAAGCTTGGGTTCATCTCGTTCGGCGGACCGACCGGTCAGATCGCCATTATGCAAACCGAGCTGGTCGAGCGGAAACGCTGGATTAGCCAGTCGCGATTCCTCCATGCCTTGAATTACTGCATGCTGTTGCCGGGGCCGGAAGCGACCCAGCTCGCCATTTACGTCGGGTGGCTTCTGCACAAAACCGCGGGAGGAATTGTCGCCGGCGCGTTCTTCGTCATTCCGTCCATCTTTGTGCTTTGGACGCTGAGCTTCATTTACGCCGCGTATGGAACCGTCCCCTGGATCGCTGCCATCTTTTACGGGCTAAAGCCGGTCGTGGTCGCGATTGTCGCCGCGGCTGTGATCCGGATTGGCCGGAAAGCACTGAAGAACGAAGTGCTTTGGGCGATTGCCGTACTCGCCTTTGTCGCCATCTACTTTTTCGGCGCGCCCTTTCCGGCCATCATCATCGCTGCCGGGTTAATTGGCTTTGTCGGCGGAAAAATCGCGCCGGCCAAGTTCGACGTCATCGCAGCTCACGGCAGTGACACTGGCCAATCGGTGATCGACGACGAACATGCGCCGCCGGAGCACACCCGACCTTCACTCCGGCGAGCGATCCGAGTAACGATTACCTGGCTCCTGATTTGGTGGACGCCCGTTGTGCTCGCCGCGGTGTTGCTTGGTCCCAACCAAACCGTTTTTCGCGAAGGCGTTTTCTTCAGTAAAGCCGCCGTGGTCACTTTTGGCGGCGCCTACGCAGTTCTGCCTTACGTCGCTCAGCGGGCCGTCGAACATTTCCATTGGTTAAAACCCGGCCAGATGATGGACGGCCTTGGGCTCGCAGAGACGACGCCCGGCCCGCTGATCATGGTCCTGCAATTCGTTGGTTTCATGGGCGGATGGAATCAGCCCGGCAATTTGCCTCCGCTTCTCGCCGCGACCCTTGGGGCGCTGATCACGACCTGGGTGACATTCACTCCCTGTTTTCTCTGGGTTTTCCTCGGCGGTCCCCACATTGAACAGCTGCGCGACAACCGAAAAATCGCGATGACGCTCTCTGCCGTGACCGCCGCGGTCGTCGGCGTGATTCTAAATCTCGCCGTCTGGTTCTCGCTCCACGTCATTCATCCCGATCGCGGCTTCGATTGGTTTGCGATTGTCCTCGGCATCGCGGCGCTCGTCGCATTGATCCGCTGGAAACTCAGCGTCATCGCCGTGATTTTCGCCGGCGCCCTGCTCGGGTTGCTCGTTTCGCTCCTGCGCTAGTCTTCTTAAGAAACGCGAATTAAATCAATTCGCCGGATTGTCGAGTTAAGCATTTGCGCGGCTCTCGGAGCCGAACTCCCCATGCGGGTAGGCGAGACGCAAAGCACAACGACGTAAATTATGGCACGAATCGCTACACGCGAGGCACGCGGCTGCCGTTTAAGAAGCGACAATAAGGCAGCCAACAGCAGCACAAGAATCGCGAGTAACGAGAAACCCTGGGCGGCGTCGTATGCCGCCCTCGGAAGTGTAACCCTGTACCAAAAGCCAACCGTTGCGTCGAACCAAAGCAAAGCCAACGAAACGATGACGCCGATCTCAAGAACGCGGATCAGAAGCGCGAGGAAACGATCAAAGGAAAATGCTTTCATGGATGTCATGGTTCCAGCGTCAGCCGACGCATTTTCGACTATTTCATCGGGAAAAAGGATAGGACCGGAGGCACGCTAGAAGGGTAACTTCATTCCGAGGCTCTTCAGGAGGAAGGCCCATTGATCGGTTGTCTCTTCGATGATCTTAGTCGTCGGCTTCCCAGCGCCGTGGCCGGCGCGGGTTTCGATTCGAATCAACACCGGTGCGGGGCCAGCTTGGGCGGCTTGAAGGGTGGCGGCGAATTTGAAGCTGTGCGCAGGGAAGACCCGATCGTCGTGGTCGGCGGTAGTAATCAGAGTCGGCGGGTATTTTGTGCCGGGCTTTATGTTTTGGAGCGGTGAGTATTTGTAGATCGCCTCGAACTCGTCCTTGTTGTCGGACGAGCCATAATCGGAAGTCCAGGCCCAGCCGATTGTGAACTTCTGGAACCGAAGCATGTCCATGACGCCGACGGCCGGCAGCGTGGCGCCCCACAGGTCTGGCCGCTGGGTTAGCGCGGCGCCAACGAGCAAACCGCCGTTGCTCCGCCCGTGGATCGCGAGCTTTGGCGTGGACGTGTATTTGCTTGCGATCAGCCATTCACCGGCGGCGATAAAATCGTCGAAAACGTTTTGTTTGCGCAATTTCGTTCCGGCCAGATGCCATTCCTCTCCGTACTCGCCGCCACCGCGCAAGTTCGCCACGGCATACACGCCGCCCATTTCCAGCCAGGTCGCGACGCCCGGTGAAAAAGAGGGAGTGCTCGACGCGTCGAATCCGCCGTAGCCGTAAAGCATCGTGGGGTTGTTCCCGTTTTTCTCGAGGCCTTTCCGATAGGTGATGAACATCGGAACTTTCGTTCCGTCTTTGCTGGAATAGAAAACCTGTTCGGTAACGAAGTCGTCGGACTTGAAATCGACCTTCGGGCGGAAGAGCACCGTGCTCTCGCCGCTCTTCATATCGTAGCGATAAATCGTCGCCGGTTCGGTGAAGCTGACGTAGGAATAAAAGGTCTCGGTATCTTTGCGTTTACCTTTCAGGCCGCTCACGCTGCCCAACCCCGGCAATTTGATTTCGCCAGCGGCCTTTCCCGAAAGATCGAAAAGCCGCACGGCAGAGTGCGCGTCTTTGAGATAGCTGGCGATGAAACGATCGCCGACGACATGAGCGCTCTCTAGTTTATCCGCGGCTTCGGGCACGAGCGTCTTGATCTCGTCCGGCTTTGTGATGTCGATCGCGACGATTCGCCCGCGCGACGCAGCCAGGTCGGTCTTGAACCAGAAAACGTTGCCGTCGCAGCCGAGAAAATCGTAGGACGCATCCCGTTTGTTCAGAAGCTCGACGACTGGCGCATCGGGTTTCTGGAGATCTTTGTAGAAGATCTGATTCTTCGGGTCGCTGCCTTGATTGATGAAGATGATGAGGAAATGGCCGTCCTCGCTTACCTCACTGTTGAAGATCCAATCCTTATGATCCTTGCGCTCGTAAACCAGCGGGTCCGCCGACTGCGGCGTGCCGAGCTTGTGGAAGTAAAGTTTGTGAAAATAATTCGCCTGCTTGAGCTGGTCAGCTGAGGCCGGCGCGTCGTATCGACCATAGAAAAAGCCGGAGCCGTCTTTCTTCCACGTCGCGTCCGAGAACTTCACCCACTGGACGTCGTCGCTCAGGTCTTTGCCCGTGGCGACGTCACGGACCTTCAACTCCTGCCAGTCCGAGCCCGCGACCGCGAGGCCGTAAGCCATAAGCTTGCCGTCATCTGTGACGTCAATGCCGCTTAGCGCGACGGTGCCATCTTTCGAGAGCGTATTCGGATCGATCAGAACCTTTCCCGCGTCCGGTAGCTTGTCGCTCGTGAAGACGACGCTCTGGTTTTGCAATCCGGTGTTCTTGGAAAAGAAAAAACGGCCGCCTTCATGGAACGGGACGGTGAACTTCTCGTAATTCCAGAGCGCCGTGAGTTTCTCATTGATCTTCTTTCGCTCCGGAATGGTCGCCAGATAATCGAAGGTCAGTTTGTTTTCCGCTTCGATCCATTTCTTGGTCGCGTCCGCGTCGACATTTTCCAGGTCCCGATACGGGTCGGCCACTTTCGTGCCGAAATAGTCATCAGTCTGATCGCTCTTTGGTGCCGGCGGATAAGCGAACGGTTTGTCTGCTGCGATCAGCAGGGAGGTGAGGATTGAGGTAACGGCAGCGATCAGGAGCGTGCGCTTCATAGGAAAAGACCGATATGATGGTTCGACTCGGTCTGCAAACCTTCCTGTAGCGGCGGTCTATGACCGCCGTCTCTGGCGCTAGTCTGACTTCGGCGGTCATAGACCGCCGCTACAGTTACGGCACTCGCAGCGCGTTCGGGATCCCGAGCTGCTGGTAATCTTCCGTCGTGAAAGAAGTGCCGAGCGCGACCCCGATCCATTTACCGTCCGTCTTTTTCATGAACGCCCAGGCGGGATCGGCCGCGTTCGAATCCTGCGGTGTGACTTTCACGCGGGCGAAATCATCGGCAATTTGTTCGACTTCAACGTTGACCTTCGTGATCGCAGAGTTCGCAGCGACAAAAGCCTCCGTGGCGGGGATGATCGCGGCGCTGTCGTTGGCGGCGGGGACTTGAACCGTCAGTGCAACGAGAAACGCGCACAAGCAAAACAGTCTTTTCATGTGGGGCTAAATTCCTGGCTACTCCGGATTGCCGGCGGGGAGGTGAGCGGCTTTCCAATCCATCGCCATTCGAATCCGAGCGCGGCCACTGGGATGATCGAAGAAGATAAATTCTTCCAGCGGACTCGGATCGAGTTTGCGATATTCGCCAAGTTTCAAGGCGACCTTTGCCATGCCATCGGGCTCGCGCGAGGTGTTGATGCTGAAGGCGTCGGCTTCGCGCTCCGTCACTCGAACGGCTGTGTTGATCACAGGGGTAAGAAGAAAAAACACGGTCGTGAAGATCAAGGAAAGGAGGGGCAACCCGGCAGGATCGGCGATTCCGCGAACGCCCCAGCGGTCACCCCATTTGTTAATGGCGCCTTGGAAGAAGAGGCGGAGGGCGGCGAATCCCACCAGAAAGAAGATGCTGAAATACAGCACGAGTTTGAAGCTGTGATTGAGAATGTAATGCCCCATCTCGTGCGCCATGACTTCGCGGATCTCGGGGAGCGTGCATTGCTTCAGGAGATTATCGTTTAGGGCAATTCGGGTCGTCCCGAGGAATCCCGCAACGTTCGCACTCACGCGCTTCGTCTGTTTCGAAGCATCGACTTCGTACACCTGGGTCACGGGAATTTCGTTGGCGCGCGCCATGGCGAGGATGGGCTCGCTGATCGCCGGGTCTTTAAGCGGCTTGTAGGTGTTAAAGAGGGGCTCGATGTAAACCGGCGACAGCATAATACCCAGCACGGTAAAAATGATGGAGACGATCGTGCCCCAAACCCACCAGGTGCGCGGCGCCCGGCGAAAAACGGCGTAAAGACCGATGAGCAGCAAACTGGTCACGATCAGATCCAGCACGAGATAGATCATTTGTTCGCGAAACCATTGGCCAAAATTCTGGGTGGCCATGCCGTAGGCGTGTTCGCGAAAGAAATGCTCGTAGGCATTGAGAGGAAATCCGAGAAGCTCGATAAGGAGAAGAACCGGCACCGCGTAGAGCACGACCTGCAGAAAAGGAAACCGGGTTGTGCGCTCGGCGAAGTCACGGAAGCGCGCGGAAACGCGGGAGGCGAGAAGGAAGATCGAGATCGCGACTGCCATGAGGAAATTCCAAAGAATCAGCCAATAACCACCCTCGAAGTAGGCGTCGGATCTCGCTTTCTTATCCGGCGGGACGGTATCGAGCCAGGCGCGCGTGGCGGTCGCGGGATCGGTGCCGGGCGCAATGGACGGAGCGGGAAACGGTGTCGAGCCGGGCGAGGATTCCTGAGCGAAAATGGGCGTGGCGATTAGACAGCAAAGAGCGAGAAGGAAAATCCTGACCGATGATTTCATGGCGGGGAGGGTGAAAGAAATTGGAGCATCGGTCAATCAGAGTTGCTAGGCTCGGCGCGATGACGATCGAGTATCTGGCCGATCACCCGGAAACCCTCGATACGATTGTTCAATGGATGCACCAGGAATGGGGAGGCGTTCGCGGCGGCGAAACGCTGGAGCAACGACGAAACAGATTCGCAGGTTCCATGAACCGCGATCGAATTCCGCTCGCGGTCGTGGCGCTCGAGGCAGGCGAAGTTCTCGGCTCCGCCAGCCTTGTCGCCCATGATATGGACACGCGGATGGAATTGACGCCGTGGCTGGCGAGCGTGTTTGTCGGCGAACAATATCGACGCCGCGGCGTGGGCGCGGAGCTCGTTCGGCGAGTAATGGCGGAGGCACGCAAACTAAAGGTGCCGCTCCTCTATCTCTACACGGTGCACAGTGAGAATCTGTACGCTTCGCTCGGCTGGACTGTGATGGAACGGACGAATTATCTCGAGCACCCGGTTGTCCTCATGACCTATCGCCCATGACTCCAGCTGAATTCCGCCGGCTCGCGCTCCGCTTTCCCGAAGCGGAGGAAAGCGCGCACATGAATCATCCCGATTTCCGCGTCGGCGGAAAGATCTTCGCCACGCTCGGCTATCCGGACAACGACCATGGGATGATCATTCTGCCGGTCGACGAGCAGGCGCGTTTCGTTCGCGAGCATCCGAAAGCATTCGCAGAAGCTAAAGGGGCGTGGGGGAAGAGAGGCAGCACGACGGTGCGTCTCGATGCGATTGATAAATCGACTTTGCGGTCCGCTCTTGAAATCGCCTGGCGCAACAAAGCGCCGAAGGATTTGTAGCCGGGATCGGTGATCCCGGTCGAGATACTGCGCAATTACGGCCGGGATCACCAATCCCGGCTACAACAGCGCGCCGCCGCAGCTCGAGCCGGCGCCTGCCGTGCAACCGAAGCAATGGTCGCCCGTGAGAATATCACGGTTCTCCACTTCTCCGGGATCGACGTCCCACAAGTGCAAGGCATCGCCGTTATCGCGCCACTGCATCTTGAGCATTTGGTTGAAGTCGCAATCGAAGACTTCGCCCTGCCAGCTCACGTTGATCGTGTTCCGGCACATCAGGCCTTCAACGGTCGCAGGATTGAACGCGTCGTTGAGCAGCGCCATGTAATCGCCCAGAAGATTGTTGTTCTTCAGGTAGGACGCGAACCGGGCGACGGGCAGGTTCGTGATGGTGTAGAGTTTGTTGAAGACGATGCCGAAATGTTCGTTCAGCTCGCGCTTGTAATCGGCTTCCAGTTCTTCCTGCGGCCCGGGCAGGAAAGCCCCGTTGGGATTGTAAACCAAATGGAGCGGCAGCCGCGGGTCGTGTCCGTAGCCTAACGAGTTCAAGAGCTGGAGCGCCTTGATGCTCGCGTCGAAAACGCCTTCGCCACGTTGGGCGTTCACATTCTCGGCCGAATAACAGGGCATCGACGCGATGATTTCAATCTCGTGCTCCGCCAGAAACTGGGCGTAATCTTCGAACCCCGGCTCCAGGAGGATCGTGAGATTGCATCGATCGATGATGTGTCGCGGAGGGGTGAGCATCTTCAGCCGTTCGACGAGATACTTGAAGTCGGGAATCATCTCCGGCGCGCCACCGGTGAGGTCCACCGTCGGAATGTCGGTCTTCGCCAGCCAATCGATGAGCCGGTCGATCGTTGTCCGGGTCATGATTTCTTTGCGTTTCGGCCCCGCGTTCACGTGACAATGAATGCAGGTAAGATTGCAGAGCTTACCGACGTTAATTTGGAGCACTTCCGTTTTTGTGTGGCGTAACGGCAGCGCGTGCTCAGTCAGTTTTTTGGCGAACCGATTCACAAATTTTTTAAGGCCGCGTAAGCTACACCGCCGACGAGCGCGGCACACGGCAGGGTGATAAGCCAAGAGAGAGCGATGTTCAGCATCACGCGTGGATTCGCTTGGCCCGTCAGAACTCCCATGCCGAACAAGGCGCCGACCGAAACGTGCGTGGTTGAAACCGGCAGCCCGAAAAAGCTAGCGAGGATAACCAGGATACCGGTCGTCAGGTTCGCCGAAAATCCCTGGCCGTGGTTCATCGCCGTGATCTTGTGACTCATGGTCTCGGCGACTCGGCGGGCATTGAGTAACCCGCCGAGGCCCATCGTTATCGCGACGGCAAAGAATCCCCAGCGAATATCCATCCACTTTAGGAGCAGCAGCATCGCGACAATCTTTGGCGTGTCGTTTAACCCGCGGGCGAAACTGACGACGCCGGCGCTGAGAAAATGCGCGCCATCCATGACTTGTTGCGCGGTGAATCCGAGCATTGATCCCGCATAACGTTCCCGGCAGTTCTCGGTTTCATCCACAGTAAGCGTGACGGTTCGCGCGGTGTGCAAGGCCAGAATAGAAGCGGGTTGGGGGACGGCGATAACTCTTTCTTCCGCGCCGACACAAATACAAAGTTCTTTTTTAACTCCAGAGAGAAGGCGCACACTGCGAAAGAGAAAATAAAGGAGTCCTCCGAGCGCGATCGCCAGGATTGGGCTCAGTAACAGCGGAAGCACGAACCCTTTGCCGAGCGCCGCAAAGTTCACACCAGATCCCACAGCCACGAGGCCGCAACCGACTATGGCTCCGGTAAGAGCGTGCGTGGTTGAAATTGGAAACCCGAGCCGGGTGGCGAGAATCACCGTCACCGCCGCGCCCAAAACTACGGCGAGAAGAAATGTTTCCGAACCGACAAGATTGTCAGGCACCAAGCCTTTGCCGGAAAATTTCTTGAGCAACGCCTGGGCGAGAAAGATCGAAGCGATCGAGCCGGCGAAGGTCGTTACTGTCGCCCAGGTAATGGCGGTGCGGTAGCTGGCGGCGCGGCACCCGTAAAGCGACGCCACGCCTTTGAAGTTGTCGTTCGCGCCATTGGAGTAAGCGAGAAAACAGGCAGCGAGAAAGAGGGCAACAAGGATGATCATCTTAACGATGATGAACAAGGACTGCCTCGGTCTGCAAGCTTCTTGAGGTTACGGAGCGCGAAGCTTTTTAGTCACCGAGGCTTTGCCGCGGTCCGAAATCTTGGTCGCGGCCAAAACAGCTCGTCCGTCGGATTGTCGAGATTCTGAGACGACCAAGTTTCCTCCCGAGTCGATCGTCCCAAATCGCGTCTCCATCGCCAGCTGTTCGGGCTGAGCAGCCGCGAGAATTGCAGCACCGTCAAAGATGGGCGCGCCTTCGGTCCCAACAAATTTTGTCCAGAACCAGAGCCAGAATCGGCTCTTCGCCTGAATAAAATTTCCCGGCGCATAACCGCGCATCGCGTCGAGGTCGGTCGCTGCCACGCTGAGCTCGGCTGCGACGGGTACGGGGACGAGTGTGACTGGAATTTTACTCCTCAGCAACCGCGCAACGGCAGCCGGATCTTTCAGGACATTGGCGTCATGAACGCGAATTGAATGGCGTCGGCCGAAGCGAAGAACTGTCCCGGGAGTCGTTCCCCCGAGGAAGATGACGCGATTGATCCGGCGAGCGAGATCGGGATGGATTGCTTGGAATGTGGCCAGGTTGGTTAACGGTCCGAGAGCGACGTAGGTAAGGCCCCGCTGTTGGCGCAACGTCGCGGCAAGGGCGGTGCTCGCTTCGGTCTCGCGGTCAAAGGTCTTTCCGGTCTCGGCGCCGGCATAAATCTTAAGTCGCGGCTCCAGTTTTGAGAGGAGATCGTGTGCCGCCGCCGTCGTGACGCGCAGAGACGCATTGCCGTAGGTGGTGCTTATCCCGGCGATCTTCAAATCGGGCGAACGAACCGCGAGCAAAAGCGCGAAGGCATCGTCGACGTCCCGGAACGGCGAACCGATGGCGACATCGGTGTCGATCCAGACTGTCGTCGCCTCTGTCAGGATTGGCAGGGCGAAAAGGAAGACCAGACAGAGAAGCATTTTGGCTTGCCCGATCGCGCGAAGAGGTGCGAACTGGTGACATGCGCCTTGGAACTCGTTCATTGCTTCTTCTGGCCGCTGCCGCGATCGCCCCGCTGAATCTCGCCCGTGCCGCCGACAACTTCACCGACACTTACGATCGTCTTCTCAAAAAATACGTTTCGGCGGGCGGGGTAAAGTATGCCGCCTGGAAAGCGAACGCGGCGGACATGAAGGATCTGCAAAGTGTCGTCGACGGGATCGCCGCCGCGAACGTCGGCTCGATGAGCCGAAGCGATCAACTCGCGTTTTACATCAATGCCTATAACGCGTGGATTCTGCATGAAGCGCTCGACAAATACCCGACCAAGAGCGTTAAGGACACCTTCTTCACTTTCTTTACCTCGAAGCACATCAAGGTCGCGGGCGAGCAAACCAGCTTCAACTCGCTCGAGAAAGAAACGATCCGTTCCAAGTTCGGAGAGCCGCGGGTCCATTTCGCTCTGAATTGCGCCAGTCAGAGTTGTCCGCCTTTGAGCACGGATGCGTTTCGCGGCGGCAATCTCGAATCGCAGTTCGAAAAGCTCGCTCGCAATTTCGTGAACAGTCCCAAGGGCGTGACCTATCAGGAAGGCGCGAAGACGGCGGAGCTGTCGAAGATTTTCGATTGGTACAAGGACGACTTCAAAGACGGCGGTCCGATCGCCTTCATCAACAAGCGGCGATCGAAGCCGTTGCCGAACGACGTGAAGATCAGCTACCAGGATTATAACTGGTCGCTGAACGAAACCAAATAACATGGTTGCGCTCGCGGTCACCGAAAAAGAGCGGCCGTCGCGGTGGCGACAACGCTGGGAGGCGTTTCGAAATCCAATCGTGGAAGAGAAGGCGCGCGTGCTGCGCGAGCGCTGGGACTCGCTGCCGGCAGAGCTGCAAACGAACAACCAGATTTCCGGGCGCCACCTGACCCACTGCGGTTTCACGCTCGGCGCCAGCTACTGCTCGTTTCATTGCACCCATTGTTACTTGCCCAAGAATGCGAACTCGATCCCCATTCCGTCACTTGCTCAGGTGAAAGAGCAGATCGATGCGAATCGTCGTTTCCAGGGTCCCGGTGGTGGATTGCAAATCACCGGCGGCGACGTGGCGGACGCTTATTGGAAGTCGGGGCGGGCCGACGAATTGATCGAGATCGTTCGCTACGCTTACTCAGTCGGCTCGATCCCGATGTTGATGACGCATGGGCAGACGTTGATCGAGCATCCGGAATTTCTGGAGCGGCTCGTCGTCGAAGGCGGACTGCGGCAGATCTCGGTGCACGTCGACATGACGCAGGCTGGCCGGCACGGTTTCCCGATCGGGCGAATCAAATGTGAAGCCGATCTGCATCCGGTGCGCCAGGCGTTCACCGATCTCGCACTGCGGATTCGCGAGAGGACCGGATGCATTCTGGAGTACGCGCTCAGTTTCACCGTCACGCGCCGCAACATCGACGATGTGCCGGAAGTGATTCGCTGGTATCTGGCGGATCCGCGCCGCAGTTATGTCTGGCGGATGCTCAGTTTCCAGCCCGAAGCGGATACCGGCCGCACGCTCTTTTCCGAAAATCCGATCACACCGGCTGATGTCTGGGAAAAGATTTGCCAGGGCGTTGGGATGCCGCTTCGGCGCGACGTTTCCATTTTCGGGCATCCGGATTGCAACAGCTGGGCCTCGCTTCTCGTCGCGCGGCCTTCCGGAAAATATTTTCCACTCTTGCCTGACGACCCGAAGTTCGACCATCTGCTTGGCGAGGTGCTGCGGAAGATTGGCGGATTATCGCTCGTGAACGACGATGCCGGGACGCCGGTTTATCGGCTGCTGGGTGTTCTTTTCAAAAACCCGTTCCTCATCGCGCGGGTCGCGACGCAAATGGCGCGGTATCTTACTTCCCGGAACGCGCCGCGAGAAATCTTTCAGTCGCTGCTTCGCGGCAAAGTTCACACCCTCGGCGTCGGCATGCACAACTTCATGGGATCAGAGAAGGTCGCCAGCGCCGCTACGGATCCTGTGATCAAAGCGCGGCTGGACTCCTGCGTGTTCAAAGGCGCGGTGAAACGGAATGGAACCTGGGAAGTCGTTCCGATGTGCGCGATGAACCAGCAAACCTGGAGCGAAGTTTACGACGAACGGCTGCGCGATCCGGAATTGGCGAAGCAGCCGCAGCCGGCGAACCCGGTGGCGTGATCAGTTTCATCATTCCAACCTGGCGGGATTCGGAAAATCTGGCGACGCTAGTGCCCAAGCTCACGACGCTTCCCGGCATCGAAATCATCGTAGTCGAGGTTTCCATGGAGGGACGCGCGCTGTCGCGTCCAAATGATTCCACCGGCGTCCGCTTCGCGACCGTCTCCAATCCCAATCGCGGCGAACAGATGAATCACGGCGCCTCGATCGCTACCGGTGACGTGCTCGTCTTTCAACATGCCGACACCGAATTCACGCCGGAACATTTTCGCGCAATCGAAACCGTGATGCGCGATCCCTCGGTGGTGGGCGGCGCCTTTCACCGCAAGTTCGACGAGCGTCATCCCGGCCTGATGTGGCTAGAGAAAATAGCACGGTGGCGAGCGCGGCGGGGCGCGACCATCTATGGCGACCAGAGCATCTTCGTCCGGCGCGATATTTTTCAGAAACTCGGTGGGTTTGCGCCGATCCCGCTGATGGAAGACGTCGAATTTTCGCCTCGCTTGCGCGCCGCGGGAAAAGTCGTGCTCCTCGATCCGCCGCTGCGTTCGTCAGCGCGACATCACGAGCGGGTGGGCGCTTGGCGCCGGACGATCCAGAACGGCGCGTTGCTTTTGCTCTACAAAATCGGCGTGCCGCCGCGCCGATTGCACCGCTGGTATTACGGCGCCGCTGAAACCGCTTAGCAACAATCGCCGCCGTCGCAGCAACTGCTCGCGTCGGTCGTGGCGCTGTAATCCTGCCCTTTGGTTTCTTTCGGGTGACGCTTCGCCGTCCGCGAACAATCGAAGGGCTTCGCTTCGTTTAAGGGCACTTCGTTGAGCGGCTCGACGAACGCGAAGAATTCTCGATAAGGCGCCTTTCGATAAAGGTTATAGGTCTTATCGCAAACTGCGTAGCGCCCGCCGCGCTCCATCCGGTGATTATCATCATCGAGCACTTCCTTGAACGGCCCTTTGTAGATGACCGCCTGGTTGCGCTCCACGCACGGGCCTTGTTTTCCTTTGAACGCCTCGATCGTTACGGACCGAAATTCGATTCCCTCGACGGTCTGCCACGGTTGTTCGTCGCGCTTGAGAATTTGCACGCCATAGAATCCGGCCGCGGTGAATGCCGCGAGAAAACCTTCTTCGGTCAGAGCCCCGGAAATGCAGCCACTCCAAAGCTCCGGATCGTTTTGAAGATGCTCCGGAACTTCTTCGTCGCTGACGATATCGGAAATCACAGCGCGGCCGCCGATTTTCAAGACGCGAAAAATCTCTTCGAACAGCTGCCGCTTGGCTCCCGATTCCACGAGGTTCAGAACGCAATTTGAAACGACGACGTCGACTGAGTCGGTCGCGATGAGCGGCTGTTTTACTCGCAATTCCTGCGCGAGCTCGTCCGCCGCCAGAAACGAAGCCGCGTCGTTAATCGGCCGCCGCTTCAGCTCGGCGTCGAGCAAATCAATGCTCAGAGCCAGATCCTGAATTCGGCCTTTGCGGAACTCGACGTTCGCATAACCGATCCGCTCGGCGACGATCGGCGCATTCCGGCGCGCCACCTCGAGCATTTCGTCAGTCATGTCGACGCCGATAACTTTGCCGGCCGCGCCTACGACTTGTGCGGCGATGAAACAAATCTTCCCGGTCCCGCTGCCGAGATCGAGCACCGTCTCGCCTGCGTGCAAATACTTGCTCGGATCGCCGCAGCCGTAGTCGCGCTCGATTACTTCTTTTGGGATAACTTTTAGGTAGTCCGCGTTGTAATCGACCGGGCAACAGAGTCGCGCCTCAGTCGCCTGGGCTCCCGCGGCGTAACGTTTCCGGACTTCGGATTCAGCGTTGATCGTGCTCATAGGATCGAGGGTTAGAAAATGACTTGAAGCCGCAGAATGACTTCGTCGAAGTCCGACTGTCCGAACGCCGGCCGGGTTTCTCGAAAATCGGACCAGGTATGGATGTAGTTGGCCATGAGCTTCACGTCGTCGCCATGAATGTAGTAGTTCAAGCCGCCCCAGATCGAGCTAATATCATCGTGCGTCACCTGGCCGGGATTAAAGCTCTCGTATTTCGCTATGACTTGAAGCTTCTTGGGAATAACAAAGTAACTGCCCTGAACGTAATAGCCGTCCGCCCGGAATTTCGTGAATCGGGGCGCAGTTCGAGGTTCGTAGCTTTCGCTCTGATACTCGCCGATCAGATCGAAGCGCCCCCAGTGAAACGAACCATCGAAACCATATCCTTCCCGCTTCGCCGCGCTTGGCGACGTGAATGTGCTGAGCGACCCGTCGCTGTTCACCCGTAACGTTCCCGCCGGCGAGAGGACGGTGCCGGGCGAGTCATGGCTGGAGAGCCCGTTCGCGCCGAACTTAACGGTGGCGTCTTCATTGAAAATTTTCGCTTTCAGTGCCTGGACTTCGATCCGCCCGGCGAACATGTATTGATCGTTGTCGTTGACTGAAAAATTGCGGCCGTTGCCATTGAACATCCCGGCCCAATAGGTCACGAAGTCCTTTTGCTCCGGCCACACGTTGGTGAATGGCTTGCCCCAAATCTCGACGCCGACCTGGCGTTCCGGAGTCAGCGCGCTCGTGACTTCGCTGCGTTCGGCGAGAAAGAGTTTTGTATCCGGGCTGAGCTGTTCCAGGCCGAACGGCGCCTTGTATTGGCCCGCCTTGATTTGGAATTCGGGGAAGTGGTGCCAGTTAATGAAGATGTCGGTGGCGCCGAACTCGGTTCGGGTGGAGTTAGAGCCAAGCGTCCGGCCCGTTGCGTCGCGAATCGTTAGGCCGACGTCGCTCTGTTCGAATTCGCCTTCGATCTTGAAATCGAAATCCTCCGCGAAATCTCCTGTCAGATTGATGCGGGCTCGGCGGAGTCGAAACCGATCGTCGATCGCCGTCGAACCGAAGCGTCCTTCGAACGCGAACACATCGCCCGCTTCGTATTGCATCTGGATAAAACCGCCCAGGGTCAGTTTTAACTCCGACGCGCCCGGAACGACGTAAACGGGTTTCTTCTCTTCCGTGGTCTCAGTTTTCTCGACCACGGCCGACTTGCTGTCAGGAACGAAGTGCGACTTCTTCTCCTCCGCTAAGCTCGCAGGCGGTTTGGCACGCCTGTCTTTCTTCAAGCTCTTCACTTCCGCTTCCAGCTCCGCGTTTCGCTGTTGCAGGAGTTCTACCGCGCGCTCAAGACGTTCGAGCCGCTGCGACTCATTTGCCACTTCACCGAGGGCAAATGGGGAAGTGGCGAGAGTTAAACAAAGGAAGGAGGCGACGGCGTACTTCATGCCGTTGGATACGAAAGGACACGGCGTGGCGACAAGTGTTTTCGCCGTTAGCTGATCACTGGCTTCTCGCCAAGTTCGACGACTTCGAACCGGACCAATCCTTCCAGGAGTCCATCGACAATCAAAGAGCGACGGATCCTCGGTTTCCATCAATTGAAAACAGCGATCGCCATCTTTTTCCAGCCAGCTATCGATGTAGGTCAGGCCTTCGGGAAGCATTCTGCCTTTCTGGTCGAACCGCTCATAGACCTTGTTTTTCATTCCGGGAGCAAAGTGCTCGATCACCATGTATCGCTTCATGGCGTCTGCAGTTGTTTGGACATGATGACGCCTGACCGTTCATGCCAGATGCATGGAGCCAGTGGTTTCCAGCCGTGGCGCGAATACCAGGCCTCCAGGTCCAGCGTGAACAAATAAAGCGTCTCAATTCCGCGCGATCGCGCCTGTTCCTCTACGGCCCCACACAGCGCCTCGCCTATTCCTCGCCGGCGAAATTGCGGGCCCACTAATACTCCGCCGAGCCACGGCGTAAGGTCTTTGCGATCCTCGAGATCTTGAACGCGAAGCGCGGCTGTTCCGAAAACCTGCCCGTTCGCATGCGCCACCCAGGCTACCGGCAGCGTCTCGCGATTGAGATGCGTCTCCAGTTTCTTGATTCGCGCCGCCGGCGTTTCCTCGCCAAGAATCGGTCCCCACTGCTCGAAGAGCCACTGGGCTATTTGCGAGAAGTATTCCGGATGATCAACCAAGTAGCTGATCCGCAGTCCATCCATTTGGAAAGGGTGTCCCTTCCTACTCGTACCGGAGAGCAGTGACCGGATCCAATCGGGACGCCGACCAGGCCGGTGCGAAGCCTGAGAGCAGACCAGTGAAGATCGAGACGAACATTCCGATGAGAACAAGACCCAACGAAAACTGGACGGGGAAGGAAGGGAAAGCGGTGGCGATTCCGAAACACATTGCGTAGGCCAATGTCAACCCGATGAGACCGCCGACAATGCAGAGGGCGGTCGATTCGATGAGGAATTGGAGCAGGATGGTGCGGCGGCGTGCACCCAAGGCTTTACGCGTCCCGATTTCTTTCGTGCGTTCTTTCACGCTGACGAAAGTGATGTTCATGATGCCGATGGCGCCGACAAAGAGCGAAAGGCCTGTAATGAAGAGGCCGGCAATAGCGATCGAGTTTTTTACCGGATCGAGCGTGCTCTTGAACGCCTGCTGCTCGTTGATGTTGAAATCGTCCTTCTTCTCCGGCGGCAATGCGCGCACTCGTCGCATCAGCCCGGTCAATTCACCTTTTGCTTCCTCCAGCTTTGTTTTGTCGCGAACTTTGACCCGCACATCGGATTCGCTCTTCGCGCTAAAAAATTTCTTAAACGTGGGCAGCGGGACGATGACGATCGAGTCGAGGCTGAAAAGCCCGAGAAACGAGCCCTGTCGCGCGCCCACGCCGAGCACGCGAAAAATCTGCCCGCTAATCTGAACTTCTTTGCCGATCGGGCTTTCTGCAGGAAAGAGCGCGTCGGCCACGTCATAGCCGAGGAGACAGACATTCGCCGCGCCTTTTGTTTCGAGATCGTTGAAGAAGCGACCCTCGTTGAAATCGACCACCGAAATGAGGGGATACTCGGCGGTGGTGCCCTGCACGAAAATGCCGGTGACCTGGTTGTCGTTGCGCTTAACGTTTTTCAAAATATTCGATGTCGGGACAGCCAGGACGAGGTTTGAGTTTGGAGTCGCCGCGATCATTCGATTCAACGTGTCGGCGTATTCCGTTTTGATCTCGCGCCGATCCCGGTAGGCCCACCAATCCCGCCCGGGTGTCCACGGAAACTGGCTGACGTAAAGAACATCATCGCCGAAGATCGCCATGCTTTTGTCGAAGCCGGTCGAGATCCCGCTGATGGCTGTGCCCATGAGGGTCACCGCGACGATGCCGATGATAACGCCGAGCGCGGTGAGCATCGAGCGCGTCTTGTTCGACTGCATTTGCCCGATAGCAATTTTCCAGCTTTCGCTGAACTCGTAGATCAACCGTTTCATTTCAGGTAACAGCGAGGCGTTCGATTTCGGGCTCGTGCGCCGAGCTGGCATCGCTCTCGATCAGGCCGTCGCGCAAATGGATGCTCCGTCGGGCGTGGCGCGCAATGTCGGGCTCGTGGGTGACCAGGATGATCGTGTTCCCGCGCTGATAAAGGTTCTCGAGCAACTGCATAATCTCTTCGCCGGTCCGGGAATCGAGGTTACCGGTCGGCTCATCCGCGAGAATGATCGACGGGTCATTGACCAAAGCCCGGGCGATCGCGACCCGCTGGCGTTGGCCGCCCGACAACTCGTTAGGCTTATGATGCATCCGGTCGCCTAATCCGACCTCGCGCAAGGCGTTTGCCGCTTTTTCTTCGCGCGTTTCCGGGTCCATCCCGGCGTAAATCAAGGGCAGCTCCACATTGCGCAAACTGGTCGAACGCGGCAGGAGATTGAAGGTTTGAAACACGAACCCGATCTCGTGGTTCCGGATCGCGGCCAACTCGTCGTCATCCATCGCGGAAACGTCTTTGCCATTAAAAAAATAACGCCCTGAACTCGGCGTATCCAGACAGCCGAGCATGTTCATGAGCGTCGATTTGCCGCTTCCGCTCGGGCCCATGATGGCGAGATATTCGTTGCGCCGAATCTGGAGCGACACGCCGCGTAAGGCGTGCACCGTCTCTTCTCCCATCACGTAAACTTTCGTGATGTTCTCGATATCAATAACGACCGGCTCCATTTGAATAAGAAGCGGCGCGAGATCGGTTACTTCTTCGCTTCTTTCTCGATCTCCACCTTGGCGCCATCCTTCAATTTCCGGCTGATCGCGCTGTAGCTGCCCGAGATCACCTCGTCGCCTGGTTGCAGGCCACTCTTAACTTCCATGTAAGTGTCGTCCGCGATTCCGGTCGTGACCTTGACCCAATGCGCCTTGCCATCCTTGCCCATCGTGAAGACGCCTTTGCTGGTCTTCTCGCGTTCCGCTTTTTCGCTCTGTTTCTCGAGCTTCTGATTCGTGAACTCGGCGGCGTTGTCGCCTTTGTCCGTCGCCGCCTGTTTCAGTTTCTTTTTCTCTATCTCTTCCGGACTCAAGTTGCTGTCGCCACTGCGAATCGTGACGCTTTGCATCGGCACCGCGACGACGTCCTTCACCATGTTGGTTTGAATTTCAGCCGTGCAGCTCATGCCGGGGCGCAGTTTCACATCGTTATCGTCGATATGCGTCTTCACCTCGAAGTTGGTGACTTCTTCCTGCGTGCCAGTCCCCGTCGTCTTTCCCGTGTTTGCGATCTGCACGACGGTCCCGTGGAATTTGCGCTCGCCGTAGGCGTCGATGGTCACCACAGCTTTGTCACCGACCTTCACGTTGACGACGTCGTTCTCATTCACGTCGACCTGCGCTTCCATGCTGCTGAGGTCCGCCACTCGCATGACCTCGGTGCCGGCGAATTGGTTCGTCGCCACGACGCGTTCGCCCAATTTGCTGTTTAGCACGGTGATCGTTCCGTCGATTGGCGAATAAATCGTGGTCTTGGAAAGTTGGTCGCGCGCCTGACTCGAACCCGCTTCCGCGCGCTCGATTTCGTGCTGCGAACTTTCGTAGGTTGAGCTCGCGACGTCCCGCGCGGCTTGCGCCGAAGTGAACTCCGATTCCGCGATCATTTTCTTGTTAAACAGGTCCTGGGCCCGCTTCAGGTCCTGCTCTGTTTTCAGCAGCGTCGCTTTCGCCTGCAAATTCATCGCCTTGGCGGCGCTAATGGCGGCCTCCTGTTGTTCCACGAGCGCCTTGTAGGAATCCGGTTTGATCTTCACCAGCAACGCGCCCTTCTTCACAACCTTCCCGTCTTCAACCGGGAGCTCGATAATTTCTCCGGCTACTTCGGGCGAAATTTTCACTTCGACTTCCGGCTGGATTTTACCAGTCGCGGAAACAGTTTGGACAATGGTTTTGCGAACGGCTTTCTCGGTCGTCACCGGGATCGGCTTCTCTCGCTTGGACATGATCGACCCGACGATGATCCAAACCAGCAAAAGCCCGATAACGCCAAAGATGATGTAACGCCGGCGGCGGGAGCGGCGTTTGCGTGGCGATAGGGTAGGGGTGGCTACTTGATGCATTTCGGTTGGGGGACTGGTTGGTTCGACCGGGATCCCGGTCTTTAGAGCAGAGGATAGCAAATCTCGTTCACTCCAAGCATTACAATTCTTCTGAAACCGGGTGGGTTCGGCGGATATTGACGCTCATCTCCAAGTAGATGCAACTGCGAGATCGTTCGGATTCAACCCTCGGTTCGATCCCTCCAAAATCGCCGTTCCGGAACGGCCGCGCGCCCGGATTTGTCGAATCGCCCAGAGCGCATGCTCAGCCACGAGTGGCTCCGGATCAGCGGCGGCGTTTTCCAGAGCGGCCAGGTCTTCCTCATCGCCGACGTTCCCCAAGGCCACACAGACGTTTCGCAGGAATCCGCGACGTTTAATCCGCTTGATCGGGGAACGGCGAAACAGCTCGCGAAACTTCTCTTCATCGAGAGCAAGATAGTCGCGCAACGCCATTCCGATGGCCGGTCGGGCGGCGAATGACGCTTCGCGTGAGACGGACGCGAAGCGATTCCACGGACAAGCCTCCAGGCAATCGTCGCAACCGTAGATGCGGTCGCCAATGAGCGGACGGAGCTCCGTCGGAATCGAACCTTTTAGTTCGATCGTCAGATAGGAAATGCAGCGCCGCGCATCCAGCCGATGCGGCTCCGTGATCGCCCCGGTCGGACAAGCCGTGATGCAACGATTGCAGCTTCCGCAGCGCGGGGTCTGCGGCGTATCTGCGGGCAGGTCCAGCGTCGTCAGGATCTCGCCGAGAAAAAACCACGCGCCGAGTTTCGCATCGATCAGCATCGTGCTCTTGCCGTGCCAGCCAACTCCGGCTTCCGCCGCGTGATCGCGCTCCAGCACCGGCCCCGTATCGACGTAACACTTTTGAGTTCCACCGAGTTCGGTGAGAAATACGCTCAGTTTTTCTAACTTCGCCAGCATCAGATCGTGGTAATCGTCGCCCCAAGCGTATCGGGCGATCCGCCCTTTCTTCGCGGCTGATTCTTGCCCGCCTTGCCAGTAATTGAGCGCCACGGTCACAATCGATCGTACCCCTGGTAAGACCTGTTGTGGATCGCATCGCTTTTCCGCCCCACGCTCCATCCACTGCATGTCGCCGGCTGCGCCGTCCTCTAACCACCCCCGAAATTCCGTCGTGTGGCGCGGCGGGCCCGCCTTCGCGATCCGACAGGAATCAAATCCGAGCTCCCGAGCTCGAGCAACGAGCTTATCCTTCCGGCTCAACTCCGCCGCGTTCATGCCCTTCGATCTTCTTCAAAATGCTCCTCGCCACTTCATCGTGCGTCAGGCCCGAAGTGTCCACTTCCACGTCCGCTGCCGCGCGGTAGAGCGGCAGCCGGGACTGCAGTAATTCCTTGAGCGTGGCGCGCGGGTCGGGTGTCTGCAAAAGCGGGCGAGTCGGCCTTCGCGAAATGCGCCGGAACAAAGTCTCTTCATCCGCTGTCAAAAAAATAACCGACCCGAGATCCCGCAGCAGCGCAGTATTTGCTTGGCGCACCACAATCCCTCCTCCGGTGACAATGATTGCGTCCGCTTCGCCGGACAATTCTTCCAGTGCCTCGCTCTCCGCGTCGCGAAAACGCTCTTCGCCACGTTTCTCGAAAATTTGGGTAATTGTCAGCCCGAACCGGGTCGCGATCATCTCGTCCGTGTCGAATCGGCGGCGCCCGGTAATGCGTGCCAGGGTTCGTCCGACGGACGATTTTCCGGCTCCCATGAAACCGATCAGGACGATGGCGTGGCCGTGTTCTTTCATTCGAAAAAGCTCTTTGCAAGCAGAGCAGTTCTAGGGAAGTGATGAAAGTCTATCATGTCTGAGCAAAAAAGTTCCGGCGCGCTGGTTGCCGTCGTCATGGGCAGCACGTCGGATTGGGAGACGATGCGGCACGCCGTGGAATTGCTCGACGAACTGGGCATCCCTAACGAACACAAAATTGTTTCGGCGCATCGCACTCCCGAAATGATGGCGGAGTTTGCGCGGACGGCGGTGGAACGCGGGCTGCGCGTCATCATTGCTGGGGCGGGCGGTGCCGCGCATTTGCCTGGAATGTTGGCGGCGCATACGTGGTTGCCCGTGCTCGGAGTTCCAGTTCAATCGCATGCGCTTCATGGAATGGATTCACTGCTTTCGATCGCGCAAATGCCGGCGGGTGTGCCCGTCGGCACGCTCGCCATCGGAACCGCTGGCGCGACGAATGCCGCTCTGCTGGCCTCGAGTATCCTGGCCGTAAGCGACAACGCCATCCGCACGAAACTTGAAGCGTTTCGGAAGCGGCAAACCGACGCGGTGCTGACGCAACGCGTGCCATGACGCGGCCGTACCTGCCGGGCGCGACCATCGGTTTGATGGGCAGCGGCCAGCTCGGCCGCATGTTCGCAATCGCCGCGCGGCGGATGGGTTATCGCGTCAACGTTTACAGTCCCGACAAAGATACGCCGGCAGGACAATTCTCGGACCGCGAGGTGACCGGCGCGTACGAAGATGAGGCAGCGGTGCGAAAGTTCGCCAAAGGTCTCGATCTGCTGACTTTTGAATTCGAAAATATTCCGCGGCAAACGATCGAATGGTGCGCAGCCGAATGCGAAGTTCGACCGGCAAGCTCCATTCTGCACACCGCGCAGAATCGGCTCCGCGAAAAGGATTTTCTTTCCGAAGCTTCGATCCCGGTAGCTCCGTACCGCGCGGTCCGAAGCGCGGCCGATCTCGCCGAGGCCTTCGCGGGCATCAAAACGCCCGCCATCCTAAAAAGCGCTGCCTTTGGTTACGACGGGAAAGGCCAGCGTCTCATCAAGCAGGCAGATGCCGTGAATGAAATTTGGGCTGATCGTCCCGGCGACGAATTGATTCTGGAACGCGCGATCGACTTCGAGAAAGAAGTTTCGGTGATCGTCGCGCGCGGGCCGACAGGCGAGATGGCAACCTTTCCGGTTTGCGAAAATATTCATCGCAGCCACATCCTCGACATCACAGTGGTGCCGGCGCGTATCTCATCCGCCGTTGAAGAGGCAGCCGCGGACCTTGCCCGGGCAATCGCGGAGAAGATGAATCTCATTGGGTTGTTGGCCGTGGAAATGTTTCTCCAACGCGACGGCATGCTGGTGGTTAACGAGCTCGCGCCGCGTCCCCATAATTCCGGGCATTGGACGATCGAAGGCTGCGCCACGAGCCAATTTGAACAACATGTCCGAGCGGTCTGCGGATTGCCGTTGGGGCCGACGACGATTCTTCGACCATCAGCGATGGCGAATCTCCTCGGCGATGTTTGGACCGACGGCGAACCGAACTGGGCCGCTGCTGTCGGCGTTAAGGGCGTCCATCTCCATCTCTACGGCAAACATCAGCCGCGTCCGCGGCGGAAAATGGGCCACCTCACTGCGCTCGCCGACAGCGCGGAAGCTGCGATCGACGCGGTTTCGAGGGCTCGCGACGCGCTCCAAAGGCACGCGGTTTGAGAACGGAAGTCCTCCCTGCGACCACGGAGCACGCCGTCTCCAGAGCCGTCGCTCTGTTGCGGCAAGGGGAGGCGGTCGCTTTGCCAACCGAGACCGTTTACGGACTTGCCGCCGACGCGTTGCGCGAGGATGCAGTCGTAAAAATCTTCCACGCAAAAGCACGTCCGCGTTTCGATCCGCTCATTGTTCATCTTCCGGACGTGTCTTGGGTGGAAAGGGTCGCCATCATTGATGAATCCGTTCGCGAGCCATTCAGTCAGCTAGCTAAACAGTTCTGGCCCGGCCCATTGACATTTATTTTTCCGCGACAACCGGATATCTCGGATATCGTCACCGCGGGTCTCGAAACCGTCGCGATTCGGCTCAGCGCGCACCCCGTTTTCCAGGAAGTCATCACGGCCTTTGGGGGCCCCTTGGCGGCTCCGAGCGCGAACCGGTTTGGCCGAATCAGCCCGACCGCGGCTGGACACGTCTTGGAAGAACTCCAGGATCTTATCCCGTTGATTGTCGATGGCGGCCCAACTGCTCACGGTTTGGAGTCGACGATCGTCGCTCTGCGCAACGGCCGCATCGAATTGCTGCGCCGCGGACCAGTTACCCAGGAGCAGCTCTCCGAATTCGGTGAGGTAGTTGTCGCCGCCGCGACGGCACATCCCGAGGCGCCCGGTCAATTGCCCAGCCATTATGCGCCCAAGGTGCGGCTCATTTTGGCCGAGGGTGCAGCGGGCACCGACCTGCCGCCCGACAAGCGCTGCGGATTATTGAGCTGGAACCCCAAAACTGATGCGCGCTTTGTCGAAGTCCGGCTGCTCAGTGAACGGCAGGATCTTGCGGAAGCGGCAACGAACCTCTTTCGGCTCTTGCGCGAGCTCGATGGCTGCGATCTGGATTTGATTGTCGCCGAACAGTTGCCGGAAGAGGGCCTTGGCGCCGCAATCAACGACCGGTTGCGACGCGCGGCGGCGACTGCGGGCTAAGCTTTGTGAGCGAGCGCCGCTTCGATGAAGCCCTTGAAGAGCGGATGGGGCTTGTTCGGTTTGCTCTGGAACTCGGGGTGATACTGGCAGGCCATGAAGTAAGGGTGATCGCGCAGCTCGATTAACTCGGCGAGCGATCCATCCGGTGACGTGCCGGAGATCGTGAATCCCTTTTCGCCCATTTTTTCGCGATACTTCATGTTGAATTCGTAGCGGTGCCGATGCCGCTCGAGCACTTCATCGTCTCCGTAAATTTTCTCCGCGACGGTGCCCTTAGCGATCTTTGTTGGCCACGTCCCGAGACGCATGCTGGCGCCCTTCGTCTTTACGTCACGCTGTTCATCGAGCAGGCAGATGACCGGATCCGACGCGTTCTCGTCAAACTCGGTGCTGTTCGCTTCTTCGAGCCCACAAACGTTTCGCGCGAATTCGATCGTGGCGACCTGCATCCCGAGACAGAGGCCGAGGTAGGGAATTTTATTCTCGCGGGCGAATCTCGCCGCGCTGATTTTACCCTCGACGCCGCGCTCGCCGAAGCCGCCGGGAATAAGCACGCCAGCAACGTCCTTTAAATGGCCGTCGACGCCGCCTTCGAGTTTCTCGGCGTCGATCAACTCCAACTCGATCCCGCAATCCTGACTCGCCGCGGCATGGGTCAACGACTCGTAAATGCTCTTATACGCGTCCTGCAAATCGATATATTTGCCGACGACGGCGATCTTGACCTGCTTCTTCGGGCTCACGACCCGCTCCACAAATTTTCGCCAGTTCGTTAGGTTCGGTGGCGGCGCATCGATGTGCAGCAACTCGCAGATAAGATCGTCGAGGCCTTCGGCATTCAACATTAGCGGCATCTCGTAAATCGTGTGCTTCACGTCGCGCGCTTCGATGACGCCGCGCGCCGAGACGTTGCAAAACATAGAGAGCTTTTGGCGCAATTCGGCATCGAGCGGATGCTCGGTCCGGCAAAGCAACACCTGCGGCTGAATACCAATCTCGCGCAGCTTCGCGATACTTTGTTGGGTCGGCTTGGTCTTAAGTTCTCGCGCCGCCCGAATGTACGGCACCAGCGTCACGTGGACGTTGACGACATTCTGCGATCCGACTTCGAGAATGAATTGGCGAATCGCCTCGAGGAACGGCAACCCTTCGATGTCACCGGTCGTTCCGCCGATTTCGGTAATCACAACGTCAGCCTTGCCTTCGTCGGAGATCTCGCGAATGCGGTCCTTTATTACATCGGTGACGTGCGGAATGACCTGGACAGTCTTTCCGAGGTAATCGCCCCGGCGCTCTTTGTTGATGACGGTTTCATAGACCTGGCCGCTGGTGAGATTGTTGTGGCGCGAGAGAATGCAATTGGTGAAGCGCTCGTAATGACCGAGGTCGAGATCGGTCTCGGCGCCGTCGTTCAGCACATAGACTTCGCCGTGCTGAAACGGATTCATGGTCCCGGGGTCGACGTTCAGATACGGGTCGAATTTTTGGAAGACGACGCGGAGCCCTCGCAATTCGAGAAGCGTGCCGAGCGAAGCCGCCGCCAGGCCTTTGCCTAACGAACTCACTACTCCGCCGGTAATAAAAATATATTTCATCGCTTTCGGGTCCGGCCGCGCCTGCCGGCGGACTTGAGCACGCGCTCGATCATTCGAGCGTCCTCCGGCGTGTCGACGCCGGGCGATCCGCTACCAGTCATGACCACTTGAATTCTTACTCCATTCTCCAGCGCGCGCAATTGTTCGAGCGCTTCGGCTCGCTCCAAAGGCGAAGTTTTCCAGCGAACAAAGCGAAGTAACAAATCGCGCCTGTAACCGTAAATGCCCTGATGACGGAAGAACCGCGGCCGCTGATGGCTGTCGCGGACGAATGGAATCGCCGACCTCGAAAAATAAAGGGCCTCGCCATTTTGATTCAGTACGACTTTTACTTGGTGCGGCGAATTGGCGTCGTGCGCATCTTCAAACGGATGCGCGGCTGTAATCATCTCGAGGTCGCTGTCTCCCTGGAGATCGCGGACCAGCCGATCGATTAACTTCGGATCGATTAATGGTTCGTCGCCTTGAATGTTCACGACGTGCGCGAACTGTTTCATCTTCTTCGCTACTTCCGCGATGCGATCCGTTCCGCTGGCGTGATTTGGTGAGGTCATCGCGACTTCCGCACCCCAGTCGAACGCGGCTTCAGCAATCCGGAAATCGTCCGTCGCGATGATGAGCTTATCGAGTTTCTTCGCGCGCCGGCAACGTTCCCAGACATGTCGCAGCAACGGTTTCCCGGCGATGACGTGCAGCGCTTTTCCCGGAAAACGTGTCGAACCCCAACGCGCGGGAATAATGCCGACGGCTTTACTCATGTTGCTTCAGAATAATCTCCGCCGCGTGCGCGACATCGCGCGCAACCCAATCGGGACGGCAATTGTTTTCGCTCGTTCCGTAGCCGGTCTGGACCAGGATCGTCCGCACGCCGGCGTTTTGTCCGCAGCCAATGTCGCTGGCTTTGTCGCCAATAAAAAAAGACCGTCGCAAGTCCAGACGATGATCCTGTTGCGCTTCGAAAACCATGCCGGGACCGGGCTTTCGGCGGATCGAAGTCGATGTCGGCAGATCAGGACAATGATAGCTGGCGTCGATCAAACCATCCCCGAGTTGCCGGTAAAACTCCGTTTCAACCGCGCGATATTCATCCTCGGTAAAAAGGCCCCGCCCGATTCCGCTCTGATTCGTAATGATCACGAGCTTGTAACGTTTTTCTTTGAGCCGGCGCAATGCTTCGGCGGCTTCCGGATACACTTCCACTTTGCTCGGGTCGCCGCAGTAATCCACGTCCCGCATCAGGGTGCCGTCGCGATCGAGAAAAACAGCGGGCCAGCTCTCGTTAGCCGAGCCGGTCATTCTCGAAACTCACCTTCAGTTCCTCCGGCGTCACGGTCGCGGTCCCTAGCTTCCCGACCACAACGGCGCTGGCATGATTCGCGATCTCGGCGGCCTCAACCGGAGATGCCTCACAGCAAAGCGCCAGAGTGAAAAGGGCAATGGCGGTGTCGCCGGCGCCCGAAACGTCGTAAACCTCGCGCGCCTGGGTCGGGATGTAGTGAGGTTTTTGGTCGCGCTCGAATAACATCATTCCGTGTTCGCCGAGCGTGATCAGGAGAACCCCAGTTTGCCACTTTTTCAGGAGGCGTTTTCCGGCGGCGAACAGCTGTTTGTCTTTCGTTGGCGGTTCGACCGGGTCGGTCCAAGGCAATCCAGAAGCGAGGAGCGCTTCATTCCGGTTGGGCTTCACTGCCGTCATCTTTTTCCAACTAACCGGATGCGTGGGATTCGGGTCCGCCGTGACAATCTTGCCGGCCGCAAGCGCGTCCTCGCCGATTTTTCCGACGAGTTCAGCACTCAGGAATCCCTTTCCGTAATCCTCGAAGATGATGGCGTCGATTTTCGGCAGTCGCCGGCGAAGGCCCGCTACGATGCGTGAAACCTGGGCTGGCGAAGGGCTCCGCAATTCCTCGCGATCGACTCGCACGACCTGTTGATTCCGTGCGATCACGCGGGTTTTCTTAATGGTTCGAAAAGTTTTGTCTTTAATGGCGGCGGCAGTGTCGATCTTTTGTTCCGCTAGAACTTGCGACAAATGCTGCCCGTCGTGATCCGATCCGAACATCCCGACGACGGCAACGTGGCCAGTGAATTCCCGCAGGTTCCGGGCAACGTTCGCCGCGCCGCCGGGATAGAAACTTTCGCCGGTAACTTCCACCACCGGCACCGGCGCTTCCGGCGAAATTCGCCCGACCTTTCCCCACACGAATTCGTCCAGCATGAGGTCGCCGATCACGAGAATCCGCTTCGATTTCGCCCGGGCGAGGATTTCCTGGAGCCGCCCGGGGTTCATGCCAGTAAAAGAAATCCGGGCGAATGCCGCCAGTGAGCGGCGTTGTTGCGATTCAGAGTCAAAATCGTGGGCAGGTAAATTTGTGCGGCAAGGAGTTCTGTTTACTGTTAGGCCATTAATCCTGAATACGAAGGCGAAATCAACAGTCGAAGAGCCCGATGATACCAATCGCTAAATTTTCCAAAATGAGCGCCGCGCTCTTGGCGGCCCTGTCGCTTTCCGCCCGCGCCGCTGAAGTCCCGAAACACGTGGACGTGAAACAGCTTTCCAAAAAAGTCGAGGATGTGGTGGTGCCCTTGCCTAACGAGGTCTTCGGAGCGCTCAACAAACTCGGCGGGGTGAACTGGCGGGAATATCTCAGAGACGACAAGGGCGCGAACTTCACCGAGCGCCCTCGAATCGCGTTGCTTCTGGGCGCGGTTATCGCCGACGGATTCATCGCTGTGCAAGCTGAGGACGCGCCGACCGTCAAAGACATTGGCCAACGGGTGCTGACGTTATCGAAGGCGATCGGGGTGAGCAGCTCGATTACCTCGCACGCGAAAGCGATTACCGACGCGGCCGATAAGAAAAACTGGGCCGGCGTTCGCCAGGAGCTCGACCGGACGCAGAACAGCGTCCAGCAAGCGATGAACGAAGTGCACGACGAGAAATTATCCCAACTGGTCAGCCTCGGCGGCTGGCTGCGAGGGACGGAAGTTTTGACGGCGGTCGTGACGAAAAAATATTCAGAGGAAGGCTCAGAGCTTCTTCATCAACCGGATTTGCTGAATTATTTCGAAACGCGACTTCAGGCGATGCCGGAGTTTAATCTGAGATTGCTCCAGGATATTCACGCCGCCTTGGTCGAAGTGAAGCCTTTGATTGACGTCAGCGACGGAAAGATTCCGCCCGCTTCCGTGAAAAAGATTAACGACATCACGACCCGGCTCGGCGATGCCATTACGAAGAAAACCCCCTGAACTTATTATGACGGCGTTCTTCAAGACAGCATTGCGCGCGAGTTTTGCAGTCGCGCTCGCGTTCGTGGCGGTGCCGGCCGGCCGCGGGTCGGTGGATGACGCGCAATCGTTCGCGCTGCAGGCGGCGGAGCCTTACGTCAAGGAAGGGTTTCAGGTTCGCGAAGATTACTGGGGCGGCGATCTCGGGGCGGGGGAGAAAAAGGCGGTCCGCCAGCAGTTGTTCAAGGGAAACGAATACTGGTTCTGGCTTGGCAGTGAAGTAGAAGCGGCCAAAGTTTCCGTGCACATTTACGATTCGGAAGGCAAACTCGCTGAGATGCCGGATAGCTGGCAAAAGGGACACTTCGCGGCGGCGCACATCACTCCGAAGAGTACGGGCAGTTATTTCATCATCGTCGAGGTCGAGCAGTCGCCGGAGGAACGCACACACTGGGCGCTTGTTTACGGATTCCGTTAAACGAGATGCGTGATGCGCGATCCGTGATGCGCGTATGACCGAGACTCGGACGTTGCAGTTCGATAGTCCGCGGGCGGTGCAATCGCTTTACGCGAACGATCTCAAATTGTTGAAGACGCTCGAGGATTCGCTCGGCGTGAAAGTGACGACGCGCGAAGGCTGGGTGAAGCTCGAAGGCGAACCACGACAGCTGGACCAGGCCCAGCGCGTTTTCGAGCAGCTTGAGCAGGCGCGGCAAAAAGGCGTCGACATTCACAAGCATGAGTTCAGCTACGCTCTTAATTCCGTGACCGAAGCGCGCCCGGACAATCTCAACGACGTGGTCGACTTCAAAATCGTGACGTCCTCGCGGAAGGCGCCGATCGTGGCGCGGACGCTCGGCCAGCGCAATTACGTCGAGGCGATCCAGAAGAACGACATCGTGTTTGGAGTCGGACCCGCGGGCACGGGAAAAACCTATCTGGCTGTCGCGATGGCGGTGGCGGCGTTGAAAAAGGAACAGGTGAGCCGCATTATTCTGACGCGCCCGGCGGTGGAGGCCGGAGAAGCGCTCGGATTTTTGCCAGGGGATCTGCAGGAAAAGATAACGCCGTATCTGCGGCCGTTGTATGATGCGCTGCGCGATATGCTCGACGCCGAAGAGACCGAACGCTCCGTGGCCCGCCAGACGATCGAAGTAGCGCCTCTCGCCTACATGCGCGGGCGCACCCTCAGCAACGCCTTTGTCATTCTCGATGAGGCCCAAAACACGACGACAGAACAAATGTTCATGCTGCTCACTCGAATGGGGCCCAACTCGAAATGCGTGGTGACCGGGGATGTGACCCAAATCGATTTACCGTCGAACAAGCGTTCGGGATTGGTCGAAGCTCTTCAGGCCTTGAAAAATGTGCAGGGAATTTCCTTCGTTTATTTCAACGAACGTGATGTCGTTCGCCATGAACTCGTGCGGGCCGTGATCAACGCTTATCAACAACATCGGTCGCCCGCAAACCGCGCGCCCGGCCCTCGGAAATGACGATGTTCGATTTCCTGAAACGCAGCCAGCTGATCAAGCGCGGTCTCGCTTCGCGCAAGATGCGGCGCCGCCGGACGAAGAACGAATTGCTTCACAGCCTCGAGTACGCGGCCGGCATGAAGTATTTTATCTTCGCGGCATTCGTCGCCGGAATCGCGGCGCTGATCTTCAGCGGACAACAACCAGAGCCGACGAAGAACTTCGTCATCGCGCTGCTTTTCTTCGCGACGGCGTTGACCCAGCTCTGGATCAACCAGCCGACAACATTTCTGCGCAGTTCGCGGCTGCTGCTCGTGTTCGGCGTCATCTTCATCCAGCTCGCCGCTACGAAGTTTCTTCTCGTTCTTTGCAACAGCGGCTCGTTCAGTTACCTCCGGCCGGAAACGGTGGGACTCATCGCGCCCTACGCTTTCGCGCCCCTCTTGCTCAGCGTCCTGCTGAATCGGAACCACGGGCTTTACGCTTCTGTGTTCGTCAGTCTTTGGAGCAGCATTCTCTTTGGCAAAGTCGATGCCCCACTTCTGGTTTGCGGATTAATCAGTGGCTTCACGGCGGTGTATCTGACGTTGCAGGTGCGCAAACGCAGTCGGCTGATTCGCGCCGGTTTTGGCGTCGGCATCGCGATCTGGCTTCTGTCGATGACTTTCGGAATTATTGGTCCGATTGATTTCCTCTCACCGAACTCGATCGACTGGAAAATGCTGGGGATCCAAAGTGCGCTCGCGATTGGCAATGGAATTGTGACGGCGACGATCGTCGGCGGCGTCGTGCCGATGTTCGAACACCTCTTTCAGGTTACGACCGATATCTCCTGGCTCGAAGCATCGGACCTCAACCACCCGTTGCTGCGGCGGATGACAATCGAAGCGCCGGGCACTTATCACCACAGTCTCGTCGTGGCTAACCTCGCTGAAGCTGCGGCCGAAGCGATTGGCGCCAACGCGACGCTTTGCCGCGTTTGCTCGTATTTCCACGATGTCGGCAAACTCGTGAAGCCGGAATATTTCACCGAGAACATGAACTTCGAGCGCAACCCGCACGACGATCTTGCCCCGACCATGAGCGCGCTCATTATCATCGCGCACGTGAAAGAAGGGATCGATCTGGCGCTCAAACATCGGTTGAATCGGCAGATCATCGACATCATCCAGCAACACCACGGCACGTCGCTCGTTTACTATTTCTACAAGCGCGCGCTTCAGCGGCAGGAGGACGCGCGGACCGGCGGCAAGATCATGAACCTGCGCGAGGAAGACGTCCCTGAAGTGCGCGAGGAAACATTTCGCTACAGCGGGCCGAAACCGCAGACCAAGGAGAGCGCGATCATCAGCCTTGCCGACATGATCGAAAGTGCCTCGCGAAGCTTGGAAAAACCAACGCCGCAGAAAATCGAGCAACTCGTGAATGAGTTAATCAGTCAACGGATCGCGGACGGCCAGTTGGTGGAATGCGATTTGACGCTCGCCGATCTCAATCTCATCGCCGAGCGCTTCCGTTTTACGTTAATGACGATGCTGCACACGCGCATCGCTTATCCGAAGCAGGACACAAAGATCACCCCGATCCGGGATGAGTCGTTGCAACCGGACGTGATGGCCGGAACGCGCAAGCCGGAATCCGCGCCGCCCATCTCAGCAGCCTGATCGTGAGCGACGCGGCCCTCGATCGCTTACGCGCGTGGAACGCCGATTTGGCGATCGTTCTCGGCTCCGGCCTGAACGTTCTCGTTTCGGAAACTGACGAACAGGAAACTGTCAGTTACGCTGAGTTAGTCGAGCTGCCGAAACCTTCTGTGCCGGGGCACGCTGGCCGTTTCGTTTTGGGAAAAATTGGAGACACCCGGATAATTTTCGCCCAAGGCCGCGTCCACCTTTACGAAGGCCACACGGCGAAGCAGGTCACGGCCGCGGTTCGGATCCTGGCGGCCGCTGGAATTAAGCGCCTAATCCTGACGAACGCTGCCGGCGTCGCGAATGAAAACTTTGCGCCCGGCTCCTGGATGATGATTAGCGATCATCTCAACCTGACCGGAACGACGCCTCTGCTCGGCAGCGCCCAGTTTCTCGACCTGACCGAGGTCTATTCGAAAAAGTGGCGCGCGAAATTCGATCAAGCGGCAAGCGCGACAGGCGTCACGCTTTACGCAGGCGTGTATGCCGGCTTGCTGGGGCCACAATATGAAACGCCCGCCGAAGTCCGCATGCTGCGCACCCTCGGCGCGGACGCGATCGGCATGTCGACTGTCCTCGAAGCGATCCAGGCCCGAGCCTTAGGCATCGAAGTCGCGGGATTTTCCTGCCTGACGAATTGGGCCGCGGGAATCAGCGGAGCTCCGTTGAGTCACGAGGAAGTGCTCGAGACCGGCAAGAAGGCGGCGGCTGAGTTCGTGCGTTTGTTAAGCGCGGCCCTCTAAGGGCGCAACTCGACCGGCGTCCCATCGGGAACAGCGCGATAGATTTCTTCTATCTCAAAATCGGCGACAGCAATGCAGCCTGCGGTCCAATCGCTGCGACGATGAAACCTTCCGATCCAGCCGCGGCCGTTCGGCAATCCATGGATCATGATGTCGCTGCCGGCGGACAGGCCCTGGACCGCAGCCCGATCGATGTCGTGCTGTTCCGGATAAGAAATGTGCAGGGCGAGGTGGTAATCGCTGTCGGGTTTGTGGAAATCGACTTTGTAGATTCCCTCCGGCGTGCGCTGATCGCCTTCGTATTCCTTGGCGCCGACTGGCGCGCGGCCGAGCGCCACCGAATAGCTTTTTAAGGCTTGTCCGTCCCGAAACAGGGTCAGCCGGCGCGCACCTTTCTCGACGACGATTCGATCCGCCACGGCATCGCGGGGCAGGGGAGAGACATTAAGATAGGCGGCTGCCGCCAAGCCAACCGTTATCAAGCAAATAACCAGGAGAACAATCAGAAGCAGCTTCAATTCGACAGCGGCTCGATGGGCCTTCGCGCACGTGGCTCGCGATCTTTCGTCGTCGCGGTGCTCGGAAGCGTAACGAACGGCCCGCCTTCCAGCGGCGCGCTTTCCGAAAACGCGACGTCGGGCATGTTGCTCGGCAATCCTTCCAGCGGGAATTCCTTCCGCAGCGGAAAGTAAGGATAGCCCTCCCACATCAGGATTCGGCGCAAATCCGGATGATCGGTGAACCGGATTCCCATCATGTCGTAGATCTCGCGCTCGTGCCAGTTGGCCGTGGGCCAGACATCGGAAACCGTGGGTACTTCGCCCTGATCTTCAGAGACGCTCAGTTTCAGACGCAAGTGAATCGCGAACGGCATCGAGTAGAGCTCGTAAACAATTTCGAAACGCGGCTCGTCCCCGAAGTTATCGACGCTGGTGATGTCGAGCAGGTAATCCATCCTCAGCTCGTCCCGGCAAAAAGTTGCGACCTCGCGCAGATCCGCCGCCAGAATGACGAACGTGGTTTCGCCGCGGAACAGTATTTTGCGCTGAAGTTTGCCACCCAGCATTTTCTCGAGCGAGGCGAGAAGATCGGCCCGGGTCATGCGTTTATCGCTTCAAGTCGATCCGTGAGGCCGCGCTTCTGTTCGCGAAATGAACTTTCGCCGGAAACCTTCTCCTGAAGCTTCATCAAACCTTCAAGCAATGCTTCCGGGCGCGGCGGACAGCCGGAAACGTAAACGTCGACAGGAAGAAGTTGATCGATTCCCTGAAGCACCGCGTAAGACCGATACATGCCGCCCGTGGAAGCGCACGCCCCCATCGCGATGACCCACTTAGGTTCCGGCATCTGCTCGTAAATTCGTTTCACGGCTAGCGCCATTTTGTAGGTCACAGTTCCGGCAACGATCATCACGTCGCATTGCCGAGGAGAAAACCGCATCACCTCGGCACCGAACCGCGAGATATCGAAGCGGGATGCGGCTGTCGCCATCAACTCGATCGCGCAGCACGCGAGACCCATCGGCATCGGCCAGAGCGAATTTTTTCGCATCCAGTTCATCGCCGCATCGAGTCGAGTAAAGATGACGTTGCCTTCGACTTTTGAATCGTAAGCGGCCGCTCGAGTTTCGCGCATGACGAAACACTAAGGTCGCGGTTTTGTGCCGCAAGGGATTTCGGCGCTCGCGGAGCGCTGCTGCAGCATTTAACCAGCTGCCTGCATCGGATAATCCGGCACGATATTGACGTGACTCGATTCGATGACGTCGTGAATGGTCCGGCCGAGCTCGGCGGCTTCGTACGGTTTCGCGATCACGCCGCGGAACCCGAAATCCTGGTAGCGGCTCATCGTCGCGTCCATGGCGTAGCCGCTGGAAACGATAGCGTTTACCGTCGGATCGATCTCGATCAATCTCTTGAGCGCTTCCTTGCCGCCCATTCCGCCCGGCAAAGTGAGGTCGAGAATAACGACGTCGAAGCGTTCGCCCGCCTCGAATTTCTGCCGGTAAAGCTCCACGCCTTCCAGCGCGCTCTCAGCCTTGCTCACCTTGTATCCGAGCCGCTCGAGCGTGAACTCGACCAGATCGCGGATCGCTTCTTCGTCATCGACGATCAGGATGCTGCCGGTGCCCGTAACCACTTCGTTCATCTGACGTGGCGCCTCGACGGGCACCTGCTGGTGGCGGAGAGCAGGCAGGTAGATCGTGAAAGTCGAACCGTAATGAACTTTCGATTCGACATTGATCAGGCCGTTGTGATTCTTGATGATCGAGTAGGTCGTGGCTAGGCCAAGGCCATTGCCCTTCGCTTTGGTCGTAAAATACGGATCGAAGATTCGCTTGATGCATTCCTCGGAGATTCCGGTTCCCTCGTCCTTGATGGCGATTCGGATGTAATCCCCTGGCGGCAAGTCGGTCACGGCCGGAGACGTGTCGGAGTCGTAGGAGAAGTTGTCGCAGCTCACGCGCAAGGTCCCGCCGTTCGGCATGGCCTGATCCGCATTCACTACCAAGTTCGCGATCACCTGGCTGATCTGGCCAGGATCGATTTCAGCCGGCCAGAGATCCGCGCCGAAAAGGAATTCGCTCCGGCTGTGCGAACCACGGAGTGAGAAGCTCACCGTATCCTGAATGAGCTTGCCTATCGATGCCGTCTTCTTGATGGGCGCGCCGCCGCGGGCAAAAGTAAGGAGCTGCTGCGCGAGATCGCGGGCGCGCATGGAAGCGTTCTTCGCGTCGTTAAGCCGGGTCCCCATTTCGTCGTTAGGCGGCAGGAGCAACGACGCGAGTGAGATGTTGCCGATGATCGCGGTCAGCAAATTGTTGAAGTCGTGTGCAATTCCGCCGGCGAGCAAGCCGAGCTGTTCCAGAGTCTCGGCTTTGCGTCGCTCGGCTTCATTGCGCTGACGTTCGGTGATGTCGCGGAAAACAAGGACCACGCCGGCGACTTCGTTTTTGCTGTCGCGAATAGGGGAGGCGACCTGCTCAATAATGTGCTCGCGGCCCTGGCGCGAATGCAAGGTCGCATTCTCTGGCATGCTGAGCAGGATTGATTGCGCCTCGTTGCGGGAACCGGTCTTTTGCGCGCGCGCCTGGGCCTGCAGATCGATCGCGATATTATAAACCGATTTCAGAGAGCGGCCGATGGCTTCCTTCGAGGTCCAGCCGGTCAGGTTTTCGCCGGCGTTGTTGATCATGATGATCTTGCCCTGCACATCCGTCGTGATGACGCCGTCTTCGATCGAACGCAGGGTGACCGCGAGACTTTCCTTGTCGGCCGCGATCTCCTGTTCGAAGCGCCGCCGCTCGGTTACGTCACGCACCATCGCGACGAACAGGACCTGTTTGTCAACGATCATCTGGCTTAACGAAATTTCGACCGGGAAAGTCTTGTGACGCCGGGTGCGGCCAACCGCCATGGTTGTGCTGCCGGTTCTCTTCAACAAATCGTCCCAAGCGCACACGATCGGCTCCGGCTCGGCGCCGTAAGTCTTGGGCACGAGCTTCGTGAATTTGTGCCCGACCATTTCGTTGGTGATGCAGTCGAACATCTTTTCGGCGGACGGATTCATCGAGCAGATGATGCCCTGCTCGTCGACTGTGATCATGCCGTCGAGAATGTTTTCAATGATCGAGCGGATGCGGGTTTCGATACCCTCGAGTTTCGCGAGTTGTCGACGGACCAAAACAAAGCTGTAGCTGTTGGAAACAATGAGTAGACCGACGGCGAACACGCAGAGCAAAGCGAGGCCGGTCGTCTTGATGATCCGATCCCGGCTGGCCGCGCTGGAACGCATCTCGAACAGTGTGACCTGATCGGTCTGGAATTTCTTTAGCTTCTCGCGGATGTCGGTCATCAACTCTTCGCCGTTGTCCTTCGCGGACATTGCGACCGAATCTTTGCCGGTCCGTTTCGCCTCCATCTCCGGGCCTGCCGCAACCTGCGTCCAGCGCTCCACGGTTTTCTTGATTTCATTCAGAGCGTCCGACTGTTCCGGGGCGTTGGCGACCAGGATCGAGAGGTAACCGTGATAGGTATAAAAATCGGCGGTCGTCCGGCGGTAGGCGTCAGCGAAGGCGGTATCGCCGGTGAGCAGATAACCGCGCTTTTCTTTCTGCATCTCGATCACCGCACGCTCCAGTTTGGTGAGAAAGTCCAGCATTTGAGTCGATTGCGCCGCCCACTCCTGCTCACGCATGCGTTGGTTCAGGACAATTTGCTCTTCGTTCTGGAGCGATTGAAGGATCTCGCGGGCTTGGTTTAGGAGACCATTGCCAAGAAGGCCGTAGGACTCTCCGGATTCGACGAGGCGGGCGGCGCCCTTGGTTTGACGCTCGTTAATTTGTGGTAAAGCGACTTCGTCGAGCCATTTCTGGACGATTTCCTGTATTTTCATTACGCGCTTTCTTTGGCGGGGGCTGTCCAAAATTAACATCGTCAATTCTTCGACTCGCCGTTTGATCAGCTCGCGGCGGCGTTCGAAGGGTTCCAGGTACGAGGTATTTCCCGTCAGGAGGTAACCACGGTGACCCGTTTCCAGCGCGGCAATGTCGTTCTCGATGATGCTGCTGAGCCGCATGACATCGAGAGTGTGAGCGCGCAGCGTTTCCTGGTGATGATTGCGGAGGGTAACGAAAAGGAAAAGTCCGGCGAGGAAAGTAATGACAACGATTCCGACCGCTGTGCCGGAAAGGAGTTTGAAATGAAAATGCCGGGCGCTGAAAAGCCACGCGGCACTGCGGCTAACAATGTTTCGACGAACCTTGGTTTTCTGGGGCACGTCGGTTTCCGTCATTATAAATTCCACAAAGCAAATAGTCTGCCACGACCTTGCGGCCTGACTACGGACGCTCGGTTCGACCGGTAAAAAGCAGGCCTAGTACCGAACCCGAAAAAGAAATAGCCCGCACGCCGGCGCGACGTTGCGTTCCCTCATAATCGCCCGCCGGGGATGTGCGAGCCGAGATTGGATGTGGTGGAAGGACGCCTTGCCGACTCCAACTTGGATCAGTGCGCCCATAATCATTCGCACCATCTTGTATAAGAACCCGTCGCCTTCGAACTCGAAGGTCAGGAGCGGTCCGGATTTGCGGACGCGGACTGCGTAAAGTTTGCGCACTGTATGGACGATGCGCACGCCGCGATTCGCGGCGAAGGAAGCGAAGTCGTGCTGACCAATGAGTAATGTCGCCGACGCTGCCACAATTTCGTAATCGATCGCATCACGGACGTGCCAGGCGCGGCCATTTTCCAGAGGCGGCAGGACCTCACCGTTCCATACTCGGTATCGATAAATTTTCTTCTTGGCAGAAAACCGCGCATGAAATGATTCCGAGACGAACCGGCAGTCCATGATGCGGATCGCAGGCGGCAGAACGCCATTCAGTGCGGCCCGCCAACGATCCGTGCCGTAGCGCCGAACTGGAAGGTCGACGTGCGCGCATTGCGCGAGCGCATGCACTCCGGCGTCGGTGCGTCCTGCGCCATGAACGCGAACGCTACACGAACAAATCTGCTCAAATGCCTTCTCGAGATGGTCCTGAATTCCGTTGCGGTTTGGCTGGCTTTGCCATCCGGAAAACGGGGCGCCGTCGTAAGCGACGATCAGCTTCAGCCGCGCCGCCATCGCCGTTCAGGAACCGCTAAAAATTTCGTCCGTTTGCAGACTATCCAGATAGCCTTGCAGGATCATCTGCGCAGCGACCTGATCGACGACTTGGCGGGAATTTCGGCTCTTGCGTCCACTGTCTCGCAAGGCGCGGTTTGCCGCGGTTGTGGTCAGCCGTTCGTCCCACGTCAGCACTGGGCAGGACAATATTGTCTCCAATTTTTTGGCGAACGCCAGAGCGTCGACGGCGCCGGTGCCGGTCGCCCCATTCATATGCCGCGGCAAGCCGACGATTACTCGGTCGGCATTCTTTTCCTGGACGATCTCTGCGATTCGTCTAACGGCGCCGCTGCCGGCCGGAATCGTCTCCACCGGATGGGCGAGTAGGCCGAGTTCGTCGGAAACCGCGACCCCGATGCGCGCGGCCCCGAGATCAATGCCGACAATTCGCCGGCGAAGTTTCAATTCGCTCATTGCAATTCCTCCGGCACGTGGCCGAGAAGGTTCTTGATCTTCTCTGCCTGGTGCCGATGGCAAATAAGGATCGCATCCGCCGTGCGCACGACGATGAGATTGTGGACGCCGAGCAACGCGATCCGCACACCGTCCGGGTTAAAGACGATATTGTTCGAAGATTCGAGCGCTGTGATTTCGCAATTCGCCGCGTTCCCGTCCGCGTCGTTCTGAAAATATTTCGCGACGGCGCGCCAACCTCCTACATCATCCCAATCGAACCCAGCTTCGACCACCAGGACACGAGCGGCTTTCTCCATGATTGCGTAGTCGAACGAGATCCGCGGCAGATCGCCGAACCGGTCGTGCAACGTCTTCGTGAAATTACCCGGGGCGCAAAGTTGCGAGATGAAGTTCGCGAGTTGCGGTGTGTGGCGATTGAATTCACTCAGGACCGACGGCACCGACCAGACAAACATCCCCGCGTTCCAGCGAAAATTACCTTTCCGCAAAAACGATTCTGCCAGGTCGGCGTTCGGTTTTTCTCGGAACCGGACGACGCGATGAACGGCCTCCCTATCGTCAACGTTTCGCAACCGCACCGTTTCGCCCTGTTCAATGTAACCATAGCCCGGACAAGCCCAGGTCGGCTTGATCCCGATAGTAACGAGCGCGCCAGTTTCTTCGGCCGCCGCCGCCGCGGCGATTAAAGTTTTTTGGAACGCCGCAGTGTCGTTGATGACGTGGTCGGCCGGCAGCACGATCATCGTCGCGCCATGATCGCGCGCCGCGACCCAGCCCGCACCGAGGGCGACCGCCGCTGCCGTGTCGCGTTTTGCCGGTTCGGCCACGATGTTCTCTTTCGGCAATTGCGGCAGCAGTTCTCGCACGGCCGCTTCCTGATCCACGTTCGTCAAAATCAGGAGCCGTTCGGGCGCGACCAATCCATCCAGACGCGCCACTGCCTGCTCGAGCAACGTCTCTTTCGCCACCAGGCGCAGCAGCTGTTTGGGACGCGCCCGCCGGCTCAATGGCCAGAAACGTTCGCCGCTTCCGCCGGCGAGAATGAGCGCGTAGAGTGCACTGGGCATAATTCGTTAGGTCGCAAAAAACGCGGCCGGCACCTGAGCGCGCGGGCCGCAAGATTTTCCCGTTTCCTTTTCCAAAACGAGACGTATAAGGGTATCCGATGTCTCTTTCGATATCCATTCCAAAAACCGGCGAGCAAGTTCCGCTCGATGGTTTGCTCTCGCTCGCGCGCACCGCGTTCGGCTTGGGAATTGGAATGCTCGTCGCCGACAAAGTGCGGCGGCCGTTTCGCCAGGCGACGGCGATTGCGCTGGTTTCGGTCGGCGCGCTTGCTGCCGTTCCGCTGCTTGTGAAAGTGGCGATGGAACGAATCAACCGACCAGAATCGGAGCGCGGCAGCCGGAATCGGCTCCGCTCGATTCGGGATGATTCCGGGTATCGCTCCGAAGACGACGCGTTTTAGCGCGCGTCTCGCTTGATTCCACCCGCGGGGCGGCGTAAGCCTTTCCGCTCATGTCTAGCCGAACTCCGATAGCTCCACCGCCGGAAAGTCTGCGCGAGCGTTGTGCCGCGATTGGGCGGGAAGAAGCGATGTTGCGCGAAGGCGGCGGCAAGGCCGGGCAGGATCGCCAGCATAAGATGGGGCGCTTGCTCGCGCGCGAGCGCATCAGCCGCCTGCTCGACAAGGACGCGTCGTTCTTCGAAGTCGGGCTCTGGTCCGCTTACAAAATGTACCAGCAATGGGGGAACATTCCGGCGGCCGGCGCCGTCGCAGGGATTGGGAATGTCTGCGGCGTTCCGTGCATGATCATCGCCAATGATGCCACCGTAAAAGCCGGCGCATTTTTTCCCGCCACGGCCAAGAAGCTGATTCGCGCTCAACGAATCGCATTCGAATGCGCGCTGCCGATCATTTATCTGGTCGATTCCGCCGGCGTGTTCCTTCCGATGCAGGACGAGATTTTTCCCGACGAAGATGATTTCGGTCGGATCTTTCGGAACAACTCGGTCATTTCAGCGGCGGGGCTTCCACAGTTCGCCGCGATCATGGGCAATTGTGTCGCCGGTGGCGCTTATCTGCCGGTGCTCTGCGACAAAATCTTGATGACGGAAGGCAGCGGTTTGTATTTGGCCGGACCGTCCTTGGTCAAAGCGGCCATTGGACAAGTCGTGGATGCCGAAGAACTCGGCGGCGCGCAAATGCACGCCGAGATCAGCGGCACCGTCGATTTTCACGAGAAGGATGACTCCGCTTGTTTGAAGCGACTCAGGTCGCTCGTGGGCTTGCTGCCGGAGGCTCAGGGCACGAAAGAAATTTCAAAATCCAAGGAGACGGCGCCGGCAAAAAAGCCGCAGGCTGTTTACGACCTCATCAGTCTGGATGGGAACAAGCCCTACGATGCGCGCGATCTTCTCGCGTCGATCATCGATGCCGATTCGCTCGACGAATACAAAGCCGACTACGGCAAGACGCTCGTCACCGCCTACGCGCGCATCTCCGGACGGCCGATTGGTATTGTGGCGAGCCAGCGGATGCAATCGCGGACCAAGAAAGAAGGCATTCAGATGGGCGGCGTCATTTACGCCGACAGCGCCGACAAAGCCGCGCGCTTCATCCTCGACTGTAACCAAACCCGCTTGCCCATCATTTTTTTCCAGGATGTGAGTGGTTTCATGGTCGGCCGCGATGCCGAACAAAGCGGCATTATCCGAAGCGGCGCGAAGCTCGTAAACGCCGTCAGCAACTCCACGGTGCCGAAGATCACCATCGTTGTCGGGGGTTCGTTTGGCGCCGGGAACTACGCTCTCTGCGGCAAAGCCTATGACCCGCGTTTCATCCTGGCGTGGCCGAATGCCCGCTACGCCGTGATGGGTGCCGCCCAGGCTTCCGACACGATTTTCAGCGTACTCGCTCGCGCCGCGGAACGCGGGGACAAGAAAAGTTCGCCAGAAGAACTGGAAAAATTACGGGCAACGGTGAAAGCGAATTACGAGGAACAGACCGACATCCGTTATGGCGCAGCTCGCGGTTGGGTGGACGCGATCATTCAACCGCATGAAACTCGGGACGTTCTTTCGATGCTTCTTCGCTACGTCTCTCGCCCGACGCCCAAAGGCCATTTCCACACGGGCGTTATCCAAACCTAGTGGCAGGGACAGCGTGCTGCGCTGTCCGCGAATTCACGACTGATCTGCGGACGCCGCAGCGCGGCATCCCTACCCAACAGAAAATTCGCGGGCCATTTCCGCGTTCAACGCCAGGACAGGCTGAACTCCGGCGACGGCGACATTTACGCCGCGCTGTTCCAACGCGCGCAAAACTTCCTCGGTGGGAATGTTTCCGACGAGATCGTCTTGCGCGAAGGGACACCCGCCAAGTCCACCCAGCGCTGAATCGAAACGCCGACAGCCGGCATCGAACGCCGCGAGGATTTTAGCCGCGGCTTCACCACGCCTACTATGAAGATGAACGCCGATTTCGGCTTCGCCTAAAGCGCTGGCCACAACCCGTGAAATCAACTCCGAGGTCGCCGCTCCAACGGTATCCGCCAGTGAGATGGCTTGGATTCCAGCGTCGCGAATCGAGGCTGCCGCATCGGCGAGACGGGTTTCGCTCCATTCGTCTCCGTAGGGATTGCCAAAGGCCATTGAAATATACGCGACCATGTTCAAACCGGCGCTGTCCGCTATCTGTTTGATCTTTGCGAGCACCGCGTGGTTCTCTTCGAGCGACTGATTTTGATTTCGGCGCAGAAATGTTTCCGAGATCGAACAGGGATAACCGAGGGTCGTGACCTTGTTCGTCGCGACGGCGCGTTCGGCGCCTTTTTCATTTACAACGATCCCTATGATTTCAACGCCGTCGGTCGGTCCAAGTCGAGCGAGGACTTCCTCGCTATCGGCCATTTGCGGAACAGCCTTCGGCGAAACGAAGCTCACCGCGTCGAGATGGCGAAACCCGGCCGTCATCAAGTTGCGCAGATATTCCACTTTTCGCCCGGTTGGAATAAAGCCCGGCAAACCCTGCCAGGCGTCGCGCGGACATTCGATGAGCTTGACGGATTCCATCGTGACGGATGTTACTGACAGAATAAGGTAGCGCATGCCAGTCGTTCTCATCGAAAAACAAACGCCGCAGATCACTGTCCTCACTCTCAATCGTCCCGAGCGCCGGAATGCGTTGACGATTGAATTGATGAGCGACCTCGCGACCGCGATTGAAAATGCTGCGGCTGATCCGGCGCAGCGCATCGTGATTCTTCGCGGCGCCGGGAAAGCTTTTTGTACCGGCCTTGATTTGCACGAAGCCCTCAAACACGAGCCGCGCGAGACAGCGGAAATGGTCGCCCGTCTCTTACTCGCACTGGCGGAGACGCGGTTGGTCACGATCGCGATGGTGCACGGCGCCGCGGTCGCCGGCGGCGCGGGCGTCATGTCCGCGTGCGATTTCGTGATCGCGAGTGACCACACGAAAATCGGTTACCCGGAGGTCAGACGCGGCCTGGTCGCGAGCCTTGTTATGACTTTCCTTCGGCGCCAGCTCCGCGAACGCGATCTCCGCGAGCTGCTTTTGGCGTCCGAATTGATCACTGCCCAACGCGCCTGCGAAATGGGATTGGTCAATCGTGTCGTGCCCGTGGCTGAGCTTGAGACCGAAGTTCAAAAAACCGTCGGTTCAGTCCTGCAAGGCGCTCCGGGAGCACTGACCAATTCGAAGCGGTTGCTCGAACAGCTTTGGGCGACCTCCGTCCGCAAAGATATCGAGTATGCGTTGAGCAATCACTTGGACGCCCGCGAATCAGCCGAAGCGACGGAAGGCATCACCGCCTTCAACGAGAAACGTCCGCCGAAGTGGGCTGTCTAGAGCAGCGGGAGCTGCGTCTGGTCTTGTTCAGTGCTGGCGAAGCGAACGCCAAGGCCGATCAACCGAATCGCTTTTCCGGTGCGCGCGAACGCTTCATGAAGCAGCAACCGAAATTGCTCGAGCGTTGGGAGTAGCCCGGCTCGCTCAACTGTGGTTCGGGTGAAGTCGGAGAATTTCAGCTTCACGAAAATTTTGGTGATCGTTCGGGTCGATTCTTTTCCGGCGATATCGGCCATGAGTTCTTCAAACAATTCCGGCAATTTTTCTTCGCATTCGGGGAGAGTCTCGAGGTCGCTCGCGAACGTTTCCTCGGTGCTGAGAGATTTGCGCTCGCGATCTGGTTCGACAGGCCGGTCATCGATGCCGCGGCATAGATCGTAAAGCTCGATCCCGAATTTGCCGAAGTGTTCCTGTAAGGCGATCCGCGACAGACGCTGCATCTCGCCGCATGTCGTTATTCCGAGCTTCTCCAATTTCTGTCCCGTGACTTCCCCGATGCCCCACAATTTTCGGACCGGCAACTTTTCCATGAACGCGGGGACGTTCTCGGGTTTCACTTCGAACTGGCCGTTGGGTTTTTTTAGGTCGCTCGCGATTTTTGCGATCAACTTGTTAGGCCCAATCCCGGCGGAAGCGGTCAGTTTCGTCTTTTGGAGAATTAGCCCGCGAATGACCTGGGCAAGCGGTGCCGGTGCGCCCGGGTGATCAGTCACATCCAGATAGGCTTCGTCGAGCGACAAGGGTTCGACGAGCGGAGTGAAGCGAAACAGGATGTCTCGAATAACCGCGGCCTCTTTTCGGTAAACATCGAAGCGCGTCGGCAGGATGATGAGGTTTGGACAACGTTGCAGAGCCATGAACGTGGGCATGGCCGAACGAACGCCGAACTTGCGCGCTTCGTAATTGCACGTCGTAAGAACGCCGCGCCGATCCCGCGCTCCGCCCACGCCGACCGGCTTGCCTTTCAACGAAGGCTGATCGCGAATCTCGATCGACGCGTAGAAGGCATCCATGTCGAGATGGATGATCGCGCGTGACTTTTTCTCAGAACCCACGCGCGCAATTTAGCTTCAAGGAGCATCGCTTTCCAAACCGCCCGTACATCGGAGGCACGTGCTTCTGCGCGTCCCACTTCGGCGAGCGCTAGAATCAAAACCACAAGTCGGACGCGCAGAAGCGCCTCCCTCCGATGTACAGGGGCGCGCTCATGCTTGAAAAGGGACCAACGCCGCCTCATTTATCATCATGAAGTTTACTTATTACGGCCACGCTTGTTTCGCGGTTCAGGCGGGCGGCAAGACCCTCCTTTTCGATCCGTTCATCTCGCCGAACCCGCTCGCGAAGAAAATCGACGTGAGCAAAGTGGCGGCGGATTTTATTCTCGTTTCGCACGGTCACGGCGATCACGTCGCCGACGTCGTCGATATCGCAAACCGGACCGGCGCCAAAGTTATCGCGCCATACGAAGTGGGGAACTGGTTCGAGGCCAAGGGCCTCAAGAATGTTCAGTCGATGAATCACGGCGGCGCGGCGAAAATGGATTTCGGGCGGGTCAAACTCACGAGCGCCATTCACAGCAGCTCCATGCCCGACGGTTCCTACGGCGGCAATCCCGCTGGCTTCATCGTCGAAAGCAGTGACGGCAATTTTTATTATTCCGGCGACACGGCGCTTACGCTCGACATGAAACTCGTGGCTGATTCGACCAAGCTGGACTTCGCCGTTTTTCCGATTGGCGACTTCTTCACCATGGGAGTCGACGACGCCATACGGGCGGCCCAATTTGTGGGTGCTCGAAAATTTGTGGGCGTTCATTACGACACATTTCCGCCGATCAAACTCGATCACGATGCAGCTGCGAAAGCGGCTAACGCCGCCGGCAAAGAGTTGCTCCTGCCAGCCATCGGCGAAACGATCGATATTTGACCGGAATGGCGCGCACAGGCGCATCCGGGCACGATTCCTAAATGAGGACTTCGCCATTTATGAATCTGCATTTGGTCCACAAGCTATTGCAGGCCGCTAACGCCCAGCCATACGGCTTTCTCAAAGTCCGAGGGGCGAATCTCGCTCGCGAAGTGGAAATGATGGCCTCAGCGGGATTAGTCGAAGCGACTGGGCCGGTGCATGGCTTGGAAACTTTCGCCGTCATTAAGCGAGTGACGGATTCCGGCCATTCTTTTTTGCGCGCGTTCCGGGACCAGCCACCGCCAATGCGGGCGCGGGGATAGTCCATAATATCGGTCCAACCCTGTCATCCTGAGCCTGTCGAAGGATCTCTGACTATGTCTGCGCTTGTTCGCTGTGCTGCGGAGACCGCAAAGAAATCGTTAGAGATTCTTCGGCAAGCTCAGGATGACAGCGAGAGCGTGCGTCCGCTGCGCGTAGGTCCGAATGCCTGGGCGGGCAACTGCGACAAGCGGCGTTCCTACCAAAGAGAAGCGGCGGCGACCTTTCGATCACCGCCGCTCTTTCCGTCAACCCAATCTGTGGTTACTGCGTTTTAATCGCCTCGCGCATTTCCTCGCGAGCTTTACGCATGTCTTCCCGCGCCTTTTTAATGGCGTCGAATTTCTGCTGCTGTGCCGGCGTCAGGATCGGGCGGATCTGCGATTGGACGTTTTCGCGGATTGCCTGCACCTTTTGCTTCGCTTCCTGGCGAGCAGCCTGAAGCTGCGGCTTGGCCTGTTCAAAGATCGCTTTAACCTTGGCCTGCTGATCCGGTGTGAGGTCCAGCGCCTTGGTCAAATGTTCGAGGCGGTTGCCGCGCTTGTGCTGCCAGCGGTTCGGCCGGTCGTTATTTTGGGCCGCGGGTTCCTGCGCTAGCCCAATCGAGACGGTGGCGAACAGGGCAACGCACGCGGCGCTTAGTGTGATCAATCGTGATTTCATTATTTTCTTTTCGTTTTTGTTAGCGCCGCTTTCGCGATCGCCTTGTTGCAAGAGGAAACCCACGGTCGCTCCAGAAGTTGCGGTCCCGCGAAATATTTTTCCGGCGCTAGGACTTTGGATGGAGGGCCGACCGTACTTCCAGGCGGGCCGTGATGAGCTGGGGCCCGTTGCTCAGCTCGATCCGGCCGTCGGAAATTTTCGAAACCCGCAACGTCACCGCCACATTTGCGGTCGGCGTGTGAACCGTGAGGAATTCGCCTTCGGCGACGGTTCGGCCGTTGATGGTGGCCAGCCGCGGATGTCCCAGCGAGATTGCGGTGACATGAATCAGGTCGGCACTGATTTGGATGACGATGGGTTCGGGACGCGAGACACTTTGGGTCGAGACGGCCACCATCCTGCGCGCTTCTTCCGCATGCTGCCGGGCGACCTGCTGGCGCCTGTAAAGAAAACTGACGACGCAAATAAACACCGCGCCCGCCACGAGTCCGAGGAAAATCGCGCGACCATTGCCAGTGAAAAGTGAAACGCCTTTGAGGCGCGACCGCATGCTGGCGCGCTCCGGGGCTTTTTCTCGGACGTCCGGCACGACGGTGCTGAGGAGCCGAGGTGTCGGCGTCTTCTGGGAGATCAGGCGCACGGCTCAGTTAAAGCATCGGACGTTCCACCCCTAACGAATCAAATCCCGTCAGCGCGAGCCGAGCGGCAATTCCCATCGCCAGATCAAACCGTCCGTCGGATGAGTCAGTTCAGCCACGCGTTGGAAGCCGCATTTCTCGAGGACACGAGTTGAGGCGTTTCGCGCCGGCAGAGTGTGCGCGAGAATGGTGCGAACGCGGGCGTCATCCCGGGCGTAAGTGATGAGCGCCTGCGCCGCCTCGGTCGCGTAACCGCGTCCTTCGTATTTCGGCACGATCCCATACGCGATCTCAACGACACCCGCGGCGTCCGGCGGGCCGGTGAAACTCGCGTTGCCGATAACCTCACCACATTCCAGATGCACCAACGCGAAGCCGTAGGTCCAAGGGTCGGCCGCCGTCGCCTTTTCCAGTGCCGCGCGCCATTCCGCCGAGACATCAGGTGAGACAATAAACTCGCGCAACCCTGGCGCCGCTTTGAGCCCGGAAGTTCGCTCGTAAAACTCCGACCCGTCGATCAAAGCCCGCAAATGTGCCGGCTCGTGAGGGATCAGGCGCAGGTGTTTGGTGGTGATGGTGGTGGGAATCACATCTCAGTCTTGTCGAGCGCGAGCAGGAGCACGAGCACGATTACGAAAATGGAAAGGAATTGACCGGAGCGGGGGAGCGAAGACAACACTCTCCGCATGTTTCGACGGATACTGAAATGGATCGGTGGGCTTCTGGCGGTCCTCCTCGTGGTTCTCGCGATCTTTCTCGTTAACCTCATCTGGTTCCGGCCCTGGAGCCTGAACCTGTTCTACGAAAAGGTTTTCGCGCAGGTCCTGTTCGAAGAGCCGGAATTGCTTTCGTCCCTCGGATTGGTCGAACGCTTCGGGATCACCGGCCATAACGCGAAGCTGAGCGACGCGTCTCCCGCGCATCAGCAACACTATTTCGATCGCGCGAAACAGAACCTTGCCGATCTTCACGCTTACCCGCTGGCGAAGCAGAACGCTTCCCAGCAGCTCTCCACTCACATTCTCGAGTGGTATATGACGCGCGAAATCGAGGGTGAAAAATACCAGTGGCATAACTATCCGGTAAATCAGCTGTTCGGCGTCCAGAACGAGTTCCCGTCGTTCATGGCCAACACGCATCGGCTGCTCGCCGCGCGCGATTGCGAGTATTACCGGCAGCGATTGATTGCCATCGGCCCAAAGTTCGACCAGCTCTTGGAGAGTCTGAAGGTGCGCGAGCAAAAAGGCATTCTGCCGCCGCGTTTCGTCGTGGAGAAAGTCCTGGCCGAGATGAACAATTTCGTCGCGCAACCACCCGCGGAAAACATTCTGGCCACGTCGTTCAAGACCCGCGCGGCGAAAATCAACGAGTTGACCGACGAGCAGCGCGCCGCCTTCCAGAAAAAAGTGGAGACGGCGATCACGGACAATGTTTATCCCGCCTACCAAAAGCTCATCGATTACTTTAACGCGCTTCTTCCAAAGACAACGACCGACGATGGCGTCTGGAAATTGCCGGACGGCGAGGCTTTCTACGCCTACGTATTACGCAAGAGCACGACGACGACTCTTAAGCCCGAAGAAGTTCACGAGCTTGGTCTCCGCGAAGTAACCCGGATCGAAGCAGAAATGCGCGCGCTCCTCGACGCCAACGGTTTCGCGGGTCGGCCGATTGGCGAGGCGATGGATGCATTGGGCAAGGAGCCGCGGTTCCTGTTTCCGAATGACGACAAGGGCCGGGCTGATGCATTGGCGGAATACACGCGGCTCATTACTGACGCGATCGAGCGGTCGCGGCTCCTGTTCGCGACGGTCCCGAAAGCGAAGATTGAAGTGCAACGCGTGCCGGTCTTCAAGGAAGCGACTTCGGCCGGCGCTTATTATAATGGTGCGTCGCTCGACGGCACGCGGCCCGGTGTTTTCTACGCGAACCTCCGCGATATGAACGAAGTCGCAAAGTGGGGCATGCCGACGCTCGCCTATCACGAAGGCGTCCCGGGCCATCATTGGCAGATCGCGACCGCGCAGGAATTGAAAGGGCTGCCGCAATTCCGGAAGCTGATTCCATTCACCGCGTATCAGGAAGGCTGGGCGCTCTACGCCGAATGGCTCGCGAAAGAAGCCGGCTGGTACGAGGGCGATCCGTTCGGCGACCTCGGCCGGTTGCAGGCCGAACTTTTTCGCGCTGTCCGTCTCGTCGTCGATACCGGCATTCATGCGAAACGCTGGCCGCGCGAACAGGCGATCACTTACATGCGCGAGAAGACCGGCATGGGCGAAAAGGAAGTCACGGCTGAGATCGAGCGCTACATCGTGAATCCCGGCCAGGCCTGCGCCTACAAAGTCGGGATGTTGAAGATCCAGGAATTACGAAAGCGCGCGCAGACTGAGCTCGGGGCGAAATTCGATCAACGCCAGTTCCACGATGTCGTCCTGAAGAACGGCGCGTTGCCGTTGGAGATCTTGGAGGAGCAGGTCAACGGCTACATTCAGCAAAGGAAATGACGGTCATCCCGAGCGGAGCGCAGCGCAGTCGAGGGACCTCGTGGAAAGTCGAGCGACGCTCTGCGGGATTCCTCGACTTCGCTCGGAATGACTCGCCTATTTGGCCGCTAACTTTGGCACTGAGAACATCTCGATCTGCTGTTTTACATCGTGCACGAAGTTCGCGGCACCGGCGCCATTCACGACGCGATGATCGAAGGTCAGCGAGAGCGTGATCACTTCGACGGCCTCGCTCTTCTTGCCGTCACCAATCGTTTCGTAATGCGCGGAGCCGACGAACAACGTCGCGATTGACGGGGGGACTACGATCGGCGCGGCCGCGCGCACGCCGAACGCGCCGAGACTGCTGATCACGAGCGGCGCATTCATGGCATCGACACGTCCGGTCCGCGTTTCGGCGACGGTCTCGTTGTAACGCTTCACAAAATCCGGCCAGTCTCGTTTGTTCGCGTGCGTCACCACCGCGGTCGCGAGCCGGTCATCCTCGAGCGCGACCGCGATGCCGAGATCGAACTCGTCGTGCTGCTCGATCCGATCGTCTTCCAAAATGATCCGGCGAAACGCAGCGTGTTTTTCCAAGGCCCGCACCACCGCCCATGCGACCATCAACGACGGGGAGGCCGCATTCTTTCCTTCCCGCGTTTTGGCTTTTTCGCGCGCCGAACGAATCGCGTCCCAGCGCGCATCAATCTGCAAATTCACCGGGACGACGCGACCCAACTTGCGAATGATCGTCGGCGACAGCGCCGGCTCGATTCCCTTGCTCGGAGGGACGTGCTTCTGCGCGTCCGAGATTCTTGCCGGCTCCACTTGTTCTGAATCGCCATTTCGCTCTGCCGACGCGTTGGAGGCTTCGGGCGTCGGGGCTGCGCCGCCTTCGGTTAGAATCGTTCCAAGTTCCTGGCCGATATCGACCGTGGCGCCGACTTCCGTTTGCCATTCACCCATGGTCCCGGCGAACGACGATTCGATCGGATACACGGCCTTGTCTGTCTCCACTTCGCATAGTGGATCGTCGAGCGCGATCTTGTCGCCGGGCTTCTTGAGCAACGTGACAACCTTCGCGTTTCGGATCCCTTCCCCCATGATCGGCACGACAATTTTTTGCGTCCCCATTCTCTCGTTGTAGCCGGGATCCCTGATCGGAGCAGGCTTTTTCGCGGACGGACGTGTCTCAATTTTCGGGCCGGGATCACCGATCCTAGCTACCGCCCGCCGCGGTTCTGTCGCGCTCGACATCGAACGATGCAATGCGCCGACGATCCGTTTCACGTCCGGCAACGCGGCATATTCGTAGATCGGATTGTATCCGATCATCACATTCGCCTTGCTCACCAAAATCGGCGGCGCGAGCAGCTCGCTCCAAATTTCCGGCAACCCCGCCAGATGCGCCACGATCATCTGTCCAACGCTGCAATTCTCGCTGTCTTCCTGGACAACCACGAGCCGGCCCGTGCGCGCCACCGATTCCTCGATGGCGTCGCGGTCCCACGGTACGATTGAGCGCAGATCGATCAGATCAACGCTGATTTCGTCGCCGATCTCCGCGAGCGCTTCGAGTGATTTCTCGACCGTATTCCCCCAGGCTACGAGTGTTACGTCGGAGCCTGCATTGCGTTTCCGCGCTACACCTAACGGCACCGCGCGAACAGATTCTTTTGATTCGTGTTCCGCCCAGAGCAAATGTTTCGGGACGAGAACAAACGTCGGGTCTTCGCAATGCATCGCGGTCCACAGCAGCCCCGCCGCGTCTTCCGGCGTGCTCGGGATCGCGACGTTGATTCCGGGGTAGTGGGCGAGCGCCGCTTCGTTCGCCTGGCTGTGCCATAAACTACCGCCCGGCAGATACGCGCCGTACGGAGCATAGATCACGGCCGGGCATTTCCACGTCCCGAACGAACGCCAACGCAGCGTCGAAAGATTTGTCACCAATTGGTTCCACGCCGGCCCGATGAAATCGATGAACTGCAGCTCGAAGACGGGCCGCTTGCCGTAGGAGGCGAGACCGCACGCCACGCCGAGGATCGTCGATTCCGCGAGGGGCGAATTGTAAACCTGCTTGGGAAATTCCGTCGACAGCTTTTGGGTCAGACGAAACACGCCGCCCTTCGGATCTTCCACGTCTTCACCGAAGATGATCCGATCGCCGCTCTCCTTCAGGCCCAGGCGCAAAGTCTTGTTGATCGTGTCGCCGATTCGATATTTGCCCGGGGGAAGGACTTCGTCGGTTAGCTGCGGCAGCTCACCGGTCACCTGAAGCTTCAATTCATCCGCGGAGGGATCTTCGGCCCGCTCGGCCTCGGCAAATTCGCTTCGAATCCGCTCCTTAATTTCCTGGTCGAGCTTCGCGTATTCCTCGGCGGTGATCACACCCTCGTTGATGAGGGTCTCGCTCCAGAATTTGAGCGGGTCGCATTTCTCGCATTCCGCGAGCTCCTCGGCAGTGCGATAAAGTTTGTGGTCGTCGGAACTGGTGTGGCTCGAGAGCCGTTCCATGTTCACCCAGAAAAACGCCGGACCACCCCCGGCTCGCATCGACTCGAAAGCGTTCCGTCCGGCGTCGTAAATTTGTTGAACGTCGCGACCGTCGATCTCCTGCCAGTCGTTAGGCTGAAGAACATCGAGCGCGCGCGGGTTAATTTTCCGTGTCGGGCTGCTGATCCCGTACTTGTTGTCCTCGACCACGAAGAGCACCGGCAGCTTTCGTTCTTTCGCAAAACAAACGGCCTCGAAAAAATCGCCTTGGCGCGTGGCTGCGTCCCCAATCGTCGTGACGACCACGTTCGGTTTGTTATCGAGCTGAATTCCCCAGGCAATGCCGCAGGCGGGAAGCAGCTGCGAACCGGTCGGCGTTGGCACGCTCCAAATACCGCGCGCGGCATAACTATAGTGCGACGGCATTTGACGGCCGTGACTCTGGCCTTTCCGTTTTGCGAAATAATCCAGCGCCAGCTCGCGCGAGGCGACGCCGCGGCCGAGGACGAGCGCGCGGTCGCGGTAATAGGGGACGACATAATCGCCGTCGACCATCGCCACCCCCAGAGCGGCGAGACCTTCGTGTCCCATTCCGGAGACGTGGAAATGGCCCTTGCCCTGGCGATTTAGATTCTGCTCGCGCAAATCGCCGTGCCGGCTCTCGAGGATGATCGTGAGCAGACGCAGTTTATCTTGTTTGCGGAGCGCGGGCATGTCGGAAGCGGAAACGGTTTATCGAAACGCGCCAACACTCAACTCTCAAACAACGCGCAGCAATCTGTTTTGGCGGGACGCGCTTCCGCACATTCGCCTTTGCTGCGTGATGCCGCGAGAAGTTTCGGACGTGCGGAAGCACGTCCCTCCGAGTAAGAGTTCTTGCGTGAAGAACCAACGGGGAATGGCTACATCGCCGAGGGGCAGGGGAGTGATCGATCGCTATCGCGAATTTCTTCCCATCACCGATTCCACCCCGATCGTGTCGTTAGGCGAAGGCGGGACGCCGCTGATTTCTTCTCCGCGCCTGAGCGAGATCGTCGGCCGGGATTGCCAAGTGTATTTGAAATACGAGGGGCTCAATCCGACCTGCTCATTCAAGGACCGCGGAATGACGGTGGCCGTCTCGAAAGCCGTCGAACAGGGAGCCGCGGCCCTCATCTGCGCGTCGACGGGGAACACATCTGCGTCCGCCGCCGCTTATGCAGCCCGGGCGGGAATTCGTTGTGTGGTTGTTCTTCCCGCGGGAAAAATTGCGAGCGGCAAATTGGTCCAGGCTTTTGCTTACGGCGCGAAAGTGATTGCGATTGATGGCAACTTTGACGACGCGCTCGCCATTGTCCGGAACCTGGGGGAACGCCACGACTTCGCGATCGTGAATTCGATCAATCCCGATCGAATCGCGGGCCAAATGTCCGCGGCGTTCGAGATCGTGGATGACCTCGGGGATGCGCCCAGCTTTCATTTATTGCCGCTCGGCAATGCCGGAAACTTGACTGCGTATTGGGCCGGATACCGCGAATATCAGGCAGCTGGAAAATCAGAGACATTGCCGGCGATGATCGGTTTCCAGGCCGCCGGGGCCGCTCCAGTTTTTCTCGGGCGCGTCGTCGAGAATCCGGAAACGATTGCCTCCGCGATTCGCATCGGAAATCCCGCGAGCTGGAAAGCGGCAAAGCAAGCCGTCATCGATTCGAAGGGCGCCGTGGATATCGTCACCGACGAAGAAATCCTCGACGCCCAACGCTGGCTCGCGATCCACGAAGGTATCTTCGTCGAGCCGGCGAGCGCCGCGCCCATCGCCGGGCTGATGAAATGTTGCGACCGCGAACGGAACCCCGCGTATCCCTTTGCGGAAATTCCTCAGGGCAGCCGGATCGTTTGCACAGTGACCGGCCACGGCTTGAAAGACCCCGAGATTGTGGTGCCCGTTGCCGCGAATTTGAAAACGATTGCGGCTAACGACGAGGCGGTCCTCCGCGCGATTGGTTTTTAGCTGAGTTGACAGCGGCCTCACATAAGCGAAACCATCCGCCGTGAATCTTCGCCACCAGTTCGCGCCGGCCGCGTCATGCGTCTGATCGTTCAGAAATATGGCGGCACCTCGGTCGGTTCGCCCGAACGCATCCGTAACGTCGCCCGCAACATTCTCGAAACGCAGCGCGACGGGTGCCGCGTCGTCGCCGTCGTGTCCGCGATGGCCGGAGTCACCGACAATTTGATCAAGCTGGCGGGTGAAACTTCACCGCGACCCGACGAACGCGAGATGGATATCTTGCTCGCAACCGGCGAGCAGGCCGCGATGGCGCTCGTGGCCATGGCGATCAACGCCCTCGGCGGCAAAGCCATTTCGCTCACCGGGGCGGAGGCCGGCATTCTGACCGATCGCGCCCACACCCGGGCGAAGATTGCAAACATCACGCCGCGCCAAATCCACGCTTTGCTGGCCGAGGATTACATTGTCATCGTCGCCGGCTTCCAAGGACAGAATGCCGATGGCGAAACGACCACGCTCGGCCGCGGCGGCTCCGATTTAACCGCGATCGCCCTGGCCGGCGCTCTCGAAGCCGATGCCTGCCAGATCTTAACGGACGTCGACGGAGTCTTTACCTGCGACCCGCGGATCGTCTCCGACGCACAGAAGATTGACGAAGTTTCTTACGACGAACTCCTCGAGATGGCGGGCTCCGGCTCAAAAGTGATGCAATCCCGCGCTGTCGAGTTCGCGAAAAAGTTCGGGGTTGAATTCGAAGTGCGGTCGAGCCTCAAGAACGCACCAGGCACGATCGCGAAAGAAGAAACTGCGAACATGGAAGACGTCGTGATCCGCGGGATCAGCCTCGAGCGGAATCAGGCGAAAGTCACGATCGACGACGTTAAGGACAAGCCCGGGATCGCCGCCCGCATCTTTTCCACGATTGCCCGGGGCAACATCAGCGTGGACATGATCGTCCAAAGCGTGTCCGAGCATGGCACCACTGACGTTTCGTTCACGATCCACGAGAACGATCTGGATGCCGCGACCCAGCTACTGACGCCGCTGGTCAAAGACGTGGAGGCGGCAGGGCTGATCACGAAGGGCGGCGTCGCCAAGCTCAGCGTCGTCGGGATCGGGATGCGCTCGCATTCAGGGGTCGCCGCGCGTCTGTTCGATTGTCTGGGAAAAGGCGGCATCAACATTCAACTGATCTCGACCTCCGAGATCAAGATCGCCGTCATCATCGACGGACCTGATGCCGATCGCGCTGCGCAACTGACGCACCAGGAGTTCGGCCTCGCCAAATTCGTCCCGTCCTCGTCGAAGTAGCGGCTTTGACGCAGGGGCGCCGAGAACCGTGCCATCCAATATATTCGCACCCTTCAATAACATCAGACAATATATGTCATATAAAGTCTATAGGCTGGCATTATGCCAAAACACCAGAATCGAAAAGCATTGCCTCCACGAGGGAAAAAGCGCAAAGTTTCCCGCGTGGGACGGTCGAAAGCTGCACAAGCCAAACGGGACGCTGCGTTGAGCAAAAAACTCGGCGACGCCATCGACTTCAATCTGCGCCTGCAGAACGAAAAACGGGTCGAACCCGCGCCGGTCGCTCCTGAGCGTGAGGGTTTGAAGCGCGGGCCGAAGATCGATCCTACTCGCGAGGCCGCGGACAAGTGCACGGAGATTCTCTCAGGGGCATTCACGCCTAACGAGGTCGAGGTCATGGAAAAATTCCGCACGTCATTTCCCTTCCCGCCGACCCGCTCGCAGTTTCTGCGCTATCTGGCGATCAGCTTCATGCACCGTGGCGCGTTTCATTTCGCGAATGAAGAGGACCGCCGCGCGATGCTTCATCTGCCCGAGGTCATGATTTTCCGGGGAACTGACCCGGTGCTGCAACGCTGGCAGCGCGAGGACGAGTTAAAACGGTTAGAGGCCTGACTGTGGAAGCCCCCCGTGGAGATTTCGCGGATCCGTTCGCTCCCGATCTCGGCGATCTCGAGCGCCTGGTGCAGTGCCTGCATTGCGGCAAAGTCGGCAAGCTCGGCGATGCGCTGGTGTTCGAAAGTCGGCACGGCGCCGCGTTGTGGTGGTGCAGCCAACCGCTCTGCGACGGCGCAGGCTATCGATTCGACGTTGTCCCGGTGGAAATCGCGCCGGCGGAAAAAAAGCTTGCCTCGGGCCACGCGGAGCGCGTAAAAGCCTCCTCGTTCGGTATCATACGCTGAAACTTCCGGACTCTGGGCGTGGCGGCAGACGCGCCCAGAGCAAACCTGACGCGACGGGCTGGACGTATTAGTCCAAAAGCCTCACGGGGCTTCGCCAGCGTCAGCTCCGGGCTTGCGGATGACATCGAAGTAGCCAACGACGTTAAGTGTCGCAGCCTGGTGCGCGGAAACCGGGAGGTCGGGCGAGAAAGTTTCCCGTGCTGCGCAGTGAGCGGTGCACGAGCTACGACGGCCACCACACAGGGGTTCCCCGCCGCGAAGCGGCGGGGTCCCTTGTAGGTGACCTATGTGGAGATTCGGCTTCGCTGCAAACAGGCACGGCGCAACGACTTACCTGAACCGACGGTCCGCCAGCGATCGCCTCCGATCTGTTCCCCCCGAATACGGCCTGCGCGGCCTGAGCGCCCGCCGGAGGCATCCTCCCCTTCCCCGAAAACCACTCGTTAGGTGCGGGTTAAAAGACCTCTAAGACTAACAAAATATTCGACTATATGTCATATGAAGTCCCGAGGTGTTGCCTCTGATTCGGTATAGTTTTTAGATGATTCCGGCGGTTTCTTCTCGGACTGCGAGCTCGCGCCTCTCAATCTCATTGAGGGCCGCGAACCGCTCCGCGTCAAAACCCCGTTGCATTCCGTGGGAGTTTGCGGCTCTACAAAGCGAGGGAGACGCCGCCTCCTAATTCTGCCGCATGCAATTAGCCGTCATTGCGAAAACCCTGATCCCGGAGACTTCACCGCGTTCGTCGAAATATAAACCATACACGCCTGTTGCAGAGTGATGAAGAGAGCGCGCGACATCCGGGTAGTCTGGTTTCGGCGCACCGAGGAGTCTGCTACGAATCTCGTTGAAACTCGGGGGCCGGTTGGTTTGTGGCGGCGCGGCCGCGGAGAAAGACGCGGCCGTAACAGTCGCAACGCAGAGAAAGATGCGAAGCATGTTAACGCGATTATGCCGATTCAAGATCGGTGTTCGAGTCTATGGCGGCCTCCCTCCAGATCCCATTTGTTCCATGTCTGTTCGCGCACCCACGTGGACCTCCAGCCCGATTGGCGCGCAACGAAGCGTAGCGACCGGGGTTTTTTACGTTTCCGGTATTTGAACATTGACGAGCGCCCGGTGCTCGGGAAATTGGCACTCCGATTAAGTACACCACAATGAAGAAGATTTTTTTGCGTTCTCTGCTCGCCGCCAGTTTTCTGGCGCTTCCCTTTTTCGCGCGGAGCGCGCGCGCCGCAGCCAACGACATCTACGAGACCAACGAAGGCAACGTCCTGCGGTTTCGAATCAGCGGCACGCCCTCGACCTTTGCGACAGGCTTATCGAACCCAAAGGGAATCGCCTTCGACGGAAACGGGCATGTCTTTGTCGCGGATCCGGGCAAGGGTTCAATTCTCGGCTTCACGCTCCCTGACGGTAGCGGGACCACGTTCGTATCGGGTTTGAACTCCCCCACTGGCCTGGCATTCGACAACACCGGGTTCATGTATGTGTCCGAAGCCGGTACCGGAAATATTCTCAAGTTCGATCCATTTGCGAACAAGAGCACTTTTGCCACTGCGACGGGCGCGTCCGCTGGTCTCGCCTTTGACAAGAATCAAAACCTTTTCACGTCGGACTTTAACGGCGGCAACATTTACAAATTTACGCCGGCTGGAACGCGGACCCTCTTCGCCAGCGGGCTCGATCATCCCGCAGGGCTGGCGTTCGACAGTGCCGGGAATCTTTTTGAGGCGGATTCCGAGACTGGAACCATTTTCAAATTCGCGCCGGACGGCACCAAAACGAGTTTCGCGACCGGAATAGGCCGGCCGTATGGGCTCGCGTTCGAGCCGGGCGGGACGCTGATTGTGGCCGACAACGCGAATGGCGCAACGCTTCGATACACGCCAGAAGGCGTGAAGAGCGCCGTCTTCCAGAGCGACTTTAACACCCCGCAATTCGTCGCCATTGAACCGTCGCAACATCAACTGCTCAACATCAGCACGCGCGGCCTGGTTCAGGGCGGCAACGATGTTCTGATCGCGGGCTTCATTGTTGGCGGGAATGGCCCAATCGGCACCACCATCCTGATTCGCGGCCTGGGCCCCTCTTTGACTGCAGCCGGAGTTACAAACGCGCTGGCGGATCCAATCCTCGAATTGCGCGATGCCTCCGGGACTCTCCTCGCGTCGAATAATAATTGGCGCGACACCCAGGAGGCCGCGATTACGGCCACGACTTTGAATCCGACGAATGATCTCGAGGCGGCGATCCTTACTTCGCTGCACGGCGGCGCGTTCACTGCAATTCTGGGCAGCGCGAACGGTCAGCCAGGCACGGGAGTGATCGAAGTTTACAATCTGCCGTAGGGTTCGGGCCGAAACGACGCGAGCTTTCCAGCTCACAGTTTGTAGAGCGCCATGATCAAGAGATCCATGGCGAGTATCCAGACGAGGATTACCTGCCAGAGCCGCAAATTGCGCGCGGCATAGTGATCCGCAGCCACGTGCGGATCGCGATCGAAGAGTCGTTTCCGGATGCGGAAGATGTAGAGCCCGCTGAAGAAAACGATCGCAAGCAGAATGCCGAAGAAAATCCGGAGCGCGAGGATCGAATCTCGGTGCTCGTGAAGGACGGCCAGGATTGCGCTCATCTTATTTAATTCCGGTCCGGCGGGCTTAACTACCTTTTAGATATTGCTGCCGCTCCATTTCAATTTCTGGCGGACGACGCCAAAAAAGGAAACGCCGGGCAATGAAGCTAAGGGCAAAACCCGATTCGACTTCCTAATTTCGACTGCGGTCCCGGTTTCGATGCGAAGCGGATCGCGGCCGTCTACGGTCAGGAACACCGGATATTTGCGCTCCGTCACTTCGACTTCGATGACGGCATCTTCGTCCACAATGATCGAGCGGTTTGTCAGGACGTGCGGGCAAATTGGTGTGATGACGAACGCTCCCGATTCCGGGGCGAGGATCGGTCCGCCAGCGGAAAGCGAATAGGCGGTGGAACCGGTCGGGGTGGCAACGATCAGGCCGTCGGCGTTGAACTCAGTCAGCGTCTCGCCGTTCACCGTGGTTTTCAGACGCACCAGCCGGGAAACCTCCCCGCGGCTGAGCACGACGTCGTTGAGCGCGATCATGCGCGAAGATTCCCCAGCCGGGATTTTCACCGCGACGTCGAGCAAGGTGCGCTCGCTGAAGACCATTTTGCCCGCGGCGATGCATTCGACCGCGTCGGCATAGGCGTTTGAATTCGAGCAGGTCAGGAAACCGAGCGCGCCCATGTTAATCCCGAAGACCGGTTTAATGTTTTCACCGAGCTGGCCCACGAGATGAAGAATTGTGCCGTCGCCTCCGAGGACGACGAGAAGGTCCGCGTCACGCCCGAGCGCGGCGGCTGCGCGGCCGTCAGGCAAGCCGGCGAGTTTGGCTGTCGCTTCCTCCAGCAACACTCGCAAGTTCGCGCGCTCGAGCTCGGCCGCGATGGTCCGAGTCAATTCTGCCACGCCGGGTTTACCGGTGTGCGCGATCAGGCCGATTGTTTTCGGACGCATATGAAAAATTCCTGGTTCCCATCCGTGCCGGTGATCGCGGAAGGAACGATGCCAATCACTTCGTGCCCGGCGTGGACGACGAACTGCCGAATTTTTTCCTGGGCTTTCGCGTGCAACGCCGGTTCCCGCACAATGCCCCCTCGCCCGACATCGGAAGCTTCCAGCTCAAACTGCGGCTTTATCAGGGCCAGGATCATTCCATTGGCAGTTACCGACTCGAACGCATTGGGCAAGATCAAAGTCAGGGAAATGAAGGAAACATCAATCACGCACAGGTCGACGGGCTCCGGAATGTCGGTGCGTTCGAGATAACGCGCGTTTAGCTTTTCACGAACGACGACCCGCGGATCGTTCCGGATTTTCCAGGCCAACTGGCCGTGGCCAACATCGATGGCGTAAACTTTTCTCGCGCCTTTCTGGAGCAGGCAATCGGTAAACCCGCCCGTGGACGCGCCGATATCGAGCGCGGTAATTCCCGTAACTGCAATTGCGAAATCGCGAAGCGCGCCTTCGAGCTTCAGCCCGCCGCGGCCGACGTATGCCGGCGCACTCTCGACGGCGATCGCAGCATCGGGAGCGATTTTCGCCGAGGCTTTGTCGATGATCGCGTCCCCCACCCTTATCTCACCTGCCATGATCGCGCGTTGCGCCTGTTCGCGGCTTTGAAAAAACCCGCGGTCGACCAGAGCGATGTCGAGCCGCGCCTTTTTCAGCTTCGCCGCGTCATTCGGTCCCGGCATACGAACGCAGCAACTTCTCGATCGATTGCAGATCTTCGATCGCGGCCCGTCGGCGTTGATATTTACGAAATACGATGTCCTTGAGCTTCAACAGATCTTCGACTAACGGCCGCTCGTAATAAGTCCAATCCAACTCGTCCGCATACTTCGACTGGAGCCGCCAGGCGCCGCCAAACTTCGTGGCGCGCACTTCGCGCTTGCGGCCGTCGTCGTCTTTCTCAGTCCATATGTGTTGACTGCGCATCCGGGGCGAATCTTACATTAGCCGCTTGAAGGACGCAGCCAGATTAGTCGCCTATTTCGTCGGCACGATCCTTTTCGGCGCGCTGGCCGCACCGCTGCTCTTCTGGGCAGCCCAAGTTCTCGCGGCGCGCGGAATTTTCCCCGGCCTCGCGCAATTCGATTTCGAATCGTTCTTCCACCGCGCGCTGCTGCTCGGCGCAATTGCTTTGCTCTGGCCCTTGCTGCGTTGGCTTCGGGTCAAAAGGCGACAGGACCTTGGGCTCGAGCGGAATCCGCGATGGCTGCGCGATCTTGCGATCGGATTCATTCTTTCCGGAGTGCCCGTTTTGTTCTGCGAAATCTTTCTCCTTAATCGCGGCCTCTATTCGTTGCGGAGCAATGCTTCGCCGTTTCGTGTCGCCGCGGTCATTCCTGTCGCAGTCATTGTTCCAATGATCGAAGAAGCGCTTTTTCGGGGCTTATTCCTAGGTATTTTGCTCCGCGCGTTTCGGCCGTGGACAGCGAACATTGTGAGCGCCGCGATCTTTTCCATCGTCCATTTCCTGAAAGCGCCTGACGAGACCACGACCACCGTCCGCTGGTTCTCCGGTTTCGTCTCGCTCGCGCACTCCACCGACCAATTCTCGGAGCCGCTGATCATCCTGGCTGGGTTCACCACGTTATTTGTGATTGGCGTTGCGCTCGCTCATGCGCGCATCCGAACTGAATCGCTCTGGTTGCCGATCGGCCTTCACGCTGGCTGGGTTCTCGGCAATGAAGCGTTTTCGAAACTTGCCCGGCGCGAAGTCACAGCCCTCCCTTGGCTGGGAAAAAGTCTGCTGGTAGGGCTGGTGCCGCTGGCAGTTTGTCTGTTGAGCTGGGTCCTGTTGAGACTGTGGTTAGCTTATGCGGAACGTCGCGTTGCCTGAATTCGTTTTTGCGGCGGCGTCGCTGCTTTACCCGGCGACGTGCGTTGTTTGCGCGGCGAACGTCGAGCGCGCCGAATATTTGTGCGAGGACTGCCAACAGCGTGCGCCCCGGATCGCAGCGCCCTTTTGCGCGAAATGCTCCGAGCCGTTTCCCGGCGCGATTACCCAGACCTTTAGTTGCGCCAACTGCGAGCATCGAGTGCTCCACTTCGATTGCGCCGTCGCCGCTTACCGTAGCCGCGGTCTGGTTCGCCGGCTTGTGCACCAATTCAAGTACGCAAAGCACCGCCACCTTCGCCATCCCGTCGCAGGCTGGCTGCGCGAAACGCTGCACGATCCTCGCCTGCGCGACCGTCACTTCGATCTCATCATTCCCGTCCCGCTGCATCCGGCGCGCCAACGCGAGCGCGGATTTAACCAGGCCGAGTTGCTCGCCGATCTCCTGGCCGCTTCGACAAATCTCCCCATGCGAAATTTCCTCGAGCGAATCCGTTACACGACCACTCAAACCGCCTACGATCGGGCAGAACGCATGGAAAATTTGCATGGTGCCTTTCGTTTACGAAAAAACCGGGACGTGCGAGGGTTACACGTGCTTTTGATCGACGATGTCTTGACGACTGGCTCCACGCTCAGCGAATGCGCGCGCGTCCTGAGAAAAGCCGGCGCTGTTTCCGTGCACGCGGCGACGGCGGCGCGCGCCTGACCACATGGCTATTTTCAAACGCCCAGCTCTGAAGATGCCGCGCAAGCGGCGTGAGATACCGCAAGGTCTGTGGCAAAAATGCCCGAGCTGTTCCGAGGTCGTTCACGAAATCGAGTTGACCCAGAACCAGCGAGTTTGTCCGCGGTGCGACCATCACTTCTCGCAATCGGCCAAGGAGCGGATCGAGAACCTGCTGGACCCCGGCAGCTTCGTCGAGCGCGACGCGAATCTGCGTTCGGAAGACACGTTGCAATTCCAAGGCGTAGCCACCTACAAGGATCGACTTAAAAAATACCAGGATGCCACGGGTCTTACCGACGCGGTCTTGAGCGGTTACGGAATGATCGAAGGCTACAAGGTCGCGATCGCGGTGATGGATTTTACTTTCCTGGCCGCGACGATGGGCTCGGTCGTCGGCGAACGAATCACTCGCGCAATCGAGTACGGCACGGCAAATCGTTGCCCCGTCATCATTGTGTCGGCCTCCGGCGGGGCGCGCATGTATGAAGGCATGCTCAGCCTCATGCAGATGGCGAAGACGAGCGGCGCCCTGGCGCGCCACGCCGGCGAACGGCTTCCTTACATTTCCGTGCTTACGAATCCCACCACCGCCGGCGTGATGGCGAGCTTTGCTTCGTTAGGCGATGTGATTCTCGCCGAACCAAAAAGCATGATCGGATTCGCCGGCCCGCGCGTGATCAAGGAAACGACCCACCAGGATTTGCCGGAGCGTTTTCAAACCGCCGAATTCCTCGAAGAACACGGCCTGATCGATCGGATCGTGCACCGTAAAAAATTGCGCACCGAAATCGCGGAGTTCCTCGGTTATTTTTGCACGACCCAGTGACCTACCCGGAAGCGCTGGCCTGGCTTTACGGAACGCAGCGCTTCGGGATTAAGCTCGGGCTTGAGAACGTCCAGCGCCTCTTGCGCGAGTTGAATCTGCCGGGCAAGGATCAGCGGGTCATTCACGTCGCCGGCACAAACGGCAAAGGCTCCGTCTGCGCGATGATGGATTCGATTTGCCGCGCCGCCGGTTATCGCACTGGTCTGTTTACATCCCCTCATCTGATCACATATCGCGAACGGATTCGGGTAAACGGCGAAATGATCGCGCCAGACGAAGTCGCCCGCGGCCTCAGGCGTATTCGCGACCTTGTCAAAGCCTGGGATCCGCATCCGACGTTCTTTGAAATTACGACCGCGCTCGCGCTCGATCACTTCAAGAGATGCGGTTGCGAATTGATCGTCCTGGAGACCGGGCTGGGCGGCCGGCTGGATGCAACGAATGCGCTCACGCCGCTTGTGTCCGTGATTACCCCGATTGGTTACGACCACGAGAAATGGCTCGGCCACACGCTCGAAGCAATCGCCGGCGAAAAGGCCGGAATCATCAAAGCGAAGGTGCCGGTAATATCCTCCGGGCAGGAACCAGCCGCCGAGGCGGTCATTCGCTCGCGTGCGGCCGAGTGTGAGGCTCCGCTGGAATTTGTGGCCGCGGTCTATGACCGCCGACCGAGCGTCGCGTTGGCCGGGCAACACCAGCAGGCAAACGCCGCGCTTGCCACCGCCGCCTTACGCGCCGCCGATGTCTCGATTGAAGATGAAGCCATCACTCAGGGCCTCGCTAGCGTTGAATGGCCCGGCCGTTTCCAGCGCTGGGATGAACGCACAATTATCGACGGCGCCCACAATCCGGCTGGCGCCAAAACTTTAGTCAATACGTGGACGGAAGCGTTTGGAGAACAACGTGCTACAATCATTCTTGCGGTCTTAAGGGAGAAAAATGCTAGCGATATTTGTGACATCCTCGCCCCTATCGCAGCCCGTTTCATCCTCCCCCAGATCCGCGCGGAACGGGGCTTGCCACCCCACGAGTTGGCCACTTACCTTTCCCCCGTTGCTCCAACCCTCCCCTGCTCCATAACTCCCACCTTTTCCGACGCCCTCGAATCCGCCCGCGCGAATCCTGAGCCCATCCTGATCACCGGCTCCCTCCACTTCGCCGGCGAAGCCCTCGCTATCTTACAGGGCGATCCCGACGCGCTCGAAGACTGCGCCCAATAGGCGCCACGCAACGCCGCGGTATCTGCTATGACGGATGATTTGCGCCGCGACGGTTTCTGCGTTCGATAACTCCTCCTCTGCCCAACATGAAAAGCCGTTCTTGGTTATCGGACCTGATCATTCAACCTTTCATGATCGTCCTCAGCATCCTGGCGGCGCTCGCCGTGAACAACTGGCAGGAATCCCGCGCCCTTGCAAAACGTGTCGCGGACGCGCGGACCGCGTTCGCCAACGAAATCACCGCGAACCGGCAGCTCTTGGTGTCGAGCGATTACCTGCCGCATCACCGCCGCCTCAGGGCCGACTATGAAAAGGCCCAGCAGCAAGGTGCGCCCGATCCTCACACCTTTTTCGACACCGGCGTCCATCCCGCCCCGTTGCGTGACTCGGCCTGGCGAATGCTATCCGGGACCGACACTCTCATGCGCTTCCCTCCGGATTTTGCCCTCGCCTTGACCGACATCTATCGGCTTCAGGATTCGATCGCGAAAAGCAACGAAGGCTTCTTGAACGCTCTCGTCGCCCCGCGCTCCGATCGCGAAACGCCCGCCTACACAAAGGACGTCGCCGTCTCCATCAGCATGTTCCTGAACGACCTCGTTCCCGCTGAGGAGCGCCTTGTTGCGGGCTACGACCACGCTCTCGACCGACTGAAGTCCGAGAAGCAGCCGTGATCTGAAATCGCAGGGCGACCGCACGCGTTCCCGCTCGCCCCGTAATGCCCTCGCCCTACGATCCTTCCATCACGATCATCGCCATCGCGTGATGTTCCGTGTGGCTCAGCGTGATCGAGACCTTTGAAACTTTTTGCTCCTCGGCCAATTGCTTCGCTCCGCCTTCCAACACCACGTACGGTTCGCCGCTGTCTTGGCGCCGCACATCGATGTCTTTCCAGCCCATCGATTTCCCGATTCCCGTCCCGAACGCCTTCGACACCGCCTCTTTCGCCGCAAACCGCGCCGCCAAATGTCGCGCCGGATATTTCATCGATTGCGAATACTCGATCTCTCCCGCCGTAAAGACGCGATGCAAAAACCGTTCGCCAAATCGCTCGAGGGAATGCTCGATCCGCGCATTCTCCACCAGGTCCACACCAATACCGATGACGCTCACCCTTTGTAGTTCTCCATCAACGCCAGCATCTCCCTCACCGCGGTCTCGAATCCCGCAACCACCGCTCGCGCCACGATCGAGTGTCCGATGTTGAGCTCCACCAGGTGCGGGATCTTATGGATGAGCGCTATGTTATTGTAATTGATCCCGTGCCCCGCATTCACTTGCAGTTTCGCGCCGGCCGCCGCGTCCGCCGCCGCCCGGAGCCGTTCCAGTTCCTGTTTCGCTATCGCGACCGTAAACGCGTTCGCCAGCTTGCCCGTGTGCAATTCCACCATGTCCGCCGCTAACTCAGCCGCCGCATCGATCTGGCCTAGCTCCGGGTCGATGAACAGACTGACTCGCACACCGGCCGCGTGGAACCGCTTCACCGTCGTCGCGAGCTCCTTCTTGTTCACCACAACATCGAGCCCGCCCTCGGTCGTCACCTCCTCGCGTTTCTCCGGGACCAGGCAGACTTCATCCGGCAAAATTCGAAGCGCGATATCCACGATCTCCGGCGTGTTGCCCAGCTCCAGGTTCAGCTTCGTCATGATCGAATCACGAAGGCGCTGAATGTCCCGATCCTGAATATGACGCCGGTCCGCCCGGAGGTGCGCCGTGATCCCGTGCGCGCCCGCCCTCTCGCAAACGCCTGCGATCGCGACTGGGTCCGGCTCCGCGTTCTTCGATTCCGGCATCGTCGCGTAGCGCGCCTGGCGCAACGTCGCGACGTGATCGATGTTAACCCCGAGCCGCAATCCGCTTGTCACGCTGGGAATAGGTATCAAGCGTTCAGCCTGAGCAAGCTTTCTCTAGTCCCCTTTCGGGGCGCGCGTCCCATCGTCAGACGATTCTCGATGGCTTTACTATCGCAACCGATTTGGTAAAGGAGCAGTGATGGAGTTCCGCGAAATCCTGGCCATGGCCATGCAGTCGTTAGGCGCAAACAAGTTGCGCTCGGGATTGACCATGATGGGTATCACGATTGGCGTCTTCTCGGTCATCTCGGTCATGACAGCGATCGGCGCGCTCCAGAGTTCCATTGAAGGCGGGATCAGTTTTTTGGGCTCAAACATTTTCCAGTTCGCCAAATATCCGGTGAGTGGCGGCCAGGGTGGACGCAACGCCAACAAGTACGAAAACCGCCGGGACATCACCTTCGCCCAGGCAATGCGCTACCAGCAGTTGATGGAGGGGATCGCGCGCGATGTTTGTCTGAAGTGTTTCGATTTCAAAGGTCAATGCACTTACAACGGGCTCAAGACCGCTTCCGCATTAACGGTAGTGGGTTCAAACAAGAGTTTTCTCGCGGCGAATTCCTACACGCTCGCCTACGGCCGAAACCTTAGTGACGAAGACGTCGACCTCGCCCGCAACGTGGTCATGATCGGAAAAACCATCGAAAAGAATCTTTTCCCGCACGAATCCCCGATTGGAAAAGTCCTCAAAATTAACGGCCATCCGGTGACGGTGATCGGGGTAATGGCAGAGAAGGGCACGGCCTTCGGGCAAAGCCAGGATGATATCGTTGCGATCCCGATCACGCGTTTCTTCGAGAATTTCGGATCGGCCAAGCGGACGGTCAACATCGCCACCCAATCGTATTCGCAGGAAAGTTATAATCGCACGCTGGACAAAGGGATTGGCGCGATGCGACTCGCGCGCGGACTAAAGCCGAACCAGCCGGACGATTTTGAGATTTACTCGAACGATTCGCTCAAAAGTGCTTTCGCCTCGATCGCGGGCGTAGTGCGGATTGGCGCGTTTGTTATCAGCCTCATTGCGCTGATAGCTGCCGGCATCGGCATCATGAACATCATGTTGGTGAGCGTGACCGAGCGAACGAAAGAGATCGGGATTCGGAAATCGATCGGCGCGCGAAGCCGCGATATTCTTCGGCAATTTCTAACTGAAGCTGTGTTCATTTCCGAAGCTGGCGGGATCGTCGGGATCCTGTTGGGAATTATTGTGGGCGATTTACTCGCCGCTTGGTTGCAAGCGGACCTCATTTTCCCGTACGGCTGGGCAATCGCTGGGCTTGTTGTTTGTTCGGCCATCGGCATCGGATTTGGATTTTATCCTGCCTATCGCGCCGCCTCTCTCGATCCGATCGAAGCGTTGCGTTTCGAGTAAGTTACGCGAGCAGGAGCGTGCCAGGGGCACGCAACTTGCGCTGCTTTGTTTTGACATGTCTCGCGCTCGTTCTATTCTCGGCCTTTTCGCTCGCTACCGCCGTGCCTGCTGCTCACGAATCTCCTGCCGGGACAGCGCCTAGCGTTCTTCTCGTCGAAGAATACGACGCGCTCGCCGCCGCCATTACTTCGGCACTGAAGAAATTCGCGCCGGATCACCGCGTTCGCGCCGTCGATTCCCTCGCCGAGGCGGAAGCGCGCATCATCGAAATGAGTCCGGCGCTTCTAATCGTCGATTTCGATCCACCGCGCCCCGATGCGATTGAGTTCCTTGATCGGATCGCCGCCGCAAATCCGGACGCTCGTTTTCTCGCTATCGCGTCAGGTGTGCCGCGAGAATTGAATTCCCAGCGGCATGGACCCACGGCGATTCAATTCATCGAAAAACCTTTCGAGCTTTCCGAGTTTGGCGCGGCGGTCCAGGCGCTTCTCGGCCCGTGGACACGTCCGGTTTCCGGCGATTCCCGCGGAACTCTCCGCGATCTCGGCGCGCGCGATCTCATCCCGTTGCAATGCCTGAACCTGGCAACCGCCGTTCTTCATCTCCGCTCCGGCGATGATCGTCGCGGCGAAATCCATTTCCTCGACGGTCAAATCGCTCATGCCACCACCGGAAATTTCACCGGAGTGGGAGCGCTTCAACAAATCGTGCGCTGGAAAAACGTCCACGCGAAAGAAAGCGAGTGGGTCGTCGACGGACCGCGCACCATTCATGGTTCTTGGCCCCACATTTTTTTCGAAGGATTGGCGCACTCGGAGGCCGCCGCCGCGCAAGAGGAATCAGTTCCACCGCCGGTTCCAACCCCTGCGCCTGCGCCGCCCGCACCAAAACCGGCGCCGAAGAGCGGAAAAAAAATCGTCGTTATCGACGACACCGAGATGTTGCTCATCTTCGTCGAAGACGCGCTGGCCACTGCCGATCCAACTCTTCAGATCGTAACCGCTTTTACCGGGAGCGAAGGATTACGCCGAACCGAAGTGATGCTGCCCGACCTGGTGTTGCTCGATTACAGCCTGCCTGATCTTCGTGGCGACCAGGTTTGCGAACGCTTATTGCAAAACGAAGCCACCGCCCGCGTGCCGGTGGTGATGATGTCCGGGCATGTCTCGGAAATGACTGCAACCGCGCGAAAATACAGGAATGTTGTAGCGACCATCGAGAAGCCCTTCCGATCCGAAGCATTGGTGGCGCTGGTCCGAGAGACCTTGACGAAAGGGCCATTGGCGGCCAAGACCGCAGCGCCGCCAGGAAACGGACAGAAATCCCCGAAAAAAAATGGGCGTGCCGCGCTGAAAGAACCAGAAGCGCCTGCGGCTCCGCCTCCCCAGCCGCCTACCATTGTTGTGGCCCCGCCGCCGGCTTCTCTGCCATCCCCGCCTGTAGTCGCTCCGCCGTTGCCTTCTCCGCCTGAAGTCGCTTCTCCGGGTCCTGCCCCGGCCTCGCTGCCTGTGGCCGCTCCTCCAGCGCCGCCGAAGATCCCAAGTCTCGCGGCTGCCAACGGCAGCTCAGTCGTGGTCGGACTTGGAATGGAAGTAGTGGCGGTCCAGTTTACCCCTCGGTTTCAGATCGGCGCGATTCGAGCCCGGCCGACAGCGTCCACCCTGTCGCTCACGCATTCCTCAGCTCCGGCGGAAAACCTGCTCGCCGGCTTCGAGATTGGACCGGTGGAACTGGACGCGATCGGCCGCATTCGAACAATGCGCGTGATGCCGACGAGGCAACCGACGAAAGCGGTTCAGACGCGCAATCAATTAGTGATCAACGATCTCGCGCTCGTAAATCAAAACGCGTCGATCCAGGTCACAGCCGGCCCGGCAGCGCCGATGACGATGCAGCTCGTCGCGCTGTTCAAAGTCGCCAGCGTGGAATTGTCCGATCGATTCGAGGTTGCGCAGTTGGTTTTGCAACCAGCCGGGACTCGGGTGCGCGTCATTCTCGATCCGCAATCGCGCGCCATTAGCGAATTCGAAACCGCCCACGTGCAGCTCGACCCGTCGCAGCGCATTGCGGAATTCGTCTTGAACGCCGCGGCCGCAACCTAATCCAAACCGACCGCGCGAAATGTTTCGTCGACGTGCCGGAGATGAACGTCCAGCGAGCAAAGCGCGTCGATTTCCGATTTGGACAAACGAGCCGTGATCTCGGGCTCGCTCTTCGCATTCTCAGCGAACGATTCAGAACCTTTCCAGGTTGTCATCGCTGCTCTCTGCACCGCTTCATAGGCGCTCTTCCGTTCCGCGCCTTTGCGGGTCAGAGCCAACAGCACCGATTGGCTAAAATACAGCCCCTTACTGGACTCGAGGTTCTGTTGCATTCGCTCCGGATAAACCTGCAATCCTTTCACGAGTTCGGTCAGCTTGCCCAGCATGTAATCGAGTAGGATCGACGAGTCGGGCAACACGATTCGCTCCGCACTCGAATGGCTGATGTCGCGCTCATGCCACAACGCCACGTTTTCCAATCCCACCATGGCGTTGCCGCGCAGCACCCGCGCCAAACCGCTCAGCCGCTCGCCTGTGATCGGATTCCGCTTGTGCGGCATCGCCGAACTTCCCTTCTGCCCTTCCGCGAAAAATTCCTCCACCTCCAGAACTTCGGTCCGTTGCAAATGCCGAAATTCGGTGGCCCAACGGTCGATGCTCGAGGCGATCAAGGCCAAAGTTGTCCCAAACTCGGCGTGCCGGTCTCGCTGAATAATCTGCGTGGAAATTTTCGCGGCCTTCAGGCCGAGTCGTTCGCAAACCCGTTGTTCGATCGCCGGATCGAGATGGGCGTGCGTCCCGACGGCGCCGCTTAGTTTCCCCACCCGAACGCGCTCTTTCGTTTGCGATAGCCGCTCTTCCGCGCGGCCAAACTCGTCGAACATCAGCGCAAGCTTGAGTCCGAACGTAATCGGCTCCGCATGAATGCCGTGGCTCCGTCCGATCATCGGCGTCATCTTGTAGCGGCGCGCCTGCTCGGCGATCACGGTTCGGAGTGCTGCCAGGTCTTCCGCGAGAATCCCGCAGGCTTCCGTCAGCTGCACCGCCAGCGTCGTGTCCAGGATGTCCGACGACGTAAGTCCCTGGTGTATCCAACGCGCCGCCGGTCCCACCGCCGCCGCCACATTTTCCAGGAAGGCGATGACGTCGTGATTCGTCCGCTTCTCGATCTCGGCGATCTCGGGAATCGAAAACCGCGCTTTTTTCCGGATTTCCGCCGCATCCTCCTTCGGAATCTGGCCCAGCTCCGCCATTGCTTCGCAAGCCAAAGTCTCGATCTCCAGCCAGATCTGGAATTTGCGCTCGTCCGACCAAAGCTGGCGCATCCGTGGCCGGGAATAACGATCGATCACTCAGCGAAGATAAAAGCGCGATCCGAAACGCAAAGCGTTTTGTACAGCAAAAAGCGCCGCTTTGGCGGGTCGACCGCTAAGCGACGCTTTTCGGAAAGCTTTAGTGGGACGCGACTAGCAAACGCGGGCGCGGGTAAACCGGCCGTTGTTTTCCACGCGCACCTGGCCGCTGCCGAGCAGATCGGCCACCGCCGCGACGGTTTCCTTGGTATTCTTGGTGCAGGAACTGACCGCAAGGATCAGGTCACCGAGTGAAAGTGTGCGGGGCTTGAGGATTTGGCTGTTCTTTTTCATAGGAGTTGCGGCTTCATTTTTCAGCAAATCGGATGCCACGATGGCATTTTGGACCTTTTGCCTGAGGAAATGTTCAATTCGCCGGCCTGAGGCAGATTCAGGCAGCTAAAACGGCTGACAGAAGTGTCAGCTTTCTGAACAAATCGCTTCTCAGCGCGCGGCGGCGCCGGGCTTCGCCGTGAGCCGCATCACGATGAAGTAAAGAAGCGTCAGAACAACGATTGCGATGAGGATATAATGGAAATTCTGACTCTGCTTCACCGCCGTCACGAGCGCCCCGACATTCTTCGATTCAATCATTTCCCTCGTGATGACCGTCTGCCCGAACCACGCCAGGACTGAGCACCAAATCGCCGAACCGACCACCGTCATCAGGCTAAACTTCGCAAAGTTCATCCGAATCAACCCTGCCGGGAACGAGATCAGGTGGCGGATCACCGGCAGCAGGCGCGCGAAAAAGATCCCGCCCAGCTCGTAGCGATGGAGCCAGCGTTCGGCCCGCTCCAGTTTCGCCTCGTTAATAAAAAAATAGCGGCCCCAGCGTGCGATTACGACCCGACCGAGCCAAAGCGCCACCCAATAACTCACGGCCGCGCCAAGCCATGAGCCAAATGTTCCCGCCGCCACCACCCCGTAGACGTTCAGCTTCCCTTCGGCTGCCAGAAACGCCGCGGGCGGAATGACCAGCTCGCTGGGCACGGGAAAGATCGAGCTTTCCATCGCCATGAGGAGGATGATGCCTACGTAACCCCAGTGCTGAACCCAACCGAACCAGATTTCGAGAAGATGATGCATCGGGAGATTTCAGATTTCAGATTGTCGATTTCAGATTTAGCATGGCCTGCGACAGCGCCGTCTTAGTTCAATCTGAAATCGGCAATCTGCAATCTGCAATTTTAACTCATGTCGATTTATCGCCGTGTCCTTGCTTACTACCGGCCGTTCTCAGCGCAGACGGCGCTGGGGCTCGTTCTGTCGCTCGCGGCGATTGGTCTGAGTTTGCTCAAGCCGTGGCCGTTCAAGATCATCGTTGACGACATTCTGGGGCGAAATCCGAACGCGCGGTTCGGCAATTCCCCCACCCTCATTCCGCTGCTCTGCCTCGCGCTCGTCGCGATTCAGGTCGTCTGGGGCCTGTTAAATCTCGCCAGCAATTACCTGTTCGTGAAGATCGGGCTCCAGGCGCTCCTGAAGTTGCGGACCGATCTTTACGCTTATCTCCAATCGCTCTCGTTGAAATACCACGATGCCCGGCGCTCGAGCGATTCGAGCTTCCGCGTCGCCTACGATTCCCAATCGATCCAGACGATCTACAACAAAGGGTTCACTAATATTTTCGGGTCCGTCATCATGCTGCTCGGCACGTTCTGCGTGATGCTGCGAATCGATTGGCAATTGACGCTGCTGTCGTTAGGCATTGTGCCGGCGATCGTCGCCGCGATTTATTTCTTCGCGCATCGGATTCGGCGTGATTCGACCACGATCCAGGAACAGGAAAGTGCGTTACTGGCCCAAGCGCAGGAAGGGCTAAGCTCGGTCCGGATGGTCCACGCCTTCGGTCGCGAAGAATGGGAAGTGCGCCAGTTCCATTTGCAGGCCCAGCAAAGTTTGCATGCGAATCTGCGGTTGACGCTGACCAACGTAAACAGCGCGCTCGTTATCAGCACGCTCATGGTTCTCGGAACCGCCGCGATGTATTATCTCGGCACGCTGCACGTCCTGGCGGGCACCTTGTCGCTCGGGTCGTTGCTCGTCTTCAGCGCGTATCTGCTGATGCTGTATCAGCCGCTCGAATCGCTCACTTACACCGCCTGGGCGATGGAAGGTGCGACCGCGGGCGCGCGGCGGTGTTTTGAAGTGCTCGATCGCGCGGATGATGTGGTCGATGCGCCCGACGCTAAACAAATCACCGCAGCAACCGGCGCCATCGGTTTTGAAAACGTCAGCTTTAGCTACGGATCAGCTCAACCTGTCCTTGCCGGGGTCGATCTTTCGATTTCACCGAACCAGATCGTTGCGATTGTCGGCGGAACTGGCGCCGGCAAGAGCACGCTCCTGAGTCTCGTTCCGCGTTTTTACGATCCGACTTCGGGCCGCGTCACGCTCGATGGCAACGATCTCCGCGGCATTACGAAGAAATCTTTGCGCTCCCAAATTGCGATAGTGCTGCAGGACACGGTTCTCTTTTCCACTTCGGTGCGGGAGAACATCGCGTATGGCCGTCCCGACGCGACTGATGAGGAAATCCGTGAGGCCGCTCGGCGGGCGCAGGCCGATGAATTTATCAGCCGCCTTCCCAGCGGCTACGACAGCGCGGTCGGAGAACGCGGCGGGCATCTTAGCGTCGGCCAACGGCAGCGCATCGGAATCGCGCGCGCATTTTTGAAAAACGCGCCGATTCTTCTTCTCGACGAACCGACGTCCGCGCTCGATCCGACAACCGAAGCTGCCATCATGGACACCATCAAGGAATTGATGCGCGGCCGAACCACCCTCATCGTCACGCATCGGCTCGCCACAATCCACAACGTCGATAATATCGTTGTTCTTGAGCAGGGCCGAATCGTCGAACAGGGAACCGGCGCCCAGTTGATCGCCAAAGCCGGCGTTTACGCGAAGCTGTACGCGTCGGGGAATTATCCAACATGAGCAACGTCAACAGCGATCGCCGGGTCGAACACGACTGGTGGAAGGAACCGATCCCACCCAACGTCGTTTTCGGCGAAGGTTTTTATTGCGAGAGCGCCCAGGTGTTCCGCCATCTCAAAAGCAAAGCGCCGGGTGCGGTCCGCTTCGGCGATCATGTCTCGATTTACGGTGGCTGTTCTTTCTCTGTGGGCGTGAACGGCCGGTGCTCGGTCGGCGATTTCACGCTCTTGAACGGCGCGCTCGTGATGGCCGAGGAGCTCATCGAAATCGGCTCCCATTGCCTCGTCTCCTGGAACGTCGGCATTGCCGATTCCGATTTCCATCCGCTCGCACCTGCTCAACGCATCATCGACGCGCATGCTCTCGCGCCATTCTTCAAAGACCGCCCGCCGCGTCCTGAAATCCGCACCGCGCCCGTCATCATTTCCGACAACGTCTGGATCGGAATGAACGCGGTGATTCTCAAAGGCGTGACGATCGGCGAAAATTCCGTCGTCGCGGCCGGCGCCGTAGTTACGAAAAGCGTTCCCGCAAATGTCGTCGTCGCCGGCAATCCCGCCGTAATCACGAAGCAGCTCGACGCCTGAGCCCGCGCGATGAAAAAAAAGCGCCTCATCGTCATGGGCTTCATGGGCTCCTGCCCGATCGCCGGCGTCATCTGGCAACATCTTCACTACATCATCGGTCTGCAACGCCTCGGCCACGACGTCTTCTACATCGAGGATTCCGCGCGGCTTCCTTACAACCCCGAGACGTTCGAGGTGAACAACGACTTCGATTATGCCGCGCGCATGCTTTCCCATCTCGCCGCCGAATTCGGCTTCCGCCGCCGCTGGAGTTTTTGTGCGCGGTACCTTCCCGGTAATCCCACCGCGGGACTCCCACTCACCCGCATCCGACAACTCTATCGCGAAGCCGACGCAATCCTCAACGTTTGCGGCACGCAGGAGTTCAACCCCGACCTGCTCACCAGCGACCGCATTCTCTACATCGAAAGCGATCCCGGCGTCGAACAGATCAAAGTCGACCAGGGAAACAAATCGACCGTTAAATATCTCAAGCGGCACAACGCCCTTTTCACGTTCGGCGAAAATGTCGGAACCGATCGCTTCCCGGTCCCTACTCACAATTTGAAGTGGTTGCCGACGCGGCAGCCGATCGTCACCGATCTTTGGAAAACCAATCGCCGGCCCGGACCGGCCGCGGTTTTCACTTCCGTTGCCAACTGGTCGACGAGCGGATTGAAAGACATCGAGTGGCGTGGCGAAAAATATCTCTGGAGCAAATCGCGCGAGTTTGTTCGCTTTGTGGCCGCCCCGAAACGCGCCGGTGAAACCTTCGAGCTCGCGACCGACATCAAAGACGACAAGACTCGCGAAAAGTTTCTGCGAAACGGCTGGCGGTTTCGCGGGCCTCATGATCTCAGCGCCGACTATCGCCTCTATCGCGATTACATCCGTCGCTCGAAAGGGGAATTCACCGTTGCGAAAGACCAGTACGTGCGGCTCAACACTGGCTGGTTCAGCGATCGGAGCGGCTGCTATCTCGCCGCCGGCCGCCCGGTCATCATTCAGCAAACCGGTTTCACCACGATCTTCTCCGGTGGCCGCCACGGCCTGATCGCCTTCCAGTCGTTAGGCGAAGTCGCTGAAGCCGTGAAAAGCATCAACGCCGATTACACCCGCCACTCTCTCGCCGCCCGCGAAATCGCCCGCCAATTCTTCGAAGCCGAAAAAGTCCTTCGCTCACTTCTCGAGCGCGGCGGAATTTAGACGCCCTTGCCGCTGCGCGGGATGTTCCTAGTTTAGGGAGATGCCGCACGACCACGATCATTCGCATGCGCCGCCGAACAACAATGCGGCGTTTGGAATTGGCGTTGTGCTCAATCTCGGATTCGTGGTCGCGGAAGTTTTCTATGGATTGGCGGCCCATTCGCTCGCTCTGATTTCGGATGCGGGACACAATTTAAGTGATGTGTTTTGCCTGCTGCTCGCCTGGGGCGCGATGCAATTGACGAAGGCGGCGCCGACGAGCAGACGCACATATGGTTGGCGGCGATCGTCGATTTTCGCGGCGCTGATCAATGCCGTGATTTTGCTGGTTGTCGTCGGCGGGATCACCGTCGAAGCGCTGCGGAGATTGGCGCAGCCGCAGGAAGTAGCGGGTGGAACAGTAATGGCGGTCGCGGCGATCGGGATCGTCATCAACGGCATCTCCGCACTGCTTTTCCTCTCGGGTCGGAAACGCGATCTGAATTTGAAGGGCGCGTTTCTTCACATGGCCGGAGACGCGGCGGTTTCGGCAGGCGTGGTGGTCGCGGCGTTCGCGATCAAGATGACCGGGTGGGAATGGCTCGATCCTGTGGTGAGTCTCGTTATCGGCGTGGTCATCGTTTGGGGAACGTGGGGATTGCTGCGCGAATCGATCAACCTTTCGATGGACGCGGTACCGGAGGGGATTGATCCGCACGCGGTCGAAAGTTATTTGGCTAATCTCGCCGGGGTAACGGCCGTGCATGATCTGCACATCTGGGCGATGAGCACGACCGAAGTGGCGCTAACTGTTCATTTGGTGATGGAGGAGGCGCCGCACAGCGATCTGTTTCTGCACGACGTTAGTGATGCCTTGCGCGAACGCTTCGGCATTGGGCACGCAACCACGCAAATCGAATGTGGCGATTGCGAGCACGATTGCCGGCAGGCGCCGGTTCACGTCGTTTAATCTCGTGCTCTTGCTCGTGCTCGTAATCGTAATCGATTGCTTGTGATCTTGAGGATTCGATCACGAGCAGGAGCACGAGCACGATTACGAAGGGGAACGGCGGGTTGATTTATCTACCATCCGCTCCCATCTTTGCGGACTTTGCGATGAGGCGCTGGGCAATTCTCTCATTTTCGTTGCTGCTCGCGGTCGAGACTCGGGCGCAACAGAAAAATCCGCCGGAACCACCGAGCGATTTCGTAACGCCGACGCCGTCCGCTCCGATGGCTCCGCCTCCCGTCATCGTCGCGCCGCCCGCCCGACCGAACGGGCCCATCCAGAAAAGCCTGGTGCGCATTACCGCCACCGAAGTAGAGCCGGATTATCGCGCACCGTGGAATTCCGGCGGCGTCCAGCGCGGCATCGGCGCCGGCTTTGTGATCGACGGCAACCGAATCATGACCAACGCGCACGTCGTCAGCAACAGCCGTTATCTTACGGTCGAGCGCGACGGCGACCCGAACAAATATCCCGCCACGGTCCTGTTCGTGGCGCACGATTGCGATCTCGCGCTGCTCAAAGTCGCTTCGCCCGACTTTTTCAAAAACATGATTCCGCTGAAATTCGGCGGAATTCCCGATCTCGAAACAACGGTCTCAGCCTATGGATATCCGCTCGGTGGTGAACGGATGTCGGTTACGACTGGCATCGTTTCGCGAATCGACTTCACGGTCTACACGCATTCGTCCGTTGACTCACACCTCGCGGTTCAAATCAGCGCTCAGATCAATCCCGGAAACAGCGGCGGCCCGGTGATGCAGGACGGGAAAGTGGTGGGAGTCGCCTTTCAAGGTTACAGCGGTGATGTCGCCCAAGGCGTGGCCTACATGATCCCGACCCCAGTCATTCGGCGATTTCTCAAGGACGTCGAGGACGGTCATTATGATCGATATGTCGATCTGGGCATCACCTGGATGAAGCTGCAAAACCCGGCACAGCGGCATTTTCTCGGATTGAAAGATGACAATCTCGGCGTGCTCGTTGGGACCGTGATCGCGGCAGGTCCGGCGGCAAACAGTCTCCAGGCCGGCGACGTCTTGCTGGCGATCGACGACCACCCGATCTCGAGCGACGCCACAGTCGAGCTGGAAGGGTCGCGCGTTGATATGCCGGAGGTGGTCGAGCGCAAATTCAAAGGCGACAAAGTGAAGCTCGATATTTGGCGCGACAAAAAACCGAAGACGGTGACCATCGAGCTTGGCTCGGTCTGGCCTTACCTTTATCTCGCGCACGGCTACGACGTGAAGCCGCGCTACGTCGTTTACGGCGGACTCGTTTTTCAGCCTCTGACGCTCGATCTGGTGGACGCGTTTCAGCCCACGGACGTGCGGATCCGGCACTACTTCGATTATTTTGTTATCGAGCAAATCTATCTGGAGCACCCCGAGATTGTGATTCTCACGAACATTTTGCCTGACCCGACCAATACTTATTTGGCGCCTTATCGCGCGAGCGTTGTCGACGAGGTAAACGGCAAGAAGATCCGGAAGCTGGACGATCTCGCGGCAGCATTCGCGGAACCGGCGGATCGGTTTGTTATCCGCATGATCGGCGAAGGGCCGCCGTTGATTCTCGATCCGAAGGAAGTGGAATCCGCGCGGGAGCGAATTAAGACGCGTTACAACGTCGTCGTCGAACAGAATCTCGAGGAACAGCCGAGCAAACCTACGCCGGCGGACCAGACGAAGAGCTGATGAAAGCGCTACGACTCCATTTGACTCTTCTCATCGTGGCTGCGATGGCGGTGGCCGCGCTGGCGGCGACAAAAGGTCCTGAAACCGTCGTTAAGCCGAAAGAGCTTTCGCTCGTCCGCGTGAACGTCACCGGGCAACCGTATGATTTCATCAGGCCTTGGCAAAAGAAGGCGCCGTTTTCGAAGCGGGCGCTCGGTGCGGTTTTGCCGGGCGGCCGTGTCCTCGTGACGGCCGATCTGGTGGCGAACCAAAACTACGTCGAACTGGAACGCGCCGAATCCGGGGACAAAACGGCAGCTAACGTCATCGTGGTTGATTACGAATCGAACCTCGCGTTGCTCGAGCCGTCCGATAAGAAATTCCTTGATGGACTTACGCCGCTTCAACTGGCGCTCGACACCGTCGTGGGCGATCGGCTCGCCGCGTTGCAACTCGAATCGACGGGCGCACTCGTTCTGACCGAAGGGTTGGTCACCACGATTCAGATGACGCGGTATCCGGCCGATATCGGGCAGTTCCTCACCTATCGCGTGAACATGTCGCTGCAATATCGCGACAACAGCTACACGGTGCCGCTGGTTAAAAACAATAAGCTCGCGGCCCTTCTTCTGCGTTACGATCAGCGCACCCAGGTTGTCGACGCGATTCCCGCGCCCATCATCGCGCACTTTTTGAAGGACGCGGAAAAGGAACCGTACGAGGGATTTCCTTCGGCCGGGTTTGGATTTTTTCCCATGCGCGATCCGCAGCTGCGGAAGTTTGCGGAGGAGACAGGGAAACCGGCGGGTGTATACGTCACGAGTGTTGAGCCAGATTCTCCGGCATCGAAGGCGGGATTGCAGGTGGGTGATATTGTGACCACCGTCGGCAACAGCGAGATCGACCAGAATGGAAACTACGTCGACCCCCTCTACGGGAAGATCGAGTTCACGAATCTGGTCACAGCGAAAGCGTTCGCTGGTGACACTTTGCCGCTCCGCATCCAGCGCGCGGGCAAACCCATGCAGCTCGATCTGGTGCTCGGGCATCGGAATGCAAACGATTACGTCATTCCGCCCTACAGCCTCGATCGCGCGCCGAACTATTACGTACTCGGCGGTCTGATTTTCGAAGAGTTGTCGCGCCAATATTTGCGGGAATGGGGCGCGAACTGGATGAAGGACGCGCCGCAACGTTTTGTCTACAAGGACCGATTCCAATCGGAACTTTATCCGGAGGGAAACCGTCGCGTGGTTGTTTTGACACAGGTTCTGCCGGCGAACACAACGATCGGTTATGACGACGTGGCCTATCTCTCAGTTCGGAAGGTGAACGGCAAAGAAGTGAAGTCGCTCGCCGATCTGGCCGCCGCGGTCAAACAACCTGTCGACGGCTTCATTACCATCGAGACCGAGGAAGACCCCAAGCAAATCGCTCTCGACGCCAAGCAAGTCGACGCCGAGGCCGAGGGGTTGAAGCAGAATTACGGTCTTCCGTCGTTGCAGCGGCTCGAGTGATTGTAGCGACGGCGCTTTGGGAGCCCGGCCTCGCCCGCCTCGGCCTGCGTTACGGGTCGCCGTAAACACGCGCGCCCCTCGACAGAGCGGCGTCGCTACAAAGAATCCTCGCTTCGTGCTTGTCGCGATGTGCGCGGTTGCGAAAGAAACCTCGCCACTTCGTCGGTATAAACCTGGAACGGGTTCCCCATTACGAGGAAGTCGCGGTTATCGCAGGCGATTGAGTCCCAGTTGATCACGTAGGGATGGTCGCTCTTTTGAAACCAGGCCACCGCTTGGGCGCGGCCGCAGGCGCGCGTGTTTGCGGGGGGATGAAAGCTCGCGGCGGGCTGGCGGACGCTGTTGTTCCACTCGCCGATCCGCTTGGCTGCGTTTACGCCGAAAAAAAGTCCCTTCGCGGGATCAATGTTGTGGTACTCGAGATCGAGACTTTGCAGCCAGGGGTCGTTCCAGCCGATTCCCTCCGATTCCATGAAGGTCTCGAGCAACCATCGCTTCGTAATCCAGTCGACGCCGCCAATGAGAGTCTCGGGTTTTTTGCCGAGCGCTTCCAAAGTGAAATTCCAGCTTTCGAGCAACCAATCGGTCTCCTCGTCGGACCCGCCCAGATGTGCGTGCGCTAGCTCGTAGAATTGCCACTGGATATCGAGCGCGCCGATGGTCTTGCCGTTTTCCAGCCGGACCATCCACGCGCCGGTCGAGTCACGCGAAACGTCGCGCGTGCTCTGGACGGCGTCGGCCAGAATAAAGTTCTTCGGCAGCCGTCCCTCTTCGAGCAACGAAAGGACGCAAGCCGTGGTCCCGATTTTCAACGCGGTGGCAAACGGGCTCATGTTCGAATCCCCAATGAGCAAATGAAGCCGGCGATACTTCCGGTAATCGGCCAGCGGCTCGTCGCGCGCATTGATGATGGCGCGGTTAAATTGCACCCACTGGTAAATGTCGTTGACGATGTGATCGGCGCGCTGACTGAGCTGGAAGTCCACGCGACCTTCGGGCTGCGGTAGTTGGAAATCGAACGCGAGCGGATTCGCCTGCCCGACGCGCCCCGCCCCGGTGAAAATCTGACGAGTGGCAAGGAAGGCGAGCAAGGTGCCGAGAACCGGCGGAGTAAACTGCGCCTCGCGTTTCATCAAATAATTTTCGTGGCAACCGAAAGTGGCGCCGGTGTTGTGGTCGACGTTGTTCTTGATGAACGAGACGCGATCAGCGGCGCCCAGATCTTCCAGCGCCGCTTGCAGTAATTGATCGCCCGCGATGTCGTAGGTGACGACGTCTCGCAAACCGAGACACTCAGGCGACGCGTACTCGATGTGGCCCATATCCAGGTAGAGCCGTCCGCCGTTGAGAAGAAACCCGCCGTTGCCCGGCGGTTCTTCGTAATCGCGATAATGCAGGTCGATCGCGCCGGCTTGCGCCTTGCGAAACAGATAATTCTTCACTCGGACCGGCCAGGCATCAGTGTGAGCCCGACTTTCGTCGTTGCTGACGAGGCAGCCGTACTCGGTCTCGATGCCGGCGACGCGATCCATCTCGTGGAAACGTGGTCGCGCGCTTGAAAAAGCGCAAGGCGATCAGAAGTTCCACCCAGAATGAATGATTTTCCGGTTCGGAGTCCGGCGGAGAAATTAGGCGGCCTGGTATATTTCGGGCGGATGCTCGACAAGATCCGCGTTCATGCGCGTGGCGAATTGCCGGCCGACTATGTGCCGAATCTGGGGCGCGGGTTCGATGCGAAGTGCTGCACCTTTCTGCATCTCGATTACGACGAACTCGCCAAACGCGTGAAAGACGGCGCGAGCGATGACGAGGCGCTTGAATGGGCTTTCACTTCCGGCCGCCGGCCGAACGACAAAGAGATGACGATGTGGAACGAGTTCATGCGCAAATTCGCCTGGCGCGATGAAGCCGCGGAAATTCTCGAGCGCCGGAAGCGCGAAGCTGGAATGGAAAACCAGGCCGAGATCGAGACGATGTTTCAGTTCATCGACGCGGATGAAGGCAGAGAGTGACGAGTGACGGGACCAGAAAAATTCTTCAACATGTCACTCGTCACATGTCACTTGTCACTGGCTTCGTCACCGTCGGCCGCCGGTTCCGGTAATCGACGAATTTCCAGACCGCCACGACCGTAAGAATAACCACGATCCAGGCGAGGATTGCGCGGGTGCGGGTCGGCATTCGCCGCTATTCCGAGAGTGTGTCGATGCGCTCGGCGAGACCGAAATCGAGCTCGGTGAGCCCGCCTTTGCTGTGGGTCGAGAGAACGAGCCTCACCTTGTTATAGCGGATATCGATGTCCGGATGGTGCTCTTCATCCTCGGCCACTTCGGCCACGCCGTTGACGAAATCGATCGACTCCGAGAAATCGTCGAACTCGAAGGTGCGTTCGATGTGCTTCTTCTCGAGCTCCCATTCCGGAACTTTTTTCAGGCGGGCTTTCGCCTCATCTGCCTTCAATAACTCAGCCATGACCGGGAACGAGTAACACCCTCAAATCTTTTTGCAACGGAGAATCCGCACCCTTTTTTCGCCTGGCGCGAACCTACTAAAGGCTCAGAATTTTCCTTAGGTTCTTTGCCGAATCGAAGATTTCGACGGCACAAGCCCGCGCCTGAGGCGATAACCGCGGCCAATTACCAGCGACTTCCTTCGCCGCAGCTTCCGCGGTTTCGAGATCGCGGACGAAATGGAAGCCGCTTTCCGTTGGCAAAAATTTTCCGGCCCCGGTTTCCTCGGTGACAACAGGGCGGCCCATCGCAAGAAACGTGGCCGCGCGATCGCTCAGCCAGCCGGTGCGCCAGGCCACATCGACACCTTTGATGGCGGTGAATTCCCCCGTCGCGCGCGCGATGTAGTCGCGATATGCCGCCGGAGTCCGCGCAACTCGATGCGGCGAGACAATGCGCCAGCCGCGCGAACGAAGGCGACGAATCTCCGGATCGTCGGAGTTCAGATTCATCGCCAATTCGAATTGGGCTGACGGAATTCGCCGCGGGAGATCGAGATATTGTTCGAAGGCGAACTTCTTCGAAAGATCGGGAAACTCGCCATCGACTTCGACACCGCCGCCCCAATACCACTGGCCGATTGTTGTGAATTTCAGCACCGAGGGGGCCGGTCTGTGCCGAATCAATTCTGTATCGACCAACGGATAAAAGGTTCGCCACTTCAGCGGCGAAGGCGGAAGACGGCAATCCGCTGCCCCAACGTTGAGGCCAATGGTCCAGAATTCGTGGTGATGTGACTGACCCATCTCCATCTTCGTCATCCAATAAAAGATTTCGCTCGGATCGAGGTCGCAAAAGATTCTCTTCTCGAACTGAAGCAGCAGCGGCGGATGGATCGAATAACTGAGATTGAGCAGTGTGTTGGGGCCGGCTAACCGATCGAGCAATTCCTGCTGGGAAAGACCGACGCAACGCATTCGGCCCAGATCGTGAAGATCCTTGGCGGGGTCTTGGTAAAGAAGGCAATAGGCATCCTTCAACCCATGCTCGCGGAGACGCCTTTCGAAAATGCGAATGCGGGATTCATCTTCGCGCTGGTCCGTTGTGGCCGGGAGCAGTTCCAGCCAAATCGCGTCCAGTCCAAGCCGACGCAGCCCAAGCATCCATTGCAACGGCACCGAATAATTGCCGCCACCTTCCGGATATTTCGCTGCGAATCCGCAGCCGACAAAGACACTCACGCCCAGAGAATCGTTTGTCCGAAGTTCTACTCAAGCGGACAGAGCGTCATTGACGGCCCTGTCTTCCTCCGCAAATTAGTCGCTCTTTCAGCACCCGTAGCTCAACTGGATAGAGCATCTGACTACGGATCAGAAGGTTTGAAGTTCGAATCTTCACGGGTGCGCGCCAAAAACAGCCAGCGGCGCAGGCGCGACCAAGAGATGACGCCGGAGTTAAATGTGACTAGATTAAAAACGATGAAATTCGTGTTCGGGCTTATTTTTCTTTCGTTAATGGCGGGCTGCGCCAGCAGGCCGGAGGGCGCGATGCGCGATCGGACGCAGACCAAGGCCGACGTCAAGGCGCGCGAAGACTTTGCCAAGACTTTGCCGAAGCCGCCGGAATAGTTAGCGCAGGCCCGCGGCTCAGGCGGTTTCGTCAAACGTGCTCATCGCGCGGAAGATTTCGTATCGCGCCTTCACCTCGTCCATCGTCAGCGTGCGCAGGCGCTCCAGGCTAAACGCTTCGACGTTGAAACTGGCCAGGACGCTTCCGTAAATAATTGCGCGACGAAGCCGGGCGAAGTCGGGCGTTCCAGACGTCGTCGCCAGATATCCGGCCATTCCGCCCGCGAACGTGTCCCCCGCCCCGGTCGGATCGTGAATGTCTTCGAGGGGATACGCGCCCGAGCTGAAGAACTCGCCTTCGCCGAAAAGGAGCGCGCCGTGTTCGCCTTTCTTGATCGCGACATACTTCGGCCCAAACTGGCGAATCTTGCGCCCAGCTTTGATGAGACTGGTTTCCTTCGTTAGCTCGCGCGCTTCGCTGTCGTTTAGAATCAGCAGATCGACGCGCGGCAGGAGCGCATCAAGGTCGGCGCGCGTGGTCTCGATCCACAAATCCATGGTGTCGGCGACGACGAAACGCGGGCGCTTCATTTGATCGAGCACGTGTGATTGCAGCGCGGGCGCAATGTTTGCCAACAAAACGAAATCCGTTTCGCGATAATTTTCGGGCAGCTCCGGGCGGAAATGCTCGAACACATTGAGCGCCACCGAACGCGTCTCGCGGGTGTTCATGTCCCAGGCATATTCGCCGGACCAGCGAAACGTTTTCCCGGCCACCCGTTGGACGCCGCTCGCATCGATCTGCCGCGACTTCCAGAATTGGAATTCCGATTCCGGAAAGTCGTCGCCGACGATGCCGACCATCTTGACCGGAGTGAAGAAGCTCGCTCCGAGCGCGGCGTAGGAGGCCGAGCCGCCTAACAAATCGGCGTGTTCTTCAACCGGAGTCTTGACGGTGTCGAGCGCAATGGAGCCAACAATGAGGACGGACATTTGGAATTTTCGATTTTAGAGTTTCGATTTTCGATTGAGCAATTGTTTCGCGGTCCGCGCGTACCCCGCAGGGTCCGTTGCCTGGAGGAGCCCGGAAACAATGACGACGCGTTGCGCGCCTGCTTCGAGCACTTTTGGCAGATTGTCTAGCTTGATTCCGCCGATGCAAAAGATTGGGATGCGAACGGCGTCGTGAACCTTTCCAATTTCATCGAGGCCGATCGCCGGATAGTCGGGCTTGGTGGGCGTGGCGAAGAGAGGGCCGAACCCGATATAATCGGCGCCTTCGTAAAATGCACGGATCGCCTGGTCGAGGCTGTGGGTTGATTTCCCGATCGCGCAATCGGGGCCGACAATCTTTCGCGCTTCGGCAATCGACATGTCGTCCTGGCCGAGATGAACGCCTTCCGCGCGAATGTTCCGCGCGATCTTTGGGTGATCGTTAATGACCAGTGGCAGACCGTGGCGGGCCGTGACCGAATGCAATTCCCCCGCGAGACTTTCAGTGGCTTCTGCTGAGAGATTTTTTGCGCGCAGCTGGATCAGGTCGATCCCGCCGCGGACGAGAGCGTCCACCACCGCCGGCGCCTCGGGGCTTTCGACATAGCCGAGATCGAGAATCGCGTAGAGCCGGAAGCGGCTGAGATCGGCAGCGGTCAAGCGGGCAATTACTCGTGCAACCGCGCCGGCATTGGCTTGATCTCGAATTCGTCCGAGGTCATGACGCGCTCGACGAATCCGGTGTCGTACTTGCCGTTTCGAAAGTCCGCGTTGCGCATGATCGCGCTGTGAAACGGAACGGTCGTCTTGATGCCGGTGATGTAATATTCGTCCAGCGCACGCCGCATCCGCGCGATCGCCGAAGCACGAGTCGCCCCAATCGTGATCAGCTTCGCGATCATCGAATCGTAATACGGTGGCACGACGTAGCCGGTGTAGGCGTGCGAATCGACCCGCACCCCTCGCCCGCCCGGAGCGTAGTAGAAGGCGATCCGGCCCGGTGAGGGCTGGAAGTTGCGCTCAGGGTCTTCGGCATTGATCCGGCATTGGATGGCGTGCAGCCGCGGTTCGCCGTGAGCAACGTGCGGGGACAGCCGTTCGCCCGCCGCGATCAGGATTTGTTCTTTCACCAGATCGCAGCCGTAAACTTCCTCGGTGATCGTGTGTTCCACCTGGATACGGGTGTTCATCTCGATGAAATAATAGTGCTCGTTGTTGTCGACGAGGAACTCCATCGTCCCGGCGTTCTGATAACCGACGGCTTGCGCCAGCTTAATCGCGGCGTGCCCCATCTTTTTTCGCAGCGCCGGCGAGATCAACGGCGAGGGACATTCTTCGATCACCTTCTGGTTCCGCCGTTGAATCGAGCAATCGCGTTCGCCGAGGTGCACCGTTTGACCGTGACTGTCCGCTACCACCTGAAATTCGATGTGGTGCGGGTTGATAATAAGCTTCTCGATGTAGAGGGCGCCGTTGCCGAACGCTTTCTCCGCTTCGTTCCCCGCCGCCGCGAACGCCGGCCCGAGGCTCGCCTCGTTATGGGCCACGCGCATTCCGCGTCCGCCCCCGCCGGCGACTGCCTTGATCATGACTGGGAAACCGATCTTTCGCGCAACCTTGAGCGCTTCCTGGTCGTTCTCGACGATCCCGTCGCTGCCCGGCGTCACCGACACGCCCGCTTTGCGCGCATACGCTCGTGCCGAATTCTTGTCGCCCATCGCGTGCATCGCGCTGGCGGGCGGCCCGATGAACTTGATTTTGCAGCTCTCGCAGACCTCGGCGAAGTGCGCGTTCTCAGCCAGAAATCCGTAGCCGGGATGGATCGCATCCACGTCGCCGACTTCCGCCGCGCTCATGATCCGATCGATTCTTAGATAGCTCTCCGAACTGGGCGGAGCGCCGATGCAAATCGCTTCGTCGGCCAGCTGCACGTGGAGCGAATCGACGTCAGCCTCGGAATAGACCGCGAGGGTGCGGATGCCGAGCTCTTTGCACGCGCGGATGATCCGCAACGCGATCTCGCCCCGATTCGCAATTAAGACTTTCTCGAACATCAGTTGAGAGTCGCTAGTTGAGACTCTGCTCAACTCTCAACTATTTTACCCGGAACAGCACCTGGCCGAACTGCACCGGTTTGCCGTTCTCCGCCACAATCTCGGCAATAACGCCTTTGGTTTCCGCTTTGATTTCGTTCATGACTTTCATCGCCTCGATAATGCAGACGACAGTTTCTTCGGAGACTTCCTTGCCGACATCGACGAACGCCGGGGCCTCGGGCGAACCGGCCCGGTAAAAAGTGCCGACCATCGGCGAAACAATGTCCTTGAGGGCGACGCTTTTTTCAGGAGCAGCGGCGGGAGCAGCTGCGCTGGCCGCGGGTGCAGCGGAAGGTGCTGCTGTCGTCGCCGGCGCCGGCTGGCTGAAAACGGTTTGGTCGCCTGCTCCTTTCTGAAGCTTTAGGCGAAAACCGTCTTTTTCCATTTCGAAGACCGACAAGTCGTTCTTCTTCATCAAATCGATGACGGCTTTGATGTCTTTTAAGTCCAAGGTGCTGGCTCCGTGGTCGAGGCTGGGCGTTTAGGTAACGCGGTTTTCCCGGGCAGGTCAAGTAAAGCGTCCCCGCTTTCTCGTGCTCCTGCTCGTAATCGTAATCGTGATCGTAATCGAAGGCCAAAAGATCGATCACGAGCAGGAGCACGAGCACGATTACGATTGGAAAGCTGAATCGCGGACGATCTTGCCGTCCCGCATCTCGACCCGCCGCGAGGCGGCGGTGGCGACCTCGTCGCTATGGGTCACGACGATCAACGTCGTCATTGCTTCGTGACCGATCTTTTCGAGAAGCTGCATAACGGACGAGGCGGATTGCGAATCGAGGTTTCCGGTCGGTTCGTCGGCGATCAAGAGCGACGGCCGGTGGATCAAGGCCCGGGCAATCGCAGTTCGCTGTTGCTCGCCCCCGCTGAGTTGGTGAACGAAGTGATCGGCCCGCTCGCGTAAGCCCACGAGGTCGATCAACTCGTCTGCGCGCCTATCGCTCTCCGACAACGCGACGCCTTGGAGAAGAAGCGGCAGCGAAACGTTCTCGCGCACGTTCATTGTCGGCAGCAGATTGAAAAACTGGAAGACGAGCCCGACACCGCTCCGGCGAAATTGCGTCAGCGCGGTGTCATCCGCAGAGTGCAAAGCGAGCCCGTCGACGAAAATTTCGCCACTCGTCGGATGATCGAGGCCGGCCAGGAGATGAATGAGCGTGCTCTTGCCGCAACCGCTCGGCCCGCTGATGGCCACGAATTCATGTTCGGCGATCTCCAGCGAAACATTGGCGAGCGCGTGCACGGTGCGTTGGCCGCTCGTATAGTCGCGGGACAGATTCTTGAGCGTGATCAAGCCAGTTTTATCCGCCAGCGACTCGCTCCGCGCAAACCAGGCGGACTTCAGGATCGTCGCGGAGAGCGACGAATTCATCGTCGTCGACAAGCCGCCGTTTCTTCTGGTCCATCCGACGAAGCCGAGCAGCGCGCGGACGCTTTGGGGCGAGCTGAAACAATTGCTCGCGTTTGAGATTGCGAACGGCGGCCAGGTTTCCATCGTGAACCGCCTCGATCGCGAAACCAGCGGGCTCGTCCTCGTCGCCAAAAATTCAACAACCGCGCGGCGCTTCGGTTTGCTCATGCAGGAGCAGCGAATCGCGAAAGAATATCTCGCCATCATTTGGGGCTGGCCGGAATGGGAAACAATTTCAGTCGACGCGCCGATCGCGCGACAGGGCGCTCACGTGCCCTCGGCGATCTGGCTGAAGCAAATGATTCATCCCGCTGGGGCGCCTGCTCGAACGGATTTTCGGGTTGAGAAGCGCTTCGTGCGCGAGGGTGACGAACGCTTTGCGATCGTCCGCGCTTTCCCACAGACCGGGCGCACCCATCAAATCCGCGTCCATCTCTCCTCGTTAGGCCATCCCGTCGTCGGCGATAAAATCTACGGGCCGGATGAAACGCTTTATCTCGAGTTCATCGAGACCGGCTGGACCGCGAAACTCGAGCGGCGGCTATTGTTGCCGCGTCACGCCCTTCACTCGGCTACGCTCGAAATTGCGAACGGCGAACGCTGGGTCAGCGCCTTACCCACCGATCTCGCGGGGTTTGCCGACGGGGCGCTTTCCCTCTCCGTGTCATCCTGAGCAAAGCGAAGGATCTCTGACTATTTCTGCGCGGCAGAAGGCCAGAAACGATCAGAGATTCTTCGCTTCGCTCAGAATGACAGCAAAAGAAAAACAAGGCCCCGTGGCGGCGACAGAGCGACGTCGCTAAAACTACGGCTACTGCGTCGCTACCTTGATGTCAGTTAGCTTTATCGTCTTGCCGTTGAAGTTGTGCTCCGTTGCCAGCGTCAGCCCCCCGAAGGTTTGGAATTTTTCCCAGGTCGCCTGCATGCCCTTCCCATCGGCCGGCATGTAATCCCACGCTTTCGGCAGCTTTGTCTGCGGATCGAGATACATGACGTAACGATCGGTCGGCGTTAACCCCACGTTGTCGAAACTCAGATTGATCGTTTCCATACTGGTCCCGCCCATATCCTTCGGCCCGCCCGCTTCCACCTTCACGCCTTTGTCGCGAATCTTGAGCGGCGCCAGCAGCCAGTAGGAATCGTTGACCCAGCGCGCGTAAGCCGTTTTCTCGTCCCCGTCCTTGGCTGGACTCGCGAGATTTGCCGTCACCTCGTGATCCTTACCTTCCTTGTCCTTCCACTTTACGGTGTCGGTCCCGGCACCGACGTTCCATTTGTGCGCGGCGCTGAAGAGTTGCTTGCCGTCTCCTTCGACGACGAAATTGAAATCGATCTCCTTCACCTTGGACCAATTGTCACCGCCGCTTGCCTTCCAAAGATCGACCGCCGCCGGGGGCAGATTCGTCGCCGCATCTTCCGCCGCCAGCGCAGTCCCGAGGCCGAGCAAACACATCCCGAACGCAATTAGGGTTTTCATAAGGCCAAGCGTGGCAGACCGCCCGATAAATTGCAATTGAACCCACTCGCAATATCGTTGCCGCTCTTTCCATGAAGTTTTTCCGGCTCGCGGTTATCGTGTTGGTCCTGGCCTCATTCGCCCCGCTCGCCCGCGCCGCGACCGATCGCATCTCGACGCATTTCTCCAGCGACACGGTGGAAGCGCCGAATTTCGAGGTCTCTGCCCAGACTGCTTACCTGGTCGGAATCATCGGCAACCCCAACAGCTACGAAGTCGCAGCCCAATTTTTTACCGCCCGTTGGCGCTGGGGCGTGATCGAGCGCGACAGCTGGCTTCAGGGTTACAACCAGGTTTATGCAACGTTCATGACCGAGCCGCTCGTCCGGGGTCCGGAAAATTTTTATTACGGAATCTCGCTTGGTTTTCGTTACAACTTCGCAAAGCCCGGCGCTCGTCTCGTGCCCTACGTTTCCGGCGGCGTAGGTCTGGGCTGGCTCGACAGCCACGCCAATATTTACGGAGCGCAAGGACAGGATTTTACTTTCAACATTCTGACCGCCACCGGCGTCTCCTATAAAATGAATCAACACTGGAAACTCGAAGCCGGCGTTCAGTACCAACATTTTTCCAACGGCGGCCAGACCGATCCGAATCCGAGCGTCAACCTTCTTGGGCCGCAGATCGGCGCCACGTATTCCTTCTAGTGGCTGCTCCTGATGAAAACGTTTTGGTCGTTCGGCGCAGCCTGTTCGACGAACTGGGCAGCTTTCACGGCCTGAATTTCGAGCCGGAGAAATATCTGACCGCATTGCTCTCGCGCGGGAACAATTTTTTCCTGCCGCGCGCCCAGGCCGAGACCGATCCGACGCACAAGCAGATCATCCCCTATGCCTTGATCGCGCACGGCGACACCGTCCTCCATTATGTGCGGGGGAAAAAAGCCGGAGAACAACGGCTTGTCGCGAAAGGTTCAATCGGAATCGGCGGCCACATGAACGACACCGACGAATCGCTTTTCGCGTGGGACGAAGCGGCCTATCGCGCCGGGGTCGAACGCGAGGTAAACGAGGAAATCAAAATCGAATCGCCATTCGAAGACCGCATCGTAGCGCTCCTGAACGACGACACGACGGAAGTCGGGCGCGTCCATCTTGGAATCGTCCACGTCTTTCGATTAGCGGAACCGAAAGCCCAGAAACGCGAAGCGATGATTACGAATCTCGCGTTTCTTAACCGCGAACAGCTGGTCGCAACGCGCGACAATCTCGAGACCTGGTCGCAGCTCTGCGTCGACTCGTTAGGCCGATTGCTTCGATAGCCGCTGTAGCCACGGCGCTCTGTCGCCGTCCATCTGCTCCATCACAGCCCGCCGTCGTCAGGCGCCGACCGAGGGGCGCCGCTCCCGCTAGCCCTTCTTTCGCTTTTGCGGCTTCGGTGCGGCCGTTGGCGGTGGAGTCGGGCTAGGGGTCATCTGCGGCGTCGGCGATGGTGTAGGGGTCGGCGGCGGACTCCAAACCAGTTCGAGTTGGTCCACCTGCCAATCGTTCATCGCGCGAATAACGGTTAGGTTAATCGTCGCCGTCATCGTCGGATAAGTGAGGGTGCTTTTGAAGGTGCCGACGGGATCGAAGAAAAGATTATTGAACTGAACCGAGCCTTTCGTCTCGATCGGCTTCGACATAGGCCCGAAACCCTTGAGGAATCCGACCATGCGGTCGCGAAAGGACGGGATGTAACTGGCCTGAGCCTGGGCTGTCATGTGGTTATTCAGAAAACGGAGGTCATAATTGACCGCCATCGTCTGCACCACCTGCCCGGCGAACTCTCGCATCTTCCGCTCCGCTTCGGCGCGGGACGAATACAGGAACCAGAGGGCGCCCGCCAGTAACGCCAGCAAGATAATCCAAATGGCCAGCCCGCCTTCACCTTTGCGGTGAGAATTAGATCCTCGTCTCATCTTTTAAAAACCGAAGCCGGTAGCTTTGACCACTTCGCCATCGTGGATCAAAACGGTTTTCTTTTGCATACCGGTATAGGTGCCAAACCGGTTTCGCGAGTTCACTTTGAATTCGACGATGTAACCAAACAGCGCGTTCCCGTTTTTCTTTTCCGGCATCGTGCCCGGCTTTGGACCGCTCACCCATTCTATCCGCGCGCTTGCGCCGTCAATCAGCACGGTCTGAAGGAATTTATTGATGATGTCCTGGTAATTGGCGGGATACGGTCCGTGGAGCTTTGGGTCGGCGCCGATCTCCATCACGCCCGTCTGGGCCGGCAGGGTGCTCACGGCGCAGAACACGAACCCAATTAAGGCCGCCAATGTCTTCACGAGCGCGAGATTAACGGGCGCGCCGGAAATGTCGAGCCCTGCGTAAGCGCAAGCGTCAGGGCCGCTCGTCGATCGGCACCACTTTCTTCCCAACGGGTTCGCCGACGTATTCGCTGAGAGGGCGATAAAGTCGATTGTCTTCGAGCTGTTCCAGAACCTGGGCACACCAACCCGAGCAACGCGCAATCGCAAACACCGGCGTAAACAGGTCCGTGGGAATGCCTAACGAGTAGTAAACCGTGGCCGAATAAAAATCGACGTTCGCGTTCAGGTTCTTTTTCTCCTTCATGAGCTCCGCGATGCGCTGCGACATCTTGATCCACTTGGGTTCCCCAAGTTTCTCGCTCAACTTCACCGCCATCGCACGGAGATGGGGCGCGCGGGGGTCGAGGGTCTTATAAACGCGATGGCCGATCCCCATGATCTTCTTTTTTTCAGCGAGCTGCTTCTCGATATACGCATCGACCTTGTCCGGCGTGCCGATTTCCTCGAGCATGTGAATCACGCCCTCGTTGGCGCCGCCGTGCAGCGGCCCTTTCAACGTTCCGATCGCCGACGTAATCGCCGAATAAAAATCCGAGAGCGTCGAGATCGTGACTCGGGCGCTGAAGGTCGACGCGTTCATGCCGTGGTCCGCGTGCAGAATAAACGCAACGTCCAGGGTGTCGCTCGCTTCTTTCGACTGCGGCTCCCCGCATATCAGATAAAGGAAATGTTCCGCTTCGGTGAGATCGTCGCGCACTGGCGGAAGCGATTTGCCCTGGCGCGCCCGATGAAAATAGGCGGCAATGACGCCGATCTTCGCGGTAATCGATGTTGCCCTGCGGCGATTCATCTCGGGCGTGATTTCCTGGCCGTTGTCCGGATCGTAGAGCCCGAGCATCGAGATCGCGGTCCGCATCACGTCCATCGGGTTCGCATCCTTCGGCGCTGCTTTCAGGAAATCGATGACCTGATCGGGCAGCTGGCGTTGACTGCGCAGCTCGTTAACGAATGTCTCGAGCTCTTTGCGGTTCGGCAGCTTCCGATGCCAGAGCAAATAAATGACTTCCTTGTAGCTGACTTTGCCGACCAGCTCGTTGATATCGTACCCGCAATAGATGAGCTGGCCCTTCTCGCCGAGCACGTCGCTCAGGGCGGTCGAGTTCGCGATAACGCCTTCGAGTCCCCGCGAAACGGTCATGACTGGCCTTTCATTCGTGCAATCAATGTATCAGCCATTGTCGCTGGTGTTTCGGCAACCGCAATGCCCGCGGCCTTGAGCGCTTCGATTTTTCCGGCCGCGGTCCCCTTCCCTCCCGACACAATCGCGCCCGCGTGACCCATCCGCCGGCCGGGTGGCGCGGTCGCGCCGGCGATGAAAGCGGCGACGGGCTTTTTACAATTCGCCTTGATCCATTCGGCCGCTTCTTCCTCCGCCGAACCGCCGATCTCGCCGATCAGGATCATCGAGTCGGTGTCGGGATCATCGTTGAAAAGTTTTACGGCATCCAGATGCGACATCCCGTTAATTGGATCGCCGCCGATCCCGATGCAGGTCGATTGGCCGTAGCCCCGAGAGGTCAATTGCCAGACGGCTTCGTAGGTCAACGTCCCCGAGCGCGAGATCACGCCGACTTTTCCTTCCTTGTGAATGTAGCCCGGCATGATTCCAATCTTGCACGCGCCCGGCGTGATGATGCCGGGGCAATTCGGACCGATCAGCCGGCTCTTTTTTCCCGCCATCTGCGCTTTCACCCGCATCATGTCCATCACCGGAATTCCTTCGGTGATGCAGATCACCAGTTCCACACCGGCGTCGACCGCTTCCAGGATTCCGTCCGCCGCACCAGGCGCCGGCACGAAAATCACCGAAACGTTGCAGCCGGTTTGCTGACGCGCTTCCCACACGGTGTCGAACACCGGCACTTTGCCGTCGAACATTTGTCCGCCTTTTCCCGGCGTCACGCCGGCGACAACGTTCGTGCCGTACTCCATGCATTGCCGGGCATGGAATCCGCCGGCGCTGCCGGTGATTCCCTGGACAACGAGCCGCGTGTTTTTGTCGACGAGAACGGACATGTTACGTTTGATTCATCTTCTCGTTAGGCCGGATTGCGCTTATGCAGCATTAAGCTGTTTCCGTCCGGATCCAACACGATCCCAAAGCGGCAGATGGGCGAGTCCATTAAGTCCATCGCGACGGTAGCTCCGCTCTTCTTTACTCGCTCCATCGTTGCATCGACATCGTCGCATTCGAACGCAGCCATCGTCCCACCCTTCGCCGCTTTCCATTGATCGCCGTAGGAGCCAATGCCGAAGGTCCCCCCGCCCACGTCATACTCGACCCACTTCGCGTCTGGATCTTTCGTAGTCGGCTTAAGACCCAAAACTTCCTCATAAAAACTCCGGGCGCGTTTCATGTCCGTCACTGGCGATCCAACAAATGCGATTTCCTCGATCATGGTTGTTTCAATTTGTGGATGATAATTTTGTTGCCATCGGGGTCCTGCACAACCGCCATCCAACAAACAGGACTTTCAATATTCTCGGCGGCGAACGTTACGTCGGCCGCCTTTAGATCCTTGATGGCTGCTTCGAAATCGTCGACCTCGATTGCGACGCTTGTTCCGTCAGATGACGGCTTCCATTGATCGCCCACGCTCCCGATCGCAATCGTTGCTCCGCCGACTTCGTATTCGATCCAGATGCCTTCGGCAAATTCGCCTGCCAATTTGAGCCCGAGCACGCCTTCGTAGAACGCGCGCGCCCTTTTCATGTCGGTGACTGGAATGCCGGTAAAGGCGATGCTGGTAGCTCTCACGGTTCGTAAATTCCAAATCCCAATGCCCAAATCCCAGGTAAAACCAAATATTCAAAAATCCAAAAAGAACTCATGATCCGCCGCTTTTTGAAATGATCGTGGAAAAAATCAGCGTTAATTCGTACGCCTCCACTGCCAAGCCATCACGCGTTTTGATATTCGGCGTTCCGACTTCAATCAACCGTAGGAACAACCGACATTCCTTCGCCTCCTTGCGGCAAATTTTCGCGCGCATCAAAAAATCCTTTTTGCTCAACGCTTCATCCGCTTCGATCCAATTTGCGGCGACCGAACCCGACGCGCGAACCAGTTGTCGAACATCTTCGATGTTACCAACCGTCCGTGGCAATCGCTTCACGAATGTGCGAACCGATTGCGCAAACAAGAATGTCCGTTGCTCGAGGTCGCGCGGTTTGGGGGGATCGTCCACGTTCTTTTTGGGTATTTGAGTTTGAATATTACTTGGGATTTGGGTTTTGGGATTTTGGATTTGCCGCCGCGGCCCTGGGATTTGCGGCTGCTGCCGCCACTGCCTTCTCCGCTGCGTCCGCCAGATCATCCGCCGTAATCAGAGTGAGTCCGCTTTCTTTCAGCAGCCGCTTGCCTTTCTCCACGTTCGTTCCTTCCAGCCGAACGACCAACGGGACGCTCAGGCCCACGGCTTTTGCCGCGGCGATAATTCCCTGAGCGATCACGTCGCACTTCGCGATGCCGCCAAAAATGTTCACGAGAATCGCTTCGACCCTTTTGTCGCCGACGAGGATTTTGAACGCTTCGGTGACTTGCTCTTCAGTCGCGCTGCCGCCGACATCGAGGAAGTTGGCGGGGCTGCCGCCATAGACTTTGATGATGTCCATCGTCGCCATCGCCAGACCGGCGCCGTTCACAAGACAGGCGATATTGCCGTCCAGCCCGATGTAATTGAGGTCGTGTTTCGAAGCTTCGACTTCCCGCGGGTCCTCTTCGCTGATGTCGCGAAGAGCCGCGACTTCCGGGTGCCGGTAGAGGGCGTTGTCATCGAAATTGAATTTCGCGTCGAGCGCGACGACTTCGCCTTTATCCGTCACGACCAGCGGATTCACTTCCACCATCGAACAATCGAGCCCGATGAAAGTGCGATACAGACCATCGAACAGCTGGGCAGCCGCTTTGATTTGCGACGACTCGAAGCCGAGTTGTCGCGCCAGCTTTCGCGCCTGGAAAGGTTGAAGACCGGCAAGCGGATTAATCGGTTCGCGAATAATTTTCTCGGGCGACTTCTCGGCCACGGCTTCGATTTCGACGCCGCCTTCCGTGCTCGCTACGATCAATGGCCCCGCCGTCGCGCGATCGAGCAGAATCGCGAAGTAAATCTCGCGCGCGATGTTAACCGACTTCGCGACCAACACGGTATTGACCACTTTGCCGCTCGGTCCGGTCTGGTGTGTGACAAGAGTTTGCCCCAACATTTTCCACGCGAGATCGCGCGCTTCTTCCGGCGAATTGCACAAATGGACGCCGCCCTTGAAGCCGTTTGTGAAGGTGCCCTTCCCTCGCCCGCCAGCGTGAATCTGCGCTTTAACTACCAGCTCGCCGCCGCCGAGATCTTTCGCAGCGCGCTCCGCTTCCGCCGGGCTGCCCGCCGCTTTTCCCGGCGGGGTAGCCACCCCGAATTTTTGGAGCAACTCCTTGGCTTGATACTCGTGAATATTCATTCGAAACGCGGTGCGTCCGTTCCGGCCACTAAGCCCGCGAAGCGCGTCTCGGGCAACCCGTTTTTATCCGTCGGACGGCAGTTGAATCAGGATTTTGACTTCGGCGGCGCCGGAGTTTCCGGATTCACGTTTGGCGTCGTCGTGCTACTCGGCGTAGCCGACTTCATCGGTGTCTGTGATTTTTCGGCTTCGCGCTGGAGGTGGCCGAGGTAAGTGGGCAAATCGAGCCCGGCGTTGCGCGCCAACTCATGAAGAGGCGGAAGCGCGCTGATTATTCCGGAGAGAAAATCGGCGGTGCCGGTCTTTCCGTCGGCGTTCCTGCCGCTGTCCCAAACGGTGACCTTGTCGATTTTCAGATTCGAAATGGCGTTGACCTGTTCATGGACAATGTTCGGGAGCTGCTCCGTGATCAGCATGTTCTGCGCGCCGGCTGCGCCGCCGCACGTTTCAATAAGATCGCGGAAACCCGCAGCCTTTTTCGTCAAAATTGATTGGGTGCCATCGGCTTCGGCCAGCAGCCGGGCCTTCAGACCTTCGGCTTCCGCTTTCTTGACGAAAAGCAAGCCATCCGCCTCGGCCTGTTTGGTAGCGCGTTGACCGTCGGCGTCGCCTTGGCGGAGCCGGCGCGTTTGTTCGGCCTGCGCTTCGGCTTCCACAATGGTTCGATCGCGGGAAATTTCCGCGGGAACGACGACGTTCGCGTATTGAGTGGCCTTGTCGCGTTCGGCGCGCTGAGTCTCTGCTTTCTGCTCGGAGGTGTAGGCTTCCTGGAGAGCCCGCGCGTGAGCCACTTTCTCCGCCGCGCTCGCGATTCGTTCGGCTTCGGCTTCGTTGCTCCGTCGGCCGGCATTGGAATTGGCGATATCAACAAGCGCCAGGTTTTCACCTTTGGTCGCTTCGGCGTTCGCATTCGCGACGCGGATGCGTTGGTCGCGTTGGGCTTCGGACGCACCAATTTGCCCATTGCGATCGGCTTCAGCAACTTTGACCCGCGCTTCGTTGATCGCCTTCGAAGCGGCTTCCTGCCCAAGGGCGTCGATGTAACCGGACGCATCGGTAACGTCCTGGATGTTCACGTTAATCAGGCGCAGACCAACTTTCTTCAGCTCGACTTCGACACCCTCCGCGATGTTGGCGATGAGCTTGTCGCGGTCGGAGTTGATCTCCTCGATGTTCATCGTGGCAATCACCACGCGCATCTGACCGAAGATGATGTCTTTCGCGAGTTCCTTCAGCTCGTTGAGCTCCAGACCAAGCAAACGCTCGGCGGCGTTCTCCATCACGCCAGGCTCAGTCGCGACGCCAACCGTGAAAGTCGAAGGAGTGTTCACGCGGATGTTTTGCTTTGAAAGCGCGCCCTGCAGATTGATCTCGATCGGCATCGGCGTGAGATCGAGGAACTGGTAATCCTGAATGATTGGCCAGATGAAGGCCGCGCCTCCGTGCAGGCAATGAGCAGATCGCCCGCTCGCCACTTTCCCGTAAACGACCAGGATGCGATCCGAAGGACATTTTTTGTAGCGCGAGGCGAATGCGATCAGCGTCCCGAAAATGATAACGAACGCGGCCCCGGCGAGAACGAGGATATCCATATGTGCGACAGGATTGTTGGGATCAGGCATTGGAAGAATTGGTTAAGGGCTCGACCAGCAGGGTGCTTCCGCCGATCAGCCCGACCACTTTCACTTTGGTGTTTGGCCGGAGGGCGGACGCGGCCTTTGTGCAGGCGCCTACCATCATCAGGCGGCCTTGAAGGTTCAGCTCAACCTGGCCGCCACCGCTTTCCGCGCCAGGGACTGTGACGTAAACGGTCCCCACGGTTCCGATAGCGTTGTTGTAATCGATATTGCCTCCGCTGCTTTGGAGTCGCAGCAAATTGCGAATGAGAAACGCGGTCGTGAGCAGAAAGGCCAGGCCAGTGCCCGCACCGGCTCCGATCGCCGCGATCATCGAGTAACCCTTGTTGAGCATGATCACGCCGGCCCATCCGAACCCGACAAAAAAGGCGGTGACCGTGCGCACGGTCAGCAAGCCCATGCCGGTATCGTGATCGCCGTGTCCGGAGAAATCCGCATCGTGATGACCGAGCCCATCAGCGTGAGAAGAATCTGGAGAAGCAGAACGGCGAGCGAGAAAATGCCGATCGCGTAGAAGATTTGCTTCTCGATAAGAAGCGAGTTCCACCAATCGCTCATTTGGGGAAACAGTATTTCATGTCTGGCCTCGAACGGTGAAAGATTCACCGACAGACTGCAAGCTTCTTTAGCGATGCTGGGCGCTGCGTCCGCTTGCATGTCGAACGGATGCCGGAAGAGTTGGCTGCCATGCTTTCCAGGATCGACTCAGTTGAGCCCGCACTCGCCGCCGCCGTCGACTCAGGGCAACTTCTCGAATCCGCCGCCCAAAACATTTCCGCGCTCCTTCGTAGTGCGGCGTCGCCTTTGTATAAGCAAGTGGTAGCGGAACTCGCCTCCGGAAATGAATGGGCCGAATTGAACGACCGCTTTTACAAAACCCTGGCGTTCGGTACCGGCGGTTTGCGCGGCCGCACGATCGGTAAGGTCGTTACAAAGAGCGAGCGCGGTAAAGCGAAGGAGGGCGAGCCGCCGGAATTCCCCTGCGTGGGAACGAACGCAATGAACTTCTATAACGTGAGCCGCGCCACCCAGGGACTCGTCGCGTATTTGCACGAATGGCGTGCCACCAAAAAAATTGCAGGCCGGCCAAAGATCGTGATTGCGCACGACACGCGGCATTACTCGAAGCAATTCGCGGAGCTCGCCGCGAAGACCGCGTCCGAGAACGGATGCGATGCCGCGGTGTTTGAAGGACCGCGATCGACGCCGGAACTGTCGTTCGCCGTTCGTTATCTTCGGGCGAGCGCGGGCATCGTCATCACCGCCAGTCACAACCCGCCGCACGATAACGGATTCAAATGTTATTTCGACGACGGCGCCCAGGTCATTGAGCCGCACGCCAGCGCGATTATCGCGAAAGTGAACGCGGTGGCAGGCGAAACTTACGCCCCGAGAACTGACCGCGGCCAAATTGAATTGCTGGGCCACGAAGTCGACGACGCTTTCATGGAGCGGCTGGAGACGCTGATCCTGAACAAGGAGCTGGTGCGCTCTGCGAAGGATCTGCGAATCGTGTTCACGCCCCTCCACGGAACCGGCGGGGTAATCATCAAGCCGATGCTCGAACGGCTCGGATTTAATTTTTCAGTTGTCGCGGAGCAGGATCGATTCGACGGAAATTTTCCGACGGTCGATTCGCCGAACCCTGAGAACGCGGCCGCGCTTCGGCTCGGCGTCGAACAAGCGGAAAAAACCGGCGCCGATCTGGTCGTGGCGACCGACCCCGATTGCGATCGGATGGGAGTCGCCGTTCGGGACACTCGCGGGCAAATGAAATTGCTGACCGGAAACCAAATCGGCTCGCTCATGGCTTACTACCGGATCAAAGCCCTGTTCGATCGCGGTGTCCTGACTCCGGAAAACGCCGCGCGAGGGGTAATCATCAAGACGTTCGTCACCACTGATCTGCAAAAAGCGATCGCAGAGAAGTTTGGTTTGCGCTGTGTCGAAACTCTGACCGGCTTCAAATACATCGGCGCGAAGCTGCGCAAGTACGAAGAGGCTCTTGGTAGGGACGCCGCGCTGCGGCCTCCGAATGCTTCAGCGACAGACGCGGACGGCGCAGCGCGCCGTCCCTACCAGGAAATGACCGAACAGGAAACGCGCGATCTGCGCCTGGAGCATTCGTCGCTCTACGTTTTTGGTGGCGAAGAAAGCTATGGCTACAGCGGCGGCGATTTCGTCCGGGACAAGGACGGCAACGGCGCGGTGATGATGTTTTGCGAAGTCGCAGCCTACGCGAAATCGAAAGGGCTGACTGTCGCCGCTCTGCTTGACCAAATTTTTTCGGAGTTCGGTTACTTCGAGGAATACGCAGGCTCACTCACATTTGAAGGCGCTGAAGGCTCGGAGACGATCAAGCGTTTGCTGGCTTCGTACGTCGCCAACCCGCCCACGGAATTGCTGAACGCAAAGGTCGCGCAGGTGAAGAATTTCGAGACCGAAACGTTCCGGGATGTCGAAGGCGACGAAATTCCGAAGGAGAAGATGCTGATTTTCGAATTGGAAGATCGCACCCGAATCGCGGTGCGCGGTTCCGGCACGGAGCCAAAGATCAAGTATTACCTGTTTGCTCAGGAGCGCCCGAAGGGATCAAGCTTCAGTCCGGAAGAATTGGCCGCGATAAAAAAGAAGATTGGCGCGCGTTTGCAGGAGCTTTGGCAATGGCTGCGGCAGGACGCCATGACTCGGACTGGCGGATAAAGCCTCGACATCCTGGCAAAGCGAAGGAAAGATTTTCTCGATGGGACGGGAAATAAAACTGAATGGCGGTGAGATTTCGATTTTGAAAAAGATCGGGCTTTCCGGCGCTCCGTTGTTTGGAAAACTCCTGATCGATCGGATCGAGGAAATGGAGACCGGCGAATTTCTCGACAGCCTCGCCGGATTAATTGACCTCGGTTATGTCCTCTCGAACAAGGTTAACATTCGGTTGATGACGGACGTGGAGAAAGCCTTCTTCCGGGTGAATCCTGCGCATACGAAAGATTTGCAGGAGGCGGTGAACCCCGCGCGCAAGCGCGAACGCGAACGCCAGGAACGCTTGCGCCGCCGCTAGGAACGCGTGGCGCGGTTGCTCCAACTGCTGCGGATTCTTTGGCCCTGGCTCGCCGCCATCGCGACTGGGATTCTCTACGCCGCGTGTTTTGCGCCATTCAATTACGATTGGCTGTGCTGGATCGCGCTCACGCCGCTTCTGGCCGCGATCTGGTTTTCGGGCGCCGAATCGAAACGACGCTGGGCGCGCGACATTCTGCTCGGGTACGTCGCGGGTGTTTCGTTTTTCTGGACGGTTTTCTCGTGGCTCCAGACCGTCACGGTGCCGGGCTGGCTTTTGGTCGGGGCCTACATGGCGATCTACATCGGGCTCTGGACCTGGCTCTGCGGTTTGCTCCGGCCGGGATTGCGAACGGTGCGCGAGAAACCGATCGAAGGGGTGGATGCAGTCACGCGCCGGCTGAATGCGAAGTACGCCGCGCAACATCCAGAATCGTCGGATCCCGCTGTAGCCGCGGCGCTCAGTCGCCGCGAAAACGCCGATACAGAGGACGCGGCGACTGAGCGCCGCGTCTACAGCGATGAATCTTTACGTCGATCTCCCTGGCTAAGCTCGATCAACAATCTCCGGCTCGCGCTTCTCCTGGCAGCTGCCTGGGTCGCGCAAGAATGGCTACGCAGCATCGTGTTTTCCGGTTGGGGTTGGAACACCCTGGGTACCGCGCTCCACGCCCAGCTCGTCCTGATTCAGATCGCCGAGTTTACAGGAGTCGCGGGGATTTCATTCATGGTCGCGTTCACGAACGTTATCCTGGTCGCCACGGTCCGCCGGTTCATCCTCGAGACCCAGGTCAAACCGATGCGCCCGCATTTCGATCTCACCCTGACCATGGCCAGCATCGTCGGCGTGATGGGGTTCGGGGTTCACGCGCTTCATATCCACCGCGAAGCGACCCGGCTCAACGTCGCCCTCGTTCAACCAAACATTCCACGTGACGAAAAATTCAGCGTCGAGTTCGCGAACAAGACTTTCGAGAAATTCACCGAGCTGAGCCGCCCGGCGCTGGAAGTAAACGCCCACGCCGATCTTCTCGTCTGGCCGGAGAGTGCGATGCCAGGACCCGTCCTCGGCGATGAATTGAGTCATCGCTTTGTCATGGATTTTTCCACGTCCGCGAAAACGGATCTGCTCCTCGGCACGATCGATCAGGATGAAACTCACGCTTACAATGCGGCGATGCTCGTCTCCGACGCGGGCGCGCATCTTCAGATTTACCGGAAGGTGCATCTCGTTCCATTCGGGGAATATGTTCCCGGCCGGCACACGATTCCGTTGCTCGCGCGCGTGGTCGGCGATCAGGTCCCGGATGATTTTGCCTTCGGAAAAGAATTCACGGTGTTCAAGCTGACCGGCGACAAGGCGAAAGTCGCGCCGCTGATTTGTTTTGAAGACACGATCGGCGATCTCGCGCGGCAATTCGTTTTGAACGGCGCCAATCTCCTCACCAACGTGACCAACGACGGCTGGTTCCTTCATTCCGCCGCCTCGCGGCAGCATCTTGCGAACGCTGTCTTTCGTTGCGTCGAAACGCGTCTCCCTCTGGTCCGCGCCGCCAACACCGGCGTCACATGCTTCGTCAACGAATTCGGCAACGTCACTCAAACGTTGCTCGACGAAAACGGCACGCCATTTACGCAAGGCACGCTGACCGGCCAAGTCGCCGTGGTTAGCAATCCCGAGTTGACGTTTTACGTCCAGCACGGCGAACTCTTCGCGTACGCTTGCGCAGGCCTGACGACGGTCGCCTTTGCCTTTCTCGCATTACGAGCGCTAGTTCGCCGGCGGTCCTAACGTTCGCCGCCGATTGATTCAGCGGCCACGTTCATTCAATTGCCCGCGTTCTTTTTGGCCATCACCTTGCGCGTATACTCGATTCCGGTTCTTTCTACCTCCAAGTGTTGTCTCTGAAAAGTGGCCAGCGCTTCATATTGCTCGGCACTGAGAATCGCTTCTGCCCGAGCCAGCACACGTTGATTGATATCAGCCTGCGTCTCCAGATATCGGGCGCCATTATCCCCCTCGAGAGCGATGCGGGAGATGTCGCGGGTGCGGCCGGCGCTGCGGGGATCAAACGCTACGGGCGCTGACTTTAGCCGCTCGTCTCGCAACACTTGGAATAAGAAATTGGCTTGATCTTCGCTCAGAGGCTCGCTGTTCGAGGCAAGCTCCCGGCGAATCTGCTCGAGGGCCGTTCGCTCGCTGATGCTTTTATTATACTCCTGATAGGTCGCGTATTCGTCCTTCGATAGAAATTCCTGCAGTTGTTGCTCTGATTCCGCCCATGCCGCTGCGGCGGCCTGCGCTTCCTCGCCGGTCGGGTCATCCTTGTCTCCCGCAAAGAAATTCGCCGAATCATCCCAATCGCCCATGGCTTGATCTAACAGGACATCAAAGAATCGCTCGGCGCGTTCGGCAGTCAGCCGGTTCTCCTTAACGAAGGCACCATATGTCTGCTTGATTGAGGACATCAGCATCTTCCGAGTCCTCTATCGAGTCATCGGATCGTGCCTCGTGCGGCGGATAAGCTCGTTTATCGATTCCAGTCCGGTTGTGTCCGGAGTCGCGCTCGCGGTCGGCGCAGGCGCCATCGTCGTCTGGCTGGTTGTGCTCTTCCGCAATTTGTCCCGGAGAAGCTCGGACTCCATTTTGTAAGTCTCGTTTTCTCGCTGAAAACGGGAGGTCAACGATTCCTGCAGCGCCAAGGCATCCGCCTTGTCTTTGAGCTCTTCGGATAAAATTCCGACGCGCGCATTCCTCTCAGTCGCCGCTCGCCACTGCTGCCACGCAATCACAGTCGCCACTGCCGCGAAGGACAGCGCGATTACGGGCAGCAACTTCGCTTTCATCGTTTAACAGCGCGGGGTTCGATCATCGAATCGCGTCGATGTTCGAACCGCCGAGGCTATGGTTTCACGTTTTAAGTTCAAGCTTTCATTGACAGTCGCGCAGGCGAAAGTTGTGGCGCGTGAGACGCGCTTGGTTAACTCTGTTTTCCCAAACGAAATGACCACGAACGGCGAGTTTGCGATTTACGTGCGCGGGCTGCGAAAGGCGTACGGGACATTCGAGGCGGTCAAGGGGATCGACTTCGAAGTACGGCCGGGGGAAGTCTTCGGATTGCTTGGGCCGAATGGCGCGGGGAAGACGAGTACGGTCGAAATCCTCGAGGGATTGCGGCCGCGCACCGCCGGCGATGTGAAGGTGCTCGAGTTCGATCCGGATCGGCAAAAGCAAAGGCTCAAAGACCGGATCGGCGTTTGTCTTCAGGCGACGAATTTGCCGGACAAGATTACGGTGACCGAAGCGCTCCGGCTTTTCGGCGCCTTTTACACGAGGAATGTGGATGGCGCGGCGTTGCTGAAGCGCTTGCAGCTGGAAGACAAAAAGGACGCGCATTACGCGACCCTTTCCGGCGGACAGAAACAGCGGCTCGCCATCGCGCTTGCTCTGATCAATGATCCGCAGCTTCTCTTTCTCGATGAGCCCACGACCGGTCTCGATCCGCAGGTCCGTCTCGAGATTCGCGATTTGATCGAAGAGTTGAAGGCCGAAAAGCGCACGATCGTGATGACGACGCATTACATCGAAGAAGCGGAACGGCTTTGCGATCGCGTCGCGATTATCGATTCCGGCCAAATCATTGCGAGCGGTTCGCCGGCAGAACTTCAGGCGAAAAGCGCGAACCGGGCTTCGATCGAAATCGTGCTCGCGCAACCTTGGACCGGTGAGTTGCCGGAGTGGCCGGATGCGGTTCGGAGCACGCTGAGTGACGATGGTCGGAAGATTCAGGTCACATCCGAGAAACCGGCGCGGACATTGGTCGAGATGGTGAAGTGGGTCGACGCGCAACGGATCGATCTGGAGGACGTGCATCTGAAACGACCGACGCTCGAAGACGTGTTCATCGAGTTGACTGGAAACGAGCCCAGGGATTGATGATGGCCGGATCACAGAGCGTTGTAGCCACGGCGCTATGTCGCCGTGAGCTGACTTTCATCGCGCAACCCCGGCACGCCGACATAGCGGCGTGGCTACAATGAAAGCGTTCATTGCTCTCACTCGCATCGACCTGAAGCTCGCGCTGCGGAATCGCTCCGTCCTCTTCTTCAACTACTTCTTCCCGCTCATCTTCTTTTTCATGTTCGGCCTGATGATGCATGCCGAGCAGGGCTCCCGCATCATCCAGGTTGTAGCGATGGTCACCGCCATCGGCATTCTCGGTAACGGTCTCTTCGGCGCCGGAATGCGCGCCGTGCAGGACCGTGAAACGGACGTGCTGCGGCGTTACAAGGTCACGCCAATCACTCCCGTGCCTCTCCTTGCCGCCTCGATGGTCACCGGAGTGATTCTTTATCTCCCCGGCCTGATCGTCATCCTGGTCCTGGCCAACCGCATGTTCGGGATGGTGATCCCGCCGAATATCGGATCGCTCTTCCTGTTCGCGATCATCGCGTGTGTCGCGTTCCGGTCGATGGGGCTGATCATCGCGGCGGTCGTCAATTCGTCCCAGGAAAGCCTGATCCTCATTCAGCCGATTTATATGGCCATGCTTTTCCTGAGCGGCGCCACAATCCCCCTCTTCTTGTTTCCCGATTGGCTCCAGCTCGTGACGCAGTTCATCCCAGCGACTTACTTGATGATCGGCGTCAGCGGCATTTTGCAGCATGGCGAATCGGTCTGGCAAAACTGGCAGTCGGTCATCGCGTTGGTGGTGACGGCAATGGTCGGCCTGTTCATCGCGACGAAACTTTTCCGCTGGGAAAAAGAAGAGAAGCTCCGCAATTCCGCGAAACTCTGGGTGCTCGCCGCGCTCGCGCCGTTTCTTCTGCTCGGGATCTACCAGTCATGGAGCAAAACCGATTTGGCGAAGGCGAAAATCCTCGCGCGTGACATGGAGCGCGGCAAGACGTGGCTGATTCAGAACGCTCGCGTGTTCGTTGGAAACGGAAAAGTCGTCGAATCCGCTTCCATCCTGATCAAGAACGGAAAAATCGCGGAAATTTACGAGGGGAACGCGCCCGAGGCGAAAGCCTTGAAAGCAGACATCCTGGAGGCGGCCGGTAAAACGGTGCTGCCCGGGTTGATCGATGTGCACGTGCATCTCGGCGCAACCGGAGGGGTGATCGAGGACTGGAGCAAGTTCGATCCGAAGAAGTCGACAGAGCGGGAAATGCGCGCCTACCTGTATTGCGGAGTCACTTCGGTGCGCAGCGCGGGCGATAAGGTCGATGACACTCTCAAAATCCACCAACTTTTCGGCAGCGGAGAGAAGCTCGGCACGGAGCTATTCCTGTGCGGGCCGCTATTTACCACCGAAGGCGGCCACGGAACGGAGTACGGAAAGTTCATGCCGGAAAGCATGCGCGACAATTTTATCGCCCAGTTCGTTCGCACCCCGAAGACCGCTGAGGAAGCGCGCAAACAAGTGGACGAGCTCGCTGCGAAACGGGTCGACGCGATCAAGGGCGTGCTCGAATCGGGCGCGCCCGATCACCCATTCAATCGGATGGACGTTAACATCCTTCGCGCGGTGGTAGAGGAAGCGCATACAAAAAATCTTCCCGTGGCTATTCATACCGGCAAAGTGCAGGACGTGGTGGACGCCGTTTCACTCCAAGCCGACTCAATCGAGCACGGCTCTTTCCTCGACGAAATCCCGGACGCAACAATCGCCGAAATGAAAGCTAAAGGAATCGCCTACGACCCGACTCTTTCCGTCGTGGAAGGGTTAACCAGCTTCGCGAAAGGTGACATGAGCCTGCTCAAACGTTCGCTCGTCCAGCAGGTGACCCAGAAGGATTTGCTCGCCGGCACCGAAAAGGCGGCGTCGAACCCGGAGCACGGGATGCGAGAGGGTTTGAAGCACTGGCCGATGTCGCTGGAGATCGGTAGCAAAAATTTGCTCAAAGCCTGGCACGCCGGGGTCATGCTCGTGACCGGGACCGACGCCGGCAACTTCCTCGTCCTTCATGGACCGACGGTGCAACGCGAGATCGAGCTCTGGGTTGCGGCGGGAATTCCGATTGAGGTGGCTCTTCAGTCTGCCACGCTGAACGCGGCTAAGCTTCTGCGGGCGGACTCCCGCATTGGGACCATCGAGAAAGGTAAAGAAGCGACGCTTCTGATCGTAGACGGTAACCCGCTCCAAGACGTCCGTTCGCTTTCGGCGGTGTCGACGGTTTTCATGAAAGGCGAGCGCGTCAACCGCACCGCCTTGCTGCAGGAGAAATGATTATGCTCTCGAAATCAAATTATTACGCTCGTTTTTATGTCCATATTGGTATTATTTTTCTGGCGTTTCTCGGGGCAAACATCGCGTCCGCTTATGGACCCGTCGGACACGAAATCATCGGCGCGATCGCGGATGAGAAGCTAGCCCACACGCCGACGGGCAAAAAAATCGCCACGCTCTTGGACGGCATGAAATTGGAGAACGCTGCCACCATTCCGGACGAGATTAGAGGCTGGGACAAAAATGGGCCCGATGATCCGACCGCGGTTCACCACCGGGACCACCCAAAAATCGAAGCGCAGGTTCTCGATTACTGGCGGGCGAACCCTCCTACGAAGGATTTGAATTCCGAGACACCGTCGCACCACTGGTTTCACTACACGGACGTGCCGGTATTTGGGGACGAGAAGTACGGCGACGGAAAGATCGGCCGCTCAAAGTGGGACATCGTTCATATGATCCCCTACTGCATCAGCGTCCTGAAAGGCGAAGTCCCGGAAGACAATCCGCGGAAGATCACGAAGCCGATCGGCCTGATTTTGCTGACCCATTTCCTGGGCGACATCCATCAACCTCTGCATGTGGGCGCGGAGTTTTTCGACAAGGAAGGCCACCCAGCTAATCCGAACAAGACGGCTGACACGCTCGAGGATCAGGGCGGAAACACTTTGACCCTCAATCTCACCAGCGGCGGAACCGAGCTGACGCGCCACGCAAAGTTTCATTACTATTGGGACACCGAAGTCGTGATGGCGAATCTGCCTCCGATGCCGGAGACGATCTCGAAGGAGGAGCGCCATGCGAAAATCGAGGCGGGCAAGAAGGAGCTGATTCATGAATTTGTCACCCATGAACCGAAGGATTGGCGGCTGCCGTCCAGCGTTGCGTTAAAAGATTACGCCGAAGGCTGGGCGAACGACATCATCCCTGTCGCGCGCGAGGCGCATGAGCGTCTCCAATTCAGAGACATTGCGCCGAAGCAAATGGATGATGGCACCATCGCCGCCGCGGGCTTCCTCGACGAAAAGAAATCTGACGATGGCGTTTCCTATCATGATTGGTCGGCTCGCGTCGCCCGCGAGGAATTGCCCAAAGCGGGATGGCGCTTGGCGGACGTCCTCGAACAGATCTTGCGCTAAAAGAAAACGGCGATTCGGTCACGCCGAATCGCCGTCTTAAACTTTCTTCGGGCTAGCGCCTAGGCCTTTGCGTCCTTCTTGTTTGGCATTTTGCTGCACTCGGCCTTCAGTGTCGCCATCTGCTCCTTCGAGAGCACGCCTTCGGCTGACTTCATGAACGCCGTCATGCTCTCTTTCGTGCAACCGTCTTTGTTACACTTCTCGAGAAGCCCATCCATTTTTGTTTTCTGCTCGGCCGTCAGATTCAGCTTCGAGAACGATGCCGAGTCCATCTTCGTGCCCGTCGCGCAGCAAGCATGATCCTTGTCCCCAGCGAACGCCGGAGTCACCGCGAAGGCCGCCGCGGCCAGCAGAGCTAGTCCTGTAAATTTCTTCATAGTGAAAGGCTAAGACACGCCGGCTGGGTTGTCGTTCAAATTCTCAGCTCGCGGAAAACGTCAGAGCGTCGTCTTTTGTATCCACTTTGATCCGCTGACCTTCGTGGAATTTGCCTCCAAGAATCTCGAGGCTGAGCGGATCGAGAATGTACTTTTGGACCGCACGCTTGAGCGGGCGCGCGCCGTAAACGGGGTCGTAGCCGTGACTGGCGACGAAGGCTTTTGCGGCATCGGATAACTCCAGGGTGATCTTCTGATTCTCGAGGCGCCTAATGAGTCGGCGCAATTGGATCTCGACGATCTTCTTCAGTTCCTCCTCGCTTAGCCGGTCAAAGATAATGATGTCGTCGATCCGATTTAAAAACTCCGGCCGGAAATGCTGGCGCAACGCATCCATGACCAAACGCTCACGCGCGGCCGGCGACGACTCTTCCATGATGAATTGCGAACCGATGTTCGAGGTCATGATGATCACGGTGTTTTTGAAATCGACCGTTCTCCCCTGCCCGTCCGTGATTCGGCCGTCATCGAGCACTTGCAGCAACACGTTGAACACGTCCTGGTGCGCCTTCTCGATTTCGTCGAAGAGAACGACCGAATACGGCTTGCGGCGCACCGCTTCGCTCAGTTGCCCGCCTTCCTCGTAACCGACGTAGCCTGGCGGCGCGCCGATCAATCGGGAGACCGTGTGCTTTTCCATGTATTCGCTCATATCGATCCGCACCATGGCCTGCTCGTCGTCGAACAGGAATTCGGCGAGTGCGCGCGACAGCTCCGTTTTTCCGACGCCAGTCGGACCGAGAAAAATAAACGAGCCAATGGGCCGATTCTCGTCCTGCAAACCAGCGCGAGCGCGTCGGATCGCGTTCGCCACTGCTTTGATTGCGTTGTCCTGCCCAACTACGCGCTCGTGCAGATGTTCTTCGAGCCGGAGTAATTTTTCCCGCTCGCCTTCCTGCAACCGCGACACCGGAATGTGGGTCCAACTCGACACGACTTGCGCGATGTCTTCCTCGGTCACTTCTTCCCGCAACAAACGATTGCCGCCTTCCGTTATCTTTTCCTCGACGGCTCGCAGCTTTTTCTCCAGCTCGGGGATGCGGCCGTATTGCAACTCGCTCGCCTTCGCGAGCTCGCCCCGTCGCTGGGCCCGCTCCAACTCCGTCCGCGCCTGTTCGAGTTCTTCTTTCAGCTTCCGCTGATCGTCGATGACCGACTTTTCCTTTTGCCATTCGGCCTTCAGCGCGGACGACTTTTCCTTTAGCTCTGCCAATTCCTTCTCGAGACTCTTCAAACGCTCCTTGCTGGCCGCGTCCTTCTCCTTCTTAAGCGCTTGCCGTTCCATCTCGTGCTGCATGATCTCGCGCTCGATCACGTCAATCTCCGTCGGCATGGAATCGAGCTCGATCTTGAGCCGGGACGCCGCTTCATCCACGAGGTCGACGGCCTTATCCGGCAGGAACCGATCGCTGATGTAACGATGCGAGAGAACCGCCGCCGCCACGAGGGCCGCATCCTGAATCCGAACGCCGTGATGCACTTCGTATCGCTCCTTCAACCCGCGCAAAATCGCGATCGTGTCCTCGACCGTCGGCTCATCCACCATCACCGGCTGGAAACGGCGTTCGAGGGCCGCGTCTTTCTCGATGTATTTGCGATACTCATCGAGCGTGGTCGCTCCGATCGTGCGCAACTCGCCGCGCGCCAGTTGCGGCTTTAACAAATTCGAAGCGTCGACTGATCCCTCCGCCGCGCCCGCGCCCACAATTGTGTGCAACTCATCGATGAACAAAATAATCTCGCCCTGCGAATCGGTAACTTCCTTGAGAAACGCCTTGAGCCGGTCTTCGAATTCGCCCCGAAACTTCGCACCGGCCACCATCGAGCCGATGTCCATCGCGATAAGTTTTTTCTGATTCAGTGATTCGGGCACGTCGCCGCTGATGATTCTTCGCGCGAGCCCTTCCACGATCGCCGTCTTTCCCACGCCCGGCTCGCCGATCAATACCGGATTGTTCTTCGTTCGCCGAGAAAGCACCTGCATCACGCGACGGATTTCGTTATCGCGCCCAATGACTGGGTCGATCTTCCCGCGCCGCGCCATCTCCGTGAGGTCGCGTCCGTACTTCTCCAGCGTCTGATATTTCGCTTCCGGATTCTGATCCGTCACCCGCTGCGATCCGCGTACCTGTTGCAAGGCCTGCATCAGCTTGTCCCGCGTCGCGCCCGCGTCTTTCAACATTTTCGCCGCAGCGCCTTTCCCATCCGCGAGCGCGAGGAGATAGTGTTCGGCGCTGAGGAATTCGTCCTTCATCCGGGCCATTTCTTTTTCCGCAGCGTCAATCGTTGCCCGCAATTCGTTCCCGACCCGCTGATCGTAGGTCCCGCCCTGGATCTTCGGCCGGCGCTCCAGCTCCTGGGTCAACGCCGCGCGCAGATTGCTGACATTCACGCCCATTTTTTCCAGCAACGGCCGCGTTACTCCCTCGCTTTGATCGAGCAACGCCAGGAGAAAATGCTCATTCGAAATTTCCTGCTGATTAAACTGCGATGCCACTTCCTGCGATGCCTGCAGCGCCTCCTGCATCTTCTGCGTAAATTTATCCGGCCGCATACCTCACATTATCGCCAATTGTCAGATTGCAATGCCGGTTGCGATTAGATCGAGCGCCGGCCCCCGTCGATTAACGGAATCCATCGACGGCAAATTCGTTAAGCGACCTCGAAAAGAGTCGGCCACGAATTCATAGAGTGGCAACCCCCGATTCGACCCCGCTTTGGAAAGAAGTGCTCGGCGACGAGGAGCCTCGGCGGCGCGGCCGCGAGGCGATCATCGTCGTTTCGATCCTGATTCTGCTCGCCGAAGCGCTGTCGGTTCTCGGGCAACTCATGAGCGGCGACCCCCGTGATTTTTTCATTCAGATCCTCATCGCCTGGAGCGTCGCTTTGCTCCTCTATTTTGTGTGGATCGGCCAAAGCTGGGCGCGCTGGATTCTCGCGCCGGTTTTTTGCATCGACGGCTGCTGGGACATCGTCTGGGGACTCATCGGCGGCGATGGACTGCGGGTGGTGTTCGGGATCGGAGAACTGATCATCTTCACCTACCTCGCGATTTCTCCGTCGGTTTACGTATTCGCTCGTCATCAACGCGAACGCATCCAAGGCTGGGAAGTGCTCGCGATCTCGGGAGTTTTTGTTGTGGTTCTTCTTAGTCTGGGCAGCGGAATCCTGGCCTTCTTCATCTATCAAAACACGTTGAAGACCGAAGGTACCGAGTTTGCCCGAATGGCTTTTCACCGGGTCTTCGAAAATCGGGATCCAAATTACCTGGCGGAGCACTCGAGCCCCGGCCGAAGGTTTTCGTCCCCGCAAGACTTGATCGACCGAATCAACTCAGATTTGGGCGAAATCGAAAACGTCGGTCCGCTGGCGACCTCCTTTCGAACCAAGTTCGTTCTCAATCATCTGGAGATTCGAGGCACAGCCAGACAGCGGGTAATTTTTCAAGCCGCGCCGGTGTGGGTCTCGATCGATATCTCGCGAAGAGATGCGGATTGGGAGATCGACCACATCAGGTGGGATTATTGATGCGTCCGGCGCTCGGCGGCGACAGCGCGCTGCGGAAAAAAGAACGCCCCCGGGAAATACGCTCAATCAATTTGAGTCAAAATGGGGTCGGCGTGATTAGTAGGGCGGAAAATAATATTGCGGGGTTATGGGCCAGTCGCTGCGGTAATACGCGAACATGTAGGGGAAAACTGCCCGGACCAAAGTTCCAGGTTTAAAACGCCACCTGATAAGAGCCTTCAGGGCCGACGCATCGAGTTCGCTATGGCCAGTGCTCTTTACAATGCGGATACCCGTTGTTTCTCCCGTCGCCGGGTCTATTCGAAGATCAAAAATGCCGACTCCCGTCAATTTGCGGAGCGCCGGGTTCTCGCGGTAGTCGGCCACTGGATACGTGGTGAGTTATTGCCTGAGCTGTTCCTGGGGAATCATTTCGCCAACGCTGGGAGAACCTTTCTTGAAAATCATGGCCTTGCGGTTCGCGCGGCGCGCCTCGACATGGGCTGCCAGCGCCAGCCATCCGATGGCCGCGAGCAAGAGGACGGCGCGAGAACGGGGAGTCACGAGATTGGTGTATCAAATTCGATTTCTTTGTCAAAGACGGGACCACCCTCTTCGTGAGTTCGAACAACCCTCGCGCCGAATCCCTCGGCGCGTTGCCAGCGCGTTCTTCTCCGCGTATGAGTCTCGGCGATGAGCGCGGAAACGAAATTGACGGCGCGGAGCGCGTTGGGCGTGCTGCGGAATGGTGCCTTCCGTCGCTACATCATCGGCTCGGCGATTTCGGACACCGGGACCTGGATGCAGGTGATGGCTCAGGGTTACGTCATGAGCACGCTGACGACGAAAGCGGTCTGGCTCGGCATGGCCAATCTCGCGGCGGGATTGCCGATGCTCGCGCTGACGATGGTCGGCGGTTCCGCGGCGGACAAATACGATAAGCGCAGGATCCTGCTCATCACTCAATTCGTTCAGATCGCGCTCGCGATCGGAATTGGCTTCCTGGTCTGGAGAGGCGAGATCGCGATCTGGCATGTCCTGACTTTCGCCGCGATCCTCGGCGTCTCGAATTCGTTCGAAATGCCGACGCTCTCAGCGCTGATCCCGGAACTGGTAAAACGGGAACAAATTCCGAGCGGAATCGCGATCGATCGGTCCGTGTTTCATGGTTCGCGGGTGATCGGCCCGACGATGGGCGGGATTCTGATCGCCGCCTGGGGAACGGCCTCCGCGTTTTTTGCTAATGCGGTTTCGTTTGTGGCGTTGATCATCGCGCTCCTCTCGCTTCCGCCGCGTGAGAAAGGCACCGCGGAGGACGAAGAAAAACGCACGAGCGGCTTCAAGGACGGTTTTCGCTTCGTCTTCAACGACAAGCCAAGCCTCGCGATGATCATGCTGATCGCGACGCAATCGGTCTGCATCTTTCCGATCATCACGGTGATGATGCCGCTCTACGTGCGCCTGGTTCTCGGTCTCGGCCCGGATCGCCTCGGTTTTCTTATGGGCTCATCGGCGATCGGTTCGCTAGTCGGCTCGATTTTCCTGATCGGGTTAGCGCGGGAGAAGCGCATTCCGCTCATGATCGCGTGCGCCCTCGGCGTGACCGCGGCGATTTTCGGCCTGTCGCGTGGACCGAGCTTCTACGTCGCTACCGCGCTGCTCGTGATCAATTCGTTAGGCCTGGCCACGAACTTCGGTCTCGCCAGCACGATTGTGCAGGAACGCGCCCCTGATTATTTGCGCGGCCGGGTCTCGGCCGTGTTCATGCTGAGCTTCGTCGGTCTGATGCCGATCGCCGGCCTGGGCGTGACCAGCTTGTCGGACTTCATCGGAATGCGAACGGCACTCGCCATCGCGGCGATTGTTTACGGCGCCATCACCATCCTGGTCCTCTTCCGGGTGCGCAACGAATGCTCCCTCACGGGCGAATGCCAGCCCGAGCTGACGACACCGGCATCGTCTTCAGCTGCTAGCGTCATTTAAGAAATGATTTCTCAAAAGCGTGTCATCCCGAATCGCGCAGACGATGAGGGACCTCCCAATCGTGGAAAAATCCACGCGATAACCGCTCGCGCGAGCCACGAAGCGAACACTCTCGAACACGTCGACCTTTGGTCGTGTGATCTCAAACCAACTGCGGGGTCCCTCGGCGCGCTGCGCCAGCCTCGGGATGACAGGGGAAGAACGCGCGCAATAACGTGATCGCATTTTCCACGAGCTGGAATTCGGGCCGGCACACGGACGGCGCCGACATGCTGCGCGAGATAAAGGATCTCGGGTTTAATCATGTCGAGCTCGGACACGGCATTCGCATCTCACTCATGCCGGGAATCCAGAAGATGTACGACGCCGGCGAAGTGGAATTCACGAGCCTCCACAATTTTTGCCCGTTGCCGGTCGAAATCACCCATGCTTCGCCGGACTGCTACAAGATCTCTGCCGCGTATTCGAAGGAACGCGACCGTGCGATTCGCCAAACTTTTCAGACCATCGATTTCGCGCAGCGCCTCGGAGCGCCCTTTGTCGTCCTCCATTGCGGCGAGGTGGACATGAATCCGATCACCGATCAACTCATTGCCCTCGCGAAAAAGGGCGAACACCTTTCCCGAAAATATGTGCGCCTGAAACTGAAAGCCGTCCAAACCCGCGAAGCCGCCGCGCCGCCCTATCTCGAGCGGGTAAAGGATGCGCTGAAACAAATTGCCGAGTACGCGGCAAAGAAAAATATCCGGCTGGGTGTGGAAGGCCGACGCGGTTACGAAGAGATCCCGAGCGAGCGCGAGCTGCCCGCGCTCCTCGACGAATTAAATTCGCCGCAGTTCGGTTACTGGCACGACATGGGGCACCTCCAGATTAAGGAAAACCTCGGCTTCGTTGATCACTACGAATGGCTCCAGAAAATCGGGCCGCGCGCGTTCGGTTGCCATCTCCAGGATTGCAAATGGCCCGGGCAGGATCACCAGGCACCCTTCACCGGCATGGTTGATCTTGCGAATCTTGTTCCTCTGCTCCCGGCGAACTGCTTATTTGTCTGGGAAATGAGTCCCCGCCGCACGGCGGATGAAATCCGATTATCGGTCACGCGCTGGAAAGAACGCTTCGGGGAATGAAAAAAACACTGCTCACGATTCTGCAACTGCTCGTCACCGGGGCGCTGCTCTACTGGGTGTTTCACGATACCGCCGTGCGGGCCGCAATGGCCACAGCAATCCGCGATGCGGACTATCGCTGGATCGGCGCCGCAATTTTCGCCTACATCGTGGTCGAAGTTGCCGCGATGGTTCGCTGGCAAATTCTTCTCAAAGTTCAGGGGATCAATTTGAGCACCGCGCGGATCGGCGGCCTTTTTATTATCGGGATGTTTTACAACCAATTCCTGCCGGGCGGCACCGGTGGCGACATCGTGAAGACGTATCTGCTTTGGAAAGAAACGCCGAATCAGAAACCTGGCGCGCTTCTCGCCGTGTTGTTCGATCGCATGATCGGATTGATCGCGTTGATCATCATTACCGGCGTCCTGATTTTTCTTCGCTACAGCTGGCTGACGCGCGAGACCGCCGCACAGCTCGACAGCAACCCGCTTCATAACCCGCGCTTTTACGTTTGGGTCGTGCTCGCTGTTTTCGGATCGTCGGTCTTGTTCGTGACAACAACGTTTGTGGTGAGCGGTTTCAACTGGCTCCACAAATTACCGCACCGTTTCCCCGGCCGCGAAAAGTTGATCGAGATTTCGGCGGCCTATCATCTCTACGCTCGGCACTGGCGGGCCACGGCTGCCGCCTTCGGCGCGTCGCTCGTCTGTCACCTCGGAACGTTCGCCACCTTTCTTTGTGTCGCTTACGCCTTCCGAGCCGCGGTCGCGCCCGTCGATTTTTTTGCGGTGATGCCGATCGAGCGCACGATCTCGTCCTTGCCGATCAGTTTCGCCGGCGTCGGGACGCGCGAGTTTATCCTTCAGGTGATGCTCTTTAACTTGTGTGGCGTCGCTCCGGCGATCGCGCGGATGATCGGATTGACCGGTTTCCTCGTTATCCTGATTTGCTGTTTGCCGGGCGGAATCGTCTATTTCCTATACCGTCCGAGCGGCGCTGTCGGCCACGTGAAGATGCGCGAGATGCAGAAGGAATTCGCGACGCTCGAGCATGAGATCAGCGAAAAAGAAGAGTAGCGCTTCATCGGAGGGACGTGCTTCAGCGCGTCCCGCTTCTGTGAAGAAACGCTCAAGGTCGGACGCGCGGAAGCGCGTCCCTCCAAAGCGAAGCCGTCGAAGGCCATTCGTCGCGGTGACGTTCGCGATGACAGTGGACGGCAAGATTACCACGAAGAATTTTTCGCCGGTCGATTTCACTTCGCGCGAAGATAAGGCGCATCTGTTTCGCCAGCGCGCCCTTGGCGATGCCGTGCTGATCGGCCACAGCACGCTCAAGCACGACAACGTTCGCCTCGGTTTGCCCGATCCGACGATGCGCGAAGAGCGAATCGCGCGCGGACAAACGCCTTATCCGCTTCGCGTAATTGTTTCGAACGAAGGACGGATCGATGCCTCGCTCAAGATTTTCCAGTCGGACATTTCACCGATTATCATTTTCTCGACGCTGCGGATGCCGGCGCGATATCAGGAAGCGCTTCGCGAAAAAGCGACTCTGCATTTGAGCGATGCGCGCGACGTCGATCTCTCGTGGATGTTGCGACAACTACGACACGAGTATGGGGTGCGGGTCGTTGCCTGCGAAGGCGGTGCGACGTTGTTCCGGGCTTTGCTCGAGGAAGATCTCGTCGACCAGCTTAACCTCACGATCGCGCCCTATCTTTTCGGAGGAGCCAATGCGCCCACGTTGACAGGCCTGAGCAAAGAGTTTTTGCCGCGCGGCGTTCGTTGTTCGCTAAAGGACCTGAGTGTTATTGGCGAAGAGTGCTTTCTGACCTACAAGATCAAGCACCGGCGGGAATCGTGATCCTGTAGCGGCGGTCTATGACCGCCGAAATCCCGGAGCAACGTTCGGTCGGCGGTCATAGACCGCCGCTACACTTTTTCCTCGGTCGCCGCACCAATTCTCCGCCGCAATTCGGACACACCGACTTCATCGCATCGCTGCATTCGCTGCAGAAAGTGCATTCGTGACTGCAAATGTAAGCCTCGGCCTGCGGATCGAGTTTTCGTCCGCACTTTTCGCACTCTGATTTCATTAGTAACGCCATTGTTACTTTTCCTCTCGTTGTCCGTCGTTACGCCGAGCATAGTCTTTACCGTCGGAATGCACACTGGCAACTCGATCATTATTCACGCCCCGAAAAACATGATTTTCGAGACCGCAGCTAACCTTGAGCTGTGGCCGAAAATTCTGCCGCACTACCGCTACATTCGGTATCTGGAACGGGGCGCGGACCGAAACCTCGTCGTCATGGCGGCAACCAGGCTCGGCCTCCCCATCGCGTGGACCTCGGAACAAATTATCGATCGAAATAAGTGCGAGGTCCGTTTTCATCATCTTAAAGCGTGGACCAAAGGAATGGATGTGGTCTGGACATTTAGAGACACGCCGGCCGGCGTTGTGGTGGAGATTATCCATGACCTGCACTTTCGCATCCCTTCGCTGGCGCCGGTTGCCGAGCCGATCATCAGCAAGGCCTTCATCCATCCAGTCGCCACACGAACGCTCCGATGGATGAAAGCGCACTTGGAAAACTCAATCGAAAATCGACAATCGAAAATCGAAAATGTCTAAGCGTCGCGCCGTAATTACCGGAGTCGGTCCGATCACCTGCATCGGGACCGGTCGCGAAGATTTCTGGCGCGGGTTTCGCGCGGAGAAAAGCGGTATCCGCACAATCTCGAGTTTCGACACTTCGGAGTTCAACGCTCATTGCGCCGGAGAGATCGTTGATTGGATCCCCGAGAACCATTTTCCACCGCATCGTCTGAAGCGGCTCGATCGTTACGCGCAGTTCGCTGTCGCCTCGGCGAAAATGGCGCTGGATGATGCCGGTATTTCCTACTCGCGCGAGAATCCGCAGGACCGCGTCGGCGTCAGTTTCGGCACTGCTCTTGGTGGAATCTCGAACGCGGAGCAGGACCACGCCCGTTTCCTGAAGAAAGGAACTCGCGGCGTGAACCAGACGCTCGCGCTCCAGGTTTTCGGCGGCTCGGGTCATTCGAATATCGCGATTGAATTTGGTTTTCGTGGAGTCGGCACCACGAACTCAAACAGTTGCGCGAGCGGCACCGTTTCGGTGGGCGAAGCGTTGCGCTACATCCGGGACGACATGGCCGACGTGATCGTGGCCGGCGCAGCCGAAGCACCGCTGAGCCCGCTGACGTTCGGCGCGTTCGCCATTATTAAATCGATGAGTCAATGGAAAGGCGATCCGACCCAGGCGTGTCGCCCGTTCGATCTAAAGCGAGACGGCTTCGTGATGGGCGAAGGCGCCGCGTGCCTCGTGATCGAAGAGTTGGAACACGCGCGCAGCCGCGGCGCGCACATTTACGCGGAAGTGCTCGGTTACAGTTTGAATAACGACGCATTTCACATGACGTCGCCGCTTCCCGGCGCGGCGTCCTCAATTCGCGCGATCCGGGAAGCGCTCGCGGACGCCGGAGTTGCCCCCGACCAAATCGATTACATCAACGCTCACGCGAGCTCGACCGCGCTCAATGACAGCAACGAGACGATAGCGATTAAGGAGGTCTTCGGTTCCGACGCCTACAAAATTCCGGTGAGCGGCACTAAAGCTTTTACCGCGCATGCCCTCGGCGCGACGGGCGCCATGGAAGCGGCGCTGTGCGCCCTCGCGATTGAGCGCAGTTGGGTGCCGCCGACATTGAACCGGGACAATCCCGATCCGGCTTGCGATCTCGACGTCGTCCCGCACCACGGCCGCGACGCCGAACTGAATTACGTAATGAGCAATTCCTTCGGCTTTGGCGGCATCAACGCCTGCGTGATTCTCGGGAAGCTCAGGTAGGGACGCCGCCTGCGGCGCCCGCGGACATTGCAGCGCGATGTCCCTACCCCAGCAAATCCGGTCGGTTTTTCTGAGTGCGATTGCGACCTTGTTCCTTCCGCCACTTCGCGATTTCGCCATGGTTTCCGGACAACAGGATGTCCGGCACTTTCCAGCCGCGGAAATCGGACGGCCGCGTGTATTGCGGTCCTTCGAGTCCAGCGTTCGCGGGACTGAAACTATCGTCCGCCGCAGAGTGTTCGTCGCCGAGCACGCCCGGCAACAACCGCACCACCGCATCCACGAACACCACCGCCGCGATCGCGCCGTTCGTCAGCACATAATCGCCAATCGAAATCTCAGCATCGACGAGGTGTTCAATCACACGATGATCCACCCCTTCATAGTGTCCGCAGATAATGATGAGATGCTGTTCCTTCGAAAAATCAATCGCAGCCCGCTGATCCAATCGTCGTCCGGCTGGCGACATGAGGAGAATTTTCGAATCTCGAATCTCGAATTTCGATTGAAGATCTTCTACCGCGGCAAAGATCGGTTCCGGTTTCATCACCATCCCCTGCCCGCCACCAAATGGCGCATCGTCGACAACATGATGTTTGTCGGTGGTCCAATCCCGCAGATTATGGATATGCAGCTCGAGCGCGCCGTTTTCCTGCGCGCGCTTCATCATGCTTTCGTTGAGCGGCGCCCGGCAGATTTCCGGGAACAACGTCAGGATATCGATGCGCATGTCAGCGCCGGTATGTTACTCGACGATCTCAAGCGTGGCGCGCTGACCGTGGCGTGCCGCCGAGCTGGCCAGCAAAGCGCGAATCGCGTTAATCGTCTGGCCGTTGCGTCCGATGATGCGGCCGACGTCGCTCTGGCGCAGTTGCACGCGAAAAATCGTCGTTTTTCCCGAGGGGATCTCTGAAAGCATCATCTCATCGGGAAACTCGACGAGCTGGCGAATGACAAACTCCAGGAACTGTTTCACGAGGTCGAGTCTATTCGACCTTCGCGATTTGTCACGCCACCCGGCAGCCTATTCGTTTTTGTAGGTCGCTTCGAATGTCGAAGTATCTTCGCCGACGGGCCCAACTTCTTTCCCATCCGGCCGCAACAGCCAAAACCAATCGTAAGAGCCGCCCCCGATGAAGTAGCGGTGTTGCTGAACCAGAAGGCAATCTTTGTATTCGCCGGAGGTCACGAGTTTGAGATCGTTCCCCGGAAAAAGATACCGTTCCTTCCTATTCGTCGTGTCGACGACATGAACCGCACCGGAAGTCACCCAGGCCGGCGTCACGAAATAAAGCAGCTTGCCGTTGGTCGAGAATTGAAGGTTCTCGAACGCGGCAATGACCGATTCGGGCTTTGCTGATTCGTGGCAATGGACAAGAACCGAGGGTTCTTTTCCATCTACGCGCACCTGCCACAGCTCGGTTGGCTCTACCTCGTCTGAAGCGGTCGCGATTTTCTTGCCGTCGACTTTGCGCACAAACGCGACCCACTTGCCGTCAGGCGCCAGGATCGGACTGGAATCGCGGCCGCTCGACGTGAGTGCGATCGTCTTTCCAGATTTGTCGGTGAACTGGATGTTGCCGTTCTCAACTGAAATGGTTTGGGCGAATGCGGAGGCCGAAACGCCGAAGGCGATCGTAAGGAGTAGGAGTCGCTTCATGTGCTGATAGCGACGCACTGCGTGCGGGGATTTGAAAGCTATTTCTGTAGCGGCGGTGTATGACCGCCGAACGAATTGCGGGACCAGTCGGCGGTCATAGACCGCCGCTACAGGAAGCACTATTCCGCCGCGGGCGCGGTAGCTGGCTCTTCGGTCGCCGGCGCTTCTTCCGCCTGCGGCTCGGTCTGCGCGGGAGTAGTCGTCGTCGCTTGCTTCCGGTTCTTCTTGATCAAACTGCGAACCGTATCCGACGGCTGTGCACCCTTCGAAATCCAGTGATCGATCCGATCCAATTTCAACGTGCTGTTATGCCCCGTCTTCTTAGGATCGTAGGTGCCGATAATCTCGATGAATTTTCCGTCGCGCGGGCTGCGGCTGTCGGCCACGACCACCTTGTAGTACGGGCGGTTAAGCGCGCCTTCTCTGCGTAATCTGATTGAAACTGCCATATCTCTTAATTTTTCATCCGCGCCATTTGCGCCATCATTCGTTTCATTTTCCCGGCGTTCTTCATCATCTTTCGCATTTGATTAAAACGCTGGAGCAGGTCGTTCACTTCCGTGACGGTGCTGCCGCTGCCGCGGGCGATTCGTTGACGGCGGCGCGCGTTTAGAATGTCGGGCCGCGATCTCTCCTCGTGCGTCATGGAAAGCACAATGGCTTCCGTCCGCTTGAGCTGCTTCTCGTCCACGGAGAGGCCCTGCACGTTACTCATCCCGGGGATCATGCCAAGGATATTCTCCAGTGGCCCCATTTTCTTCATCATTTTGAACTGGGCCAGGAAATCGTTGAAATCGAACGACGCCGTTCGCATTTTGCGCTCCATCCGCGCCGCTTCTTCCTCATCGAACGCTTCGGCCGCTTTTTCGACCAGGCCGACGATGTCGCCCATGCCGAGAATTCGGCCGGCGAGGCGATCGGGAACGAAGGCCTCGAACTGATCGAGCTTCTCCCCGACGCCGGCGAACTTGATCGGCCGCTGGGTCACTTCGCGCATGGAAAGAGCCGCGCCGCCGCGAGCATCGCCATCGAGCTTCGTCAGAACAATTCCGGTAATGCCGAGCGCTTCATGGAAATGGCTCGCGACGCTCACCGCCTGCTGGCCGGTCGCCGCATCCGCCACCAGAAGAATCTCCTGGGGCTTCAGGAATTCCTTGAGCTCTTTGATTTCTTCGATGAGCGCGGCGTCGACTTCCTGGCGGCCAGCCGTATCGAAAATTTGGACGTTGCCGCTCTGTTGCGCGGCCCAGTCAAGCGCGGCGGCTGCCGAGCGCCGCACATTTTTCTCCTGCGGATCGGGCGTGTAAACCGGAACCTCAACTTGCCGCGCCAGTGTCGCGAGCTGTTCGATCGCCGCCGGCCGCGCCAGGTCCGACGCGATCAGCAACGGCGCGCGTCCCTGCTTTTTTAGGTAACCGGCCAGCTTCGCCGAGGAAGTCGTCTTGCCGGCGCCATTCAATCCGACCATCAAAATTCGCGCCGGCTTTTCCAAATTCAGCGGCGACGCATCACCGCCCAGCAGAGCGGTCAGCTCATCGTGAAAAATTTTAACGATCTGCTGTCCGGGCGTGACGCTGCGCAGGACTTCTTCGCCGAGCGCCTTTTCCTTGATTCGCGCGATGAACTGCTTGGCGACCTGGAAATCGACATCGGCTTCGAGCAACGCGAGGCGCACCTGCCGCAGCGCGTCGTTGATGTTCGTTTCGCTGATCGTCCCATGACCGCGAAGATCCTTGAAGATGTCCTGAAGCTTGTCGCCGAGCTGCGAAAACATAACGAACTGGAGCGGAACCGGAGGGCCGCTATTTCTTTTTCTTCTTCGGCTTCACCGCGGGCTCAGCGGCTGGCGGAGGCGTGGACGGAGCGGCGGATGGGATCGGTGCCGGTGGCGCCGCGTTCGTTCCGCCCTCGTCGATGTTGAAGCTCCAATGCGTCTCCACTTTTTTCCCGCCGGATTTAGCGCTCACGATCACGGTGCAGTTCTTGTCCTTCAGCCGTTGCGTCACCTGATACGCGACCGTCGTGCTCTTCGGATCGAAGCTGGCGTCGACTTTGCCGAGGCCACTGACCCTCATTTCCACCGTGCCCTGATCGATTGCGCCGAGCGAAGCGATGTTCGCCTTAATCAAAGGCAACGCCGTCTTGATCGTTTCGCCGTCCGCCGGCTGGGTTTGCAAATTCGATGGCGCCACTTCTGCGACCGATGGGCCGACTGCGGTCGTCGCGATGGCCGCGATGGCGTCGCTGAACACCTTCGGCTTGTTCGCCTCCATCAGATAACGCCCCACCGAACTGAGCGGCGTCTGCATCGTGATGGGTTGGCCATACACGGTGAAGAGCGCTTCGTACCCGGCTTTCATCGCCACGTCGCGAATGTGGTCGTTATGAAATCCGTACGGAACGGCGAAGCAGTTCACCTTCACACCCAGCTTCTGCTCGATCAGCTGCTTCGAGCCCGCGATTTCCTTCTGCAACCACTCTTCGTACTCCTGCGGATTAAGATGTTTCTTGGCCACCTTGTCGTAAGGCTTGCGCAAATCCGAGTGCGTCGCGGTGTGCCCTTGAATGTCGACGCCTGCATCGCGCATTTCCGCCAGCTGCTCCCAGCTCATCGATTCGCCGCCGCTGAAGTGCCCCGGTTTGATCCCCTCGGTGTAAACGAACAGCGTCACCGGAAAGCCGAACTTCTTCAGGATCGGCCACGCCACGTCGTACTGAGATTTCCAGCCATCGTCGAAAGTGATAATGGCGCTCTTTGGCGGGATCGCCTTCTCGCCCCGCCGCCAGGCCAGAAAATCCTGCATCGGAATGACGGCGATTCCCTTGTTCTTCAGCTCCTGCATTTGCGCTTCGAACGCGGCCGGCGTGATCTCGGTATCGGGCCGTTTCACGGCATTGACGAACCGGTGATAGCCGAAGATGACGATTTCGGCATTCTGATCGATGGCCGGCTTGGTGATGACGGGCGCGACCGACGGCATCGGAGTCCCGGATGCCGCTGGCTTCGCCGTCGCGGAAGCAGTTGCTTGCGTCGAATCGGAAGTGCTCTTGGCAACAAGCGACGACTTTTTGCAGCCCATCAAACTGAGCGCGAAAATGAGCGAAAGAATTACGGATCGAATAAGCATAAGGACGGTAAAGCGCTTTAAGTTGAGGCGGCAAAATTACAAGCGGTTTTTGGAATGGAGGGACGACCGCTGTGTCGTCCACGGGATTTGGACGGGACAAGCCCGTCCCTCCAAGAGCCCTCAAAAAAACCTCTGGCGAGGGCTGCTCGATGCGGTATGGAGAGGCCATGAATTGGCCCGTCCGGTTTTTGGTGGTTCTCGGCGGATGCGTCCTGCTTTCGAGCTGCGGAACCGTATCGGAAGTGCGCGTGAAAGACACCACCCGCACGTTCACCACGGTCGTCGTCGACGCCGGCCACGGCGGCAAGGACAACGGCGCTTTCCGGCGTTTCGGCGGAGCCGAAAAGAACGCGACCCTCGATGTGGCGACGCGATTGGCCGCCAAATTGCGTGAATCGCAATTCCACGTCGTCATGACTCGCTCCGATGACACTTTTATTCCGCTCGACGAACGCGCTGCCATATCGAACCGGCAAAAAAATGCGATTTTTGTCAGCGTTCATTTCAACGATTCCGGCCGGCGCGGAATTCGCGGATTCGAAACCTATTATCGCTCGCCCGTGGCGCGTCCCCTCGCCTATCGAATCCAGGAGCACATCATGACGCTGCCCGGCGCGGTGAACCGTGGAGTGAAGACGGCAAATTTTCGTGTGCTCCGAAAAGCAGCTTACCCGGCAGTGTTGGTCGAGTGCGGGTTCCTGAGCAATCGCAAGGAAGGCGCCGCGGCGCGCAGCGCGAGTCGGCGCGATGGCTTGGCGGATAAAATCGCGGAAGCGATCGTCGACGAGCGTTACGGCAAGGGAACGTATCGCGCGCCGCCGGCCGGATCGGACGCGGCCGCGACCAGCTCCGAGCACGGGGATTAGCTTCGTTGCCTCAATCTGTCATTCTGATCCCGCAGGGCGGGAGAAGAATCTCTGACTATTTCGGCCGATCGACGCGTTGAAGGATCAGAGATCCTTCGCATCCGCTCAGGATGACAGCGTAAGAAGAGGTCCCTAAAACTCGATCCCGCGCTTCTCTTTGCCAATCGCCGCGAAAATGATCACGGCGAGAAAGACGACGCATTGCACCAGCGCCATCGTGAGCGCGTAATTCGGTTCCCCGTTCGGTAACCGGAATTTTTCCGCGAGCCAGGCTTGTTGTTGCGCCGCATAGGCCGCGGCAAAATTCCCGAGTTGATAAGCGAGTCCGGGAAACGTCCCGCGAAACGCTGGTGGCGACAGTTCGTTGAGATGAACCGGCACAACTCCCCACGCGCCCTGAACCATGAATTGAATCGCAAACCCGCCGACCATGAGCAGCGCCGTGTTTGGCGCAAAAATCCAGAGCGGGATCAGAAGCATTCCGCCAATCGAGCAGAGAATAATGACCCGCCGGCGTCCCCATGTCTGGGAAAGAAACCCCATGATCGCGCCGCCGCAGATCGCGCCAGTCGCGTAAACGATGCTGATGATGGACTTCGCGCTCACGCCGAACCCGCGCTGTTTTTCGAGATACGTCGGATAGAGGTCCTGGGTACCGTGCGACATGTAGTTGAACGCTGTCATGAGCACCGCCGCGTAAAGAAAAAGCGTGCCGTGTTCGCGGACGAACTTCATCAGGTCGAGACGAGGGCGCCGGCCGCGCTCCTTTTGCCAGACGGGCGACTCCGGCACGTGCATCCGAATGTAAATCACGAGCAACGCCGGGAACGCGCCCGCGATGAAAAGTCCGCGCCAGCCAAAGTGCGGAAAGACGATCCAATAAACCAGAGCGGCGAGAAGATAACCGACTGCGTATCCTTGTTGCAGAATGCCCGAGAACAATCCTCGTGCCTGAGTCGGTAATGATTCCATGGCCAGCGACGCGCCGAGGCCCCATTCCCCGCCCATCCCGATTCCGAACAGCGCCCGCAGAATCAGGAACACCGTGAAATTCGGCGCGAAGGCGGTGGCTAATTCCATGACCGAATAAAAGATGATGTCGATCATCAGCGGGATCCGCCGGCCGAATTTGTCGCCTAACAAACCGAAAATGAAGGCCCCGAGCGGGCGCATCATTAGCGTGAGCGTGATCGAGAATGCGACCTGAGAAATGCTGTGACCAAAATCCATCGCGATCTGGCTCAGGACGAAAGTGACGAGAAAGAAATCGAGCGCATCGAGCGCCCAGCCGAGGAAACAGGCGATGAAGGTGTTCCGCTGCTCGCGAGTGAGCGATTTGAAGAGGCGGATCGATTCCATCAAACCCGCACCTTGGTGGATTCCCCATTCATGCTCATGCTCTTGATCATGATCCTAATCTTGTGAGGATGCGCGCGAAAGGATCAGGAGCACGATCAGGATCATGAGCATGAACGCAAGCGAGTGACAGCGGGTTCCGGCGGCATTACCTTTTCGCGAATGCGTTACCTCGTCAAAGCTCGCGTCAGACCCGGCCAGCAGGAACCGCTGCTGGAAGCGATTGATCACGACACGCTCGGCCGCGGCTCGATCGCGGGCGATGAGTATCAGCATGACATGCGGCAGGCGCGGGTCGATCCGACCGGCGTGGCGACCTGGGTGGAAACCTGTTTCTGCGATCCGCCGCTCGAGGAAGAACGGCCGTACTGGGAGAAATATTTCGAGTTGCTGACGGTGAAAGATGCTCACTCGCGGCGGAATTGCCGGCATGAGAACGGAACGCAGCCGTGGGCCTGCTGCGATTGCGATTGCACCGTGAAGTTGGAGGCGAAGTTGGCGAGCCAGGGCGACGGGTTTCTGGAGAGACTGCGCGAGACTGCTAGCTAATTCCTGCTCTTGATCATGATCGTGCTCCTGCTCTTTCGGGGGCGCTCAGAAAGGATTATGAGCAAGATCAGGATCATGAGCAGGATATAAACACATCTACGCATCATGATGCGTCAATTTGTTCCTTGCCGGTGTCCCTGAACTGCGGTTTAGTTGTCGCTACCATGCCGGACAACGGACTCCATCCTCTCGAAGCGTTGATGCGCCAGCGCATTGTCGTGCTCGATGGCGCCATGGGCACGATGGTCCAGCAACACAAGTTGTCCGAAAGCGAGTATCGCGGGGAGCGTTTCCAGAACTGGAAAGGCAAAGACCTCAAGGGCTGCCTGGAAATCCTGCTGCTGACCAAGCCCGGGATCATCGACGAGATCCACCGCGGCTACCTCGCCGCTGGCGCCGATATCATCGAGACGAATACTTTCAGCGGCACGACGATCGGCCTCCACGATTTCCTTTTCCAAGGTGAGCCGAAGCACAGACGCAAAGACGCGGAATTTTTTCAGCGAGTCGTGGACGACGGCGAACTGATTGAGCTGACGCGGGAAATCAATCTCGCGGCGGCGAAAATTGCTCGCGCGGCCGCGGACAAAGTCACAGCGGAGAGCGGGCACCAGCGTTTCGTTGCGGGTTCCATGGGTCCCCTCCCCGTCGCGGCTTCGCTTTCGCCGGACGTGAACGATCCGAGTTTTCGGGCCGCGACCTTCGATCAAATCTATAAGGCCTATAGCGAACAGGCCGCGGCTTTACTCGAAGGCGGCGTGGATTTGCTCGCAGTCGAAACGATTTTCGACACGCTGAATGCGAAGGCTGCAATCGCCGCAATCACGGAGCTATTTGAAAAAACGGGGCGGCGCATCCCGCTCCTTATTTCCGGCACGGTGACGGATCGTTCGGGGCGAATTCTGAGCGGCCAAACCGTGGAAGCGTTTCTGACGTCGATCGCTCATGCCGAACCGCTCATCGTTGGATTGAACTGCGCGCTCGGTCCCGGCGAAATGGAGCCGTACATTGAAGAGCTGGCGCACAGTACGAGCAATTACGTCAGCGCCTACCCGAACGCCGGCTTACCCGATCCGCTTTCTCCGACCGGATTCCCTGAAACGCCCGAGACCTTCGCGCCGCAGCTCGATGAATGGGCGCGGAACGGCTGGCTGAATGTCGTGGGCGGTTGCTGCGGCACGACGCCGGATCACATCCGGTTGATCGCCGACAGCGTGCGCGATCTCGCGCCGAGAAAAATTCCTGGAGGGACGGCCACTGTGCCGTCCGGGAATAATGGGACGCCACAGCGGGCGTCCCTCCAATTATCCGGGCTCGAGCCGCTGAATATCACGGCGGAAACCGGCCTCGTGGTGGTGGGCGAGCGAACCAACATCACCGGCTCGCCGAAGTTTTCGAAACTCATCCTGGCTGGCGATTTCGAGGGCGCGCTGGTCGTGGCGCGTCAGCAGGTGAACGGCGGGGCGAACATTCTCGACGTCAACATGGACGAAGGAATGATCGATTCCGAAGCGTCGATGACGAAGTTCCTCCAGCTTATCGGAAGCGAGCCGGAGATCGCCCGCGTCCCGATGATGATCGACAGCTCGAAATGGAGCGTGATCGAGGCCGGGTTGAAATGCGTCCAGGGCAAGGCGGTGGTGAATTCGATCAGCCTGAAAAACGGCGAAGAAGAATTTTTGCATCACGCCGCGCTGGTGAAACGATACGGAGCGGCCGTGATCGTGATGGCGTTCGATGAAACCGGTCAGGCGGATTCTCTTCAGCGGCGAATCGAAGTCTGCGGACGCGCTTATCGATTGCTGACAGAGCGTGCTGGTCTCGCGCCTAACGACATCATTTTCGATCCGAACATCCTGACGGTGGCGACTGGTCTGGAGGAACATCGCAATTACGCCGTGGATTTCATCGAAGCGGTGCGCTGGATCAAGGCGAACCTGCCAGGCGCGCGAACCAGCGGCGGGGTCAGCAACATTTCGTTCTCGTTCCGCGGCAACAACACGGTCCGGGAAGCAATGCACGCCGCGTTTCTGTTTCACGCGATCCAGGCGGGATTAGACATGGCCATTGTCAACGCTGGCCAGCTCGCGGTTTACGAACAGATCGAACCGGAACTGAAAACCCGCGTCGAAGATGTGCTCCTCAATCGGCGCGAGGACGCAACGGAGCGGCTGGTGGAATTTGCCGAAGGCGTGAAAGCCGTTGGAAAGACCGCCGCTGAAAAAGAAGCGTGGCGTGAGGCGCCAGTGGAAGAGCGTCTGTCACATGCGCTCGTCAAAGGCATCGTTGATTTCATCGAGGCCGACACAGAAGAAGCCCGGCAGAAATTCAGCCGGCCCCTCGAGGTGATCGAAGGACCGCTCATGGCGGGCATGAGCGTGGTTGGTGACCTGTTCGGCGCTGGGAAAATGTTTTTGCCGCAGGTGGTGAAGAGCGCCCGAGTGATGAAGAAAGCCGTCGCCTATTTGTTGCCGTTCATGGAAGCCGAGAAACGGGCGGACGCGAAACCGCAGGCGCGCATCGTCATGGCGACGGTGAAAGGCGACGTGCACGACATCGGCAAGAACATTGTCGGCGTCGTGCTGCAGTGTAATAACTACGAGGTGATTGACCTCGGCGTGATGGTGCCGGCGCCGAAAATTTTGGAAACAGCGCGGGAATTGAAGGCCGACGTGATTGGGTTGAGCGGCCTGATCACGCCGTCGCTCGATGAGATGGTGCATGTCGCGCAGGAGATGGAGCGCGAAGGATTTTCGGTGCCGTTGTTGATCGGCGGCGCGACGACGAGCCGGGCCCATACCGCGGTGAAAATCGCGCCCCATTATCACGCGGGCGCCGTCCACGTCCTCGATGCGTCGCGCGCGGTTGGCGTGGTTAGCAATTTGTTAAGCGACGAATCGAAGGCGGCTTTCGACAAGCAAACCCGGGAAGATTACGCACGGCTTCGCGAAGAACACGCGGCCAAATCTCGCGAGAAGAAATTGATTACGCTCGAGGAAGCGCGCGCGAACCGAACGCCTATCGATTGGGCGGGCTACGCCCCGCCGAAGCCGAAGTTTGCAGGGACCCGCCTTTATTCTTCCGATGCGGGAACAATCTCGCTCGACGATCTAATCCCGTACATCGATTGGTCGCCGTTCTTCCACACGTGGGAATTGCGCGGTCGTTATCCGGCCATCTTTGACGATCCGGTTGTGGGGAAACAGGCGCGGGAACTTTTCGATGATGCGCAGCAATTGCTTGAGCGGATTCGCACGGAGAAACTACTTACAGCTCGCGGCGTTTTCGCGTTCTGGCCCGCGAAAGCCGTCGGCGACGACATCGCAATTTTTGCGGACGAAGCGCGCACCAAGCCGCTTGCCGCTTTTCATTTCCTTCGCCAGCAAATGAAAAAGCCAGCCGACCAGTTCAATCATAGCCTGGCTGATTACATCGCGCCGGACGCGCCCGATTATTTGGGTGGATTCGCCGTCACCGCGGGCCTTGGCGCGGACGAACTCGCGGCGAAGTTTGCAGCCGATCACGACGATTACAATGCGATCCTGACAAAAGCGCTCGCGGACCGGCTGGCCGAAGCGTTCGCGGAATTTCTCCATCGCGAGGCGCGTGTCGCCTGGGGTTTTGGCGAAATAGAAAAATTGTCGCACGAGGAATTGATTCGCGAAAAATACCGCGGCATCCGGCCCGCTGCCGGTTATCCCGCGTCGCCTGATCATACCGAGAAGCGGACCCTCTTCGATTTGCTCGACGCCGAAAAACAAACCGGCATCACGCTGACCGAATCGTACGCGATGCATCCCGGTGCCAGCGTCAGCGGAGTCTATTTTTCGCATCCTGATTCCAAATATTTCGGGGTCGGGAAAATCGGCGAGGACCAGGTGCGCGATTATGCGGCGCGAAAAGGCGTTGGGATCGATTACGTGGAGAAATGGCTCGGGCCGAATCTTGACCGGTAACGAAGTGGCAGCGCGTACGGGAATCGAACCCGTCTTTCGGCCTTGAGAGGGCCATGTCCTAACCGATAGACGAACGCGCCGTTTAGCGGCGGCAATCCTAGCGGTAAATCAGGATTCGGCAAGCCGCCGTTCCTTAAGCATCACTCGTTAGGCGAGATCAGCGCTTCGGACTCGGGCTCGGCGTCGGCTCCGGTCGAAGATGAGGTTGAGCGAGACCTCCGATTGCCGCATTCCTTTTCTGTTGGAGATATACTTTGACCTCCGGAGTTTCGGCCAACGCCTGCATATGACCGTAAAAGACTTTGTAGTAGGTCCGCATTAGCTCGCGTTTTTCCACATCGGTTCGGGCCCGATCGATTGCTTTCTTTGCCGCGACCACCTCCGCATCGTCATTCACGCGGTTCTGAAGTTTGCGCCATTCCAGGTGCAAGCGTTGCTCCTCGACTGCTGCACCTAACGACGAGTGCTGAAATGCGGTGTCCAGCTCCTGAATCGTCGGTAGGGCTTGCTTCGGCGTTGACGAGGCATTTGGCGCCAAAGTCGGAGGCTCAATCGGGATATCGGGAATATTCAGCTCCGGCCGCGCGGTCGGAGTGGGCGGTGGCGTACCCGATGATTGAGGCAAGGGCGGTTCCTGCGCGCCGGCGAAATGCATCCCGAGCGCCATCACTAAGCCCACAGTTGCTGATTTCATTGAAACGGAGGCGCGTCGAAAATCGGGGTGACAGGATTTGAAGCTGCGACCTGTCGCCGCGGCGACCGCTCTACCGTAGGTGATCAAGTTCATCGCGGCCGCGGCCAGACTTGTAATATCGTTCGCGTCCCGTTGCCGCGGATCGCGTTTCGAAAGCTTCGACGTGAAGCAGGATTCACCATTGTTGTGACGGCGTAGACGATCTTCCAAATCCTCACAGGAACCAACATAGCGACGCCCTGTTTTTTTGCTTCTCAAGACATAGACGTGAAACATCGATTTCGGTTGTGGACCCATCGAAAATCGGGGTGACAGGATTTGAACCTGCGACCTCCTGGTCCCAAACCAGGCGCTCTACCAAGCTAAGCTACACCCCGCACGCTCGGCGTCATTTAGCACGCTCCGCTGGAACGTGCATGCGGAAATCACAGACCGACTAGTTGTGGCCGCCCTGGCTCTTGGATGAATTAGAAGAACTGGTCGACGTGATCGATTTTACGATTCCGATGACGTCCTGGGTGTACTGCTTGTCGGCTTCAGGGGTTCCGGCTTGGAACAGGGCGTAGTAAGTTGTTTTGTCGATTGTGAACGCGACGATCGCGAGCGCTCGCGGCGAATCCTTATCTTTCGCGGTCATGTCGCGCTCCTGAAACTTAATCCCGTTGTCGTTGCTGAAATCAACCGGGTCGCCGGGCTTGATGTTAGTGAAGCGCTTGTCCACTTCCTTCATCGTTTCCTCGATCGCGCCCCGCATAGTCGTCGCTACCACAGGGAAAATGCTAATGGCGTAAGCCGCGCCTTTCGGTTGCGCTGTGATGATTCCGGCGTCGGTGATCTCCGCCTTCCAGTCGGTTGGGAACGTGACACTGAATTCCGGACGCTTTTGCGGGAACTTCAGCGTCTTCGCGTCGGAGCCCCAGGGAAATAGAACGGTCAGCGCCACGAAGAACGCAATCGCTTTGAATTTCATTGGCGCAGCGTAACGACCACGCGCCAATTACGGAAGCAGATTTCCGTTCGGGTCGGCCTCTTTCCGGGCGCGCGACCGGACCAATACTGCGCGCAGACCGAAATAAACCAGGAGCCCCGCCGGCACCGCGAAGAAAAGCGAGCCGACCAAAACCGGGCGGCCCACGGTCAGGAACGTGGTCCATTCCATGAAATCGCCGAGTGAGACGCGGCGAAAACCGGGGCGTTGCGGGAGGCGATGATACAGCGCCCACATCCCGAGTTTGTATTGCCAGAAAAACATGGCGGGAACGAGGGGGAGAAGCACATCGTGGAGCGTCACGGCGATCACGGCGGCGGTTTTGTTGGCGCGAAATAACCACGTGATCAGAAACGCGAGCAGCGTTTTCATCGTGAAAAGCGGGGTGAACCCGAAGAACATGCCGATGGAGGCGCCGAGGGCGATTTTGTGCGGGGTGTCGGGCAATGTCATCAATGTCATGTGATGCGCGCGCATCCAGCGATGAAGCCGGCGCCATAAACTCGGGCGCAGTTGCCCGTTTGCGGCGTCGCTCTGCTTTGGCTCGTCGCTCGGATCAGCCATGGCTTAGAATAACTGCGATTGCCGCGGCGTGGGTGGAATCATTTGGCCGAGAGCCTTTCGCATTCGCGCGGCCGCGTGCGGCGCGTAATCGAGCGCGTTGTTGTTGAAAACGACGTGGACCTCTTTCGCCTCGTTCGCCAACCCGCGCGCGCGAGCGACGACTTCGCCGATTTCTTCGTCGGTGTAATCGTAATTGAACCGGGCCGCGACAGTTTTCCCGGTCGTATAGGCGTGCGCGTCGCGTCCGTGCAATCGGAGATAAGCGAGGTCCGGGTTCGTGATCGCGTCGAGCTCCGGCGGCATGATCGTGAAATGCTTTTCTGACGGTGCGTCCACGGAGACCAGCGTTGCGGAATGTTTGCGAAAGAATTCCAGGGTGGCTTCGAGGTTCTCGCCTTCGGCCCAGTTGCGGTTTCGCAGTTCGATCGCGAGTCGGTAATCCGCCAGAGCGCCTAACAAGTCGTCGAGCTCATCGAGGCTATGTTTCCGCGGCGAAAATCCCGGGGACAATTGAAGGAGCAACGCGCCGAGCTTTCCGTTTCGGCGCAAGATTTCCAGCGGCCGCCGAAATTCCTCAATCATCGCCGCCTCAATTTTCGCCGTCAGCTTCACCCTGCCCTTTGCATCGGCTTCGGCTTTTTTCTGCAAGGCCGGCGGCAACAGTTTCAAATTCGCCGAATGACGCGAGAGCAACTGATGGAGCTTCACGTCGAAAATAAATCCATCCGGCGTCGAATGACACCATCGATCCGCCAAGCGTGGATCTGGCACCGAGTAGAAACTCGAATTTACCTCCACCATCTCGAAACGCTGCGCGTACCACGCCAGCCGTTCGCCCGCCGGCATCTTCTTCGGATACCAATGCTCGACAAAGCCCGGATCCGACCAACTCGCGGTGCCGACGAGAATCCTTGATTCCCCTTTTCCCTTCTTCCCCACCCCGTGATTCGATTCGTTTTCCACGCGAAAGTAAATCGCAGAGCGATTGGCATGGCTCCAGAGGTAGGATTTGAACCTACGACCAATCGGTTAACAGCCGACCGCTCTACCACTGAGCTACTCTGGATCGGAAAACGGCCGTCGATTGACGGCGTGTATATGTTGCGCAGACGACCTGCATCGGCAAGGAACGATTTCGCGGCGACGCGGTCGGCGGTCATAGACCGCCGCTACAGGGAAACAAAATTGGTTGCGGGGGCGGGATTTGAACCCGCGGTCCCGCAGTGCGGGATTATGAGCGGGACAATCCTGTAATGGAATGGAATCCGATCCCGCCTTTCTGGCGTTTGAGACGGTTTTCTAGTCGCCGGGCGTTGCTCAGCGACAATTCTTCACTGGCCCAGGAAACCCTCCACGGTCCTTTTCCTTTTGTGTATTTGGACTGATCGGAATTGTGTTGCTCCACGCGTCTGGCAACATCGACCGACAGTCCGACGTAGAACTTCCCACCGCCATTCTGCAGCACGTAGACGCGGTAGAGGCTCGCCATTCCGAAGGGAAAGATTTGGTTGCGGGGGCGGGATTTGAACCCGCGGCCTTCAGGTTATGAGCCTGACGAGCTACCAGGCTGCTCCACCCCGCGTCTTGAGGTCGGCACTATGCCGCATCGAACGTAGAACGCAACCGCAAAAACGCTCGTGCCCACCGCCATTGACTGAATCACGCTCCCCCTCTACATGAGTCGCCGAATGGCCGGTGTCGTGGAAGGCAAACATACTATTTCGCCCCTCACCGCGACCTGCATCGTCGTCGCCAACATGGTGGGCACGGGAATTTTCACGAGTCTCGGATTTCAGGTAACGGGATTGCCGACGGGGTTTGCGATCCTCGCGTTGTGGATCGCCGGGGGGATTTGCGCGTTGTGCGGAGCGCTCTCGTACGCGGAACTCGGAGCGTCCCTGCCGCGGTCTGGCGGCGAATATAATTTCCTGAGTGCAATTTACCATCCGTCGCTCGGATTTCTGGCCGGATGGATCTCGGCCACGATCGGGTTCGCAGCGCCGGTCGCGATCGCCGCCATCGCGTTTGGAACTTATTTCGCGAACGTTTTTCCGGGACTAAATCCAATCGTCCTGTCGCTCGCCATTGTCGTGATCTGCACCGCGGTTTTGCTGCGTGACCTGCAGCTCGGCAGCGCGTTTCAAAACGGCTCCACGATTTTAAAAATCGCGCTCATTCTCGTCATCGTCGTGGCAGGATTTTGCGTGAAGTCCTCACACTCGATTTCATTTCTTCCGGCGAAAGGCGACGGCACTTTGATCCTGAGCGCGCCGTTCGCCGTCAGTCTGTATTGGGTGATGTACGCTTACTCCGGCTGGAACGCCTCCACCTACATCGTGGGCGAGCTCCGGAATCCGGCCCGAACCGTCCCATTGTCGGTGGGTCTCGGGACCGTGCTCGTCGTTCTTCTTTATGTGGCGACGAACGCAGCATTCCTCCGAACGACGTCGACTGCGGAGATAGCGGGGAAACAACAGGTCGCGATCATCGCCGGAGCGCATATTTTCGGCGGAGCCGGCGCAAAGATCACCGGGCTTTTCATTTGTCTCGGCCTGATTTCGAGCGTGAGCGGAATGATGTGGATCGGCCCGCGAATCACCGCGGCGATGGGCGAGGATTTGCGCGCATTGAGCTGGCTCGGCCGGCGCAATCCGCATGGTGTGCCCGTAAACGCGATCCTCACTCAATTCGCGATCGTCGTCGTGCTTCTGTTGACGGCGACCTTCGAAACGGCGGTCGGTTATGTCCAATTCAGTCTCACCCTTTGTTCGACGCTCACCGTCCTCGGCGTTTTCGTCCTGCGATGGCGCCGGCCCGACTTACCGCGCCCCTACCGCACCTGGGGATATCCGATAACTCCGATCATCTTTCTCGGGATCAGCCTTTGGATGCTGGAGCACCTGCTGGCCGAGCCGTCCACCCGGGCGCCATCACTTTGGGGACTTGCCACAATGGCGCTTGGATTGATTGTCTACTTTCTTTCTCCGAAAACAAAAGTCGCACGGCCGTCTTAACCGCATTCATGAAACGACTTCTGCTTCTTCTCTTCCTCTGTTTGCCGGGCGCCGGGCTATTTGGTCAAAGTGCGTCGCTGGACGATACCGCTCGTTTTCTCGCTGGCATTCCGGTGGGCGGACCGTTGGCCTCACTCATCCAGGATCCAGCCTGGCAGGATCACGCCCGCAACCTCGACAGCGCCTGGTTTAAGAAAGATTACTTCCAAGTCCGGCCGATTCGCGCCTGGATGCTCGCGAACGCGCCGGAACCGTACGCCAGCACGGACACCTGTTACTACATGTTTGGCGGGCCCGATTTCCTCTACGCGAATCTTTTTTTCCCGCAGGCGAAAACCTACATCCTCGCTGGGCTGGAGCCCGTCGGGCAGGTACCCGATATCAGTAAAATGGACCCCGCAACGCTGCGCACCGATCTCAACGCCTTGCGGCAATCGATGCACACGGTTTTGCAAACCCATTATTTCATCACGAAGGATATGCGGACCGATCTGAGCGGCCCCAACTTCGGCGGCACGTTGCCGATCCTTTACGTGTTCCTCGCGCGCCTGAACTGCACTGTGCTCGACACGACCTATGTCAAGAGCCCGGCCGAAGGCGTGAAGATCAATTTCACCCGCAACGGGAGCCAACAGACTTTGTATTACTTCAAGACTGATCTCTCCGGCGGCGGACAGAGTCCGTTCTTGAAATGGTGCGCGAAACAAGGTCCCGGGGTCAGCCTGCTCAAAGCCGCGTCTTACCTCATGCACACGGAGGGCTTCAACGGCGTCCGCAATTTCCTTCTCAACAACAGCCGCGTCATCGTTCAGGACGATTCCGGAATTCCGCTGCGCGCATTTCCGAAAAACTGGAAAGTCGATTTTTACGGCCACTTCGTGCCGCATGAGGAAATGTTCGCCAAATACGATCAACCCGATCTGGCCGCGATCTTCAAACGGGATCCGCCACCGCCCGAGCTCGGGTTCGCGTTCGGTTACCATTGGCAGAAAGATCGCGGGCTTCTCATCCTCGCGACCCGAAAGTAGGTTCCTCGCTTGTTGCGCCTAAAACGATTTCTTCTTCTCGCCACGCTGGTCGCGAGTGGCCACGCTTACGCGGCTGATCCGAATGCGGACGCGACGGCGAAATTTCTCGGCGGCCTTCCGATCGCCGGCACGCCCCTCGAGAACTACGCAAATGGGACTGGTAGGAAAGCTCACGCCACCGATCTGGATCGCGCCTGGAAACTGTTCGACGATCGCCAGCTCGCGAAGATTCGCGAATGGGCGCCGCAAGCGCTTGGACCGGCCTATCAGGACACCGGCCCGATGTATTACATGTTCAGCGGGCCGGACTTTCTTTACGCGAATGCCTTCTTCCCGAACGCCAGCACTTACATTCTTTGCGGCACCGAACCGGTGGGACCAATTCCCGATCTTTCCAAAATCCCGGCGCACGCGCTGCCTTCGGCGCTCGCGAATTTGCGCAAGTCGCTCGATTCGGTTCTGAGCTGGAGTTTTTTCATTACGAAAAACATGAAGGTCGATCTGCGGCAGCAGCAACTGACCGGGACGTTGCCGGTGCTCTACGTTTTTCTGGCGCGCGCGGGATGCACGATCGATTCCGTGGAGTTGGTCGCGCTCGATAAGAGCGGCGCGTTTGTTCCCGAAGGCAAAGGAACGACGCAAGGCGTCAGGATTACCTTCACCGGATCCGCGGGCCGGCCGCAGACGCTTTATTACTTCACAACCGATCTGGCGGATTGGGCGATCAAGGTGAATCCGAATTTCGGAAAATTTTGCGAACAACAAGGCCAGGGCGTGACGCTGCTCAAGGCGGCCTCGTATCTGATGCACTCCGACAATTTTTCCCAGGTGCGCGGTTATCTTCTGGCCCACAGCAAAGTCATTCTCGAGGACGATTCCGGGATTCCGTATCGATTCTTCTCAAACAACAAATGGAACGTGCGTTTTTACGGACACTATCCCGGCCCGATAAAACGGTTTCTGAAAAACGTTCAACCGGATCTGGCGAAGGACAACGCGGCTAGCGCCCCGCCACCGTTGCCCTTCAGCTTTGGGTATCAATGGCAACCCAGCAAATCGTCGCTCATCGTCGCCACCCCGAAGTAAAACGGGGAACTCGTAGCGCCAACGGCGCGAATCATCGTTAGCCTGGGGCAACGCCCCAGGGTTCGATCAAAGCAAATTCCCAGCGCTGAAAGCGCGTTTCACCTCCGAAGGTGACCGCCGCGCATTGAGTCGCGCCTTCAGCGCTCCTCGCGCCATTTCGTTTTTTTCCTGGGGCGTTGCCCCAGGCTTGATTGAGGTCGCGCCATTGGCGCTCGGCCAGGGAGTGCAAGCCGTGTTGGCGACGTTCACGCATCGGCTCGACAGCGTCTCGTGCCCTACCGGCCCATCAACAGCCGCAGGAACTGAGCGTCGGAAAATTTGCGGCCGGAACCGTGGCGGACGACCACCAAATTCATCGATGGAATCACGTAAAGCCGTTGATAGCCCGAGCCGATGCACGCCACCGCATCGCTCGGCGCGTTCCGACAAAGCACAGTCCCGCCCCAGCTCTGCCGTTGCCATTTCGGAATCAACGCCGCTTCGATATCGAACTCACGACCGCCGGGCGCGCCGCGGTTATTCCACCAGCCTAACGAGTAGGCGCGATTCGCGCCGGACCCGCGCCAGCATTGCGCCATCGAACTGCTGCTGACGATCGGCGCGCCGCCGTGCAGCGCTACCTCGCCCATCTTCGCCCACTCGCGCGCGCTCAAGAGCCAGCCCGACGCCAGCAATGGATTCCCGGCGCTATCGGTCAGGTAACGTTGCGAGCCAAGGCCGAGCCGATGCAACACGCGCCGTTCCAAATAACGGGTCGGCGATTCGCCCTGAAGCTTCTCCTTCAAGACAGCGTGAAAAACCTGAAGCGGACTCGGCGAGTAGATGAACGCGCTGCCCGGACTCGCCACCAACGGCGCTCGAATCGCAATGGCGTCGCGATCGCCCGGATTGTTGCCGTGCAAAGAAAAAACCGGATCGAGCCCGCAGGAAAAATCAAGCAGCTGGCGAATGGTCACGCGGGCCTTGCGCGAATCGGCCTTCCACTCCGGAATCGTATTGGCGACCGGTTCGTCGAGGCTGAGCAATCCGTCTTCGGCCGCGGCCAGGGCCGCGAGGCACCAGAACGCCTTCGTGCCGCTATAAATTTTGTGCGGTTCGCCAGCCGATTGCTCGAGCAAGGTCTCGCCGTTTTGCACTGCGAGAAAAGACGTCCCGCCTGCGCTCGACGAATAGGCGGCCGCGGCGCGAAGCGCATTCGGATTTACCGGAGCGGAAAACGCGGTTCCCGCTACGAGCAACCAACCGATGATCCATCGCTTCATGCGCCTCCACTCTGCCTATCGCCCGCAACAATTCCAGCGACGGATTTCGCTAAATTCGCTCGGCTGGACCCGTGTTTTCTGCGATCATCGGATCATGCGCGTTTTGATCGCAGACGACGAAAGAACCGTCGGCACTTCTCTGGCCGAGCTGGTCCGGCGTTGTCAGCACGAAGTCGTTGAGGTCGTCACTTCCGGCTTGGAAGCGATTCACGCCTACGGGCGGCATCATCCCGACGTGGTGTTGATGGATTACCAAATGCCGAAGCTCAACGGCGCCACCGCGTGCCGAAACATCATCGCGAAATATCCCGACGCCCGCGTGATCCTGGTCTCCGGTTTGCCGCGTGAAATAGCGGATTCCGGCGCCTTCACCGTTCTTCTGAAGCCGGTAAAGTTGGATACGCTTTACGCCGCCCTCTACGACGCTGCGCAGCCGCGTGCCTCGGCGTAACTTTAAATCATCGTTCCCAAACTCTGTTTGGGAACGCACTTGTCTTCGCCGTAACGCAGCCCGAAAGGGCGAGGCCGGGCTTTCCAACTCTGTTTCGCCAGCGAGACCTCGGCTTACGGTTGCAAATACTTTTCCGGGATTGGATGCGCCGCGTTTTCGTGTTGCCAGAAAATGCTCACGATCCACCAACGCTTGCCGTCGTTAAATAATTGAAAGCTGTTGATCCCGCGCATGAACGGCTCGGGGTCATCCAGCGAATGCTTTGACTCGTAGGTGCTCCAGACCTGCGCAATCTGCCCAAACTGCTCTGTTCGGCGAGCGACTTCGAGCTCATAGAATCCCTGCTCGCGAAAGAACGGCTCGACGCGCTGGATGTAACCCTCCACGTCGAGCAAAAGCGGCGTGAGTTTCGATTCATTATCGCCTGCTTTGCTCGCCGTCGGAATGACGCGAGCGCCGGGAAAGAACAACCTCCGTTCCCGTTCCCAATCGCGCGGCTTTCCAGCAGGACCGGAAATAACGTCGTAGGCCGCGGTAATAAGGGCGTCGATCGAAGCGAGGTCGTCAGAATCCATTGACGACGATACCACAAGCTAAACGATCCAGCCTTTTCCCTCGTATTCCATGTAGGTCGCGGTGGTCTGCGCAATTCCGCGGCCGAAGTACCGCTCCACGACACGCAACGCCAGATCAGTTCCTGACGTGAGCCCGCCCGCCGTGGAAATTTTGTCGCTTTCGACGAACCGGACGCCGCGCTTCACATGAATATCCGGAAATTCGCGTTCGAGTTTGTCGAGAAACTCATGATGCGTTGTGGCCGACTTGCCCGAAAGCAAGCCGGCCTTTGCCAGTTGAAACGCTCCTGTGCAAACCGACATCGTCACATCTGCTTTCCCAACAACTTTCCGCAACCATTCGCGCATCGCGTCGGACCCGCGCTGCGCCGGAATGACCACCACTTTCACGTCGGGCACATTGGCGAACGTGTAGTGTGGCATCAGCTTCAATCCGCTTCCGGAACTCACGACCTCAGCCGTCTCCGCGAGGGTGAACAAATGAAATGGAGGCTCGTTCGCGTCCGGAATCTGCACGCTCTCGAACACTCCCCACGGGCCCGAGAAGTCGATGACGTTAAGACCTTCCGAAATCAGGATCGCGACCGGAATGCTTCCATTCGACGGCGGGACGAGTTTCGATTTTTCGATGACCAATCCCTTGACCGAGTCGTCAGCCGCGATGCCGCTCGCCATCGGAAGAAGGGTTGCAGCGCTGCCTAACGTGATCGAGCGAGCGAGAAATTTTCGTCGGTTCATAATGAGCGATTAATTTGCGCGCAGAGCCGCGATCGGATTCACCGCGGTCGCGCGACGCGCGGGCAGAAGACAGGCGAGCGCAGCCACAGCCAGGAGCACAGCCGCGACCGCGACAAATGTCAGCGGATCGGTCGGAGAAATTCCATACAGGACTTCTTTCATCAGCCGCACGAGGAACAGCGCGGCGATCGTGCCCATCGCAAGTCCGATTAACACCAGAAGCAATCCTTGTCGCAAAACCATTTGTAGAACGGCCGCGCGACTCGCGCCCCAGCGCCATCCGGATCCCGAATTCTTGCGTTCGCTGGTTCACCGAAAATGCAAGCACGCCTCCAATGCCCGCCGCGGTGATGACGAGCGCGAGGATCGCAAACAGACCGAGCAGCGTCGCGATCAGGGTCGGCGAAGCTAGGGCGCGGGTTCGAACCTGGTCCAGCGTCTCGATCCGGGTGACAGGCTGTTGTGGATCGACACGCCGAATGGCTTCGCGCAGCTCGTGCCCCAACCCAGTGGGCGCGCCGTGCGTCCGGACAACGAGCGCGCCAGCCGTCAACGCGTTCCCGGCCCGAAGCGGAAAATGGATTTCGTCTTGGGGCGCGGAATCAATTTGCGAGCGCGCGTTCGCGACCACGCCGACGATCGTCGCCCAGTTCTGTCCGTTATCGAACGTGACTCGCTGACCGATCGGATCCTGGCTCTGCCAGTAACGGCTGGCGAGCGATTGATTGATGATCACCACCTGTGGCGCTTCGCGGGTGTCGCCGCTCTGGAAAAACCGGCCGCGCAGCAAAGGTTGCCCGACCGTCTTGAAATAGTCCTCGCTGCTGATGAGGACAAACGCCGCCGCTGAAGCAGAGTTCGATTCGACGTCGCGGTGTTCAATCGCAAACGTCGACGGATTATTTGCCAGGCCGTTTAAGGGCAGACTGCCGGAGACAGCGACGGATTCGACGGCAGGCAATTGCCGGATTTCGTTCAGGTTTCGGTCCCAAAAATCGAGCCGCTTCTCGAACGTGTTATACTTGGTGAAATTGAGGCTGAGGCTCGCGGCGAGAACGCGATTGGTATCCACGCCGGGATCGACTTGATGCAACTGGAGGAGGCTCCGCGCAGCGAGAGCGGCGCCGACCAGTAATGGAACCGACACCGCAACTTGTCCGACAATGAGCAACCCGCGCAGGCGCGCGCCCTGGCTACCGGACCCGCGAGCGCCGTCCTTGAGTGCGCCAAAAAGCGCGCCGATTCCGGGAAGCCGCGGCCACGAACCGAAGAGAAGGCCGGTCAGGAGCGAGATGGCTGCGGTAAAAATCAGAACTGGCGCGCTGATCCGAATTTCGTCGGCGCGGGGAAGGAATGCGGCCGCGTAAGATTTCAACGCGTCGAGTCCCCAGGCCGCCAACGCCAGTCCGGCAAGGCCGCCTAACGCCGCCAGCAACAAATTTTCAGTAATCAGTTGTTGAAGAATTCGGCCGCGACCAGCTCCGAGTGCGACGCGCATCGCGAGTTCATGATCGCGCAGAACGAGACGGGAGAGCGACAGATTAGCGACGTTGGCGCACGCGATCAGCAGAACGAACGCCGACGTCGCGAGCAACACGTAGAGTGGGGTGCGCGATTTGCCGGTGAATTCGTCGCTCACGCGTTCCATCCGGACGGTGTAACCGTCGCTGACCGGATAATTTTGCGGATAGGCGTTCGCCAATTCGGCGCCGACGCGTCGAGCGTCATCCGCTGCCTGGGTTGGCATGACGCCATCTTTCAATCGCGCGAAGACGTGGCTGATGATGCGGCCGTTGCGATTGGTCAGAACATGGTCAGAACCGCGAAACGGACACGCGGCCGCCGGCATGAAAACTTGATCGAGATTCGGAAACGCGGGCAAGGGCGGAAGGACGCCGACGACGGTGTGCGGCTTGTCGTTCATCTGGAAGACCTGGCCGACGACTTTTGGATCGCTCGCGAAACTTTTCTGCCAAAAGTTGTAACTAAGCAGGAGCACCGGCGCCGCGCCCTGCTTGTCTTCACCCGGGAGAAACGTGCGGCCAAGAAACGGTTTTACGCCGAGCGTCTCAAAGAAATTATCCGAGACGACGCCGGTCTGGACGCGTTCGGGCTCGGGGCGACCGAGGAGGATGAACCACATCGAGTGATATTCCGAGAGAGCGGAGAAGGCGCGCGTCTTTTCCCGGAAGTCGGTGAAATCTGGGACGGAAAATCCAATCGAGTCGGCGCCGATTTTCGGCGCGGACTGATGGAGAATCATGAGGTTTTCCGGCGCCTTGTAAGGCAGCGGCCGCATCAGGACGCCGTGAACAACGGAAAAGATGGCGGTGTTCGCGCCGATCCCGAGACCGAGCGTGAGGATGACGATGGCGGCGAAGCCTGGATTGCGCGCAATCCCGCGCAGACCGTAGCTGCAATCCTGCCGGAGATGATCGAAGAACCGAAGAATAGCTTTGTTCATTTTCGTTTGATTTTGTCTTGCGGGGCACGCTTTCTTGGGGCCGCGAAATTTCTGCGGAACTTGCTGGGCGTAACCCGAAACCGCCGGGTAAACGCGCGCCGAAACGAATCTCTTCCCCTGAATCCGACCGACTCCGCGACGCCATCGATCGAGGATTCGCCCGCGGTGAGGCGACGCCGCGCTTCATTCAGTCGCAGGGTTTCGACAAACATCGCGGGCGACGTGCCGAACTGCTCTTTGAAGCGACGGAAAAATTGTCTCAAGGACAGCGAGGCGCGCCGGGCGAGAATTTCCACTGACATTGCCGCGGTGGGATTACTCGTCATCCAGCTCACCAGATCCGCGAAGCGATCGCTGGAGTTTGTCTGAAATCGCAGCGGCTCCGAATACTGTTCCTGCCCGCCGGATCGTTTCAGGTAAACGACCATATCCCGCGCGACCGCGAGCGCGATTTTCGATCCGAAATCTTCTTCGATTAGTGCGAGGGCTAGATCGATGCCGGCCGTGACGCCAGCCGAGGTATAAAAGCGGCCGTCTTTCACGAACAACGCGTTCGGTTTCATTTTCAGCGCCGGGAAACAGCGGCCGACGTCACTCACGAAGCGCCAATGCGTCGTGACTTCGCGTCCATCCAGTAATCCCGTGGCGGCGAAGCCGTAGATGCCGGTGCAAACAGAGGCGACGCGCCGCGTGTTTTTCGCTCTCTGGGCGATCCAAGCGGCCACCTTGCGGTTGGTTTCGGGCCGCCGCAGACCGCAGCCGCCGGGCACGATCAGGGTGTCGAGTTTGGGTGCGGCCGCGATCGTCGTCGTGGGCTGAAAGATCAGGCCCGATTCGGTCACAAACGCTCGTCTCGTTAGGCCGATAATGACGATCTCGTAACAGCGTTCGAATTTTCCACGCCCATTGTCGCGCATCGCGGTGGCAAAAGCTTCGGCGGGACCAGCTAGATCAAGTGCATTCGCCTGGTCGAATCCGATCAGTCCGATGCGGAGAGGTGCCATGGCCGCCAGAATAACACCGCATCCTGCGATGGCGGAATGACGAAGATAGGGCAAATCGTGCCATGGTTGCCTATTGTCATCCTGAGCCTGTCGAAGGATCTGTGACTATTTCTTCGCGGTTCCAGTATGACGGCGAAACAAGCGCAGAAATGATTAGAGATCCTTCGACAGGCTCAGGATGACAGACGACGAGATTCGTTTTGGTTTCGGATTTCGCGCTTCGAATTTCGAGTTTGCAACGTTACCTGTTGTGATCGGATGAAATTTCTCCTGACTAACGACGACGGGATCGACGCGGAGGGGCTCGCGGCATTAGTGACTTCGACGCGCGGACTCGGAGACCCAGTCGTCGTCGCGCCAGTCGGCCCGCAATCGGGCGTGAGCCATCGCGTGACGTGGCAGGAGGGCGTGCGGATCGAGCCTCGAGGCGAGAATCGCTATGCGATTCACGGAACGCCAGCGGATTGCGTCCGGCTCGGATTACTCAAAGCAGTTCCGGACGCGAAATGGATCCTGAGCGGGATCAACCACGGCGCGAATCTCGGAGCTGACGTTCATTATTCCGGGACGGTCGCGGCAGTTCGGGAAGCTGTCCTGCACGGCTGGCCCGGAATCGCGGTCTCGCATTATCGGCGATCGGGCGTGACGTTCGATTGGGAACGAGCCGCAAGATGGACGAGTCCGATTCTGAAAGACCTGCTGGCGCGGCCAATCGAGCCGGGCCTCTTTTATAATGTGAACCTGCCGAACCTCCCGGCGGGCGCGACCGATCCGGAAATCGTCTGGTGTGCGCTCGACCCGAATCCCCTGCCCCTCAATTACCGCCACGAAGAGGAAAGCGATCTCTATTTTGCGGGCGACTATCAGCTCCGCCATCGCGCGCCGGGTGCGGATGTCGACGTCTGTTTCGGCGGCCGCATCGCAGTGACGGCAGTGCGCTTGCTTTAAAACAGCGCCGAGCTCAGTGCGCTTGCGCGAGCTGAGCCGAAGTTTTTCCAGCGAAAAGCTGGTCCAGATCGGCCACCACAGCTTCAGGGCCGCGATAGGTCTTGCCCGCGTAAGTATCGGAAATGACTTTCCCGTTTTCGTCGACGACCACGAGACAGGGAATGGCCGAGCCGGCGTACTTCCTGATCGCGGCATTGGCGGCGACTTTGTCGAAACTGAGCGCGGGCCACGGCATTTGATCGTCGCGCATGTATTTTTCCATGGCGGATGCCGACTTGTCGTTGCTCACGAAAACAATCTCGAACTCGGGGTGCGCGGCCGCGACCTTGTTGTAATAGGCGACGAGGTTCGGCGTGAATTTCCGACATGGCCCGCACCAGAGCGCGGAAAAATAAAGCCCGATCAATTTCTTCTTTTCGAATTCGGCGTCCAGATAGGGATGGAGCAAGCCGTTACGGGAACTAACCAGGTCGCCTTTCACCATCGAAGCGACGTTGTTCGTCTGCGGGCCGGTATTGGCAGGCGCCGCGCTCCGGTTCTTTTCGACCTGGGCTTGATAAAGAGTATCGAGCCTGCGGGATTCTTCTAACGCGGCGGCCCGGCGCTGTTCCTTCGCGGCTGTTTCCGCCTTGACCGCCGCCATGTCAGCGGCCGGCACGGCGAAGGCGCCTGACTTCAATCCACTAATCAACGCCGGTGAGGCGCCGGCTTGTAGGAGGTTTTTCTCCGCGGCGGCGTCGAGCGTTCCCAGGAAATGGCGCGCGGCGACTTCGCGCTCCACCGCTTCACTCGAATAGCCGCTGCGCAACATGAGGCTGACATCCTTCAGCGAGAGCGGTTGCAAATTGCCGGCAACAGCGAAGGAAACGAGTGCGAACAGGGCCAGGCTGCCGATCGAAAAACGCATCGCCTTTGGTGAGCAGAAGATGCGCCACCAGCCTCCGGGCGAACCCGTGAATTTGCAGTCGAAAGTTTTAGATTCCGCAGGATGTTGAACCCGCAGCAGCACCGGAGAAATGCACATCACTGATATCATGCGCGGCGGTTCGCCGACGTTTTCGTTCGAGTTCTTCCCGCCGAAAACGCCGGAGGCGGCGGAGAGTCTTTACCAGACGATCCGCGAGCTGGAGGATTACATGCCGCATTTCGTCAGCGTCACTTATGGCGCCGGCGGTTCCACGCGCGAGCTAACGCATGACCTCGTAGAGCGAATCCAGAACACGACGAAACTCGATCCGATTCCGCATCTCACTTGTGTCTGCCACACCGAAGCGGAGATCGAGTCGATCGTGCGGCGTTACGCGAAATCGTGCATCGGAAATATTCTCGCGCTCGGTGGCGATCCGCCGCGCGGTTGCCCCTACGACAAATCGAAGGACGCGTTCCAAAACGCTGCCGATCTCGTGAGATTCATCCGGCGCTTCAATGAAAGCGGAGTGCATCCGGACCCGCGCGGGTTCGGCATTGGCGTCGCTGGGTTTCCAGAAGGGCATCCTGCGACTCCTAACCGGCTTGTGGAAATGGATCACTTGAAAGCGAAGGTCGATGCCGGCGCGGATTACATCGTCACCCAACTTTTTTTCGATAACCGCGACTTCTACGATTTCCGCGAACGTTGTGAGCTTGCCGGTATTCGGATTCCGATTCTCGCCGGGATCATGCCGATCACTTCGATGAGCGGTTGTAAACGGATTGCCGAGCTGGCGGGCGGCGCGCGGTTCCCGGCGAAACTGCTGCGCGCGCTTCAGCGTTGCGAGACCGATCCGAAAATGGTCACGCGCGTCGGCGTGCACTTCGCGCTCGAGCAATGCCACGACCTGCTCGACAACCGCGTCGCGGGAATTCATTTCTACACCCTCAATAAATCCGACGCGACCCGGACGATCTTTGAAGGCCTGGGGATCCCGCGCCGGCAATCCGTCGAAGCTTGACCTCGAACCCGGCTGATATTCGGACCCGCTGCGTCATCGTCGGCGGTGGGCCGGCCGGGATGATGGCTGGCTTTCTTCTCGCGCGCGCCGGGGTCGAGGTCGTCGTGCTGGAAAAGCACGCGGATTTCAACCGCGATTTTCGCGGAGATACGATCCATCCTTCTACGCTCGAGCTGATGCACGAGTTGGGGTTGCTGGAGGAATTTCTCCGGCTGCCGCACCAGGAGCTCAGCCAACTGCGCGCGATCATGAACGGCCACCCGGTGCCGATGGCCGATTTTTCCCATTTGCCGACGCGCTGCAAATTTATCGCCTTCATGCCGCAATGGGATTTCCTGAACTTCCTCGCCGGCCACGCAAAAAAATTCCGGACGTTCACCCTGCGCATGCAACATGAAGTGACCGACCTGATCGTCGAGGATGGTCGCGTCGCCGGTGTGAAAGCGAAAACGCCCGAGGGCGAACGCTCCGTTCGCGGCGACCTTGTCATTGGGGCGGATGGTCGGCATGCCGTCACCCATTCGCGCGGACACTTTAAGATCCGCGAGTTCGGCGTGCCGATCGATGCTCTTTGGACGCGCCTCTCGAAACGCGAGACCGATCCGAAACAGTCGCTCGGATTTTTCCGCGGCGGCCGGCTCCTCGTTTTGCTCGATCGCGACGATTATTTCCAGGTTGGGTTCGTCATTCCGAAAGGCGCGTTCGAGGAAATCAAACAGCGCGGATTCCCGAAATTTCATGCGGACATAGTCGCGATGGCGCCGTTCCTTGAGGACCGCGTGGCCGAGCTCGACGATTGGTCAAAAATCAAATTGCTCACTGTGCAGATAAATCGTTTGAAGCAGTGGGCCCGTGAAGGCTTGCTTTGCATCGGCGATAGTGCGCACGCGATGTCGCCGGCCGGCGGCGTCGGAATCAATCTCGCGCTGCAGGATGCAGTCGCGACTGCGAACCTGCTCGCGCACAAACTGCGCGAGGGGCCGGTTTCCCTGGCTGATCTCGATCAGGTGCAAAAACGCCGGGAATGGCCCGTCCGCTTGATTCAAATGATCCAGGTCTTTATTCATCGCCGCGTCGTCAGCGGTCGTCCTTCCGGCCGCTCGGATGATTCGCTGCCTCTTATTGGCCGGCTTTTCCGGTGGTTCCCATTCCTGCGCCGATTGCCGGCACGTTTCATCGGGCTCGGCCCGCGGCCGGAGCACATCCATTCGCCTTCGGCATTCTGACTTCGACTTCTGCGCCAGGCTCTTTTAGTCTCGCGATCTCATGAAGCGAATTCTGCTCACTTTCCTTTCGTTAATCCTGATCGTCACCGCGCTGCCGGCCCAGACCGCCCCCGATGCCGCTGAGCTTACAAAATTGCTCCAGGATTTTCTCGCGGGTGCGAGCAAGAACGACATCGCGATGCATGATCGCTTCTGGGCGGACGAACTTGTTTACACCTCCGCGCTCGGCCGCCGAAAGAGTAAAGCCGACATCATGCGCGAATTGCGCGAAGAGACGAAGGCGACGCCGAAACCGGAGGACGGGACCGCGGTTTACACCGCCGAAGACATTCACATTCAGCAATACGGCGACACCGCGGTCGTTGCCTTTCGGTTAGTCGCGACGACCGACAAGGCCGGAACGAAAACCGTCGCGAATTATTTCAACACCGGCACGTTCCTGAAACGAAACGGCAAATGGCAGGTCATCGCCTGGCAGGCGACGGCGTTGCCGAAAGAATCAGCGCCGGCGAAATAGCGGTGGGGACTTGTCCCAAGATCCTGATTATCGGCGACGCCGTGGCGCCGAGCGGTTTCGCGCGCGTGATCCGAAGTATCTTCGAGCCGTTGCAGGATCATTATGAGCTGCATCAACTCGCCACTCGCTTCGATGGCGGGCCGCATGATTACCCTTGGAAATTGTATCCGGCCGCCGCTGGCAAGAGCCGCTACGGCTTTGACCAGATCGCGTCGCTGATCGACCAGATCGAGCCGGCGATCGTTTTTCTACTCTACGACATCGTGTTCCAGATTCAGTTTCTCGAGCACCTGCGAAAAGCGAAACGGCAGCCGAAATTTGTTTTTTATTCGCCCGTCGAAGCCGGGCCGATAGCTCCTGAGATCATGCAGCGCTTGGGCGGCGTCTCCCGCTACGTTGTCTTCACGGAATATGGCCGACGCGAAATTGAGACCGCCTTGCGATCTGTTCGCGAAAACGATCCGGCCTTTCGGTTTCCAGCGCTCGAGGTGATTCCACACGGCGTCGCGACCGAAAAGTTTTTCCCGCTGCCGGACAAAGCTGAAGCGCGTCAGCGGATGAAGCTGGGCGACGCCGAACACCGAGACGCATTCATCGTTCTGAATGCGAACCGGAACATGCCGCGGAAACGGATCGACCTGACGATTCACGGCTTCGCTCTCTTCGCGAAAAACAAGCCGCCTGACGTGAAGCTCTATCTTCACATGGCAACCGAGGACACGGGCTGGAATGTCCTGATCCTCGCGAAACGTTACGGCATTTTCAATCGCCTCATCATGACGCAGGCGGACAATTCGCGCCCAACCTTTTCCGACGACCAGCTCAATCTTCTCTACAACGCCTGTGACGTCGGGATCAACACCACCACCGGTGAAGGCTGGGGCATGCCGAGCTTCGAACACGCAGCGACGCGCGCGGCCCAGATCATTCCCCGGCACACTTCGCTCGCCGACTTATGGAAAGGCGCGGCCGAATTCATCGATCCGGTTATGACGCTGACGTATCCCGGCAACCTCACCCACGCGCACATCGTGACTCCCGAAGGTGTCGCCGCCGCGCTCCAGCGGCTCTACGAAGATCGGTCGCACCGCGAAGCGCTGGCTGAAGCCGCTTATCGCAACGCCACTCGCGCCGAATTTAACTGGCCCGGCATCGCCGAACGCTGGCACCATCTTTTCGACGAAGTGCTCGTCGAATCGATCCGGGTCAAAGACCCGGGTCCGAGACCTCGACCAGCGTTTCGTCGCCGGTGTGGGAGATAGTGACTGTCACCTTCACACCAGGCTTTTGGTCGTAGGCAAACAAATTCACGTCATCGCCGGGACCAAGGTTCCCGCAGTCGACCGAGCCACCCGTGACGCTGACGGTATAACCCACGTTTTGCTTCTTAGTGCCGTTGGAAATTACCATAATTTGCCTTTCCCTCGTGAGAGGTGAATTGGTTGAGCCGCAGTTCTAGCAACTGCGTAGCCGATTCGGCAAGAGGAATTTAACGGGGGCCGCTACCGCCGGAAACGTGAGCCGCTGAAGGTCGATTCTTCGTGGGCGTAGCTGGCGGTGATGGAAAATTTGTCGTTCCCCACGGTGCCGATGATGTACCCGGCGAAATCCTGCCGGCCATATCCGCTGCCCGTCGACTTGCCGTAGAGGAACCCAATTTCACCGCCCCAACGGAGATCGCTCGCCTTCTGCAATTCGGCGACCCGATCCACCGACCTTTTGCTATCCGGCGCGAGGTATGCAGCGCTCAATGGCTCTGAGGGCGTGAAGGCGGGCAGATATTCCGCGGTTTGCCGCATGGAACCGAAAGCAGTCGAGAACGAGAATCGATCCTGGCTGTCGAAGAACGACCAGGGCGAATTAGGCTGATCAAACAGGGAGGCGCCAAAAGGCACTTGGGCCGGCAACGATTGGCCAAGGCAGAACAAACCAGCGAGAGCAACGAGAGCGCGCTTCATCATGCCGGGATTCAACCCCATGTTCGCATAGTTGGCACCTAAAATTTTTTGGCGGAGAAGAACTGCTGAAGTTCCGAGTGCGGTGCGGCGCCCGCGAACCCACCAAAGTCTCCGCGCTCAGCCAGGTCTTTCGCCGCACGAATGAAGCCTCCCCACGCGGCGCGCGCCAACGCGCCGCCAACGCTGACGCGACGCACGCCCAGCTCAGTCGCATCACGGATTGTCAGCCCGCCGGGCGCGCTGATGAGAAGATTGACAGGTTTGGGCGCGACCGATTTGACGACCGCGGCAATGTGATCGCGTTCGCGAATGCCCGGCGCGTACAAACAGTCTGCACCGGCGTCCGCATAGGCGGTTAACCGCCGAATCACCTCATCGATATCGTCGCGGCCGACGAGAAAACATTCGGCGCGCGCGGTCAGCACGACGCCGCTGTCGCCGATCGCTTCTTTCGCCGCCCGAATTCTTTCAACCGCCACCTCGAGTTCGTAGAGCGGTTGGTCCCCTCGCCCGGTGTTGTCTTCAATCGATAGTCCGGCGACGCCAGTCTCGACGCAAAGCCGCACGCTCTTCGCGACGCCTTCCAGATCGTCCGCGTATCCGTTTTCGAAATCCGCGTTCACCGGCAACTCCGTCGCCCCCACGATTTCGCGGATGTGCGCCAGCATTAGATCGAGCCCCACGGCGCCATCCGCCAGCCCGCGCGAAAACGCGAATCCTGCCGAAGTCGTCGCCAGCGCCTTGAACCCGAGGCCGGCGAGATATTTCGCGCTGCCGATGTCCCACGGATTCGGCAACGCGAAACAGCCTGTTTTGTGCAGCTCAACAAACGTCGCCCGGCGTTCAGCAACCGTCTTCATGCTGACATCCTACTCGTCACTGGCCAATCGTCACCGGTCACATTCCTAAAATCTTCCTATCTATGCTCTAGCCCCTCGGATAAAAGCAGCGTGCCCTGAGGGCTTTATCGGATGAATCCAGGCAATTTCTTCGCCGAGCTGAAGCGGCGTAATGTTTACAAGGTCGCGGTCGCCTACGCGGTCGTTAGCTGGCTGCTAATTCAAATAGCTACCCAGGTATTTCCGTTTTTCGAAATTCCGAATTGGGCCGTTCGGCTCGTGGTGGTGCTCCTGGTTCTCGGTTTTCCAGTGGCGTTGATTCTGTCTTGGGCGTTTGAGATCACTCCGGCCGGGATCAAGCGCGAATCAGAAATCGATCCGAACCAATCGATCGCGCGCCACACGGGCCGAAAGATCGTCGCAGTAACCGCCGTGCTCGCAGTAGTCGCAGCGGGATTGCTTGTGTTTCAATTGGTACGGATCCCGCGATTGCGGGACCGGGCCGTCCGTTCTGACGCGGAATCCGACGGACGCGGCAGCGCAGCGTCCCTACCTGAAAGAAGCATCGCTGTCCTGCCCTTCGACAATTTGAGCGACGACAAATCGAACACTTATTTCGCCGAGGGCATTCAGGACGAGATTCTGACCCGACTGGCGAAAATCTCGGCGCTGAAAGTTATTTCGCGCACTTCAACTCAAAAGTATAAGAGCACGCCCGAGAATCTGCGCGAAGTAGGTAAGCAGTTAGGCGTGGCCAATCTGCTGGAAGGCAGTGTGCAAAAGATCGCCAATGACGTGCACGTGAATGTGCAGCTCATTCGGGTTGCGACGGACGAGCATCTCTGGGCGGAGAGTTACAATCGCAAACTCGACGACGTCTTCGCCGTGGAAGGCGAAGTCGCCGCGGCGATTGCCGACCAACTTAATGCCAAGCTTTCTGGTGCCGAACAAAAGGCCGTCACGGACAAGCCCACTCAGAATGCCGCAGCTTATGACGCTTATCTGCGCGGCCTCACCATTGAGCATAACAATTACAACTACGACGCCTACATGCAGGCCGAACGGAACTTTGCGCGTGCCGTGGAGCTCGACCCAAATTTCGCGCTCGCCTGGGCGCGTTTGGCGATCCTGCGCAGCTTTCTCAATTTCAACTCCATCGACCTCAACACCTACACGGTCGATTCGGTGAAGCAGGCAGCCGATCGCGCCATGGCCCTTGCTCCTGATTCCGGTGAATCCTGGGTTGCCCAGGGATCTTATCGTTATCGAGTTGTCCGCGATTTCGAGGGTGCACTTGCAGCCTATGACGAAGCCCGAAAGCGGCTGCCGAGTAGCGCGCTGGTGTATGAGTATCGTGCCTTTATTCTGCGACGGTTAGGTCGCTGGCAGGACGCCGAGGTGAGTTATAAGAAAGCGCTGGAGCTCGATCCGCGCGACGTCCAGTTACTCAGCTCGATGGGGAACGAGTTCTATCTCTATATTCGACGATTCGACGATGCGCTCGCGGTTCTCGATCGCGCCTTACAGATTGCACCGGACGCCGGCGTCGGACACGCCAACAAGGCCGGCGTATTGCAAGCGGCGGGACGGCTTGAAGAAGCGCATCGAGAGATGACCCAAATTGCCGACGACGACTTGAATGACTGGGTCGTTGCGACGCGTATTATCCAGGCGATGTACGAGCGTCATTTCGACGAAGTCGTCAAAATCGCTCAGCGAAAAGTGAATTCCGTCGCTCCCAATCAACCGCTTGATTCGTACACGAACACGTTTGTCGTGCAGATGGGCCAGAGCTACGAATGGTTAGGCCAGCGCGACGCGGCGCGGCAAGCATTCGAACGCGTGCTGCACGAGATCAAACCAAAGCCCGAGACCGTTGTACAACCTGACGCGAATGGAACGCCTAGCACGCTGGCTTGGGCTTACGCCGGCTTGGGTGATAAGGAGAGAGCTCTGCAACAGGCGGCGAAGGCGGTGAAAGATTATGAGGGCGACGCGGTCAATCAACCTCCAGCGGAGATCGCGTTGGCCCAGATCCAGGCGCGTTTTGGAGACAAGGATGCCGCTATCACAGCCTTACCGCATCTCCTCGAAGTCCCCGCTGGTTTGACGATCGCAAACTTAAAGCTCGACCCACTTTGGGATCCATTGCGCAATCACCCGCGCTTCATCAAATTGCTCGGTGACAGTTCAACGAAATGAGTCAGCTCCGCGCTGGCACTTGTTTTTTGCGCACAATGGGCCTGGCCGACGACCAACTGAAATGAGCGAGTTCTTTCAACGCCTGAAGCAGCGCAAGATGGTGCAATGGGCGCTCGCCTACGGGGCGGCGGCATTCGCATTCCTGCAGGGAGTTGAGATCATTGGCCAGCAGTTCGAGTGGCCCGAAAGTGTGCGGCGCGGAATTACGTTAGCGCTCGTTGTAGGTTTCTTTATAACCCTGGTCCTAGCCTGGTATCACGGCGAACGCGGCGCGCAACGAGTTAGCGGGACGGAGCTTCTGATCATCGGTCTTGTGCTCGCAGTAGGCGGTGGATTGCTCTGGCGTTTCTCGGCCGGCGCTCACGAAACAAAGAAAACAAGCCCGTCGCCTAACGAGAATAAGACGATTCCTCCAAAATCGATCGCGGTGCTGCCCTTTGGGAACCTTAGCGACGATAAGGGCGCCGCCTATTTCGCCGACGGAGTCCAAGACCAGATCCTGACGAAGCTGGCCGGCATTGCTGACCTGAAAGTCATCTCGCGCACTTCGACCGAGAAATACAAGAGCAAGCCGGAAGACCTGAAAACGGTGTCGCAACAGCTTGGCGTCGCAAACGTCCTCGAAGGCACGGTGCAGAAAGCGGGCGGCAAGGTGCGGGTCACTGTCCAGTTAATCGACGCGCGCGCCGATTCACACCTCTGGGCGAAGACCTATGACCGCGACATTGAGGATATTTTCGCGGTCGAGACCGAAGTCGCTCAGGAAATAGCAGATTCCTTGAAAGCCAAGTTGTCGCCCTCGGAAGCGAACACGCTCGCGAGCGCGCCCACAAAAGATACACAGGCCTATGATCTTTTCCTGAAGGGTGAGTTCGAACAGCGTGTCGCCAACGGCAATTTCCGTTCACAATCATTCGACCAGGCAGCGCGCTACTACAGGGAAGCGATTGCGCGGGATCCGAATTTTGCGTTGGCCATTGCGCAACTCGCTATCTGCCGGCTGCGCCAGCATTGGCTTAGCAATCCTTTAAGTGAATCGGAGCTGGCCGAGGCAGGCCAAATGGCAAAACAAGCTGTAACTCTCGCCCCCGACCTGGCCGAAGCGCATGTCGCCATGGGTGTATTTCACTACTACGGGTTTCGCGAGTATGAGGCCGCGTTGAAAGAATTTCAGCGCGTGATTCAGCTTCAACCTAACAACTCACTGGCACTCTCTTACATTGCTTATGTGCACCGCCGGCAAGGGAAGTGGAACGCCACTCTGGACGAAAGCAAGAGGGCGCTCGATGAGGATCCGCGCAATTCAAACCTCGCGAGCACCATCGCCGAAACCTATCTCTTGCTCCGCAACTGGAAAGAGGCGGAAGAGATGGCGCGACACTCTCTATCCATCGACCCGCACGAGGGTCTCGGCATGCATGTGTTGCTTCTTAGCTCTCTGAACCGGGCTGGCAAGACACAGGAACCGTTGCGGTTACTCGCGTCATTCCAGCCGCAGGATTTACCGATTCCTAATACTGGCACTTATAATATGATCATTGGGTCGCACGCGGAGACATTTGTCCTGGCGCGCGATTTTAATTCGGCGTTAAAGGCGGCGGACACTACCTTTGCCGCGAGTACTAGTGAAGCGCAAAGGTTCGCAGCCAAAGCTGTGACACAGTTTCTAGCCGGAGACGTTATTGGCGCGGCCCTGGAGGCCCAGAAAATCCTGGAGCCTTTGGAGACGAGAGTGCAAGAGCGTCCTCAGGACATTCGTTCTCGAAGAGCGCTAAGCTGGATGTACCTCGTGCTTAACCGTAAGGCTGATGCGGTCGACCTGGCACAGAGAACCCTCGACCTGTTGCCGCCGGAACGAGACGCCTTCCTGGGTGAGGACAACCTGGCCAGTCTGGCCGAGATGCAGGCGCGGGCCGGCGCAGTTGCGGAAGCAGTCCAGAACCTGAGAAAACTCCTTTCCATGCCAGCGGGTGACACCACTTCCATCCCGCGCCTGAAGATGGATCCGGTCTGGGACTCGATCCGTAACGATCCCGCCTTCCAGCAACTCCTCACTATCCAGGAGCACATTGGTCCCTAAGCAATGGAGGCCAAGCTTTCGTTCTTCGCTGAGCTGAAACGGCGCAATGTCTACAAGGTCGCGGTGGCGTATGCGATCGTCGGCTGGCTTCTGATTCAAATCGCCACCCAGGTTTTTCCTTTCCTCGAGATTCCTAACTGGGTCGTGCGGTTGGTGATCGCAGTAGTCGCGATCGGGTTTCCGATAGCACTCATCATTGCGTGGGCGTTCGAACTAACACCGGCAGGAATCAAACGAACGGAAGAGGCGGATCGTGAAGGCGAACGGCCTTCCAGAAGCCACGCCTGGATTTACGTCGCCATGATTGGCGCCGCGGTTTCCGTGGGATTGTTTTTCATGGGGCGTTACACAGCAACGCCTCGACAGAGCGAGGCGGCTACAGCGTCGCTGACCGCAAAATCGATCGCAGTCCTGCCGTTCGATAATCTGAGCCGCGATCCCGACAATGCCTATTTCGCTGAAGGCGTGCAGGACGAAATTCTGACGCGTCTGGCTAAGGTCGCGGATTTGAAAGTGATCTCGCGCACCTCGACCCAACGCTTCAAGAGCACGCCCGATAATTTGCCGCAGATCGCGAAGCAGCTTGGCGTGATGCACATCCTCGAAGGAAGCGTGCAGAAAGCGAACAACCAGGTGCGCGTGAATGTGCAGCTGATCAATGCAATGACCGACGCCCATCTCTGGGCCGACACTTACGATCGCAAACTCACCGACATCTTCGCGGTCGAGAGCGAGATCGCCCATACGATTGCGGAAACGTTGCAGGCGAAGCTCACCGGCTCCGAGAAGCAGATGATGGCCGCGGTCCCCACGACTGACACCAATGCCTACGAGCTTTATCACAAAGGCAGATCCCTTTGGGAAAAGCGATCAGGCGACAGCATCCCGAAAGCGATCGCCTTCTACCAGCAGGCTATCGCGAGCGATCCGAACTACGCCTTGGCCTACGCTGGTCTCGCCAATGCCTACGTTATCCTTCCGTATTGGACCAACGCCGACCGACGCGAGTCGAACGCCAAGGCGAAAGAGGCTGCCCTCAAAGCTCTCAGCATTGATTCCAATCTCTCCGAAGCGCACCGCGCCCTCGGGAAAGTCCTTTTTTTTAGCGAGATCGATATCCCCGGCGCGACTCGCGAATACCAACGAGCCATCGAGCTCAAACCGAACGAGGCGGCTGCCCATCATTGGTATGGGAACGACGTCCTCGCTGCGACCGGACGATTTGAGGAAGCTATCGCCGAAGGTAAGCGCGCGGTCAGCCTGGATCCGATGTCGTCAGTCATGACAATCGACCTTGGCGAGACAATGTATTACGCCCGTCGCTACGAAGACGCTGCCCGGGAAATGCGAAAGGGGTTAGACCTCGATCCTACGTCCGTATACGCGCACTATAACCTCGGTATGGCCTTCCAGGCGATGGGCAACCTCTCTGGTGCGATTGCTGAGTTCGAAAAGGCAAAAGAACAACCAGGCGACAATCCGCTTGTGTCCTCACTTTGCGCGGCGGCAAAAACCCAGGCTGGTGATAAGGACGCCGCCGTCCGGATGCTTGGCGATCTCGATAAACTAAGTCAGCGCGGCGAGCCGGTGGGTTACTATCGCGCGGTGCTTTATCTCAGCCTAAACAATAAGAATGAAGCCTTGCGCGCTCTCGAACAAGGTTACGAAGAGCGCGACGGTTCCAACATCGGCTGGATCAAAGTCGATCCCCTGCTCGATCCGCTGCACAGTGATCCGGGGTTCGAGGCATTAGTGCACAAAGTCGTCGGCGATAAGAAGTGATCGGGCGCAGTTTGTTGGCAGGTACCGCCGCCGCGCGGGATCCGACCTGTAGCGGCGGTCTATGACCGCCGACGCCTTCGGGTTATCCCCCACCGAAAGTAGCACTAATGATTCTTTAGCCCGGCAATTAGTAAGTCCGCTATGCCGGCGGCCGTAGCTTCAACTTCGCGCCGCTTGCCGAGCTCGGCGGTGCTAAGGCTGAATGGGAGGAGCGAGTTCGTCGCGGCGATGAGCACACGCGCGGTCGCGGTCGCATTATGCTTACGGAACTCGCCGAGGCGCTGACCTTCCTGCAGCATCGCGGCAAGTGCCTTCGCCTCCTGCACGAAATGCCGCTGCCGGCGCTCGACGACGCCGGCGCGGAGGTCGCTCAGCACTTCGCTAAGGCTTACGGTGAAGGGCGCGGCCGCATCGAACCGCAACATGACGCGACGAATAAGCATTTTGCGCAGGCGGTTGGCAGCGGAGAGATTTTGCGCTGCGATAGCGTCGAGCTCCGCAAAAAGTGGGCGGACAATGCGATCGACGTGTGAGAGCACTACTTCCTCTTTGCTGGCGAAGTGCAGATAGACCGTGCCTTTGCCGATGCCGGCTTCTCTGGCGATGTCTTCGACCGTCATTTTTTTGTAACCGAAGTGCGCCAGCAACCGGTCAGCGGCATCGAGAATGAGCTCTTTACGATCTTCGCCTGCAGGAACGCGCCGAGCCTTCATTGGTATCCTAAATGACCGATGACCCGATTTGACATTTGGTCATTCCGTTTCCATACTGGTTTGATCACCATATGCACAAGACAACATTAATACCCGCTGTCGTGGCAATCCTTTCGCTCACCCATTTTGCGGCCGGAGCGGCAACGGAGAAGCCGAATTTCAATGGAACCTGGGAGCTGGACGCCGCGAAAAGCGAAGGCCTTCCCGAGGGCACGAAGCAGATTCTCACCGTCAAGCAGACAGGTGACCGCATCGACGTCGAGACCAAGATGTCAGGGCCGCAGGGCGATAAAACCGTGCCGGATGCTTACCTCGTCAACGGCAAGGAAGCCGAGTTTAAGCCGCCGGTTATTAGTGGCGGGACTGCGAAAGGGGGTAAGCGCGTGAGTATCTGGGCCAAAGATGGCGCCGGGTTCGATGTGCAGGAGCAAGCGCAAATCGACGGACCGGAGGGGACCGACGAATTGAAAGGCAAACGGACCTGGCGGCTCTCACCGGACGGCAAGGTTTTGACCATCGAGCTGGACATGGCGGGCAAAGACGGCGCGATAAAGTCGAAGCGGGTCTTCAACCGCAAGTAGGATAATTTGGGAAATCGAAACCGTTAAGCACAGCTGGCTTCTGAATAATATGAAAACAAAACTGATCACCGCATTTATCACTGTCATTGGGGCTGCCGCGCTTTTCGCTGCGGATTCGCCCAGCGTCGGCAGCGCCGCGCCGGATTTTTCTTTACAGGATTCCAAAGGCAAGACGCAAAGCGTCTCGCAATACAAGGGGAAGTACGTGGTCCTGGAGTGGTTTAACCCCGATTGCCCCTTTGTGAAGAAGCATTACGGCAGCGGCAACATGCAAAAGCTACAGGAAGAATTCACGGCGAAAGGCGTCGTCTGGCTAAGCATCGATTCGTCAGCCCCCGGCCTGGAAGGTTATCTCACGGCCGAGCAGGCGAACACGAAGATGGCTGAATGGAAGACGAAACAAACGGCACTTGTTTTCGACCCGGATGGAAAAGCCGGCCGCACTTATGGCGCGAAGAACACGCCCCACATGTTTGTCATCAATCCCGAGGGAAAAATTGTTTACGAAGGCGCGATCGACAGCAAGCCAACACCGAATCCGGCGGACATCGCCAGCTCAACAAACTACGTCAAAGTCGCGCTGGACGAATTGCTCGCGGGCAAGATTGTCTCCACTGCCACCACGAAGCCATACGGCTGCTCGATTAAGTATAAATCGTGAAGGTTAATTACCGTTTTTGTCTCTGTGTCGCTGCGATCCTCCTGCTGGCCGGCCGGAAAAACCACGCCGCAGAAGCCTTTCCGGCGGAAACAGCCGTTGCGGCCAGCGGCGTCTCGGTCCCGATGCTCGACTTCGGCGGAAGGCCGGGGGTAGCCCTGCGGATAAACGGCAAAGGTCCGTTCCCATTCATCGTCGATACTGGCGCCAGCCGGACGGTGGTGGAGTCCAGCCTTGCCGAAGAGCTATCGCTTACCTCCGCGGGCGCCGGGAACACAATCACGCAGCTTGAGATCGGCGACGTCAGTGTGCGGGATGTTGCGGTCGTGGTCGGTCCCCTCTTATCGATCCCGGGCACGAGCGCCGCGCCTCGCGGGGTCCTGAGCCCGACTTCTTTTGCCGACTACTTGATGACCTTCGATTTTCCGCGGAAACAAATTAGCCTCCGGTCGGGTGCCCTCGAGCAACCTAACGACAAGACCATTTTCTCTTACGAGAGTAACGGCGGACTGCCGACTGTGCCGGTGCGAGTAAGCGGGCATGAGTATCGGGTGCACCTCGATACCGGAGCTCCGTTCGCTCTAGCCTTGCCGACAAAATACAAAGATGAAGTGCTCCTCGAAGGGCCGCTCGTGGAAGGAAACAAAGCCAGGACACCTTCCGGCGAGTTCCAGATCTACAAGGGAACAATGAAGAGCGAAGCCGAAATCGGCGCCTACAAGATCCCCAGCCGCGCGATTTTGTTCACCGACGCGGTGCCTTCTCCGGGCGCAACTCCGCGAGGCCAGGTGGGCTGTTTCGCGCTGGCCGATTTAGCCGTAACGCTGGATTCGCGCAATCGCCGGATTGAGTTCAAGGGGAGCCCCGCCGGAATTTAACGGTAGCGACAGGCTCAGCGCATTCTTCTGTAGCTCTTCTCGGCGCTTCCCACAGGGAAGCGGCTACAGAAGAGGGACTACTGCAGGTTGTAAACTTCGACTAGCCCCACGCCGGTGCTGTTATTTTTTCCGCGGACGATTGCGGTGTTCGGCCCCGGCGGAAGCGTTACGACGATTGCTGCCTCGAAATCATTTGAGGGAGCGGTGTTGCTCGATCGAATCAAATCCTCCTGCGACTGCTGGGTCTGATCGTTGATTTTCCAATTATCGTTTGTCGCGATGGTAGCTCCATTCGCATCATGTAAGGCCAGAGTAGGATCCTGGAGTGGTCCCTGGATCCCGCCGCCGCTCAGCGATGGCCCGATCGCGCGGATCAGGACCGGGGTCCGGGCGCCCGGCTCGCCTTGTCCCCCGGTCAAACCGGCAATCATGGCGTTATCATCCGTGTCGACGAAGCCGCGCGTGCTAATGTTGGCGAGTCGAGAATTAGCGGCCTGATCCAAATCGTAAACTTCGACGACGCCAATGCCGGTACCGCCATTTTTTCCCGAAAGAGTCGCGGTATAAGTGCCTGGATTAAGCGTAACGACGATCGCGGACTCCGAATCGTTCGTCGGAGGAATCGTTGTCGCTTCGACCTCAGCCTGCTGGCTCGTGCCATCCGATTTGGTCTTCCAGTCGTCATTGCTGGCCAGGGTGGTGTTGCCTTGATGCAGTTCCAAAGTGGGATTAGACAGATTCCCGTTGATGCCGGTAAGCGAAGGGCCGATCCCCCTGATGATCACGCGCTTTGGATCTGTGCCGGTGACGATAAAGCCGGCGATAAGCACCTGCTCTCCGGTGAGCACTCGCGCGCGGGTAGAAAGGTTGACCAGTTTAAGCGTTGGCGGCGCCAAACGGACATAATAAATGTCCTCTTCGCCATTGAAGGTGGCGGTGTAGGCCACATCGCCGCCGCTGAGGTCGGAAACGATGCTAATATAGTCCCCCATTTTGTTCTGGTTGGGATATCCGAGGAAAGGATTGAACGACTGGCTCACGGCAACGTTGGCCGACCAGCTGTCGCCCCCGTCGCGGCTGTAGGAATAGAACAGCTGCGAGTCAGTATTGTTTGCGGCACTTCGCGTATCGAGCCAGATGGCATCGAGCCGTCCATCGGGCGCTACGGAAAATGTGCCGAGCCAATGCCATTTGTTGGTCGTGTGAATGTCGTCATTGATCCGCTTAGGAGCGCTAAAGGTTTGCCCGCCATCGGTGCTGCGCACGAACATCACGTCGGTGCCGTTCGGGCTGCCGAAAACCTGCAAGCTCGCCAGGATGTAGATGTTATTATGAGTGCTGCCCCCTGATCGGTCTATCGCGAGATAGGTCTGACCGTTTGATCCTCCCGGATTTATTCCCTTAAATATACTCTGGCTGCCGTCCATGTTGACTAGAGTCGCCAGGTCGAAGGTCGGGCTAACGGCGGCGTTCTTGGCGTTGGTCGACCGAATGCACCAGATCTTCGCGCCGGCATTTATGTCGACCCCGCTGAAGAACAGGTCCCCGTTCGAGTTCACGTCGAGCGTGCCGGAGACGAGCTCCTGCGGAATGCTGACGGGATCTTCCCAGCTGACTCCGCCGTTGGTCGAGCGGCTGAATTGTTTTCCTGGGTAATGGTTGCCCGCTGGGCTCCAATATTGATACTGGAATCCGCGGCCCGGGCTCTTGGTGGTATCGATCGTAAACCATTGTTTGTCGCCGCCGAACGACGGGCTAAGAAACGTCCACGATTGCCCGCCGGTGAGCGAACGCCAGAGGTCGGTGAAAAGGTCCCCCTTGAGACTAAGGTAAAAGAAATTCCCGTCGGCATCGGGGAGGAGTACTGGGTCGCTGCGGAAGACGCCGGGGTCCAGCACACCAGGGAAGGTCCATGACACTCCGCCGTTGGTGCTATAGCCGTAGCCGGCCTGCCGGAAATTTGAGGCAACGCTGTCGAATTGTCGCCAGCCGATGCTCATCTTACTGCGGTTCGTCGGATCCACGACAATCGATGGCTCATTCGCCGCGTCGCCCGTGATGTTTTGACCGCTCGAGTTCACATTGACCTGATAACTCGTAAACGGGCCTTGCTGAGAGATCATCGCGGCCGACACCCCGTTTTCGAAAATGTACATCGGCCCGTCCTGGAATTTCTCGAGAGGCTCCGCCTCATATGGAGTGGGCGGCGCGGCCTGACCGGATGGAACCGCGATTACCGACACTAGAATCAACGCGAAGAAAAAGCTCCTTACAAACGTTCGAGGCCACGTCGCTAGGTAAAAGTGCATTGATACTCTATGTCCTGGAAAATGACCTGTTGTCAATATCAGTCATTAGTCACGGCACCTTACCCGTACTGGAAATAGGGGCTGACGTCGCGGGATGATTGCTTTCCGACGAGAACGAAGCCCTTGCAAAACTATGGCCTCGCGGTTAACACGAAATACGTGATGCGTCGCTTTCGCTTTGGATCTTTCGTGACGCCGGTCGCGAGCGCCTTATTCGCGACCGTGGCCCTCGCAGATCTCGCTGAGTTCAATGCGATCAACGCGGCGGCGCGGGCGGCGAGGGAGCGCGGGGATAATGCGGCGCTTTTGGCAAACGTGAGGAAGCTGGCCGTGATTGTGCCGGGTCATCCGTGGGTCCAAATCGCGGTGGCGCGGGGATTGGCGGTCGACGGAGATGGTGCGGGAGCGATAGCGCAGCTCAAGCGCATTGCGGACCTTGGGTTTTCTTTCAAGGCGTCCGACGATGCGGCGTTTCAGAAACTGAAAGACGATCCTGGCTTCGTCGGGGTCGCGCAGCGCCTGGACGCGAATGGCAAGGGCTTGGGACGCGGCAAAGGTATTATTAAGCTCGGACTCCCCGGCGGCAGCGAAGGAGTTGCCTTCTCTGAAACAACCAAGTCTTTCCTGATGGGCTCGAGCGGCTCTATCTACTCTCATGAGTTAGATGGGAAGGGCGCGGCCAAACCGATCGCAAAGGCAGGCGGCACGCAAATTCTCGGGATTCGCCCGGACCCGGCGAGCCACAGCTTTTTGGTTTGTGTAGATGAGGCGGACGGCAGCAATGCGGCGGTCGTGCGGCATCACGAATCGAACGGTGAGATCGAGGCGACCTACAAGCTGCCGACGAAGAACGCGTACTGCAACGACATCGCGCTTCTCAAGAACGGCAGCTTCGCCGTGACGGACAGCAACAATGGAATCGTTCTCCACCTCGTGAACGACAAGCTTGAGGCGCTTGCACTGACGACGCCTGTTTACAATCCCAATGGGATCGCTTCGGATTTGGAAAAGGATCGTCTCTATGTAGCCCATGCCGGCGGTGTCGTTGTCCACGACCTGGCCACAGGGAAGTCGTGGGAGCTCGCAGTTACGGGGACGCTCATCGGCGGCATTGATGGAATGGTTTGGCATAAGGGATCGTTGATCGCCGTTCAGAATCCGCGCGACACCGCCATGCGGCTGCTCCGAATTACGCCCGACGGTGACGGGCAAACCGCGAAAGTGGATGTGCTGGCTGTTGGAACCGATTTTCCGGGTCACGGGAGCACCATTGCGGTTGCCGGCGACGAAGCGTTCGTGATCTGCGGGATCAAGGAGCCGAACGACCAGCGTGAAGAGCCCGTTCTGACTCGCGTTCCGCTTTGAGCCGCGCCCCTATCGTGGGGGCGCTCTCCCACAAATGTCATCCTGAGCCTGTCGAAGGATCTCTGACTATTTCTGCGCTGGTGGTGCGGCGAACTTCGAACCACGAAGAAATGTTCAGAGATCCTTCGACTTCGCTGCGCTTCGCTCAGGATGACAGGTCCAGGGAGAATGCGCTGACTACAGCGAACGCTGCAACGCATGCTCGATTGTAGGGCGTCTATGTCAGGCGCCTCCCGGCCGGTGACGTTTAAACGTCCTACAGTCCGATTACCGGAGAGGGACCTCGCACCAAGGGCACAACGGATCACAACGGGTATTCGTCCTTGGTGACCTTGGTGCCCGTTGTGTGAGGCTTTCTCAGCGCATTGGGTCGCCGCTGGGTTGAGGCTTTCCAAGTTCTGGCTCACCAGTAAGATGCGCGCACTGCGATGGCGCATTCGAACTTCTTCGCCGAGCTAAAACGGCGCAATGTTTACAAGGTCGCCGTCGCCTATGCGGTAGCCGCGTGGTTGTTGATTCAGGGCGCCTCGATTTTTCTCCCGGCTTTCGACGCGCCGCCGTGGGCGATGAAAGCATGCATCATCGTTCTGATGCTGGGATTTCCGGTCGCTCTGGTTTTATCATGGGCGTTCGAAATCACGCCGGAAGGAATTAAACGCGAATCGGAAGTCGAAACGGATCAGTCGATCACGAGACGGACGGGCCGCAAGATAGTAGGAATTACCTTGGCGCTGGCGGTAGGCGCCGCCGGACTGCTCGCCTTTCAGCTTTTGCGTCCGAAATCGATGGTGACGCCTCGACAGAGCGAGGCCGCTACAGCGCCGATTCCCGCGAAGAGCGTCGCCGTTCTTCCTTTCGAAAACATGAGCAGCGACAAGGAGAATGCCTATTTTGCCGACGGCATTCAGGAAGAAATCCTGACCCGGCTGGCGAAGATCGGTGACCTGAAAGTCATTTCGCGCACCTCGACAGAGAAGTACAAAAGCGCGCCGAGCAATCTCCGCGAGATCGCGCAGCAACTCGGCGTGGCGAACATTCTCGAAGGGAGCGTCCAAAAATCACGGGACCAGGTCCGGATCACGGTTCAGCTGATCAACGCACTGAACGACAACCATCTTTGGGCGGAGACCTACGATCGCAGCCTGATCGACACCTTCGCCGTGGAAAGCGATGTTGCGCAGAGAATCGCGTCGTCGCTTGCGGCGAAATTGAGCGGCGCAGAGAAACAGGCGATCGCCGCGCGACCGACCGAGAACAGCGAAGCGTACCAGCTTTATCTTAAGGGCCGGTTCTTCTGGAACAAGCGCACCGGCACCGACCTCAAATTGGCGGGCGAGTTTTTCGAACAAGCGGTTGCTGCCGATCCCACCTATTCCGGGGCCTACGCCGGCCTGGCCCAGACCTATCTGCTGATTCCGGTGTTCGGGGCTGGAAGGCCGCGAGACTTTTTTCCCAAGGCGAACATCGCTGCGCGTCGCGCCGTCGAGCTGGATGCAACGTCGGCGGAGGGGCATGCCGCGCTGGCCATGCTGCAGCTCTTTGATTTCAAGTTCGAAAGCTCCGAGTTGGAATTCCAGCGTGCCATTGAACTGAATCCGAATTACGCGACGGCCCACCATTGGTTCGGCAACAGCCTTCTCGTTACCCTCGGCCGGTTCGACCAGGCCATTAAGGAAGGAGAGCGCGCGATCGAGCTCGATCCGCTCTCGCTCATTATCAACGCGGACCTGGGCAGCACGCTGATGATCGCGCGTCGCTACGATCAGGCCATAGCCCAGCTCCGAAAGACCCTGGCGCTGGACGGCAACTTTGCCTATGCCCGCTGGAATCTGGGCGAAGCGCTTTACCATAAAGGCGATCTCAACGCCGCGATTTCGGAATACGAGAAAGCGGCCACGCTCGACGACGATCCGGAGATCCTTGCCCTTCTCGGGCGGGCCTACGCGGAAACCGGCCAGAAAGAAAAAGCCCTCGATATGTTGCGGAGGATTACGGAAGCCGGACAAAAGGGCTACGTCCGGGGTTACCTTTACACGATCATTTACATCGGGCTTGGCGATAAGGAGAAGGCGCTTTATTACCTCGAGAAAGCCAGCGATGACGGCGAATCGCCGGACACGAGCTGGTTAAAGGTGGATCCGCTTTTCGATCCATTGCGGACGGAGCCGCGCTTCCAGCAACTCGTCGCCAAAATGTTTCCGCCGGAGCCGAAATGAATTTCCCGAATTTCTTCACCGAGCTGAAACGGCGCCATGTCTACAAGGTCGCGGTCGCGTATGCCGTCATCGCGTGGCTGCTGATGCAAGCGGCCGCAATTCTGTTCCCGACTTTCGAAGCGCCGGCATGGGTCATGAAGGTGTTTGTGGTGATCCTCGCGGCAGGTTTCGTCGTGGCACTCATCATCGCCTGGACTTTCGAGATGACGCCGTCCGGAATGAAGCGGACCGAAGAGATCGGGCCGGGCGAAAAGGTTCCACAATGGAGCCGGCGCAAATTCGCATCGTTCATCCTCGTCCTCACCGTGTGCGCGGCGGCCCTCCTCGGTTACCAGGTGTTCCGCTCGAAACCGACCATTCAGAGCAGCGAGGTCACCAATCTCCCGGCCAAGTCGATCGCGGTCCTGCCGTTTGAAAGTTTAAGCGAGGACAAAGCGAACGCCTTTTTTGCCGAGGGAGTGCAGGACGAAATTCTGACCCGGCTGGCGAAAGTGGCCGACTTGAAGGTGATCTCGCGCACCTCCACGCAGCGATTCAAAAGCGCGCCATCGGATTTACGCGAGATCGCGCGCCAGCTCGGAGTGACCAACATTCTCGAGGGCAGCGTCCAGAAATCGAACGACCAGGTCCGGGTCAACGTCCAGCTGATCAACGCGCTGACCGACAGTCATCTCTGGGCGGAGATCTACGATCGGAAGTTGACCGACATCTTTTCGGTCGAAAGCGATATCGCAAAAACCATCGCTGAGACTCTGCAAGCGAAGCTAAGCGGCTCGGAAAAAGCCGCGATGTCGACCAAGCCGACCGCCAACTCCGAAGCATACGAGCTCTACCTCAAGGGCAGATTTTTTTGGAACAAGCGAACCGCGGAAGATCTGCCGAAGTCGGTAGAGTACTACAATCAAGCGATCGAGAAGGACCCGAACTACGCGCTCGCCTACGCGGGTCTGGCCGACGCCTACGGGCTCTATCCGGATTACGGAGTCGGCGCTTCGGCTGAGTTTTATCCCAAGACACGAGAAATGGCGATGAAAGCGCTGAGCCTTGAACCGACGCTCGGTGCGCCCCACGCGGCACTCGGTTTGGTGTTTACCGCTTTCGATCGCGATTTCAAGAAAGCGATCGCCGAATTCGATCGCGCGATAGAGCTCGATCCTAATTACGCTACCGCCCATCAATGGAAGACAACCCCGTTGAGCGCGCTTGGCGAGTTCGACCGCGCGATTGTTGAATCGAAGAAAGCGATCGCGCTCGATCCACTATCGCTCATCGCTAACTCGGACCTGGCGTTTAACTACATTAACGCGCATCGCTTCGATGAGGCGCTCGCCCAAAGTCGCAAGGTCCTCGAGATCGATGCGAACTTCCACGTCGTGCGCTGCTACCTCGGCGCGGCGTTACAATTCCAGGGAAAACAGGCCGAAGCCCTGGCGGAATTTCGCAAAGCCGCCGCCGCCGCCAATGATCCGTTCACTCAGGCCTTGTTAGCTCAGGCGTATGCGCGCAATGGATTGCCGGACGAAGCGCAACAAATCCTGGCCCGACTCGAAGAGCGATCGCCCGCCCAGTTCGTAAGTGGCTGGAACATTGCCGTGATTCGACTGGCCCTCGGCGACAAAGATGGCGCGCTCACCGCGCTAGAAACAGCAATCGATCAGCACGCGCCAGAAATTCTAACCATTAAGTACGATGCGTTCCTCAACGACCTGCATGGCGATCCGCGTTTCGATGCGCTCGTCGCGAAGGTCGTTGGACCAAAAAAGTGAAGACTAACTCCGTTGCTATGGTAGGGACGTCGCGCTGCGACGTCCGCTATCTAAAATAGCGATTCGCAATTACTTACGCTATTTCGTGCATTGACACGCTCGTTCGGCCCTTCGCCTAATGGCGTATGAAAACAAAAACGACTCTAATTGCACTGCTCATCTCCGCCGTCGCGGCCAGCCTTTGTTTGGCGGCCGACGACGCGTTTATGGGCACTTGGAAACTCAACGAAGCGAAATCGAAGATCCCGGCAGGCGCGCACAAAAACACCAAGGTTGTTTATGCGCAGAGCGGCGACGAGCTGACGATTACCGTCGACGGCACCGATCCGGCCGGCAAAGCGGTGCACCACGTCTGGACCGGCAAGATGGACGGGAAAGACTATGGCGCCAAGGGCAGTGATATGCACGACACGCGGGCCTACACGAAAGTGGACGCGCACACTCTTACCTATACCGTGAAGAAAGATGGCAAGGACGTAGGCAACGGCAAAGTCGTGGTGTCCGCCGACGGCAAAAGCCGCACCGTCACGGAAACGGATAAAGGTGATGACGGTAAAGAGCTGACCAGTACGGCCGTTTACGACAAACAGTAGGATTGTTAGGTTAAATCAAAGGCCGGTCAGCGCCGCGTGCGTTGACCGGCCTTTTTTTGTCTAGGCGCTCCGTCGCTTCCGTATCAATTTGTCGCGGAGTGCAATTGATGACTGCAGTAACGCGTAAGGCTGTTCTTCTTCTAGTCACGTTCACCGTGATCGCGCAGGCAGCGGCGGCCGAGCGGACGGACAAAATTTTCATTCAGGGTAATCTGGCTGGAACCGAGACCGTGAAGGAAGAGGCCGGCGGCTTTCACGCGGAATATTCCTACAACGATCGCGGCCGCGGCGATCACATCATCGCGACTTGGAAACTCGATGCGGCGGGCGTGCCAACAGAATACCACGGCACCGGGAATGATTACATGAAGGCGCCCGTCGAAGAACGGTTCGAGATCAAGAACGGCAAGGCGAGCTGGAAGAATCGGAGCGAACAAGGCGAACAGCCGGTGAAAGGCGAGGCCTTCTATCTGCCGATGAGCGCGCCGCCGGAATTTTTCGCAGTGCTGGCGCGCGCTCTCCTGAAAGCTCCGAATCACAAATTGCCCCTTTTGCCCGCGGGCGCAGCGAGCATTGAAGCCGCGGGAAAAGCGAAAACCGGAAAAGGCGAGCTAACCGAATACCGCATCACGGGCCTTAGTTTTTCTCCACAATCGATCTGGATGGACAACGCCGGCGTGGCGTCAACGATCTCCGGCTGGTTCTCGGTGGTGCCGGACGGGTCGGAAAGCGCCATTAAAGAATTGCAGGCGGCGCAGGACAAAACGGATGCGGCGTGGTCAGAACAACTCGCTCGGGCTTTGGCCCATAAGCCCACAGCGGAATTGGTTATTCGCAACGCTCACCTATTCGATCCGCGGGATCTCAGCGTCACGGCGGGGACAAGCGTCTCCATTCGTGGTGATCGAATCGTGCGCGTTGGACCAGATGGCGAAACGAAACCGGCAGCTGATGCGGAGATCGTTGACTCCTTATGCCGGGCCTTTGGGACAATCACCAGCATTTTAGCGGCGGTGACGGCGCGCTTGATCTTGCGAATGGCGTCACCAGCGCTCGCGACATGGCGAATGACCTCGACGCTTTCCCGGCGCGCGTCGCGCGATTCGACGAGGGCCGCGAACTCGGTCCTCGCGTTCTGAAAGCGGGAATCATCGACGGAACCGGCGAGCTGGCTGGCCCGACGACAATGCGGGTGGACACGGCAGAACAAGCAACGAAGGACGTCGATTGGTACGCTGATCACGGTTACGTGCAGATCAAAATTTATTCCTCGGTCAAACCCGAGCTGGTCCCGATCATCGCCGATCGCGCCCATGCCCGCGGACTGCGGGTTAGTGGCCACGTTCCGGCGTTCATGTCCGCGCGCCAGTTCGTCGAGGGCGGCGCCGATGAAATCCAGCACATCAATTTCATCGAACTGAATTTTCTGTTTCCCGAAGTGAAAGAAACGAGGAACCGCGACCGGTTCATTAAAGTCGCGGAGCGCGCCCGAGAATTCACCCCGGACAAACCCGAGGTCCGAGAGTTCATCGACTTTCTCAAGCGACATCACACCGTGCTGGATCCGACCATGGACGCATTCGAAGGCCTTTTCTGCGGCGATCCGACTGCACTCACGCCGGGATTAGAAAATATTGTCCCGCGTTTCCCGCCGCAGGTTCGCCGCGGAATGTTGAGCGGCGCGCTTGAAGTGCCGAAAGACAAAGAAGCCGCTTACCGGGAAGCGTTCCCCGCAATGCTCCACTTGTTGAAGGCGCTCCATGACGCCGGCGTCACGATCATTCCCGGAACGGACGCACTCGCTGGTTACATGTTTCACCACGAACTCGAACTTTACGTCCGCGCGGGAATCGCTGCTCCCGAAGTCTTACGCATGGCCACGCTTACCTCCGCCGAAGTCATGGGCGCGAATAAAGATCGCGGAGTCATCGCCGCCGGCAAACTTGCCGACATGATCCTGGTTGACGGCGACCCAACGAAAAACATTCGCGATCTCGACAAGGTCACAGCCGTCATTAAGGGCGGCAACGTCTACGACCCCGCAGCGATTGAGAAGGCGCTCGGCATCGCCCCGCGCTAGGTTTGCCCTGGAAAGCGCCTCCTGCTATCAAGGCTTAGTCAGCATCATTTATGAAACACATCGCCCATAGGATCTGGCTCCAATGGATCCGTCCGCTTGCGCTTGCCTTTGTCATTGTCGCTCCTTTGAAGTCCGCCGTCGCCGATTGGAACTGGGTCCCCACCGGCTCGATGAAACCGTCGATCCTCGAGGGCGAACTGGTTTTCGTGAACAAGCTTGCCTACGACTTGAAGGTCCCTTTCACCACAGTCCATCTTTCCACTTGGGGTGATCCTGCGCTTGGAGATGTAGTCGTCTTCTATTCGCCGAAAGACGGGACTCGGCTGGTGAAACGAGTCGTGGGTTTACCTGGCGACACCGTGGAGCTGCGCAATGACATTCTTTTCCTAAACGGAGTGCGTCAGCAATATTCCGTGACCGATCCAGCACCGTTTCGCCGCGAGGTATTTGAGGATCAGGATGTCGTCGTCGCGGTCGAACACCTGGCGGCGTGCGATCACTACGTTCTGGCTTTCCCAAGTCGGGGGGCGTTACGCACCTTTGGCCCAATCATCGTACCCGTCGGTCAGTACTTTATGATGGGCGACTCGCGCGATAACAGCGCTGATTCGCGCTACATCGGGCCGGTCCCGCGAGAGAAAATCGTGGGAAAAGTCCCTCGAGTCCTTCTCTCTTTCGATCCATCGCGGCATTTCACCCCAAGACTGCAACGCATTTTGGAGCCGTTGAAACTGGATGGAGCCTAGCTATCTGCGGGAGCTAACCCGCCGACTGCTTCGCTTTCTCGCACATTAAAGCGAGGATATTGGTTTCCGAGTCGCGAAATTCCGCGAGCCAGAGATCATAGGTCTGCATCGGCGCAACGAGCATTGGCTTCGTCTCAAAATGGACACCCCGCTTGACGAGCGCTTCGTAGGCGGCGTCGATGTCGTCGACCTTAAAGTAAAGAATTGAGCTCGAATGATCGAGGTCCGGCCGCTCCGGAATCCCGAGCATGAGCCGGACGCCGTCCGCATCGAAAAACGCCATCTTCGGCGGCACGCTGAAAAGATGCTTCATCCCGAGCTTGTCTTTGTAGAACGCCGTCCCCCGCTCCAGATCATGCACATTCACCGATATCTGCCCGATCCGACCTAACGAGATGTCTTTCATTTCCCCTTTCTCACTTTTTCCTTCTTACCTCTTACTTCTTACTTCTTACTTTTTTGCGACCAGCGGTTGCAAAAACTCGAGCACCGCTTTCGCTCCTTCCCCACCCTTCTCCGCGTGCGCGATCAACGGAATCTTGTGCGGTCCGGGGACGGTTACGATGTTCGGAAAAGCAGCGACCGTCGCCTTCACGATGTCCAGCTTTCCGAGCATTGTGGCGGCGAAGACATCCATCCGCGCATTGTGCTCGAGGAGGAACTCCGCAATGTCTCGCCGTCCCATGTGCGATGCGCCGCCCAGCGCGGTTTCGAAATCGCCATTACCCCAGTCGATCGCGCCATTGATCAGCGTCGGGTCCGCCGCCAGCATCTCTTTCACCGCTTCCAGGTTGAAATGGCCCGCGATCACAAACCGTTTCACTCGCGCGCGATCGATTTGCGGATCGTGTTCGGGAAAATCCGGAACGTCTTTCGAGGAAGGACTCGGCGGGGGCGAGCTTACGCCCGGCTGGGCAAACAGGCTGCGTCCGAACACGGCGCCGACCGCCGCGATACCGCTTCCTAGCAGAAATTTCTTCCGAGTAACCGAGGTATTCATGACCCGACCCTATTCGGGGCCGGTCAGAAATACTTCTTCGATCTTGCTATTTTCGTCTGCTCCGACACCCCGATTCGCCCGCCACTTTCTGGGCGACATTCCAAACGTTTTCTGAAACAGCGCGCTGAACGAACCGAGGCTCGTGAACCCGCAATCGAGGCAGATGGCCGTCACCGGAATCCGCGTTTTTTCGAGAAGGAACTTGGCGCGCTCGAGTCGGCAGTGCTGCAGATACTGGTGGGGCGTTTGCCGGAACGCCGCCTGAAACGTTCGTAACAAATGAAATGGCGACAGACAGGCTGCTGCGGCAACTTCCGATAGCGTGATGCGCGCGCCTAGATGCGCATGGAGAAAATCCCGCGCCCGATTCACGCGCCGCCAAAGCTCTTTCCGCGTCGACGCCCGCACGGCAGGGAGCGCTTCCGTTTGCCGCTTCACCCCGTCCTGAGACTGGAGCATCGCCGCCAGCAACTCTCTTAGTTTTTCCTCCAACCAATTGTCGTCGATCAGGTCGCGACTCTTGAACGCGGTGCGCAGCTCCCGCGCTCGCGGCGAAACGATTTGGTCGTGCGGTGTATAACGCTCGAAAAAGGAAGTGGGCGCCGCGGCCTTTCCGGTTGGGTCGAGCAACCGCTCGTTAGGCTTGGTCAAACCGGCAACCACTTCTTCGGCCCATCCATTTGGAAACCAAAGCACAAACGTCTCGACGCAGGTGGGCGACGCAATCTCGATCGAGTACGGCTGCCGGTTGTTAAGGATGAGATAGCCGGCGTCATCCACCGAAAACTCACCCCGATCGATCCGGTAGAGCGCCCGCCCGTTGTGCATGCACTTGAGCGAGAGCGGTAAGCCCGGCGTTTGCGCGAAGTAGGAATGCCCGCGCCCGCTGGTAAAGACCGACTGCTGGAACGCGCTAGTTGGATCGAGCAACGATGACCTCCGCCTGCCTTATACCATGATCTCTCCTCGATCCTCCATCGTTCGTTTCGATTTTCGTGCCCCGCCGAATGAAGTTGAACCTGATACCATTCGTCTCTTGCAGTCTCGGCCTCGAAGAAGAAATTGCGTTATGCTGCGAAGATCCTTCCCATCGGTGATCGCCGTGGTGATGCTCACCGCATTGTCGAGTAGCCGCGCCGCGCAACTTCTTAACATTAGTACGCGCGGCTTCGTTGCTCCGAATGACCACGCGCTAATCGGCGGTTTCATATTATCCGGCGCGTATTCGAAAAGCATCTTGGTCCGCGGGATCGGGCCCTCTCTTTCAGCCGCCGGCTTAACGGACGTTTTAAATGACCCAACGCTGGAAATACGCGATCAGGACGGCATGGTAATTCTTTCGAACGATAATTGGCAGGACGCGCAGAAGGCTGAAATCGAACAAACGGGTTTGCCGCCACATAACGACCGGGAAGCGGCCATCCTCTCGAAGGTTGTCCGGCCCGGAAACTACACTGTCGTTCTCCGCGATGCGGCCGGAGGATCTGGTATTGGCTTGATCGAGATTTACGACCTCAGTCCGACTGTCGGGACGTTTGCCAATGTCAGCACGCGCGGTCTCGTCGGAACTGGTGACCGAGTGATGATCGGTGGCGTTATCGTTGGAGGCGGCAACCATCCCGAGCAGATTGTCACGCGTGCCCTCGGACCCTCCCTCGCAAATGTTGGAATCACTGACAGTCTGGCCGACCCAACTCTCGAGCTTCGCTCCAGCTCCGGGCTCGTCGCAACAAACGACAATTGGAAAACGGACCAACGGACGCTGATCGAACAAACCGGAATTCCCCCGACGAACGATCTCGAGTCAGCCATCGTTTCCAATCTGAGTCCCGGAACCTACACAGCCGTTCTTCGGGGCCATGGCGACAGTGTTGGCACCGGTCTGGTTGAATTCTATCACCTAACCGCCGCGTCCACCCCGTCCGCGACCTTTTCGTTCGAGAACGGCTTGGAAGGCTGGACACCAAAAGGCACCGACCTCAGTAATCCGCCGATTCAATGGTCTATCGAGTCGTCAGCAGACCGCGCGAGCGATGGAACGCACTCCGCGAAATTCGAGCTCTGGAATTACAACGACGCCGGAAAAATCTGGCTCGAACGCGCCTTCAACGTCCAGCCGAATCAATCTTATCACGTTACGGTGCAATTCTCTCTCGGGACCCGGGATTTTGGTGACGTGAACCTCTTTCCGATCATCGCCGGCGTCCGCACCGCGCCCGCCGTGACCCGTGACGACCTCACCTTTCAAGGTCACACCGGCAACGGCGAAGACAACGACGCCGGTTACAAATGGCTGGAGAAAAGTTATGACTTTCATCTCCTCTCGGCCGCCGACGGGACGCTCTATGTCGATATTGGTATCTGGGGAACTTGGGAAACCTATCGCGCCTATTACATCGATAACGTCCGCATCACGATCACCGATAACTGACGCGCTTCCGCCCGAATCGGTGATCTCGAACTTTCATCGACGCCGAATCGAGAGCTGACTTTCTCGGCGGCGAGTTTCAGAATGCTCGCTTTGCGCCATCCCATTGAAAACCAAATCTGACATCGTAGCGAATTGGTTGCCGCGTTACACCGGCACGCCGATCAAAGATTTTTCCAAGTATGTTCTGTTGGTGAACTTCACCCAGTACGTGAACCTGTTCGCGAAGTGGCACGAAGTTGAAGTCCGCGGCCTCGATCGCCCGATGCCCAACGCCACCGCTAATGGAATAACGATTCTGAATTTCGGAATGGGCAGCGCGAGCGCCGCCACCGTGATGGATCTGCTCACCTCTGTCCGCCCGAAAGCGGTCCTTTTTCTCGGCAAATGCGGCGGGTTAAAGCGCAAAAACAAACTCGGCGACCTCATTCTTCCCATCGCCGCGATTCGCGGAGAAGGCACGTCCACCGATTACTTCCCGGCCGAGGTCCCCGCGTTGCCAGCGTTCTCGCTGCAGAAAGCGATCTCAACCACGATCCGCAATCACGACCTCGATTACTGGACCGGCACCGTTTACACTACCAACCGCCGAGTCTGGGAACACGACGACACCTTCAAAAAATATCTCGCTCGCATTCGCTGCATGGGGATCGATATGGAGACCGCCACTATCTTCATCACCGGTTTTCATAACGAAATCCCGACCGGCGCACTTCTGCTCGTGTCCGATCAACCGATGGTGCCCGAAGGCGTGAAGACTGCCGTAAGCGATGACATTGTGAACACGAAATTCATGGATCGCCATCTGCGAATCGGGATCGATTCACTCAGCGAGCTGATCAACCACGGCCTGACCGTGAAACATCTTCGGTTTTAATTCCGAACCGTTTATCCGCTTCTTCATAAAGCTTCCGTAAGCGTTCTTCCGCCCCGATCACATCCGCCAGATAGGCGCGGATACTGCGAACGCTGTCTTTAATGTAACCAGGACTGTCCGCGTCACTGTTCACCTGGCGCCACGCGGCATACATCGCGCGAGTATGATCATCGATCACCTCCTGTTGCCGATAGATCTCAGCGAGCAAAAACAGATCGCGCTGGTCGAGTCGGCGCAGAACATCGGTGCCGGATAAGGAACGCCAGACTGCCTCGCGCAGAGGGAGCACGGTCACCCCGCCTCCAAGCTCATCATAGATCGGCTGCAAATCCGCCGCAGTTATCGTCGGGCCTTTGCTAACGTCGCGATATCGCTCCAAGAGCCGCTGATGATACGGCAGCCCTAATTTTTCGGACATCAGGGATTCGCGGTTCGCCTGAATTTCGCCCGCAAAGGCGATCCGTGCTTCCCGCGCTTGCACCTCCAGTTGACGCTGATCCCGCCATTCATTCACGGCCAGGGCGGCGACAATGCTGACAATAATCAGCGCCGATTCAAACAGCGCCCGGACGAACCATCGTCGCCAGCCGCCGCCGTTTCGTCGCGCTTCCTCATCCACGCCACCGAGCTTACGCGACGGCCCGCTCCAAGTGCAATCCGACTTCCGACCTCCGGTTCCAACTTCACATTCTTCAGCCTCCATCCGTGGCATGAAAACTTCTGCAAAGATGTCATGCGCATTCTAATCGCGGACGACCAAAGAAGTGTTGGGACAACGCTGGCGGCGCTCGTTTCGCATTGCCAACACGAAGTCGTTGAAGTCGTTGGCTCCGGACTCGAAGCCATCCAGGCGTACGATCGTTACAAGCCGGATGTCGTTCTGATGGATTATTGGATGGCGAAATTGAATGGCGCCACCGCCTGCCGCAACATCGTTTCGAAGGACCCTTCCGCCCGCGTTATCCTGGTTTCCGCCTGGTCACCCAGCTACGATCTCCGCGAATCCGGCGCCATGGCTGTATTAACCAAGCCTGTCGATCTCGACCGTCTCGAAAAAGCGCTCGACGACGCTGCGCAAATGCTTCCCCTGGCTGCCGGCTCGGTTCCTTCGCAGCCGTCGCTCAGCTGATCGCGCCAGCGCCTTCCCTGTTTTTCGCTGAGGCCAGCGAACCTAAACCTTCGCGACCGTCAGTAGCGAATGCGCCGCGACCGGTTCCCTCGGCTTCGTCTTTGCTTCAGCGCAGATTGTAAATTTCAATCAAACCAACACCGGGCGTTCCCGTCTTGCTCGCCAGGATTGCGGTGTAAGACCCTGGAGGTAATGAAAACGACAGCGCCGCCTCCGCACTCACCTTTGGCCCGAGCCCATTCGCGGTCACAGCCGCGGCATTTGCCGCATCATCTTGCCAGTTGTCGTTGCTCGCCAAAGTCGCTCCGTTCTGGTTCGCGATCGTAATCGTCGGATCGAGCAACGCATCGGAAATTCCGAGACCGGTCAGGCTCGGACCGAGGCCCCGGATAACCAAAGGGGCATTGCCTGTCGTTCCACCCAGAATGAATCCGCCGATCAACACGTCGTTGCCGTTGCCAACGAATCCGCGCGTCGAAATATTTGCGAGGACAGTCGCCGTCGATCCCTCCAAATCGTAAGCCTCGACTACTGCGGTTCCGGTACTTTGGTTCGCGCCTTGGACGATGGCGGTGTGAGCGCCGGGCGGGAGCGTCGTTATGATCGCGCTTTCCTTGTCGGAGCTCGGCGCGAGACCGGCGGCCACAATCTCCGCTTCTTGCGAGGACTTCCAATCGTCATTGGCAATAACGGAGCCGTCCGCAAGATGGAGCTCAAGAACGGGATCCAGCAAGGGTGTTGCTATCCCGGCATTACCTAACGAGGGGCCGATGGCTCGGATTAGCACTTTCTTCGGTTGGGTCCCGCTCACGATCAATCCCCCTATCATCACGCTATTGCCACTCTCTACCTTCCCGCGTGTCGAAATGTTAAGGCAGCGCGCCGGCGTCGGAGTGGGTGTTCCTGCGCCACCGCTCTCCAACGCGCCAAGATCCATTTTGCCGCCGATCTGCAGACGCGGCGTGGAATTTTGCGGCGCCAGATACTCCATCACATCGTCGTAGGCGGGCAGGACAGCGGCCGCCAATGGTCCGCCAGCATCCACCGTGTTCGCGCTGTTCGTGGCATGATAATCGTGACCGCTCAGATCGACGAAGTGCGGATCATTCGCGCCACCTGCATCACCCACGAGCAGATTCGCAACCCCATTCAGAGCACCCCCGTAACTGTGGAAGGGCGCGTCCTTCTGGGTTCCGGGCGAAACCCAATTCATCCCGAGATTGATGGCGCCACCTCCGTTCGTCGCGCCGCCAGTGAACCAGCAGAGCGCGTCGTAAACGTTGGTCTGTCCGGCCGGATCGACGTAGAAAATGTTGTTCCGGCAATCGACCACCTCCTGCACCACGGCGTTGCCGACATAGTCTGTGCTCGGCAAAAAGAAGAGCGTCGCGCGGCTGTGATGAATGACTACCGTGTTGTTGTAAAAATAGAGAGTGCCACGATGCTCCGCCGCATAGGAGCTCGCGCCATTGTAACTGCCCCACCAAAACAGGCTGATGCCGCTCGCATAGTTCTCGATTGTGATCAGGTTGCCGTAAACGTAGGAGTCGCGGTAATCCGGTTGGAGTTCGATAAAGCCGGAGCCTCCCTGCGGATCGAGCAGCGCCAGGACATTTGATTCCTCCGTCATATCGAACTCGTTGTAACGGATCACTTCGCCGCTCGATCGGTCCTTGATCGCGACCCCGTGCGCGTCCGGAAGCAGCGGCCCGAACTTGTTGAACTGAATCGTTACGCCCACGCTCTCGGTATAGATGTGGTGCTCATGGTAACCGTTGCTAATCGTCGCCCCGGTCACCGGGTCCACCGTCGCCTTGAGCGAGTTATCGTGGAAATAATTCTTCTCGATCAACAGGCGCGCGCTGCTCTGGGCGGACCCATTCTTCGAATTTGCGAAGAGTCCGTTCCCGCAATGATGGATCTCACAGCCGCGCACGGTGAAATCGCGTGCCCACTCGATGTAGATGCCGCACGAAAAGCCGTCATAGCCGCGCACCTGACCGAATTGGTCCGTGTAGGTGATCGACTTGTCCGTGGTGTAAATGCAATTCCGGATCTCCAGGTTCTCGATATCGACAAAACTGACGTGCGTGGTGCCGTAGACATAATTCGTTTTTCGCGGCGACACCGTGATCATTCCAAAGTCGGACAGGACGGGACTCCGCCAATCCGTCGACGGGTCCTCTACTGCGCCGTTCGCTTCGAGAACTGGCAGCGATCCCGTCACCGGATCGGGAACGCCGTGAATGACGATATGCTGCGCTGCCGTTCCGCTCTCCGACACCTGGATTTTCTCCTTGTACCCGCCCGGTTTCGGATAAATATTTACGATGTCTCCAGGCTGCAGGGATTTCCAAGGCACCCCAAACAAGCTGGTCAGCGCCTTGCCCGGCCCGACTTCATACACGGCTGCCGAACCTCTCGTTAGGCTGAAGAGAAAAGCCAGTACAAATACAGCAGCACGTACACCCATAAGTCCGGCCTAACGAAGCACGTCTCAAGCCCGTGATCGGGCCGTCTCGATGGTCTGAACTCAGTGGAGGCTAATGCGCGGCGACCGGTCCCCTCGGCTTCGTGACTTTCTTGAAGAGGAAAACGAGCGGCGCCGTCAGAATACAGAGAAGCGCAAACATTTGAAAATTGTGAACGTAGCTGAGCAAGGCTGATTGCTGCTGCAAGATTCCGTAAAGAATTCGCGGCGCGCGTTTCATCGCCTCCCAATTGCCTCCATGTTGCGCGAGGCCGGCCTGAATCGCCGCGAGCTTTTGCTGCATCACCGGGTTGAACCGCGACAGGTGGGGCGCGAGCAGCGCCTGGTTCGTTTGCGCGCCGCGCGAAACAAGGGTCGTGATCATCGCGATCCCAATGCTGCCGCCGACGTTCCGCATCAGGTTGAAAATGCCGGTGGCGTTGCCCATCTGTTGCTGGGTTAGGGTTCCCATGGCTGACGTCGTTAGCGGCACGAAGATCAGACTAATCGCCAGCCCGCTCATCATGATTGGAATCACAATGCTGCTCATTCCAATCTGCAGACTGATCCTGCTCAGCATCACGCACGAGTAGCTGAGAATGGCAAAGCCAACGCCGATCAGGATGCGGTTGCTGATTTTTCCAACTACGCGCCCAACGATGATTGTCATGATAAAGGCGCCAATGCCGCGCGGACTCATCGCGAATCCCGCATCAATCGCGGTGTAGCCGAGCAGGTTCTGCATAAACAGCGGCAAGATTGCGGTCGTGCCGTAGAGCAAAGCGCCCAGAAGCAGGATCATCGTTGCGCCCACCGCGAAATTGCGATTTTTCAGCACCCGCAGGTCGACGATCGGGTGATCTGTCATCAGCTCACGCGCAATGAATCCGATGAATGAGAGGAGCGAAACCACCGCGCACCACACGATCGCGCGCGAGCCAAACCAGTCGAGCTCCTGGCCTTTGTCGAGCATGTATTGCAGGGTCGCGAGCCAGATGCCGAGCAGGCCAAATCCAATGTAATCAATGTTGGCGAGACCGATCCGTTGCAAATAGGGCGGATCTTCGACGACCGAATTCGCCATCAACATGGCGCACGCGCCGATCGGAAGATTGATGTAAAAAATCCAGCGCCATGAATAGTTGTCGGTAATCCAGCCGCCGAGTGTCGGTCCGAGAATTGGCGCGACCACGACGCCCATGGCGAAGACCGCCATCGCGGCGCCGCGTTTTTGCGGCGGAAAACTTTCGAGCAGCACCGCCTGCGAGATAGGTTGGAGCGCGCCGCCACTCGCGCCTTGCAGGACGCGGGCAAGAATTAAAAATCCGAGGCTGCCCGCCATTCCGCACAACGCTGACGACGCCGTGAAAAGGGCGATGCACGCGATCAAGAAACGTTTTCGGCCGAAGAGTTGTCCGAGCCAGTTAGTCGCCGGCAGGATGATTGCGTTCGCCATCAGATAACTCGTCAGCACCCAGGTCGCTTCATCCGTCGTTGCGGACAAATTTCCGGCGATATGCGGCAGGGAGACGTTCGCCACCGAAGTGTCGAGAACTTCCATGAATGTTGCGAGCATGACCGCGACGGCGATCAGCCACGGACTACGATTCGGCACCCAATTCGTCTGGGGTGCCGTTTTCGTCGGCGCAGCCATACTGGTTATCCTTGAAGCCGGATCCGGCCGATCCAGAGCGAGGCGGCGATCGCCACCACCGAGATGGCGATAAACGCGATCACCGCAACTGTGATCGCGGCGTGCAATCCCGAGTCCACCTTCACATCCGGCATCGCTGACATTCCGGGACCTAGAATGCGCTGCACGTCCGGTTGTTCGTCGAATACGATTTTTACCGGAACTCGCTGCACCACCTTTACGTAATTGCCAGTCGCGTTCTCCGGCGGCAGCAGGCTGAACCGCGCCCCGCTCCCCGCCTGGATGCTATCAACATGGCCGCGCAATTCGCGATCGGGATACGCGTCGACCGCGATGAGGACCGGCTGACCCGGACGCATCTCGCGCAATTGGGTTTCTTTGAAGTTTGCCGTCACCCAGACTTTCGGGGTCACGAGCGCGAGAAGGTTTTGGCCGACCTGCACATAAGCGCCGGATTCGACCGCCTTGCTTGTAATCCGGCCATCTTCCGGCGCGCTCAGCTTCACGTAAGATAATTGCAGATCTGCCTGTTTCGCCGTCGCCTCCGCTTCGGCAACCTCGGCTTTGGCCGCATCGACCTGAGTGCGCGCTGCCTGCGCCGCTTTCTCGGCTTCCTTTAAATACGCCGCGGCTGCTTCCATCTGTTTCTTCTTCGAATCCAGCGTCGCTTCAGCGGCCGTCGTGTCGATTGATGAGTGCTCGAAGTCTTGCCGCGAAATCGCGCCGCGCGTGACCAGCTCGGTGTTGCGCGCCAGGTCGCCGCGATTCTTTTTCGTTTCGGCCGCGGCTGCGTTTGCGCTCGCCGCCGCGGATTCGAACGCGGCGTGCAGCGTCCCAAGATGCGCTTCCGCTTGCTCGGCGGAAGCTTCCGCGTTGCGCTGCTTCGCACGCGATACGTCCACGGCTGCCCGTTTTTGCGCGAGAAACGCTTCCGCATCACTTGGGTCGATGTCGATCAGCGGATCGCCGCGTTTGACTTGCTGATTGTCTTCCACATGGACCGCCGTGACGCGGCCGGCCACTTTCGGCGCAATCGCGATGATGTGCGCGTCGATGAAAGCGTCGTCCGTTGATTCGTGAGTGAACGAATGAAACATCGCAAACGCGCCGTAGATAATCCCGATTACCAACACGATCGCGGCGCCGACCACGACGCCCGGCCGGCGGAAAAATGGACGCTTCGGCGGCGCGGCGGGAGCTGAAGTTCGAGACGATGGCTGTTCCTCACGTCGCCGTACCGTGGTCGCTTTGGGTTCTTCCGGTGCTTCTACCAAACTCATGAGCGTTTCCCCTTTTTCTTCTCGACCGGAGCCGTCGATCCATTCGCGCAAAACGTGATGATTCGTTTCAGGACCGATTTCACACCCCTAATCCGGCATCGCCCACCGGACGAAAGCTCGAGCACATGCGCGTTCGCGATCGCGTGCATGAACACCCCATGTGCGAAGTGCAGCCGCCAATGAACTTCATCACTGGATAAACGCGGCAGGGACCGCTTCATGGCCGCATGAAAGCGACGATTTCGCTCCGCGAATTCTTCCTGAATCAGCGGCCGCAAAAAATCGCCAGGTTCAGCCAGGCATTGCGCCATTAGTCGGACGAAATACCGGCCGCTCTTTCGATCCTTCGCGACCAGCTCCAGCGGCGGACGAAATAACGCCTCGAAGATTTTTTCAACCGGCAATGCTTTCCCGCCAGCGTCAGCTTCAAATTTGTCGAGCAACGCGAGCCGTTCCGCGTTCAAGGGCCGCATTCTCCGACGAAGCACGGCGAGGATCAGCTCGTCTTTCGACGAGAAATGATAATTCACCGCGCCGAGGTTCGCATTCGCGTGGCTTGTAATTGCCCGCAAAGAGGTCGCCTTAAATCCGTGCGCCGCAAAAAGCCGCTCCGCTGCATCCAAGACTCCGACCTTGGTATCGCCCGTCGATGATTGTCTCGGTGTCACCCGACACTATAATTCATACGTTTGTATGATTCAAGTGGCGGTGTAGAGGCGGCTGTCACTAGCCGCAGGAAACTGGATCACGCCGGCCTCAACAACGAACTGTCGATATCGGCGAGCCTCGTGCATCCGCAAAGAAGCATGGCTTCATCCAACTCCCGTCTGAGAATCTCCAGCACGTGCGCTGCGCCTTGGTCGCCGTTAACTGTTAATCCCCACAGAATCGGCCTTCCGACCAACACAGCTCGCGCGCCGAGGGCGATTGCCTTCAGCACATCGCTGCCACGCCGGATCCCGCCGTCGACGTACACCTCGCAACTATCGCGGACTGCTTCGACTACATGCGGCAGCACCTCACAAGTCGCCGGCGCCGTATCGAGCTGACGGCCGCCGTGATTCGACACCACGACCGCTTTCGCCCCATGCTCCACCGACCTGCGCGCATCGTCTCCCCGACAGATGCCCTTCACCACCACCGGCAACCGCGTACACCCGCACAACCAATCCAGATCCTCAAACCCAAGCTCCGATTTGAAATTATCCCGCACATACGCTGCCAGTCCCGAGCCTTCGACGTTCGGCATGGTCCCCTTCCCCAGCGGCGCAAGATTTTCAACGCTTAGTCCCTTGGGGAGGGTGAACCGATTCCTCATGTCCCGCTCTCGCGTTCCCAATCCCGGCGCATCCACCGTCAGCACGATCGCCTCCGCTCCCGCCGCCTCCGCCCGTTGCACGAGCGCTTTGGTGATCTCTCGATCTTTGTAAACGTAAAGCTGAAACCAGCACGGGCCTCCAGCCCGTGCTGTCCCGCCGGAGCCCGGCGAAGGCGGACCTGCTACGCTTCGCGCCTCAACAAAGACCTTCTCCATCGCCGTGTTCGACAACGAACTTAGAATGAACAAGGTCCTCGCCGCTTTTGCCGCTCGCGCCGTCGCGATTTCTCCTTGTGCGCACGCCAGTTTATGAAACGCCGTCGGCGCCACACAGATCGGCATCGAGATCGGTCGCCCCAGCACCGTAGTGCCCGTCTCGCGCGGGCCGACCCCAGCCAACACTCTATAATAGAGCTTCAGCCGCTCCCACCCCACCGTATTTTCACGCAGGGTGATCTCATCGAGCGCGCCGCCCCGGTAATAATCGGCCGCTCCTTGGGGCAGGACCAACATCGCCTGGCGTTCATACTCGGCGAGATTTAGGAGCTTGGAATCCACCTCTCTATTCTGGCTTCAACGCTCCTCTTATCAATCCTCGTCCTACCTCACTGCCGGGCTCTTATAATTTCTAGAATGACCGGCATAGGAAGTGCGGCAAAATTGGGTTCTCCGTAGAAAGAGAAACTCTCAATGCATCAGCTAACTCGGTTCCAAACAACAAACGTAGAAACTGTCGTAAAGCGCGCGCGCGTGACGCGTTGTGTCATCATCGTACTTTGGCTTTCCGGCTTTGCGTTCTTACCCACTCTACGAGCGGTTCTGCCGGCACCAGATGGGGGCTATCCCGGCAGCAACACGGCCGAAGGGACCAATGCTCTCTTCAGTCTGACCAGCGGCACCCGGAACACCGCGCTCGGCTTCAATACGCTCTACAACAACAGGAACGGCAGCGGCAACACCGCCACCGGGATTCAAGCACTTCTTAATAATACCAGCGGCGGCGGCAACACCGCCACGGGTGATTCTTCGCTTTGGAGCAACCTCACCGGCAATAACAACACGGCCAGCGGCCTCGAAGTCATGTTCCTTAACACAACCGGTGGCTACAACACGGCCTATGGTTATCAGGCGCTCTTTTTCAACACAGCCGGTTGGGACAACACGGCCATTGGTGTGCAATCGCTCTTTTGGAATGACACTGGCGGCACAAACACAGCCGTTGGTGAAGGCGCCCTCTTTTCCAACACCACTGGCAGCCACAACATTGCGTTAGGCTTTAACGCCGGGTTTAACCTCACGACGGGCGATAACAATATTGAGATCGGTAGCGTCGGTCTCGTGGGCGAAGCCAATACGATTCGGATCGGCGATCCTTCACTCCAAACCGCGACTTTTATCGCTGGCATAACTGGAGTCGATATGAGCAGTACCGGATACCCCGTCTTCATTGACGCCAACGGCCAGCTCGGCATTGGCGCGAGCTCAGCCGGTGCCGCTGGCCCTCCCGGTCCAGCCGGCCCTCCTGGTCCTGCCGGCCCTGCTGGTTCTCCCGGCCCGATGGGTCCAACCGGTCCTCCCGGTTCGACTGGTCCTGCCGGTCCCATGGGCCCGACAGGTGCGACTGGACCGAGTGGTCCGTCAGGCGCGCCCGGCGACAAAGGCGACACCGGCCCGACCGGCCCCATTGGGCCTCAAGGCCTCACGGGCGCCACCGGACCACAAGGCGCCGTTGGACCTGCCGGAGTTACCCTGCTGAACTCCTGCTCAAATAACAACCTGTCTAACCACAAAGAGGTTTGGATCGGCAACGGCGATGATTTCGACGCGACGGGTAACAACGGGGCGGCTAACGAAGCCAGTGCCTTCTTCTTCGTCGCCCGAACCGTCACCCTGACCGTTTTTCACGCCCGGATCACCGGCGCCACGGCCTCTTCTGCCGTCACTTTCCAGGTCTTCGACAGCTCCGGCGTTGCGGTGGGTAGCGGCCCATCTGCCATCTGCGTGATTCCAACCGGCGCATCGACCGCTACCAACACGAACGCCTCGATCACTCTTACTCAAGGGCTCTATGCCGTTAAGGCAACAAGTGCATCCGGCAACGTCCCCAACAAATCTGCGTGCTGGGTCTTGGGCAATTGATCCCCCCAGACTTTGTTCATAATTCTTAAATCTTCCTTCTTAATTGAAAGTGCTGCTGGGCCCTCGGAAACTGAGCCAACCTTGTTAGGTTGTAGCACCGGCACAGAACGCGGGTGACTTGGGAATCGAGGAAGTGGGAACAACAAGATAGATTGGTTCGAGCCGGTGAGGCAACCGGTGCGGAGCGCGGGAGCGCATAGCGTCAATCAGGGTTGGAAGTTCGTCGCTGTGTCGCCACGGCTGGCTTTCTTCAATTTATTGTACGCCGCTTACGATATCACCCTTTTGAGATCGATGTACCCGAAAGCTCCGATCGGAGCCCACCTACTTGTCTTACCCACCAACCCATGATTCCGGAGGGCGTGAAAACCGCCGTGAGCGATGACATCGTCAACACGAAATTCATGGATCGCCATCTCGGCATCGATTCGCTCACCGAACTCATCAACGGCGGTTTAACCGTCAAACATCTGCGGAGTCTTGCGCTTATTCCGCGGGCATTTCAAACTTTAGCCGTTAGCCTTTGGAATTTAGACTTTCCGCATCCCTGACCGTGGAACATCTCCGGTTTTGAGTTCTTACGGCGTTCTGTCCTTCGCCGCCGGTAGGGCACGCAACCGCCGCCGTCGCGTCCTAATCACATCCGTATCTGACTTGCTCAAAACCGAGCGACGCTCACCCAGAAAAACGCGTCGAAAATGGGCGCTTGATATTGAATATGAAGTCCGCATAATCGCCGAAAACCCATGAATCCCCACCCCCCCAGACGCCTGATAATAAGTGTTAGGATGGGCCGTCAGGCGTCACCGCTGACACTAGACGCGCAGACCGTCACGATGCAGGCCGATCTGTTGGAGACTGTTGAAAAGCTTTCTCACATTATCCCGTCGGAGCTTCTCGTTCGCGTCGATCCCGACGGCCGATCAGCCTCTAGCACGAAAATGGGGCTAAGTGAGATCAACGCGATCTTAGTGACGCTCGGCGTAGCTGCCACAGCAGCAAAGCCTGTTTTCGATTTCGTCGTCAACCTCGCTCGCGCAAAAAAATGCCGATTAAAACTGCGGCGGCGTTGGATCACCCCCAAAGGGATTGAGGAGCAGGAAGTCGTCTTGGAAGGCTCCGGAAACAATTCACATGTCACGGCTCTGATCGAAGATGCCATCAAAAAGGTTCGACAAGAACCTGCCGAAGGAGAGACAGCCAAGACATTACCTAGCCCTACGACCGACATCGATCTTACACTCTATCCGATTCGCCAGCCTGATGGTAACGGGCAATAGAATAGCAATTCTAATCGGTGTTGATGCCTATGAACACAAGGCGTCGTGGAACCCGCTACCGTACGTACGCGGGGACATCGAAGGACCAAATGGAATGGCTCACGTCCTTAGTAACGACCTGGGAGCGTCGTGTAATTTTCGCCCCGAGAATGTGTATCGCTTACTGGGAGCCGAAGCCACTTCCGGCAAAATTGAACAACTGATTGCACATATCTGCAGCGCGGCCGGTAAGGATGATATCGTCCTAGTTTACTTCTCGGGGCACGGCATTGTTCATGTGGTTGGAGACCAACCTGTGCTTATTACATACGAGACAAACGCTGCCGCACCGCATAAATCGGGGGTTACGTTTGCCTTCATTCAGGGGCAGGCCCGGATAGCACGGCCAAAGCTCATATTAGCGATTGACGCCTGTTTTAGTGGACGTTTGATCCGCTCTGAATACGCCGCAACCGCCGAAGACTCTCTAAACGCCGCTTTGAAGGCTCAAGAACGTTTTGGCGAACTAAATGGGCTTGCGGTGTTTGCATCATGTCAACCAGAACAAGTCTCTCGGGCAGGGCCTGGTAATCAACAAAGTCTCTTTACTCAGCATCTTATCGCAGGGCTCAGGGGCGCGGGAAGCGCCTTAGATGCAGGTATGGTTACCACGCACACTCTACGAACCTACCTCGAAGAAGCGCTCGTCGATAAGTCTCAAACTCCGGCGATGCTTGTGCCCCAGGAGCCGATACTGCTTTCTTTGCCTGAACGTCCGTTAGGAGAAGTGGCGCATCCCGAATCGAATCGATGGAACAATTATCTCGCGACATTCCTACAAAGATATCGCCATTCTCAATTTCACGCTCGAGCCGCGTTCGTGGATCTCGAATATGAACAGCGACAATCAGCGCAGCGAACGACCAGCGGGCAACTGCGCAGCGGTTCACAAAATGCGTCTCTCCGTACAATCATACCAACTGTTCTCCAGGTTCTTAGACACGAGCCGGAAACAGTTACCGTACTCTTGGGCGATGTCGGCAGCGGCAAGACCACACTGCTTCGACGGCTGTGGTTCGAGATGGCGGAAGCTAGGCTCGAGCAAAACGAGGCCGTTCCGCTACCAATCTATATTTCCCTAAATAGATTTCGGGATGTTAGGTGGGGCGATCTCTCGAGCTGGGGTAGTGCTCATCTGGGACCAACCCCCGTTCCGCCGAGTTTCCGAGCAATCATTAGCGACATATTACAGTATGAGTATAATCTGCCGCTGTCCTGGGCCACACTGCCCGAGGAATGCCGCAAGCAGCCTTTGGCCTTTCTGTTCGACGGTCTCGACGAAATGACCTTTGAGACAAGCGAGGCAGCAACTGAGAACACTCTCCGGTTTTTGGCAGTGTTTTCGCTATGGGGAGCTCGTGTTCTCATTTCTTGTAGAACACACTTCCTTCGGAGCGACGATGAACTGCGAAGACTGCTAGATGCTGTGCTCCCGCAAAGTAAGAGCTCGACGATCATCAAATGCGAAAAATTTAGTCCCGCACAAGTCCGGCATTACATCGAAACAATGAGCCATTCACAAGCAGCAGCGGCTGAATGTCAGCGGTTTGTTCGTGAAGCCTTTCGCGGCACCGAGCAATTGGCTCGCCGTCCTTTTCTACTCGAGATCTTGGTAACGAATCCAACGATGTGGCAAGGTGATGAAATCGATCGGTCGGAAAATGCGGTCTTCGAGGAATTTCTTAACGCTTGGCTCTTGCGTGATCGTTGGCGCTTCGCCGGCTTTCTTACCGATTACCGTGAGGCCATCGAACGAGAGACGTTGACCGAAATCACAGCTGAAGACGGAAGCAACGCGAATCAGCGCGGGCTGGGTTGGGCTGAAGAACTCGTCAGGCATTTCATCGAACTTCTCGCTGATGACGTCCCTCTTGAAGAAGAAACCACAATAAATTACAAGGCTATTCCTGATAGAATTCGGCACCAGTTCCCCACTCTTCCTGAAGTCTTTCTAAATTTTTTCGAATATGTTTTGAGAACTTGTTCCTTCCTTGTGCGCGACCAAGATGGCAATTATGGATTTCTACATACATCGATACAAGCTTACTTTGCTGCCTGTGCGGTTTTGCGCGAATTAAGGCGAGACCGCTATTCGTGGGACCAGAGCGGAAGGATTTTGCCCGTACCTCGAGCGCTAGGACGCCGATTACTTGATCCTAAGGTCAAAGAATATCTGCGGCTGATGTTGACTCTGGATGACGAACAAAGACTTCTGAATCTGTTACGATTCGACACCAAAAGGACTCCGAATACTCTTCGGTATCTGACCGGGAATTGTCTGATGATCCTACAAGATCGTACGCCCACGTCTCTATCCGGTGCTAATCTAAGATACAGTTATATATCGCACGCGACTTTGGATGGGGCGGATTTCACGGGAGTGGATTTACGAGACTCTTTTATCGAAGACACCAGTTTTCGAGATGCGGTGCTCGAAGGAGCGAAAATCGAAGGCGCTCAATTTGTCAGGCCAAACCTTACCGGAACGCGTCTACACGAGGTCGAACTGTCGAACGGTAAGACGGTCGTGAAGGACCCAATAGGTTTCGATCCATCCGACCGAACTATTCCCGATTTCTTTTGTACGGTCGTGGAACAGTCAGCGAAAGGCGATCGACGTTGCGAAGACTTACGCGTTGACTCCACCGAAATGGCGTTAATCGAGGGCGGCCGCTTCTGGATGGGGACCGATGACGACGACGCACCCGCCCACGAACGTCCGGCGCACCATGTGGAACTTAACTCCTTTTACATGGACATTCACCCAGTTACAAATCGGCAGTTCGCGGAGTTCGTTGACGCCAACCCTGACTGGGGTAAGGAAGCGGGTATCGCACGGACAAAGAATGTTTACTATTTATCGCTCTGGGCAAACAATGTCCCCCCAGGTGAACTTCGAGACCACCCGGTTGTTTATGTTAGTTGGTTTGCTGCGGTCGCGTACGCTCAGTGGGCCGGTAAGCGACTACCAACCGAAGGTGAGTGGGAATTTGCCCTTAGAAGCGCTCATCATCAACAGCGTTTGCAATATCCCTGGCTAGCCGGCTACAAGCATATGCCTAAAGACTTGGCCAGCCTGCTCGCTCAGAAATCCACGTACGCAGTGCGCAAAGGGCCAGCCAATGCTTACGGACTTTACGATATGTCGGGTAACGTCAACGAGTGGGTAGATGATTGGTTCGAGCCGAGCTACTGGGGGGCCAGGCGTCAAATACTCGTCCATAATCCACACGGACCCGAATTCGGCCGCATGAAAATTCTTCGCGGAGGATCGTTTTTAGACCACGGCCCTAAGGCTTTGAGATGTTCGTATCGTCGCTTTCTCCTCCCTCACAACACTAATCAAGATGGCGGTTTCCGTTGCGCGCGCGACGCCACTTAAGTTGCGGTTTTTTCGGGTGAACGATTTCATTTAACCAATCAGGTATATGCATGTGCTTTCTCAATCAGCCGGTTATTGGCTAACAATTGTCTTTGGGATCGCGATGATTTTGCTGACCTACATCGCTTCACGAAGTGAGCGATGGATGAGCAGCGGCACTGGATTCCTAGTCGCATGGCGAAATGTCCCTTGGTACCTTGCGGCGCCGAGTATTGCCGCGTGTTGGATCTGGGCTCCGGCCTTATTTGTAAGTGTTCAAAAATCGTATGAGCTGGGACTGGCGGGCATTTTTTGGTTTACCGCGCCGAATATCCTCGCGCTGGTAATTTACGCTTTCTTGGGGCCGCGCATAAGGAGTATTATTCCGGGTGGTTATACCCTTCCGGATTGGATACGATATCGAATGGGTAGCGAGACAGTTCACAAGGTCTACTTGATTCCGTATCTTTGGTATCAAGTCATGGCGGTGACTGTTCAGATTTTCGTAGGCGGCTTGATGCTAAACTACCTCACAGGGATTCCCCTTAACCTCTTGATGATACTGCTTCTGATCATTTGTCTGATTTACTCACTTATTTCTGGTCTCCGTGCTTCCGTCGTAACGGATTTCGTCCAGATGGCGTTGATGATTGCCGGCGTGTTGATAATCCCGCCGTGGATCGGGCAGAAGGTTGGATGGGATGCCGTCGCAAAAGGTTTTGGCGGACTCGCCGGAAATACAAATGTCTTTGATCCAAAAGTTGCTTTCTCGTTCGGCATCGTGACCTCGATTGGGCTCCTCGCAGGTTCGATCTCCGACCAGCAATACTGGCAGCGAGCCTTTGCGATCAAGGTGAAGGATCTAGTACCGTCTTATATTGTTGGCGGTATCCTTTTCGGGATCGTTCCCTTGTCCCTTTCGATTCTGGGATTCGTGGCCGCCAATCCGGCTTTGAGCATATCGCTCCCGGCGGGGACCGGGCTTCCGATGATCGGAATTGAAACCGTTACGAAGCTGCTTCCGATTTGGGCTTCTGTTTTCTTCGTCATCATGTTGCTATGCGGCCTTATGAGTACGTTGGACTCCGGCATGTGTGCAGCGAGTTCACTTTATGCAATCGATCTAGTGCGATTATCGCCTTCTGAACGCGCTGTTCTCGCAAAAGAACGATCTGGAGTGACGTTATCCGCCGAAGATCGTGCCGTCAAAGATACCCTCGACAAAGCCACCATCCGCAGAGCGCGTATCGGCATGTATTGGATATCTGCAGCGGGGCTTCTGGTAGCGTTCGTTGTTCAACATCTCTTCTCATTGGACCGGCTGTGGTGGATCTTCAATGGTGTCGCAACGTGTTTCGTTGTGCCAACCGTTCTGAGTTTGTATTACGATCGGCTGAGCGCTAAAGGCGTGATAGCGGGAATATGCGGGGCTGGGGTCGGCATGATCGCCTTTGTTTATGGAAACTGGGTGCAAAATGACGTCATTACAGTGTTTAGCGCGCTATTTATCATCGGAATTAGTTTAGTGTGTTGTCTGGTTTTCCGGCGTGCCACTCCCTGGACTCCTCAATCCGCTGGGCGGGTATGACGTCACAAAGCTCGAAGCGTGTCAGGGCCTCAGTCACAGCCACGTCTTCCGAGCAGTCTAGTATTCCTGCTCTGCCCGTCCCAATCGCACTGAGTACCACTCTCACCGCATTAGATATTTTTACGCGATGCGTCGAGCGAGCGAACAATTTGCTCAAGATTCACAAAGCTGCACACGGCAAGAAGTCGAAGCCGGAGAAGTTTTTAGCCGACGCCCACCGTGCAGCCATCGTATTGGCGATATCCGCATTGGATTCATACATTCGGACCTTCGTGGCGTCCCGAATCCGGATGGTGCTCGCAGACCGCAACACGTCGTTACCTCCTTCATTATGTGACAAAATTAAGAGTTTTCTAAAAGACGATCAATTGCTCGAGGCCGCTCGTAAAGATGACTTGATCGAGCGCGTTGATAAGGCTTTTCGGAAGGACTTTGAAAAGAGGACTTTTCAAGGAACTAGCGCTATCTCGGATGCATTGAAATTGGTAGGAATTGATGACGTGTTTCACGACGTCGCCCGAAAGGCCCAGGAAAACGAAGATACGCTGCGCCAAAAAATTGATGCTTTTACGCATCGCAGGCATACCATTGCTCATCGTGGAGACTACAATCTGGATGAAAATCCACCGGTGGAAAACCCGATCACGAAAAAGGAAGCGGAGGAGTGCATCCGTCTTGTCTGTGTAGTGGCGGAAACAATCGATACGCTCTGAATTACCTATGACGCCTGTCTTAATTGTCGTTTTCGAACTCGGCAAAGGCGAAAGCCACGAGCCATTGGTGCGGGCAATAAAGCAAAATTGCAAAACATGGGCACGGGTGACGAGCACCGCTTATGTGATCGAAACCGAGCAGAAAGCTGTCGATATTCGCAATAAACTACAGCAACATTTATCGACTAAGGATCGTCTTTTTATCGGCACCGCCCCGGCTCCTGCGGCCTGGTATAACTTACCGGAAGATGTAGGCGGATGGATTATCGCGCATCAGGTGGGCGGGACATCGGCTAGCACGACAGCGAAGTAAGCGAGACTAGCACCCAAAACGAGCATCGCGGACTGGGAAGCGAGAATCCCGTCCGAAGCAAGCGATCTTGTCGGCGGGTGTTTTTTCTGGCGGTGCTGTGTCGCCGCCCAGGTGCAATTCTCGGCGCCGAGCTTCTCGAGAATGACCAATCTTCGCGCGAGGCCACGGCTCAACTTATTTCTCTGCGATGTCGTAGTGGACTTTTACGATGGGCGTCAGGTCTTTGTCTTTCCGGGCGAAGATTTCGTTTTCCCAGCCTTGATCGCCTTGCGGGGTGATGCGGGCGATGTAGTCGGCGGTCTTTCCGTCGGGCTGGGTTTCTTGGAATTCGTGGACGAGTTTCCCCTCCTCCATTTTCACGGCGCCTTTGGTGAAAGCGCCCTCCGCGCCGACATACCAAAACACGATGGCGTGCTGCTGCGGGTCCCAGGCGTAGAGGCCGTCGATGTAGGGCATCGGTTTGCCGTCCGTCACGAATTGGTTGCTGATGCGGATGGCTTGGCGGTTTTGGGCCCAGGTGAATTGGGCGTGGATCTTCATTTTCTTGCCATCGGGTGAATCGGGTAGCTTCGCGTCCCATTCGTGCGCCGTCAGGAATGCAATCGGAGCTAGCGGTGATGCCGTGGCCGGCGTGGGGCTTTGGCCTCTGGCCTGAAATGTGGCCGCGGCGAATCCAACGATAACAAGAAGCAGTTTGGAAATTTGGGTTCTGTTCATGGAGCGGATTCTGGCCGTCGGTGGGGCGGAATGATTGTAAGAAATTGACATTTCATGGCGCGAACAGGCCGGGCGCCAGGTGGATCGAGCGCTCCGCCGCGCGATGTTTATTTAGCGGCTTGGCCCACAACCCCTGTCATCGAGCGGCGGAGCGCTCGATCCACCACGAGTCCCATCATCAACGCATAATTCGCGGCGGGTGTGTCGAACATCTAGTCGATCTGCAGGTAATTCAGATACGGGCCGCGCTTCGTTAGGTAGCTGGCCGGAGTCAGTCCACTGAAGGCGCGGAACTCATGGATCAGGTGCGCCTGATCGTAGTAGCCGCAGGTGGCCGCGGTGGCGGCCCAATCTATTTCCGGGCGTTGGCCGATGGATCGAATTACGCGCTGAAAAGCGCAGAGTCGGGCGAACAACTTCGGGGTCAATCCGACGCAGCGGTCAAATTCGCGGAGCAAATGTTTATGACTGATTCCGATCTCTTCGGCGATCCGGCCGATCCGTGCGGCATTGGCGCCACCCTGAATCACGCGCAAGGCGTGATTGACCGAACGCGTCGGTTGAGTTCGGGCGCGAGCGCGTTCCGCCAGCCACGATTCAAGCAGATCGAATCGCGCATCGTCGGTCGGCGCTTCGCCGAGGCGGTCGCGCAGAGTGGCGATCTCGGAGCCGAGGACCGCATCGAGCTCCACGACTTGATCGGTAAATTCGCGGAGCGGGATTCCGAGGACTGGCCACGCACCACCCGCGCACAATCGAACACCGACGAGATCGACGTAACCAACTTCGTCGATGACGATCGGTTCCGTTCTTTCACCTGAGATCCAACTATGGCGAAAGATTGTGTGGCGCGTCGGATCGGCGAGCGCGCAGAGCTTTTGCGGATCGCCAAGGTTGATGATCAGTTCCATCGCCCCGTCGGGCAGGATCATGTTGCGCCATCGGACGGGGAGATGACCGCGCGCCATCCAGAGATGCTCGACATATCGCGCGAGAGTGGACGATACCGGCCGGACACGGTGAACGAGCATGGCGCGGAGCGTGCCGGAGAATTCGAAAAGTAGGAAGGAGAAATGGGGGCGAGGATGGAGGATTGAGGATGGAGAATGGCGCCGGAACTCTTAGGGAACGCGGAAGGGTTTGTTTGTGTTGGGGTCGTTGACCAAGGTGCCGGGAGGACCGCCTGCATCGCTGCGCGGAAGCACTGCGGGCAGGGAAGCCGCGCACCCCGACTTTTCCAACCGAAACCTTTTACGGGACTCGGAACGGTTTGTTGGTATTCGGATCGTTCACCAAAGTTCCGGGAGGGAAGCCGCGGACGTCGATGAGGAACTTGGAGTCGTACGGGCTTTGGACGAAGCCGGGTTTTCCAGGGACTGGTTTTCCGTAGGGAAGTGACGTGTCCTCCGCCGATGGTGAGGCTGCGGGCGACTGATTGATCGAAGGATGAGGGCCAACGGCGGCAGGCGGCGGCAAAGGTGAGGATGGAGGATTGAGGATAGAAGATGGCGATCCGCCTTCGCTTGGATTACGACGTGGCGGGGCCGGCGAGATCGAAGGGGCTGCAGCTACTTGTGTCGCATTGCTTCGCAGGGCGGTGATCAGGCCGTCGGGTTTGGAACGTTCGTCCTGAAGTTTGCCATCGGAATAGACGCGAACGAGGAAGCCGCCGTAGTGAACTTGGTCGGCGGCGCGGCGCGATGGACGGGGCTGGAGATAGGTGGCGGCAAGATATTTCGGTGCCGTATCTGTCCAATCGCGGATCGGCGTGAGCCATTCGTAAGTCACTTGGGCGTCGGTTGGCCGCATTTCGCCGTTGCGGTCGAGGTCGTAGAAGAAAACGCGGATCTCGATGGTCTTCTTCTCGACCTGAGTACGCGATGCCATTGCAATCCTGGCGACGACGAGCGTTTCGCCGTGCCGGCCTTGTTTCATCGTTTCCGTGACGTCCGTGATGGCGATTGCGCGTTCAAGTTCAGAAGCAGAAGGACGCGGAGATGGCGCCATCGCGCTCGGTTGAATCCCGGGCGCCACCCGAGCAACCGGCTTCGTCGAGGAAGCCGCGGGAGCAACCGCGGCTGGGATTTCCGCCGGTCGACGAAGAGATGCGACGTGCCAGAGGCCCAACGCGGCTAGAACAAGAATGATAACAACGGCTCCCGCGACAAAAATGCGCGCGCTCCCGAGCCTGCCCCACAGCACGCGGCACGCTCGAAGAAGACGGTTAGGTTCGGAAGACATGGAGCTTTGGCGACCTTCTCTTTGATTCGGATCAACCGACCGGATCGATCCTGCGGAAAGACGGGTGCTGAGTGGGACGGGGCGAGGATGGAGGATAGCGACGGAGTGATGGCGGTCATCCGCCTTCGCGCCGCGGCCGCGGGACTACGGCGCGACAGGTAGACCGCCGCTACAGGGGGATTGCGAACAGCGTGTTCGCGAGCGAAAAGACAACCGAACATGACACTCTCGCCGATGCTCGGGCTCGTCTATTTCGCGTCCGAAGTGCTGCTCACGTTGACGCGGCGATCGCGGAGCAAGACGGGGACGAAACAGGATAAGAGCACGCTGGGAATGATTTGGGTGGTGATTGGGCTCAGCATCGCGGCGGGAGCTTTCGTGGCCCGTTCGGCTTTCCTTCGGGACCACGGGCTGTGGATGTTTGAGCTACCGCGCGGGCAAGCGGTCAACGTCGCGGCAGTGGCGCTATTCGCGGCGGGACTGATTCTGCGGTGGTGGGCGATTGTAACGTTGGGGCGGTTTTTCACCGTCGACGTGACAATCGAGAGGGATCACGAGTTGGTGGAACGCGGGCCCTTCCGGTGGGTGCGGCATCCGTCGTACACTGGAGTGTTATTGGCGTTTCTCGGTTGGGCGCTGACGTTGCGGAATTGGGCGGCGATCGCGGTCGTGTTGGTACCGATCTTCGTGGCGTTCGTTCGACGGATGAATGTGGAAGAGGAAGCGCTGCGCGGTGCGCTGGGGGAACGCTATGCGGAATATATGGCGCGCACCAAGCGTTTGATGCCGGGGGTTTACTAAGGAGGAAGGCGGAGGGCGGAGGGCGGAACTTAAAGAAGAAAAAACGCCGAAGGCCCAACGGCCCAATATCGAATTAGAAGAGGATGCGCCTACAGACCCTGCACGATCCTCGCAAATTATTCCCGATCTCGGATCATGACCCCGGACCACGAATGACGAAGGAGTGACCACACGTCACTCGTCACATGTCACACGTCACTTCTTCGACTAGTTGCCGATCAGGCTGATTTTGTCGGCGACGTTGTCGCCGCCCACTTTCATGTAGTGGACCCGAACTTTTTGGTTCGTGGTCAAACCGGCGGCCTCGATCGGCTTCCCGTCGGCGTCGGCGTAAGTGATCGTTTTGCTCAGCGTGAAGTGAACAGGTTCGCTGGGAGCGACCGTTTCCAGAACGAGCGTGGCACCAGGCGTATATTCCTTAATCGTACCGGTCATCTCGACACCGGTCTTGGGATCGGGACTGCTGGTGGTGGGCTGCGCCTGAACGAGACCTGCGATTAGGAGGGCCGCGAGAGAAAGGAAAAGTTTGTTCATCATAGATACCGACGCAGCTTTTCGCGTGCCGGGAGGGAAAGCAAGCGAGGATGGAAAATCGAGGATAGAGGATCGTACCTCCCGCATCCAAAGCTGGCAGCCATCGGATTGTGAATCCGAAATGAGCGGACGGCGCATCTCACGAGCATGAACGTTATCGCTGGCCGTTGTTCTCATTTCGCTCGGGTTTGTTTGATCATCCTTAGCTGCTCTACGCTGCTCTCGGGTGCGAAGGCCGCCACGGCGCCTCAAACTTTCACGCTCGAACTGAAGGATGGGAAACTCGCCGGCCCCGGGGCGGATGTGATTCGAAACGAATTGGCGAAGGCGCAGTTCATTTTGTGGGGAGAAGAGCATGGATTTGCGGATTCGCCGGTCGTGCTGCGGGCGATCACCCGAGAGGCGCGGCCGTTAGGATTCAAATATCATGTGGTCGAAGTGGGCCCGCTCTCGACGCGGATGATCCGCGAAACGTTGTCGCGCGAGGGCGTTCCGGGATTGCACAAAGTCGTGCATGAGGTGCCGCTGGGGATTCCGTTCCTCTGCCTCAAAGATGACGCGGAACTCGCCGCAGATTTCCTGGGCGCTGATTCGAAGGGAACGCCGTTCCTGTGGGGAATCGACCAGGAATTCATCGGATCGCCGACGTTTCATTTGAAACGATTAATAGAGATCGCACCGGACGAGAAGGCGCGGGCCGCTGCCGAAAAGCTGCTGGCCGAAGAGAAAGCGGCGATGGAAAAAGCGGATCAGAAGAACTTCCTGATGACCCGTTTCAAGGATGCGGACTTCGATAGTCTGGCCGCGCAGTTTAAAGGTCAGAACGAGGCGCAAAATATTATCGCGGAGCTTAAGGAGAGCGCCGCGATTTATCAGCTTTGGATGAGCGGGCGAAATTACGAGAACAACGCGCGACGCGCGCGGCTCCTGGCGAAGAATTTTCTCGCCGCTTACAAATCCGCCGCGGACCCGCAGCCGAAGATCGTGTTCAAAATGGGACTCGAGCACGTCGCGCTTGGGACGACGACGGTGAACACGATCGATGTCGGCACGCTCGCGACTTCGATGGCGAAAGCGAATGGGCAGACCGCGTTGCGAATCGCGTTTCTCCCGGCCGGCGGACAGAACACCGCGTTCATGCCAAAACAGGGAAATCCTGCGACAGTTCAACCGTACGAGAGCAAAGAGGTGAAGGAATTGTTCGCCGAGATCGGCTTGGACACGGCGGGACTGTCGAAACAGGGATGGACGCTCGTGCCGATAGAGCCGGTCCGGCAGGCGCTGGATACGAAGGGGATCGATGCTCTGAAACCCTTCTCGCGGTTCGTGTTGCTGGGATATGATTATTTGGTCACCACGCCGAACGCGAAGCCGGGGGTTTCGCTATATGAAGATGTGACGAGTGACAGGTGACGTGTGACGTGATGGGAAGCGGCGCAGCGGAATGCAGAAGATCGCGGGCGGAGACGGCGGCCGATTCAAGCGAAAAAAATTTGGAAAAATGTGCATATTTGCGTTTGATCCGCCTTCGCCCAGGCTACGGCGGACAGGCGGTCGAAAAATTTTGCGAAAATGTGCAAAATCTTGTTTGACGGAGTGAGTGGACGCAATATGTTGCTGTCCCGCTGAAATGCGGATCTCGTCAAACGACGGGATGTTCTTCTCTTCGGGCTCATGGGCGAGCCGGTTTCAATCAGTCAGCTGATCGGATCGGATTTTGTCTTGTACCGGAGGTGAGGAGAACGGTGATCCTTGACAGTGTAATTTTGGATTCGTATCACGACGGAATTTGGCGGATCCAAAAGGGTGAAATAAGTCAGCGAAGATTGAATTGTGCGTTATTCGTTAAGTTTCTTTGATCAAAAAATTCATTTGATCGAACGAACCTGTTTCCCGCTACGGCGGGAGGCGGATTAGAATGGTCAGACGCTGGTCCCGCATTGCGGGACTGGCAGCAAACTTTGTCCGGAGTCAGCAATGACCACCGGCTCCAAATTTTTACGGAGAGTTTGATTCTGGCTCAGAACGAACGCTGGCGGCGTGGATAAGACATGCAAGTCGAACGAGAACTTTCTCTGTAGCAATACAGAGGAAGTTTTAGTGGCGAACGGGTGCGTAACACGTGGGCAATCTGCCTTAAAGTGGGGGATAGCTCGGCGAAAGCCGAATTAATACCGCATGTGGTGAGCTAAGACATCTTAGCGAAACCAAAGCCGGGGCAACCTGGCGCTTTTAGAGGAGCCCGCGGCCTATCAGCTAGTTGGTGAGGTAACGGCCCACCAAGGCTATGACGGGTAGCTGGTCTGAGAGGACGACCAGTCACACTGGAACTGAGACACGGTCCAGACACCTACGGGTGGCAGCAGTCGAGAATTTTTCTCAATGGGGGAAACCCTGAAGGAGCGACGCCGCGTGGA
>JBJMXD010000002.1:0-158742 GCA_045809795.1 Chthoniobacterales bacterium
CGCAGCTTCTCGCGTCCGCTTTCGGGGTGCACGCCGCCGTTCTTCGCCACGGCCGCGTTGTGCTGCTTGATGTAGGGGATGATCTCGGGGATCATCGCGAGACCCTTCTTCGCGATGGTGCCGTCCTTCCGCCTGATCTCCTTGCGGGCGATCAATTCTTCGCGATAGCAAAAACGGCAATGGGCCGAGCAGGTCGCCACGACATACATGAGTCCCATCTCGTACTTGTGCAGCAGGCCCTCGACGGGGCTGTAGTCCATCTGGTTGCCGGGATCCTCCGAGCCCGCAAGATCCAGCGTCTCGGCCGGGTCGGCCTTGACGATGCGCTGAATCGCGGCGCTGGTCCTGGCCAGCTCGTAGTAATGGCGCGTGATCTTCACGGGCATGCGGCTTTCAACGTCACGCTCGGTGCCCTTGAGCGCTTGGAGGCGTGTCACCTCGTCCTTGGAGTAGAAGTTGAGCATGTCCTCCGGCGCCTTCTCGTGGAAGAAAGGGCCGAGCCCACTGATAATTTGCCGCTCATAGCGGCCTTCTTCGACGCTCTCGAGAAACTTCTGCTCGCGTGCGGTGGGGACGTAGGGTTGTGGGTGTGTCATCGTTCGGGCTCCATAGCGGGGAAAGAATTAATGTCTATCGGTCTGTTCCCCATTTTTACGCCCGAATCCCATCCTACAAAAGCATTTTGTGGCGAAGGTAGCGCGCGTCAGCGCGCGAAATCCCAAGCTCCAAGCTCCAAGCTCCAAAGAAGCACCAAATTCCAAGCTTCAAACACGAGAGCACCAGCGCCTTTTGGAGCTTGGAAATTGGAGCTTTCTTGGGATTTGGGATTTGGAGCTTGGGATTTTTCGCGCGATGTTTCGGAGCAGAGGCAGAAGCCTCGATTAGCAACACTTAATTACCATCGACCATGGAACCTGTTTACATTCTCGGCGCAGGCCGAACTGACTTTAAGCGCAATCTTAAGAAGGAAGGCAAAACGATCCGCGACCTGATCACGGAAGCGGGCCGTAAAGCGATTGCCGACGCGAAGATCGAACCTTCGGAGATTGAGGCGGCTGCGGTGGGAAATTTCAACGCCGGGCAGTTTACCAAGCAGCTCCATCTCGGCGCGTTTGTTCCGGAAATCGATCCGGCGTTGCACGGGATTCCGACGATGCACACCGAAGCGGCCTGCGCTTCCGGCGCGCTCTCGGTCCTCCTGGGATCGCAATGGATTATGGGTGGATTTCATGACGCGGTCCTCGTCGTCGGCGCCGAACAGCAGAAGACGATGTCGTCGCTCGACGGCTCGGATGTCCTTGGGGCGGCGGCCGATTATCACATCGAGAAACCGGAGTACGGCGACTTCATGTTCCCGAAGTTGTTCGGGCGCATCGCGCAGATCTACATCGAGAAATACGGCGCGTCGGAGAAGGAGCTTTCGTGGGTTGCTTATAAAAATTACGCACACGCCCGGCTGAATCCGCTCGCCCAAATGCGCGACGCCGACCTCACCTACGATTGTGCTTCGCAGGTTTCGGACAAGAACCCGAGCGTCGCTCCACCGCTGAAAGTTTCGGATTGTTCCCAGATCACCGACGGAAGCGCTGCGCTGGTTTTGGTTTCCGGGAAGTGGCTCGACCGGCACGGCATCGGCAAATCCAAGGTGCCGCGCATGCTTGGATTCGGAAGTTCGACCGATTATCTGGCTTTGGAAAAGAAAGACGCGCCAACGTTCTCCACCGCGAGCAAGGCGGCGGAGAAAGCCTTCGGGATGGCGAAACTCACGCCGCGCGACATGCACGGCGTGGAAGTGCACGATTGCTTCTCGATCACAGAGATTTGCGCTTACGAGATTCTGGGGCTGGCCGAACGCGGCAAGGGCGCGGAGCTGGCCATGAGCGGCGCGACCGCGTTACCGCAGGTCCGCAACGAAAACGTCAGCGGCAAGATCGGCTGGGAAATTCCAGTCAATGCTGGTGGGGGATTGATCGGCGACGGTCATCCGGTCGGCGCGACTGGAGTGCGCCAGGTGGTTGAGGCCTACGAGCACCTGACTGAGCAGGCCGGTGCTCGGCAGATTTCCGGCGCGAAAAAATTCCTGACCTTCAACATGGGCGGCAGCCTGACGACAAGCGTCGCCATGATTTGGGGCCGGGACTGAGAAACAGATTCGCTGTTGTAGCGACGCCGCTCTGTCGGCGTACCAGGCGGGATTTGTTGACGGGCGTGTTTACGGCGACAGAGCGCCGTCGCTACAAACTTACGCGGCGTGGGCGTGCTCGCGGCCGAGCGCTTCCAGGTGCGCGTGGAGGAGCGACAAACGAACTTTGACCGCTTCGCAACGCTGACGTTCGCGGGTCGCGTCACCTTCTGGCAAATGCTGGCTCTCGTACGGCGTGCGCGCGGGCTTCAGCGTGTTCTCGACGAATTCGTTCGCGATCCGGGCTCGCTCCAAATTCAATGAGTTGGTCAGTTTCTCCGCCTCGGCGAGGGCGAGGTCGCGGATAGTGGCGTAGGCGCGGATTTCATCCGCGATATACGTCGACATCGCGTGGCGGGTGGAAGACCAGGTCGTGGCTTGCTTGGCTCGCTTGAACGTCGGCCGGACGATCGAGCTTCGGGACTTGTGGGTTGGTTGCATGCCGTGAAGAAAAAGCAGCTCCTGTACCGGCAAGCCCCCTCGGGGCCAACGGATTAAGTCGCTTAGGCGATTGCCGCGACGCCCGGCCTCGGTAGAATGCCGCAGATGAGCGCGACCGATGCCGTGACCACAATGGCTGTTTTTCTCGACCTGGAGAATATCGCCATCGGAGCGGTCGAAGCCCGGTTTCCGGCTTTCGATATTCGCAAGGTGATCGAGCGTTTACTGCTCAAGGGCCATATCGTGGTGAAGAAGGCGTACTGCGATTTCGACCGCTACAAGACCTTTAAGCGCGGCCTGCACGAAGCGGCCTTCGAGTTGATCGAGATCCCCCATATTCGCCAATCGGGGAAAAACTCGGCGGACATTCGGATGGTCGTGGATGCGCTCGACCTTTGTTACACCAAGAGCCACGTCGATACGTTTGTGATTATTAGCGGCGACTCCGATTTCTCGCCGCTCGTGAGCAAGCTGCGCGAGAACGCGAAGACGGTGATCGGCGTCGGCGTGAAGAAATCCACGTCCGACCTGTTCATCAGCAACTGTGACGAGTTCATTTATTACGACGATCTCGTTCGGGTCGAGCAACCCAAGAAAGGTCGCACTGCCCGGCCGGCCGCGCCCGCCTCGAGAGTTTCGGGAGAAAAGGAGAACAGCCTGTCCGTGGACCGTGCGCTCGATCTTATCGCCCGGACGGTCGACGCTTTGCGAAATGAGCGTGGCGAGGACTACACGATTCGGGGGTCACTCGTAAAACAGGCCATCAAACGGCAGAATCCCGGGTTCAATGAGCGCGCTCACGGTTTCCGTGCGTTCAACGAACTCCTGCTGGAAGCGCAAAAGCGCGGATTGGTGAGACTCGAGGACGACAAGCAGGCCGGGACCTACATCGTTCATCCGGTGGATTAGCGCGTCCCGCTTATCTGCGCGGATGCTGTTCGGCGTCGATCGCTTCGATCTTAAGCACGGGATGAATTTCCCACGGGGTGGAACGCCACGGGTGATGATATTTGTTCGCGCCGATGGTGTGGATGGTTGTGCCGATGTCGGCCACGCCATTGTGTTCGTCGTCCCATAAAAGAAATCCGGTTACACGAATTTTTCGGGCGGCATGGTGCGTCGGTTCTACCGTCCAATCGGGAGCCCGGACAAAGGCGGCGAGCGATTGAATGCGAATCTTGTCGTGGAAGATCGCGTTCTGGGTTCGGGGCGTAATTTCACAAATGATCGGTGTCGGGTCGCCGATGCGCGGCGCGTGATCAAGTGGTTTCTCGAACAACTCAAGGTGCCAGTCGTGGAAATCTTTGCTTCCGCAGTTCGTGCTTTCCGGAGGCCCCGGATAGGCAATCACGAGGTAGCCGGTGAGAGAGACAATTTGCTTCTCGAGCGGCTCGAGCCGGCGCCGCTGCGCGCTCGTCAGATCTTTTCGGCGTTTCCGTTTCGCCTGCGCCTCGAACGCAGCTACGTGTTGCAAAAAGGAAACTGTATCCAGCGCCGGGGGCTTTACTGGCGCCAGATTGGCAGGGGCGCGATTCTTCCGCCGATTCCGTTCGGCATCCTCCGGCGTTTTGGGACTTCCTTCCGGATGGTCCCGGCAATCCCAGGCGGCGAGATCGATCTTCTTAAGCTCGCGATCTTCTGAGATCGCCTGCCGGGGTCCAGCTGCGTCGGTAACTGCGGCGACAAAAAATGCGATCGCCCAACAAAAAAGCCGAAGAAAAAAATGATCGGCTCTTTGCTTCGTTGCCACCGCTTCAGGGAAAGAAATCGCAGGCGACATTTCGGCGAATTACAGGTCAGCCCATGTAATATCCACCGTTCACGTTCAACACATGTCCGGTGACATAACTCGCCATCGGCGAAGCGAGGAAGAGCGCGGCGTTGACGATCTCCTGCACGTCGCCGAGCCGGCCGAGCGGGATCTGTTTCTTGAAGTTCTCGGTCACTTCATCCGGCATGCCTTTGCTCATTCCGACGTCAATAAAGCCCGGCGCGATTGCGTTCGCGGTAATATTCTGCCGCGCTAACTCGCGCGCCGAGACTTTGGTGAGCGCGATGATGGCGGCTTTGCTCGACGAATAATTCGCCTGCCCAAACAATCCCATCTGCGCGCTGACCGACGAGAGGTTGATGACGCGTCCGTTGGGTCGCAAGACCGCGGCCGCGGCTTTGGTGACGTTGAAGGTCCCGGTGACGTTTACGCGAAGGACGGACTCGAATTCTTCCAACGACATCTTCTTCATCGACCGGTCGCGGATGATTCCGGAGTTGTTGACCAGGACGTCCAGTCCGCCGTGCCGCTCCCGAATTTGCTCCATCATCGCTTCCACTTGCGCTAGGTTCGTCACGTCGCACTCGATTACGAGCGGCTCTTTCAAACCGGCCGCGACGTTGGTCGCATCCGCCTTGTTCTTCCCATCCGGATCCGCAACATAGTTCACCACGCACTGCGCGCCGCGCGTCCCGAAAGCCTTTATCATTTCCGCGCCAATCCCGCGCGAACTGCCGGTGACGAGCACTACCTTCCCGCTAAAATCCAAGGGATCGCTCATGGCCATGAGATAACACTCACGCGCGGGCCGCGCCAGAAAGTCGGCGAACAAGCAGCGAAGTCGGCAGACCGATGATGAACATGTGGATGCCGATCTGGATAAGATCGCCGGTCAGTGAATGGCGCGGCTTGGCAGCAGAGAGTGGCAGCACGATCAGGTTCATGACGCCGAAGACAATCAGTCCATAAACTATTCCCGAAGCCACCGCGTAACGGCGAAGCAGAACGATGCTGCGGCTAGCGGCGTAGAAAACAGTCACGAGCGTAAACGCGATCACGAAGTGTAACCCGAGCCCGAGTGCCGCGGTCGCCGCGCCGCCTGTAAAAGCTCTCTGTCCGATCAGACCGCTTGCCACGAACTGGAGGAGCCGCGTCGCGGTGGCTCCGCGCGATATTGCCTGGATCGTCGCCGCCGTAATGTCCATCGCGCCGACAATTAATCCCGTGATCGCAATTGTTCGGACGCCGCGCATTCAGCGACGCTAGTCTGGAAACGCTTTGCCTGACAAGGGATTGCCGTTAAGTTTTGCGCCTTATGTCCGCGCCCATTCGCGTCCTCACCGCCGTCCCGATTTGCGACGGGCACGATAGCGCGATCAATACGATCAATCTCGAGTTCATCCGGCACGGAATCGAAGTCGTCTATCTAGGATTTCATCGTTACGTCAGCGACATCGTGCGCGCCGCAATCCAGGAGGATGTCGCCGCCGTCGGCATCTCGAGTTACAACGGCGGTCACATCGAGTTCTTCGCCGAAGTGGTGAAGGAGCTGAAGAAACGCGGCGCTGACGACATCAAAGTTTTCGGGGGCGGAGGCGGAACCATCACGCACGACGATCAACGCATCATGCGGCAGCGCGGCGTCGACAAGATCTTCTTCGCCGGGACCGGCCTGACCGACATGGTGGAGTTTGTCCGTGAGCGTTATGGGAAACGATCGAAGCGCCGTTCGACGAGCGACGCCGAAATGAAGCTCGCGCGGAAGCTGACCGAGATCGAGGACAGTTACGCAAACGGCAAGCGCGCGAAAAAGAAAATCGAAAATCGAAATTCGAAATTCGAAAATACCAGGGTCATCGGGTTCACCGGGCCGGGCGGGGCGGGGAAGACGACGCTGATCGACGAGATCGTGTTGCGCTTGTTGCACCGCGATTCGAAATCGCGCATCGCGATTCTGTCCCACGATCCGAGTGTCGTCGGTGAAGGCGCGTTGCTCGGCGATCGAGCAACGATGATCAACTCGCAGGACGATCGCGTTTTCATGCGGAGCATGGCGACACGTGGACAGGCGGGCGGCTTGTCACCCGCGACAGAAGATTGTTTGCGACTGCTCGCGGAAGAGGGATTCGATTACGTCATCATCGAGACGGTCGGAACGGGCCAGGAAGCGATGCCGTTCCAAAACAAATTAGTCGATCAGACGGTGCTGGTGATGAATCCCGATTACGGGGCGCGTCTACAACTGCAGAAGATCGTGATGCTCGACCTGGCGGACATCGTTGTTGTGAACAAGAGCGACCAGGAACGGGCCCGGACGGCGATGAGTGAGATCGAGCGACGGCTGGAAGGAAACGGTCGCGAGCAAAAGCTCGTCGCGACGACGGCGAAACGGCACCGCGATCCGGGCGTGGATAATTTGTGCGACCTGCTAACGCAGCCGGCGTCTTCGGCGTCGAAGAAAGGAAAGCGAAAATGAGCAAGCTAGGACGGGTAATCGAGGCGGTAGAGAAGTATAACGCGTTCGTCGAAGACGAAGTAAAACGGGCGCGGAGCGACGAGAAGTTTGGCGCCGAGATGGTGAAGCGGTGGAACGACATCAAAGCGAAGATTCCCGTCGGAACTGCGCCGACAGGTTTGAAGTTGCCTCGGCTAGCGTTGCCGGAGATCGACGAAGCGGGCGACATCACCCGCTATTTATTAGGGGACGGTTTGCCGGGCGAGTTTCCATTCCTCAATGGCGCATATCGCGAAATGTATCTCGAGCCGCTCCACAACCCGGCGATCGAGACCGGCACCTACGAGAAGAATGGACACGGGGCGAAATCGAAACTCAACGGCAGCAAGAACGGCGCGCGCAACGGTGCAACCGCGAAGCCGCAGCAGGCGGAAGAACCGACGCGCTTGTTCTCGGGCCTCATGCTGGCGGAAGACACCAACGAGCGCTTTCATTTTCTCGGGCGTCATCAGCGCTCAAAGCGTCTCAGCACCGCGTTCGACGGCCCGACGCTTTACGGAATCGATTCCGACGCGCCGGGTATTCTGGGCAAGATTGGGGAAGGCGGCACGGCGATAGACACGGTCGAGGACATGGTCCGGCTTTACGACGGATTCGACCTTGGCTCGCCGGATTTCTCCGCGTCGATGACGATCAGCGGCCCGGCACCGATCATCATGGCGATGTATATCGCCGCGGCGAAGCGGCGTTTTGGTCCCGGCGTTGTCCCGAAACTTCGCGGCACGATCCAGGCGGATATTTTCAAGGAAGTTCAGGCCCAGAACGAAACGATCTTCCCGGTCGAAGCGTCGCTTCGGTTTCTGACCGACATGATGGAATTCACGACCCGCGAGATGCCGCGGTGGTATCCGGTTTCGATCAGCGGCTATCACATCGGCGAAGCGGGGTCGACGCCGGTGCAACAGGCGGCTTACACTTTGTCGAACGGCTTCGCTTACGCCGAGATGATGGCGGCGCGCGGCATTCCGGTCGATGAATTCGGTCCGCGCCTTTCGTTCTTCCTCGATTGCGGGCTCGACGTGGAATACATCGCGCTCACCCGCGTGTCGCGTCGCATTTGGGCGATCGGCATGCGAGACGCGTTCGGCGCCGGTCACAAGGCGCAAATGTTCAAGGTGCACACTCAAACCAGCGGTCGCTCACTCGTTGCCGCGGAATTTAAGAACAACCTGACCCGCACCGCCGCCGAGTTGATGCTCTCGTACATGAACGGCACAAACTCATGTCACTCGAACAGTGCCGATGAACCGTTCACGACGCCGAGCGAAGAATGGATTCGGCTCGCGGCCCACGGTCAGGCGATCCTGCTCGATGAGTCCGGCATCTTTAAGCACACCATGAATATGTTGAGCGGATCGCCCGGCATGAAAGCGGTCGAGCGCGCGGTGGAAGCGGCGATTCTCGAGGAGTTCCGAGAGATCGAACGCCTCGGGGGCGTCATGGGCGCCGTGGAAAATCGTTATCAGCGCAGTCAGATCCAGACCGCGGCGCATCGTTACGAGCAGCAGATTTACAACGGTGTCCGTCCGATCATCGCGTTGAACAAATACCGCAACGACACTGAGGAAATGCCTGAGTTCGAGCTGGCTCGGACCCCGCGCGCCAAGCAGCAGTTGCAGGTCAATCGGCTTAAAAAATTCAAGCAGAAGAATGCGGCGAAAGCCGAGAAAGCGCTCGAGAAACTCGCCGCGGTGGTGGAGACCGACGAAAACTGTTTCCCCGCGTTGCTGGAAGCCGTTGAGGTCTGTTCGTTAGGCCAAATCAGCGAACGCCTGCAGGAAGTAGTCGGGCGGTTCCGTCCGATGGTGTAGTCGGAGGTCAGGCAGCTTGCCTGACTCGGCCAACAGAGCTTCCAGCCTGTTGATGTCCGGAGAAAAGCGGACAGGCAAGATGCCTGCCGGCCGAGTCAGGCTGGAAGCCTAACCTCCGTCACTTCACCCGTCTTAGCCGCATATTCTTGCCGTAAAAAGCCAGGCAGCGCGCATCGGCGACGTGAGTCGGATTGATCGTCACAAGAATATCATTCCCGGTGCGCGTCATCGTGCCGGTGCCGGAATTTCCGAAGCTGTCCTCGAATTTGAAGGTGAGTTTGTTGCCGGAAACCGTTGCGGGTCCTTGCGCTTCGGGCGCAGCGCCGTGGGCGTCGTCCCAGGCGGCATCGAAACTGACCTGCATCGCGTTGCCGGATTGTTCGATGCTCAATTGAAAGACGGCGCGGTTGCCCAAAAACTTGTCGTCCCGATATTGGCCGGCCCAGCTGGAAAAATCGGCCGCCTGCGTTGCGAGACTGAATCCAGCAAGAAAAAGGACTACAGCGGCTAGGGAACGCGGGAACCGAATCGGGATTTTCATCAGACAAACATCATGCCAATCGACGACGCGCGCCATCAATTCGGATTTGTGAGCCCTTCCCACGGCGTTATGGTTCGCGCGCGACCATGGTTTCCGCGGAATCAGACGTAGCAACGCGCGCTCGGAGCCGGATCGCGTGGCGATTGTTGCCGTTTCTTTTTCTCCTCTACGTCGCGAACTATCTCGACCGCACCAACCTCGCTTACGCCACTCTCGGCATGAAAGGCGACCTGGGTTTGAGCGACTCGGTCTTCGGCACGGCGAGCGGAATTTTCTTCATCGGTTATTTCGCGTTGCAAATCCCCGGCGCGCTTTTGGTCGAACGCTGGAGCGCGCGGCTCCTGCTCGCGATCACCTTGATCACGTGGGGCGCGCTGACTGCGCTGACTGGTTTGGTGCGCACCCCGACGGAACTGTATGGCGCCCGTTTTCTGCTGGGCGCGGCCGAGGCCGGATTTTTTCCCGGTGTAATCGTTTATCTCTCGCACTGGTTTATTTATCAGGACCGGGGCCGGGCGCTTGCGCGCTTCATGTCGGCGATTCCGATCGGCTTTATTGCGGGCGGTCCGGTCGCGGGCGTGATCCTCGGAGTGCACTGGCTCGGCGTTGTGGGGTGGCGGTGGCTCTTTCTCCTGGAAGGAATTCCGGCCATCGTGCTCGGAATTACGACGCTCTTTTTTCTTCCGGATCGGCCAGCTGAAGCACAATGGCTACCGCCCGACGAACGCGAATGGATTGCCGCTCGACTAGCCGAAGAACGCGCGGCGAAAGCTCACGTCGACAAAATGACGATCTGGCAGGCGCTGCGTCATCCCTCGGTGCTGATCCTTACTGCTGGACTTTTTTTCACCTACACCGGCGGATACGCCTTTTGGTTTTGGGAGCCGACCATGCTCAAACGTTTCACCGGCTGGAGCGTTTTGCACGTGAGCTGGTTTGCCTTGCTGATTTTCGGTTCTGGTCTGGTTGGAATGCTGTTGTTAGGCTGGAGCTCCGATCGTTTCCGAGAACGCCGCTGGCATTTCGCGATACCGCAATTGCTCGCGGCGTTTGCCCTCATCGCCTGGTTTTTTCTTCCGCACACTAACGCCGTCCTCGTAACGCTCTTCACGCTGCTCGGGTTCGGCACGGTCGCCTATCTGCCTTCGTTCTGGGCGTTGCCCTCTGCCTTTCTCAGCAGTTCCGCGGCGGCGGCGGCCGTAGGGTTCATCAATTGTACCGCCAGCATCGGCGGGTTCTTCGGGCCAACGATTGTCGGCAAGATCAGTCAACGAACCGGTTCGTTCGACGGAGGATTCGTTTTTATGGCAGTCTGTTTGATCATTGCATCCGTGCTCGTGCTGCTCTGCCCGCGCGAGCGCGTGACGTGAGAATTATTCACGGCGTGAAGGTCATCGGCGTGAACGTCGACGAGGAAACGCGCTGCTCTCATTACCACGGCGAACGCGATATCATCGCGATCAAGTTCAAATGCTGCGGCGATTGGTTTCCTTGCCACGAATGTCACGCGGAAGTTGCCAGACACGCAGCGGTCGTTTGGCCGAAGGAGGAATTCGATACGCCGGCGATTTTGTGCGGCGCGTGCGGACATCAACTAACCGTCCGTGACTATCTCGATTGCGATTCCGTTTGTCCGCAATGCTGCCGGCAATTTAATCGCGGCTGCACGGACCATCGCCACTTTTATTTCGAGTCGTAAAAGTTGCGCTAGCTCTTGAGCGCAACTTCGAAGGGCGTGCCGGTTTTCGCGCGAACGTCTTCCACGGTCGCACCCGGCTGGAGCTCGATTAACACGAGCCCGCCGCCTTTTTTCACCTCGAACACACACAGATCGGTGATAATGAGATTCACGACTCCGATGCCCGTGATTGGGAGTGTGCACTTTTTCAGGATTTTTGGGCTGCCGTCCTTGGAAGTGTGCTCCATCACGGCGACCACTCGTTTCACGCCGGCCACCAGATCCATCGCCCCGCCGGGGCCCTTGATCATTTTGCCCGGGATCATCCAGTTCGCGATGTCGCCGGAGTCGGTAACTTCGAATGCGCCGAGAATGGCGAGATCGATGTGGCCGCCGCGGATCATCGCGAACGAATCCGCGCTCGAGAAGAACGCGGAGCCGGGCATCGTGGTGATGGTTTGTTTGCCCGCGTTGATCAGGTCGGCGTCCTCTTTTCCGGGCTGCGGGAATGGCCCGATGCCTAACAAGCCGTTCTCGGATTGCAAAGTGACATGCATGCCTTCGGGAATGTAGTTCGCGACGAGCGTCGGGATGCCGATGCCGAGATTAACGTAGTAACCTTCGCGCAGTTCCTGCGCGGCGCGTTTTGCGAGCAAGTCGCGAACGGTTGACCCCGCCTTCGCCACGGCGGCGCCCTGCACGGTTCGGAACTCGATCCGTTTCTCGTACTTCTCTCCCTGAACGATGCGATCGACGAAAATCCCAGGCGTATGAATCTGATCCGGATCGAGCTCACCGAGTTCCACCAGTTCCTCGACTTCCGCGACGCAGACCTTCCCGCAGCTTGCGATCATCGGATTGAAATTCCGTGACGTCATTCGATAAACCAGGTTGCCGGACTTATCGCCCTTCCACGCTTTGACGAGCGAAACCTCAGTGCGAATTCCCGGCTCGAGGACATATTCCTTGTCGTCGAAAGTTTTCGTTTCCTTGCTCTCGGTCAGTTTGGTGCCGTAGCCCGTCCGCGTGTAGAAACCGGGAATTCCCGCGCCGCCCGCGCGCAACCTTTCGGCGAGCGTTCCCTGCGGGATCAGCTCCAGCTCCAGCTCGCCGGCGAGCACCTGCCGCTCGAACTCCTTATTCTCGCCGACATACGACGCCATCACTTTCTTGACCTGACGCGCCGGGAGCAGAACTCCCATGCCGAATCCGTCCACGCCGGCGTTATTGCCGACAATCGTCAATCCCTTCACCCCGCTGTCGTGCAAAGCCGCGATGAGATTCTCCGGAATCCCGCAAAGTCCGAAACCGCCGGCGGCGATCGTCATGTTGTCGTGGAGCAGGCCGGCCAGGGCCGCTTTGGCGTCAGGATAAACTTTGCTCATGTCGGGCGAAATCTAACCACGGATTGCGCGATGGGCACGGATGAATTGGAGGAGCGCCTTGCTACGGCCCCTATGTAAGCGTGAGAACAATATGCGATTCGCCAGCCGCCTCAGGTTCGTGATCAAGCGAGGTTTTTGATAAGCGGAAGCCGCATTTTTGCAGAACTCGCATCGACGCGATGTTGTGCGGAGCTACACCAGCGCTGAGGGGCCGTCTTTTTTCCAGGCGAAGAAACGCGGAGAGGGCTTCGCTGGCAATGCCTCGTCCCCAAAGTGCGCGGTCGATCCAGTAGCCGATCTCGCGCTCCCCGTCGCGCAGAAAACTCGCGATGTGCCCCGCTACCCGCCCATCGGCTACGATAGTCTTGGTGAGAACGGTCTCATTCGCCAGGATCTTTGCCCAATGCTGGTCGAACTCAGCGCGTTCGCGCGAACGGAATACAACCATGGCCACAGCCACGGGATCTCGCTGGTGTTCAAAAAAGAAAGGCAGGTCGGTCGGGACGACATCGCGCAAGAGGACCTCTGTTTTCACACGTCAAAGCGGCGGCAATTTTAGACCGCGGCGGGAGCGGGACCGGCCGGAGTTGCCGCTTCGACAGGAGTTGTTTCAGGCTTGTCCGTGATCAGCTTGCGCAGGAAAGGAATGAGCACGAGGAGCGCGACACCGACTACGAGGCTGCCGGCGCCGAGCTCGGCGAAAAGTTTCGCGTATTGAGGATTCGTTGCGACAGCCGTGGTGCCGGTTGGCTCAGGGATCATGCCGGAGAAATCGCCGGCGAAGAGCGACGCGAGACCGGTCACGAGCATCCAACTGCCCATCATAATGCCCTGGTATTGTTTCGGCGCGAGCTTGCCGATCATCGCATATCCGATCGGCATGATTAGCAGCTCGCCGATGCTCTGCAGTACGTAGCTGAGGAAGAGCCAGACGAACGCACTCTTGCCGTCGCCCGCCAGGTTGATGCCGAGGGGCAGAATGAGAAAAGCGACCGCCATTAAAAGCAACGAGGCCGCGAACTGCTTCGGGATGTCGATTCTCCACCCACGCGCGCGCATCCGGGTAAAAAGCGAGGCCAGAAGCGGCCCGCCGATCACGATGCAGACGGTATTGATGTTCTGAATCCACTGCGGCTGAATCCGCACGGGGCCAAGCATCAGGTCGACGTTGTTGACCGCGAAGAGCATCAGGCCGCTCGGCGCCATTTGGTAGAGCGACCAAAACATCAGCGAACCGATGGTCAGAATCAGATACGCTGTCATGTTGCGCCGTTCGCGGCGATCCGGGTGGCGGATGGTGAGGTAGATCAGCGTAAGCGCGACCGCACCGCAGATCGCTTTCAGGATTATCTCGGTGCCGCCGGGCCGCTGGAGCATTATCCAAACGACGGGCACGGTGCCGACGAGAATGGCGAGGCCGGCGAGCTGACGCAGCCGGAACTGCTTTGGCGTGGCTTCGAGCAACGGCGTGTTGCGGTCGGCGAGCGTCTTCCACATGAATGCCGCCAGGACGATGGCGACGAAGTTTCCGAGCGTGGCGAAGATGAAGAGGCTCGAATAGCTTTCGGTCCCCTGGTAATAGCCGGCGACGGTGAACCCGACGAAAAACCCGACGTTCATGCCGGCGTAATTCCAGAGGAAGGCTCCCTCGCGACGCGGATCCTCCGGCGTGAAACGCTGGGTCAGCATCATGTTGATGCAAGTGACGTTGAGCCCGCTGCCGGTGAGAAAAAGGGCGAGGCCGACGAAGAACAGCGGGAGCGTTCCGGACGCGATACAGGCGCAGCCGATGACCTGCAGGACCATGCCTCCGACAAACAGGTTGCGGTTCGAAAGGAAACGGCCGCCGAGGTAACCGCCGAAAAGATGGAGCCCGTAATTGAACGCGCCGAACACGCCCATCAAAGTCGTGGCCGCCTTCACGGAGAGCTGCAGATGCTTCGTGGCGTAGAGAACGAGGGTCGAGTAGAGGACGGCGAAGCCGAGCGTCGCGAAGATCTGAATGAAGAAGAGCGTGGCGGTCCCTTCAGGAGCCCCGGCGAAGCGACGTCTTAAAAATTGCATCCGCCATCCGTTGTCGCCCGTTGCGCCGGGCGATGTCAAGACGCGCCTTGCCCGCCCTAATTTCGTCGCCACATTGCAGCTTCACTTTTCTATGACGAATCCGACTCTCGCGCACCAACTCGCCGCTTTTGCCTGCTCCCTGAATTACGAAGATCTTTCGAAGAACGTCGTGCACGAAGTGAAGCGGCGATTGATAGACTCGTTAGGCTGCGCTCTCGGGGCCTGGAATGAAGAGCCGTGCACGATTGCGCGGAACGTCGTTTCGGATTTCTCCGCGAAAAATGGGGCGACGGTTTTTGGGACGTCGCACAAAGCGCCGCAGGATTGGGCCGCGTTCGCGAACGGCTGTTGCATTCGGTATTTCGATTACAACGACACTTATCTTTCAAAGGAGCCCGCGCATCCGAGTGACAATTTTTCCGCGGTGCTTGCGGTCGGCGAAAGCGTCGGGGCGACCGGCAAGGAGATGATCCTGGCGACGGCGATTGCCTACGAAGTGCAATGCCGATTGTGCGATGCGGCCAGCATTCGCGCGCGTGGGTGGGACCATCCGACCTACGGTGCGTTCTCGACGGCGCTCGCCTGCGCGAAGCTGATGAAGCTTGATCCGGAACGGACGCGGCACGCGATCAACATCGCTGGGGTGCACTGCGCCGCGTTTCGTCAGGCGCGGGTGGGGGAACTGTCGCACTGGAAAGGTGTGGCGTTTGCGAATGCGGCACGGCTCGGCGTTTACGCGGCGTTGCTGGCTCGTGCGGGCATGACCGGACCGGCCCCGATTTTCGAAGGAGCGATGGGTTTCGAGAAAGAACTCGGAGTGTCGTTAGGCAACGTCCGCGAAGTGTTCGACAAAACGAAGGAAGCGATCCCGGGCGAGGGGCCCGCCTCGATGATTCTGAAGACGAGCATCAAATATTGGCCGGCGGAATATCACAGCCAAAGCGCGATCGAAGCCGCGCTCTTTCTCCGCAACCAGATCGCGGACCTATCGCAAGTAAAGACGATGGTAATCGAGAGCCACGATGCGTCGGTCGACATCATCGGGAGCGAACCGGAGAAGTGGCGGCCGCAAAGTCGCGAGACCGCGGACCACAGTTTGCCGTATATAACCGCGGTCGCGCTGATCGATGGCGAGGTGACCGATAAACAGTTCTCGCCCGAGCGTTTCACGGAGACGGGGATCGTGTCGTTCCTTCAGGGCGTGAAAGTGCAGCGCAACGACGAACTGAGCGCGATTTATGCGGAAGCCGTCGCGAACATCGTTCATGTGAATCTGGCGGATGGGCGCACGCTCACGAAGCGGGTCGATTACCCGTTGGGCAACGCGAAAAACCGCCTGAAAGATTCCGAGCTCGAAGGAAAGTTTTTGAACCTCGCCGCGTCAAAGATCGGCAAGGAAGCCGCGGATCGTGTGATCGAGCTTGGCTGGAAGTTCGACCAGGCGACAAATGTCAGCGCATTGATGGAATCGATCCAGATAAAGACGTGAAGAAAAACGTGTCATCCCGAGCGAAGCGCAGCGCAGTCGAGGGACCTCGTGGAACGTCGCTCGACTCTTCCCGGGGTTCCTCGACTTCGCTCGGAATGACCGCGGGTTCACGATTGCGCCGATTGATTCACGAGGGCTGCATCGCGATGCCGGGCGTGTTCAACGCCGCCATGGGGCGGCTTGTCGAGCGAAGCGGGTTCGATGCGATTTATGTTAGCGGCGCCGGTTTATGCAACGCGACAGCCGGGGTGCCGGACATTGGATTACTGACGCTGACGGAAGTCGCGCAGCTCGCGGGTTACGTTGCGCGCGCGGTGAAAATTCCGTGCATCGTGGATGCGGACACCGGTTTCGGCGGCGCGGAAAACGCGGGGCGCACGGTGGAGGAATTCGAGCGCGCCGGTCTGGCCGGCTGCCACATTGAAGACCAGGAATTCCCGAAGCGTTGCGGCCATCTCGCGGGGAAATCGCTGGTCGCGATCGAAGACATGAATGAGAAGATCGCGGCGGCCGCGGCGGCGAAACGCGACAAGGATTTTCTGCTCATTGCGCGGACCGACGCGCGTGCGGTGGAGAATTTCGGGAAAGCAGTTGAACGAGCCCAGAGTTACGTCGCGGCCGGCGCCGACGCGATTTTCCCTGAAGCTCTCCAGACTGCGGAGGAGTTCCGCGATTTCGCAAAGGAAGTTAAGGCGCCGCTCCTCGCGAACATGACAGAATTCGGCAAGAGCCCGCTCCTCTCGTTAGGCCAGCTCAGCGAGCTTGGATATCGGATGATCATCTATCCGCAGACGGCCTTTCGCGTTTCCATGTTTGCCGCCGCCCACATGTTGCGCGACTTAAAAAAGAGCGGGACCCAGGCGGAATGGATCGACCGTATGCAGACCCGGCAGGAACTTTACGACTTGTTAGGCTACGATCCGACGAAATGAGAACGCTATGAGCACAGAAACCAAACCATCCTACAGCCCGGGCCTCGCCGGCGTGGTGGCGGGCGAAACCGAAATTTGCTGGGTCGATCCGAATGCCGGGCTGATGTATCGCGGCTACGACATTCACGAGATGGCGGAGAAAGCGAACTTCGAGGAAGTGGCTTATCTCCTCCTCAATGGCGAGCTGCCGAACCAGCAACAGCTCACGGAGTTCGGCGAGCAGATCGCAAAAGAGCGGACTGTGCCGAAGGAAGTGCTCGACGCGTTGCGGCTCATGCCGAAGAACACGCACCCGATGGACATGTTGCGGACCGGCGTCTCGATGCTGGCGCCGTTCGATCCGGAGCTGAACGATAATTCGCACGACGCGAATGTCCGCAAAGCGATCCGGTTGATCGCGAAAGTTTCGACGCTCATCACGGACGGCTACCGCATTCAGCAGGGCGAACAGATCATCCAGGACAAACCCGATCTCTCGCTCGCCGGTAATTTTTTCTACAAGCTCACCGGCGCCGCGCCCCAGGATTGGCAGATCAGGATGATGGACACGATCTTCATCCTTTACGCGGATCACGAATACAACGCCTCCACCTTCGCCGCGCGCGTGACCGCGTCGACGCTCGCCGACATGTATGCGGCAGTGACGAGTGCGTGCGGGACGTTAAAGGGGCCGCTCCACGGCGGCGCAAACGAAGAATCGATTTACATGCTGAACGAGATCGCTACACCGGATCGCGCCGAGGCGTGGTTGAAGGACGCGCTTGCCAAGAAAGCGAAAGTCATGGGTTTCGGCCATCGCGTTTACAAGAGTGGCGATTCGCGGGTCCCGATCATGCGCGAAATTGCGCGCGATCTCGGGAAACGGGTCGGCAAGGAAAACTGGGTGCCGATTTGTGAGAAACTCGAGCAAACGATGGAACGGGAGAAGGGTCTCTGCGCCAACGTCGATCTCTATGCGGCGCCGGTCTTCACCATGTTTGGGTTCGATCCGGCGCTGAATACACCCATCTTCGCGGCGTCGCGAATTGCGGGCTGGTGCGCACACGTCATCGAGCAGCACGATCACAATCGGCTGATCCGGCCCCGTTCGCTTTACACCGGACCAGAGTTGCGGCCGTATCCTGGCTCAATCGCCGGCAACGGAGCAAAGTGACGGTGGCCAACGGCGAAGCCCAGTCACTTCAGGAATTTTACGCGCCGGAGAATGCCTGCTTCGGTTGCGGGCCCGCGAATCCCGACGGCCTCCACATTCGCAGCTTCGTGCGCGGTGATGAAGTCGTGGCCGAGTGGATGCCCGAGAAAAAATACGAAGCGTTCCCGGGAGTTTTGAATGGCGGGATCATCGGCGCGCTTCTCGACTGCCACTGTAACTGGACGGCGGCGTGGCACCTCATGAAGGCGAGCGGCGAAGACCGGCCGCCCTGCACGGTGACGGCCGACTACGCGATCAAGCTTTTACGGCCCACGCCGACGAACGGCCCGGTTTTTCTCTCCGCGAAAATCGTCGAGTCGGAGGGAAGCAAAGCGACGGTGGAGGGGACCCTGAGCGGCGGTGGAAAAGTTTGCGCGACGTGTCGCGGAACTTTTGTGGCGGTGAAGGAAGGCCATCCGGCGTTCCATCGTTGGTAGATGACCAAGGAGGGGCGCTTTCCAAACCGCCCTCTTAAAACTTATCGCGGCTTTCAGCCGGGCAAAACACAGACGGCGGTTTGGAAAGCGCCGCTCCTTGGTTCCTACGCAAACCCGATGCGTTCGATGTGCGAGTAGACGTTGAATGTCGGTGGCCGGAGAAAACCGATCAGCGTCTGGCCGCATTCGCGCGCGAAATTCACGGCCAGTGACGAAGGCGCCGAGACGGCGGCTATGATTGGGATTCGCGCCGCCAGCGCTTTCTGCACAATCTCGAGCGAAGAACGTCCGCTCACGATCAGAACGTGTTTGTGCAGCGGCAAGAGCCCGTCGAGAAAGGCGCGCCCAATAACTTTGTCGACGGCATTGTGGCGACCAATGTCTTCGCGGACGAAGAGAGCGTTTCCGGCGACGTCGAAAATTCCGGCGGCGTGAATTCCGCCGGTCCGCTCGAAATTTCCCTGGGCGGTGCGCAGCTTAGTCGGCAGTTCCAGCAAAGTCGCTTCCGCAATCCGCGTTTGGTCTTTGGCAAAATCGATTGGCGACAAATGTTGGAGGATGAATTCAACGCTCTTCTTGCCGCAGAGCCCGCAACTGCTCGAGATCGTGCCGAAGCGCTGCACTGCAGTCGGTGCGAATTTCGTGTTGGCCGCAAGCTCTGCGCTGATGACGTTTTCCGCCGCGGGCGAGAGAGTCCGCAGGTCCGCCCGATCACGGACGATTCCTTCCGAAAGCAGAAAACCAGCGGCAAGTTCTTCGTCGTGTCCGGGCGTGCGCATCGTGGTCGCGACCGCTTCACCGCGGATTCGGATTTCCAGCGGCTCCTCGATCGCGACCTCGTCGGTGACGCATTCGTGTTCGCCATTTTCTTTTCGGCGGATGATGCTGCCGGCACCCACTCCCTGCATGCGAAATGATCGCACGAAAATGAGGAGAAGAAGAGAATGACGTTCTCCGCGCTGCTGCTCGCCGGCGGCGAATCGCGACGAATGGGCCGGGATAAGGCGACGATTGAACTGGCCGGCCGGCCGTTATGGGACCGCCAGCTTGAAGTCCTGCGTTCGTTGGGCCCGGAGAAGATATTTGTTTCCGTGCGACGCCAGCCGAAGTGGCTGCCCGACAATGTCGAGTTGCTGGTCGACGACGAGCCTTCACGCGGTCCGCTCAGCGGCCTAACGAAAGGTTTGAAGATGGTGCGAACGACCCATTTGCTCGTGCTCGCTGTCGACATGCCGTTTATGACCGCTGCCGAGCTGGGTAGTTTATTGAAACGCGCAAACGAGGCTTGCGGGGTTGTCCCGACGATTGCCGACCGCGCCGAACCGCTCGCGGCGATTTACCCAGCGGAAGCCGCGACGGATTTCGAGGCTGCTCTGGGTGGTTCGGATTTCTCGCTGCAGCCCCTCGTACGGAAACTCGTTGAAGCGGGGAAGATAACGCTGTGGCCGGTAGCAAAAGAGGCCGCGCATCAATATCGCAGCGTGAATGAACCGGCCGATTTAAAGTTGTAGCTCGGAACCGAATTTCAACGCCCGAATTCCGTCGATGCGTATCCGTCGGTCGCGCGCTTATCGTTCATCATGAAAACATCGAGCTTTCCGACTGAGCCGGCGTCGCCGATAATTGCGAACGGAGATTCCAACGGCATGAAAGTCCCTGAGCTGCTTCCGCCCGCCGACACGATGTATCGCGCCTTGGTCGATCGCGATTCGACCTTCGAAGGCATTTTCTACGTCGGCGTGCGCACCACCGGCATCTTCTGTCGCCCCACCTGCTCGGCGAAAAAGCCGGCCCGCGAGAATGTCGATTTTTTTGCGACGCCGAGCGAAGCGTTGCATGGCGGTTATCGGCCTTGCTTGCGCTGTCATCCGATGGATCCCGAAAAACGCCCGCCGGAATTGATCGAGCGATTACGCGCCGAAGTGGAGCGCGCCCCGGATGGACGCCTGACCGATAAGGAACTAGCCGCGCTCTCCATCGATCCATCGACGGCGCGTCGGCAATTCAAGCGCCATTACGGCATGACGTTCCAAGCTTACCATCGCGCACGGCGAATGGGATTGGCGCTGCGCGAGGTCCGGAAGGGGGCGCGCGTCGATGAGGCGATGAATGGCAGCGGATTCGAATCGGCCAGCGGCTTCCGCGACGCCTTCGCCCGCATTTTCGGCGATTCGCCGACGGCCGCGAAGAAACAAGGGGGGTTGTTCGCGGAACGGATCGAGACGCCGCTCGGCGCGATGCTCGCGATTGCCGACGATGAAGGCCTGCGCCTCCTCGAGTTCGTCGATCGCCGCGCGATGGAGCGAGAGATGTCGATCCTGCGGACCCGACTGCACACCAATATCGTTCCGGGCGAACATCCCCACCTCGCGACAACCCGAGCGGAGCTCGCCGATTATTTCTCGGGAAAAAATCTCGAATTCAGCGTTCCGCTAGCGCCGGTGGGTTCGACGTTTCAAATGCGAACGTGGGATTTGCTCTGCACGATTCCAATCGGCGAAACCCGTTCCTATTCGTGGATGGCGTCGAAACTGGGCGACGCCGAGATGCGCCGTGCGGTCGGGCGGGCAAACGGCGACAACATGATGTGCATCATCATTCCCTGTCACCGTGTGATCCGTGCCGATGGTTCGCTCTGCGGATACGGCGGGGGCCTGTGGCGGAAGAAATGGCTCCTCGATCACGAGCGGCGTTTCGCGCAGAAATAAACTGAACCGCGCCCAGGAGGACTCGAACCTCCGACCGTCGGATTAGAAATCCGATGCTCTATCCGGCTGAGCTATGAGCGCCAGGAACTGGCGGAGATTATTCCCGGAGTCGGGTGTCGTAAACGAGTTTGTAAACCGCAGCGCCGCTACGGCGCGTTTACTCGAGCGTGTAAGCTTCGATAATCGCCACGCCGGTCGTGTTGTTCGTGCCGCGGACGATCGCTGTGTAATTGCCGGGCGGGAGATTTTCGACGAGCGCTGATTCGAGATCGTTTGCAGGAATAACGGTCGTGGCTTGGATCTCGCCCTGCTGAGTGGTGCCGTCGGGCCGGACTTTCCAATTGTCGTTCGAGGCAATCGTGGTGCCGTTGATGTTATGCAGGTCGAGGCTTGGATCGGGCAACGCCCCAGGGACCCCCAGAGCGGTCAGCGACGGACCAAGCACACGCACAATCACGCGGGCGTTTCCACCGCCGCCGCCGCCGCTGACAACCAAGCCGCCGATCATGACGTTGCTATCGACATCGACAAATCCGCGGGTGCTGATATTTGCCAGCTTCGAATTTGCGGCCGGGTCGAGGTCGTAGACTTCGACAACGCCCACGCCGCTCCCGTTATTCTTGCCGGAAAGAATCGCCGTGTAGGCGCCGGGCGCGAGTGTGGCGACGATTGCTGACTCGAAATTGTTCGTTGGTGGAATCGTGGTGGCTTGCACTTCCGCCTGGTGTTCTTTCCAATCGTCGTTCGTCGCGATCGTGATGTTTCCCTGGTGCAATTCCAAAACCGGATCCTGAAGAGTCGCGCCGACCCCGCTGAGCGAAGGTCCGATGCCGCGAACAATGATCTTCTTCGGATCGGTGCCGGTGATGATGAACCCAGCAATGAGAACTTTATCTCCGCTGAGGACCTGCAACCGCGTCGATATATTCAGAAGGTTGCGTGGCGGCGCCATGTTCAGGCGATAAACGGTTCCGTGACTTGAAGCGCCGCCGAGCGTGGTCGCACCATAGAGACTGTGCTCCGGGCCTTCGAAGGCGCGGCTGGGATTGCCGCCTGTTCCTTCGCCGTCGAAAGCGTACGTCGTGATTTGCCCAGTGGGGCTGATCCGGAAAATATTTCCGGCTTTGGGAATGCCGCCGTCTGTCGTCGTGCCGTAGACGTTCCCGTCGGTGCTTGCGAGTAATCCCGGAGACTCGGTTCCGTTGGTGCCCTGCAAATTGTAAACGCTGCTCAATTGGCCAGCTGGCGTGAGTTTGAACACGACCTGAATTATTCCCGAGTCCGCGATTCCGTAAAAGTTGCCGTCCGCTCCTTCGATGACGTTCCCCGGGTTTTTGCCGCTGCTGCCACCGGTGAAGGAGTAGAGCGTCGTCAGCACTCCAGCGGGCGTAATCTTGAAGATCGTTCCGTTCCCGCTGAAAATATTGGCCGGCGATTCGGGACCGTAGAACGTGCTGCCGTAGAAATTGCCGTCTTTGCCCTCGACCAACGCGTTGGGAAGACTTCCGTCTGCCCCACCCGTGAACGAGTAAAGAACGGTGAAAACGCCGGCTGGCGTGAGCCGAAAGAAAATGCCCGGATTGTGCATGCTCGCCGGGTGATTGAAGAATCCGCCGCTCGAATCGCCCTCAGCCGTCCCGTAAAGATTTCCGTCGGTCCCCTGGATCAGGCTCGTAGCGTGAGTGCCTTTTCCATCCTTGAAATGGAAGACGGGTGTAAACACGCCGGCCGGAGTGATTTTGAAAATCATTCCATTGAGATCGCCCACGGCACGGGGCGCCGTCGCTCCGTAGAGGTTGCCGTCGGCACCTGCAATCAAAATCGTGGGGTTGGCTTCGTCCTCAGTGGTTTCCTGAAAATTGTAAAGTGTCGTGACGACGCCATTCTGTTCTACCTTCACGATCGAACCGTGGCCCGAATCGCTATTGAAGGTGCCGAAGTTCGCGCCGTAAAACGTGCCATCGGCGAGCCGGACCTGAGGCAATGCTGAGAGTGGTTGAGCGTTCGAGGCGAGACTCTCGAGCGTGGCGGCTTGAACCGAAGTGGCGAGCAGCACGGCGCCAAGCAAAGCGCCTTTTAACAGGTTGGGCGTCAAAGCAGCCTGCTAATCGCTGATGCGATGTTTGAGTTCCCAGACTCGCAGGGCGGCGAGCAGAAGGCTCTTTGTCCGGGTCAACGTTCCGGCCGCCGGCAATTCTCTTTCCGCAGTCCGAGCCCCGGCGGCTTTCCGCGGACGACCGCGCTTCGCCTTGGCTTTGCCAGCACGGCGCGCGGTTTCACTGATGGGGAGATGGCCGGCGTTGTTCATGGCGCTCGAAAAAGCAGCTTCCAAGCCATGGTTTTCCCTCTTGTGCGGGGCTCTGTTCTCAACCAGTTTGCCCCGTCATGCCTGCGGATCGGAAACTGGGATGCCTGAGCGTTTTTCTCGCCGTCGCGTTATGCGCGAGCGTTGTCATCAATTTCGTTCTGGCGATCACTGCCTTCCGGAGTTTTGGCGGTGGTTCGCGGTTCGAAGAACCAACGCCGACATTCCGCGAGGTAATTGTGCAACGCGGCGCGCGGGGCAGCAGCGATAAGATCGCGGTCATCATGATGCGCGGTCTGATTAGCTCCTCATTGCCGGGCAACGTGGGCGACAGCATGGTCGACGACATGCGCCTGGCGCTCGAGCAGGCGCGCGATGACGAGCAGGTGCGGGCGGTGGTCTTGGAAATCGATTCGCCCGGCGGCGAAGTCACGGCATCGGACGCGATTTATAATTGGGTGGTCAAAACGCGGGCGAAGAAGCCGGTCGTTGTTTACATGGATTCGCTGGCGGCGTCGGGCGGCTATTACGTGGCCTGCGGCGGGAAATATTTAATGGCGAACGAGACCACGATCACGGGGAGCATCGGCGTGATCATTCAAACGCTAAATTACGAACAGCTCTTCAACAAAGTCGGCCTGGCGTCGGTCGTTTTCAAAAGCGGCAAGTTCAAGGACATATTGAGTGGCACTCGCCAGGTCACACCCGAAGAACGGGAACTGATTCAAAGTTTTGTGATGAAGACCTACGAGAAATTTTTGGGAGTCGTGGCGCGGGAGCGCAACCTGCCGGCCGACGGCCTCCGGAATTCCATCGCCGACGGGCGAATCCTCTCGGGGAAAGACGCACTCGAGAACAAGTTGATCGATGGAACCGGCCAAATCGAAGACGCTTTCGCGAAAGCGAAAGAGCTCGGCCGTGCTTCTGGAGCCACCGTCGTGAAATATGGCCCGCCTTTTACTCTCGGCCGGTTTTTGCGGGCCTTCGGCAGTTGGAATAACAAGATCGAGCTGACGTTGCCGAGCCAATTGGTGCCACAACTCGAAACCGGGCGCGCTTACTTTTTGCCAAGCTTTTACGCTCCGTAGAAAGCGCCGCGCCCATGTCCGTCGACGGTCTCATTCCGGCGCTCAGCGTTGTCTTCTACGCGTTTTTCTTGGTCATCGGAGTTTATGTCTACGCTGCGCTTGTTCGGCAAGTCGCGGCGCGTGTTCCGGGGCTCGAGCCGCCGCCGTTGCGACCTTTCGCTCTTCCGGAAGCGGTCATCGCGGTCTCGCTCGCGTTGTTTTTTTTATTCACTCTTCTCGGGGCATCGGTCCATGAGGTACGGCGACTGCAGACTCGCGATCTCATTGCCAGCGGCGTCTTCACAATGGGATTGCTCCTGGCCCTTGCGGGCTATCTTCGGCTTCGCCGCTTTGATCTGAATTCGTTAGGCGGCTTTGCCAGGATCGGTTTTTTTCGGACGGTAATCACGGGCGGCATCCTCATTTTAGCCGCTTACCCACTAATTTCTTTGGGCGATGTGATCACCCAGCGTCTGCTCCGGAGCCCGTCGGAAAAACAGGCGATCGTGGAGATGTTCAGTGAATCAAGCACGATAGAGCAGCGCATCATCATCATCGTCCTGGCGGTATCGCTGGCGCCGGTGGCTGAGGAATTCATCTTTCGATTCTTCCTCTACGGCGTCGCGAAACGTTATGTCGGGCGCGTGGCCGGAGTAGTCCTGAGCGCGCTTCTCTTCGCCGCCGTCCATGGGCACTTGCCATCCTTCGCCCCGCTCTTTGTCCTCGGAACTTGTTTCGCGATCGCCTACGAATGGAGCGGTTCCATTCTCGTTCCGATGACCATGCACGCGCTCTTTAACGCGGTCACTTTGACGGCGCTCGCCTTTCCCGAGCTGGTCCAGCAATGAAGCTGCGAGACGTCGGCGAAGACCGGCTCCTCGAACAACTTTTGTCGAAACTGCGAGTCGGTCGCGGGATTGTTTTGGGCCCTGGTGATGATTGCGCCCTCGTCGATTCGGGGAAACGCGGCCTGCTCGACGTCCTGAAGACCGACTGCCTGGTCGAGCAGATTCATTTTGCAACGAAAACGCCGCCTGAATTGGTGGGCTGGAAAGCGATGGCGCGGCCGTTAAGCGATTTCGCTGCAATGTCGGCTCTCCCGCAATTTGCGCTCGTGACATTGATCGTGCCGTCGGATCGCGAGGTTTCCTGGGTGCAACGGCTTTACCGGGGAATAGAAAGGGCAGCGCGCCGGTTCGGCGTTTCTGTTGTTGGCGGCGAAACCAGCGACATCAAAGGGCCAGCCGTCGTCTCGCTGAGCATGACAGGTTTTGTCGAAAAGAGACGCTGGGTCGGGCGTGGCGGCGGAAAAGCCGGCGACGACCTGTTTGTGACCGGCCGCCTCGGCGGATCGCTTCGCGGGGCACATTTAAGATTCGTCCCACGCATTACCGAATCGCGCTGGCTGACGGAAAATTTTCCGATCCACGCCATGATGGATTTGAGCGACGGACTGGGGACCGATCTGCCGAGATTGGCCGAGGCCAGCGGTGTCGCATTCGAGATAGAGGAAGGCGCGCTCCCGCGGAACCGCGGCTGCACCGTCACCCAAGCAATTTCCGACGGGGAAGACTACGAGTTACTCTTCGCACTCTCGCCAAAAAACTCCGGACCACTGCTATCGCGTTGGCGAAAAAAATTCCCGGGAATTCTTCTCACTCGGATTGGCCGCCTCAATCGACAATCGAAAATCGACAATCGAAAATTCCCCGTTGGTTATGTTCATTTCCAACAGCGTTGAAGAGACGATTGCGGCGGGTAAACGCTGTGGTCGCGATGCGAAGCCAGGGGATATATTTGCGTTAACGGGCGACCTGGGTGCCGGTAAGACGCAATTCGTTAAAGGATTTGTATCGGGGGTTGAGAGCAACGCGGAAGTCACCAGTCCAACATTTGTTCTGGTTCATGAATACGATGGCGGCCGCTTGCCCGTTTATCATTTCGATTTCTATCGGATCGAGAAGCACGACGACCTGCTCCGGCTGGGCTTCGATGATTATGTGTTTGGCAAGGGCGTCTCGTTGATCGAATGGGCGGACCGCTACCGCGATCTCATTCCCGCGCATGCGAAGTGGCTCTCGTTTAGAATGCGCGACGAAAATATTCGCGAGATTGAGGGGCTCACGTCGCGATGAAAATCCTGGCTCTCGAGATGTCGACAGCGCGCGGCAGCATCGCTTTGGTCGAGGACGGCAGCGCGTTGTGCGATTGCGACTTTGCCGCGGACCGAAAACATTCGGGAGCGTTTTTCGAGAACGTGGAGCTTTGTCTGAAGCGCTTTGGCCGGCCGGAGCAAATCGTCGTGGGAATCGGGCCTGGTTCGTACGCCGGCGTGCGCATCGCCATTGCCACCGCGCTTGGATTGCGTTCGTCGATGGCCGCCAAACTTGCAGGAATTCCATCCATCTGTGCGCTTAATGTCGAGGAGAGCGACTACTGCGTGATTGGCGACGCACGACGGCAGTCGTTCTTTTTTGCAACAATTGAGAGCGGCCGGCTCGTCGAAGGCCCGATTCTCGAATCGGAGGCCGAGCTGCAGGTCCGGCTCAAGCAGTTAGCTACGCCTGTGTTTACTTCCGAATCGTTGCCGCAATTTTCCCAGGCGAAACTGGCTTATCCGCTAGCCACAAACCTGGCGAAATTAGCGACGCGCGCGATAACTGAAATCGGCGAGGTGGAATCATTGGAACCGATTTACCTTCGCGAACCGCACATTACAGTTCCGAAACCGGTGCGGATTTTCGCAGGCACAAAATGAATTCTGAAACAACTTATCGCTGCTGGGCGGAGATCGATCGCGCTGCGTTGCTTCATAATGCTCGAGTCGTGCGCGAACGCATCGGCGACGCCGAGATGCTTGCGGTCGTAAAGGCCAATGCCTACGGACACGGCATGGTCGGAGTGGCGGAGACTTTGGCGAAGGAAGCGAAGTTGTTCGGCGTCGCGAATCTGGAGGAAGCGATTGCGCTGCGTGATGCGGGGCTCGCGCATCCGATTATCATTCTCGGACCATCTTTGCCGGGTGAAAGAGCGACGATCGTCGAGCGCGAATTCATCCCTGCGATCTCGGCGGTGGAAGAAGCCGAAGCGTTTGATCGGATTGGAAAGGTCACGATCAATTTCAAAGTCGATACTGGGATGGGTCGCATGGGCGTGCCCGCGAAGCAAAGCCTGGACGCGTTCAAGAGAGTGTCGGGCCTGCCGAATGTGCGAGTGCACAGCATTTCGACACACATGCCGGTCTCGAACGAGGACGAAAATTTTACGCGCGATCAGCTGGCTCGGTTTCGCGAGATCGTGGAGCAGTTTCGAGCCGAAGTCCCAGGGGACTACAAGGCGCACGTATTGCAAAGCGCCGGTACCCTGGCGTTCAACGACACGCCCTACGAGATCGTCCGCGCCGGCGTCATGCTTTACGGCATCTCTCCGTTACCCGAGTTCCAAAAATTGCTGAAGCCGGCGATGACGTGGAAAACGCGGATCGCCTTGATCCGGGACATGCCGGCGGGACACGGCATCAGTTACGGGCGGACGTTCATCGCCCCCCGGCCGATGCGAGTGGCGACTTTGTCGGCCGGTTATGCGGACGGCTACCCGCGGCATCTGTCTAATCAGGATGCCGCCATGCTCGTGCGCGGGAAGCGTTGCCCATTGCTCGGCCGCGTGACCATGGACCTGATGGTGATCGATGTCTCGCATCTGCCTGACGCCGCCGTGAACGACGAAGTCGTGCTCATGGGACGACAAGGCGAATCAGAAATTTCTGCGACGGAACTCGCGGAACGGGCCGGCACGATCAATTGGGAGATCGTCACCCGCGTTGGCGCCCGGGTGCGGCGTGTGTATGTGTGAGGGGCGATGTTTCAGATCATCTTCAACGAGCTAAGCGCGGCGGAGATGGCGGCGCTGCCGAAGTCGTTGCAGCTCGATCTGCTCGCCGAGTTTCAGGTTTTGCCCGAGGACCTCGATAGCCTCGATGCGAGCCGCTTCGGCGTGATCGAGCGCGAAGGCAAGAAGTTGCACCGATATCGCGCGAAGGATTACCGGATCTATTTCGAACGCCGCCCAGAAGGGATCACCGTGCATCGCGTCCTTCACAAAAACACGTTTCGGGATTTTCTTTTCCGGAGCAAACTTCCCGTGGCGGAAGACGACCAGCTGGGCAAGAACCGCGAATTCTGGAAGTTGATCGAACAAGGCGAGCGGACGCAGAAAACATCGTGATCGCCGACGTCGCCGCGGACGAAAATCTGCGCCGGCGCGAATTCCCGATTTGCGCGCGGACAATTTATTGCGCTCATGCTTCGGACGCGCCGCTGCCTCGACGGGTGGCCGAGGCGATGAAGGAATCGGTCGAACGCGCCTCAGTCGATCCGCGCCAATATGAAGTCGAGCTGGAACGAATCGCCGAAACCCGAACGCTGATTGCGCGCCTCGTCGGTGCTGACGAAGAGGAGATTGCGTTCACCGGACCCACGGCGAGCGGTCTAAATACGGTGGCAAACGGACTCGATTGGGAACCGGGGGACGAAGTCGTTTGCTGTCTCGACGATTATCCGGCGAACGTTTATCCGTGGCTCGCCTTGGAACGGCAGGGAGTGAAGCCGGTGCTGCTAAAAACCGCGCGGATTGGCGAAATCACACCGGCCATTGTCGAGCAGGCTTTGACCAAGCGAACGAAACTGGTCGCACTCGCAACCGCGAATTATTGTAGCGGGTACCGCATCAATCTTGAAGCGATCGGTGCGCTTTGCGCCGACCGCGGCATCCTGTTTTCAGTCGATGCGATTCAGACTCTCGGCGCTTTTTCTGCCGCTCTGCGGCACATCGATTTCCTCAGCGCCGGCGCGCAGAAATGGATGCTAGGTCCTTCTGGGGCCGGAATTCTTTACGTAAAGAAAGGCCGGAGCGTTTTGCTGCGACCGCCTATCCTCGGCGGATGGAATGTCGTCTCCCCGAATTTCATCGCGCAACCCGAAGTGAAATTCGAAACCGGCGGCCGGAAATTCGAACCGGGAGCTTATACGCACAGCGTCCTCGCGGGATTCCGCGCGGCCGCCGAATTGTTGCTGGAAGCGGGCCCGAAGGAAATCTCGAATCGGGTTAGGATGCTAAACCAATCGCTGCGGGATAAACTAGCGCCTGCCGGGGTCGAGTTTCTCAGTCCCGATGACGAGAAGAACCGCAGCGGCATCCTGACGTTTCGTCATCCGAAAGTGGCGTCGGAAACTCTCTGGGAAGCGGCTGAGAAAAACGACATCGTGATTTCTCTTCGGTTCGATCGCGCGAACCAGAGTTGGCTGCGCATTAGCCCGCACTTCTACAATACCGAGGCGGAGATAAAGCAGATCGCGGACGTGCTGCTTCGCGCTATGTAGAGGCGGCTGTCTCCAGCCGCATTCTCCCGATGCCTGCGGGTGAGACACCCGCCGCTACACTACTTCATCAGCAGCACCGAACGGCTGCGTTTGATCTCGCGCGTGATCTTGCGATGCATGTGCGCGGGCATCCCGGTAACGCGGCGCGGCAAAATCTTGCCACTCTCGGTCACGAATTTCTTCAACAGATCGGGATTTTTGTAATCGATCGCCTCGGTGGCGATATCGATCCGGCGGCGCGGCATCGTGCGATTGGCGCGACGGAAAGCGGAACGGCGTTTAGCGGTTTTAGGTTGCATGGCTGATTACCTCGTCTCGCGATGGAGAGTATGCCGCTTCAAAAACGGATTGTATTTCTTTTTCTCGAGCCGGTTCGGCGTGCGCGGGCTTTTTTTGTTCCGCGTGCTCATGTAACGCGACGTGGGCTTGCCTTCAGCCTTCGCCTCCGTGCATTCGAGCGTGATGATTTCCTGAGCCATAACTTACTCCTTCGTATCTTCCGGCTTGGCCTCTTCTTCCTCGGCTTCGCCGCCTTCTTCTTCAGTCAAACCGAAGAGCGACGTGACCGATTGCCGAACGCGCGAAGCCTTGTTCTGCTTCTCGAGCTGCGACTGGCATTCGACGGTGAACCGCGCGAACGGAATCGCCTCGAGGCGCGCGTGTGAAATTGGTTTGCCCGACATCTCGCAGACGCCGTAGGTGCCGAGCTCGATCCGTTTCAGGGCCTGATCAATTTCGTAAAGCGCGTCCTGTTCCTGCGACAAAAGGCTGAGCGCAAAATCGCGATCATAAGCGTCGCTGCCGGCATCGGCCTGGTGCATGCCGAACGCGGATGCCTCACTGCCTTCCGCGCGCGAACGGAGATTGTCCTTCGCCACACCGGCCATCGAATCGACCATCGCATCGCGCAAATTCAGAAGCTTTTCCTTTTGTCCACGTACGAACGGATCGAGCTTCCGCGGTTTGTTATTCTTGGGTGCGAGTAATTCCTGCGCCGCGTTCTTGGAACCGAAATCCTTTTTGGCGCCGTTGGCTTTCAGCGATTTTGTCGCGGGCGCCGCGGCTTTCTTCGTCGCTTTCGCGCCCGGCTTTTTGGCAACGGTTTTCTTCGCGGATTTCGTGGCTGCCTTTTTGGCCTTTGGGGAGGAGGCTTTCTTCGCGGCAGCTTTCGACTTCGCGGGCGTTTTTGAATTCTTTTTCTTCACGGAACTGGCCATATTTGGGAGACGCCCTTGGTTAGCCGGGCGCGAGCGGAGGCTTACTAAAGGACATTTCCAGCCGGGCGCAAGGGGAGATTTCCCCGTGAAAAGCGAGCAAAAAAAGCGCGGTTTTACAGCGCTTTACGAGCTGGCGCTGGAGTAGTGGCGGAGAGCGAACCGCCAGAAAATGCGAGAAAGCACGAAGGCGATCGTGCCGGCGAGCATGAGGTGAAACATGAGCCAGGCGGGTTGCCCGAGCGGCTTAATCAGTAATCTCGCTGGAATGTTCGCAACGATGATAACGGGAATGATCCAGCCGAAAATGAAACGAAAAACGCGGGGGAAAATCCCGTCGGGATAGCGCGCGATGTGGAGGAAATTGAAGTAGCCGTAAACGAGGCCCTGCGCGCGTACGATCCAGAAACTGATCGCGGCCAGCGTCAGCATGATTGAGTAATGGACGGCCACACCGAAGCCGATCGCGAGGACGTAAAGCAGGATCATGCTAAGGCTCGGCGTGATTTGCAGCTTCGCCAGCGCGACGATCACGACGATCGCGCCAAGGATGGCGTTGAGGACGCTGTCGAGACCGAATTGTTTGGTGGAGACCGCGAACTGGCTATCGATCGGCAGCACGAGAAGCGAATCGAGTTTCCCAGTGCGGACAAGTTCCGGAATATTTGAGACGTTGACGAAGAAGAAGGCCTGGAACAATTGCGCGATCATCTGGTGCGTGCCGATCAGGAGGATTACCTCCCATTTTGACCAGTCGCCGATCCGGTCGACCTGCCCGAAAATGATGCTAAAGAACGCGACCTGACCGCAGAACCACAGGACCTCGACCACCATCCACAGGATAAAGTTCGCCTTGAAACTCAGCTCGCGGATGAGGGAGTTGCGCAACATGATTCCCCAGATCTCGACGTAGCGGCGCATCTCATGGTTTCTGACGGACCAGACCGTTCGTCAACTGGGTGCGCAAAGCTTCCGACGCAACTTCGGGACCTAACCAGCGGTTGTAATTAGATACAGAGAGACCATGATTTCCGGGCCAACCAATGTTTAGAAGACCCATTCCGCTCGCTATCGCTGCCGTAGTTCTGATCGGGGTGGCATTGCTGCTTCGGCGCTGCACGAGCGGCTCGGGCGTGACCTATCAAACGGCGCCCGTCGCCCGCGGACCGATTACGCAGGCCGTGACGGCGACGGGCACTTTGAACCCGGTCCAAAACGTCCAGGTCGGCAGCCAGGTGTCCGGCAACATCCAGAAGCTCTTCGTCGATTTTAATTCGACCGTGAAAGCCGGGCAGGTGATCGCGCAGATTGATCCGGTCGTATTCCAGGCGAGCGTGAATCAAGCCGAAGGCGATCTGGCAAATGCGCGGGCGGCCCTTGAACTTGCGCAACTTAATGAAGGCCGCACCCGGGCTTTGGTGGCGAAACAGAATTCCGCGCAATCCGATCTCGACCAGGCCGTGGCGAATCTGCACCAGGCGGAAGCGAACGTGAAGATCAAGGAAGGGGCGCTCGAAAAAGTAAAAGCAGACCTCGATCATTGCACAATCACGTCGCCGATCGACGGCATCGTGATTTCGCGCAACGTCGATGTCGGCCAAACGGTCGCGGCCAGTTTGCAGGCGCCCATCATTTTTGCGATCGCGAACGATCTCGCGAAAATGCAGATCGACGCGAACGTGGCGGAGGCGGATGTGGGCGCGGTCGCGGTCGATCAGGATGTCGAGTTTACCGTCGATGCATTTCCGACGCGCACCTTCCAGGGGAAAGTGACGCAGGTCCGCAACGCGCCCATCACCGTCCAGAACGTTGTGACTTACGACACCGTCATTGGGGTGAGCAATCCCGACCAGAAATTGAAGCCTGGGATGACGGCGAATGTTTCGATCGTGGCCGCGCATCGTGACGAAACCTTGAAGATTCCAAACAGCGCCCTGCGATTTCGAATGCCAGATCAAACGCCTACCGCGGCGCCAAGGCGAGACCCATCCGCCGGGCCGCGCCAACCCGGCAGCGGCAACAAGCCGGGCGGCAATCGTCCCGAGCGCCGAGTCGAACGGACCGTTTATGTTCTCGCGTCCGGCTCGTCGAAGCCAACGCCGGCGACGATCAAGACCGGAATCAGTGACGGGGTGACAACGGAGGTTCTTGAAGGCTTAAAAGAAGGCGATCGCGTGGTGACTGGGATGACTGAGAGCGGGGCCGCACCGACGCCAGCGAACAATCCATTTGGCGGCGGTCCGCGTCGTTTCTAGCGCGCATGGACAATTCTTCGGCCGCCGCGGTTCGACTCGATGAGGTTCGGAAAACCTACAAAACCGGCGAGGTGGAAGTGCAGGCCGTGCGCGGCGTTTCCATTGAAATCGGCCGGGGCGAGTTCGTCGCGCTGATGGGATCGAGCGGATCGGGCAAATCAACGCTCATGAATATTATTGGCTGCCTCGATCGGCCCACCGCAGGCCGTTATTTTCTCGATGGCGAAGATGTTTCATCGCTGAGCCGCGACGATTTGGCGGACGTGCGAAATCGCAAGCTCGGGTTCGTGTTCCAAAATTTCAATCTGCTCGCGCGAACTTCGGCTCTGGAAAATGTGGAGCTGCCGCTCCTCTATTCGAATGTCGCGCTAACGAACCTGGAACTGCGCGCAAAAGCGGAAGAGGTCCTCGCCGCGGTCGGCCTCGAAGGACGCGGCGATCACACGCCGAGTCAGCTCTCTGGCGGACAACAGCAACGGGTCGCCATCGCCCGCGCGCTCATAAACGATCCCGAAGTATTGCTCGCGGATGAGCCGACCGGAAATCTCGACAGCAGGACGAGTGTCGAAGTGATGGGGATTTTTCAGGGACTGAATGACAAAGGCATCACGATCATCATGGTCACGCACGAACCGGACATCGCGTCGTACGCCCGCCGCAATATCGTGATGAAAGACGGTCTCGTCCGAAACGACATCGCGGTGCAAAACCGGTTGAACGCTGTGACCGAGTTGGAGCGAATCACAGTCGGTGAACCACTGGAGGCGGCAGTATGACTTCGAAAACTTTCGCGAGGCGGCTGCGGCTCACCTCGACATTCAAGATCGCGGCGCGCGCCTTGCGACGAAACAAGCTGCGCTCGGCTCTCACCGCCCTCGGCATCATCATCGGAGTTGGCGCGGTCATTGCGATGGTGAGCATTGGGAACGGAGCGAAAGCACAAGTCGAAGCGCAGATCGCCGGATTGGGCGAGAACGTGATTCTGATTTTTTCCGGAAGCACAACGGCTAGCGGCATCCGGACAGGTTGGGGCGGTGCGGGAACATTGAAGATTGAAGATGCAGAAGCGATCCGGCGGGAGGTTCCGCAAGTGACTTTGGTGAGCGAAGAAGTTGTCTCAACCGCACAGGTGGCGGCCGGAAATCAAAACTGGTTTACGCGAATTTACGGCGAGTCGGCGGATTACTTCGATCTGCGGCAATGGCCGCTGGCCGATGGGGCGCCGTTCACGCAGCAGGATGTGCGGAGTGCGAACAAGGTTTGTGTCGTGGGCCGCACGACGGCCACCCAGATTTTCGGCAGCGAAGATGTGATCGGCCAGGTGTTGCGAGTGAAGAACGTGCCGTTCCAGATTCTGGGCGTGCTAACGCCGAAAGGGTTGAGCTCGCAGGGAACTGACCAGGACGACATCGTAATAATGCCGTACACCAGCGCGATGAAACGTGTGCTCGGTGGCGGAACGACGTTGCGTAACATCAACGCGCAGGTCGCCAGCTCGCGCGATCTTGCGCCGGCCCAACAGCAAATCGTCGCGCTGTTGCGTCAGCGCCACAACATTCGCGAAGGACGAGACGACGATTTCACGGTGCGGAACCAGGAAGAAATCGCGGCTGCTGCGACAGCGACAACGGAAACGATGACGGCATTGCTGGCGGGTGTTGCTGTCATCTCTCTCGTCGTCGGCGGGATCGGGATCATGAACATCATGCTCGTCAGCGTGACGGAGCGGACGCGCGAGATCGGCACGCGCATGGCTGTCGGCGCGCACGGGCGCGATATCCTCACCCAGTTCCTGATCGAAGCGATGACGCTCAGCGTTATCGGCGGGATTATCGGGATCATCACTGGAATTGTGGCTTCGAAGATAATTGCGATCCTCAAGAACTGGTCGTCGCTCATTTCGCCGACGTCGATCATTCTCGCGTTCGTGGTCAGTGCCGGCGTCGGCGTCTTCTTCGGATTTTATCCGGCGCGCAAAGCCGCCCAGCTCGATCCGATCGACGCGTTGCGTTACGAATAGTCGGGGCACAAAGGCCCCTCCCACATTGGACTACTATTTCGGCTCGCGGATTCGACGCGAGGGAACCCATTCGTCCCACTTCGAGTCGTACTCAGCGTAATGGATAAGGTGCACGCCGTCCTTCGCCTGAAGAACTGTGGCGGGATACCAGCGCTTTTTCCAAAGCACTTCGACTTTGGTACCGTTCGCGTAACGGACCGGCTTGATCTGCTGGAGATCTTCGGGGGCAACCCAGAGGTCTTCATCGTCTTCATACCCGATAAAGTGAATCTTCAATTTTTCACCGCGGGCATCGATGATTCGGCAGGCGTACCAGTCGCCGTCGCTATCTTGCGCTTTCGCGCGCTCGCCAATGCGTGGGTTCGTGAGCGGCTTCGCGGGCGCGAGCACCATATCGGTATCGAACCCTTTCGTATGCGCGAAGGACGAGCGCTGCTCTTCGGCCGCGTTCATGTCCGCTTCGACGTGTGTCGCAAATTCCGAGAGCGTCACGGCGCCGTCGTGATTCAGGTCCACGTAGGAGACGCCGCGAAAGGCGTCGAGCAACGCTTCAGTAAACGTCCAATGTTCGGTCGACGATTCGCTCGCGGCCGATGAAGTCACCGCGGCGTAGGCGGGACCTTTCGATTGTTTCGTGATGGCGAGTCCGGCTTGGCCCGAGTAGCAACAATCGATGAGCCAGAGCACCCGGCTGCACTTGCTCGCGTTGATTTTTCCGGGGATAGAATTCACGGACCAGCCTTCGACGCCCTCGTCGCCGGCGTCGTAGGAAGCGAGGAAAACATCGTTGCCGTCGTCCGATTTCGATCCGTGTCCGGCGTAGTAAACGATGAGAAGATCGTCGGGGCGCAATTTCTTCAGTTGGTCCGAGAAAGCTGCGTCGATTCGCTGCTGAATCGCTTGCTTGTCCTGAAGATAAACGATCTGCGAATCCGGTACGCCGCTTTGTTTGAAGAAATCGACCAAGGTGTTGTCGCGCCGATTCTTGACCGGAAACGAGCCGAAGGTTTCCGAATGTTTCCAACTCAGAACGCCGACGACGAAGACCCAGGTTTTCTGTGGTTGCCAGCCGAGGTCTTTGGCGGCGGCGAATTGCGGAAGCAATTGCAGGATCAGCAAGGCGGATAAAGCTCGCGCGATTGGCGTTCTCATTTGGTGGCTGCAACATTGACGTTTCCCTGCAGGGCCGCACGTTGATTCTATGAATCGGTTTCAAAAACTGGTCGCAGAAGCGAAGAAAAACATCACAGAGATTTCTCCGTCGGACGCGCGAGTGCAGGCGGAAAGCGGCGGAGCTGTCCTGATCGATGTCCGCGAGGACGAAGACTGGCGCGAAGATCACGCCAAAGGCGCCAAGCATTTAACTCGCGGCTCGATCGAGTTGGAGATTGAAGAACAAGTGCCCGATCTGAAGACGCCGATCATTTGTTATTGCGGCGGCGGCAGTCGTTCCGCGCTCGTAACGGAGAGCTTGCAGAAAATGGGGTATGAAAACGTCCGGTCGATGGCCGGCGGTTTTCGGGCGTGGAAAGAAGCGGGGCTTCCTGGCGCGACGGAATGACGGGGTCTCCTAACCGCCTACCGCCTGATAGTGTCCCAATCCGCGTTTCCACATGAAGCGCGCCGTCGCCCACATGAACAAGACCCAGCCGGATTGAATGGCGAGGGCTTGGACCATGTCGGCTCCGCGGAGCCGTTCCATGAAAATGGCGATGGGACAGAAGAGTTCGTAGTAGAAAGGCAGCCATTTCATCGTCGCCTGAACGCCCGCCGGCATGATGTCGACCGGGAACATTTGGCCGCCGAGGAAATACTCGAACGAGTAAATGATGAAGACGATCGTCGAAATTTCGAGAATCCAGAAAGCGGCCAGCGCGATCGTGTAGGTAATGAAGAATTGAATGAGCGCAGCCATGAGGAGCGACGCAAAGGCGCAGAAGTAGGTCACGGTTTGCGACGGCAGCGCCAGGTAATCGCGAAAATAAAACAGGATAATGGCGACTGGCGGAATGGTGACGGCGGTAAAGACGAGGCGACCGCTGAGGAAAATGCTGAAGCGATAAGCCAGATAGTTGACTGGCTTGGTTAGGAACGAATTGATCTGGCCTTCGCGGATGTCGCTGGCGATTTGCCATTCATCCTCGGTTGGGGTGACGAGGTTCGAGACGACGATCGTTAGAAGGTAATAATAAATCATCGAGCCGTAGTTGTAACCGTGCATGCCGCCGCCCGGTTCTTTGAAGACAGCCCGCCAGAGAAAGACAGTGCCTGCGAGCGGGATCAGGCCGAACACGGCGCGCAGAAAGTAATTCCAGCGATAAACAAAAGTGTTTTGCAGGCCGAGATTGAAGACGACGAGATACTTTCTCATGACGCGGTGGTTTCGAGTTTCCGGATCGCGCGATTATGCACGGCGGAGAGAAGGATGACCGCGGTAATTGCCCCAACCAGCGCGACGCACATGTCCGATTGCGTGTCCCAAACGTCGCCCTGGCTGCCCAGAAAATCATCCGCGGCGCCGCCGCTGAAAAGCGCCGTCCACCATTCGATCAATTCGTAAAGCGCGCTGATCGCCAGACAAATCGAGACGACCAGAAACGGCAGCCAGTTTGTTCGTGCGAGAACACCCAAACGAATGATTACCTCGCGAGCAATGATCGCCGGGACAAAGCCCTGCATGAAATGCCCGAGGCGGTCGTAGTTATTGCGCTGCCAGGAGAAGAGAGGCCGCAGCCAATCAAAGAGTGGCACGCGCGCATAGGTGTAATGTCCGCCGACGCAGAGCACGCAGATATGCAGTGCGATGAGCGTGTAACAAAGCGTCGTGAAGCGAAATCGGCGATAAGTGGCCAGAAGAAGAACGAGGCCGACAAGTCCGGGCGTGGCTTCGAGCCACCAGGTGAAGCGATCATGCGGACGCCATGCCGACCACAAGATCACGCCGATAACGGTCAGCAAAAGAGCGAGATGAATCCGCGCCGCGTTTTTCATTTCTTGCGAGCAAGTTCGACGGCGAGATTGATCGCGGCGATCATGCTGTCGGGCCGAGCGATATTTTTTCCGGCAATTTCGAACGCAGTCCCGTGATCCGGACTCGTGCGCGGGAACGGCAGGCCCAGGGTGACATTCACGCCATCGTGAAACGCGTGAAGCTTCAACGGAATCAATCCTTGATCATGATACATGCAGAGCACGGCGTCCCAGGCGCCGTTCGCAGCATGGTGGAAGATCGTGTCGGGCGAGAAGGGCCCCGCGAAGATGGAGGACGGAGGATTGAGGGTGGAGGATTGCAACTGTTGTACTGCCGGCGAAATGATCTCGGATTCTTCCTGTCCGAGCGCGCCTGATTCGCCGGCGTGAGGGTTTAGGCCGGCGACAGCGATTCTTGGTTTTTCGACGCCACGACGCCGGAGAAAATCGTGGAGGAGCAAACCGACCCGGACGATTTCCTCGATTTTTAGCGCGTCGGCCACGTCGCGTAGCGGAACATGAACGGTGACGAGCGCTACCGTGAGGGTGCCACCGGTGAGGAGCATCGCGAAGTTTTCCGTTCCGCACCGCTCGGCAAAAAATTCAGTCTGGCCGGGGAACTTAAATCCGATCTCGTACATTCGCGCTTTGTTGATCGGCGCGGTGACGACGGCATCGAGCTGGCCGTGGAGAGCGAGCCGGGCGGCTTCCTCGAGGGCGTCGAACGCGGCCTGCGCCGTCTGTTTGCTAGGTTTGCCTAACGAGCAGTCAATCGGCCCGCCGATAATCGGGTATTGCGCGTCGCTCGGCAGCCGATTCGAGGCGAGCGCGGCCTGAACAATCTCAGGTCCGATGCCGGCCTGGTCGCCCAGGGTAATTCCGACGCGACAGCTCATCGCGCATTGTCACAAAGAGCGATGCGCCCCGCAAGGTTCCGCACGCAGACCGGGCAAGAGAGCCCAAGATTAGAAGGTCCGGATATACGCCTTCTCTCGAAGCCCGGCGAGCCAGAGCTCCTGTTGCCGCAGCTCTTCTTCCTGGATCAATTTCTTTTCGATCTCCGGCCGGAGCTTGGCCAAGGACGGGGCATCGCCGCCCTTCTTTTCTTCGACCTTCAAAATATAAAAATTCGTGCCGAGCTCGATCACGTGGCTGACGCGCCCCGGTGGCAGATTGAAGGCAACCTTCTCCAGTTCTGGCGCCAGGGTTTTGCGCTCGATCCAGCCCCAATCGCCGCCGTTATCGCGCGACGCATCCTCGGAGTACATCTGCGCCATGCGATCGAACGGCGCGCCATCCGCGAGCTTGCCCAGAATCTCTTCCGCGATCGCTTTCTGGGCCGCTTGATTGCCTTCCGCAGCGTGGGTCGGAATCATGATCAGGCGCACCTTGACCTGCTCCTTCGACGTGAATTCAGCCTTATGCTGTTTGTAATATTCCATCACCTTCGTCGGCGAAACGGTCGTCATCCTTTTGACGTTTTTGCTCCGCATGGCCGAGACGATGATCTTCTCCATCTCGTTTTTCTTGAATTCGCTTAGCGAATAATTCTGGGCCTGGAGCGTTTTGATAAAGGTGTTGCGATCGCCGCCGAAATCCTCGCGGATGATGTCGTTAATATGCTCGTCGACGAAATGCTCCGGTATCTCGAATTTCTCCTTCCGGAACGATTGAACGATGAGCTGGCGATCGATGAGATCCTTTAGCGCCCCTTGGCGCGCTTCCTCGATCTTCTTCTGGAGCTCTTCACCGCGGAATTGTGTGCGCAACAGACGTTCCTTCGGCGCCGCAAGAAGACGGACTTGCGAAAAGGTGATGATATCGCCGTTCACGACGGCGGCGATGCCGTCGATGATCCGCGGCTCATTGTTATCAGCCGCCAGAGCGCCCTGGCAAAGCGGGGACGCGAGCAGGGTTGTTCCCGCCAAAACAGCGGCAAATAAAGGTCGAATCATACGATCTAAAGTTTTCTGATTAAGTCCAAAACTTCCGCCAACTGGCGCTCGATTCTATCAGTACTTATGCGAGGGAATTTGCCTCCCACAAGTATAAAATCCCCCCGCCGGGTGAGCATCAATTTCGCTTCACGGACCTCAACTCGGGTGAGGTTGGCCCGGGCGGCGGAGAGCTTGATTTCGGTGAGAAGGAGCAAATTGTCAACCGCCCCCGGGAATTTGCCAAAGCGGTCCCGCCATTCTTTGCGAAGGCGGTCCAGTTGTTCCCGGGTCGTCACGCCTGCGAGCGCTCGATACGCCTGGATGCGCAAGGTGGGATCGGCGACGTAGCTCGTCGGGATGAAGGCCGGGACGCGCGTCTCCGGACCGGCCTGGATAAATTCCGCCTCGTTGGTCGCGACAAAATCGAGCCGCACTTCGACTTCGACGCGCGCGCGGGCTCGTTCGCCCTTCAACTGTGCGACCGCCTGTTTCAAAAGCTGGCAGTAAAGATCGAACCCGACCGCCATGATGTGGCCGCTCTGGGCCGTGCCGAGGATGCTGCCCGCGCCGCGAATTTCGAGATCGCGCATCGCGATGCGGAAGCCGGCGCCCAACGAGCTGTATTGCTTGATCGCGTTGATCCGTTTCCGGGCCGCGCCCACGGTCATCATCTCGCGCGGCAGCATCAGGTACGCGTAAGCCTTGTGTTCGGCCCGGCCGACGCGGCCTCGCAATTGATAAAGATCGGCCAGCCCGAACCGGTCGGCGCGGTCGATGATGATCGTGTTTGCATTCGGAATATCGAGGCCGCTCTCGATGATCGTGGTGCACACCAGCACGTCGATTTTCCCGGCGACGAAACGCTGCATTACCGATTCAAGTTCGTCCGCGTCCATTTGGCCATGGCCGAACTCGACCCGGGCCCGCGGGCAGAGCTCCGCAATTTTGTCGCGCATCTTCTGAATCGATTGAACGCGGTTGTGCAAAAAATAAACCTGACCCTGCCGGTCCAGCTCGCGGTTGATCGCGTCGCGGATGATTCGCTCGTCGTAACCACACACCACCGTCTCGACTGGAAGCCGGTTCAGCGGCGGCGTCTCGATCGTCGACATATCTTTGACGCCGACCAGCGACAGATAAAGGGTGCGCGGAATCGGCGTCGCCGAGAGTGTGAGAACATCGACGAGCTTGAAGAGCTCCTTGAATTTTTCCTTGTGAAGAACGCCGAAGCGCTGCTCTTCGTCGATCACCACGAGCCCGAGATCTTTGAAGATTACGTCGCCGGAAATGAGGCGATGGGTGCCGATGACAATGTCCACGCCGCCTTCCCGGAGCAGCTCGAGGACTTTCCGCTGCTCGCCCTGTGAACGAAAGCGGCTCAGCATTTCGATCCGGACCGGGTAATCCAGCATTCGTTGCCGGAACGTTTCAAAATGCTGCTGCGCCAGGACAGTCGTGGGCGCGAGAACAGCGACCTGTTTCCCTTCCATCACCGCCTTGAACGCTGCGCGAATGGCGACCTCAGTTTTGCCGAAGCCGACGTCGCCGCAGATCAGCCGGTCCATGGAACGCGCCCGTTCCATATCCGTCTTCGTCGCGGTGATCGCGGTCAATTGGTCCGGCGTTTCGCGGAACGGAAATGAATGTTCGAATTCCCGCTGCCACTTCGTGTCGGGACCAAAGGCGTAGCCGAGCTGCGTCTCGCGCTCCGCTTGGACAGCGAGCATCTTACCCGCGTAATCAAAAATCGAAGCGGCGGCGTTTTTCTTCGCGCGCGCCCATTTCGCGTCTGCCAGTGAACTCAGCGGCGGGGATTTCTTCCCGACACCAACATAACGCGACACGAGATACGCCTGTTCGAGCGGGACGTAGAGCCGCGCGTCGTTTGCGAATTCGAGCGCGAGCGCTTCCTGCATTTCCCCAGCGGGCGAGGGGACGCGGGTTAATTGGAGAAAACGGCCTACGCCGTGTTCGAGATGAACGACGAGATCGCCCTCATTCAGCTCGCTGAAATCGATCTGGGCGCGATTACGGCTGAGCTGTTCCGCTCGCTGGAGACGGCGCCGGCCATGCGTTGTGTAGCGGCCGAACAATTCCGCGCCGGACAGGACGACGAGTTTGCCATCAGGAAAAACGAAACCTCGCGGCAGCGTTCCTTCGAGGAGTTCGATGTCGGCGATCGCGTCGCCCATGATTTCGCGAAACCGCTCGATCTCGCCTTCCGTCTGGAAATAAATAACGATCTGGAAATCCGCTGCCCGCCAGTCGCGCAACCGCGCGGCGAATTGCGCGCGTTTCGCTTCGACCAGCATGAAATCGCCCACCGCGAAGTCGCCAATGTCGCAGCCGTCGAACGCGCCGCGAAAATCTTCCGGTTTATTTTCGCCGAGCCAGCCTTCGCCGATCAGAATATCGGCATCGGTTGTTTCCTCGTCCGGTTCGATCTCGAGGCGAAGATGGTCGGCGGCGACGTAGTCGCTGACCACGGCCGCGTGTTGCTCCGCGGCTTCGAGCAGGATCTCGACGTTCTGGAGATTGCGGACCGACGTCTGAGTGTCGACGTCGAATTCACGAAGCGATTCGATGTCGTCGCCAAAATATTCGATCCGAATCGGGCGGGGCGCCTGCCAGGAAAACAGATCGACGATTCCGCCGCGCACGGCGAACTGGCCGCGGGTAGTGACTTGGGCGACGCGTTCGTAGTTTGCGGCAACGAGCGCCTCGGTTGTCCGCTCGAGAGGATGTGATTTTCCGCGCCGTAAAACGAGAACAGCCGCGTTGAGCGCCGCCGGAGTCGGCGCCGGTTGATCGAGCGCGGCGCGCGTGGCGACGATGAGGTGTGGGCCCTTCTCGCGCTGGACGCGGGTCAGCAGCGCAAGCCTTTCCGCGGCGATCTCCGGATCAGGCAGGATGTTTTCAACCGCGGCGATTTCGGCCTCGGGAAGGAAAAGCGCTTTCGGCTCCCAGTTCAGCAACGTTTCGTAAAGCAGCTCCTGCGATCGAACACTCGGGCACAGGACCCAAAACGTTTTCGGAATGTTGCCGGCGATTGTCGCCACCAGAAAGGCCTGGGCCGCTTCGGTGACGTGGGAAAAGGCGACAGGGCGCACCCCTTCCGCGATCTCACGTATTTTCTGCGAGATCGATTCAGGGTCCGCGGCGATGGAGGGAAGGTGATCGCGGGACGATTCTTCCACCGCGCATGTTCGCCGGAACCCGGCGAACTTCAAACGCCTTACATTCGCCGGCCGACAGCTTCGGCCACCGCGCGCAAACGGGGGACCAGGTCGGCGAAGACCTCGGGTAAGATTGCCTGTTCCCCGTCGCTCTTGGCGAATTGCGGCGAATCGTGGACTTCGATCATCACAGCATCAGCTCCGGCGGCGACGGCGGCGAGCGCCATTTGCGGAACGAAATCGCGCAATCCAATCCCGTGGGTCGGATCGACCACGACCGGCAGGTGCGTTTTCGACTTCAGGATGGGAACAGCGTTGAGGTCGAGCGTGTATCGCGTCGCGTTCTCGAACGTCCGGATGCCACGCTCGCAGAGGAGCACATTCATGTTGCCCTCGCTCAAGATATATTCCGCGCTGAGGATGAAGTCGCTGATTCGCGCGCTGTAGCCACGCTTGAGCAAGACCGGCAGGTGACTGCGCCCGACTTCCTTCAGGAGCGAAAAGTTTTGCATGTTGCGCGTGCCGATCTGGAGGCAGTCGGCATATTTTTCGACCAACGCCAAATCCCGCGCGTCCATGATTTCGGTAATAACCGGGAGGCCGGTCAGTCGCCGCGCTTCGGCGAGAAAACGCAGGCCATCTTCACGCAATCCCTGGAAGCTGTAGGGCGAAGTCCGCGGTTTGAAAGCGCCGCCGCGCAAAATATCGGCCCCTAAATTTTGGACGATATGCGCAATGGATGAAATCTGTTCCTGGCTTTCAACCGAACAAGGGCCGCAGATCAACGCGACCTTTTCGTTCCCGCCAATTTTTACACCAGCGATCGCGACTGGTGACGCCGCCCCGCGAAACTCGTAGGACGCGAGCTTGTACGCTTTCTCGACCGGAACGATCGTTTCCACGCCCGGCATGGCCGCGAGCGGCTTTTCGCGGATCCGATCCTCGGCGCCAATAACGCCGATGATGACGCGGGAGGCGCCGCGGCTGATCTGAGCGTCGAGGCCGAATTCACGGACCCGGGCAACGACGCGCTCGATCTGCTCTTCGGTCGCGTTCGGTCGGGTAATGATAATCATGGCGCTTCCAGCGGGACTTCGATGATGTCGCCGGGAAGCGCGAAGTGCAAGTCGTGAGCATTGTTTGCGGGCGCGGCATCGGGAGTTTGGCGTTGACCTTGCCTGGCACTCCGTGGGAGACATCGGTTTATGTTGGCAGCGACGAAGCTCTGTTCGTTGATGCTTCTGGTTGGCGGCGTCGCCCCGATTTTCGCGGAGTCTAGCTTCGCCGACCCACCGCCGCCGGTGACGATTAACGGCGTTTTCGATCCTGACTTGGCGGACGTTAAGCCTGCTGCCATGCAGGCTATCAAAGATGCCCTGGCCAAGGCCAAACCGAGCGAAGACGGCTGTTACCCGCCACGGGTCCCGATCGTTACAGCGGAAGTGAAGGGATCGGCCGACACATCGTTCGACGGCGCACTGGGCAAGGCTCGCGCTGCTGCGCTCCAGGAGGCGTTGGCCGGACTAGGATACGGTCAGGATCGCGCGCAGACCGGTTACACGATCGGCAGTTCGGATAACGTCGAAGTTACATACAAAAACGCCGGCAAAGATACGGATCCCCCTAAACTAAAAGTAACGTCGAACCCGCCCAAAGGTACGAGGGTTAAGGCGGGAGATAAGATTCAGGTGACAATCATTGCCAGCGAGCGTTACGCGGATGGTCACAAGAGTTCGCCCACTGGCGTTCAATCCATTCAGCTCACGGCGAAGGACGGATTAGTCGACAGCAAAGATTACGGAAAGCCGCCGCAGGCTTGCGTGCGGCAGACCCTGGAGACCAACTACACGGTCCCGAGTAATCCTCCACCGGTCGTGCATCTGCGCGCGATCGCTGAGGACGGCATCGGCCACCAAGGAATAGAAGAGGCGGACTTCCCAACTGGCGACAAATGGGAAGGGACATGGCATGTGACCGGGATCCACGACTCCCAGCGTTACGGATCGGGCGGAAAAGTTCGCCATCAAGAGACGCTCGATGCCACCTTCGCATTTTACGTTTCAGGAGATGCGACGATTAGCGGAGAAGGACGTGCGAACGTCGACAATCCGCCGGGCGCTGCCGACGATTGCACGACGGCTATGAGCCCCGCTCACTTTGATGTCCCGGTACGAATCACCGGCAAACGCAGCGCCACGGTTGACGGTCAACCGCTGTTTACGCTGGAGTTAAAGCCCGATAACGTCCCTGTAACATTTACATCGAAGTGTCCCAAGGGGAGTTCATCGACTGCGTGCAATTGGCCCATGTGCTCGGAGTCGCAATGCGGCTGGAAGGTAACAATGCCCGCCAAAGATCCCGGGATGAAGGAAGAAGAAACTCTTCACGCCTGTGGGCCGAACAATATGACGCAGGTGAAGGTAACCATCCACGCCTCTCACCCGTAGGCTACGTTGCCGAATCTATTAGTGGGTGACCGTTACCGGCGTTCCCACAGAAACGTTCCGGAAGAAATTCTCGGCCATGAACTCTGGCATCCGAATGCAGCCGTGTGATGCGGGGTAACCGGGGAGATAGCCGGCATGCAGACCGGTTCCGCCGACGATCCGCATGAAATAAGGCATCGGAGCGCCTTTGAAATGGGCGCCTGGCGGCTTCGGATCCTTGCCCACGTCGACGTTCGCGACCACGACGTTGTCCGCTGAATCAACGTAGTCGCCGTATTCACTTGAGACGTGATTCTGATCCTTTTGGATAATTTTGAACGAGCCGGTCACTGTTCCCAACCCTTCGCGTCCTGTGGAAAGTTGGGAAATGCCGACCAGCTGGCCGCCCTTGTAAAAGTAAGCCTTTTGTTCGCCTAAACTAATCTTGATCGACGGTTTTCCCGAAACCGCGTCGCCGTCCCAGTAGGAGACGCTGTCCTTCGGTGCCGCGCTGGAAACGGGCTCGTTCCCATAGACGCCCCCCAAGTATTGCGAGCGCGCGGCCGTCGGATCGTCTCCGTCGCAACCGATTAACAAAAGTCCGGTGGAAGCGGCGAGAAAAAGCGAGACACTGCGAAAAAATGAAATTTGCATAAGAAAATCAGCGAGGCATTACCGCGCGGAAAGTTTAAAGTCAAGGTGACCAGGCGGTGACTGGACGCACCTGGTCATCAGGTTCTGACGGAATGTCGGTGGCTTGTATTCTGCTTTTTCTTCGCGAGATTTGCGACCGTTCGCCGCCAGCCATTCTGTCAATGCCGACTTACGAATATTCCTGCGAGAAATGCGGTGGCACTTTCGAGATCGTGCAGTCGATGCGCGATGCGGCGCTCAAAGAGTGTCCGAAAGACCGTTGCCAGCAAAAAAAATGGGGCCACGGCAAAGTGAGGCGGCTCATCGGAACCGGAGCTGGATTGATCTTCAAAGGCTCCGGTTTTTACATCACCGATTACCGGAGCGATTCCTATCGCGAGGCAGCGAAAAAAGATGCCCCGGCAACGGCGGACAAGCCGGCGGCGAAAGAAGGCAAAGCCGCGCCGGCCGCCGCGACCTCAACCAAGCCTGACCCCAAGCCCAAGAAGCAAGCCGCGGAATGATTAAGCTTATTTGTCCTGAATGCCGGCGCGAGAACGAGCCCGAGCGAATTTATTGCCACGATTGCGGCGCCCGACTCGACCGGACTGCCCTGGCTAAGGCTCCGCCCAAAGGTGAGGACGCAAAGGAAACGCAGCGCCGTCTCCGCACGATGCTTGACCCCGGGCGGGCCAAGATGCGTCTCCTGTTTTTCAAGACGAGCAAGGTCATCCTGGGAGCGTTCGTCCTTGCCGCTGTGATCCAGATGATTCTTCCGCCGGACGTGCCGCCCAAGCCAAAGACTGGCGATTTTCCGCCGCAAATAAATCTCGATCTGGAAAATGCCACGCTCAATCACAGCCCCACGCCGCTGCGCTACACGGAAACTCAGGTGAACGCCTACCTGGCCGGCGCGTTGAAAAGCAAGCAGGCGGCGTTGAGTTCGATGCTGAACTTTGAGCGCGCGATCGTTAAGTTCGACGAAACGGTTTGTTCGATCACCGCCGAGCGGTCGCTCTTCGGCTTCTCGATCTTCACGACGACTTCGTCGAAGGTCACTTTACAAAATGGCGCGCTGACGGCAGCAAACATCGGGGGACGCATCGGGCGTCTACCGGTTCATCCGCTGCTCATGAAGTATGGGGATCCCCTCTTTGCAGATCTCTGGACAGCTCTGGATCGGGAACGTAAAGCGGTGACAAAGATGAGCGGGATCGAGTTTCATCCGCAGGCCGTGGTGTTAATTCCGAAAGCCTAAAGACACGCCGGCCGGGCCGCTTGTTTGCGACCCGGCCAAACGCCAACCCAACAGAATTCCGCCCTTAGGCGAGGCCCATCGTCCGCAGCAACTGACGATCGATCACGCCGTCAACTGGCAGACCGTTGTTTTGCTCAAACGCGCGGATCGCAGTCCGAGTTCCGGGCCCGATTACGCCGTCGACGGAGCCGTGATAATAACCGCCCCGAGCAAGTCGCCGCTGGACCGCGGCAACCGTCGCGTCATCGGTGATGCCATTTCCGGCATAAACGGTGTAACGCGGCGTGTAGTAACCGTAGTCATACGGATAGCCGCCGTAGTAGGGGTATCCATAGCCGTAACCGTAGTACGGATAACCGAAGCCGAAGTTGAAATAGACATTCGACCGGGATCGGTAATGCCGATGATTATTCCAGTGATTGGCCGTGAAGCCCGTCGAGCGAGCAATCGAAGGCCGAACCGCAGTTCGCGTCACTCTTTGCGCAGACGCCGATGAGGCGACCAGCGCGCCGAAGACGAGAGCCATAAGAAGAAGTTTGGTTGTTTTCATTTTCATTTCCCTCCAACTGATTAGACGCCAGCGGACGCCAAAAGTTTCGATTTAATTACGTTTATCGAGAAAAATTCCGGTTGATTTTCGGCTCGCTCTTGCCGCGAGAATTTGGAACTTTTGCCAACTGTGTGGCCCCCCAGGTCTGTCCGGTTGTTGCTTGCTTGCGCAGTTTTCGCCGCGGGGATTTCGGCAGCGTTGGGTGACCAAAGTATTAGCACCTCTCGGCAATTTATTGTTTACGGAACCGATCTGGCGTTGCGCGGAGTGATCTGTGATTTTGCGGAGCGAACAAAACGCGAATTGCTTTCCGTGTTGGAAGAGCGGGATGACTGGAAGACGGCAATCGTAATCAATGCTCAATATCGCCAAGCGAACTTGCCGGAGTTGCCGCGGCTGGGGGTCGCGCTCGGGCAGACGGGGTTTGGCCTCAAGCTCCAGTTCGATCTTGTAGTCGATCGCGGCCCGGACCCGCCCGAGATCCGGCGGGAGTTGCTGCGAGCGCTGTTGCTCGAGATGATGTATCGCGGGCAAGCGAATATCCCGGCGGGCGCTGCCTACACGTCGCCGCCCGACTGGCTGCTCGATGGAATCCCGACGGAGGAACCCGAGCTTTCCCGCGATCGTCTTGCCCACCTCATGGCGTTGCCAGTCGCCGCGAAACATGTTTTGCCGTTGGAGAAGTTGCTGGCGCAGCGCCCCGAGTTGCTGGATTCGGCCGGGCGAACCCTGTATCGCGCTTATTCGCTGGCTTTGGTCCATTTAATCAGCCGGACGCCGGGCGGTTCTAGATCCCTTGTCCGATTCATTGCCGACCTGCCGAATTCTTCAAACGATTCGATGGCAGAACTGCGCAGTCATTTTTCTGGGTTGTTCGCGGACGCCGACCTCGAAAGAAATTGGGAGGAAGGAATCGCGCGCCTTTCGACTCAGCAACCGTATCAGTTGCTCGGCAGCGCGGAAACCGAACGGCTCCTGGCCGAGAAACTTCGATTTAAAATCTCCGAGCGTGGAGTCGAAAAATGGTGCGACTTGGAAGATCTCACGATTTTTCCGAGGTCCGCGACGGCGCAGAAGTTTCTGCACACATTAGCGAACGACCTTCTTGTCCTCGGCACGCGCGCCAATCCAGTTTACTCGCCGATCATTACCGAATATGCAGACATCACGGCGCGTCTGCTCCGCGGAAAAACAGGTGGAATCGGAAAACGCCTGGAGCGATTGCGGGCTGAGCGGAAGACGCTGGCTGCGCAGATTCGCCAGATTGACGACTACCTGAACTGGTTCGAGGCGATTGGACTTGCTCGGCCTAGTGGAGAATTCATCGGCTACATGCACGCGGCCGAGCGCGCCGCGCACCGCGAACGAACGAAGCGAGACGCCATTTCCGTTTACCTGGATGTGCTCGAAACCCAGTTCGAGAATTAGCGAGCGATCTGAATCGACGAGTCGTTAGGCGGAAAAATTTTCGCGCTCAGACACTCATTTGGCGCGTCAATTACGAATTATTTGTGAACATCGAAAGGGTAAAAAGGGATATGAAATTAAGGGAAAAAATAGAGGAAAAGGCGGCGACGGGGTACATTTTGCTGTGGCTTCTTGGGGTGCCGATTCCAGTTTTGCTTTTGTTTTTTCTGCTGCGCGGTTGCACCTAGGAGCGATCGACCTGGCCGATTGCGGATTGCTCGGCTGGGTGAAGTCGGTTAGGTGACCGGCGATGAGTTCGCCGGCCGAACGTTACGACTTCGCGAGCGATAACACCGCCGGCATATGTCCGCCGGCGTGGGCCGCTCTCGAGGAAGCGAACTCCGGCGCGGAGATTTCTTATGGCGACGACGAGTGGACTCGGCGCGTCGTCGAAGAAGTGCGCGAAGTTTTCGAGACGGACTGCGAAGTCTTTTTGATTTTTAACGGCACGGCCGCGAACGCGCTCGCCCTTGCTCATCTTTGTCGCTCTTACCACGGCGTGATCTGCCACGAACGGGCCCACTGCCAGACGGATGAATGCGGGGCGCCGGAATTTTTCTCCGGCGGGGCGAAGCTGATCCTGGCGGGGGGAGAGAATGGAAAACTCAATCCGGACCATGTGGCCGCGGCGTTTGCCCGACATCCGGATGTACACTCCTCAAAGGCGCGAGCGTTGAGCCTCACGCAATCGACTGAATTTGGGACGGTTTATCAGCGCGATGAAATCGGGGCGCTAGCCGACTTCGGCCGGGAGCATTCGCTGTTTGTTCATATGGACGGTGCCCGTTTCGCGAACGCAATCGCAGCCCTCGATTGCCCGCCGAGATCGATCACGCGGGATCTCGGTGTGGACGTTCTGTGTTTCGGCGGAACGAAAAACGGCACCCCCGCAGGGGAGTTAGTGGTATTTTTTAACAAGGAACTCGCGCGCGAGTTCGACTACCGGGTAAAGCAGGGCGGGCAGCTCGCTTCCAAAATGCGATTTCTCGCCGCGCCCTGGGTCGGGTTATTGCAAGGAGGCGCGTGGCTGGAAAACGCGCGTCACTCGAATAGCTCCGCGAAAATGCTCGCTCGTAAATTGGCCGTGGTGCTCGGCGCCGAGCCAGTGTTTCCTTGTGAAGCGAGCGCCGCATTCTTTCGCATGACGGAATCGCTAGCGGCCAGCCTGCGCGAGCGCGGATGGCGTTTCTACAAATTCGTCGAGCCGGATGTCTATCGTTTGATGTGCTCGTGGTCGACGACGGAGCGACAGATCGACGACTTTGTGGCGGACGTGAGGAATTCTCTGGCGGGCAAAGGAAATGGCGAATAGATGTACCGAGTGAAACGGGTTGGAGTTCTCCTGCTCGGAGTTGGCGTGCTCGCCGGTTGCCGAGCTGCCCACGACGTCGCGGTGACATCGTTCAGGGTCCTCGACGCTCCGGCTAATTACGTTCGGCGGCACATCGACGGCCAAACGGAAACGACCACGACGACGACCAAAACAACAGCGAGTTCGGATTCCGTGACAACGCCCGGAAGGAATGTCACCCCCGCTACGACCAACCCACCGCAACGCACGACCACAACTCAAACCGGGCCGCGCAGTAAACCAAGCCCGAGCCCGAGTCCCAAATCTTCCTCGGCGACCGTCACCGAAAAGTCGAAGCCCTCGCCGAGCGCGTCCCGTAATACGTCCACCCAGTCGCAACTTCCCACCGCGAAGCCGGTCCCGGGTAAACCTGGCTATGTTTTTAGTCCGTTCGATCCCAGCGGCGGCTATGTGGATGTAACTGGTTACGCCTCAGGCCAGAAAGTGAAGGATCCCTATTCCGGAAAGATTTTTCTCGTCCCCTGACGTTGTTGCTTGCCCGGCGGGGAATCTCCGGTATAAAAGCGCGCGTATTTTTACGGATATTTGCGAAAAAAATGCGGCAACTTCGCGCCACGCGTACGGTATCTGCTTCCTAACTTTCATGCGCCGAACTGGCTCTTCTCCTGACTCCTTTTTTCGAATGACGTCCCGATTCACCGCGGCGCTGACTCTTGCGTTTGCTGCGCTGGCGCCGGTGGCAAACGGTTATGTCCTCGAGGGTAAAAGCTGGCCCGCTGGTGCCACCGTTATCATGCAGCTGAATCTCGGCAGCGCCGGGCGCACCCTCCAAGATGGAAATACCTCCTGGGACAACGCCGTTTTGCCTGTAGCCGCAATGTGGAACCAAACAATTCAGCGCGTGCAGATCAGCACGGTCGTCAATCCGCTGGTGCCGGTGCTATCCGGTGATCGCATCAATGCGGTTGTGTTTTCGAGTTCAATTTTCGGCCAGTCATTCGGTTCCGGAACCCTGGCAGTGACCTATTACACCAGCTCGGGCGGCACGATGATCGAATCCGACACGCTGTTTAACCGCGCCGCCACTTTCGATTCGTATCGCGGGCCGCTCCAGTTCGTCGCCCATGGCCCCGCGATTGCCGATATTCGCCGTGTCTTTCTTCACGAAATGGGCCACACCCTGGGCCTCGGCCATCCTGATACCGGTGGGCAGCACGTCACGGCAGTGATGAATTCGATCGTAAGCGACCAGGAAGTTCTCGCTTCGGATGACATTTCCGGCGGCCAGTCCCTTTACGGAGTTGGGTCTGGTTCAACGCCAACCCCGACGCCGACTGCGACCCCCACCGCCATCCCGACATCCACGCCTGGAAGCGGCACGAGTCATCTGGCGAATATCTCCACGCGAATGAGTGTTGGCACCGGGCAAAATGTCCTTATCGGGGGATTCATTGTCAGAGGCACGCAGGCCAAGACGCTGATTTTGCGCGCCACCGGACCATCGCTCAGCGCGCTGGGCGTTGCGAATGTCCTAAGCGATCCGGTTCTGGAGCTTCATGATTTCGGCGGGAATGTTATTGCTTCCAATGACGACTGGAGCGACAGCGCGAATGCTTCCCTAATTCAGCAGAGTGGTCTCGCGCCCACCGATTCGCTCGAGTCCGCGATTCTCATCACCGTCAGCCCCGGCAATTACACCGCCGTGGTCAGCGGTTATGGGAACGCGACCGGTAACGGACTTGTGGAAGCCTACGAAATGGATTCCAACAGCACCCGCCTGGTCAACATTTCCACCCGCGGCCGCGTAGGGAACGCAAGCGAGCCCATGATTGCCGGTTTAATCACGCAGGGTGGCGGCGCGAAAAGAGTCATTATTCGCGCGCTTGGGCCCTCCTTGGGCACGGGCATAAATGGAATTGCCGGCGCGCTGGCAGATCCGGTTTTGGAATTGCGCGATGGCTCCGGAAACTTGCTCGCCGTAAATGACGACTGGGGAAACAGCTCTCAAGTGTCCGACATTTTAGCGACGACGATTCCCCCGGTAAATCCGGTGGAATCGGCGATCGTCGCCACCCTTAATCCGGGGAATTATACCGCAATTGTTCGTGGCGTGGATGGCACCTCCGGCGTCGCGCTAGTCGAAGTGTTCGATCTCGATCCGTGAGGTATCAGATGCGAACAAGCGACATTAATGCGAACATCTTATGCTCTCCGCGGCCATTGCGCTTCTCCTTTCCGATAATTAGAAACCCCTTTATGAAATTGCTGCGTTCTCTCATCGTTCTCTCGCTGGCTTCATTCGTCCTCTCTGCCGCGAACGCCACGATGGTTATCCCGCCGACATTCGACGAACTGGTCACGAAAGCGGAAACGATTTTCGAAGGCACCGTCACTGGCTCGCGTTCGGAATGGACCGGGGAAGGTTCCAATCGCCACATCGTCACCTATGTCACTTTTAAAATTGAGGATACGATCAAAGGTGCGCCCGGCTCGGAGTACACCATCCGGATGTTCGGCGGCACCGTCGACGGGCAAACGATGGAAGTGACCGATGCCCCCCGGTTTAAGGTGGGCGACCGCGATATCCTATTCGTCGAGAATAACGGGACCCAGTTTATCCCCCTCGTGGGCATCATGCATGGGCGGTTCCATGTTCAGGCGGATTCAAATGGTGCGGATGAGAAAATCGCGAAAGATAACGGCGCCGGTGTCGCCAATCTCGCCAAGCTGGGTCAGGACGAAGCGGCGGCTGTGACCGGTACTGCGCTGACGAAAGCGCAATTTAAGGCTGCCATTCGGCAGAAACTCGCCGAAAAAGCGGCGAGGTAATCACGCGGTTTACCGCGTCCCGTCTTCTTTGCGCTGCTGAGCGACCTGACGTTTCACTTCGTTTGTCCGATCGAGCGAACGCTTCATCCAGTTGTGCTCGCTTACCGGGCGCGGCGAAGTAGCGGCGACGGTCTGGCCGGCGGGTTTCGCTGCCGTCGCCGCCGGTTGCGTCGTTTGATTTCGCTTCTGGATAACAAAGAGCCAGGCCAAACCGGCCAGGACGGCAATGACGAGAAACTTTCGCATGCCCCCGAATCAGAGCAGAGCGCGAGCCATCGTTCTCGGCGCGTTGCTGCCACCAGTCCGCGGTGGTAAATAGCGCCATGCGCACGCGGCATCATGGGGGACGGGCTTTTACCGCCCGACTCCTTCTCGCTCTTCTGTTGACCATCCCCTTGTGGACTTCCCGGGCGCAGACGTACGAGGGTCGCGAACTCGTTCAGGCGAAGCTGCTCGCCGATGTCTCCGCCGTCGTCCCGGGTAAGCCATTCACCGTGGGCCTGCTTCTGCACATGGTCCCGCGCTGGCATACCTATTGGAAATTCCCGGGCGACGCCGGCATTCCTACTGAGATCAAATGGAACCTGCCAGATGGGTGGAAGACTGGCGAAATCCAATGGCCGATCCCGCTTAAACTCGACGAGCCCGGCGATATTCAGATCTACGGCTACCACGATGAAGTTTTGTTGCTTCAAGAAATCACGCCGCCCGCGTCCTTGAAGGATTCCCGCATCGAGCTTGCCGCCGAGGCGAACTGGCTCGTCTGCGAAAAAATCTGCATCCCGGGCGGCGCCAAGCTCAAATTGGACCTGCCGGTCGCAGCGCAAAGCGCCGCCGCGAATGAAGAAATTTTTTCCCGCTACCGCCGAAGTCTGCCCCAAAGTTGGCCGGACCCGAAGGTCGCCCGCACGAGCTGGCAGCGCGAGGGAAAAGAGCTTCGTCTCACCGTCGAAAGCGCGGCGCTTTCAAATTATCCGTCAGCGGATTTCTTCCCCGTACCGGAAGCCACTGTCGTCGTCGGCCACCCTAAAGCTGAGCGGAGCGCGGGCAAGATTACGTTTCGCGTCCCGATCGAGACGGCCAACAAGAATCTTTCGGCGCTGGATGGAGTTGTCGTATTCGGCGAAATGGAAAATGGTTCGGACCGCAATGCCTGGTCGCTGAGCGCGACGGTTTCCGCCGCTGCTCCTTCAATGCCGGCGGCTTTTTGGAAATATCTCCTCTTCGGTTTCATCGGCGGTTTCATTTTGAACCTGATGCCGTGCGTCCTGCCGGTGATTTCGTTGAAGATTTTCGGATTCATTCAGCACGCCGGCCAGGATAGGCGCCGAATTTTGCGCAGCGGGCTCGCCTTCGTTGCCGGAATCTTCGCCTGGTTCGTAGGACTGGCTCTGCTGTTGATCGGCTTGAAGTCCGCGGGCCGCGAAATCACATGGGCGTTCCAGTTTACTAATGCGTATTTCGTCGTGGCGATGAGCGCTATCGTTTTGGTTTTTGCGCTCAATCTCTTCGGTGTCTTCGAAATCTCTCTACCCCAAGTCGCCAACCGCGGGCTACTCGGATGGACTGCGAGGCAAGGCGACGCCGGCTCATTCTTTCAAGGGGTTTTCGCGACCGTCCTTGCCACGCCTTGCACGGCGCCCTTTCTCGGAACGGCGCTCGGGTTCGCCTTCACTCAATCCGGGTGGGTAATCCTGCTCATGTTCCTGGCGATCGCGGCCGGGATGTCGTCGCCCTACTTTTTGCTTTCAGCCCAACCAGCCTGGCTGCGACTTCTGCCGAAGCCCGGACCCTGGATGGTGCATGTGAAACAACTGATGGGTTTCCTCCTGCTCGCGACGTTGCTCTTTCTCCTTGCCGTCCTCGGCGCTGAGCGCGGTGTTGAAGCCATCATCTGGTGCTCCTGCTTTCTCCTCGCGCTCAGTCTTGCCTGTTGGATGAAAGGCGTCTTCATGGGTCCGGCGGCATCCTCGAGTTCCCGAGCGGTCGCGCTGGTGCTGGTGCTCGGGCTGGTGCTCGGTTCTGGTTACTTTTTCATCGGCCAGAAATTTGCGGAGGCGAAACTGACTTCCACGGAAACGGCTGCGAAAGGCGACTGGCAACCGTTTACTCCGCAGCGACTCGAATCGGAATTGAAAGCGGGCCATGCAGTCTTCGTCGATTTCACCGCAGCGTGGTGTCTCACTTGCAAATTCAACGAGGCAAATGTCCTCGAATCGAGCGCCGTCCGCGACGCCTTTAACCGCCACGGCGTCACCAAAATTAAGGCCGATTGGACCAATGCGGATCCGGCGATCACAAAAATTTTAAAACAATTTGGCCGGCCTGGTGTCCCAATGTATGTGCTTTACCCGGGCAACCATGCGGAACCGTTTTTGTTCCCGGAATTGCTCACTCAAAAGGGAATTTTGGAAAAACTCGAAACCGTTTCGGCGCAAGTCGCCCCCAAGTAAAATATGAAAACAAAACTGCTCACCGCTCTTCTTGCCATCACCGCTTCCACCGCGCTTTTCGCCGCCGAATCACCCGCCGTCGGCACGAACGCGCCCGATTTTTCGTTGACCGATTCGAAGGGCAAGACCCAGAGCGTCTCGCAATACAAAGGCAAATACGTCGTGCTCGAATGGTTCAATCCCGGTTGCCCATTCGTCCAAAAGCATTACGGCAGCGGCAACATGCAGAAATTGCAGGCAGAATTTACTGGCAAGGGCGTCGTTTGGTTGACCGTCGATTCTTCCGCTCCCGGTCTTGAAGGTTATCTGACCGCGGACCAAGCCAACGCGAAGATGACCGAGTGGAAAACGAAACAGACCGCGCTCGTTCTCGATCCCGATGGCAAAGCCGGCCGGGCGTATGGCGCGAAGAACACGCCCCATATGTTCGTGATCAATCCCGAAGGAAAGATTGTTTACGAAGGCGCAATCGACAGTAAAGCGACGCCGAATCCCGCCGACATCGCCAACTCCACAAACTACGTGAAAGTCGCGCTCGAAGAATCGCTTGGCGGCAAGGCGGTCTCCAACGCGAACACGAAACCGTACGGCTGCTCGGTCAAATACAAGTGAGGTAGCAGCTGGTCGCTAGACGCGCCGCAAGATCGCCATTGGCGTTAGCCGGACGAGAAGCATCGCGATTTTCATCACGATTCCGGGAACGACGATCGGCTTATTGCGCTCGATTCCGGCGAGGCCGGCTCGGACGACGGCTTCTACCGGCACGTGCATGAAGGATGGGCTGGGAAATGGCGCCTTTCCGATGTTGCGACGCGCGACGGAGCTGAACTCCGTATCGACGGGGCCGGGACAAAGCGAACTCACCACGACCCCCTGTTTCAACACTTCGCCGCGGATGCCCTCGGAAAAACTCGTGACATACGATTTGCTCGCGGCGTAAACGGCCATTTGGCGGATTGGAAGAAATCCCGCGCTCGAGCTCACGTTGAGAATCGCACCATGTTTCTTTTCGATCATCGCGGGCAACAAGGCGCGGGTGAGCTTTGTGAGCGCGACAATATTAACGGCGAGCATTTCGTGAACGCGTTCCGCAGGCGCAGTCGCGAACGAACCGCGATCGCCGAGCCCAGCGTTATTGATCAGGAAATCGATTGCGATGCCTTCCTGAGTCAGCCACGCCGACAAGCTCTCAATGTCGTTTTGCCGGGAAAGATCGACGGCGCGGCAATGGACATTCAGGTTCGGGTCCGTCTTCGTGAGTTCCTCGCGAAGCTCTTCCAGGCGATCTAATCGTCGCGCCACCAAGACCAGCGAACCGGCGCGACCCGCGAGCTGCCGCGCGAATTCAAGACCGATCCCGGCCGATGCACCTGTGATCAAGGCCGAGCAACCCGTCAGATCGAATCCGCTCATGACTGGCGAAGAATGGGTTCGAGCGTGCGCCAGACCAGGTCCGCAACAATTCGATGTCCAGCGGGGTTAGGGTGAATCAAGTCCGGTTGATTCAATTCGCGATGACCGCCGACGCCTTCGAGCAGAAATGGAATGAGGGTCGCATTGTTTTCCCGCGCGAGTTCGGCATAGACGCGTTGGAACCAGGCGGCGTAGTCCGCGCCAAGGTTCGGCGGCACCTGCATCCCAGCGAGCACGATCTTGACCTGCGGGTTCTTCGCTTTCGTTTTGTCGATGATCGCCTGGAGGTTTGCCTTCATCGATTTCAAATCCAGGCCGCGCAATCCGTCGTTCGCCCCCAGCTCGATCACGAGGAAATCGATGCGTTTCTGCAGGAGCCAGTCGATCCGGCGCAAGCCTCCGGCGCTCGTGTCACCGCTTAAGCCGGCGTTCTCTACTTCGAAAGGCAAACCAGCCGCGCGAATTTTTTCCGCAACGAGAGCCGGGAATGCTTCCGACGATTGCACGCCTAATCCGGCCGTGAGGCTATCGCCGAGAAACACGACGCTTTTCGCTGGAGTATCCGCCCCTTGGGCAACCAAAAAAAACGAAAGCGCCAGAGCAATTGCGAAAATTGCTGGCATTGTCTTCTTCCTGTTCGCGTGAGCAAAAACCGATTTCATCGTCAATGAGCGCCCTGTCGATCCTCGACGTTCAGCATCTGACCAAAACCTACGACACGGGTGCGGGCAAGTTGACCGTGCTTAGAGACATCACATTCACCCTGCCCGCCGGCAGCACCTGTTCGATTCTTGGGCCGTCCGGCAGCGGGAAGACGACCTTGCTCGGGCTTTGTGCAGGGCTCGATCGCCCGACTTCCGGTTCCGTCCTGCTAAACGGAATCACGCTCGGCGAAGAAGACGAAGACGAGCGAGCGCGAATCCGCAATGAGCATGTCGGATTTGTTTTTCAAAATTTCCAGCTGATCCCGACGCTGACCGCACTGGAAAATGTAACGGTGCCGATGGAATTGCGCGGCGACCGAAGCGCGCGCCAGCTCGGTTTGGACTTGTTAGGCCGCGTCGGGCTGAGCGAACGCGTCGACCATTACCCGTCTCAACTTTCCGGCGGCGAACAACAGCGAGTCGCGCTGGCCCGCGCTTTCATCAATCGTCCCAAGATTCTTTTCGCCGATGAGCCCACCGGAAATCTCGACGCGGAAACGAGCAGCTCCGTGATCGAGGTCATGCTGGAATTGAATCGTAGCGCTGGGACGGCGCTTGTTCTCGTTACCCATGATGCCGATGTAGCCGCTCTGACGGAGCGCACCGTGCGGTTACGCAACGGCGAGATGGTATGACCTCCTCCTTCATCTGGAAAATGGCATGGCGCGACAGCCGGTCGAGTCGGCGACGGCTACTGTTGTTTTCTATCTCGATTACGCTCGGGATCGCGGCGCTGGTGAGCATCGGTTCGTTTCGGCACAGCCTGGCCCGCGCAATCGACGATCAGGCGCGCGCTCTGATTGGGGCCGACCTTGTGATTGAATCGACCCGGGCATTTCGTCCGGAAGACGAGCAACTGCTCCATTCGTTAGGTGAACGCCAGGCACGAGAGATTCGTTTCACGACGATGGCGTCCTTTCCGAAAAATGGCGGGACGCGCCTTGTCCACGTGCGAGCGCTTGGTGGCGACTTTCCGTTCTACGGGCCCATGGAAACCGCGCCCACGTCCGCTGCTCACGAATTTCGCGGCGGCGGCAAGGCTGTTCTCGAAGAAAGCTTGCTCCTCCAATTTCAGGCGCAGGTTGGCGATCCAATCAAGATTGGTGATTCCGAATTCACGATTGCCGGCGCCCTCAAGAAAATGCCGGGCGAAGCCTCGGCGGCGGGCTCGTTCGCGCCGCGAGTTTACATCCCGCTCCAGAATCTGGCGGACACACATTTGTTGAAGGCGGGCAGCCTGGCGCGCTACCGCGCCTATCTGAAGTTTCCCGACAACACCGATGTCGAGTCGCGGATCGAAATACTCGCTCCACAAATCAAACGGCTCGGGTTGGAGTACGATACGGTTGCGAAACGGAAACGCGATCTCGGGACCGCCCTGGAAAATCTTTATCGGTTTCTGAATCTCGTCGGATTCATCTCGCTCCTGCTCGGCGCGGTCGGAGTCGCGAGCGCGATTCAAGCCCACCTGCAACAAAAGACGAAAACCGGCGCGATCCTCCGATGCCTCGGGATGTCGGCAGCCGGAACGGTTTTCATTTATCTCGTCCAAACCGCGGCGATGGGGCTGTTCGGCGCAGGGTTTGGCGCGGTGCTCGGCGTCGTCATGCAACGCATCTTTCCCCGAATCCTGATGTCGTTCCTGCCCTTGACGATTTCCAGTTCCGTCGCGTGGGGCCCTATCGTGGCGGGCGTCTTTGTCGGCTTCTGCATTTGCATTTTGTTCGCGCTCCCGCCGCTCCTGCGCTTCCGCCGGCTCTCCCCGCTGCGAGTTTTTCGGGCGGCAATGGAAGTCGATCCGCCATCGCAAAAACGCGATCCACTTCTCTGGGCGATCTACGCCGCCATCGTCCTCGGCATCACCGCGTTTTCGATTTCGCAAACGGATACCCTGACGCGCGGCCTCATCTTCTCGGCGGTTCTTTTTCTTGCGGTCGGCATTTTCGCCGGTGTCGCCAAACTCCTCATCGTCTGCATCCGCAAATTCTTTCCGCACGGCTGGAGTTTCGTTTTGCGGCAAGGGCTGGCGAATCTTTATCGGCCGAACAACCGAACGCTTCTGCTGACGTTGTCCTTGGGGCTGGGAACGTTTTTGCTTTTGAATCTTTATCTGACCCGGCAGGTGCTGCTCTCCCAGTTCACTTCCATTGGCACCAACGACCAGCCGAATATTTTTTTCTTCGACATTCAACCCGATCAACGAACGGGCGTTGCCGAAATCGTCCGCGCGACCGGGTTGCCCGTGATCCAGGAAGCGCCAATCGTCACGATGCGCCTCGCGGAAGTGAAAGGGCGGAAGACCTCTGAAATTCTCCTCGATCCTCAGCGGAAAACTCCGGAGTGGGAGCTGCAGCGCGAGTACCGCACGACCTATCGCGATCAGTTGACCGAGACGGAGAAGATCAGCGCCGGTCAGTGGATCGGCCGCGTCGATTATCATCCGGGCGACACCGTACCGATCTCGCTCGATGAAGAGATCGCGAAGGATCTCGGGGTAAAGATCGGGGACGAGCTGGTGTTCGACGTCCAGGGCGTTCTCATCAAAACAAAACTTGCCAGCACCCGGACAATCGACTGGAAGCGCTTCCAAACGAATTTCTTCGTTGTCTTTCCGGCCGGGGTTCTGGAGAACGCACCCACGTTTTATGTCCTGGTGAGTCGCGTCCCGACTCCGGCTGACTCGGCACGTTTGCAGAGTGCGATCGTGGCGAAGTTCGCGAATGTCTCGGCGATCGATCTGACTTCGGTGATCCAGACGGTCGACTCGATCCTAAGCAAAGTCGCGCTCGTCATCCGGGTCATGTCGCTGTTCACCGTCGGCGCGGGCGTGATTGTCCTCGCGAGCACGATCTGGAGCGGCCGGTATCAGCGGCTCCAGGAAAGTATTTTGCTGCGGACCCTGGGGGCGTCGCGGGCTCAGATCTGGAAGATACTTTGCGCCGAATATTTTCTTCTCGGACTTTTCGCGAGCGTAACCGGAATCGTGCTGGCGGTTGGTGCGAGCTGGGGATTGGCGAAGTTTGTTTTCAAACTCGGTTACGCCCCTTCAGTTGCGCCGCTCTTCGTTGCGGCAGTCGCGGTCAGCGCGTTGACGGTGGCGGTCGGGTTAATCGCGAGCCGGGGCGTCGGGAGCGCGCCACCGCTGGAAATCTTGCGAGCCGAGGTTGAGTAACGACAGCCTTAGCGGCGAAGCGGCGGTTCGATCGACTTGAGTTCGGTCTTCGTCAGTGGTCGCCAATGGCCACGAGGAAGATCGCCCAGATGCAGCCTTCCAATTCGAATCCGGATGAGCCGTTTCACCTCGTAACCGACTTCGTAAAACATCCGGCGAATTTGGCGATTGATTCCTTGGCGCAAAGTTACCCGCAGTCGAGTCGGCTTGATGCTATGAATTTTCTCCAGGCGCGCGCGCTGGCCATCGAGCATCATCCCCTGGAGTAATTTCGGAGCGAGCGTTGGGTCCCACGGACGATCAATCGTTATCTCGTATTCCTTCTCGATCTTGTAACGCGGGTGGGTGAGGCGTTGGGCGAGATCGCCGTCGTTTGTGAGGAGGAGAAGACCTTCGGTTTGCGCGTCGAGGCGGCCGACGTTGAAAAGACGCGGGAGATGCGGCGGTAAAAGATCGAAGATCGTGTCGCGTGCGTTTGGGTCGCTCCGGGTAGAAACAAATCCGGCTGGCTTATGCAGCATGATGTCGAGCCGCCGCTGGCCGTGGACCAGTTTGTTATCGACCTTGACGTGGTCGCGCTCGCCCGGCTGCACGCTGAAATCGGTGCAGACCTGACCATTGATCCTGACCCGGCCCGCCGCGATGAGTTCGTCACAATGGCGGCGCGAGCCGAGCCCGGCTGCGGCAAGAAAACGGTTAAGGCGCACGGAAGTCGCGCGCGAGGTCTAAACGTCCGGCTTGGTTTTCGGCAGGCCGAGGACTTTCTGGCCTTCCTTGAACTGGCCGCGTTTCTTCAAGAGTTCGACCCGCTCGAAACGTTTCAGGACGTTCCGCTTCGCCGTGATGGTGCTGGCGCCTTTGAGACTGCGATGTTGCGACATAAATGCTCCTGGGAAATTGCGAGCGGCCACGTTACAGCGGTGCGCCGGTTTTTCAACCGATCTTCTCTGCGCTTCTGTAGCCGCTTCGCTGTGCGAACTGTGAGACCGACGATGTTTCTCACGTCGCCCACAGGGCGACGGCTGCAGAAGAGTCAGGTTCGATGCTCGGGGAAGAGGGCGAGGATGCTTTCCTCGTTTGCCTCACAGATTCCGCGCTCGGTGATGAGTCCGGTGACAAGCTGTCGGGGGGTAACGTCGAAGCCGAAATTTGCCGCCGGACTGTTCTCCGGAGTGACGCGCACTTCGACCTGCTCGCCCCCGTGGAGTCCATCGGCGCGGCTTACTTCTTCGCCGCCGCGTTCTTCGATCGGGATTTCCTTCACCCCGTCGCGAATTTTCCAATCGAACGATGAGGATGGGAGGGCGACGTAAAACGGAACCCCATTGTCTTTGGCCGCGAGTGCCTTCAAATAAGTCCCGATCTTGTTTGCGACGTCGCCGGTAAACGTGGTGCGGTCGGTGCCGACCATGACCGCGTCCACTTTTCCGCGCTGCATCAAATGGCCGCCGGCGTTGTCGGCGATAACGGTATGTGGCACGCCGTGCTCGCCGAGTTCCCAGGCGGTGAGCTTCGAGCCCTGGCTGCGCGGCCGCGTTTCGTCCACCCAGACGTGAACGGGGATCCCAGCATCATGCGCCGCGTAAATCGGTGAAGTCGCCGAGCCATAATCAACGAAAGCGAGCCAGCCGGCATTGCAATGCGTGAGAACATTTACCGGCGCTCCGCCTTTGTTCTCGCTCAGCTCGCGAATCAGCTCGATCCCGTGCCCGCCGATGCGCCGACAATATTCCGCATCTTCATCGGCGATTTCGCGCGCGGTCTGAAAAGCCACACGGCGTTTTTCTTCCGCGGAGCCGGCCACGCTGATTTCTTGTAGTTGCCGGTCGATCGCCCACGCGAGATTCACGGCGGTCGGGCGTGTCGCTTTCAACACAGCGGCGGCGGCCATTAGGTCCGACTCGAATGTGGCCAGATACATCCCGTAAGCCGCCGCGGCGCCAATCAATCCGGCGCCGCGCACATGCATTTCGCGAATGGCGGCAGCCATCTCGGCGACGTTGCGCACTTCCTCGATTACGAACTGGTGGGGCAGAAAACGTTGATCGATCAGCTGGATAACGCGCTCGTCATTCGGCTTAGGCCAGATCGTTCGGTAATGTCGGCCGCGCACGTTCATGCGCGGTTAGAATGCGATCAACATTCGTGCAAAGCTAGAGCGGAAAATGTTTCGCCGGGTCCTTGTCGTTGTCGGCTTGCTCGTGGTCGTCGCCGCACCGCTCGGCTTTCGCAGGGTCGATTGGTTTCTGCTCAAGACGTCGCTTCGGCACAAGTTCGCGAGGGTGGAGTGGGTTTCGACGAGCGAACTTGCTGATTGGCTTGCGGACAGGAAGCGGCCCGCTCCCGTGCTCCTGGATGTGCGGACCGCCGACGAATGGAATGTGAGCCATTTGCCTGGCGCGCGCCACGTCGAGCCGAACGCCTCAGTTGAAAACGCGACCGCTGGTGTCGCAAAGGAAACGCCCATCGTGACGTATTGCGCCGTTGGTTATCGTTCCGGCGAGATGGCCCAACGCCTGCGCGCCGCTGGGTTCACGAATGTCCGCAACCTCGAGGGCTCGATCTTCCAGTGGGCGAACGAACATCGCCCGCTGCTCCGCGGCGATCAGGCGGTCATGCAGGTTCATCCTTACAGCAAATTTTGGGGGCGGCTCCTGAACGACGATGTCCGCGCGGCGTTGAAGAAATAATTACAGTTGATTACTCAGGACCACCCGCGAACCGCAAGTCGTGACCTGGTGATAAATGTGGACGCGGCTGGTAATCAATTCACGCCAGTAGGCGACGCGTTTCTCATCGATGATGAGATAAAGGGGGTCGGAGCGGTCCCAGGCATCGAGGAGAAAATGTTCGTCGAGATATTTGCGTTGCGACTCGGCATCGCGTTCGAAGAAGCCGGGGTTTTCGTGGATTAGGAAAAAGTTTTTCCCGAGATAAAAACCAAGGCTGCTCCCGCTGCGCAAAGAACCCTCATAGATCACTTCGCCGTTGGGACTCAGGCGCGGATTAAGAAATTTAGCGACATCCCCCAAGGACAGAAACGGCGAGAGCCGGGCGCGGCTTTCGATCAAACAAAAGCCAATCGGCACCATGGCCGCGACAGCCACCACGAGCGTGACTTCCGCGCGGTGTCTGAGGACGAAAAACGCCGCAAGGCTTGCCGCCAGCAAAGACACCATCGCGATCTGATCGAGAGGACGCAGAGAAAACCACAAGGCGTCCGTAATTGATTCGTCGATTAGAATTCCGACGTTTGCGGGATGAAAATAGATAACCGCGCCAGCGCCAAGGCCGGCAATTAACGCCAGCGTGATTCCAGCGACCCGCAGCGGGCGCGAGGTCCGTTCCCACGCGCAAGCGGCGAAGAGCGCGAAGGCCGGTGCCAACGCCGTCGTCGAGCAGGCGCGTTCGCCGCCAAGAACCATCGCAATGCCGAGACCGACGCAAAGCCAGGAGAGCGGCAGCCAATCAGCGAAGGCGGCCTCATCCGGTCGAAGAATTTTTCGCGGCGCGAAAAGCAAGCCGGGCAGAACGAGAAAGACGACAGGAAACCACCATACGAAGTGGAGCAGAAGAAATTGCCCGCGGGGCAAGCCGCGCGAAGTGTCGGCCCAGCGGACGAAGCGGGAAACGAACCCGGGATATTGTTTCTCTATCCAGTAAAACCACGGGGCGACGATTAGAGCGAATACGAGCAGGTTCACCCAATGGAATAACGGTCGAAAACGCAGACGCGCTTCCCGAAAAGGAATGACTAAAAAAAGCAAAATGCCAGCGAGTAAGACTAGAGCGCTCAGGCCTTTCGTGAGAGTCGCAAGCCCGGCGCAAAACCAAAAGACCGCGTACCAAAGCCGGCGAAATTTCTGATGCTGATAACCGCGGACTACGCAGTAGATCGACGCGCAAACGAAGAAGGCGCAGAAAGCGTCCGGCGAGACTGCTCGTCCATGCAAGAATCCGCCCGCGGAACAGAGAAGAATCAAACCGGCGGCGAAGCCGCGTAGATAACCCGCGATTCGTTCTCCGATCAAGAAAGTCAGCGCGACGGTTCCGATCATGGCGAGAGCGATCGGTAAACGCGCCGCAGTCGCGGTGACGCCGAACGCTTTGTAAGAGAGCGCGACCAGCCAATACGTCAGTGGCGGCACCGCAAGAAGCGGAGCGCCATCGTTCGTGGGCGTCAGCCAATTGCCGGACGCCAGCATCGCTCGCGCGCCTCCGGCAACCTCGCCCTCGGTGCCATCATACAGATCGCCCCATCCAGCCGTCCCTATGTGGATCAAGGCCGCCAGCGTGAGAAGAAACGCCAGAAGCGCATGTCGCGTCGGGGGCGGGTTCAGGATTTGAGGCGAGAGAAAAGTGTCCTCGAGAGAAAAGGTGCGAGCGCTTGCGACCATCTTGCCTCAAACCGGATCAATGCGATAACGGTCCCAATCCTCCGGCACCCGCAACAGTTTTGCGTCCGGCATTTGGATGATGGCGAGCATTTGGCGGCATTCGACGATCAGCGCTTCATCGGCGGGCCGGACAATTTTGAATGCGCACCAGAAGCGGACGCGCTCAAGTCGGTCGAGCCAGCCCTCGACCATGAGCTTGTCGCCGAGCTTTGCCGCGCGGCGGTAATCGATCTCAGTTCGAACGACCACCGGATATTTTTGGGTTTCGGCCATGGCGGCCAGTCCGAGCCCTAGTTCTTCGGCGAGAAGGGTGCGGGCAACTTCGACGAATCGCAGATAGGCGATGTTATGGACGACAGCGGCGCAGTCCGTGTCGAAAAACATTACCTGCACTTCCGTTCGAATCCGGGGCGCGTTTTCTTTTAGCATTGAATCTCCGTCAGTTATCCAACACGGCAGAGCTGGTAGCTCCGCGAGGAGTTTGCCATCGATCTAATTGGGCGGAAACCGCGGCGACAACTTCTTCGACGCTGACCGCTTTCATGCACCGAAAATCGATCGGGCATTCGCGGAGAAAACAGGGGCTGCACTCGACCTGATGGCGAATGATGTGGTGAGCATTGCCCAGTGGGCCGGTGAGGAGCGGCTCAGTCGAACCAAAAATGGCGACGACAGGAACGCCAATCAAGGTGGCGAGGTGCATCGTCCCGGTGTCGTTGGTGAGGAGCAATGCGCACTCGCTGAGCTCGGCCACTAACTGGTCCAACGTGGTTTGACCGATTCGATTCGCGCAGTGCGGGCCAAGAGCTGATTCGACGGCCGCGCCTGTTTCTTTGTCAGCTGCGGTGCCGAAAAGGATCCATCGCACGGGCCGTTGTTCCGCGACGGCGAGGGCAACGTCCGCGAAACGCTCCGGCAACCAGCGCTTGGCCGGTCCATATTCAGCGCCCGGAGACATACCGATCTTTGCCGGCGCGCCATTCGTTTTGATGCGAGGCAAAAATTTCCTCAGGTGGGGTTGATCATGCGGAGCGCCGAGATCGCGCGCCATTCGCAAATAATGGAAAACCTGATGCTGGATCGGGCCTCGGCGTGGTTCCTTGGCGACGATCTGATTTAAGAGCCAGCGCCGATTGTGTCCGGGAAAACCAACGCGACGCGGGATGCCCGCGAGCCAAATTTCGAGAGCAGTGCGGAGAGAATTTGGAAAAAGAATCGCCACCTCGAACGCGGCCTGGCGGCGGATTTCCTTCACGACGGAAAAGAATGACCGTGATTCCAGCGGCAGGATGTCGTCGACCTCCGGCACGAGTTTCCAGACAGAGGCGATTTTTTCCGGCGCTGCGATCGTGATGTGCGCGTCGGGCCGACCTGCCTTGATGGCGCGCACCGCGGGAACACTGATCACACTGTCGCCGAGCCAGTTTGAAGCGCGGATCAGAATGCGGAACGGCTTAAGGTTTGCGTCCGGCCGAACGTAAATTCCGCGCTTGTATTCCGTCAGAAGAAAATTCGGACGTGGAGTCTTCCAGCGGTTGTGCACCCAGAACCAATCTTCAGGCGCGGTACGGATTTGGCGCTCGATCGCGTCATTGCATTTCGCGGTGATCGCGTTCACGGAATCGCCAGGCGCATCGAGGCGCTCAGTGAAAACCATTCGCCAACGACGGGGGCCGACGGTGTGAGCGGCGGCGGCGACGACTGCGGCGCCTGTTCGTTTTGCCAACAACCCGCACAGCGGTGAAGTCGATGCGAGACGGCCGAAGAAGGGCGTCCAGAGACCATGATCGCCAGCGTGCTGGTCGCCAAGAATTCCAATGAGGCCGCCGGAGCGAAGCAATGCGATTGGGCCGTGGAAACCTTCGCCGCGCTCGAACATTTCCACGCGAGTCCGGCCGCGCGTCTGCCGCACGTGTTCGTCGATGTACCGGTTGGCCAGTTTTTGATAGACCGTCGCGAGGCGGACGTAATCGACGTAATAGGAAAACATTTGCGCGAACAGTTCCCAGTTTCCGATATGGCTCAGAAGCAAAACGACTGGGCGCCCGGCCCGCAACTCGCGATGGACCGCGTCGAAATTTTCCGTCTCGAGATGGCCCGCGATTTTTTCCGGCGGCATCCCGCCCATCTTCGTGCTGGAAATCAGGTTGGCGCCGAGCCGTTGGAAATGGCGGCGAACAATCCGTCGCAATTCCCGCGGAGATTTTTCGCTGGAAAAGGCAATCTCAAGATTGCACCGCGCAAGCCGGCGATAGTGCGGGAGGAGAAGCCAGGCGCAAAAGCCCAGGAATTGGCCGAGACCGAAAAGAAACCGCAATGGAAGCGCGCTCAGGAGGGCGATGCCGGCGCGGTAGAGAAGATAAATGCTGAAATCGAGCATGCGGAACCAGCAAGCCGTGGCCGCTGAATTTGTTCCGAAGCGTAAATTTGCCTGCGCCCTGCTTCAATCAATATGATGTGCCTGGATTGCTGTCATTCGCCGAATCCTGTGGCGTTCGGACTCAACGCGTCATTACGCTAATTCCCGGGCGATTTGCGAATAGCGGTCGACCGGAGGCCCGATCAGGCCGCGCTTTTTCTTCTTCTTCTTTTTCTTTTCGTCCCTCGTAGGCTCTCCAATAATTTGGTTAAGCAACCATCGGCGATGATGACCGGGGTAGCCGATGCGGCGCGACACTCCAACCAGCCATGCTTCCAAGGCCGCACGCAGAGAGTTGGGGAAAAGAATCGCGACATCGAAGAGCGGCCGCTGTCGAATCAATCTGACCGCGCCAAACAGCGAACGGCCAGTCAGACTGATGACCTCATTTACTTCGGGCACGAGTTTCCAGGTGGCCGTGATTGGTTCCGGAGCCGCGATCGTGATGTGCGCATCCGGACGTCCCTCCTTGATGGCGCGCACGGCCGGCATGCTCAGGATGGTGTCGCTGAGCCCCTTTGAACCGCGGATCAGGATTCGAAACGGTTTCAAATCATTCGCCGACACCCCCGGGCCAAGGTAAACGCCGCGCCGGTAATGCGTCAGGAGAAAATTTGGCTCTGGGGTCTTCCAACGATTGTGCACCCAAAACCAATCCTCAGGCGCCTTCCGAATTTCCTGCTCGATTGTCTCATTCGCCTTCAAGGTGAGGGAGTTCACCGAGTCACCGGGCGAATCGATGCGGGGGGTAAAGACCAGTCGCCAGCGCGCCGGTCCTGTCGTGTAAACCGCCAACGCGATCACGGCGGCGCCAGTTCTTTTTGCCAGCAGCGCCGAGAGTGGCGAAGTCGAAGCCAACCTGCCGAAGAACGGCGTCCAGAGGCCATGATCGCCCGCGTGTTGATCGCCTAGGATTCCGATGAGCCCGCCGGAGCGCAACAATTCGATCGGCTTGTGAAATCCGTCGCTCCGATCGAACAACTCAGCCCCAGTGCGTGCCCGTTTTCGATTCACGTCCTGGTCGAGGTAAGGGTTGCGCAGCTTTTGATAAACCGTTCCGACCCTCGCGTAATGAAAGTAGTGCGGCACCAGCGGCCCGGTCACTTCCCAATTCCCGATATGGCTCAAAAGTATGATGACCGGCCGGCCTGCGCGCAATTCCAGGTGCACGACCTCTGCATTTACCGCTTCGACATAGCGCCCCAATTCTTTCGGCGACATGGATCCGAGCTTGGGGCCGCACAGGAGATTGGCGGCGCCGCTTTGGAAATTGCGCCGCGCGATTCGCCGCAGCTCCCGCTTCGATTTTTCGCCGGCGAACGCGATCTCGAGATTACGCTGGGCGAGCCATCGATATTTCCAAAGAACCAGCCACGAGAGAAACCCGAGGACATTGCCGAACCGGAAGAGGAACCCCAACGGAAGTGCGCTCGCGATTGCCGTCCCGGTGCGATACAAAAGGTAGATGCAGAAATCGACCATGCGGGAGCCACGAGCCGGCGGACTCGCGCCGAAGGGTAAATTTGCCTGCGCGGGGCTTCAATCAATATAATGTCGTCTGTGTTGCGGCCGCGTTCCCATTCCTTGCCATCGGGTTTTGCGCAATTGATTGCGCGAAAATTTGGGCACGGCCCATTTTTGGTGGTCGGCTTCGAGCGCACGGAGCTGGAACGGCAGTTCGCGGCCGCTGACGCGAACGCTTCGATCTTTAATTCTTTGACCGACCTGGCCGAGGTGGCCGCGCAAAATGGCAAAAGTTCGCCGGCGAGCCTCGCGATTTGGTTTTATCCGCGGGACGGCGCGGCCGACGAGCGCGCGGCCACAATTCTAGCGGCTGCTGCCGAAACCGTTTTGCTGGTACCCGAGCCAGGCGACGAAAGTGCGGCGCGGCGACCTGAGCTCGTGAAGCGTTTCGCTGAGGCTGGCTTCCTACCCGATTACGGTTGCGACCTTGGCATTCTCGAGCCGGGAGCATTGCACCTGATTCGCGCTGCTCCCGAATCCGCCCGAGCGTTGGTACCGGCTGTCGAATCCGCGGTCGCCCGGCTCCAACAACATGTTAGCGGATTGGAGCGCACTCTCCGGACTCGCCTCGCGGAACTCGAAGCGGCCGATCGCCACATTTCGAAGCTCGAAGAGAAGCTGCTGAAATGGAAGGAAGCCCGGAAGCAGGTAAAGCAATTGAAGGCGGAGAAACAGGCTCTTCGGAAATCGCCGGAGCGCAAAGTCGGGCAGGTTCTCCTCGCGCCCTACTTATTGCCGCAACGTTTGGTCCGCGGGATCCGAAAACGGCTGCCGCGCTCGAAAGAGTCGGCCATGCCGGCGAACGAATATCAAAAGTGGTTCGCGGCGCATCGGATGAAACGCTCGGACTTTCCGCGCTTGCGCGAGGAAAGCTGCGCCTTCGACTATCAACCATGCATCAGCATCGTAACGCCTGTGTTCAATACGCCGTTACCCTGGCTGGAGGAATGCGCGCAATCGGTGCTCGATCAGGTGTACCAAAAATGGGAGTGGATCCTGGTCGATGACAATTCAAACGACCCGGAATTGTTGAAGTTCCTGCCCGAATTGGCGGCCCGGGATGAGCGGATCGTCCTGACGCGGATCGATAAACGCGGCGGTATTTCGGCCGCTTCAAATCGCGGATTGGAATTAGCGAAGGGCGACTGGATCGGGTTCGTCGATCACGACGACGTGCTCGAGCCCGACGCGGTTTTTCAACACGTAAAGTGGCTCCAGGACCATCGCGATGCCGACCTGATTTACTCGGACGAAGACAAACTGACCGAGGAGGGACTCGATGCTCCCATCTTCAAACCCGATTGGTCGCCGGATTATTTTCTTTCCTGCAACTACATCTGCCATTTCACGATTATCCGCGCCGAAGTCCTGAAGAAGGTCGGCGGTTTTCGTTCGGAATTCGATGGAGCGCAAGACTACGACCTGTTTCTGCGGATCATCGACCGCAGCACGCGAATCGACCACATTCCACGCGTGCTTTATCATTGGCGGCGCAGCCCCGCTTCAACGGCCGATAACATTCGGCGCAAGCCGGGGTCACTTGAAACCGGCCGGCTCGCGCTCGAGGCGCACCTCGATCGACAGGCGATCCGTGGTCATGTCACGGTGGACTGGCGAACGCACGCTTACTGGATTAAGCGCGACCTGGCCGAGCCGAAGCCGGTTTCCATCATCATTCCGATGCGCGATCGCGTGGAGCTCGTGGAGCGCTGCGTCGACAGCATCACGAGAGAGACAAGCTACGCGCCGTACGAAATCGTGATCGTCGACAACGACAGCCAAACCCAAGAAGCTCGCCATTTTTTATCCACGACGAAACACCGCGTCTTGCCCTACAGCGGTCCGTTTAATTTTTCTGCGATGAACAATTTCGCCGCGGAACAGACTGAGAGTCCGTGGCTGCTGTTTTTGAACAACGACACGGAAGTGATCAATGGCGACTGGCTGACGATCATGGCAGAACACATCCAGCGTCCCGAAGTCGGCGCGGTCGGGCCACGACTGCTTTACCCCGACGACACCGTGCAACATGGGGGCGTGGTGCTGGGCGTCGGCGGAATTGCGGAGCACGCTTTTCGCGGGTTCCCGGCCGAGGCGCCCGGGGTCTGTCGCCAACTTCAGGTCACCCGCAATTACAGCGCGGTGACGGGAGCCTGCCTCTTCACTCGCCGCGACGTGTTCAACAAAGTGCATGGATTCGACGAGGAACGCCTGCCCGTGACCTTCAGCGACATCGATCTTTGTCTGAAAATTCGGCGCGCCGGTTATCTGATCGTTTACACACCGTTCGCGCGGTTGTATCACCACGAATCCGGCACCCGCCGCCGCAGCGTGGAACCAATGGAAACCGGCGTGATGCGGGAACGTTGGGCGCCCATTCTTGACTACGATCCATTCTACAACCCAAATCTTTCTCGCGAGCGCGCCGATTTCTCGTTAGGCAAATAAGGATTAGAATTTTCTGATGGCGAAAAACAAGAAACAGTTTTGGCAAGGACTCGCCGGGGAAGCGCAGAGAGCGTTGGGAACGCGGGATTATGCGCCCCAATCTTTCGCCGAGCGTCTCGCTGGTTCTGGGATTGAAGCAGGAAAGCTCGCAACGGCTGATCGGACTGCCGCTGAAGTGCGGGCAGCGTGGATCCCGGGCGTCGAAATTTTCTCGAGGACCATTCATCATCAGCGGCACCGCGGCGTTTTTGGCGAATTCGTTCGGCGCGATGAAGGGCTGATGGAGAAGATCGGTTTCTGGCCGACGCAATGGGCGAACGCGCGGATGTTTGCGCAGACCGCCAAGGGATTTCACGTGCATCCGCCGAGTATTCCGAAAGGCACGACGCCGCAGGACTGGCATCGGCGGCTCTTTGTGAAGGAGCCAGAAAATTATGCGTTGCGGCGCTATTCGGACGAACAATGGGACGTCATGTTTTTCGTCCAAGGCGTCGCAGAGATGATTTTGCGTGACGTGCGGGCGGGAATGCCGACGCGGACAATGCGTTTTTTTGTGGACGGCGACAATCGTCCGGGGCCGAACAACGTTGGAATTGTGGTGCCGCCGGGGATTGCGCACGCGATTCGGGTGGAAGGATCGGAAGACGTGATCATGGTTTACGGGACGAGCACGTCGTTTCATCCGGAATTTGAAGGACGCATCGGCAGCGAAGTCGAGACTTCGGTCCTGCCAGAATCCTGGGCCAAATTTTTGAAGTGAGAAGGTTCGATCCGGCGGAGCCGGAGTTGATGGACCGGCCGCAGCCGGTAACCGCGGAATTGGAATCGGATTTGCGGAATCTGCGGCAGCTGAATCGTTATTTCGGCAGCTATCGTTTGATCGAGCATTTCCTCCGACGGTGGCTGAGGCCTCGGACCAAAATGCGCATCGTCGATTTCGCGACCGGCTCGGGCGATATCCCGCGGCTGATCGTCGACCATGCCCGCAAAATTGGCGCTGAAGTAACAGTCGACGCCGTGGACCAACAGGCCTCCACGATCGAAATCGCGCGCGGCTTGAGCCGCGATTATCCGGAGATCCAATTCATTGCAGGAGACGTGCTCACGTTTTCACGCGAACCGTACGACATGATCCTCTGTTCTCTGGCGCTCCATCATTTCGCCGAGAACGATGCCGTAGCGTTATTGAAACGTTGCCGCGAGCTTTCAAAACGGTATGTCCTGGTGGCTGACCTTCGCCGGGGTTGGTTGGCAACGGCCGGAGTGCGCTTGCTGACGAGTCTATTTTTCCGGCAGGAAATGACGCAAGTCGACGCAAGGCTCTCTGCCGCCCGCGCGTTTTCCTTCGCGGAAATGCGATCGCTCGCCGAACGCGCCGGTTGGAAAAATTTCGGCCAAGCACGGTTCGCCTTCGCCCGCCAGGCAATCTGGCTGGAACAACCATGAAAATCTGGCGAACCGCGGAGAGCGCGAGCGCGGAGCGACCAAAGGAGCGGCGCCGCGTCCTCGTCCCGACGATGGGTGCGCTTCATCGTGGGCACGGCGAATTGATCCGGATCGCCCGCAACGCTGCCGGCGGCACGGGCGAAGTCGCGGTCAGTATTTTCGTCAATCCGCTCCAGTTTGCTCCCGGCGGTGATTACGAAAAATACCCGCGTCCGGAAGGAGCCGACGATGAATTCTGCCGCAACGCCGGAGTCGACATTCTCTTCCGACCACCAGTCGAGAAAATGTATGCAGCGGATTTTTCGGTTTCCGTTGAGGAGAATTCGCTCGCAACCACGCTCTGCGGCCGGTCACGGCCCGGCCATTTTCGTGGCGTCTGCACAGTCGTGACGAAGTTGTTCCATCTGCTTGCGCCTGATGCCGCGGTTTTCGGAGAGAAGGATTTTCAACAGCTCGCCATCATTCGTCGCATGGTGCGGGACTTGAATTTTCCAGTAGAGATTATTGGCGGACCGACGGTGCGCGAAGCAGACGGGCTCGCATTTAGTTCGCGAAACAAATATCTGAGTCCCGAAGAACGAGCCCAGGCCCCGGCGTTGCGGCGCGGGTTGGAGGAAGCGCGGCGCAAGTTCGGAGCGGGGGAACGATCAGCGGAAGCGATTCTCAAAACAGCGCGCGACGTCATCGCGACGGCGTCCCTGGCTCGAATTGATTATCTCGAGTTGGTAAATGTCGACACGCTGCAATCAGTTGCCGGAGCTGACCGCGACTCGCTTCTGGCGGTAGCCGCGTTCTTTGGCCAGACGCGCCTGATCGATAATCTTCGTTTGTCGTGAAGCAGTACGATTTCGTTGTTATCGGTAGCGGGATCGCAGGGTTGACCTTCGCGCTGAAAGCGGCCCAGCACGGTTCGGTTGCGGTGATCACTAAACGCAAGGGAGTCGATTCAAACACGGCGGTGGCCCAGGGCGGCATTGCCTGTGTGACGAGCGACGAAGATTCGTTCGAGCTCCACGTCAACGATACGCTCGAAGCTGGCGCCGGGCTTTGCGATGAGGCGGCGGTGCGCACGATCGTCATGGAGGGCCCAAAACGAGTTGCCGAATTGGTGTCGCTCGGTCTGCATTTCGACGACCGCGAGATCGGCGGCCATCGCGAGCCGGACCTCGGACGCGAGGGCGGCCATTCGAAACGCAGGGTCCTGCATGTCCAGGACGTCACCGGGCTCGAGGTTGAAAAGACGCTTTTGCGTGAGCTCGAACGTTCAGCGCGCGTGGAGTTACTCGAAAACCACATGGCGGTCGACTTGATCACCGCGGGCAAGCTCGGGTTCGCGACCGAAGAGCGTTGCCTCGGCGTCTACGTTCTCGACGAGCGGAATGGCGAGGTGGAAACGATCCGAACCGATCGGCTCGTCCTCGCTACCGGTGGTTGCGGCAAGGTCTATCTTTATACGACGAATCCCGACATCGCGACGGGCGACGGCGTGGCGATGGCATGGCGCGCCGGTGCGGTCATTGCCAACATGGAATTCATTCAGTTCCATCCGACCTGCCTGTTCCACCCGCTCGCGAAATCATTTCTGATTTCGGAGGCTGTCCGGGGCGAGGGGGGCATTTTGCGGAACGATCGTGGTGAAGATTTCATGGCGCGTTACCATCCTCAGCGCTCGCTCGCTCCCCGGGACATCGTCGCGCGGGCCATCGATGCCGAGATGAAGCGTCTCGGTTCAAAGTGCGTCTTTCTCGACATCACCCAACACTCACCCGAGTTCTTGCGGGAACGTTTTCCGCACATTTACGAGACCTGCCTGCGCTTTGGAACCGACATGGCGAAACGGCCGATCCCCGTCGTCCCAGCGGCACATTACCAATGTGGCGGAGTGAAGACCGACGTGAATGGGGCTACGTCGTTGCCCGGTCTCTACGCCATTGGCGAGGTCGCCTCGACCGGGCTTCACGGCGCGAACCGTCTTGCGAGTAATTCGTTGCTCGAAGGATTGGTGATGGCGCATCGTGCTTGCGACGCCTTGCTGCGCGCGCAGCCGATTTCCCATTCTCCCCGCGAGATCGCATTGCCGGAATGGGAATCCGGCGACGTCCAAAACGTCGACGAGCTCGTCGTGATCTACCACAACTGGGATTAAATCCGGCGCCTGATGTGGGATTACGTGGGCATCGTTCGCACAGACAAACGCCTTCAGCGCGCAGCTGCGCGTCTCCGCAATCTTCAGCGCGAGATCCGCGAGTTTTATTGGAATTTCAAGATTACAGTCGATCTGCTGGAACTGCGTAATCTCGCCACCGTCGCCGCGCTCATAGTCGATTCGGCTCTGAGCCGGAAAGAAAGTCGCGGCCTCCATTTCACCCTCGATTACCCGGAACTGTCCGACGCTCGTTTCAAGCGCGATACGGTCATTAGCCGCAATTAGCCGTGGCTTATATACTGCTAAAGAATAGGGTCGGGAAAGGGGCCGGTCGGCCGGGCTTGGGGAAATGGGCTTGCCGAACGGCGGCTTTTCGCCTAAAAATCCTGCCAATTGTCTCAATGATAAGGTTTTTCGTCCCGCTACCCCTGGTTCTGCTAACTGCGATGGCGGTCCGCGCCCAATCGCCGTATGAGAGCAGCGCCGACTTCGCGAAGTACGCGATGAAGCTTCGCGAACAGGCGTTGCTCAAAGTCGAACCGCAGGTGTTTGTGCCCACCACTTCCCGCGCGAGCCTGACCCGTTTTCCGTGGAAGACCAACATCGTCACGACAGTTTTCTGGATCGGCGAAGCGGCCGGAGGCAATAACCCGGTCCCGAACGTGAAAAGCTCCTGGGACGCCAACTGGACGTCGAACTACGGCGGTTTCGACACGCCGGACGCAGGCTCGCGCAAGAATTATATCCCAGTCTCGTTCGTGCCTCGGCAGAATCCTTTTTATTGCGCCCTCCCTTACAACGACGTGACCCACGGCCAATTCAAACCGGAAGCAGCCTTGGTCATCCCGTGGTTTAAGCAGGCCTACACCGAGCCGGGTCGCTCCGTTTGCAAAGACCGCTGGATTGCGATCCGCAAAGGCAACAAAACCGCTTACGCGCAGTGGGAAGATTGCGGCCCATTTCGCACTGACCATTTTCAATACGTTTTCCAGAACGAACGGCCGAAGCCGAACCTAAATCGCGGCGCTGGCCTCGACGTTTCGCCGGCGGTTCGCGATTACCTCGGCCTCTCGCCGACTGATGTGACCGATTGGCAGTTTGTTGAAGTCCGCGATGTTCCGCCCGGCCCGTGGCGGAACTACGGCGACAACAATCATTTCGTGATCGCAAAGCGCCAGGCCGAGTCCCGTCTCGTCCAGGAAGCGAGCGACAAGAAGAAGAAAGAATAACGCGCGTCAGGCCGACGCGCTGACTCCGAGTTCCCGGCTGAGTTCGCTCACCGATTCTTTCAACGCATCCGCCTGCTCGGCCAATGGCTCGTAGCGCTTGCGCTCCGTGATGCAAAACGCGGCCAGAGGCTCGAACGCGACCGCGATCTCCTTGTAAAACAAGTCGATCGCGTGCCGCATTTGCTGCTCGATCGCGTGGACCAGTTCGTCGCGCTTTTTCTCCATCTCGGTCGAGTAAGCGGTCAGAATTCTTCGGCGCTGAGTAAAGGCGACGATGGTCCCGAAGATCGCAGCCGACGCGGCCAGAACGCCGGTTACATCCGCCACCGACGCGCTGCTCATCGCGACGATCACCGTAATGATGCCGCCCGCCGCCGCGATGCCCGCCGGCAAACGCAACCAGGCTGCGGTTTGGCGAAACATCTGCGCCAATTGTTCTTCGACGGCCTTGCCTGCTATCCGTTCCACCAGCGTTAGCTCGATCGATTGCAAAAGCTCACGACGTTGTCGGGCGAAATCCGGAATCGTCTTCTTCATCCGGTTCTTTCCGTCCGAAGCGAACTGCAACTCGATCGCGTCCTGCAATTGCGGCCAAAGACTGCGGAGATCGGTTTCGAGCAATTGGACGGCGTTCTCGACCTGCGGCTCAACGGTTTGCCGGAGCTTCGCTTCCACCTCGGTTTGGAATTCATGCTGCCATTGCTCGCGGCTCCAAATCAGTCGCCAGGTTTTCCAAAAACTAAGTTTGTCCTCGAGCAATTGCGTTCCCTGGCGCGCGCACTCGCGGCACGCTTGCTCCACGCCGCGCAGAAATCCTGCGACTTGCCGCAGGGTCTGGTCCTTTCGCACGTTGAGAAACTCGTTGACCCGACCAAGATGTTTTTCGTCGCGCGCAATCGTTTCCATCGCGCCGTGAATCTCATCGGCGATCTCATTCAGAATCACGCCCGAGGTGGAAGCGGTCGATTGCAGCTTGATAAAGCGGACGCCGGATTCGGTCACCATCCGGTTAATTTGTTCCTCGAGCGCTCCGAACCCGCTTTCGCGCCAAAGATCTTCCTTCGGCATCCCGGTCTTTTTAATCAGCAAAGCCTTTCGCGCTGAAACCGCGAAGACGGGCGGCGCGAAACCGAGCTTCTGTTTCGCCGTGTCTTGAAGATGACGGTGGATGACCTCGATTTCGGAGCTGTTCCGGAGGTCGGCCTGTTGTAGAACGAACACGATGTTCTTGAGCCATTTCTTCTGAACCAGATCTAGCAATTGCCAGCCCGACTGCGACCAGGGATTGGTTACCGAGAAAACAAAGAGGACGACATCGGCGCGAGGCACGAACCCTTCCGTGATCGTCTGGTGTTCCGCGACCATCGTGTTCGTGCCCGGGGTATCGACGACGTTGAAGTCCTGGAGGAATTTGATCGGCAGATAGCGCTCGGTCAGTTGCCCGGAAACTTCGACCGATTTGTCCTCCGCCCCGTGGCGGAAAATATAAACCCGGTCCGTCGCCGGAAGCACGTCAACCTTCGCAAATTCCTCGCCGAAGAGAGCGTTAAGGAGCGAAGATTTTCCAGCTTTCACCTCGCCGACGACAACGAACAGCAACGGCTCGCGCACGTCTGTGAGCAAGGACTGCAGCGTGTCGAGAGTCGCCGGATCGCGGCGCATTTCGGTTGCGAGCCGCAGCAGTTTGCCCAGCGCAGTCTCGAGTTCGGTTCGAAGCTGCAGGTAATTGTCGGCGATCATGCCGGTCGCCTCACTTTAAGGCGTGCTCGTCGGTACCGGAGGGGAAGCGCTGGGAGTCGGGCTGGGAACGGCAATCGCGCGCGCCGCCGAAGGTGACGGGGTCGGCTTCGGCGGAATCGGCGTCGCCATGCTGAGCAGTTCGGTGACGGTCACCGACTTGAATCCTTTTTTCATCAACTGATCGAAGGTTGCCGGCATCGCCTCGATCGTCGGCGGATGAATATCGTGAGAAAGGACAATCGACCCGGCCCTCGTTTCCTTGAGAATCCGCGCCGTCACCACGCTGGGTCCCGGTCGCTTCCAATCCAGAGGATCGACGTCCCAAATGATGATGCGGTAACCAAACTCCTCGTGGATCCATTTCTTCTGGCGCGCGGTGAGCGAACCGTAAGGCGGCCGCATTAGCGTCGGCCGTTTCCCGATTGCCGCTGTGATTGCGTCGTCCGTTTTCTGCAGTTCGCGCCGGACCGCTTCGTCGGACATCTTGCCGAGATTCGGATGCGACCACGAATGGTTTCCGATCTCGTGCCCTTCTCGGACCGCGCGCTTGAGAATGTCGGGATGATCCGCCGCGTTTTGCCCGACAACGAAAAACGTTGCCTTGAGGTGTCGCGCCGCGAGCAGATCGAGCAACTTCGGCGTCAGCGTCGCATTGGGCCCGTCATCGAAAGTTAGCGCGATGTAGGGTCCATCGACATGGACTGAATTGAACGTGATCGGTGGTTCCGCCGGCGTAGGCGCAGCCTTCGGTTTGACTGGCGATGCCGCCGGTTTTTCCGCCGGCACAGGCGATTGGGTTTCCTGCGCGACAGAAACGTGTCCGATCAGAAACATGACCGCGCCACTTGCGATAAGCCTTCGGAGAAGCATTAAAATTAAGTCCACTGATCGCGGAAACTGCGTCTATCTAGCAGAGCGCACCTTCAACGCAAGCCACGGGCGTGGATTGATCCCGAAAGGGCCAAACCCATCCGGGAAAACGAATCTAAGCCAAGCGAGCTTTCCGGACATAATCCGCAATCTTGGCAGTTATCCTGCTGAAACAGAGGCATGACTCACTCCGCCTGAGCGAAGTGGCGCCGGGTGCGCGGTGAGGCCCGGCACCCCGCGTCGGTTTTTGGCTTCTCCTACATGAAAATTTTGCTTGTCGAAGATCATCCCGGCAGCCGCCGCAATTTGCAGCGGCTTATTGCCAAGCGCGGCCATGAGGTGACCGCCGTCGGCAGCGCCGAGGAAGCGGAAGCCGCTCTCGCGACGGAAGCTTTTCCGTTCCTGATCCTCGATTGGATGTTGCCGGGGAAAAGCGGGGTTGAACTTTGCCGCGAATTGCGGGCGGGACCGAAGGGCGACGAAATGTTCATCCTCCTGGTCACGGCGAAGGCCGATACCGAAGATCTCGAACAAGCGCTGGAAGCGGGGGCTAACGATTACCTCACCAAGCCGCTCGATGTCGGGCTCTTGGACGTCCGCATTTCGGTAGCCGAACGCCAGATCCGCGAGCTGACCGAGCGCAACCAAGCCCGCGCTGCCCTGGTGGAGTCTGCACAGACGATGACCAACATCTTGGAGAAAACGACGGACGGATTTTTCGCCGTCGATTCCGAATGGAAGCTGACCTACTTCAACGCGGAGGCCGAGAATATGTGGGGCCGCAGGCGGGAGGAAATACTTGGCGGCGTGCTTTGGGAGGAATTCCCGGCGCTAATTGGTTCCATTTTTCAGACGAATTACGAGAAGGTGATGGCGGACCATGTCGCCATCGAATTCGAAGCGGTCGATGCCTCCGGGAAAACTTGGTACGATGTCCATGCCTATCCAAGCAATGGTGGCGTCTCGGTTTTCTTCCGCGACATCAGCGAGCGCAAGAAATCGGAAACCGAACGGCTCACCACGAGCAAGCTCGAATCGCTTGGCACTCTGGCCGGCGGAATCGCGCATGACCTGAATAACATTCTCACCGTTATCTCCGGGAACATCGGCCTCGCTCAGATCGAAGCGTCCGCGGATTCCGGAAGCCTGCTGGGATTTCTCTCCAAAGCCGGCCAGGCGGCGCAGCATGCAGCTCATCTTTCCAGCCAGCTCCTCACCTTCTCAAAAGGCGGCGCGCCGCTAAAAAAAGTTGTATCGATGTGCGATCTCTTGGAGCACTCCGCGGAGTTCGCGCTCTACGGGTCGAATTTGCGCGCCGACTTCGACATCGCCGTCGATCTCTGGAAAGCCGAGGTCGATGCAGCCCAGATCGAACAGGTCGTCAACGCTCTCATGCTCAATGCGCGTGAAGCCATGGCGCATGGCGGCAGTGTCCGGGTCCGGGCGCGCAACGTTGTCGTTGAGGAAGGCGCGAACCTCGCTTTAAAACCCGGCCGCTATATCAAGGTCACGATCAGCGATCGCGGTCCGGGCATTTCTGAGGATCTACGCACGAAAATCTTCGATCCTTATTTCACCACCAAGCCGGCGGCGACCGGCCTGGGACTCGCGATCAGTTATTCGGTAGTGAAGAAACACGGTGGCGCGCTCCTCCTCGAAAGCACATCCGCCGATGGGTCGGCCTTTTCGTTTTACCTGCGGGCGAGTGAGAACGCAGCGGGTAACGGCGGCGAAAAACGCGGCGCAACCCGCCCGTTCCAGTACAATCATCAGCGCATCCTGGTGATGGACGATGAAGAAGCGATCCGCGAGCTAACCGCGCAATTGCTCGGCACGCTCGGCTACGAGGTCACGGCCGTCCCTGACGGACTGGAAGCGGTCCGGATTTACGAACGCGCTTTGCGAAAGGGCGAGCATTTCCAGGCCGTGATTCTTGACGCGACTGTTCGCGGCGGAATGGGCGGCGTGGCAACGATCGAGCGGTTGCGCTCGATGGATCCAAAAGTGAACGCTATCATTTGCAGCGGCTACTCCGACGAAGCCGCGCTCTCGGAATTTCTCGCGTACGGATTTCGCGGCGCGTTGCCGAAGCCATTCACGCGTTCGGAATTGGCGGACGCGCTTCAGAGCGCTTTCGAAATCAAGAGCGCGAACTGATCAGCCTTTGCGCAACTTTTCGAGCTGCGCGATAAAGGCCTGCGGTCCGCCGGCCTGATAACCGAGGGCGCCCAGCGGTTTGCCGCTGCTATCGAAAACGACCACGGTCGGGAAACCCTGAATCCCGTATTTCATGGCCAGCTTCTCGTTCTGCGCGGTTATTTCCGGCGGCATCTGTTTCTTCCGCGGAAAATCCAGCTCCAAGAGAACGAGGTTCTTGGTGGCGTATTCCTTGAACTCCGGTTTTGAAAACACTTCCTTGTCGAGCATGATGCACCAGCCGCACCAGTCCGAGCCGGTGAAATCCATCAAAAGCAGCTTATTTTTGGACTGCGCCTCTTTCTGCGCCTGATCCAGATTTGTCAGCCAGCCGGATTTCGCGGCGGCGACCGCATTATCTTGCTTGGTCTCCGTGCTTGTTTCCGCGGTTGTCTTTTGCGAACACGACATCGCCAGGATCGCCACGGCAAAGAGGCAGGATTTCACGTATCTCACGCGCCCAACTTCCAGCAGCTTCGGTTTCTCCGCAAGCCGCCGTTGTTTCCGTACAAAGCTAGCCCGGCGCATACACGCCGGGCTAAGAAAACTGAACCGAAAGATTTATTTAAGGTGTCCGGAGACCAGTTTGGTCATCTCGAACATGCTGACCTGGCTCTTGCCGTTAAACACGGGCTTGAGCGCATCGTCGGCATTGATCATCGTCCGCTTTTTCTTATCCTGGCATCCGTTCTTCTTGATGTAGTCCCAGAGCTTCTTGGTGAGCTCGGAACGTGGGAGCGGTTTCGAACCGACGACTGCGGCGAGTTTATCGTCGGGCTGGACCGGTCTCATGAAGGCGGCGTTCGGTTTACGTTTTGAAGCTGGCTTTTTGGCTGTGGTTTTCGGCATAGAGGTTGACTAATCCTTCACTCCGCAGAGGGCAATAACAAATTTTTCGAAAAATCTCCCGGGCTTATCGCGACCGCCGGACCGCAATTGCGGCTACGTCGTCCGGCGGTTCCTCGCCATTGTCTCTGGTTCCGCTGCAATTGGCCACGCGCTCGAGCAATGCCTGCGCACTTTCGGCGATTGGCTGCAAGCTTTCCGCCAGCCGCTTCGCTGACAGTTGCGGATTCTCGCCATGCCCCGAGCCGTAGATGCCGTCCGTGTAGAGAAGAAATGCGTCGCCTGGTTCGAGAACCACTGTTTCCTCGACGAACTGGGAGCGTTCCAGAAGACCCAGCGGAGGCGCCGACGATCCGATCGATTCGGTGCGCCCGCCCGCGCGCGCCACAAGCAGCGGCGGGTGACCCGCGCCGACGACGCTCGCGCGGCCACTCGTGGCGTCCACTGCTACGCACATCGCCGTCATAAACGAACGCGCGCCGAAGATGCTCCGGAAATCATTGTTCACCGCTTCCATGATTTCAACGGGCTGATTGTGCTCGGCGGTGCCGTGATGAAAGAGCAGTTTCGCCAACGTCGTCAGTAACGCGGCTGAAGCGCCATGTCCGGTGGCGTCAACGATCCAGAACAAAATTCGACTGTCCGCCATCCGGAGCCAGCCGTAAATATCGCCGCCCACCTGGATGACCGGCTGATAACAGGCCGCTACTTCCCAACCGGGCAATACCGGGGGCTTTTGCGGAATGAGCGATTGCTGGGTGAGCCGCGCCGCCTCCAGGTCGCGTTCCAGATTCTGACGCCATGCTTCCAACTCGTCGTTCTGTTTCTGCAACTGGCTTCGCATTGACCGCAGCCGCAGCTGCGTGTCGATCCGCGCCCGGAGGACAGCGTCGTTGATCGGTTTGGTCACGAAATCGTCCGCGCCTGCTTCGAGGCAAAGGACTTCACTTTCCTCGCCTCCATGGCCGGTCAGCATGATCGCAGGAATCTGCGCAACGATGGCGTTCCCATCGTGGCGCAATTGCTTCAGCACTTCCGCGCCGTTCATCCCCGGCATGTCGTAGTCGAGCAGCAACAAAGACGGCGGATTATCGTGGAGTTCCTTGAGCGCCGCGATCCCGTCCGGCGCTTCCGTGCACGTAAAACCGGCCCGGGTCAGGATCCGCGAGAGCAACTTGCGGCTCGTCGCGTCGTCATCCGCCACCAGAATTCGTTCGCCGGAATTTTTCGCCATACTTTTCCTTTGATTCGGAACCAACCGGCACCAGAACTGTATTTTTTCTTAACCAATCAATGGAGGGCATCGGCCTTTGGTCCCATGCATTTAGCGATTGTCAGCGGCCCGACAATGAATTACAACGCATACGATGTCGTCGAAACCATTTATGAAACTTGCGCTCGCGTTTTCGCTTCTCGGTGCCTTTGCTCTGCTGACCGCTTGCGAGGACGAACCGCCGGTGCGCCCGACCCGCCATCCTTCCCGCTATCCGGCCGCGACGCCGTCGCCCTATCCGCCGCCGCAGCAGCCTTACGATCAAAATGCCGGTCCGCCGCCTCCGGTTTCGAATACGCCTCCGGAGACCGCGCCGCAGCCGACTGCTGCGACGGTGAACAAACCGACCAAGGGTGATCTGCCCTACGGAATTCCAGTTCCGAACAAGCCCGGTTTCGTCACCAGTCCCTACGCGCCGAATTCAGGTTACGTGGACGTCCGCGGTTTCCCGCCGGGGACCGAGGTCAAAGACCCGTACACGCAAAAAATCTTCCTCGTTCCCTGACGTTTCGTCAGGAAACGGAGGAGTTGTTTAGGGCGCTGGACAAGGGCGCCGATTATCTCGATGCTGAGCGTCGCCCCGTCGCCGTGGGTCCCGCGCGCGACTGCGCGGCTCGAACCGAATATTAGAGTCACATGGAATTTCGCATTAAACGCGCGCCCCGCTTCGAAGCTGAAATCGCTGTTCCCGGCGACAAGAGCATCTCGCACCGCGCGGTGCTCATCGGGAGCCTGACGAACGGCGCGTGCGTGCTGCGCGGATTTCTGCCGAGCGACGATTGCCTGCGGACGGTCCAGGCGATGCGGGCGCTCGGAATCAAGATCGAACATCCCGAGCCGGACATGCTGGTTGTTCACGGAAAAAAGCGGCTGCTCACCGCACCCGCGGGTGAAATCGATTGCGGAAATTCAGCGACAACGATGCGTCTTCTCGCCGGACTGCTCGCCGGTCAAAACTTTGACAGCGTGCTCGTCGGCGGCGCCACCCTTTCCGGCCGCCCGATGGATCGGGTGATTGCGCCGCTCCGGAAGATGGGCGCGAACATCGTCGCCGAAGGACCTAACGAAACCGCGCCCATAAAAATTCATGGCGTGAAATTGCGGGGCGCGAATCACGTTCTGCCAGTCGCCAGCGCCCAGGTTAAAAGCGCGCTCCTTCTCGCCGGCCTTTTCGCGAAGGGCAAGACCACGGTTAAGGAACCTTTCGTCAGCCGAAACCACACGGAGTTGATGCTGAATTATTTTCTAGTCCGCACGGCGCGCGAGCAGGACGAAGCGATCAGCATTTTCGGTGACCAGGTTCCCGAATCGCGTGACTTCACGATTCCGGGCGACATTTCATCCGCCGCGTTCTGGCTTGTCGCAGCCGCGGCCCAACCGGGCGGTCATTTGCTGGTTCGGGAAGTGGGCTTGAACGATACGCGCACCGCGGTTCTTGGCGTTCTCGTGCGGATGGGCGCGCAGGTGCGGGAAGCAGTCGATGATGTCGACCAAAATGAACCGAGCGGCACGGTCGAAGTCACCGGCGCGCCATTGAAGGGCACTGTCATTCAAGGAAAAGAGATCCCGCAGTTGATCGATGAGCTGCCGATTCTCGCTGTGGCCGGCGCGCTCGCCAGCGGGACGACAATTATTCGGCACGCGGAAGAGTTGCGGGTCAAGGAAACCGACCGGATCGCGGCGATCGCGCATAATTTGCGAGCCATGGGCGCGGAGGTTGTTGAGCAAAAGGACGGGCTCGAAATTCACGGTCGCGCCGAGCTCCGCGGCGCCCGGGTGGCCAGCTTTGGCGACCACCGCATCGCGATGGCGTTCGCGATTGCCGGCATGTTCGCGGACGGCGAGACAATCGTGCAGGACGTCGAGTGCGTCCGTGAATCGTATCCCGGTTTTGAAAAAACCTTGGACGAATTTGTCAGCGCAAAGCGAATCCGCGTCACCACCCCGGTTATCAGTTCGCTGACCCCGGCAAAAGTGGATGAGGAATGAGCGCGCGCGATAGCGCTCATCGGGTTGTCGCGATCGACGGGCCGGCCGCCTCCGGAAAAAGCAGCGTGGCGCGCGCGCTCGCGAAACAGATCGGCTTCGATTACGTCAACTCGGGTGCGATGTATCGTGCCGTTACCTGGCATGTCCTCAACAACGGGATCTCTCCCGGCGACGCGCCGGCGATCATCGGCCTTCTGGAAAAGAGCCGAATCGATTGCACGCTCGATGACCACGTCTCGCGCATCTCGATTGATGGAATCGATCCTACTCCGCATCTCTGCGACGATCGCGTGAACGAAGAAGTTTCCCTGGTGAGCAGCGTCCCGCGTCTCCGCGAAATCCTCGTGGAAAAAATGCGCGGCTACGCGGTCGATCACGACATCGTGATGGAAGGGCGCGACATCGGCTCCGTCGTTTTTCCCGATACGCCCTATAAGTTTTACATCGACGCTTCGCCGGACGTGCGCTTGCGACGCCGACAAGCCCAGGGTTTGCGCGACCAGATCGCCGCCCGCGATCGAGCGGACTCGTCGCGTCGAGCGTCCCCGCTGATCATCGCGGAGGACGCCCACGTCATCGACAGCTCGAACCTGACGATCGAAGGCGTGGTCGGCGAGATCGTAGGCCGCTTGAAGATGAAGGGGATGGAAATCAGTTAGCGCGTTTTGAATCCGTACTATTGGGTCGGCTATCACCTGACCAAATTTCTCGCGCGAATTTTTTTGCGGCTTCGCGTTGTCCATCGCGAGCGGATAATCAATCACGGGCCCGTCATCCTCGCGGCGAATCATCAAAGTTTTCTCGATCCGCCCTTGGTCGGCAGCGTGTCGGACCGTGCCGTTTATTTTCTCGCGCGACGCTCGCTGCTCGACGGATGGTTTCTGGGCTGGGTTCTGCCGAAGTTAAATGTGGTGCCGGTCGATTCCGATAGCGGAAAAGACCGGACCGCGCTCAAAGCTTTGATCCGAATTCTGAGGGCCGGGCAGGGGACGCTCGTTTTTCCAGAGGGCCAGCGGACTCCGGACGGCAAACTTCAGCCCGCGCAGCCCGGCCTCGGTCTTGTTATCGCGAAGACGCTGGCACCCGTCGTGCCGATACGGATTTTCGGGACTTACGAAGCCTGGCCGCTCCAGGAACGATGGCCGCGTCCCGGCCGGGTGACGGTGGTGGTCGGCGAGCCGATTTTTTTCACGCAGGCGGACGTCGGCTCGGGCGGCAAGGAGATTTATCAGCGCTTAAGCCAGCGCGTCATGGACGCGATCGCCGCGATCAAGATCGAATGAGGCGCTTGCGTTGCTTTCCGCGGCGACGGACGGTGCGCGGTGCCCACGCCTAACGATTCGTCGCGCGCGCCGCGCTCTGGCCTGATCCTGATGTTGATCATCCTCATCGGTGTCGCGCTGGTTGCGATTTACGCCAATGTTCAGAAGGCGCGGCGCGATAAGATCGAAAAGGTGACGATCATTCCGGTCTCGCCTGCGCCGAGCGTGTCGGCGTCACCGAAAGATTGATCATTTCGAATAACCCAAACCCAACAAGGTCTAACCACACCATGAAGAAGCTCGCCGTTTTCCCATTGCTAGCTGCGCTGGCCGTTTTTGTTTCCTGCCAGAAACAGCAAACTGAAGAAGAAAGAAAAGCCGAAGTCGAACGCCAGGTGCAGGACCGTCTCGCGGCCGAACGCGCGGACGCGGACAACAAGCGGCTCGAGGACGAACGGGCCAGTCAGGACGCGCGCGCGAACGCTATGGCCGATACGGCGGCCGCTAGTCCGATGGTAGCCGAGCCCGCGACCACCGAGACCGAGGAGGTGGTGACCGAGACATCAGATGGCGGTTCCCGGGCCGAAACGCAAACCACCGCCGCCTATGGAATGTTTTACGAAAAGCTCGACCCGTACGGCGAATGGCGGGAAACGAGCGATTACGGTTACGTCTGGCAGCCGCGCGAAGCGGAAACCTCCCGTGATTGGCGGCCGTACACCGAAGGTCGCTGGGTTTACAGCGATGCCGGCTGGACGTGGGTGTCGGACGAGAAATTCGGTTGGGCCACTTATCATTATGGCCGCTGGGTCCGGCTGCGTCGGGTCGGCTGGGTTTGGGTGCCGGGTCAGGAATGGGCGCCGGCCTGGGTGTCGTGGCGCACGAGCAAGGATTATGTCGGCTGGGCGCCGTTGCCGCCCGAAGCCCGGTTCGATCGACGCAGCGGAATCCAAAATTGGGCGGATAGTTATTACGACATCGGCCCCGATCAATATTCCTTCGTCGCATCCAACGATTTCGGCACCGAGCACGTGCGTCGGGCCGTGGTTCCCGCGGAGCGAAACATCAACATCGTGATTGAGACGAAGAACGTCACCCGGATCACTTTTTCCAATACGACGATCATGAACGAAGGACCGAGCTATGACGAATTGCGTTCGCGCAGCCAACAACCGATCGAGCGCTATCGGTTGCGCCGTGACCGCAATACGCAGGCGGAAGCCAGAATCACCGGGGGCGAGCTCGAAGTTTCGGTTCCTGTGCTCAGCGAAACTCGCAATATTGTCCGGCCCCGCCGGGTAAAGGAACGCGTCACAGAAGTGAACGTCGACAACGGCTGGACCTCCATTTCCGACCGTTCCGCTGCGGAACGCGCCCGGACCAAGATGAGGGCGGAAGCAACGCCACCACCAAACGCTCCGCCGAAAAAATTTGTCCCGCCCGCTGAGACGGCGGCCTCTTCGACGCCGGCGGCGAGTGCCGCGACGAGTCCAGCGGCGGTTCCGCCGAGTGCAACGCCCACTCACGCGGCAACACCGACTCCGTCCGCGACATCTACTAATTCTGCAACAGCCAGTCCTGTCGGTTCGGCTTCGCCCAGAACCCGCCCATCGGCGAGCGTTCGGCCTCGACCAAATGCGTCGCCGACTGCGGCCGCGACGACGGCGCCAGCAGCGGTCTCGCCAAGTGCAACTCCTGCCGCGACGCTTACGACTTCGCCGGCATCTAGTCCCGTTGCTTCGACTTCCCCGAGAACCCGCCCATCGCCAAGCGTGCGGCCAAGGCCAAGCCCGTCGCTGACTCCCGCCGCGATGACTCCGCCACCAGCTTCGTCCACTCCACCGCCGGCGGTTTCAACGACCCCGCGAACGCGACCTTCGCCTTCAATTCCAGTACGGGTCAGTCCAACGCCGGTGCCGACAGACTCGGCCCCGATGACAACGCCCACGGTAATTCCGCGACGAACGTTGCCGCCAGTATCGACAAAGCCCGTGGCAACTCCCGCTGCCGAGACAGAATCTTCGATTAACCCAGGGCCGACGGTCCCGCCGGTGAAACGACCGCCGATCCCGCCGCTACCAACTCCGACCGTGGCCCCACAAACAAACGAAGCGGCTCAGCCGCCAGTTCCGCGTGATATTCCGCGACGCACGATTCCGCCACGCCTGACTCCTCCGCCGACGACACAACCTGTAACGACGCCGGCGATCACCCCGTCATCACCAGTCGTAACGGATGAGCGGGGAAAAAATCGCCGGCCGCCTCGTCCCGTTCCACCCGCAAATGACAGCGGTACCCCGACACCGTCGCCGTCAACGCCGCCGCGATAATTATTTCACCGCGCGCTCGTTCATGAGCGAGCGCGCGTAGGCGAGGGTGTCGATTGCGTCGACAGTTTTGTCGCGCCGGATCGCTTTGATCCGCGGGAAGCGCAACGCGAGCCCGCTTTCGTGCCGCGTGCTCGGCTGAATCGAATCGAATGCGATTTCGAGCACGGTGTCCGGCTTTACTTCCCGATAGCGGCCATGATTTGAGATCGTTTGCTTTTTGAAATGCTCGGTCAGCTCAGCGATCTCGACGTCGGTCAATCCGCTGTAGGCTTTCCCGATCGTCAGCAATCCGCCGCTCGTCTCATCGCGGACCGCGAACGTGTAATCACTCAGGACATGGTTGCGTTTTCCATGTCCGAGCTCCGCGGCGACCACCACCACGTCGAGCGTCGCCAGTTCCTTTTTTAGTTTGAACCAGAACATTCCGCGGCGGCCGGGCGAGTAAATGCTTTCGGGATCTTTGACCATCAACCCTTCATTGAACCGGCGGCGCGCGTGTTGAAACGCCGTCTCGATCTCATTTGCCGAATGGGCCGGGTAAATTTCCGCGACCTGAAAACCCGGCGGCAGCTTAAGACTGCGCAACGCTTCGCGACGCTCGCGCAATGGCCGGCGCAAAAACGATTCGCCGTTCATCCAGAGCAGGTCGAACCCAACGAACACGACCGGGACGTCGGCTGACGCGCTCGCGAATAAATCCGCGCCCTCATGTTTTCGTCCAAGCCGTTTTTGGAGATCGAAGAACGTCAGTTTTTTTCCGTGTTCGAACGCCATGATCTCGCCGTCGAGAATGACTTCCGCGTCGAAGTTTCTCGCGTGATCTGCCAGCTCCGGGAATTGCTCCGTCATCCGTCGCAGGTCGCGCGAAAATATTTCCACGCGGTCCGCACCGCGATGAAGCTGCGCCCGAATTCCGTCAAATTTGTCTTCGACGTAAACGATAGACGCGTTGCTAAATCGTTCCCAGATCGCTTCCGCCGTCGGCTCGGGACTGGCCAGCATGCTTTTAATCGGGCGAAACAAGGAAAGCTCGGCGCGTTGCAATTCGCCTTTCGATGCCAGGACAGCGGTGGCCCCAAGGTCGCCCAGGAGCATGTTCGCTTCCTTCACTTCATCGAGCGGCGCGGAAAATGCCGCGGCGATCGCTTCCTCCACGAGACCTTCGCGCAGGCCGATGCGCAGATCGCCGGTTAGAATTTTGACGACGTATTGTCCTTCGCGCGCCGACAAGCGGGCGAACCGTTTTTGGAGCAATTCTGTTTTCCCGAGTGGCCCCCGCGTTTTGTGAAGCGATTCAAAGAGCTCGCGCGATTCGGCGAGCGAGAACGGTTCCGGCGCCGTCCTGCCTTCGAGCGCGTCCAGCGCCGTCTTCCCTGCGTCGCCGTGCGACATCGCGATTCGCCGAAAATCGGGCTCCGCCAGTTTGGCGGCCGCCATCAACGCCCGATGAATCACGGCCCATCCAGCCTGCACCGTGCGCAGATCATTTTGTGAAAACGGCTTTCCGGTGAAGTACGTCGTCGCGATCGCGAGCTGCTCAGTGTTTAATGTTCGCAAATATTCCGCGAGCAACCGCACCTTCTCGAGTTTCGCCGGCGTGGCCGCGATCGCCTCGCCCACCGTTGCGAACGCATGGAATTCAGAAGATGTAGAGGCGGCTGTCTCCAGCCGCGGGAGTTCGCTCATTCCTGCCGGCGAGACACCCGCCACTGCAGTTTTCCCCAGCGTCAGCTCCATCTGGTTCTCTTCCCTCAGCGCCCACGCCTCGATCCCGCGTTCCCGCAAATCCCGCGCGAATTCCGCTGCAAATCCATGCAACGTCAGCACGCGCTCGGGTTTCACCAGTTCGACATAACGCAGCAGGTCCGTGTAATCCGCGTGGTCGGAAAGTGGAAATGCCGCGTCGACCTGATACCGATAGATCGCATTCGGGTCGACCGCCCAACCGCTGATCATTGCGACGCGCTTCTCCTTAATTTTTTCCAGCATGCGCGACCGGTTCACGCTTGGCGGACAGATGAGAACCTTGCCCGTGACCTCGTTCGCGTTGTAACGCTCGTACTCGCAGAACGATTGGCCGAACTGCTCGTAAATCCGGGTCATTTGGTGAACCGAGCCATGCAGCATGGGCTTGAGCCCGGCGTCCGAGAGCGCGCAAAGAATTTCCTGGGCTTTGCCTAACGAGTAGCCGAGGAGCACCGGCACCGCGCCAGTTTCAAGAGCGTCCCGACAAAAACTCACGATCTGTCCGATGATTTGTTCGGTGGGTGGGAAACGATAGCGCGGCAGACCGAACGTCGTTTCCATGATGAGGGTCTGGGCCTGACGCCATTCCGCTGGCTCCGCCGAACGTCCCGGCCGCAATTTGAAATCGCCAGTGTAGAGGAGCGAGCCAGCGGCTGTTTCGAGGAAGAACTGGGCGGAACCAAATATGTGGCCTGCCGGGATCAGCGTGATATCGAGACCGCGAATCGTTTGTTTCTCGCCGAAATTCAGAACATGTTCGCGACGTTCGCCTGGCATCCGAGCCTGCATCAGGCGCGCGGTACGTTCCGAAACAATAATTTCATCGTGCGGCGCGATGTGATCGCTGTGAGCATGCGAGACAAACGCGAATGGTTTCGCATCCCAGGGATCGAGCCAGATGTCTTGGTTCGGCAGGTAAACGCCGCGTTCGTAGCGCACTTCAATCACACCGGAAACCTACCCGGCTACGTCGTCTTTGACATCTCGCGGCTGTTCTCGTTTGCTTAGCTCGTGAAAAAGCCGGCAATTTTCATCCTGGTCCTCGGCCTGGCCGGGAATCTCCTCGCCGCGCCTCAGGTGAAAATTTTAACCAAGGTCGACCAGCTTCCGGTCGCTTTGAATGACGATTTCCAATTCCGGAAAACGAAGCTGTTTTTCCTGGATCCTATGCCGCCGAAAGCGAAGAAATCCCTTTCCCAGGCGATGTCGGGCTTCTCGAGAGACCCAAATAATAATCCCACCGCCGGAATCGCGGAAGCTTCCCTCGGCTTCGAGCGCACCTACCGGCTTTATGGAGCGATCTCCAATGCCGACAGGAATCAGCGCTACGGAAACTACCTCGACTTCTTCTGGCGGGTGAAGCGGCCAGCCGATGTCACGGTGCGACTGGAATATCGGCAGGAAAACCTGCGGTCGTTCGTCCAGGCCCGCGAAATTTCCTACCCGAATGCGAAGGGCAACAACAAGACCGAGTTCGCGATCATTGGCGACGATTATTTCCAGGATGGCCGGGTCACCGCCTGGCGTTGTCTCCTGATCTCGGGCGGCAAGATCGTGGCCGAGAACCGCTCCTATCTCTGGGAGTAACCCAGGCTGGTTGACATTACCCCCTGCGACCCTGTAATTTTACTTCGCAGTGCAGTCGTCAATCCAGGTCGGGGTAAACGGCGATGCCGTTTGGGTGAAAGTCGAGGGCAAAGGCAGCTTTCTCAACAGCGGCAACCTCAAGGAATTTACCCGTGAGATGGTCAACCGCGGCTATCGCGAGTTCGTGGTGGACTTGGAGAACTGCGCCATGATGGATTCCACTTTCATGGGAACGATGGCGGGCGTGGCCTTGCGGCTGAAGGAACTGGGACACGGACACCTGCACGTGGTTCATTGCGGGGAGCGGAGCCGCAATCTGCTGACTGGTCTCGGGCTCGATCAGATTTTCGATATTCATAGCAACGGAACGGCAGCGCCGGAATGTGAGCTTCTCAAGGGCGATAAAGCCAATGGCTCAGCGACGGAGGAGAAGAAGCAGGTGAACGCGGACATGCTTCATGCGCACGAAGCGCTATGTCAGGCAGTACCGCAGAACCTCTCGCGGTTCAAAGACGTGCTCGATTATCTGAAGCAAGACCTCCACCACGAGACGCCGTCGAACTGATTCTCCGCGCGGCGCATGTGGCCAACTGTTTTCCTCGGCCTGCTTATCGCATCGCTTGCAGGGTGGGCTTTCTCCTGGTGGCAACAACGCCTGCGCATCCGTCAGCTCGAGCGTTCCAAGGAAGAAATCCAAATCGAGGAGACGCTCGTTTTCGATTTTCTCCACGGTCTCGGCGAAGCATTTACTGAAACGATCCGGGCCGCGGACCTGCATCGGTTGATCGTCGAAGGCGCGTCTCGGGTTCTCGATGCGCAGGGCGGTGCGCTTTATATGATGGAGCGCGCTGGAGGGAAACTCGCTCCGGCCTTCATTTCAAAAGGGTGTCCCCCGTTCATCGATGTGCCGACTCATATTCTGCAGCAGACGGCCGCGAATTCGACGGCGCTGGAAAGTTATCTGCGTCTGCATGCGATCGCGCCCGGGGAAGGAATCATCGGGCGGGTCTGGCAGACGCGTGAGCCGGTGCTGCTCACTGATCTGGCGAATGCGCCGGAACTGGCGGGCCTGCGCGGGACGTCGTTAGGCGCCGCTTCCGTGATGGTGACCCCGCTGCTTTACGGCAAACAAAACATGGGCGTCCTCGCGCTCGGCAATGGGCCGTCGAGCCCGTCATTTACCCAGAGCGATTTCGTGGTGTTCAAGTCGATCGCCGAGCAATCCGCGTTCGCCCTTTACAACGCGATCATTTATTCTGAAGCGAACGAGAAGAAGCGGCTCGATCACGACCTCGAGATCGCGCGCGACATCCAGCGCATCCTGTTGCCAAGCGAAGCGCCAGTCATCCCGGGTTTTGAAATCAGTGGGATCAACATTCCCGCGCGCCACGTCAGCGGCGACTACTTCGATTACCTGGAAGTCGACAACCGCAAGCTCGGCGTGGCCATCGCCGACGTTTCCGGCAAAGGCGTCCCCGCGTCGATCATCATGGCGATTTGTCGGAGCGTTTTGCGCAGCCAGGCCTCGGGCAATCCGTCGCCCGCCGATGTTTTGCAAAAGGTGAACCGCCAGCTTTATCCCGACATCAAGGAGGACATGTTCATCAGCATGGCTTACGTGATTCTCGATCACATCGACGGCAGCGTGATGCTCTCCCGCGCCGGGCACGACGCCCCCATTGTGTTCGATCACGAGACCGGCGTGGCCGCGCCGGTGAAGCCGCCCGGAATGGTCGTCGGAATTGACAGTGGAAGCGTGTTCGATAGGATAACGGGCGACTTCCCCCTCACGCTCAAACGTGACGATTGCCTGCTTCTCTACACCGACGGCGTCACCGAAGCGCTCGACGCAAACGGTGACGAATTTGGCCCGGAGCGGATGATCGAGTGCGTTCGAACGAGCGCGCCGGAGGGAGCGCCCGCGATTATCACGCGGATCATCGATGAGCTGCGCGCGTTTGTGGGAGCGCAGCCGCAAAATGACGACATCACTTTGATTGCTATTCGCAAGACATGAAAAAAATTCCGGTAACCGACCCAGATGCGGAAGAGAAAAATCCCGCTCCGCCATCCGCCGAGAACGCTCAGGCGGAAGACGAGACCGACGGTTTGCAAGCGGACCTCGATCGGTTTCGCGACCTCGCGCTCCGGAGCCAGGCCGATTTTGAGAACTACAAGAAGCGGGCTGCGCGCGAAAAAGAGGAGGCGATCAAGTACGCCAACAGTTCGCTCCTCGAGAAACTGATCGCGATCGTGGACAACTTCGAGCTCGGTCTCGAGGCCGCGCGCGCCGAAGGCGGGAAGTCGCCGATCTTTTCGGGAATGAGCATGGTCCTCAAGCAGCTCATGGATTTTCTCGCCGACAGCGGGCTGCAACCAATCGACGCGACGGCCAAGAAATTCGATCCGAACTTGCACGAAGCGATCGCGCATGAGCCGAGCGACGAGTTTGCTGAGGGTACCGTCATTCGCCAGACCCGCCGCGGTTATAAGATGAAGGATCGGCTTCTGCGGCCGTCGAGCGTGGTGGTGTCGAGCGGCGCGTCCCATTAGGTCATAGAGGACCTATACGACCTATGCCGACAGAAAAGCGCGATTACTACGAAGTTCTCTCGGTCTCGCGCACCGCGACCGAAGAAGAAGTAAAGCGCTCCTATCGCAAGCTCGCGGTCAAATATCACCCCGACAAGAACCCGGACGACCCGCACGCGGAAGAAAAATTTAAAGAGCTCGGCGAAGCCTACGACGTCCTGATGGATGCCGATAAGCGCGCTGCCTACGATCGGTTCGGTCACGCGGCTTTCAGTCAAGGAATCGGTCGCGGCGGTGGTTTCCACGATCCCTTTGATATTTTCCGCGAAGTTTTTGGCGGAGGCGGTGGTGGCGGCGGAATTTTCGAAACATTCTTCGGCGGTGGCGCGACGACGGATCGCGAAGGTCGGCAGCGCGGGTCCGATTTGCGGTACGACATGCAGATCACGCTCGAGGAAGCGGCCTTCGGCGTCGATAAGGAGATCGAAGTTCGGAAACTCGACACCTGCGCGAAATGCGCCGGCAAAGGCGCGGAGCCAGGCTCGCGCACGATTAATTGCCCAAACTGCGGCGGACGCGGCCAGGTGATTAGTTCGCGCGGATTCTTTCAGGTCTCGCAAACCTGTCCTCGTTGTCGCGGAGTCGGGCAGATCATCGAGAAACCGTGCCGCGCGTGCGACGGCGAAGGCCGCGCCGAAAACACGAGCCGCATCAAATTAAAAATCCCGGCGGGAATCGCAGATGGATCGCGGCTCCGTTCCTCGGGTAACGGGGAAGCGGGGATTCGCGGCGGTCCGGCCGGCGATCTCTACGTCGTCATTCACATCAAGGAACATCCGATCTTCCAACGCGAAGACGACAACCTGTATTGCGAAGTTCCAATTTCATTCACGCTCGCCGCGCTTGGCGGCGAGATTCCAGTGCCAACTTTGGAAGGCAAAGCGAATGTCAAAGTGCCGGCGGGCACCCAGAGCGGCCAGGTTTTCAAACTCCGCGGAAAAGGCGTCGCCAACGTAAACGCGCGCGATCACGGCGATCTCTTCGCACGCTTGCTGGTCGAAGTCCCGACGCGGCTCAACACCGAGCAACGTCAAAAGCTAGAAGAGTTCGCCTCGCTTTGCGGTGAGGAAAATACGCCGCTCCATAAGAGCTTCTTCGACCGCGCCCGCGAGTTCTTTCGCTGATGCATCGGTTCTATCTCGCGCCGGAACAATGGAATCCGGACGCAATCGTGCTCACCGGCGCAGAAGCCCATCACGGACGGAATGTTCTTCGCCTCGACGCCGGCGATAAGATAGTCGTTTTCGACGGTCGCGGGCACGAAGTCACGGCCGAAATCACGTCGGTTGATTCCTCACAAATTCGCCTCCGCAAGCTTCACCAAGCGAAGACACCGCCGTTGCGCTGCCAGATCACGCTCGCCCAGGCGATCCCGAAAGGGAAAAACATGGACCTGATCGTGCAGAAAGCCGTCGAGATCGGCGCCGCCGAGATCGCGCCGATTCTTTCCGATCGCACGGTTGTCCGCCTCGACGAGGAAAGCGCAGCGTCAAAACAATCGAAATGGCAGACGATTGCAATCGAAGCGGCGAAGCAATGCGGCCAAAACTGGCTGCCGCGCGTCCAGGTTCCGCAAACGATGGCGCAATTCTTCCAGCAATCGCACCGCTTCGATTTGCAATTGATCGGCTCGCTTCAATCCGACGCCGTTCATCTAAAGAAAATATTGGCGGAATACTTCGCAGAGCACCGCGACCGGCCGGCGAGCGTGTTGATGCTGGTCGGCCCGGAGGGCGATTTCACTCCGGCCGAATTATCTCTCGCCCGCAGCCACGGCTGCCGTCCGATTACTCTTGGGCCAATCGTTCTTCGCGTCGAAACCGCGTCGATCTATTGCCTGAGCGTTCTTTCCTACGAATTGCTGGTGTAAGCGCCCTCAATAAATATACGGCTCCGGCAGCGAGAAAGCGTTTCGCAGAATTTCCAATCGCGGCTCAGCCCCTTCTGCGATGATCACTTCGACAACATCGAAGCGGAACAGGATGTCGGGATCGTCGAGCAACCGCAGCCACGCGAGACCTCCGCGCGAGATTCGCTTCCGTTTATCGCGATCGACGGCGTCGAGTGGCCGGCCGAAATCTTCACTGGTCCGCGTTTTCACCTCGGCGAACACGAGCGTATCGCGATCGCGGCAGACCACATCGATCTCGCCGCCAGTGCGCCCCTTGAAATTACGATACAGGATTTTGTAACCGTTCTTCTTGAGGAACCGGCAGGCCAGGTTCTCCCCCCGCGCGCCAAGTCGCAGATGCTGGGGAGGCGAATTCGAAAAGCGGCTGCGCCACCGGCTCGAAAGACCGGCGATGTATCGGACAAGGCCCGTGCTCATGCAGTTTTAGGAGGTGGAGTTCCGTGCCGTAACCCTTGTGCTGGCTGAAGCAATACTCAGGGAAGCGCGCGCAGAAGTCGCGCATAATCGTGTCGCGCGTGACCTTCGCGATCACACTCGCGGCCGCGATGCTCAAGCTGTAGCAATCACCGTCGACGATGGCCGTTTGCGGCAGCGGAAATGGGAAGACCGGCAGGCCATCGATGAGGACGTGTTCCGGTTGTGTGAGAAGTCCGCCGACTGCGATTCGCATCGCCTTATGACTCGCTCGCAAAATATTAATCGTGTCGATCTCGATCGAATCGACGATTCCAACCGCCCAGGCGATCGTCTCGTTAGCGATAAGATCGTTGTAAATTTTCTCGCGTTTCTCCGGCAACAGCTGCTTCGAGTCGTTCAGCTTCCGGTGCTTGAATTTCTCCGGAAGAATTACCGCGGCCGCGACAACTGGTCCGGCAAGCGCGCCACGTCCAGCTTCATCGATGCCGGCGATCGTGGAAATCCCCAGTGCCCGCAGTTTGCGTTCATGCCGAAATCCGCAGCGCCGATACATCGACGCGCACGATAACTAATCTAGGCTCGCGCGAAAATCGGAAATCTATTCCCGCACCGCGGTCGCTTCCTTGCCCTTGCGGCCACGGAGATAATTCAGCTTCGCGCGGCGAGCGCGGCCTTCTTTCTCCACCTCAACCTTGGCGATACGTGGGGAATGGACCGGAAACACGCGCTCAACCCCTTCACCGTAGGAAATGCGGCGAACCGTGAAGGTCTCGTTCAAGCCCCTGCCCTTACGGCCGATGACGATGCCGGCGAAAATCTGGATCCGCTCCTTGTCGCCTTCGACCACGCGGGTATGGACGCGAACGCCGTCGCCGATCTTAAACTTGGCCGCTTCCGTCTTGAACTGTTCCTTTTCAATAGCGTCGATGATCCTGTTCATAGTGAGTCCTCCAAGGGGGTAGCTGGCGGGGGCGACACTGTTAATCGGAAGCGCAGAAAATGCAACTTCCCATCGTGCTCGTGCTCGTGATCGTAATCGAAAAGGGAGGCCGGAGGAATCGATCACGAGCAGGAGCACGAGCACGATGGGAAGACCGGCCGGTTGAGCTTTCGCGCTCGCCCACTATAGTCCGAACGCACTGCGCCCGTAGCTCAACTGGATAGAGTGACAGCCTCCGAAGCTGTAGGTTGCGCGTTCGAGCCGCGCCGGGCGCATTTTCCGTTAAGCCAAGGCTTCGAGCCGGCCGAGCAAATCCTTCTTGCTCGTCATGCCGATGACCTGGTCGCGCAGCTGGCCATTCTTGAAAAAGAGGAGGGCCGGAATCGCCCGCACGTTGTACTTCATCGAGAGATTCTGGTTCTCGTCGACATTCACTTTCGCTACCTTCACCGAACCCGCTTTTTCCTTCGCGATTTCGTCGATGAGCGGCGAGATCATCTTGCACGGTCCGCACCACTCGGCCCAGAAATCCACCAGGACCGGCTGCGCGCTTTGGGTTACTTCCTTGTCGAAATTTGAATCGTCGAGATTAAGCGTAGTGGCGTTTTCCATTCCCTACGATACGACGTAATTCCAAATTTGAATCAGAAAAATGAGGGCGGAAATGCCGAACATCGTCCAGCACAGCGGACGCGAAATTGTATCGATCGGAGCAACCGGTTGAAGAGTCTCGGTAACCGGCGCGGATTCGGTGCTGATCCCGAACGCAACCCTCGGGGGCCGCGGTAAAATGCTGATGCGGGCCGTCTCGTTTTTCGGGGCGTCCGCTTGTTCGAGGCGTTGGGGTGGCGAGATCTCGAGGATCTCCGTTTTGGGTTCGGTCATGGGGGGAGCGAGCGGCAAGAAAATGGCACAAACGCCCGCCCGCTGTCACTCGGAAAATTAAGGGCAAACGAGACGGTTGCGTTATGCGATCAAGTCGTAACCGCGACTGCCTGTGATCCGGCGCGTGACAAATTCGCCGACCGGCGCCGGGTCGGACAAAATCACTCGCGTGTCGATGTCAGGCGCGTCCGCTTCAGTCCGAGCGATCAACGGTTGATCGACAAGCAGGCGCATTTCCTGGCCCACTTTCTCCGCCGCGATTTCGCGGGCGATCTGCTGTTGCAGCGTCATCGCCCGCCGGTAGCGCTCGTTCTTAATCCGCGCCGGAATTTGCTCCGGCATTTTCGCCGCGCGTGAGCCTTCCTCCTGGGAGTATTTGAAAACGCCGAGCCGTTCGAAGCGCGTCCGCGCGATGAACTCCAGGAGCGATGCGAACGCCTCTTCGCTCTCGCCCGGGAAACCGACAATAAACGTCGTTCGCAACGCCACGCCGGGAATTCCTACGCGCAATCGTCCAATCAGTTTCTCGATATGCTCCCGGCTCGTTTCCCGCCGCATTCGCGCGAGCATTCCTTCCTCGATGTGCTGCAACGGCATGTCGATGTAACGCGCGACCTTGTCGCAGTTCGCGATCGTCTCGATCAGTTCATCGCTCCAGTGCGCCGGGTGCGTGTAAAGCAACCGCACCCAGAATTCGCCCTCGATTTTTTGGATGTCGCGCAGCAACGCGGAGAGCGTCAGGCCACGCGACGAATCAACCGGTTGCCGTGGCCCCGCCTTTTCCGCCCATAAATCCATTCCGTAATAGGTCGTGTCCTGGCTGATAAGATTGATTTCCTTCACCCCTTCGGCCACGAGCGCGCGGATCTCCGACAAAACTGAGCCCGGCTGGCGGCTGCGATGCCGTCCGCGCATCTGCGGAATCACACAGAAACTGCACGGATGGTTGCAGCCCTCTGCGATTTTTAGATACGCACTGTGCGCCGGCGTTAAGCGAAAGCGGGGAGTGTCGTAGTTCGGAATGTAAGTCGGTCGCTCGGTAACGAAAGAGTGACCGCGATCGTTCTCGGGTTTCAGAACGCGCTCCACGATTCGCCCCAACTCACTCACCTGATCGAGCCCGACGAACGCGTCGACTTCCGGCAACGCCTCGCGCAGCTCGCGCGAGAAGCGTTGCGACATGCAACCGCTCACGATCAATTTTTGTCCCGCCTTCTTGCCGAGTCCGCGTTGTTGATGCGCCTGGAGGATCGCCTCGATCGATTCTTCCTTCGCCGAATCGATGAAGGCGCAGGTATTCACGATGAGCACGTCAGCGTCATCCGCATTGGCGGTGATCTGCATCCCGCTTTGCAACACGCTGCCGAGCATGATCTCCGCATCGACGAGGTTTTTCGCGCAGCCAAGGCTGATCATTCCCACCTTCGGAGCATCCTGTAACGGCGGTCTATGACCGCCGATCTTCGTCTTCGTATCGACCTCTCGGCGGTCAAAGACCGCCGCTACAGGAGATGTTGCGAGACCATTATCGGACATTTGACTGCTCCAAATTATCGCGGACGAACGGTCGCCGAGGGACTCAAGCGTGGCGTGCCGCTGGCGCGCGGAGACGGCGTTGGCCTGGGCGGGCGAGGAGAGCGTTTAGGCGTGGGAGTCGGGGTTGGAATTTCCGCAGCATCCTTGGGATTCACTGGCTCGGCCCGACGCACTTCCGGTTCCTCGGATGACGGCGCCGGCACGCTGGCAGTGGTCGGGGCGACCGTCGGCGTTGGCGCTGCCGGAGTTTCAACAGCCGGCGTCGGCGAAATGCTTTCGGCGGGTTGCGCGTGCGGCGCGATGATCGTGTCAGAAACCGTGGCGGTCGCGACGGGTAAGCTGCCGGGCGGTGGCGTCGGTCTTGGTTTGAGCCGCTGCATCTGGAGCATCCACCTCAACACGGTGAATCCGATGACAAGAACCAGGATCCCAATCACCAGTGGCACCCAAGAGCTGCGGCCATCTCCGCCACTTGGCGCGGCGCTCCGTCTTCGCACCTTGACCGCCCGGACTGGCTCAGGTTCCGGCGCGTCCTGCAAATAGGAATAGCCGTCCGTCGTCAGCGTCTGCGACGTTTCAAACGCCTCCAGGTACGGTGTAACGTCGACGTCGAGAAACTTGCCGTAGATGAGGAGGAACCCTTTAGCGTAGGCGAGGCTGGCGAATTGCGAAAAATCCTCGTTCTCGATTTCCTGAAGCTGCGCCGGCCGGATTTTCGTCATCCGCCCCGCTTCATCGAGCGTGAGGCCGCGCTTGAGGCGTGCTTCCTGTAATTTTTTACCAAGACCTTCCATGAAAAATTGACAAACGTTGCGCCGGCTAAACCGCGGCGTCGAGGTCGACGAGAATCTCGCGCGGCTTCGCGCCCTCGCCCGGACCCAATATGCCGCGCTGCTCCAGAATATCAACGATCCGCGCCGCTCGCGTGTAACCCAGCCGCAACCGCCGCTGGAGCAAGGAGGTGGAGGCGCGTTTTTCCTGCCGGATAATTTCGAGGCATTTCTCGACCAGCTCTTCGTCCTCTTCGGTCACATCTTCGTCCGTCGACGAACTCGAGAGCTGTAATTTGTCCTGCATGGATGTGTCGTAAGTCGGCGGGCTTTGCGCGGAAACAAATTCTACCAGTCGATGGATCTCGTCGTCCGTTACGAGAACGCCTTGGGCGCGGATCAGTCGGGACGTGCTTGGCGGGAGATAAAGCATGTCGCCCTGGCCTAACAAACGGTCGGCGCCGTTCTCATCGAGGATCACGCGGCTGTCGATCTTCGACGCGACCTGGAACGCGATTCGGCTCGGGATGTTCGCCTTGATTACGCCGGTGATGACATCCGCCCGCGGCGTCTGCGTGGCGACGATCAGATGAATTCCGGCGGCGCGCGCCATCTGAGTGATGCGGGCAATCGCGCTTTCTACGTCAGCCGGCGCTGTCTGCATCAAATCCGCCAACTCATCGATGATGATCACGATGTAGGGCATCCGATCGGGAATGATCAGCTCATCGTCGCGCGGAACGGTGATCGCTGTAGTGGCGGGTGTCTCACCCGCATCGCCGCGTGCTTTTGCGGGTGCGACACCCGCCTCTGCCTCGGCATCCAATTCCTTCTGCGTCTTCCTGGCAGGCCGGCCGTTGAAGCTCGTGATATTCCGAACTCCGGCCGCCGCGAAAATCTTGTAGCGCTTCTCCATCTCATCGATCACCCAGCGCAGAGCGAGCAGCACCTTTTTCGGATCGGTCACAACCGGAAACGAGAGGTGCGGCAGCGCGTTGAACATCTGCATCTCGACAACCTTCGGGTCGATCATGATGAAGCGGAGCTCCTGGGGGGTGAACCGGAGAATCATGCTGGCGACAAGCGCGTTGATGCAAACGCTCTTGCCGCTCCCGGTGGTCCCGGCCACAAGGAGGTGCGGCATTTGCGCGAGATCGGCGATGATCGTTTTGCCGTACACGTCTTTGCCCAGCGCGAGAGGGATTTTCGCTTTGGCGCGCGCTTCGTCCCAATCGGCCGACTGAAGCAGTTCGCGCAGCGTCACCTTCACCTTGCGCGTGTTCGCGAGCTCGATCCCGACCGTGTCCTTGCCGGGAATCGGCGCGAGAATGTTGATTCTCTCCGCCCGCGTTGCTCGCGCCAGATCGCGCTCGAGCGCGACGATCTTGTCCACGCGCACACCCTTCGCCGGGTAAACTTCGAAACGCGTGATCGTAGGCCCCTTCGTAATGTCGCCCGCTGCTACCGCGATCCCGAACTGCCCAAGGGTTTCGATTAGCACCTGCTGGATTTGTTCCAACTCCGCCGGGTCCGCCGCGGTCCGGCCTTCGGTGTCATGCACATCCAGCAGATCGATTCCCGGCAGGACGTAGTTTTCCGCGTCCCACGTTTTACTCGTTAGGCCCCCGGCCGCCTTTGTTTTAGTTTCCGAGCCGCGCAGTTCCGCCAGCGACGGTTTCTTTTTCGCCGGCTCGCTCGGCAACGCGGTTGTGTCGACGACCTTGGGCTTCGGCCGATTCAGCAATTCTTCCGGCGGAATAACCGCCGCAGCCGGCTCTGACACGGGCGCGCCTTTTTTCTTCAACTGCTTCTCAATCACGCGCTGTTGTTTCGCCAATTCCTGCTGGCTGATGGCGAGCCGCTCTTTCAAATCCGATTTCCGCAGCCGCCGTTTCAATCGCCACTCGCGCATTGCCACCATCGCCTGGCCCGCGCCCGCAACGCTTTGCCGCACGAGGTGGATCGGCCGCAGCCCCGTCATCAGAATCAGGCTGCTAACGTAAACGCCGGTTAGCAGGATGCCCGACCCGACGCCGCCCATCCAGGTGAGCAACATTTTTTTGCCGATGAAATAACCGACCCAGCCGCCTGGCCCCGGAATGTTGAACAAAGTTTTCCACCCTTGGAGATGCGACGTTTGCAATTGCAGCAGGCATGCGCCGGAGATGATGAAAAGAACGATCCATCCGATCCGCGGTGTGACCCGCAGCTTGGGGTTGAACAATTTGGCCCCACCAAAGCCGAGAAGAACCACGGCGAGCAAATAGGAAGCGGCCCCCAACATCATATAAGAAAATCCGGCAATGATCGCCCCGAATGGTCCGATGAAATTCTGCGCCACTTTGTTAGGCGACGAGACCTGGCTGAACCAGATCCAGGAGGGAACGTCCTTCGGCGTGTAGGAAATCAGCGCGAGAAAAAGGACAGTGCCTACGCCGAGGAGAATCAGCGCGAAGACTTCATGCCATGCATTGCTTTTTACCGGTCGCGCCACTACCGCTCATAGTAATGCGGCGAGATGCCCTTTCAATTCGTAATCGTTCTCGTGCTCGATCTGTTGCGTTGTCGATCACGAGCAGGAGCACGAGGACGATTACGATGAGGGGCAAATTCCCTTGCGCGTTCTTAGGCTCGGCGCTTAGTGTGCCAAACCTTATGCGATACGATCTTCGCAAAGCCGGCGCGTGGGTTACAATTGTCTCCATGATCTTTTGGTGTTCCTGCGAACGCCATCACGTCGGCGAGTTGCCTAACGAACAATCCGCCACAGAAACAAAAGCTCCCTCCAACGAGCCCGATTCGCGCTCGGATCAGCCGGCAGCCACCACGAACACATCCCACACCGCTCAAACTCCCGAGCCGCGCAATTCGCCGGCGAACTTCTTCCCGGACAAGCCGAAACCGTAGGCAGAGCCGGGGAAACCGCATGGCCAGGTCCGAGTATTTAACGTCGCCGCCCAAAATCGCGACGATGCCGCCGGGCGTGCCCTACATCGTAGGGAACGAAGCGGCGGAGCGCTTCAGCTATTATGGGATGAACTCCATCCTGGTCATCTTCATGACCAAATACTTGCTGGACCGCAGCGGAAACCTCGCGGTGATGCAACAGGCTAACGCCGATGCCTGGTATCATACCTTCGTTTCGACCGCTTATTTTCTTCCGATCGTCGGCGCTGTCCTGGCGGACGCGCTTTTCGGCAAGTTCTGGGTCGTCTTCTGGTTATCGATCGTCTATTGCTTCGGTCACCTCACGCTCGCGTTCATCGGCACGCCCATCGCGCACACGGTCGACCCGAAATACTTGCTTCTCGCAGGCCTGTTCATGATTGCCCTCGGAGCCGGCGGGATCAAACCGTGTGTCTCAACGAACGTGGGCGATCAATTCGGCGAATCGAACAAGCATTTGCTGACCCGCGTTTTCAACTGGTTCTATTTTTCGATCAACGCCGGCTCAGCTCTATCAACCCTGCTCATCCCCTGGTTGCTCGACCCCTACAAAGCTGACCCTGCCGGCGCGATCGCCAAGCTCCCTCCGACAGTAGTGGCTTTCCTTGAAAGTCCGCGTTTACACAGCCCGGACGTCGCTTTCGGCCTTCCGGGTATCTTCATGGCCATCGCGACCATTATCTTTTGGATGGGGCGAAAGAAATTTGTCCACATTCCCCCCATCGGACTTCGACAGTACGGCCAGGAGATTTTCAATAGGCGCACTGGGAAAATCCTTCTCAACGTTCTGATGCCGGTCCCGTTCGTCGCGATGTTTTGGGCGCTCTGGCAGCAGAATTTTTCGTCCTGGATCCTGCAGGCAGAATCGATGGACCGCCATCTTTTCGGCGTCGACTGGCTTTCGTCGCAGATCCAGACCGTAAATCCACTGTTCATCCTCATCATGCTGCCGATCTTTTCCTACTGGGTTTACCCGTTCTTGGGAAAGTTCGTGACCCTGACTCCGCTGCGGAAGATTGGGGCGGGATTGTTCGTGACCGCCGCTTCGTTTTTCATCATTGCGATGATTCAAACCCGCATCGACGCGGGCGGCCGCCCGAACATCGTCTGGCAAATCTGGGCCTTTGTTGTGTTAACCGTAGGGGAAACACTGGTTTCGCCAACCCATTTGGAATTTTCCTACACCCAGGGGCCGGTAAAAATGAAATCGCTCGTGATGTGCACCTACCTCATCGCGATTTCGCTTGGAAACTTGTTCACCGCCGGCGTCAATTTCTTTATCCAAAACCCCGACGGCTCGGTGAAACTCCAGGGCACGAGCTATTTCATGTTCTTCGTGTGGGTTTTGGTCGGAACAGGCGTCTTATTCGCGATTATCAGTCCGTTTTATAAAGGGCGCACCTATCTGCAAGATCAGAGCGAAACCGAAACTGGTGTCGGATTTGTAGCGCAACCGGAGGCGTAACAGTGAGAAACATGAAACTTTTTGCATTCACGGCCGCGGCGGCTTTGTCCTTATCGAGCTCGGCGCTGGCCTCGCCGGAAGACGATCGCTTCCAGAAACTGGCCAAGGATTACATCGAAGGATTGATGCAGGCGAATCCGGAATATGCGACTTCGCTCGGCGACCATCGTTTCGATGACCGGCTGACCGATTATTCCGACGACGCGGTCACCAAGGAATTGGCGCGAGCCAAGGAAGCGCGGCAGCAACTCGAGCAATTCAGCGATCTCACGGAGCTGACGGGGCCTAACCGGGTCGATGTCCGTTTGCTGAAAGACAACATCGATAACGAAATTTTCGGGATCGAGGAATTGAAGGAGCGCGAATGGAATCCAATTCTTTATAACGAGAGTCTCGCGAACAGCCTTTATCTCCTGGTTGCCCGCGATTTCGCGCCGGCCGAAAAACGCGCCGCGAGCATTAAGGCGCGCTTGGAGAAAATTCCGGCAGTCATCGCGCAGGCCAAAGCGAACCTGAAAAATCCGCCGCAGGTTTATACCGAGACGGCCATCGACCAAACCCAGGGCGCGATCTCTCTGATTAAAGAGGGACTCAACGAGACGCTCGATAAAGCGCCGAAAGCAAAGGCCGACCTCGCTCCGGTACAGGAAAAGACAATCGCCGCGCTTAACGATTACAAGACTTGGCTCAAGAACGATCTGCTTCCGCGCTCGACCGGCGACTTCCGAATCGGCGCGGACAAGTTCCGAAAGAAACTCCGGTTCGCGCTCGCTTCCGATATGTCGATGGAAGATTTGATGAAGGCCGCGCGAGCCGACCTAGAGCAGACGCAGAAGGCGATCTACGAAACGGCCTTGCCGCTCTACAAAAAACAATTTCCGAATGCCGACGAGGCAACCCTAGCCGACAAAAAGAAAGTAACCGCCGCGGTTCTCGACAAGCTGGCCGAGCAACGGCCGAACGACGACACCATCGTCGGTTATTCAAAGACGGTCCTGAAAGAGGCGACTGATTTCGTGAAAGCGAAAAAGCTGGTGACCGTGCCGACGACGCCGGTCGACATCATCGTGATGCCGGAATTCAAACGCGGGCAGGCGATCGCCTACTGCGATTCGCCGGGGCCGCTCGAGAAAAACGGCAAGACGTTTTTTGCCGTCGCGCCGACGCCTAACGACTGGAATCAGCAACGCAAAGATTCGTTCTTCCGGGAGTACAACAACTTCATGATCCGCGACCTCACCGTGCACGAGGCGATGCCGGGACATTATTTGCAGCTTGCGCATTCGAATGAGTTCAAGGCCCCGACGCTGGTCCGCGCGATTTTCCAAAGCGGCACGTTCATTGAAGGCTGGGCGGTCTATACCGAACAGATGATGGCCGAAGCCGGCTACGGCGGACCGGAAGTGAAGATGCAGCAGCTCAAAATGCGGCTCCGGGTTATCTGCAACGCGATCATCGATCAATCAATCCATGCCGGGAACATGAGCGAGCAGGAAGCGCTCGACGTCATGATGAAGGAAGGCTTTCAACAGGAAGGCGAAGCCGTTGCGAAATGGAAACGCGCCCGGCTTAGTTCGTCTCAACTCTCCACTTATTTCGTTGGTGTGACCGAGCATCTCGCGATGCGGAAACAAGCCAAAGCGCGCGACGGCGCGAAGTTCGATCTGAAGAAGTACAACGACACGGTGCTGTCTTATGGCAGCCCGCCGGTGAAGTACGTCCGCGAGATGATGGGTTTGTAGGCCTGCACGGCTCCTTCCCCCTGCACTGTCATCCTGAGCGAAGCGCAGCGGAGTCGAAGGATCGCTGACCATTTTTGCGTGAGGACGGCCCCGAAAGCATCGCCACGCAGAAATAGTCAGAGATCCTTCGACAAGCTCAGGATGACAATCGAAGAGGTCGGGGACGGACCATCCTTCCCACGCTCAAGAGTCGCGACCTTGCTTTCACTTTTTCTGCGCCATCAACTTCGCCAGGTGATCGAGATTGAAGATCCGCCGCGTGCCGGTCTTCGTTTCGCGGAACACCACTTCGTACCAACCTTGCATCCGCTCCGCGACGTAACGCTTCCCGCCAACTTGAATGGGCTGCCGCGCGATCACGCGGTGAATCACTTTCTCATAGGCTGAGCGCGGCCAATGCCGCATCCGGCGCCGGTTCCAGTTCCACTCATGCCCGGCGTCGTCGTAGGCCTCGGGCCGCTCCGGAAAATCGAGCAACGATCGCGCATCGCCGTGGAACACGGCTTCGATGTGCCGTAGCGTTTCCAGATCGCCGACGCGACGAATACTCGCCCGGAACGGGCGCAATGTTTCCCGCGCGATTTCACGAAGACTTAGGTGCCGTCCATCGCGCAGGTTCCAAATCGCCTCGTTGACGTCGCAACTGAACGGATCGCGCGCGAGCGATTGTTTCGTCACTCGCCAGCCTTTCCGCGATGAGTGTTTCCGCAAACGGAATGGGGCGAACCGCGGGATCTTGTTCTTCTCAAGTTGCGCTAGATCGTAATCCGGCCAGCCGCTCGCGACTCCGGCCACCCCGGCGATGAACACGCACGTGGCCAGCATCAGCGCCGCATCCGGCGTGAAATCCGCCGTCACTTCGATCCTTTTCCCCCGCGGTCGCACACCGACCGCCGTGCTCTTTCTGTTCGCCGCGAGCAGCATCACCGGCGCAGGCAAAATGTGGGCGACAAGATAACCAAGTCGTCTCGCGTCGCGTTCCGGCGACGCGTGTTCGCTTTGAAATGAGAAGTTGTAATGGGTGCTGAACCCCTGGAGCCGCGCCCGGCATTTATTTCGCCGGGCCCATCGCCGCAACTCCTCGCCGACGTAATGAATTTGTTCCCACAAGAGTCGCGTTGCGCGATAACAACAGCCCGGCTCCAGCTCCACGATCGGCGTTGCCACCTCGATCACGCCGGTGTCGAAATAGATCGCGCCGCCGGAAGGCAACTGAAAAGAGCGCCCGGTTCGCGGGAGCATTTTGTGACGAATCAGCTTCTGGGCCGTCCCGAAAATCTTTTCGGGCAGCTGGCGAACGTCGTTAATGATGAGACTGAATTCCGCCTCGAGGCCAATGACCGCGCGCGGCGGCGACAGGTGAACCCGCGAGCCCGCTTTCGATCGGTCCTGTTTTACAATTCGCTGCATTCGCGCGGCACGAGGGTGAGATAACCAAGGTCGACCTCGATATGGTCGTCGCCGTCACGGTACGCGCGGACGCGGACCTCGCCGCCGAGCGACGCCGCAATTTCCGCGTAGCGCGCAATCGATTTCTCATCATTCAGATAAGTGTCGCCGACCCGGTAGATATCGGCGGCAGTGCCCCAGTTGTGGAGCGACTCGCCTTTGTTTGCCCGATGCGCGGGCGAGCGATAACCGCCATTGGCGCTGATGAAGACCGGCGCGTCCACCTCGCGTCGAAAATCTTCGAGGTAACGTGCGAGCGCGAGGATCGCGCAGGGAACGTAGTGCGGGAACGTGTGCAGCAGGAGGTCCGCTTCGCGCGAATCGACCGTGATCAATTCGGACAAGGCGAAATGCTTCGCGACGCGAAACGAATGCGCTTCCTCCCAGCTCGGCACTTCGAAGAAAAAGCGCGGCAAATGATGCAGCTTTCCATTCTCGTCCGTAACCGCTTCGCCGGGTCGTAGTGCCGCACGATACTCGGACGAGAGAGTCAGACCATCGATCGCTTTCACGTCGTGGCCTCCTGGCGGGTCAGGGATTGGAAGACCGCTTCCGAAATCTTCGCAATGGTTTCGCGACGGCCATTTGAATCCGCTGGGACTTCAGTCAAGACCACGAGAATGTACGGCTCGCGTTCCGGGAGATAGACGATGCCGGCGTCGTGACAAGCGGTGGAAATTTCGCCGGTCTTATGTGCCACGCTCGCGTGCGACGGAAGTGGGGCGGGAATCATGGAATTGAAGCGCTGTTGCAGGAGAATGTTGATCGCCATGTCACGGCTGGCCTTCGAGAGAAAATCGCCGCGCAAAGTCGCGAACAATTGGACCAGGCCGTCGGCTGTCGTTTCGTTATTAAAGTTTTTCTCGTGCGCTTTGGTGTCGTCGACGCCGCGACGCAGTTCAACGCCAGTGACGCCGGCGTCGCGCAAAACCCGCTGCGCTTGCTCGACGGTGATGTAGTCGAGAAGAAGATTCGTCGCCAGATTGCTGCTCGAAACGATCATCCATTCCGTGAGATCGGAGATTTTTGCCGTGCGGCCGATCAACTTATGGAGCTGCGGATAGCCGTCTGAATCCGCATCGATCCGAAAGGGCGTACGATCGATCGCGCTGTGGAATCGATTCCGGATGTGTAACGTGTCGTTAGGCCGGATGGACCCTTCGTCAATCGCTTTGCCGACCGCCAGCAGGATCGCGACTTTGATCGTGCTCGCGGCGTGGAAGTGGCGGTCCGCGTTGATCGAAAAGCGAAGTCCGGTCTCGTAATCGTGAATGGCCACAGCGAACGCGGACGCTTTGCTCTCGCTCAGAATCCGTTCGCATTCCTGCCGAAGCGCGTCGGTTTTGTCGTGATCTTCCATGATTGGCCGGGCTGCTATTTACAACGGAGATGAAGGGTCGGAAAGTCGGGCCATGCCGCACGTGGCCACCTGGATTCGCGAGAAGGACGACAAATGGTTTCGTCGCGCTTTCGCCAAGCATCCCAACGTCCGGCTCTGGAACGCCCGAACCCAGGAAGTGCCGCTCGAGAAAATGCACGGCCTCCTTTTGAGCGGCGGACCCGATGTGGCGCCGGAGTTCCTCCATCAACCGGTGCCGGATCCTTCGATTCTCGACACGGACATGGAACCCGAACGCGATCGCTGGGAATTTGCCGCGACCAAGGACGCGTTGGACCGACAGTTACCCATTTTCGCTATCTGCAAGGGTATGCAGCTTTTCAATGTCGCGCTCGGCGGCACCCTGCGCCTCGACATTCCCGGCCACAACGCGCCGGAAATGAAAAATCACAATATCCAGCCGTTGCGGACGGATCGCTCGGCGGCCCATCGTCTCGACAAGGTCAACAGTTCGCATCACCAGGCGTTGGATAAACTCGGCGAAGGTCTCGAAGTAGAAGCCTGGTGCGCGACTGACGACGTCATCGAGCAGGTGCGGCTCCGGGATTATCCCTTCGCGCTCGCCGTCCAATATCACCCCGAGCGGGGCGAGGGTTACGAGGAACTGTTCGCCGATTTTGTTTCGCGGCTGGGCAATCATTCGGTAAACCACTGACGGAATGTCCGCGCCGCAAAACATCATCGCGATCGTTTACGATTACGACCAGACGCTGAGTCCCAGCTACATGCAGGACGAGACCGTGTTTCCGGCGTTCGGAATCAACTCGGAAAATTTCTGGCGGCGGTGCTCGGACCTGGTCCGAGACGACGGTTACGATAACGAGCTGGCCTACATGAAGGTGTTGCTCGACACCCTCGGGATGGACCGGCCCACGAACGCCGACCTCAAGTCGTTAGGTGAGAAGCTGAATTTCTACAAAGGCATCCCGGAAATGTTCGAAGAGTTTCGGGACAAGCTCCTGACGGAAGAACATTTGGCGCACGGGATTTCGGTTGAGCACTACATCATTTCGTCAGGCCTGAAAATCCTCATCGACGGCAGCCGATTAAAGCCGTACGTCCGTGCGGTTTTCGGTTGTGAGTTCGACGTCGACGAGCGTGACCGGATCACATTTCCGAAACGCGTCATCAGTCACACTCAGAAGACGCAGTACCTTTTCCGGATCAACAAGGGCCTGCTCGATATGTCGCAGGACGTGAACGACCACATGGACCCTGAAATCCGGCCCGTGCCGTTCCCTAACATGATTTACGTCGGCGATGGTCCCACCGATGTGCCGTGTTTCACAGTAATGAAGAAAAATGGCGGTGAAGCGATCGCGGTTTATAACCCAGACGATCCGAAGCGGGTCGGTTTCAAGAAGTGCTTTCAGCTCTCGACGCACGCCGATCGGGTGAAGCACATCGCGCCGGCCGATTATCGGCCGAACACCCATTTGCGGATGTTGCTCGAGCAGATGGTCGAGGAGATCGCCAATCGGATCGTCGCGCACCGAAAGTCAGCTGCCGAAGCCGGAACGGTAAGAGCGCCGAAGCATTGAACCTGTAGCGGCGGTCTATGACCGCCGACGGGTCCACATGCGGCGTTCGGCGGTCATAGACCGTCGCTACAGAGGTCAATCCTCGGAAGCGTGTAATGGCGTAGCACTTTGGGTGTGGAAGTGATGCCAGGAATACCAAACTGCCCAGACCGCAAACAACAACACTGAGGTCAGGAACAGCCTGACGAAAGCGCTTTCGCTCACAAAGAATCGCAGCAGCAGCAAAATAACCGACCCGAAGAACAGGAGCCGTCCGCCCAGACGGTGAGTGGCGCGCCAAGTCTCCGGACTTTCCAGGGTCCACGGCGTTCGAATCCCGGCGAAATAATTCGGCCGCAAGTTCGAAAGGTAATTGCCCATGACCGCGAGAAGCAAAAGAAGGAATAGCGGGATGAATCGGCTCACCGGCAGGTCATGACCCAGCGCAACCGCGCACTGAATACAGAAAATCGCGCCGAAAAAGGCGGCCAGAGCGAGTCGCAGCATTTGGATGGCGTTTTGCATCCGCCCGAGCCCGCCGGTGGAGCGCCGCAATTTCGGATCGATCCGTGGCAGAAAGTGAAGAAGGCCGATGACCACGAGACCGGTGAGCGGCATGAACAGAAGCAGCGGTTTTGACCCCCATGAGTCTATCTCGCCGCGCAAGTTCCAATGCATTGGGACCCGCTCCGGGAGTTCCCTCCACAAGACGACGAGCGCAACCATCGGCGCGAGAAGAAGGGCGCCTTCGAGCCAATTTAGTTTGTTTTTCATTGCCGTTTTCCTTTTGGTTTTTTGATGAGATCGAGAATCCAGCCAAGCGATTCGTCGAGCACGGTGGTCTCGAGCGAATAGGTGACGAACTGGCCATTCTTGCGAGCAGAGACGAGCTGGGCGTGTTTCAGGAGATCGAGATGATAGGAAATGCTCGGGGTGGTCATGGCGAACGCCTCCGAGATTTGGCCGACGGTGAGATCGCCTTTCTTGAGCATTTCGAGGATGCGTCGCCGGGTGGGATCGCGGAGGGCTTTAAAGAGAAGGTTCAATGTTTGTATAATTAGACAATTATCTAAATAAAGCAAATCTTTTTGGGAATTGGCGCAAAGAGGCAATTTTTTCTGTAGCAGCGGCCCTGTGGGCCGCTCCCGGCGTCAGTTGCGTCGTCCCACGTCGCCCATAGGGCGACGGCTACAGAAGACTACTCGCCGCGATAGACGCAGCGGGCCGTGGGCGTTTCGTGCACAACGATTTCGCACAGACCAGGACATAGCGGCTCGAGCTTTTTCCAGAACCATGCCGCCATGTTCTCGATCGTCGGATTTTCCAGGCCGGAGATTTCGTTTAAGTACGAATGATCGAGTTGCTGCACAATCGGCTTCATGGCGGCCGAAATCCGGGCGTGATCGTAAACCCAGCCGGTTGCCGGATCCGATTCGCCCTCGACAGAGATCTCGACCTTGAAACTGTGCCCGTGCATCCGGCGGCACTTGTGACCTTCCGGCGCCTTCGGCAACGTCTGGGCTGCTTCGAATTGGAAATCTTTAGTTAGACGAACGCGCATTGGCCCAAGCTTGCATCGCTCGTCGCCCATGTCATCCAGCCCACGTTTGTCAGACGCCGCGCTGCGTCGGCGTCCAGATGAACTTGTGCATCTGCAATTGGAAACGGACGGGCAAACGATCGGCCAGGATCCATTCCACGATCTGGCGCGGATCGATTCGGCCGAAGATGGGGGAAAACAAAACCGCGCGGCAACGTTCGTTGAGCCGGAAACGCTGCACCTGTTCCCTCGACCAATCGTAATCTTCGCGCGATCCGATCACGAACTTCACTTCATCGCGCTGCGTCAGGTGCTCGATGTTTGAGAAAAGATTGCGTTGGCACTCGCCGCTTCCCGGCGTTTTCAAATCCATGATCCGATGGACGCGCGAATCGACTCCCGAAATATCGTGGGCGCCGCTCGTTTCGAGCAACACCGTGTGACCGGCATCTGCCAACATCGTCATCAGCGGTAAAACATTCTTCTGCAAGAGCGGCTCTCCGCCGGTGATTTCCACCAGCGAACAGCCTAGTGCCGCGACCCCCGCGACAATCTCAGTGAGCGTCTGCTTCTTCCCTTCGTAGAACGCGTATTCGGTGTCGCAATAATTGCAGCGCAGATCGCAAAACGTCAGCCGCACGAAGACGCATGGCTCACCTGCCCAGGTGCTCTCGCCCTGGATCGACTGGTAGATCTCATTAACGGTCAGGCTCTTTTCGCGCTCGTTTTCTTTCATTCGGTGCTGAACGTTGCAGGTTACCGCGAATGCCAAATCGAATCGACCAATGTTTCTCTGCGCTCGCGGCGTGGAATGAGAAGGCATTCATCGCCTACATCTGCGCCGGCGATCCTGATTTGGCGCGCACGGTCGATCTCGCGCTCGCGCTAGAAAAGGCCGGCGTCGATATCCTCGAGCTCGGTGTTCCCTTTTCCGATCCGTTGGCTGACGGGTTGGTCAATCAACTCGCCGCCCAGCGCGCGTTAGAGGCGGGGGCGACGGTTTCCGGCGTTCTCGATTGCGTCCGCCAAGTTCGCCAACAATCGCAGATCCCGATTGTTCTCTACACTTATCTGAACCCAATTTTCCAATTCGGATTCGAGCGGTTCCATCGCGAAGCCGACGCGGCCGGCGTGGATGGACTCCTCCTGCTCGATCTTCCGCCCGAAGAAGATCAGCCCGGCGAAGGTCCGCTCCACGTTCGTCTCATCGCGCCCACGACGCCGCCGGAACGGATCGAGGAAATCTGCAAACGCGCCGCGGGGTTTATTTACTATGTCTCGCGTGAGGGCGTGACTGGGGTGCAGAGCAGCGTCGCCTCGTCGCTCGACGAGCGCGTGAGCGAAATTCGGCGTTACACGAAGTTGCCGATCGCGGTCGGCTTCGGGGTTTCGACGGCGGAGCAGGCAGGTGAAGTGGCAAACATTGCAGACGCGGTTGTGGTCGGAAGCGCGATCGTCCAAGCGATCAACAAGAACTCAACGAGTCCGGATATGCCCGCGCGCCTGGGGGAGTTCGTCGCGCCTCTGGTGGCTGCGGTAAAAGGTCGTTAATGCAGGATCTTATTCCTGCTCCTGATCATGATCCTGCTCATGCTCTTTGGAAGTATCGTCGCTGGTTGAAAAGATCATGAGCAGGATCACGATCAAGAGCATGAGTGCGGCTGCTCCGCAGCCTTACATGCCGCACTTCGCTTTCGCTTCTTCGTAGCTCGAGCGCGAAGTCAGCAGGCCCGCCAGATACTTGTCCACCGGTGGCACCGCGCGGGATAAATTCGCGGGCGCATCGAGCCTGGAGAAAATCGCGTGCACGATTTTTGTTCGTGGCACACTTCGCTCCCCATAACCGCCGGGAATGTTGCTCGACCAAAAACGGACGTACTCCAGCCCAGCGTTTCGTTCCGTACCAAGATAAATCACCGAATGACCGTGCTCGGAGCGGCCAACTTCGGGCGACCAAAAGATTTTCATGAAATCGCCGGGCTGCGCCTGCGCGAAGTCGTCGAAGTTTTCGCCGAGATCCATTTCGTGGAAGAGCCGGGCGGTGCCGGGACCGTTGGCATTCCATCGTCCCCAGATGCCTTCGCCATCGCGCTGGTTGCGAATGAGCAGGCTCTCCAGCGCCGGGTAATCGAGCCTGAGAGAGCCGCGCGCGCGCAAGGCCTCGATGGTTTTAATGAAGACGAGATACGTTGCTCCGGAGCAGTAGCTCGGCGAGGCCGCATCCGGTACCACTGAGAAAATGCCCGACTCGAAATGCGCGGCGGACTGGAGGCGGATGGTCGCGGCCCGCGAAGCAGAATAGCGGCCGCCCGTGGGCATGGCCCGAATCTGATCGAGGATCAGATTATTGTATTTCCCCGGCGCGATCTGGGCTTTCACTGCGCTCGAGGCGCATACAAAAACAAGGATGGCAGCGAGCGACTTTCTCAAAGCTTTCGCAAAACCAATAGAACTTGAAGGCCGATACGCAAGCAGGGAACGGCGCTGTCCACACCGCCGTCTTGTTTTCGTCGGCGGTTTGTAAACCGCCGCTCCTTGTTTGGCTTCCGCCGTACTTCGTGGTAACCAACTGGGCATGCTGCGTTTCATGAAAATGAACGGAGCCGGGAACGATTTCGTGCTGATCGATAACCGGCTCGGCGATCTTCGACTCGAGACGAACCAAATCGCGAAGATTTGCGATCGCCATCGCGGAGTGGGCGCGGACGGCGTGCTTGTGCTCGAGCGCGCGACGAACGGCGCCGATTTCCGGATGCGGTATTACAACGCTGACGGCGGCGAAGCCGAGATGTGCGGAAACGGCGCCCGCTGTTTCGCCCGCTACGCGAATCGCGTCGCAGGAGCGAAAGAAGAACTGTCCTTCGAAACGCCGGCCGGCGTAATCGCGGCTGAGTTGCAGGGAGAGCTGGTGCGCCTCCAGATGAGCGAGCCAAAGGACATGCGTCTCGCAATCACGATTCCGTTGCCGGAGCGCCAAGTTGCCGCGCATTTCGTGAATAGCGGCGTGCCCCATGTTGTGGTGCCGGTTGATGATCTGGAAAGCTTGGATGTCCGTGCTCTCGGTTCCGCGATTCGACGGCATGAACTTTTTGCCCCGAAAGGTGCGAACGTAAATTTTCTGAAGGAACGCGGCCCGCGCCAGATCGCGATCCGCACTTACGAGCGCGGCGTTGAAGACGAAACGCTCGCCTGCGGAACCGGCGTCGTCGCCAGTGCGTTAATTTTTTCGGCGGTGAAGAACGTGGACGGCCCGATCCGGGTTCTGGTGCGCGGCGGGAGCGAGCTTGAAGTCGATTTCGAAAAAGATGGCGACCAGTTCAAAAAGGTCACGCTCACCGGCCCGGCCGAGTTTGTGTTCGAAGGCACGATCGAAGTTTAGGTGGATCGCGCGCTCGGTCGCGCGATGTTGAATCATGTTTCGAGGAACTTATACAGCTCTGGTCACTCCGTTTCGCGACGACGAAATCGACGTGCCGGCCCTCGAAGCCTTGATTCAGGGCCAGATCGCGGACGGCGTGAGCGGCGTCGTTGCGGTCGGAACAACCGGTGAATCGCCAACGCTCTCCGCTGCCGAACGCGAGCAGGTGATTCGCGTGACCGTCGAAATCGCGAAGGGTCATTGCCAGGTGCTCGCGGGCACAGGTTCGAACTCGACGAGCGCGACGATTACGGCAACGCGGGCCGCGGAAAAGATGGGCGTCGACGGAATGCTGGTGGTGGCCCCATATTACAACAAGCCGAACCAGGAAGGATTATTCCGGCATTTCCAGGCGATCGCGCAGGCGACCTCCGTGCCGATCATGCTCTACAACATTCCCGGGCGTTGCGCGGTCGATATCGGGCCGGAGACGGTCGAGCGGCTCGCGATGGATTGCGCCAACATCGTTTCGATCAAAGAAGCCGGCGGGAGTGTGGATCGCGTGAGCGAACTGCGCGCGCGTTTGCCTGAAGCATTCACGATCTTAAGCGGCGACGACGCGCTGACCTTGCCGTTTCTCTCGGTCGGCGCGTTCGGCGTGGTGAGTGTCGCTTCGAATTTATTTCCCGCGGAAGTGGTCGCGCTGGTTCAGGCGTTCCGAACTGGCGATACCAAGAGCGCGCGCGAAATGCACATTAAGATGCTGCCGATATTCAAAGATCTTTTCATCGAACCGAACCCGGTGCCGGTGAAAACGGCGTTGTCGTGGCGCGACGCCATGTCCGCGGAATGTCGGCTGCCGCTCTGTGAAATGAGCGCCGCGAACCAGGCCCGGTTGCGGAAGACGCTGGAAGCGTTTGCCGAGATCGCGTGAAGACAAAGGTTCGGGTTCTCCTGCTCGGAGCGAAGGGTCGAATGGGGCAGGCGATCGCCAAGGCCGCCCCGCAGGCAGAGGTGGAGATCGTTGCCGGCCTCGATCTTGGCGATGAGATCGCAAATGAAATCCAGAACTGCGATGTCGTCATCGATTTCAGTCACGCGAACGCCAGCGCCGAACTCAGCCGCATTTGTGGTGAGTCGAAAAAGCCGGCGGTCATCGGTACCACCGGACATTCAAAAGAGGAACGCGCCGCGGTCGAAGATTTGGCTCGGGCTGTCCCAGTCGTTCTCTCGCCGAATTTCAGTGTAGGCGTGAACGCGCTTTTCTGGCTGACGCGGAAAGCCGCGGAAATGCTCGGCGATGATTTCGATCTCGAAATCACAGAGATGCATCATCGCTTGAAGAAGGATGCGCCGAGCGGGACCGCGAAAAAGCTGGCAGAGATCTTGTGCGACGTCCGTGGGCTTGATTACGGAAAGAATGTGCGCCACGGCCGCGAAGGATTGATTGGCGAGCGTCCGGAGAAGGAGATCGGCGTCCACTCGATCCGCGGCGGCGACGTTGTCGGCGATCACACCGTGACCTTCGCTGGCGCGGGCGAACGGCTGGAACTTTCTCACAAAGCAGCGAGCCGCGAAACTTTCGCGCTCGGTGCGTTGCGGGCCGCGCGCTGGGTTGTTGGCCAACCGCCCCGACTTTACTCGATGGAAGATGTTCTCGGGTTGCGATGAGAGCCGGCGTCGCGCTTGGTTCGAATCTCGGCGAGCGGCTCGCCAACTTGCGGAATGCGCGAAAAGAGATTGCGGCCCTCAACCGGGCGCTGCCGCCGTTGCGTTGTTCGGCGATTTACGAAACGGAGCCGGTGAATTGCGAGAAGGGTGCTGCGAAATTCTTTAATGCAGCGATCGAGTTTGGTTATTCCGGCCAAGCGCAAGAGCTGCGGCGCGAGCTGGCCGGAATCGAGAGAATTTTGGGCCGACCGGCAGGTCACGCGCGAAATGTTTCCCGTCCCATCGACCTCGACCTGCTCTATTTCGGCGAGCTCGTAGTTGAAACGCCGGAGCTGCGCTTGCCGCATCCGCGAATCGTCGAGCGTGAATTCGTCCTTCGACCCCTGGCCGACATCCGCCCCGATCTTGTTCTCCCGGAACAAACCGACGCCGTGGCTGCCCTGCTCGAGCGGCTGCCTGCGTCAGGGGTGGTGCGGCTCGATATCGAGTGGTAGGATCGGGGTCCGATGCAGGATTTTCGCGACACGAAAAGGCGCGGCGAAAAAATTACGGCGCTGACGGCGTACGATTACCCGACGGCGCGTCTCCTCGATGAAAGCGGGATCGACGTTATCCTCGTCGGGGACTCGTTAGGCATGGTGGTTCTCGGTTACGAGGACACCACCGAAGTTACGCTCGCCGACATGGTCCATCACACCCGCGCGGCAGCTCGCGGCGTGAAGCGGGCTTTGCTCGTGGGTGACCTGCCGATTCACAGTTACGACGACGCGGAGCAAGCTGTCACGTCAGCGCGCGCGTTGATGGCGGCCGGCGCGCAGGCTGTGAAACTGGAAGGCGGCGCGAGCCACGTCGCGCAGATCGAGGCGATCGTCGCAGACGGCATCCCGGTGATGGGTCACATAGGGATGCTGCCCCAAAGCGTCCGCGAGGAAGGCGGCTACAAAGTGAAGGGGCGGACGCAAGCGGAGGCCGAAGCACTTTTATACGACGCGAACGCCGTCGAAAAGGCGGGCGCGTTCGCCGTCGTTCTCGAGATTGTCGCCCCGGAAGCAGCGCGCGCAATCACCCACGCGCTGGAGATTGCGACAATTGGTATTGGCTCCGGTTCGCATTGCGACGGCCAGATTCTGGTGACGCACGATCTCATCGGATTGTTCCCATGGTTCACTCCGAAATTCGTGTCCCCTGAAGCACGCGTGGCGGATGACATTCGCCGAGCGGCCCAGGCTTTTATTCGCCGAACAAAATCCGGTTAGGCCTCGACATGAGGAGGTCTTGCCGATGCCTAGTTTGTCATCCTGAGGCTTTGCGAAGGATCTCTGATTCCTCCGTGCGGAAGACGTCCGTGAGGCCCAACCCGCGCTGAAACAGTCAGAGATCCTTCGCCAAGGGCTCAGGATAACAGATTAAAGGTTAAGACTGAACGGGACTGGGCGTACGGCTGTCTGGTGTTTTCGTGAAGTTTGACAAGAACTGTCGGCTGCCGGTTCGTTCCCGAAGCTAGATGAGGACATCCGAATTCGATTTCGAAGAGGCGCTGCTCCAGGGCAACAAGCAGCGCAACTGGCTTCTCGTCGGGCTGGTCCTGTCGCTCGCGCTCCACGGCGCGCTCTGTGGTTATTTTTACCGCACCCTCTACATGCCGAGCGTTCAGGGTCCGGAAGAGCGGGTCCCGGTTCCGACTTTCAAGGTCAAGAGCATTGAGATGCAGCCGCTCGAAAAGCCGGGCGCCGATCAGGCCAATCCGGCCGCGAAACCGGAGCCGGACAAAACCGATGTGCAGTTGCCCGATGAGAAAAAATCGTTCGATCAACTGCTGGACGATGTCCATGCGACAACGGCGTTGCCCGACGACACGCGGGACGTGTTGCCTGATACCCCGAAGGTCGAACAGAATCCGGATTCCGTTATGACCGAGCTCGAGCAAAGCAGCGCGCAATCGCTCGCGAAAAGTCCGAACGCCACCCGCGAGCAAAATCTGTTGAACGACTCGGCGACTTCCGGGCGGCCACAGCCCGCCTTGACTGGCACCGAGCTGGCCACGAGCACCACAATCAAAAGGCCGAATACGTTCAACAAACTCCCCGGCGACAGCAGCGGCCCGACCCGGAACAAGGCTCCCGGTTTCAGCGATATCGATTCTCTTCTCTCGCAAAAAGGGCCGCTCGGGTCCGGGACGAAATTGCGGATGCCGGACGATCAGCTTTTTAATTACGACAGCGCCGATCTTCAGGGAGGCGGGCTGACTCAATTGCAAAAGCTTGGCACTCTGATCAAGCGCAACCCGAAAGCGACTTTCTCCGTCGAGGGTTATACCGATTCGTTAGGTTCGCCGGATTACAATCTCGAGCTGAGCCAGCGCCGCGCTGACAACGTGAAAGATTATCTCGTGAACGTGATGGGGATTAATCCGGCCCAAATCGAAGCGAAAGGCTACGGCGCATCGAAGTTTCTCGTTACTCCACGTCCGGTGGCGGTGAATTCCCCCGAGGAACAAGTGGAGATCGAGCGCCAGCGCCCGAATCGCCGCGTCGTCATCGTCGTCCACACCGACGCGCGGTGATTGTAGCGGCGGTCTATGACCGCTGACGGTTTCACGCGGGGCGTTCGGCGGTCACAGACCGCCGCTACAGAAACGGCTATTACCAATTCTTGATCCACTTCGCCTGGTCGGTGCCTGCTTTGCCATCGGCGATGCTCCACAGGTCGAAAGTCGGGTTGTAGCCAACGACGCCATCCGGATTCGCTGATTTTGCGGTTGAGTAACCATAAGAGTTGCCAAATGGATCGCGGACAGCGGTAACGGCTTGAGTCTGATCGGCGGGAGCGAGTTGGTTTGGTTTGAACGGAAAATAAGTTTTCGTCTCCGCGATTCGATCATGAGTCGCATCGCCGCTGAGGTATTCGTAGAGCCTCAGGCTGGCAGCGTCGTAATCACGTATGTTGGGTGTAGAGACGCCAAAGTTGTCCGTAACCGAATCTCTCGGATACACGCCGTTATCCGCCTTGTAATTTTCCAGCGCCGCCGAGATCGCCGCGATCTCCACTTCAGTTCTCGAGCGATAACCTTTCTTCTGCACGTAACCTGCCGTAGCCACAATCAAACCAGCCAGCACGATGATGATCGCCATTACAGTCAGCAGCTCGATGATCGTAAAAGCGGTGTAGGGGCGCGTGTCCTCACGCGCACAAGATCTTTGCGGCTGAGGACAGCCGCCTCTACACCTTGTCATCACGTCTGTTGCTGTAACCCGCTGATGATGCTGATCAACGGCATGAACAGCGCGATCACTATTGTGCCGACAACCAGCGCCAGGAACACGATCATGATGGGCTCGAGCAGCGACGTCAGGGCAGCGACTGAGTTGTCCACTTCGTCGTCGTAAACCTCGGCGATTTTCAACAACATCTCGGGCAACTCACCCGTTTCTTCACCGACGTCGATCATGCTGATAACCATGGGCGGGAAAGCGCCGCTGGCTTCGAGCGGCAACCTGATTGATTCGCCTTCCTTCACGCTGTCGTGCACCTGGGAAATCGCGCGGGCTATGACGCTGTTGCCAGCGGTCTCGCGCGTGATTGTCAGCGCCTGCAGAATCGGCACACCGCTCGTGACCAAAGTTCCGAGGGTGCGCGAAAAACGCGAGATCGCGGTCTTGCGGATCAGGTCGCCAAAGAGCGGGGCACGGAGCTTGATGCGGTCGATAACGTTTCGTCCGGATCGGGTTCGCGCGATGATTTTATAGCCGAGCATGAAAGCCGCGAGCGCTCCCAACAAAATGGCCCAGTGATTTTGGACGAAGCTGCTCACACCGATGACGAAGATCGTGATCGTTGGAAGCGGTTTGTCGCCCAGCATGTCGTGAAAGATTGCTTCGAATCGGGGCACGATGAAGACGAGGAGAAAGGTCATGATCCCGACTGCGAGAACGAGAACGATCAGCGGATACACCATCGCCGCGACGACCTTGTTCTTGATCTTCTGCGCTTTCTCCTGGAACTCGGCGAGTCGGGTCAACACCACTTCGAGGACGCCGCCGAGTTCACCGGCTTTCACCATATTGACGTACAGGTCGTTGAAGATCCGCGGATGTTGCGCCAACGCTTCGGAAAATGTGCTGCCTCCCTGGATCGAGTCCGCCAGGTTGTTGATCGTGTTTTTGAGAACAGAATCGCGCTCTTGTTTCGCCAGGACGTTTAGTCCGCGGAGCAGCGGCAGACCGGCATCGATCAGGGTGGCGAGCTGACGAGTGAAGATCATCAGCACCTTGGGCTTCACCGTTCTGCGGCGGAAGAGAACGATGTTGATACTTCCCGTCTTGCCTCCCGAGCGTGGCGCTTTCGCTTTCTTTTGGGGTCTGGTTTTTGTTTGCGCCGCGGCGACGGCGCTTTCCTCTGAGAGGTGGGTCGGAAAATACCCGGCCCGCCGAAGTTCACCGACCGCCTCATTCGTCGTGGCTGCGTCCACTGATCCGGTCGATTCCTGTCCGCGCGAATCGAGGGCGATGTAGGTGAAGCGCGGCATGGGGGGGGAACTGGCGGTTGTTTACGTGTACTTCAGCACTTCCTCGATCGTCGTATCCCCGGCGAAAATGCCACGCAGTCCATCTTGGCGCAGCGTGATCATCCCGAGCTCGATCGCCTTTTCCTTGAGCGTCACATTGGGCGTGCGCTCGTTGATCAGCTCACGCAGCGGGTCGGAGATTTTGAGCAATTCGAAAATACCTTTTCGCCCTTTGTAGCCGGTTTGGTTGCAAGCATCGCAACCTTTGCCTTGGAAAAATTTCCGGTCGACGATGTCGCGGCGGCTGACCCCGAGCTGGGAGAGAAGCATTTCGCTCGGTCGATAAGTCGTCCGGCACTGGGGACAAATTTTGCGGAGCAATCGCTGGCCGAGCACCGCTGCGAGGGTGGACGAAATGAGAAATGGTTCCACGCCCATGTCGATCAGACGTGTGATGGCGCCCGGCGCATCGTTCGTGTGCAGGGTCGTGAAAACGAGATGGCCGGTCAGCGCGGCCTGGATGGAAATCTGCGCCGTTTCGAGATCCCGCGTTTCACCAACCATGATGCGGTCGGGATCTTGCCGAAGAAACGCTCGCAACGTTCGCGCAAATGTCAGCCCGATCGCTTCATTCACTGGTACCTGCACAATCCCTTCGAGATCGTACTCGATCGGCTCCTCCGCCGTGAGCAGTTTCGAATCGATCGTGTTAATCCGGCGGAGACAGGAGTAAAGCGTTGTCGTTTTACCCGAGCCAGTTGGTCCCGTGACAACGAAGATGCCGTTCGGCCGATTAATGATTTCCAGGACATATTCGTGGATGTAATCGGGCAGACCGAGCGCTTCGAGATCGAGATTGACCGTTGAACGATCGAGAACGCGGAGCACCACGCTTTCGCCGAACTGCGTTGGCAAAGTCGAGACGCGCAGGTCGACGTTTCGTCCGTCGACATTTTTCTGAATGCGTCCGTCCTGGGGGAGGCGGCGCTCGGCGATGTTCATGTTCGCCATCACTTTCACGCGTGAAATCACGGGCAACGCCACATGCGGTGGCGGCATCGGCATTTCGTAAAGGGCGCCGTCTACGCGATACCGAATTTTGAATTCGTTCTCGAACGGCTCAAAGTGGACGTCGCTCGCGCCGTCCTGGATCGCCTGGGACAGAATCAGATCGACGAACCGGATGACCGGCGTGGCGTTTGCCTCTGCCTCCACGGTTTCCGCGCTTTCGTTCGACGCCGACACCCCATCGGTTTCGCGCAGCTGTTTGAGAATCTCTTCGAGGTTCGAGCTGTCGCGGCCGTAGTAGCGTTCGATTCGTTCTTCGACTTCCGCGATGGGCGCGATCACGACATTGACGTCTTTCCCAAGCGCGAAGCGCAAATCTTCTGTCGCCCGCAAGTCGAGTGGATCTACGAAGGCAACGCTCAAAGTTTGGTCACTCAGCGCAAGTGGCAGCGCTCGATGGAGCCGAGCCAGTTCGGCTGGAATCAGGCGTATGATGGCCGGCGGAATCTCCTCTGCTCCCAATTCAACGAACTCCGTCACTAACGCGTCCGCGAGGACTTGATAAAACCGGATTTCGTCGACGAATCCGCCATCGATCAAAGCCTGCTCGACAGTTTTCCCATTAAGCTTGCTCTGCTCCAAAACGTCCTGCGCTTGCGACGGCTGCAGGACCCGTTGCTCGATGAAAATGTCGATGACCTGCTGCGCGTTCATATCAGTCGACGTCTCCCAGCGTGATTGAGATCACCTCCTCGGCGGAGGTGAGACCGGCGAGGACTTTCCGGACTCCGTCTTCGCGCAACGTCCGCATGCCTAGTTCGCGCGCTCGCTGGCGAAGCATCAACGTTGAATTCCGATTGTTGATCAGGTGGCGGACGCTGTCGTCGATGACGAAAATCTCGAAGATGCCGACCCGGCCTTTGTAACCAGTCTGCCGGCATTCCGGGCAACCGGTCGGTTTCGTGACGTTCGTGTTTGCGAGATCGCCGGACTCGAGATTCAGCGCTCGCAATTCCATTTCGCTTAGTTCGCCCGGCTGCTTGCAGTTGTCGCAGAGGCGTCTAACGAGTCGTTGTGCCATGATCGCGCGGATTGAAGACGCCACCAGGAATGGCTGCACGCCAATGTCCACGAGGCGCGCGACCGCGGAAGGCGCATCGTTCGTGTGCAGCGTGCTGAAAACCAAATGACCGGTGAGGCTCGCGTTCGTCGCGATCGTCGCTGTCTCAACGTCGCGAATCTCGCCGATCATGATCACGTCCGGCGCTTGCCGCAAAATCGACCGGAGCGCGATCGGGAATGTCATGCCGACGTCGGCGTTAACCTGAACCTGGTTGATCCCGTTGATCTGATACTCGACCGGTTCCTCGACCGTTATGATCTTGCAGTCAGTTTTGTTGATCGCGTTCAAGCACGAGTAAAGCGTGCTCGTTTTTCCCGAGCCGGTCGGACCAGTCACGAGGAGAATGCCGTCCGGCAATTTGAGCAGGCGCTCGAAGGTTTGCTGGTCGTCCTGGAAAAATCCCAACTCGGGCAGACCGAGCATCAGGTTCGATTTGTCGAGCACGCGCATCACGACGCTCTCGCCGTGGTTGGTCGGGATCGTAGAAACGCGGAGATCGATTGGTTTCCGCCCGATCTTCACGGGAATACGCCCGTCCTGGGGCAAACGCTTTTCCGCGATGCTCATCGAGCCGGTCATGATCTTGAGTCGGCTGACGATGGCGGACTGCAATCGTTTCGGCGGCGCTTGCATTTCCTGGAGCACCCCGTCGATCCGGAATCGGACTCGGAATTTTTTATCGAGCGGTTCGAGGTGCACGTCGCTCGCCCCGACCCGGTGCGCTTCGATGAGAAGCATCGAGACGAGGCGAATGACCGGCGCGTCCGCTTCTGTGGCGTTCTCGCCCTCGGTAATCTCGAGGCCGAAATCGATGTCCTGCCCGATCTTGGTCGCGACAACGTCAGACCCTTCGCCGGCGGCGCCGTAATACTTGGCGAGCGCTTCCCGGATTTTTTCCGGCCTCGCGCAAACCGACTCGATCTCGCGCTGGAGCAGGAAGCTAAGACTGTCGATCGCGTCGAGATTGAGCGGATCGCTGACCGCCACGATCAATCCACTCTGGCCGAAACCGACGGGGATGACATTGAATCGGCGTGCGTCGTCCGCCCGAATTTGATTGATCACTTCTGGCGGAATGACTCGCGCCGAGAGATCGATGTAATCGTAATCCTCTTTTGTTTGCACGGGGGGAGGGGGATTCGCCAAGCTTAAGGAACTCATTGCGAATTTCCAAGGGCCTACTTCGCATCCTCCGAACCCAGCGGACACGATTAACTTATGGAATGTGGCCAGGAACTAAATCTGCTCTTTGTGGAGCAACAGGTTCGACAGGGATAAACAATTGAATATACCCCAGCGCGTTTTCCAGTTTCAGATGAGCAAACCATGAGTGCGTCGCCTCTGCGCATTCTCGTGGCCGACGATCACGATTTTATCCGCCAGGGGACCTGCGCCGTCCTCGAGCGTCAACCGGGTTGGGAGGTCTGCGGTCTCGCCTCCAACGGGCGGGAAGCGGTGGCCCAGGCGACCCAGCTCAAGCCAGACATCGTGGTGATGGACATGACAATGCCGGAGCTCAATGGCGTGGACGCCGCGCTTCAGATTAAACGTGAGTTACCCGAAACTGAAATTGTCCTGTTAAGCGCGCATCAAAGTGAGGAAGTGATTCGGAGCGCTTTCAAAGCCGGAGTGAAAAGCTTCATATTCAAAACGGAGGCACACCATCTCCTCGTGGAATCGGTCCAGGCGCTCGCCCGGCACCAGGTGTTTCTCACCGAGAGAGTATCGGAAGTTCTACTGTCCGAAGTGGTGGATTCGGATGCGAAAGGCGGCAAGCGTTTGAGCGCGCGGGAACGGGAGATTGTTCAGTTGGTGGCGGAAGGAAAAACGAACCACGAAGTCGCGGACGCGCTCGGTATCACCGTGCGGACCGCGGAAAACCATCGTGCCAGTATCATGCGCAAACTCGGCGCCGAATCCGTGGCCGATCTGGTGCGTTACGCGATCCGTAACAATCTCATCGAAGCGTAAGACGCTTCGGTAACACGCCACGGCGCTAGTCGAGTCGGCGCGAACTAAGCGGCGGCGTTTGTCGGGAATTCACGCAACTGTCACGTTGCCGCCATCTGTCCGTAACAATCGCGCTCCAGGTTCGATGCGGAAACAACAAACCGCAGAAACAAGGAGAACAAATGTTACGAAACTATTTCGTCTTAATCGCCCTCACCGCGAGCCTGACCCTCAGCGGCATGATTGCGCGCGCGCAGGATGCCGGAGCGTTGCTCGACCTGCTCGTGAAGAAAAAGATCATCACCGACCAGGAAGCAGAGGAGGTGCGCGGTGAATTGACGCGGGAAGCCTCAACGACCGCGGCCGGCAAACTGAAAATGTCCACGCCGATCAACGAGATCGAGCTCTATGGCGACATGCGAGTGCGCTACGAGCAGCGGATGGGCGAAACGCCCAGCGGAATTGCGGGAACCCCCGGGCCTAACGACACGTTAAAGCGCACCCGCGAACGTTATCGTCTCCGGCTTGGCCTGCGCGGCACGCTCGCCGACGATTGGTTTTTCGGTTTGCGGCTGGAGACCAGCGCCAATCCGCGGTCGACTAACGTGACGTTTGGAGATGATGCTGGCCCGTTCGGCAAGACCAGCGATGGCGCGTTCATCGGACAAGCGTATTTGGGTTACACCGGAATTCGCGACTTGAAGCTCACAGTTGGCAGAATGCCGAACCCGTTGGTGACGACCCTCATGGTCTGGGACGCCGATATCAATCCTGAAGGAATGGCCGAGCAGTGGAAGCGCTCTTACAACTTCAGCTTCGGTGGCGGCGCTACCACCACGGCCGAGACCTACAGCAAGGACTCCAAATCCACAGCAGTCGCAGCTGTGGCTGAGCCATGGAGATTAAAGCTAGATCTCTTTATTAATCTCGGTCAGTTCCTCTACGACGATGTGAATCCCGAGAATCCGCTTGGGGGACGCACGTCCACTGCGGGGCGGCTGAACCCGAATAGCGACAACTGGATTCTCGCCTGGCAGGCCGGCGCCAAGCTGACCTTTCCGAAGGACATTTATTTCCAGGTCGCTCCCGTGCTCTACAACTACACCGGTGCGGGCGATAGTTTTAACGCCTTTTACGTCGGCGGTCAGCAGGGTCTGACGAATACGGCTTCAATGGCCACAAACCAGGTGGGCATAAACAGTTTGATGGTGCTCGAGACGCCGTGGGAATTTGGATTCAAGATTCACGACATTCCGTTGCGGATCTTCGGCGATTTCGCGGTGAACTTCGACGGCGACGACCGCGCCATTGCGGCCGGACATCCCGAAGCACAGGACCAGCGATACGCTTATCAGATCGGTGCCGGCATTGGGCAGCTCAAGGCGAAGCACGATTGGCAGCTCCAGGCTTTTTGGCAGCACACCGAGCAATACGCGCTTGATCCCAATCTGGTCGATTCGGACTTCTTAGACAGCCGGGTCAACATGGAAGGCATTGTGGTGCAAGCCGGCTATGCGATCAGCGATGCCGTTATTTTCAATCTTAGCTATGGCTACGGACGGCGCTCGGACAAATCACTCGGCACCGGCGGCGCCGGCGATATCGGCATCAACCCGCTCGACAAATATCAAATCTTTCAGGCCGACCTGAATGTGAAGTTCTAAACCAAAACTAAACCTAACCACAGCTCGAACCACCATGAAACTCAGTCATCTCTTCGCAGTTCTCGGAGTCGCTTTTGTTGCCGCTGGCGCACGCGCCGACAAGCTCGTCATCAAAGGCTCCGACACGCTCGGCGCGAAACTCGTGCCGCAGCTGGCGGAGCAATTCAAAGCGCAGCATCCCGGGACCACCTTCGACATCGCTGCCGAAGGTTCCACCACCGGCATCGCCGCGATTATCGATGGCACCGTTCAGATCGGCATGGCCAGCCGGCGCGCCAAACCCGCGGAGATCGCGGCCGCGACCGGCAAGGGCGTGAACATGAAACCGACAATCGTCGCCTATGACGGCATCGCCGTGATCGTGAACTCTGCGAACTCCATCAAAAGTCTGACGAAAAAACAGGTCGAACAAATCTTCACCGGCGAAGTCGCCGATTGGAGCGCGGTCGGTGGGTCGGGTGGAAAGATTTCGATCTACACTCGTAACACTTCGTCAGGGACTTACTCCGACTTCAAGGAGCTCGCGATGAAGAAGCGCGATTACGCCGGCGATTCCCAGAAGATGGCCGGCAACGAGCAGATCGCATCTGAAGTCGGGAAGAATCCGAACGGTATCGGCTACGTTGGCCTCGCCTACACGAAAGCGAGCGGCATCAAAGTCATGGCGATCGACGGCAGCCTGCCCTCAGTTCAAAGCGTCCACGCCAAGACCTACCCCTACGCGCGCCCAACCTTCTATTACACAAACGGCGAACCGGGCGGCCTGGCCAAAGAGTTTCTCCAATTTACGATCAGCGCCGCGGGCCAGAAGATCGCAGTCCAGGTCGGCTTCGTTCCCATTCCGTAAGACAGACACAGCGGTTAGGACAACAACAGCAGGCACGAAAGCCCGTCGGCTTCTCCCCGGCGGGCTTTCCGTCTGCGAAACCGCGAAGCCGCTAGACTTTGAGGAATTGCGGAGCCTGCTCAGTTAATCGCCGCACCGGATTCCATCACATCCGCGGAGAGTCGCAAATCCGTTTCAGATATCGCTAGAAAGGGACTCGAGGGACGAAATGGGAGCGGCACAGGCAGACCCGGCGCCGTCAAGGAAAGGGCGGACGCCGCGGGCAAATCGACGATTCAATGGAATGGCGGAAACCGCCGGACTTCCCGACCCGCCAACGCGTGGTCGCTTGACGCGCACGCTCGCTTTGCTCGATGCGGCTCTTCGAGTTTGGGAGGCCAATCATCTGCCGCGACGTGAATCCGCCTGGCGGCGCCGCAATTGAGAGATCGCGATCAGAACATGAACATCCTTATCGTTGAAGATCATCAGGATACGCGCCGCGTCCTTTCGACGCTGCTGGGACGCGCGGATCATGAGGTGATTACAGCGACTGGAGTTTCGGATGCCTTGAAGCTCCTGAAGAACGTGCGCGTGAACGTCTTGCTCAGTGATCTTGGTTTGCCGGATGGTGACGGGCTCGATCTCGTGATGAAAGCGAAAAAGATTCAGCCGAAACTGACAGCGATCGCGTTAACCGCGCGCGAATCGACGAAGGATCACGAGCTCGGGCAGAAAGCTGGGTTCGATCATTACCTGACGAAGCCGTTCGATTTTCACGAACTGCGGAGTCTTCTCGCAGTGCTCAAATCGGCAGCGTAGGAAACGCTCAGTTCAGTTTGTAGGCTTCAACGAGAGCGATCCCGGTCGTGTTGTCTTTGCCACGGACCACGAGCGTGTAGAGGCCAGGCTGGAAGTTTCCGATGATGGCGGCTTCTCGATCATCGGCTGGCGCGAGGCCGCTCGCCTGAATTTCGGCGCTCTGGCGTTGCTTCCAGTCGTCGTTCGATCCGATCGTCGCGCCATTCTGATCGTGCAATTCGATGACGGGATTCGCGAGACGGTCGGCGACGGGAAGCGATGGTCCCAGGCTGCGGAAAAGGACGCGCGAATAATCGGAGCCGCCGAGAATCACCCCGCCGATCATGACGTTGTCCTGGGTTCCGACCTGGCCGCGCGCCGCCAGATTGAGAAGACGCGCTGGTGACGCCTGTTCGACGTCGTAAGCTTCGATTGATCCGATCCCGGTCAGGTTGTCGCGGCCGGACAGCACGACGGTGTAGGTGCCAGGATCAAGCGAGGCGACAATCGCGGCTTCCCGGTCGTCCGTTGGAGCGAGCCCACTCATCTGGATTTCGGTTTGCTGGGTGTCTCTCCAGTCGTTGTTGGTCGCGGCAATCGCGCCATCGCTTCGATGCAACTCAATCACCGGATCGGGTAGAGTGCCTGCAATTGGCGTCCCGTTAATTTTCAAAGAAGGCCCTAGCCCGCGCACCAGGATTTTTTTCTTCGCTTGTCCGCCAATGATGAAGCCGCCGATCAAAACGTCATTGCCGGTGCCGGTGCGCAGCCGCGTGGAATTGTTCAGCATGGAAGCGTTCGCCGGCCGGAAAATATCGGTGAGCGCTGGCGTGTTCGCCGAGCCGCCGAGGGGCGCGAGGCCGAACATTTCCTCAATCGTGCGCAGGACGTTGTAATGGTTCATCGCGGTCCCGGTTGGCGTGATTAATCCATCGGGCGTCCGCGCGTCCGGCGGGTTGATATTCGTCTCGGGATAATTGCCCGGCTTGACCAGCGCGCCAGCGAAGATGGTTGCGATCTGGTTCGTCGCCGTGTTGTTCGCATCCTCATCGAAAGTGACGATGAGAAAGCTGTTATGGCTTTTCGCCCATTGATAATAGCCATCGAGGATTTGCGTTTTCACCCACGTGTCGCCCTGCCCGATGGAGCCGTCGTGCATATCGTTCTGCTGGTTCGGGATCACGAAGGAAATCGTGGGGAGCGCGGCGTAACCGGCGGCCTCGGTTGGAAAAGCGGTAAAGGGTTGATTGCACGAGAAAGGGACATGGTTGTTGGCCGGGGCATCGGCCGCCTGCCAGTTCGCGACCGGGTTGTGTTTGCGTTGGTACTCGGTTTTCGCGGGATCAGTTGAGTAGCTGTCGCCATCGAACCCGACCGACGGAAGATTTTCCGAGTAAGTGGCGAAGCTGTAGCCGCTGGCGAAGAGCGCTGCCGCAAGGTTCGGCGTGTTGAATGGAAGCGGCGGCGACAACGGCTCCGATGATGTGCCGGGCCGGCCGTCCTGTAGAACGCCCTGGTGGCTGCCGGAAAAAAGCTCGAGGTAATTCGGCTGGCTCGGATGCCGAAGCGCGTGCGATCCGCTTGTGACCGCGCCGGGATCACTCGCCGAGTTCACAATGCTCGCGCCTTCCGCGGCCAGCGCATTGATGTTCGGCGCTGCCGGGCTTCCGATAATTTGCCCGAACGATTTATTCTCGAGGATCACGATCACGACGTGATCCGGATGCGGCAAAGCCCGAAGGACCGTCGGCGCGCTGAATGTGCTAAGCGTGATCGCCAGAAGCAGGCGAAGTTTTCCCATCCCACTTCACTTTGTCGCCATGGGATGCTGGTGTCGAATGTCCTCGGCCGCCACTGCGTAAACTGCATCTTCGGCCATGTTCGTGGCGTGATCGCCGACGCGTTCGAGACAGCGCGAAACGAAGATGAGATTTAAGTAACCCCGAAGCTGTTCCGGATCTTCGGCCATTCGTTCGATCAGGCGCCGACCTGTTGTTCGGTTCATGTCGTCCAAACCTTCGTCGCGCGGGACGACTGAGCGTGCCAGGTTCACGTCGCCGCGAACGAAAGCGTCGATCGCGTCTTTGAACATCGACATGGCGTGGAGATACATCGGCCGGATCAACTCGGCTTCCGCCAATTGCGGATGCTGATTCAGTTTTCGGGCGCGCCGCGCGATGTTTGTGGCCTGATCGGCCATTCGCTCGAGATTCGACGAGAGTTTCATCGCAGAAACGACGCGGCGCAGGTCCGACGCGACGGGTTGAAAGCGCAGAAGCAAATCGATCCCGTCTTTGTCGACCTGCTTTTCGAGCTGATCGATCTCTTCGTCGTCGGCAATAGCGATCGCGCAAAGGTCGTTGTCGCGCTTGAGCAACCCAGTGATCGCGCGATCGAGACTGCGTTCCGTCAGGCTCGACATGAGGAGAACGTTGTTGCGCAAGGAAGTTAGCGCTTCGTCGAAGGTCGCGAGAATATGATTCGGTTCCATCATGGCGGGAGAAAGCTCAGCCGAAGCGGCCGGTTATGTATTCCTCGGTTTTGCGCTGGGCCGGGTTGGAAAAGATCTTCACGGTGTCATCCACTTCGATGAGCTTGCCGAGATAGAAGAAGGCAGTGCGATCAGAGCAGCGGCCGGCCTGTTGCATGTTGTGAGTGACGATGACAATCGTGTATTGCTGCTTCAGCTGGCGGATCAGTTCTTCGACTTTCGCGGTCGCGATCGGATCGAGCGCGGAACAGGGCTCGTCCATGAGCACGATCTCCGGTTCGACGGCGAGAGCACGCGCGATGCAAAGGCGCTGCTGCTGTCCGCCGGAAAGTCCGTAGCCGCTCACGTGCAGTCGGTCTTTCACTTCGTCCCAAAGCGCGGCGGAGCGCAGACTTCTCTCGACTGCTTCGTCGATCAACGTCCGTTTGGTGACTCCGGCAATCCGCAAGCCGTAAGCGACGTTGTCGTAAATCGATTTCGGGAACGGATTGGATTTTTGGAAAACCATCCCTACGCGGCGACGCAGATCAACAACGTCCAAACCGGGTTCGTTAATGTCGACTCCAGCGATTCGGATCGAGCCGCGCGTGATTCGGGCGCCATCGATGAGATCGTTCATCCGGTTTAAACAACGCAGCAACGTCGTCTTGCCGCAGCCGGATGGACCGATGAACGCGGTCACGGCGCGCGGTGGGATGTTTAGGCTGACGTCGTACAGAACCTGATGGGTGCCATAGGCGAAATTCAGCTGGTCGATCTCAATCGAAGCGGGTTCGACGCGAGAGGCGGGCGCAGTCGCCGATTGCTTTATTGTTGGTGAGGCGGCGTCGGGCATTTCCAAAATGGTTACCATGATAGGCGACTCCGGCTCCGTTCGCGCAACAGGATCGAAGTGAGCGCGATCAGCATGACAAGAAAAAGGAAAACAAACGCAGCGCCGTACTGGACCCGCTCGGTGTATTCGTTCTGCGGGATTTTCGAGCTGACGACGTAGATGTGGTAGGGCAACGCCATCACGCCCTGGAAAAAGAAGTCGGTGAACTTCGCGACCTGCCACGGCATTTCGTCCTTCATCGCGTAGGCGGCAGTGAACATGATCGGCGCCGTTTCGCCCGCGACGCGCGCGACGCCGAGAATGGACGAGGTGAGGATTCCAGGCAGCGCGTATGGCAGGACGTTCTTTCGGATCGTTTGCCATTTGCTCGCGCCAAGGGCGAGCGAACCTTCGCGTAAGCCTTGCGGGACCGCGCGGAGGGATTCTTCGCTGGCCGTGATGATCGCCGGCAGCGCCATCAAACCGAGCGTGAACCAGCCAGCGATCAACGAAACGTTCCAACCAAAGAAGATCACGAAGAGTCCAAAGCCGAAAAGGCCGAATACGATCGAAGGCACGCCGGCCAGGTTAAGAATGGCGACGCGGACCAGCCGAATGAGCGGCCCGTTACGGCTGTATTCGCTGAGATAAATCGCGCTGCTGATTCCGATCCCGAGCGCGAGCACCATCGACCCGATCACCAGCAGCGCCGTTCCCGCAATGCACGGCCCGATGCCGCCGGCCGAATAGGCGACGCTCGATGCTTCGACTTCAACTCCCGGATGCTGGTCTTTCCATTGACGAAACTCGCGATCGCCAAGCGCCATCTTCTTTCCCTCGAAATCGAAGACGTAAAGCGTCTCGGGCCGCTCAGTCAGGAACGAAACGTTAATGAAAGGCGCCGCGCTTGTGAAAACGGTTCGTCCCCCCTTAATGGCGATGTCGAGAAAGATGTAAGAAGCCGCTGCGAGAACAAGGTATGTGGCCAAGCGGAACAGCCAAAACAAGCAACGCTCGAGAAGCGCCTGTCGCATAGGTCGTATAGGTCCTATCCAGCGCTCATCCGAAATCGCGCCACGAACCGTTGCGCGAGCCAGTTGATCGCCAGGGTGATCGTAAACAAGACCAATCCGACCATGAACAACGCGCGGTAATGCGTGCTGCCGCGCACCACTTCGCCCATTTCCTGCGCGATGATGCCAGTCATTGTGTGGACCGGCTGAAAGACAGCGCCAACACCTTGAGTGAAATCGGGAATCGCGATGCGATTTCCGGCGCAGAGGAGGACGACCATCGTTTCGCCGATCACGCGGCCGAGCCCGAGCAGAATCGCAGAAACGATTCCGGAGAGCGATGCCGGCACAATAACGCGCCCGATGGTCTGGAGGCGGTTCGCGCCGAGCGCGTAGGACGCTTCCTTGAAACCGCGAGGGACATTACGCAAAGCGTCTTCCGCCAGCGTAAAAATCGTCGGCACCGCCATGAGCGCGAGCAAACAACCCGCCGTAAAAATATTCAGCCGCTCACTGATCGGGAAAAACGAGACCCATTTTAAAAACGGCGATTGCGACGCCGCGCGGACCGCCTGTCCCACAACCGCGATCCCGAAAAACCCGAGGACGACGGATGGAATCGCCGAGATGAATTCGATGTACGGCTTGATGAATCGTTTCTCGTGCCTCGAAGCGATTTCGCTGACGTAAATGGCCGAGGCCACGCCCAGCGGCACCGCGATGAGGAGCGCGACGAGAGCGACCATGACAGAGCCGACGAGCAACGGCACGATCCCATACCAATCCTGCCAGAAACTCGCCGTGACCCATTCGCGGCCGAAAAGAAATGAGCTGATCGATCGGTACCACGGAATCGGTTTTTCGGGCGACCATTCGCGAAGCTGTTTGGAAGCGACTGGGAGCCGCGCAAGATAATCGCGCGCGGTGCTTTTCCATTGGTCGAATGCTTTTTGCTGGGCGGGATCGGCAACGGGCGGCGCAGTCGCGAGAAGCGCATAAAGATTTGTCGTCAAGCTCGCGCTGATCGTTTCGAAGGTGGCGCCTTTGTCGCGCAACGAACTCAAAGCCGATTCGCGCGTCGACAAATCGGCCGCCGCCAGTTGTTCTTTCAACGCGGTCGCCTGGTCAGTCAGGTCCGACACGAGCCCGCGCAAGTTTTCCGCGGCGTCGCTGAAGCTCGTGGCGAATTGATCGAAAGGCACGAGCGCGGTGTTGATTTCGCCCGATGCAACGTGCCGCGCTTTCATGGCGCGGAACTGTCCCAACCGGATGTCGCTTAACGTTCGCGACAGCGCTTCGTGATCCGACTGAACACTGCGGATGAAGTCGACATATTCGAGGCCCGCCTGCCGATACAGACGAAGGTTCGCCAGGTTTTGCCCGAAAAATCCGAAGCCCTCGCGAAAAAGAAAAAGCGTGATGAGCGCGAGCACGATGACGGCGACGAGCGCGTTCCCGCCGAAGAATAGCTTGATCGCGCGCTCGACCGTGTTCTGGGCGCAGCGCGATTTCGCGCGAACCGGAATGATAATGCGGGAATCGGCAACGCCTTCCATGCGAGGCCAACTTTCGCGGATGGGCCTGCCGTCCAGCAACGGCTTTAGTGTTACGTTTGTGTGACGGGAAACAATACGTTGATGGTAGTTCCCTTTCCCAATTCGCTCTGAGCTTCGACGGTGCCGCCGTGGAGCTGAGCGATGTGTTTCACGATCGATAACCCGAGGCCGGTGCCGCTCTCCTCGCTGCTCCGAGATTTATCGGCGCGATAGAAGCGCTCGAAGATTCGCGGCAAATCATCTGGGGGGATCCCGACGCCCTGGTCAGTCACGCTGAGGCGAACACCGTTCGCTTCCGCTTCCGCCCGGAGAAACACGGTGCCGCCTGGCTTGGAATATTTCACGGCGTTATCCAACAGGTTGTAGATCAATTCCTGCAACCGTGTCTCGTCCGCCCGAAGATGCGGCAAGGTTCCGGGAAAGTTCAGATGCGACTTGAGCCTTTTGGCGGCCAAGCGCTTTTCCCAATCGCGCATAATGCCGTGGAGAAATTCCGGCAGATCGATCTCGGACAAGTGAAGATCGATCCCGGGCGATTCGAGCCGGGCCAGGCTAAGAACGTCTTCGACGAGCGCGTTCAGCCGATTCGAATGGCGGTCCATGATCTCGAGAATACGAAGCAATTCGCCGGGCGGCTGGTGCGGATCGTCGAGAAGCGTCTCGAGATATCCGCGGAAGATTGAGAGCGGCGTGCGCAGTTCGTGGGAGACGTTAGCGACGAAATCGCGCCGCATTTTTTCCACTCTCTGCAAGTGGGAAACATCGTGGAAAAGAAGAACGGCACCATTCTCTGGGACGGAGTTTTCCTTAAGCGGCACCGCGCTCACTTCGAAAAAGCGCGGCTCGGCTCCGCCTCTGGTGAGCTCGACAGTTTCCTGCCGCGCTTCGCGCCGCCGAATGGCCTCCGTCGCAAGGCGGTCAATCGCCGCATTGTGGACGAGTTCGAGCAGCGTTCCGGAGCTGCTTTCGCCTACTTCAAAAAGTCGGCGAAATTCGCGGTTCATGAGCCGAACGCCTCGACGCTCGTCGATCACAGCAAGGCCATCGAGCATGGCCGCGAAAACGGTCTGCACACTCGATTCGCTCTCGAGCACCCGCTTTTCCAAAGTGCGCCGCCCATCCATCAAGGTCTCCAGCGCGAGCCCGACTTTGTGAGCGTCCGGGTTACCGCTGATCAGGACTTTGCGCGGCGGGCGCTGCGCTACCACATCATCGGCCAATTCCTGTGCATCTTTCCAAGGCGAAATCCATTTTCGCCAGAGCGCGACGCCGGCAATCAGGACAACGGCGGCGAGCGCGAAGAAAGCGAACCAGCCCATCGGCTTTTAGCGCTCCCGAATTCGGTAACCGAACCCGCGCACGGTCTCGATCGCGTTCGCCGCTTTTCCCAATTTCTGCCGGAGCCGGCGGACGTGGGTGTCGACCGTACGGGTATCGATCACGCTTTCGTAGCCCCAGACTTCGTTAAGGAGACGATCGCGCTCCTGGACGCGGCCCTGGCGGCGCATCAGCATGCTCAAGAGTTTGAATTCGACGCTCGTGAGCCGCACGCTTCGGCCCGCCACGTCCACCTGGTGCCGCGTCGGATCGAGCGTGATCGGTCCGATCGACAATTTCTTGTCCTCGGCGATGTCCCCCTTACCGCGCCGCAGAATTGCATTCACCCGCAGGACCAGCTCGCGTGGGCTGAACGGTTTCGTCACGTAATCATCGGCGCCAAATTCGAGACCAACGATGCGGTCGATCTCCTCCGCCTTCGCGGTCAGCATCAGGACTGGGATGGAACGGGTCGCGGCGTCGGTCTTGAGCACTTTGCATATCTCGAGGCCCGGCATTTTTGGCAGCATCAAATCGAGAACAATGAGCGCGGGTGATTCCTCGCGCGCGAGCCGCAGACCAGCCGCCCCGTCCGTTGCCGTGCTCAGAGCGAAGCCGGCCTTGCGCAAATGGAGAGCGAGCAGGTCGAGAACGTCCTGTTCGTCGTCGATGATGAGAATCTTTGTGCTCGCCATTGCTCAGGGTCGCGGGACACGGAGCTTCGCAAAGCGAGTGGCCGGTTGTCAAAGAACGTCAGTGCGAATCGCCAGAATCGAGCGCTAGGGTTTCGTCTTTTGTTGTTTTGAAGCTGCGGAACGCTCGGGTTCGGAGCGCGGTATGATCTGGGAGTAATGACGGGGATGCCGTAACCGGTCCACCAGTTCCTCCTCGTTTTCTTCCCATCGGTAGGGAGGGTCGCCCTTGACTGGGGCCCAGACCAAACGCCCGGAGTGCCGCCAATTATCCAGCACGATACCTTGTTCAAACGGCTGCCCACGAGCAGTGACCGCGATGACGTTGTGCTCGTCGAAATTTCTCGGATTACATTCGGCCCAGTGTAACTCGAGCGTTCGCAGCTTGAGCGCATCGAGCCGAAGCAGGAGCTCGTTAGCGTATTGATAACAGTGCCCGGCTTTTCTTTTTCCAATGTGAATCAGAAAACTTTGAATGGTCGCAGGCGAAACCATTCGCCACTCAGTCGCGAGCTGCCGGCCCGTCGTGTAGGCGGTAAAGGCGATGCGCCGGGCTTCGTCAGGATTAACGTTGGGCGAGAGTTTGATCAGGGCCGCGATTAAAGCCGGGTCGTGCTCAGAAGTAGCGGGGACGGCGTCGCCGCTAAAAAGATTTGCGCTGGTTGAAGACGCGCATACCGCGAACGCCATGGCGCTGGCGAGGAGCGCTCCGCTGAAGCGAAAACGCGCGAACATCCCAATCCTTTGCACAAAACTTACGGCAGCAAAGTCACATTCATGTTGATGTGCGCTTCTTCGGTGTGGCCAAGGCCGGCGCCGGAAGTGTCGTGGGTGGAATGGGTGACGACAAGGCGGCCGCCGGCGCGTTGATAAGTACGCGTGTCGTGTTCGTGGATGCGGAAGCCAATGAGAAATTTGCTGAACTTCGCCTGGACGTCGCGCTCCATCGCTAGCGGCACGCCGTCGTTATCAAGCCAGAGTTTCAGGTAAGTCTCCGAACTTTTCAGCGCTTTGCGCTCTTCTTCGTCCAAACCGAGCTCGATGCGAAAGACAACGACCCGGGCCGGTTTACCCTGATAATTTTCGCGTTTGTCTTCGCGCAGCTCGGATTTCTCCAGAGCGCGTCGAAGCCCATCAGCGGCATCGAGGAGATTGAGCGCTTGGGCTGGCTCAAGCGCCTTGAGCGTCGCGAGATCCGATCGTGGGGTGTCGGGATTCGCCACTTCGTTCCAGGCCGCTTTGCGCGATTGGCGGATTTGATCCGGTGACCAGCTCAGCTTCAAACCATCGGGGCCATTCTCAACGATGACGGTGCTCACGCTCTCCGATTGTTTTTGTTTGCCGTTTTCGCCGCCGGAATGCCGGCTCTTGATCTCGACGCGCGCGCGCACCAATTGGTCGCTCTGCAATTTTTGCAACGTTGCCCGCACCTCGCTGAGACCGTCGGCATACAGAAAAGTGGGCGTGGCCAGAATGAAGAGGAGAGGAAGTTTCACGCAGGGCTCAGACAAGCCCCTGTTCCAAGGCGTTCGATCTGAAGAAGAGGCACTACAGGGGCCGTCATGTCTGCCGGGGACAAGAATGTTTTGCGGCGACGTTTATTAGTTGAATCCAATCGCCCCAGTTGGATCATCATATGGTTGCGGCCCCGTAACGACAGGACAGGAGTTTTTTTATGATGACCGACCTACGGTTTGCGCTGCGCCAATTACGGAAATCGCCCGGGTTCACCCTGCTGGCGGTAATCACACTCACTCTGGGGATCGGGCTGAACACGGCGATCTTTTCGCTGATTAACGATCTGTTTCTAAAGGGACTGCCGTTCCGGGAACCAGGACGCATCCTTCAGGTCTTCTCGCATTTCCGGGAACAGACGGTCGATTTTCCACTATCGGCGCCGCGCTTCATCCATTTCCGTGATGGGCAACAGGTCTTTGATGGATTCGCGGGCGAAAACGGGCTGGGCACGACTGTGACCGGGCTCGGCGATCCCTTCCAGGTGCCGCTCTTCAAAACGACGGCGAATTACTTCGATGTGCTGGGCATACGCGCACTCCGGGGCCGGACGTTTCTCCCCCAGGAGGAGGAAGGCGCTGATGTAGCAGTAATCACGGAGCGTTTCTGGAAAGCGAGGCTCGGTAGTGATCCCAACGTGATTGGACGCGCGCTCACGCTCGACGGTGTGGCCCACACGATCGTCGGCGTAATCGCAACCCTGCCGATTTCGTGGAGCGGACCGAACGCAGACATCTGGACGACGAAGCCGTTTATCATTCCCGGCTTCTCGCATGAACGAATGATGCGCGGGACGGCGTTCCTTCGCGCAGTCGGACGATTGAAGCCGAACGTTACGGTCGACCAGGCTCGCGCTGCCCTGACAGTGCTCGGTGACGGGTATCGCACTCAATATCCCGAGAAGATTGATGCAAAATCGGGGACGCTAGCGAAACCGTTGCCCGAAGTAGTCACGGAAAATCTTCGGCCCGGCTTCATCACGCTCCTGGCGGCGGTCACGTTCGTCCTGCTCATTGCGTGCAGTAACGTGGCGAATCTGCTCCTCGTCCGATTCAGTGGGCGGCGCCGCGAGATTTCGCTGCGGATGGCGCTGGGCGCATCACGGGGCAGTGTGTTGCGGCTTTTCGTATTCGAAAGCGTCCTGGTCAGTTTATTCGCGGGAATTTTAGGCGCGCTCCTTGCCTGGCAATTGGTTCCGCTGATTCCAAGACTAGCGGCGAACTTTCTTCCCATTGAGGCCGGCACGGTGACGGCGCTTTCAATGCCGGTGCTCGTTTTCACGATTGTGCTCTCGCTGCTCACCGGCCTGGTCATGGGGCTGTATCCGGCGTGGCAAAGTTCGCGCTCGGACATGGTGGATGCGTTGAAGGAAGGTGGCCGCGGCACCGCCGGCAGCATTCGGCAACAGCGGTTCCGTAAATTGCTCGTCGGCGCGCAGGTGGCGTTGTCGGTCACGCTGCTGGCCGGCGCGTCGTTACTCATCGCGAGCTTCGTCGCTCTCAGCCATCAAAATCCCGGCTTTAAGCCGGACAATCTGTGGGTCGCCTTAACCGTGATGCCACAGGCGCAGTATCCCGACGTCGCGGCGCGCAACCGTTTCGCTGAGCAGATGACAAGCGCACTCCGCGCTACGGCTGGGGTACAGGAAGCGTCAGTCAGCGGTGGTTTCCCTCTCTTCGGCGGGGGCGGAGCGACCCTTTACGCGCGAGCGGAGGGTAACGTTCCCCCGGTCTCCGAGCGCAAGGGGGCGCCCTCGAGCGACATTACTCCTGGCTACCTGCGCACGCTCGGTATCCCGCTCATCGCGGGCCGCGATTTCAACGAGCAGGATACGGCCGATCATCCGAACGTTATCCTGATTAGCGCGACCGGCGCGAAAACGGCTTTCGGCAATGAGAATCCGGTCGGCAAAACATTACTGATCACCAGTGGCAGCGTGCCCGTCGAGATTGTCGGCGTCGTCGGCGACGTCCGCTCCGTTCGGCTCGATCAACAAAACGACATGGAATTCTATCGGCCGTTTGCGCAGGAGAATTTCCCATTCATGACGATTGCAGTGCGCAGTCCGTTACCGCCGGACGTCGTCACGAAATCGGTCCAGGCAGTCTTGAAGACGATCGATCCCGGTCTGGCGCTCATTCAGCCGCAACCCGTTTCCGACATCATGACACAAGCGCTTGGCCAGGCGAAGCTGATGATGACGCTGCTTGGTGTCTTTGCCGGCGTCGCCTTGTTGTTGGCGACAGTGGGAATTTACGGCGCGGTGGCTTACACCGTGGAACAACGAACGGGCGAGATCGGTGTGCGGATGGCGCTCGGCGCCCAAACGCGCGATGTCCTTCGGCTCGTGGTGAAACAGGGAATGATGCCGGTGATTTTCGGACTGGCGGTTGGGCTGGCAGCAGCGCTGGCGTTGGGCCGGTTAATCACGTCGCAGCTTTACAATGTTTCCGCGCACAATCCCCTGCTACTCGCGGGGACGATGCTGGTCCTTGCGTTGGCCGCGTTGCTCGCGTGTCTCTTTCCCGCGCGCAAAGCGAGCCAATTGAATCCCGTCGAAGCGCTGCGAGTCGAATAGCTGTAGCGGCGGTCTATGACCGCCGACCTGTGCCGCCTCGTAGCCTCGAGGCGATGCGACGGAGCGCCGTGGCTACAGCTCGGCTATTCCGGCGCCGTTACTCATTGAACTCGCGAGCCCGAGTTGATACATCTTTACCTGCGGCCCCGTAACGACAGAGGAGTTTTCATATGATGACCGACTTGCGGTTTGCGCTGCGGCAATTACGGAAGTCGACGGGGTTCACGTTCCTGGCGGTGCTCACACTCACGCTCGGGATCGGGCTGAACACGGCGATCTTTTCGCTGATCAATGATCTTTTTCTGAAAGGACTGCCGTTCCAGGAACCGGAGCGGCTCCTGCATATCCTGACCAAGGGGAAAGACCGGACAGACGACTTCCAGATGTCCGCGCCGCGATTTATGCTTTATCGCGACGCGCAAACCATTTTCTCCGGGTTGGCAGCGGAGAATCAACAGGCAGCGACGGTAACGGGTCTGGGCGACCCGCTGTCGACGCCGATCTTCCGAACGACCGCGAACTGGTTCGACGTGCTCGGAGTGCGGCCAATCGTGGGCCGAACCATTTTGCCACAAGAAGAAGAAGGCGCGGATGTGGCCATCATCACGGATCGTTTCTGGAAAGCGCGGTTCTCTGGCACTCCAGACATCATCGGGAAAACGATCGTGCTTGATGGCGTAGCGCACACGATCGTCGGCGTGATCGCGAGCTTGCCGGTCTCGTGGATGGGGACTCCAAATGCCAACATCTGGACGACGAAGCCGATGGCCATCCCGAGTTTCTCGTACGAAAAAATGATGCGTGGGTCGACATTTCTGCGTGTAGTCGGTCGTTTGAAGCCGGGCGTCACCCTTGCCCAGGCGACGGCTGCGCTGGGCGCGCTCGAGGACAATTATCGCTCGCAATTTCCGGAGAAGGGTGACGCGCAATTTCGCAACATTATCAAGACGCTTCCGGACGATGTGACGGAGAATTTGCGGCCCGGGTTCGCGACTCTGCTTACGGCGGTCGGATTCGTTTTGCTCATCGCGTGCAGCAACGTGGCGAACCTGCTCCTGGTGCGCTTCAGCGGGCGGCGCCGTGAAATTTCGCTGCGCCTCGCATTGGGCGCGACGCGCGGCAGCGTCCTGCGACTTTTTGTTTTCGAGAGCGTGCTCATCAGTCTGCTGGCGGGAATTCTTGGCGCGGCCCTCGCGTGGTGGTTGGTCCCGCTGGTTCCGAAACTGACCGCGAACTTTCTCCCTATCGAACAGGGAGCCGCGAGCGCGCTCTCATTGCCGGTGCTCTTGTTCACGATCGGACTCTCGCTGTTGACGGGGTTGGTGATGGGACTTTATCCGGCGTTGCAAAGCTCGCGCGCAGATATCGTCGACGCGCTGAAGGAAGGCGGTCGCGGCACGGCAGGCAGTATACGCCAACAGCGGTTCCGCAAAATTCTCGTCGGCGCGCAGGTGGCGCTCTCAGTCACGCTGCTCGCGGGTGCGTCGTTGCTCATCACGAGTTTCGTGCGCTTGAGCCAACAGGACCCCGGTTTCAACCCGGACAAACTTTGGATCGCAACGACCGCCTTGTCGCCGGCCCAATATCCCGATCAGGCAAGCCGGGCTCGGTTTGCCGAACAATTGCAAACGGCGTTGCGCGCGACGCCGGGATTCGAAGGCGTGATGTTGAGCAGTAGCTTTCCGCTCTTCGGTGCACCCGGCATCACGCTCTACACGCGACCGGAAGGCAACGTGCCGCCGGTGGCAGAGCGAAAAGGCGCGCCGTCGAATGACGTCATGCCGGGCTGGTTCCGCGCGGCCGGCATTCCGTTGCTCGCGGGCCGCGATTTCAACGAACAGGATGTGGCCGATCATCCGAACGTGATCATCATCAGCAAAGCGGGCGCGAACACGGTGTTCGGCGAGGAGAACCCGGTGGGCAAAACGTTGCTGATCACGTTCGGCGGCCTGCCGGTCGAGATTGTCGGCGTCGTCGGCGATGTGCGCTCGGCGCGATTGAGTACGGCGAACAGCATGGAATTTTATCGGCCGTTCACGCAGGAGAGCTGGCCGTTCCTCAAGATCGTAGTGCGCAGTCCGCTGCCAACGGAAACGATCACGCGCTCAGTGAAAACGGCGCTGCACGGAATCGATCCAAGCATTGCTTTGGTCTGGGCGCGGCCGTTCAGCGAGATCATGGCGCAGGCGCTCGGCCAGGCGAAGCTCATGATGGTGTTGTTAGGCGTTTTCGCCGGGGTCGCGCTTCTTTTGGCGACGGTTGGAATTTACGGCGCCGTTGCTTACACGGTCGAGCAACGGACCAGCGAGATCGGCGTGCGGATGGCGCTTGGCGCGCAAACGATGGATGTGTTGCGTCTCGTGTTGGGGCAGGGAATGAGACCGGTGGTTTTCGGATTGGCCGTTGGTCTGGGCGCGGCGCTCGGCCTGGGAAAATTGGTGGCGGCGCAACTCTACCAAACGTCGCCCTACAATCCGATCCTGCTGATAACGACGATCGCTGTGCTGGGATTCGCGGCGCTGCTGGCGTGTCTGTTTCCGGCGAGGCGCGCGACCCAGTTGAATCCGGTGGAAGCGTTGCGGATGGAATAATTGTGGCGGCGGTCTTTGACCGCCGAAGATCCGGGAAAGGGACGGCGGTCATAGACCGCCGCTACAGGTCAAATGCGCCACGACTTCGATTTCGGCGGTTTGGGGAAACATGTCGAATGGCGTAATGGACGCGACGCTGAAGTGCGGCTGCAATTGCGCCAGGTCGCGCGCGAGCGTGGGCGGATTGCACGAGACGTAGATCAAGGCTGTGGGCGCGGCATCAATCACGGCGCGCCGCATTTCGGCTGAAAGGCCAGTCGCCGGTGGATCGAGAATTAAAACCAAGGAGCGGCGCTCTCCAGACCGCCGATGCTTTTCTTCGGCGGTTTGTACACCGCCGCTGCTCGACGCGTCCGGTAACTCAACGGCGACATCGCCCGCGATGTAGATCTCGTTAGGCCGCGCATCTTTTCGCGCTGCGCCGATCGCGAAACGGTCCCAATCGATCCCAATCACGCGCTCGAATTTCAATGCGAGCCGCTTCGCAAAAAATCCCGCCCCGCAGAATGCGTCGATCAGTAATTCCTGGCGTTCAGGCAAAATGGAGAAGATGAATTCCGCCATCGCGTCGGCGACCCCGTCGTTGGTCTGGGCAAAGACGCGCGGGCCGGAATGGGCGCGCAATGTGTAGTGCCCGTCCGCCGGCCGCGTGGCGCGGAGTTGGGTGAGGGCGTCGTTCACCTCGGGCATCGAAATGGGACATTGCGCGATATCCATGAGCTCGTGAGCATCGCGCTGAAAAAATCCGACAACGCCGTCCTCAACGTGGACGGTGATCCGGTTGCGATACGCATAGGGCAGCGGCGAGGGAACGATCGGACGCATGGGCGGTTCCACGATTCGCGCGATGCGACGCATGGCTTGCTCCACCTGCTTTTGTTTCAGCTCCAGCTGATGCGCGTAGCTGATGTGCTGATAACTGCATCCGCCGCAACGGCCGAAATACGGACAAGGTGGCTCGACGCGATGCGGCGAGGCGTCGAGCACTTCGACCAGATGTGCTTCCGCGAACTGCTTTTTCTCGCGGACGATTCGCGCCGAGACGCGTTCGGCATCGACCGTGAACGGAACGAAGACCGCCTTGCCGCTATCGCGCGCGACGCCTTTTCCTCCGAAAGCGACGTCGTGAATTGTGAGCTCAACTGTGCGCATCGCGCGAGATTCTAATGTGGGAGGGGCCTTTGCGCCCCGACATTATGCGCGCCGAAATCTGAGAACTGCTTACGGTTTGCCCGCTTCGAGCCAGCCGTAGGTCTGCGCCTTGTGATTCGGCAACGCTCGCTTCCGCCAAGTCTCAAAAGTCGCCACGTTGGAGGGGCGGTCGCTGGCGGGCCATTGTGGTCGTCGCAGAAACGTCCAGGCGTAGGCGGCCATAAATCCGCGGCGATCGACGTCGGAAAGTATTTCCCAATACGGATCTTTTAATTTCGCGTCTTTCTCTTTGAGCTCGCGGTAGATTTGGCAGGCGCTCGTTCGAGCATCTACTTCTTCCCCGAGCGAAGGGATAATTTCGCCGGAAGCAGGCGTCGGCAGCTTATGTTTTTCGTGATAGACGAGGCGGGCCCCCAAATAACCGAGCCAGATTGGAGCAGATTTTACGTTCGGTTTATCCGGATCAAACCGGATGGAAATACTTTCGGCACCGAAACTCAAACGCCCCATCGCGAGGATACAGGCGGCCGCAGTGGCGATGCGAAATCGCGAAGGAAAGCGCGTCACGGGCGAGGAAACTAATACATCCGAACGTACGGGTACTTCGATTCGTTGCCGAGCTCGGGCGGAAACTCTTCGTAGCCGCCATGAATGTAACGATGATGGCCGGGCAGGATCGGACAGTATGTTCCGTGATTGGTTGGGAAGGGGAAGCTGAACATTTCCCAAAGCCCTGCGTGAAAGCGCATGTAGGTGCGGCCAATCCCCCGAACCACACCGTAACTAAGCGCCGCGGAATTTCCTTCGCGCTCATTCACCCTCGCGATCTGGACCGGCAATTCCGCGATTCCGAAAACGACGTTTGAAATGCCGCGGCCCAGCTTACGCGTGGGACCGTGTTCGTTGGCGGGCGGATCCTGAATGTCTGCGTACGAGGAGGCAACGAAACTGAGGACCAGGGCGGCAATGACGGGGGTTTTCATAGCGACTTCAGTTAACTGAATTTCCGCCGCAAAAGCAACGTTTGAGATCTATCCCGCGTTCGGCGGCACGACTGGCGCACCGTTTGACCGCCGTTTCGTTACGATGAGGGAAACTGTGATTGTGCTGGCGAGGATCGTCAGAATGACGAGGAGCGAGATCCAATTTGGAATCGGGAACCGGCGGGCTACGATCATTTTTGTGCCGACGAAAAACAGAATCAGCGCGAGTCCGGTTTTGAGATAGATGAAGCGATCGATCATCCGGGCGAGCAAAAAGTAGAGCGAACGCAGGCCGAGGATCGCGCAAATGTTCGACGTGTAGACGATGAATTGATCGGTCGTGATGGCGAAAACTGCCGGGATGGAATCCACCGCAAACACGAGATCCATCACGTCCACCAGAATCAACACCAGGAGGAGCGGCGTGAAGCAGAACTTGCCGTCGACGATGACATGGAAGCGACGCCCTTGGAAATCCTTGGTGATTGGGAGAATTTTGCGGCACCACCGCATAAAGAAATTTTTCTCAAAGTCCATCTTCGCGTCGCGATCGAAGAGCATCCGGAGGCCGGTCAGAACGAGAAACGCGCCAAAGATGTAGAGGACGAAATGGAACCGCTCCACCAGGGTAACGCCGAGCCAGATCATCACTCCGCGCATCACCAGCGCCCCGAGAATTCCCCAAACCAGAACGCGATGCTGCGACCGCGGCGGCACGCGGAAATAGGCGAAAATCAGGACGAAAACGAAAATGTTATCAACGCTGAGCGAGTATTCGATGATGTAGCCCGTTAGAAAATCCAGGCCCGCGTCATCGCCTTTCGATTTCCAGACGAGGACGTTGAAGGCGAGGGAAAGGACGATCCAGATCAAGCTGCGCTGGATCGCGGCGCGCATGCTCAGCTCGCGGTCGCGCCGCTTAAAAGTGGTCAGATCGACCGCGAGCGCGATGAAGACGCCCACGTGGAAAGCGATCCAGAACCAGATATTGGTGGACACCGCGCAGACGGTTCCATTTTCGCCAGCGACCCGCAACGCTAAACGCGAGCACAAATCCCTCGATGTAGCGGCGGTCTATGACCGCCGAATCTCTCCCGGTCGGCGGTCATAGACCGCCGCTACAGATTTCCGTTCGCGCATCGGCCCGTTTTTCGTAGCTTGTTCGACTCCGATGGATGCTGAACTGGAGAAACTTGTTGAAGCCGGAAAGCTGACTGCGCGCCAGGCCGATCAGCTGGAACAATTGCGCCCCGGAAGTTATTGCCTGCACAAAAGCTGGGGGTTCGGTCGCGTCGCCGAGTGGAATCTTCTTCTTAACCAGATCCTGATCGATTTCCCGGCGAAGAAAGCGCACCCGATGCAACTGCCGTACGCGGCGGACAATGTTACCCCGCTGAGCGCCGAGCATTTTCTCGCCCGAAAAGCGACGGATTTGGCGGCGATCAAAGGCCTCCTGAAAACGGATCCGGCCGCGGTCGTCCGCAATGTGCTCGAGAGCCTCGGCGGTTCGGCCACGGTCCAGCAGATCAGCCAGATGATGATCGGCGATTTGTTCAACGAAGCGGAATGGAAGCGCTGGTGGAGTTCGACAACGAAAGCACTGAAGAAGGATGGATTTTTTCATCTGCCGGCGAAGAAGACGGAGCCGATTCAGCTTCGCGGAGAAAAAGTCTCGCGCGCCGATGAGCTGATCACATTTTTCAATCAGGCCCGCCAGCCGAAGGAGCAGGTTGCCGCACTCGATCAGATCATCAAGTTCCACAACGAATTCGATAAACCGGAAGCGCAATTGCAACCAATCGTGACCGCGATCGAGAACGCCGCGGCGCGAAACCAGCGATTGAACCCGCCCCTTACTTTCGAACTGGTCATCGGGCGCGACGATTTGCTCGAGCGCTGTCCGAATCTTAAGACGACTAATCTCTCTCTGACTTTGCCCAAGTTGATCGAAGACGAGCAGTCGCGGCTCGGAACGATCTTGCCGAAGTTACCGGCGGGCAAAGAGCGCCGCGTCTTGCAAACCCTTCCGGCTGCTCTCGGTCCGGCTTGGACCACGCGCGCCCTACAGTTGCTCCAAAGCAATCACGCTCGTGCCGTTCAGCAGATTCCGCGGGTGTTCGCGGAGGAAGGGAAGCAGGATGAATTGCGCGCATTTCTCGAACGCGGCATCCGGGATCATTCGCTCACGAGCGAAATCCTGGTCTGGCTTTGCAAGGAACGTGATGGCGAAGGACGCGGCCTGATCATGCCGGATTTGCTCGGAACGATTTTGTCCGCGCTCGAGCGCGACCAGCACAACGAGAACAGCCGTGGCAGCAAGCTGCGCGATCTGTTGCTCGACGACCGCGAGTTGATCCCGGACATGTTCGAAGGGGCGGAGGTCGCCGTGGCGCGTGACGCCATGCGCCGCCTCATGTTGACGCCGGTTTTCGATGAGCTGACGAAACGCTCTTTGCTCGCGCGAATCATCAAGCTGTATCCGGAACTCGAAAGCGTAATCACGGGCGAACAGAAGGAAGAGAAGAGCGAAGCCCTCGTCGTTTCCTGGAGCAGCCTCGAAAAACGGAAAGCCGAATACGAAGAGCTCGTAAACAAAAAGATCCCGGAGAACAGCAAGGAGATCGGGATCGCGCGTTCCTACGGCGATCTGCGGGAGAATTTCGAATTCAAGGCGGCGAAAGAAATGCAGGCGGTCTTGATGCGGCGCAAATCCGAGCTCGAGATCGCACTCCACAACGCGCGCGGAACCGCTTTTGAAAGTCCGGATACGTCGCAAGTTTCCATCGGCACGGTGGTGGGTTTGCGCGATTCAGATACCGGACAAGAAGAGAGTTACACCGTTCTCGGCGCGTGGGATGGCGATCCGGATCGCGGCATTATTTCGTATCAAACCGCGATCGGTCAGGCATTGCTCGGCCACAAGCTGGGCGAAGTCGTCACCCTTACGGATGACAACGCAACGCGCCGCTTCGCTATCATCTCGATTGAGGCCGCGCCGGTCGATGTCACACCGCCCGATCCGACGCTGACGGAAGTCGCGGCGGAGCCGGTCGCCGCCCAATAACCGACCTCGTTCTTGTTCCAGCGAGAGTCTGGACACGTTATTTCTTCGGTGAAGCGCTCGGGCTCGCGGAAGCTTTCTCGTCTTTCTTGGCGGTCTTGTCCGCCTTCACTTCGATCTGCTTGGCCGTCATTGTGTATGTGATCGTCACTTTTTCGCCGACCTTGAGATCGCCAGTCGTTTTCGTGCTTGCGTCCCGCGCGATCTCAAATTTTTCCGTGCCCTTCATTACGGTAATCATCGTGCTGTCGACCGCCGTGATTGGTCCCGTGACTTGATAACTGGAGGGACTGCCGGCGAAGGCTGCGCCGCTCAAAGCCATGCTGCCGACCGCAAATAGACTGAGTAATGTTCTTTTCATGGCTTTATAGAAGTGTGGAACCGCGATCCGATGCAAGCTTTTCAACTATCTTTTGGTTAGGCGCATGGCCCAAGCGACTCTACAATTCCGCCGATGTCCGCTGTTTCCATAGGAGAGATTGTCGATTTTGTCGGCGGCGAATTCAGTGGATCGCGCGATGCGCCGATCCAATCGGTTGCTCCACTCGCTTCCGCGAATGCCAATCAATTAACTTTTCTCAGCAATCGCAAATATGCGGCTGAACTCGTCGCCACGAACGCCGGGGCGATTCTTGTTCCCAAGAAACTCGACGGGGCCGATCCCCGATGGATCCGCGTCGACGATCCTTATTTCGCGTTCGCGAAAATTATGACGCGCTGGTTTTCCAACCGGCCTCTGCCCAAAGGCATTTCGCCCAAAGCCGTCGTGGCGGACTCGGCGAAGCTCGGGAAGAACGTCTCGTTAGGCCATTTCGTCGTGATCGGCGAGAACGTCGTCATCGGAAACAACGTCACAATTTTCCAAAACGTCTCGATCGAAGCTGCTTCAATCATTGGTGATGACTGCCTTGTCTATCCGAACGTCGTGATCTATGACGGGAGCCGGATCGGCGACCGGTGCATTATCCATAGCGGCGTCGTGATCGGGTCGGACGGCTACGGCTTCGCGACGCACGGTGGCAAACACCACAAAATTCCGCAGATCGGCATTGTCCGAATCGAGGACGACGTCGAGATCGGGGCCGGCACCACGATCGATCGGGCGGCTCTCGGCGAAACCGTGATAGGCGAGGGGACCAAGATCGATAATCTCGTCCAGATCGGTCACAACGTGAAAGTCGGGAAGCATTGCCTGCTCGTTTCGCAGGTCGGCATCGCTGGCTCGACCGAGCTTGGCGATTACGTGGCCGTGGCGGGCCAAAGCGGATTCTCGGGACATCTGAAAATCGGCAATCGCGTTCAGGTAGCCGCTAAGAGCGCGGTCCTCGATGATGTTCCCGACGACACGAAAGTCATGGGATCGCCCGCCGTCCCTTTCACCGAATTCGCCCGGCGCCAGGCCGTGGTGAAAAAATTAGCGCGGAGAAAAACACAGTAGCTTCTTCTGTAGCCGCTTCGCTGTGCGAAGCGTTGGAGGTTTGGTCGGGCAGCAGTGTTGATCTCACGTCGCCCACAGGGCGACGGCTACAGAAGACGCCCAGCTTTCACCGTCAGCGGCCAAACCACTCTTCGCGGTTCCTTTCCCCACGCGTCTCGCAATTCTGTCTCTACTTCAGCCAACGGATCCCGATTCTCGGCCGCCATAAACCGTTGTGTCGCCGACCACGTCCGCAAATATCCGAGTAACTGGTCGACGCTCCATTTCGCCATCATTTCGAATGGCGGAGTTTCGATTAGCGCGAATGGGAATGGCAATTTCTCGAATTTCTCCACCAGCACGCGTTCTGCCGGCCAATATTTGCCGACGATCTCCGAGTAATATCGATTCACCACGGCATCGATCGCGGTCGAAATCGTTGCGAGCTTATACGCCGTGGCCGCAATCACACCGCGCGGTTTCAACACGCGGCGCGCTTCCGAATAGAAATTTTCGAGATCAAACCAATGCAGTGCTTGCGCCACTGCAATCAAATCGGCGCTGCCTGATTCGAGGCCACTCTCCTCGGCCGTCGCAACGCGATATTCAATTCGCGGATGCCTCTCCGCATTCGCTATCTGCTTCTCGCTCGCGTCTGTCGCGAGAACGCGCTGGAACCCCCGCGCCAGTTCAACCGCCGCCTGTCCACTTCCCGTCGCACAATCCCACGCTAGTTCGGTGCCCGGCGCGATGGACGCAAGCCACGTAAACAATTCCTTCGGATATCGGGGCCGAAACTTCGCGTAATCCGCGGCCTGCTTCGAAAAGTGATCCTTGAATTCCATTGGAGGGACGTGCGCTGTCACGTCCTCTTGTCTGTGACGACACGGCGGCCGTCCCTCCCTTACTCGCCTTTCGGCGCCGGCATCGTCTTCACGCCTACCCGCGCGAGGTATTCATCCGCCTGGAGCACATTCGGTCCGGCGCGCTGAACGATCTTCAGCAGATTATCCATCGACGATACTTCCTCGAGCTGCTCAGTGAGGAACCACTGGAGAAAATTAATCGTGATGTAGTCGTTCTCGTTCCGCGCCAGCTCTACGAGTGCGTTGATTTGGTGCGTCACCTTTACCTCTTGGTCGTAGGACAACTTCACCGCTTCCTCGGGATTTTTGAACTTCCCTTGGGGCGCCTCGATCGCCGGAATCGCCACGTCTCCACCTGCGTCCACTACATACTTGATGAAGCGCAGGGCGTGCTCCTTTTCTTCTTCGGCCTGCTGGAAAAAATGCGACGACAATTGCGGCAACGCCTCCGCCGCAAAGTGCGCCGCGATTGCGTAGTACTGCATCGACGCGCTGAATTCGTACCCGATCTGTTCGTTGATTGCGTCGATAACTTTCTGATTCGTGAGCATACAAACCTTTCGTTAGTTCGTTTTCCTTAGCCCACCAACTGCGGAAAGCAATTCCGCCGCGGTAATTCAGTTTGGCGGCGGCGCACCGTCGCTTTTTTGTTCCAAGGCGATCTTCAAAGCGTCGTCCACGGTCTCGACTGGGACGAATTTCAGTTTCTGCTTCGCTTCTTCCGGAACGTCCACGAGGTCCTTCTCGTTCAGCTTCGGAATGATGACGGTGGAAATCCCGGCGCGCATGGCGGCGAGGCTTTTTTCTTTCAAGCCGCCGATTGGGAGGACGAGCCCGCGCAAAGTGATCTCGCCTGTCATGGCAACATCGGAACGAACGGGCGTGTTGCTAAACAACGAGGCGATGGCGGTGAACATCGCGACTCCGGCGGAAGGACCATCTTTCGGCACCGCGCCGGCGGGAACGTGGATGTGGATGTCGCTTTCGCGAAAATCTTCGGGCTTGGCGCCAATCGTCCCGTCGCGACTACGAGCGAGACTCAAAGCGGCCTGGGCCGATTCTTTCATGACGTCGCCAATCTGTCCGGTCAGGGTGACATTGCCTTTGCCGGGATAACGAATGGCTTCGATATAGAGGATCTCGCCACCGGTCGGTGTGTAGGCGAGGCCGGTCACGACCCCGGGCGCACTGGTTTTCAACTTTTCCTCGTGGATGTACCGCGCGGGGCCGAGGGTTTCGCGGACAAATTCTTGGGTGATAGTTACGCGGTCATTCGCGCCGCGGGCGACGCGAGCAGCCACGGCACGGCAAACCGCGCCGATTTGTCGTTCGAGTTCCCGCACTCCCGCCTCGTGGGTGTAGTCGTTGATGATCAACCGCAGGAGATCGTCATTCCATTCGACCTGCTCGGCGGTAAGCCCGTTCTCGGTGAGCTGCCGTTTAACCAGATATTTCTCGGCGATCTGGACTTTCTCGCGCTCGGTGTAACCGGGTAGCGAAATCATTTCCATTCGGTCGAGCATCGGACCGGGAATGCCGCCGACGTAATTCGCGGTCGCGATGAAGATGATCTGGGAGAGATCGAACGGCACGTCCAGATAGCGATCAACGAAGGCGTTGTTCTGGCGGGGGTCGAGCACTTCGAGCAGGGCGCTGGCAGGATCGCCGCGAAAGTCGGCGCCGATCTTGTCGATTTCGTCGAGCATCATCACCGGGTTGCGAGTGCCCGCGCGGCGGAGTTCCTGAATGATCCGGCCAGGCATCGAGCCGATGTAGGTGCGGCGATGCCCGCGAATTTCGGCTTCGTCGCGAATTCCACCAAGACTCATCCGAACAAATTTGCGGCCGAGCGCGTCGGCGATTGATTGGCCGAGACTGGTCTTGCCGACGCCAGGTGGACCGATGAGGCAAAGAATCGGTCCCTGGCCCTTAGGATTTAATTTCCGCACCGCAAGGTATTCGATGAGCCGGCGCTTCACCTTCTCCAAATCGTAATGGTCGCGGTCGAGAATCTCCTGAGCCTTGTCGAGATCGAGGTTGTCGTCGCTCATCTTCGACCACGGAAGTTCGACGATCGTTTCGACGTAGCTGACGATGACGGAATATTCGGGGCTGGCGGGCGGAATAAAATCGAGCCGCTTCAGCTCACGGTCCGCTGCCGCCATGACTTCGGCAGGCGGCTTGGCTTCCTCCAACCGGACTCGTAATTGCTGCGCCTGATCCTCGCCACTGGCATTGCCTTCACCAAGCTCCTGTTGAATAGCTTTGAGCTGTGATCGCAGATAGGCCTTTCGCTGTGCCTCGGAGAACTGCGATTTCACATCGTTCTGGAGCCGCTGCTGGATCTGGGCAATCTCCAGTTGCGCCGAGACGTGGGTTTGGGTCGCCTGCAATCGTTTCGCGACGTCGAGCTCCTCGAGGAGCGCCTGCTTTTGTGCGACATCAATGTCCAGGTTCACGGCCAGAAAATCAGTGAGTTGCTCCGCGTTTTCGAGCTGGCGGATGAGGCCGGCGATGCCTTCCGGCGCATCGGGAGTTAACTCGAAGAGACGCCCCGCGGCATCGCGCAGATTGCGAAAGGCGGCTTCAAATTCGTTTGTGGCCGGCGGCGTGATTGAATCCAGCAGGGCGATCTCGCCGCGAAAGTACGGGTCAGTCTGAACGAGTTTGCGCAGCTCGAATCGCCGCAGACCCTGCGCCAGGGCCACCACGTGATTGTCGGCTTGTCGCAACAGCTTGAGGATGATCACAGCTGTGCCCACGCCATAAAGGTCCTGCGCCGACGGCTCATCCTTTTCCGGGTCGCGTTGCGCGATCAGTCCGATGATCTTGCTTTGGGGCAGGGTTTCATCGAGCAGCTTCACCGACGCGGGTCGCTGCACATTCAACGGGACGACGGCGCCTGGAAAAACAACAAAGCCGCGAACGGGCAGGATCGACAGGGTGTCAGGAATTGGCGGCAGCTGATTTTGCGCGGACGGCGGCGTGACCGTTTGGCGGTTCGCATCTGCGCCCGGATCAGCACCACCTTGCAGGGTGGAGAGAACTTCCGCGCTCATGATTTTTGCAACGGCAGGCAAATCCACAGCAGGCCGTTTTGTTGTTCCGCGGTGACAGTCTCCAGATTGACTTCGGAGGGTAATTCGAAGGCGCGCTCGAACCGGCCGAAGTCAATTTCCATCGCCAGCGTTTGCAGTGGACGTCCCTGGGCGTCCTGGGGTTCGGCGGCCTCCCGGGTGCCGCGCAAGATGAGGCGGTTCGAGGTAATTTGAAGATCGATCGCATCGCGATCCACTCCAGCCAGGTCCACGCAAAGCCGGATGCAGGTCTCGCAGCGATAAGCGTTGATCGCTGGGCGCCAGGTATGCGGCGCTCCCGGCGAAAAACGGACTCGCGTTAGGTGATAACCGATCTCGTCGGCGGCGCCGTGGACCAGATGCATTTGGATTGTCCGCACTCGTTTCATTTGCTTAGGAAACGTCGTCGCGGGTGACTAGCGGCGCAAATTCCTAGAGGACAACCTGGATAAAAAGCAAAAGGCCCGCTGAGTTACCTCACCGGGCCTTTTGTTCTGGCGACGTCCTACTCTCGCACAACCTATCGTCGCACTACCATCGGGGCTGCAGCGTTTCACTTCCGTGTTCGGAATGGGAACGGGTGGTGCCACTGCGCTATTATCACCAGAAGTTAGCGCCGCGTACGGCGCTAACTTCTGGTGCCACTGATTCTCTGACATCTACATACAGGAAGTATCTACCACTTTCAGGCTTCGTTTTATTTAATTATTAGAGTCATTCCTCTCAATTTGCCGCCCCGTCTTGCGACGGAGCGGGTTAATTGAAAAGTAAATGACCAAGCCGAACGGGTTATTAGTATTACTTAGCTGAACGTATTACTACGCTTACACCAGTAACCTATCAACGTGGTGGTCTACCACGACCCTTCAGGGAGAACTCATCTTGGGATAGGCTTGGCGCTTAGATGCTTTCAGCGCTTATCCTTTCCGAACATAGCTACCCAGCACTGCCGTTGACACGACAACTGGAACACCAGCGGTTCGTCAGACTCGGTCCTCTCGTACTAGAGTCTGAACCCCTCAATTCTCCTGCGCCCACAGTGGATAAGGACCGAACTGTCTCGCGACGTTCTGAACCCAGCTCGCGTACCACTTTAACCGGCGAACAGCCGGACCCTTGGGACCTTCTCCAGCCCCAGGATGTGATGAGCCGACATCGAGGTGCCAAACCCTGCCGTCGATATGAGCTCTTGGGCAGGATCAGCCTGTTATCCCTAGCGTACCTTTTGTCCGTTGAGCGATGGCAATTCCACATTCAACCACCGGATCACTTGGACCTACTTTCGTACCTGCTCGACATGTGTGTCTCACAGTTAAGCTGGCTTCTATCCATATACTCGACACCTGATTGCCAACCAGGTTGAGCCAACCTTCGTACTCCTCCGTTACTCTTTGGGAGGATACCGCCCCAGTAAAACTAGCCGGCTGCCAGTGTCCCTTTCCCGGATATACGGGCAAAGGTTAGTTATTCCAGTACCATAGGGTGGTGTTTCATTGGCGGCTCAGCTCACCCCGAAAGATGAGCTTCAAAGCCTCCCACTTACGCTAAGCAATGAAACCGAAACAACAGTAACAGCGTGTAGTAAAGGTGCATAGGGTCTTTCCGTCCTACTGCGGGTAGGCGGCATCTTCACCGCCACTACAACTTCGCTGAGCTCCTCGTTGAGACAGCGGTCAACTCGTTACACGATTCGTGCAGGTCGGAACTTACCCGACAAGGAATTTCGCTACCTTAGGACCGTTATAGTTACGGCCGACATTCACGGGGACTTGGGCTCGCAGCTTCGTCCCGCCGAAGCGGGACTAACCGCTCACCGTAATCTTTCCGCATTGGTCACGTGTCACACCCTATACGTCGTCTTCACGACTTGGCAGAGTGCTGTGTTTTTGGTAAACAGTCGGTTGACCCATTTCACTGCGACCGGCTCCATTTCGGCGACTCTTTCTTGTCGACCGATGCTGGGGGACTCCCATTGTCGATGTTGGATCGAAGGTTTGGCTGCTTCGCAGCCCAACCTCTTCACCGAATCACCGAAATGGAGCCGGCACCCCTTCTTCCGAAGTTACGGGGCTAGATTGCCGAGTTCCTTAACGAGGTTTCACTCACGCGCCTTGGCACAATTATGCCCACCCACCTGTGTCGGATTCCGGTACGGGCAACCATGGGAACACCCGGAAGTTTTTCTCGGTTCCTGCTTTAATGGATCCGCTTCAGCCGAAGCCTCCACGTCCTTGCCCTTGCGGGCAGACCGCCACTTTCAATCGACGACCCATTTCCACAGAAACGTCACTTCCGAGCTTAACCACAGCCGGTGCAGGAATATTAAACCTGCTGTCCATCGTCTACGCCCTTCGGCCTCGACTAAGCTCCCGACTAACCCTGGGAGGACGAGCCTTCCCCATGAAACCATGGGTATACGGCGGACAGGAAATTAACAAGTCTAAACGCTACACATGTCTGCATTCACA
>JBJMXD010000003.1:0-289689 GCA_045809795.1 Chthoniobacterales bacterium
ATGGGAACCGAGATCGAGGTGCGCTATGCCGAGCACTTGTGCAGCCGCAACCGCTCGTTCGAGAAGATGCGCTTCATGAACTCGGGCACGGAGGCGATCATGGTCGCGCTGAAGGCGGCCCGAGCATTTACCGGGCGGCCGAAGATCGCCAAGGCCGAGGGCGCCTACCACGGCGTTTACGACTACGCCGAGGTGAGCCAGGGCTCCACCCCGGCGACCTGGGGCGGCATCGACCATCCGCACAGCGTTCCGCTGGTGCACGGGACACCCGAGTCCGCGCTCAAGGACGTCGTGGTCTTTCCGTTCAACGACACCGAGCGCACGCTGGCGATCCTGGACGAGCACGCCAGGGACCTCGCGTGCGTCTTGATCGATCTGATGCCGCACCGCGTCGGCCTGTGTCCGGCGGATGTCGAGTTCGTTACCGCGTTGCGCGAGTGGTCCGCGCGCCACGGGGTGCTGTTGGTGTTCGATGAAGTCATCACGTTCAGGGCCGAGCACTCCGGCTTGCAAGCGCGCTACGGCGTCACCCCCGACATGACCGCGCTCGGCAAGATCATCGGCGGTGGATTTCCCATTGGCGCCGTCGCCGGCCGCGCCGAAGTCATGGATGTGCTTAACCCGCAGTCGCCCCGCTACGTGTTCCCGCACTCCGGGACATTCACGGCCAACCCGATCAGCATGACCGCGGGCATGGCGGCGATGCTGAAGTTCGACCAACCCACGGTGGCGCGCCTAAACGCGCTGACCGATCGAGCCAGGAACGGCATCGAAGGCGCGATCCGCGCGACGGGCGCGCCTGCGAGCGTCACCGGGGCGGGCTCGATGTTCCTGGTGCACATGAAGCAGACGCCGCCAAGAAATTACCGCGATGCCTACCCGACGCCCGACGAGTCGCGCCGACTCAAGGCGTTGCTCGATCATCTCTACAACGAAGGTTGCAGCATCATCAGCTCAGGTGCGTGCACGTTCTCCACGCCGATGACCGAAGCGGAGATCGACACGCTGGTGGGGGCGTTCAAGTCCGGCTTTGCCAAGCTGGCTTCGATGGGCTGAGTCAGCGGAGGACGGATCGATTCGGACCTCGAGTTCGCAGAGCTGGGAGACACGGCTATGCGAGGGTCTGATTGTCGGCCGATGAGATGCGGACCGAGTTTGTCTGCATCCCGCGCCCGATTACGCGCAGCGAAAACCGGACGGCGCGCCACTCAGGTATCGGACCGTGCATACCGCCGGCCTGTGGAAGAGCCGCGAGCGCCCGAGTTCTAGAAGGCGACGTTGGGCTGGGGATTTGACTGACTCACGACCAATCTTTTAACCAGCGCTTCGCGCGTGACCAAACGTTTAGGGGTTCCTGAACGCCAACGGTCGCAGGCACGGGCACATCGCTCTTGCGATCACTTAGCCGGCGATAAAATCGGCCTTTTGCAGCCTTATCCCTTTTCGATTCAGCTTCGATTCGTCGGTCGGACCAGGGCGGAGCTTCGATCACCTCACTGCGATCGATGACGTAATGCGAGCGACATGCTTCGTTCCAATTTCCGATGGAAGGCCATAAGGAAATTGTTTCCCCATCGAACGTCATCTTCCAGTCGGTCGGCGTAAATGGAGTTACCACCTCCGCGCCACAGCCGCAGCAACAAAGGTGGGCAGCTGTAGCGTATTCGATGGAGATGTATAGCCGTCCCGGCTCCAGACGCTCCGGCACGTTGGCAACGAACTCGTGTGCTAGCCGGTCGTAGCGAATCATAGTTTCTCGCTGTTCAGCAACATCCCACCATCCGTCGTGTAGGTCGTATGATGCTCCTTTTCTAAGTCGCGGTAAAAGCCGCGGATCTTCTTCCACTTTATCACCGCCAAAATCGCGTTCAGCGCATTAAGGTCTGCCACTTGAATGTTTGACGCGTAAATGTCCTTCTCGCCTCCGCCAGCAAACGAGACGCATCCATTGTGCACGTGATCCCGTTTTTCCGGCGTGCTTGCGGTTACACGCAGGATGCCGCCGAGCGAACCATCGACCAATTCGAGGCCCATTCCGACATCGACGAAGCTAACGCTCAGTGACTCGAGCTTCTTGACCACGGCAAGCTTCTCTTCGCCCGCGTCCATACTAATGAAAGCGAAGCTGATGCCGTCGAGGAGATGGAGGTTATCCGTTTTCAGCGCGACGCCATGAGGCACGATGTTGCGGTGCATCTTGGAATAGATCGCTTGGAAGTAATCAACCTTCTTTGGCGCGTCGCGGAGCTCCTCCAGAGATGGGGCGCCGGGAGCACGGAAGGCATTGTGCTGCAGGAACTCATCAGCGTCGAAGATCCGGATTTCGATCACGGGCGTCTTGGCGACGAGGTCTAAGATATAGGATCCGGTGCCACCCAGGCCGATGATCGCGACCTTATCCTTGGTCAGCAACTCGCTCAGCGCCCCGATGCCGACCCGGTCGGAGGCCGTCTCGGTGTAATTAAAGACGCTTTCCTCTTCGTCTTCCGGCTGGCGAAACGTGCGCGGATTTGCTTTCGCATCCAGGACCGTTGCTGGCCCGGAGACGATGCTGGCGTAGGTTGTCATCTTGTGATGGTAGTCAGCGTATTTGCCGGTCTCCGCGGGCTTGCTCGAGAAGGAGTGTTGCGCCGTCACGCCGTGGCCGAGATTCATCAGCCCCGACGCGTGGGAGATTTCCTTGATCGGGCTGCCGTCCGTATTGCAGGGGTATTCCCCGGCCCAATGCATGACATGCGTGTCCGGTGGCCGGGTCTCATCCCCAGCCATCGTTAGGCTGGAGATGAGCGTGCCCGTCTTCAGTTGGCGCTGCGAATTGACGTAGGGCACTTCCCGCATCAGCAGCAGACCACCAACGACCTGGACGAAATACCCTTCGTCGCGCAGCTTTTTCAGGTCGAGATTACGACTGAACAGTTTTGGTGACATTGAAGATTGTCCCTTTCGGTTTGACTTCAACGGCGCCCCCGGGGCCGAGCTCGCCAGCGTGGGGTTTGGATTGGGCGTGACGGTAGGTCATTGAGAACCGGATGTTGGTCGCGTGACCGCCAGGGAAGGCGAAGCCGACGACTTCCTCGAACGTCACATGCTGGTGATCGATGATCTTCACACGCGAGTTGACGACGATCTCGTACGTTGCGACCGGCTTCGGACCCGTGATGAAGTGTTCGATGCCGGGAGCCGTCAGGTCGATGAGTTCGCCGGGGTCGATGAGCTTATCGGTGCCGCCGCGAACTTCGAGGAACACAGCCTCGTCGTCGCCAACCTTTGCTAGGTCATAGAGGATACTGCCACTCAGCGCAGGCTTGCCCCATTCGAGTTCGTCGCCTTTGAGCGTCAACTTGAAGAGACGGTCTGTCTGAAATGCTACGAATTTCTCGGCACCGCGCCCCCGCAAGTCGAAGGTTTCATCCAGACGAACGTCTTCGAAATCCCCCGTTGCGAGAATTGCGAACAGGCTAATTCCATCGCCCGGATCGAGGCCGGCAGCGGTGAGAATCTGGCGTCCGAGTGGAACCGGGTCGCTTACCTCTAGGTCGCGGAAGCTCAGATTGTCCTGAGCAAACCGAAAGCGGTAATGGCTCGCAGCGCGTAAAGGACGATCCTCCCGAATCGCTTCACCGACGTCGTCGTAATCGCAGTTTGCAGTAGTATTTTTGGTCATGAGTTACCTTTGTTACGGACGGATCATTCCGCCCTTAGGACCTCAATCGCTGCGACAACCGGCGGCCGGTAAAAATTCGTCAGAATTTTATCGGCAGGGCACCGGCGGGCGTCGCGCCGCAGATGAAGAAAGCCGGGCACCCGGGGCAAACCCATGCAGACGGCTTTGCAGGAAAGCGTCCGAGCCTGATATCTCGTAGAAACTCAGCCAGCTTTTCTTCCCGATGCTCCAGCTTCTTCGCGGTCAAGCTGATGGGTGTGGCGGCCTCATCCGACAGGTGCACCAGTTCGACAACCGCCGTCGGAAACGTTTGACGCACGGCGAGGACGAAAGCGGCGGCGCCTACATCTTCAGCTTCTGTCGACCGCGAATGACCTGTCCGAACTCGACGATAGATACGTTTGCCATCCCCCTGCACCAAGACATCGTCTGGCAGGACGATGATCTGCTCCTGCCCGAAGGTAAGGCTTAGAGCTGTCGGCGCCTCAGGTCTCTGATCCTTGCGAATAGCAATGAAGAACCGAAGCATCTTCCCGGCGAGCGCCTTGTAGTCCGCCTCGTACCCATGCTCTGCTAGGTCCTGTTTTGCAAACTCGCTGTCTACCTTTTCGTTCAGGTTTTTCTCAGTCACTCCGCCGGCGACTACGGCCTCCCAGATTACCCGAACAGCCTCATGCATCCGCATGAACATCGTGATGGTTCGACGCCCGCCCACTTTGAGAACATGGGTGTAGAAGAAGCGGCGCGGGCACGATTCATAAAGGGCGAGCTGACGCCCCTCGAATCGCATCCCCCCTTGGATTGCGAGTTGAATATCTGCCGACTCCGGAGCGCGTGGAACTATCCGTGTGATATCCACGTTCCGCTGCACAACTCCTGGGCCGAGCTTGTCTATGAACCTGGCCGGTTTGCTTCGCCTACCGCCCTTGTGGGTTGGTGCGTAAAGTAAGAGTCGGTCGCGAGCTCGCGAAACTGCCACGAAAAATATGCACTCCTGCTCCTCTTCCTCTCCGCGGCGGAAGATTTCAAGCGGTGTGCCCTCAGCTCCTTCGATCATCCGATCTGGCGGCAAACATGCCGGCGCAGGCGCTGTCCTCGGTATTGTATCGGCATTCACGCCGGGAATATGGACGACCGGAAACTCTAAGCCCTTTGCACCATGAATCGTCATTAGCCTCACTGCCTCTATCCCTTGCGCTGCTTCAGGAAGCCTGCGCAGGTCCCGATCGTCTCCCAACCGCAACAGGCGGCGCACTCGATCCAACAAACGAGTGATAGGCAGACCCTGCCCAGCTGGTTGAATCCGGATGAAGTTCAACAGTTGCCAAATCGCGATACCACGAGTCCGATCAATCACCGTATCTGACATGCCGAGACTCGCGGCAATTCGGGTACGATCCAGCAACACGGTCGCCAATACCTTCCACGGCATCGATCGACGATCAAAACCTGCCAGCGCCGTAGCGAGTGCCGTTACACTGCGTTTCGCTATCTCGGAAAGATTCGGCAAAAAATTTTGATCGTAGAGCCACTCCCCGGCGTTTCCGTCCTTCGCACGCAGGTGATCGAGAATCGACATCACATCCGCCATCGGCAGTTCAAATTCCTTCCAACACGCAATCCTAACCAACCCCATCGCACGAGGATCGGTAAGCACTGTTAGCAGCGCCAAAAGATCTCTCACTTCGGATCGTTCAAACAAGCTTCCGAGGAAAAGCACCGGAATCCCCAGCCGCTCGAGTTCCTGCGCCACGGTGGATAGCTTTTCATTTCCTGTGCAGAGCACCGCCTGGTCGCGGTAAGTGTAACCCGCTTGTCGCATCTCCTCGATGGCATCAGCGACTGCTCCACTCTGATGCTCCGCACCGTCGAGCAGGCGGAGCTCGGGCTTGGTGCCGGAATCGCCCCTGTCCGCGGATAGACCGCTGTCGCCATCCCCCACCTGCATGCCGACGGCAAATGTTGACACGGCAGCAACGACCTCGCGCACTGAACGATAGTTCGTCTTGAGGCGACCGGTTCGACCACCCACGAAGTCAGCTTTTCCGAAGCGGGAGATATTGAACGACGAAGCACCTCGGAAGCGGTAGATCGATTGCTTTACGTCTCCGACTGCCCACAAGTTTTCGCCGCCTCCGCGCAATGCGGTTAACAGTCGAACACTACTCCGATTCACGTCCTGATACTCGTCTACGAGCACATGCTCGTACGACTCCTGAAAATGTTTTCGGATCGAAGGAACGGATTCGAGAAGACGGACGGGAAGACTAACCAAATCACCAAAGTCGACACAGCCCGCCTTTCGCTTTAGGGCTTCGTATGCCGCGTAAACCTTGCTGACCTCCAACGCGCGCTCTGCGGCTTCTAGCTGCTCCGGCGTTGTTGCTCTCTGCCGCATGCCTTCCGCGAGACTCGCATATCGCGTTTCGTCGACGACTTCATCTTTCGCTCGAGATATTGCGGCGAGAATGTCGCCGATCGTCCGAGTTGGATCGTAGATATTGCGATAGTGGACTAGTCCGAGGCGTGGAAACTCCTTTTCGAGTAGCTCGGCTGCTTCCGTTCTGTCCATTAGGCGCGGATCTTTCGGAAGACCTAGTTCCGAATAAAAGCGGCGGATCACATCGAGACCAAAAGCGTGAAATGTTCCAATCCACATCGCGGCTGCGGCGCTCTTGTGTTTGCGGCCGATTCGTTCCGCCATTTCGCCCGCCGCCTTGTTCGAGAACGTTAAGAGAAGGATCCGCCGCGCGTCGACGCCGTCAGCAAGTAAGCCTTCAACGCGAAGCGCCAAAGTGTCGGTCTTCCCGGTCCCTGGCCCCGCCTCAAGAAGGTACGCCTGGCCTCGATGCGCGGCGGCTAAGCGCTGGAGTTCGTTCGGCGAGGATTCTCGCTTCTCGGATGGGCGGCTCTCAATGATTACCGGCAGTAGAAGCGCATCTAGCAATTGCTGAGCTACGACTTCGAACGGGGCGCCCAATCGCTCGGCAATAGCCGACGCGGTCAGTTCATCTTCAAGATGGAGTCGCCGAGCCACTGCGCGAGGCAGGAGGAATTCGCGGGCGAATAAATCCATCTGCACTTCGCGCCGCTGCTTTCGGCCGTAATCAACCACCCGATCAATTCCGACGGGCGAGGGCTCTGATACTCTCGCGGGATCAATAGCGACCACCTCATCATTATTATCCCGGTCGTCTCCTAACTCTACGTGGCCAAGTTCATGCGCCACTAGAAACGCTTGATCAAAAGCCGTACCGACATTCTCATGGAGAATGAGACGGTCCTCGGGAATGAATGTCGCCCGTGCGCCACTCAGGTGAACCGCGCCCGGCGCTGTGGGCTCGACATTGAGGCCTCGCCGCTTGGCCTCGGCAATCGCGAATTCATAAGGCTGCCAAGGATCGAGACCACGCGCGAGTGCTTCGAAATGCAGCTCAGCTGCTTTTCGGCGCGCGAGCTCGTTTCCATCCATATCAGCTGTCTATCATCAATCTTCTGCGCTGGTCTTCAGGGATACCGGCATCAATAAGAAGTTGCTCAAACGTGACGCGCTTACCCGTCATCGGTTTCGTTTCGGCTTTGTAGCTTCGGCTCGGCCTCAAACTCGGAGGAGCTTCTAGATACGTGATGAGCTGCTTCAGTTCGGTTCCCAGCGCTGAAGCAAGTCGGATCAGGAATCGCTGCGGAACCGACGCGGCTAGAATCGTCCGCTCGCGAAACGCAGTTAACACCTGCTGCGACACCTCCAGTACTTGCGCCAGTTCTTGGAGTTGAACAGCCTTGAACTTCGCAAAAGGATTCGCGGCAGACTTCGGCGCAGCGGCAGCGTGCATTCCCCATGCAGCGGCAATGAGGTTCTGTTCTCTTTGCGACAACGGCTGATCATTGATGGCAGCTTCACGCATCAACTCGACTGCCAAATCGACTATGTCCGCAGCGTACTCGGGGAATTCCCGGAGGTATCGTTCCAAAGTTGCTCGGCCGATCTCCGGTTCAACCGCGAAGGCATCTAACACGTCATCACATGAGGGACGAGAGCGGCGCTTCATTCGCTGGCTCCTTTCTCCAGAATCCTCTTAAGCTTCGCCAAAGCCTCGCGGTATCGCGTCCGAACAGTTTTATCCGACAGCTTCAGCGCCTTGGCGATTGTGACGGCGTTTGGATCTTTGGAATCGAATGGGATACCGCTGGAGTGCATTGTGACGATCCGTTTTTGTTCCAAAGTTAAACTGTTAATCGCGGCAGAGAGACGCACCCGGTAATCTTTTTCTCTGCATTCTTGCGAATCGAACGGGTTGAATAACCCGACAGCTTCCTCAACGTGCCTCCCAATTTCGCCAGTATCAGGATTCTCTAAAGGGCTTAATGGTTTCATGTCTGCCCGGACCTCCCTTTCGACTGTGAGTTTCAGTCGCTTGAGCGCCATGCCAAAGCGGACCTCATAGAAATCGAGCCGTTCTTCGTAAACGCGACGGTCCCTCGCGAGTAACTCACGGAAACGATCCAGCACCTCTTCTTGAATGCGGCTTTCTTCGAGAGCGATCCGCTTACCGTCTTTGCTCTCGCCGGAAGGCATTGTGCGAATTATCCGCTCGAGTAACGCTTTGTACAGACCTTCGAAAAATGGGTTCGCGTCCTCTTCTCGGCAGGCCCGCACCAAGTAGACGAGGCACTCGGTCGGCACATAACCCGGACTCGTATTGTCCTGCTCTGTGGAGCGAAGAAGGACCTGCTCGCGAGGCAAAGCCAGCAGTTCTCCCAACTTCTGTTGGATTTGCGGAACCCGAGTATAAACCTTTCCAGAATCGAGCTGCTTCTTCCTCAAGGGTTCTGCCATGTGCCCCTAAATTGGCATGGTTGACAAAAGTTGACAAGTCAGATTTTTGTCATAAGATGGGACATGAACAAATCTCTCAACATCCCGGCACTCGAGGATGCCTTAATCAGGGCGGGCCTCAATCAGGCTGGCTTGGCAGAGAAGCTAAGTGTTTCGCGCGAAGCCGTTTCCAAGTGGGTAAAGGGAGAATCCTTCCCTTTGCCGGATAAGATTCTTCGACTCGGTATGTTGCTGGGGCTCGATTTCGATCAGCTGGTGAATCTCCCGCCAGCTACAGCCATCCCAATCGTCGCGTTTCGCAAGAAGCGGAATCGGATCACCAAGGACGATCATCTCGATAACGCGCGTGACACAGGTGAATTGCTGAAACGTCTTGTCCCGTTCTTGCCAAAACAAGAGCTGACCCATGCGCCAACGCTGAAAGATCCGAAGCCGGAATATGCTTACGTGCAAAACGTCGCCGATCAGCTGCGCCAGGAAATGAAGCTGGAAGGCAAACAAGTAATCGGATTCGAAACGCTAATCACTAAGTTTAACGAGCTTGATGCGATAATTGTACCCGTTTTGTGGGGCGGACAGGAAAACCATGGTAATGCATTGAACATCCACTTGCCGGATTCGCATACCACTTGGGTTTTCGTAAATCTCGACAGTAACGCGGTAGATTTTAAGTTCTGGATGGCCCATGAGCTTGGGCATTCGCTGGCGCCGAAATTAGTGGGAGAGACGGCAGAAGATTTTGCCGACAGCTTTGCGCAAGCGTTGCTTTTCCCTGAGTCGCAAGCAGCTGCTCTGTGGGAAGCGTTAAAGAAAGTCGGAAGCGTTTCTGCCCGAATCCAGGAGGTTTTCAAAGAAGCTGACAAGCATGTTATCTCCCCGTGGACGATACGCCGTGCATTGGAAGATCTCGAAGGCGCGCGGAAACTTGCAAAAACAGATTTGGGAGGGCCGGGTCACTTTATGAAGGCCCTTCACGGATTCGTTAACAACTACCCCACGATCAGCAAGACCTTGTTCGAACAATTGCCTCCGAGGACGGAAGAATACGTCAAGGTGGCGAAATCGGTTTTCGATACACCATTTTTTGATGCGTTGGCGGCATTCTGCAAACAGGAGGAGGGTGCAGAACATTTCGTTCGACGCGTTCTCGGAGTCTCTCTGACAGACGCCAAAGCCCTGTCGAGAGAGCTTCGAGATGAGTGATCAGCCTAACGACGTCCTTGTCGATAGCGTAAGCTATTTTCGACTGGCATACTGCATTCGACCACTCCTGCGCGGCTCATTCGGCAGCGCGCCGCCTTATACATTACACGTTCTTTCTGTTTTAGATGACGAATTCAACAAGAGTGATCGTCTCCAGCATAAGTTCGGGTGGGTCGGCGATCCGGCGTTCAAAAACGATCGCGCTGCCAAACGCTATAAGATCGGCAAGAAAAAAGTCGAAGAGGAAGTGCATCGGACCGTGAAATACTTGGGCCGTTACGCGGACGAAAAGGCGCTGAACGTCTCACTTGAGGATATCAAAGCGCTTGCCGTGGGATTTGTGAAGTCCGTTCCGGTCGTGACTGACGACATGAATATGACTGAAATTGCAACAGCCCACAACATCGACTGCTGGAGCACCATCAAGCTTTTGAAACTGATGCACTCGAGCGGAAAAATTGATGACGCAAAAGTCGAAGAAATCGTGAAGCATTGGCACCAACAGAAAGACTTGCCAATGTCTTTGGAGCGAGTGCGCGAAGTATTCAAAGAATACTTCGGCAAGGATTGTCCGATCTAATCGCCTGACGAAGCGTTTGCCAATGCGGGCAGTATCAAAAAGTTACCGGACCCCGTGGGATGGGTTGCAGAGGCGCCAGGCGCTCGAACGATCTGACAAGTCAGGCCCACTTCCAAACTCACTCCCGTTCGAAGACCGTTGCCAAGCCTTGTCCTACCCCGACGCAGAGCGACGCGATGCCGCGCGAGGCGCCTGTGCGAGCCATCTGGTGGATCAGCGTCGTGGCCAGGCGGGCGCCGCTGCAACCAAGCGGGTGACCGATCGCAATCGCGCCGCCGTTGACGTTCAATTTTGCGTTGTCGATGCCCAGCTCGCGCTGGCAGGCGAGGGCCTGCGCGGCGAACGCCTCGTTCAACTCGAACAGGTCGATGCGGTCGAGTTTTATGAAAGTGAACACGTCTGCCGTGCCGCATACTTTGCAAAGTACGCCTGAAGGGAATAAATCGGGGTCAGAACCTTAACAACTTCACATTCCTGGCCGCTCTTTAATCGGAATCTACAATGTGAAGCTCGGACCCCCATCCCGTTGAGCTCCACCCCAGGTGCCTATTTCGTTGCCCGGAAAGCGCAAGCGCTTACACTTTAAGCATGCTTGACTGGACGGCGTGCACGGCTCTCGAACGATCCCCTGAGAAAGTGAGCGGCGCGTGGCTTTTTCGGGGCACACGTGTGCCGGTGAAGACGTTGTTCGAGAATCTGGAGGACGGAGCGACGGTTGACCAGTTTCTGCAATGGTTCCCCGGCGTCACCCGCGCGCAGGCACTCGCGGTCCTCGAGTTCGCGGAAGCGAGCCTCGCCAGAGTCTGATTCGCGTGCGTGTTCTCTTTGATCAAGGGACGCCGGCGCCACTGCGCACGCATTTGGCAGGGCACGATGTCGTGACTGCGTTCGAAGCGGGTTGGGCCGAGCTTTCGAATGGAGAGTTGCTAGACGCAGCGGAAGCGCAGTTCGACGTGTTGGTGACTACGGACAAGCAACTGCGCTACCAGCAGAACCTGACTGGCCGGAGAATCGCCATCGTGGTGCTACCGCACGCGAGCTGGCCGAAGTTGGAGTCAAACGCGGCCGAAATCGCAGCCGCGGTGGCAGCAACGCACCCGGGCAGCTATACAGAGCTCGATCTGAACTCGTCGTCGATGCGGGAATAACGCTCAGCAAAACAACTCACTCCCGTTCGAAAACCGTCGCCAAGCCTTGTCCGACCCCGACGCAGAGCGACGCGACGCCGCGCGAGGCGCCGGTGCGAGCCATTTCGTGGATCAGCGTCGTGGCCAGGCGGGCGCCGCTGCAACCAAGCGGGTGACCGATCGCAATCGCGCCGCCGTTGACGTTCAATTTTGCGTTGTCGATCCCCAGCTCGCGCTGGCAGGCGAGGGCCTGCGCGGCGAACGCCTCGTTCAACTCGAACAGGTCGATGCGGTCGAGCGTCAGTTTCGCCCGCAGAAGCGCCTTGCGGATCGCGGGGACGGGTCCGAGCCCCATGAACGCGGGATCGACGCCGGCCGCGGCGCTCGCACCGATGAACGCGATCGGCTGAAGACCCAGCGATTTGGCCAGCCCGGCTTCAACGATCAGCAATGCCGCCGCGCCGTCGTTGATACCCGACGAATTCCCCGCGGTCACCGTGCCTTGGTCGTCTTTGGAGAATGCGGGTTTCAGCTTGGCGAGATTCTCCAGCGTCGTGTCCGGCCTCGGGTGCTCGTCCACGCTGACGAGGGTCGGAGCGCCCTTGCGCTGCGAAATCTCGACGGGCACGATCTCCTGGGCGAACTTTTCTCGTTGGTGCGCCGCCGACCACCGTTGCTGGCTCTGCAGCGCGAACCCATCCTGATCCGCCCGGCTGATCTTGTGCTCGCGGGCGACGTTCTCGGCGGTCTCGCCCATCGAGAAGGGGTGATGCAGCGCCGCCATGCGAGGATTGACCAGGCGCCAGCCGATCGAAGTGTCGAAGATCTGCTGCCCTCGGTCGAACGCGGATTCCGCCTTGCTGAGCACATAAGGTGCACGGCTCATCGACTCGACGCCGCCCGCAATGAACACATCGCCGTGACTCGCCTCGATCATGCGCGCCGCGATGTTGACGGCTTCCAGCCCCGACGCACAGAGGCGATTCACCGTCGAACCCGGCACGGACGGAGGGAGGCCCGCCAGCAGCGCGGCCATGCGCGCGACGTTGCGGTTGTCCTCGCCCGCCTGGTTGGTAGCGCCGAAGTAGACATCCTCGATCAAGGCGGGGTCGATGCCGGATCGCGCCACGACGGCCTTGATAATGTGGGCGGCAAGATCGTCGGGGCGAACCGACGCCAATGCGCCCCCGTGCCGGCCGACAGGTGTTCGGAGAGCCGTGATGATCGCCGCTCGCCTTTGCATCGAGATTTGATCGCGTCGCTAGGGGCGAAACTCAAGGCTGAAGTACCCGCGTCCCATGTCGAGGGCATCGCGAAAAACGTCTGTAAATGCTCCGGGGCAGGCGGAAGGCGGACGACAAAGCCATGTCTGGGTTGCTGAGCTACCTCCGGATGGGGTATGATATGAGCATGAGCACAGTGCAGGAAATCGAAGCGGCGATCGAGCGCCTTCCTGCCGCCGAACGCGAGGCGTTCGAGTCTCGCGTTGTGGCCCGGCGATGCGGGCTGGATGCCTTGGGCCGCGATGAATATCGGGAGCTAATCGCGTCTCTCGATGAAGCTGAGCTGGAGATCGATGCCGGGCGCGGAGTCAGTGGAGATGATCTTCGACGGAAACTCCCCCCGTGGGCTAGGAAGTAATTTTTGCGCCGCGGAGCGAGCGCGACCTCGCGAAGATCGTCAGCTACATCGCGGAGGATGATCCGAAGGCGGCGATTCGCTTTGGCGAGACGCTGATTACGAAAGCGGAGTCGCTCGGCGATGCTCCTGAAATTGGCGCAATGCTCCCGGGCAAACCGGCGATTCGATTTCTGCCCGTCGGTGCGTACCTCATCATCTATCGACCAGATGAAAATCGGCGAGTCGTGCACATTCTGAGATTCTGGCATTCGGCGCGTCGAGTGCGCCCAAGTCGGTAAGAGACATTGCTCGGGTGGCGACACCCGACTCTACACCGCGACGGTCGCTCGCCGTTCTGTGCCGTGGCTATAGCGGACGCTGAAAAGCGATGGCAAGCGCGAGCTCTTGCCCTACAATTCGCCGACCTAATGCCCAACTTCGAAGCTGCTGATTTTTATAATCTCGAAGAACTTCTGACCGCCGACGAACGTCGGATCCGCGATGACGTTCGCGGTTGGGTGGAGGAGCGTTTCCTCCCGGTCGTCGCGCAACATTATCGCGACGGCACGTTCCCGATGGAACTCGTGCCGGAGCTGGCGAGGCTCAATGCCTTTGGTCCGACCATCAGAGACTACGGCTGCGCCGGATTCGGGAGCGTCGCGGCCGGTCTCATCATGCAGGAACTGGAACGCGGCGACAGCGGACTGCGCACATTTGCTTCGGTCCAGGGTTCGCTCGCCATGATGGCGATCAATCTCTTCGGCTCCGAAGAACAAAAGAACCGCTGGGTACCCGAGATGGCGAAGGGCGACAAGCTCGGTTGCTTCGCGCTCACTGAGCCAGACTTCGGCTCTAATCCTGGCGGTCTGCAAACTCGCGCGCGCAAGACGGCCGATGGCTATCGATTGACCGGCGCCAAAAAATGGATTGGCAACGGGACTGTCGCCGATGTCGCGATCGTTTGGGCCAAGGTTGAGGGCGAAGCGGATGTCGACGCAGACAAGGCAAGCGCAATCCGCGGATTCCTGGTGGAGAAGGGAACACCGGGATTCACCTCCTCCTTGATCGAGGGCAAGCTTTCGTTGCGAGCAGCGTTAACCGCGGAACTTCGATTTGATGACTGCGCGATTCCGGCGAGCGCGCTGTTGCCAAAAAGCGACGGGGTGAAATCACCGCTCCTGTGTTTGAACCAGGCGCGTTACGGAATTGCCTGGGGCGTCATCGGCGCAGCTATGGCGTGCTACGACGAGGCGCGCCAGTACGCCAGGAACCGGGTGCAATTCGATCGGCCGATCGGCGGGTTTCAGCTCGTCCAGGCAAAGCTGGCGCGGATGCTGACGGAAATCACGAAGGCCCAGCTGCTCGCCTTTCGCCTCGCGCAATTAAAAGACGCCGGGACCGCGCGGCACTATCAGATTTCGATGGCCAAGATGAACAACGTCGAGATCGCACTCGATGCCGCTCGCACCACACGCGACATCCTGGGCGGTATCGGCATCCTCGATCAGCACCAGTGTTTCCGGCACATGTGCAATCTCGAAAGCGTCAAGACGTACGAAGGCACGCACGACGTCCACCTGCTCATTCTCGGTGAGCAGATCACGGGGATGTCTGCTTTCGGAGGATAGGCTTCCAGCCTGTCTCGGCTAGCAGGCTTCCAGCCTGGCAAATGCTTTATCTCAAGGAATAACCGACAGGCAAGATGCCGGTCGGCCGAGTCAGGCTGGCAGCCTAACTTCCGTTACGTCGTCCCGCTTCCGGCGCCGCCGGTGCCGGACAAAATGTCTGCGCCCGCGATGACCCAGATCGCGACGCTCGTTAGGCAAACTTGTGCACCGCGTCCTGTTTGCGCGGATCGGTCGCCTCGATGATCACGCTGACGGACTTCTGGTTGAAACCTTTGAAGCCGCCTTTGCGCTGCAGGTTTTCGAGGTGACTCCCGATCGCCCCTTCGTGCGCAAATTTCTGTGCCTGCTCCTCGGTCAGCAACCCTCTCGTCCGCAGCCGGGTGATTCGCTCTGGCCGCACGGCCCAGCGCTCACCCTGGGTGAAAGCCTGCTTGAGGAAAGGGAAGTCGGAAAACGGCGCCATCGTCTTGATATGGGCCTTGGCGAGCTGCTCGCGCAGGAGCTCGTAATCAAATCGGCACTCCAGGTGATGCATCCCCGCGTCGAGAAAACTTTCGCCATGCAGTCCAACCCAAAGCCCCACCGTGCCCAGTTTTTTCTCGTCCCGTGACAGCGGTTCCCTGGAGAAATCGATTTTCGTTTCGCTGGCGTAAAGATCGACGTCGTTAAAGATCGTGATTCCTTCGATCGGCTGCTCGACGATTTGCGCGCCCCACCCCGCCTGCGACCCTGCGTAGTAACGTTCGCGACGATGGAAGCCCAGCATTTCCCAGGCTTTCATGAGATTAAGGAAATGTTCGCGCGACGAACGAAAAGTATGGTGATCGTGATTCGCCCAGCCCAAGCCTAACGAATCCTGCCGGCGCTTCTGCTCGATTGCGGCGCGATTACGCTTCTGCCAGAAGGCGCGCTCTTCTTCGAAGACGAGATGACAACCGAGGTCGGGGCCGACGAGATCTACCACGTCCTGCAGCCGCTCGAGTGAGTAGGCGTAACCCTTCACATCGCGGTCCCAGCGGCGGCGGCGCGTCTGCCAAATCTCGCGCGCGGCCAGATATTTTTTCAAATCGGGAGGCTGCGAAATGTAGCCGCGATATCCGCGCCGCTCGATCGCGTAGAAGGCTGCATCGTTTTCTTCGAAGGCGAGCACCTTGCGGAAACGCGAGAACGGTTCGCCTTCGATCTCGTTGGTAATGCCATGAACGGCCGCGAACTCGGCCACGAATTCCGGCCGAATCGCCAGCGCGGGCGGATGTTTCGCATCGCTCTTCGCCAGCAAGACCCGGGGCAACATCGCTTCCGGATGCCAGAGCGCTTTCAGGCCGCTCTCGTTTTCGCCTAACGGATCGTCCGTGAAACCAACATCGCGCAACGCCGCTTCATCCGCGGGCGAAAGGACAAGATGGTCGACCCAGTCAATGAAGATGGTGCCGGTCTCGTCGCGCATCCGCTCGGAGAGAATTCGGGCAAAGCTATTCTGTTCAAGAAAGGCGGAGATGCGCTCGAGCAGGAAATTTTCGGCCTCGTAGCAGAGCGGCCAGTTGAATTGATTTTCCGCCTCGTTGGGCGCCTGGGTTTTGTTAAGCGTTGCTGTCGTCATGAGCTTTCCTAATGTTGTGCGGTTTCCCGCCGCCGTCATCGGAAGATAGGCTTCCAGCCTGTCTCGGCCAACGGGCTTCCAGCCTGCTCTGTCCCTCCCCTGCAACAGGCAAGATGCCTGTTGGCCGAGTCAGGCTGGAAGCCTGACTTCCAACTCACGCCGTCGCGCTTCCGTCGCCCGCGCCGAACTGGATGCCCTGGGCGAGAGGAAGTTCCCGGGAAAAGTTGATCGTGTTCGTCTGGCGTCGCATGTAATTTTTCCACGCGTCGCTGCCACTCTCTCGACCGCCGCCGGTGTTTTTCTCGCCACCAAACGCGCCGCCGATTTCCGCGCCGCTCGTGCCCGTGTTGACGTTGGCGATGCCGCAATCGCTCCCGGCCGCGCTCAAAAATTTCTCAGCCTCACGCATATCATTCGTGAAGATTGACGAGCTTAATCCCTGGGTGACGCCGTTGTGGATCGCGAGCGCTTCATCGAAATCGCGATAGGTCATGAAATACGCGAGCGGTCCGAAGGTTTCTTCCTGGACGATTTCGAATTCAGGCCGCGCCGTGGCCAGGCAGGGCTTCATGTAACAGCCGCCCGGAAATTTCTCGCCGTCCAGTTTCTCGCCGCCATAAAGCACGTCGCCGCCTTCGCTCTTCACCCGCGCGATCGACCGTTGCACATTCTCGAGCGAAGCCGGATCGATGAGTGGCCCCATCAGCGTCTCACGCTCGAGAGGATTACCGATCTTCACCGATTTGTATGCAGCCAGCAGTCGATTCCGAACTTCATCGGCCACCGATTCGTGAACAATGATCCGGCGGGTGGAAGTGCAACGTTGCCCAGCCGTTCCGACAGCGCCGAAAAAGATAGAATTCGTCGCCATGTCCAGGTCGGCGGTGGGTGCAACGATCAGGGCGTTGTTGCCGCCGAGCTCCATCACAGTCCGTCCGAGGCGGCCATGCACTTCTTTCGCGACATCGAACCCCATCCGCGTCGAGCCAGTCGCCGAGACCAGCGGAATACGCCGGTCCGCCGCGAGCTTCCGGCCGATCGAGGGACCGTCGCCGATCAACAACGAAAACAAAGCGGGATCCGCTCCAGTCTGTCGGCAGACGCCCTCGGCAATCTTGATCACGGCAATCGCAGTCAACGGCGTCTTCTCTGAGGGCTTCCAGATCGTGGCGTCGCCGCAGATTGCCGCGAGCGCCGCATTCCAAGACCAGACCGCGACCGGAAAGTTGAAAGCCGAGATGATCGCGACGAGGCCGAGCGGATGCCATTGCTCCATGAGCCGATGGTTCGGGCGCTCGGATTGAATCGTCAGGCCGTAAAGCATCCGCGATTGGCCGACGGCGAAGTCGCAGATGTCGATCATCTCCTGCACTTCCCCTTCGCCCTCGGCAACGATCTTGCCGGACTCCAAGGTGACGAGCTGACCGAGCTCCGATTTCAGTTCGCGAAGTGCATTCCCAAGCTGACGCACAGTTTCGCCCCGCACCGGCCCGGGCGTAACTCGCCATTTTTCGAAGGCTTCCTCCGCGCGCACGATCGTCTGGTCGTATTCGGCGTCAGTCGCGGTGCGAACACGCGCGAGAAGTTTCCCGTCGATCGGCGAAAATTTTTCAATGACCGGCCCGCTGCCGGACCACTCGCCGTTGAAGACGCCGGGGTTTTCCTCAGTGATACCGAGTTTCTTGAGAAGCGATTGCATCAGGTGGATCGAGCGCTCCGCGCTCGATGGCTAGTTGGCAAAGAAGCCGCAAAACCGAAACAACCGCGCGCGGAGCGCCCGGTCCACCTCATCTCCGCACGGTTTCGCATTGGGCGCGCAGCAAACCCATCGCTTCATCGACGACTTCGGTCGTGATGTCGAGCGCCGGGCGAAACCGGATCGAGCGGTCGCCAGATTTCAGGACGAGCAGGCCGCGATCGAACAGGCCTTTCCAAAATTCATCGCGCATTTTGGGATCCGGCAGATCGAAAGCGATAAAGAGACCGCGACCCCGCACCGCCGCCATGATGGGTTGCTCGCTTTGCAATTGCAGGAGCGCCTTGAGGAAATACTCGCCAACGACTCGCGCGTTCTCGACGAGGTTTTCCTTCTCGATGATTCGCAGGAAATGGGTCGAGCGAATCATGTCCGTGTAATTGCCGCCCCAGGTGGAATTCAACCGGCTTGGGAGCCGGAACGCGTTGTCCGGCACTTCATCCAGGCGCGGGCCGGCCATCACACCGCAGACCTGCACCTTTTTTCCAAACGCCAGAAGATCGGGAACGACGCCGAAATGCTGCGCACACCAGGTCCGGCCGGTCGTTCCCAGGCCGGTCTGGACTTCGTCGAAAATCAGGAGGAGCTCGTTCTCGTCACAAATTTCGCGGAGGCGCTGCAAAAATTCGCGGCGGAAATGATTGTCGCCACCTTCGCCCTGGATCGGCTCGATAATGATCGCCGCGATATCGATCCCGCGCTCTTCGATGAAGCGCCGGATCTCTTCCTCGGATTTCTTTTCGCGCGCGATGACGTCGGCTTCGCGCTCGTTTTCCGGCAGAGAAAAATCGATCCCGGGGTTCGAGACCCGGGGCCATTTGAATTTCGCGAACAAGTCCGTCTTGCGCGGATCGGTATTCGTGAGGCTCATCGTGTAGCCGCTGCGGCCGTGAAAAGCGTGCTGGAAATGGAGAATCTCGTTACCGCGCTCGCCGTGGCCGGCCGCGATATTTTTTCGCACCTTCCAATCCATGGCGGCTTTGAGGGTGTTTTCGACAGCCAACGCTCCGCCTTCAATGAAAAGATAACGCTCGAGCGGCGGGAAACCGGCCACGCGCGAAAACGTTTCCACAAATTCAGCGTAGCCCGGCGAATAGATGTCCGAGTTCGCGACCTTGATTTTCGCGGCGCGGGCCAGCTCTTTCGCTACGGCCGGATCGCTGAAATGCGGATGATTGTAACCCACCGGCATCGACCCGAAAAAGCCGTAGAGGTCGATGAGGCGGGAGTCGGTGGCGGCATTATGCAGATAGGACCCGCGACTGCGTTCGTCATCGAGGACAATGCGAAACCCGTCGAGCAAGACATGTTGCTCGAGAACTTCGAGGGCGCGCGACGCGGCCGTTTTATCTTGGGTTCCGGTTTTGGGTTTGCTCTCTGCGGACCGGCGCGATGGTCGGGCCGTCTCCGTGAGCACGGGCGGCATACTCATCCGCAGAGGGTAGCTGGGCCAACGAGCCGGGTCAAACCGTTGGCGCGACGAGAGTTGATTTTGTTATTGCTACCGCGCCACCCGAGTCGCTAAGACCATTTCATGGCCCTCCAAGTTCCCGACGAAGCCCTCGCCCTGATCCTCCGTGCGGAAGGTCTGGATCAACCCAGCCAATGGCCGGGCGGCAGTTCCGGGATAACGATCGGCGTCGGATACGATCTCGGTTTCGTTACGGAAGACCAATTCGAGGAAGATTGGAGTCCCTTTCTGACCAGTGACGAAATCGATCGGCTTAAAGACGTGATCGGTCTGTCTGGCGACAAAGCAAGCCAGCGCGCGCGTGAGTTTGGCGACATTAGGATCAAGCGTCCGGATGCGGAGCAGGTTTTTAGGGAACGCACGCTGCCGCTCTATAGTCAGCGCACCGAAAAAGCCTTCCCAGGTTTAGACCAGCTTCCCGCCGCGGTTCAGGGGGCCCTCGTTTCGCTCGTCTTCAATCGCGGCCCGGGCATGAACGGCGATAGCCGCCGCGAAATGCGCACGGTCCGGGACGCCGTCGCGGATGGTGACCTCCAGGAAATTGCCGACCAAATCCGTTCGATGAAACGTCTTTGGGAAGGCAAAAATCTTGGTGGGTTACTTAAACGCCGCGACGCCGAAGCTGATCTCGTGGAATCTGCTATCGATAGCTAAACAAACCCTACTCGCTCATTATGAAAACGTTCATCTCATCTGCCCGCGCCATGCTCCATCCTGTCGTTCTTAGCTTGTGCGCCACGCTTTTCCTCGTCGGATGCGCGAGCACGAAAGACGCCGGGAGCCGGGACGCAATCGCGAGCCTCAAGACCGCGCATATGGCTTACATCGACGCATTCACCGAAGGCGCGGGCAAGACCTGGGACGATCAAAAGCTCGCGAGCAGCACTGCGACACTGGAAAAACAGTTCGCCGACGCCGAACAGGCCGAGGCCACAAAGAAAGATGCGCGGCGCAGCGCAGCGATTTCAAATCTTCATGCACGATTCAAAAAGCACGCCTCCATGCTGGCGAGTCGCAAAGCTTTTTTTAAGCCCGCCTATGCCGCGAATTTAAAGGAAGTGCTTTCCAAAAATTACGACCTCGCTCTAAAGGGCGAAGATATTCGCTCTTAAATCAAAGGAGGAAGTTATGCCCGCCATCGATGACGTTTTAAATGGGATCAAGGACGATTCCGTCAAGGCCGCGAAGGAACAGCTTCAGAGTTTGCTCCAGCAAGCCAAGACCGATTCACGAGAATTCGCGCAAGAGAATGCGGCGATGCTGGAGAAGTGGCTGGTTCAGCTGCAGCAGGGCGAACTAAGCCAGGAAGACTTCAACGAATTAATCGAGGAACAGCGGGCCGAGGCCGAGCAGTGGGCCAACACCCAGGCAATTGGCGGCCAGACGCGCGCGCGCGACCTCACCCTCAATGTGCTCGATATTGCCGTGCAAAAAATCGCGCCGGCTGTAATCGCGGCGATCTGAATCAAACGATCCCGCGCCGCAGCTCTTCGTGCTTCCCAGCGAGCAATTCCTGGGTGAGCGCGTACCCGCTCTTGTCCGCGTTCTCGCTTGTCCCGGCGAAATGATGATCGATCCGCATCCGGGCGGAGCGGCAGAAATATCCGGCAAGCGAAAGGATTTCCGCGGCCGGTTCGCCGGCGTCGATCTTCGATTGCGCGAACGCGCAGGTGGCGTTCATCGCAAACAGCTCGGTCGCGATCCCGACGAAACGCGAGAGCAACAGTTGCTCGCGATCGAGCTTCGGGCCGAACCGCATCATCGCGTGGAAGAGACCGCGCGCGAGTTTCTTGCTCGTGGCCGCGCCGTATCTGACGTGATCCCGCAAATCGGCGTGCAATTTATCCAAGTCCCCGGCGCTGCCGCCGAACCATTGTTTCGGATACCACCGGGTGTAAAACGAGCCGGAGCTGAACATCGATTTGACTCGTGTCGTCATCGGCAACTGCGTGTTGAAGATCGCGCCACCGACTTTCAAGTGCGGATCAAGCGCTTCCCGCGCAATGAAGAGCCGCATGATTTCGCTCGAGCCTTCGAAGATCAGATTGATCCGGCAATCTCTCAAGAAACGCTCCACCGCGATCGGTTCCTCGCCGCGGCCCGCGAGCGATTGCGCGGTTTCGTAGCCGCGGCCACCACGCACTTGCATCGCGTCGTCCGCGATCTTCCAAGTCATTTCGGTGCACCACATTTTGCACATCGCGGTTTCGATTCGCAGATCGCCGGCCTTGCGATCGACCAACGCGGAGGTCAGAAACGTGATCGCTTCCATTGCGAACGTGTTCGCCGCCATCTCGGCGACCTTGCCTGCGATCGCCGAGTGCTGGCCGATCGGCGCGCCCCACTGAATTCGTTCGCTCGCCCACTTACGGCAAATCTCCACGAGGCGTTTCGATAATCCGACGCAGGCCGCGGGGATCGTGAGCCGCCCGGTGTTCAACGTCGTCAATGCCACCTTTAATCCCTGGCCTTCCTTCGCGATCAGGTTCTCGCGCGGGACTCGAACGTTCGTGAATTTTACGATGCCGTTATAGAGCGCGCGCAGCCCCATGAAGTGACAGCGATAGGTAATCTCCAGCCCGGGCGAATCGACATCGACAATGAACGCGCTGATTTGCTTGCGCTCTTTGCCGTTCACGATCTTGGGCGGCGTTTTCGCCATTACGACGAGGACGCCCGCTTTAATCAGGTTCGTGCACCAGAGTTTTTCACCGTTCAGGACCCACGCCGTTCCGTCCTCGGAAAGGTCCGCGCGCAGGCTCATGTTCGCCGGATCGGAGCCGGCGTTCATTTCCGTCAGCGCGAACGCCGAGATTTCCTTCCGCGCCACGCGCGGTAAATATTTCGCCTTCTGTTCCTCGGTGCCGAAAAGCAGCAGCGGCTGGGGAACGCCGATCGATTGATGCGCGGAAACGAGCGCTGTGAGGTTTGCGTCCCAACTCCCGAGCAGCATCGCAGCCCGGCCGTAATTGACTTGCGACAATCCGAGCCCGCCATATTGCTTCGGCACTTTGATGGCGAAAGCCCCCATCGCGAACAGTTCATCGATGTTTTTCTGCGGGATCTCGCCGGTCCGATCGATCTCGTCCGCATCGACGTTGTCGCGGAGATAATTGCGGAGCTCGGCCAGAAAGCTTTCGCCCGCTGCCGCATCTTCGACGCTTTGTTTCGGGAAAGGAAAAATCCGGTCGAAATCAAACCGGCCGATGAAAAGGTTGCTGGCGAAACTACCGCGCTCGTCGAGCGGATCGCGCGAACTTTCGGCGAGTTCCAGGGCTGCGGCCTTGCCCGCCGACATTTTCGACGTGTCGATCACCGGCGCCGCCCCCGGTTTAGCCGTTGTTTCTTCCGCGATCTGTTTTTCGGGTGCTTCGAGCGACGATTTCATGGTCATCTCCCTTCGTAAAATGTAGTGCCGTTCTGGGCGTGCTGGCGAAGTAAATCGCACGGCGCGAATTTCTCGCCGGCGCGGGAATGAATTCCATCCATATCGGTCACGACTTTCTTGAGGCCGACGCTCTCCGCGAATCGCAACGGCCCGCCGCGGAAAACCGGGAATCCTGTCCCGAGAACCATTCCATAATCGGCGTCCTCCGGCGTCGCGACGACCTTTTCCTCGAGGCAGCGCGCCGCCTCATTCACCATCAGGTAAACAAGGCGATTGGTTATGTTCTCCAAACCAAATTTTTCGCCGGATTCCTGCCGCCACTGTTGCAACGACTCGTTAGGCGTTTGCTGTTTGCCCTCGTATTTGTAGAACCCCGCGCCGGTTTTCCGGCCAAGAAGTTTTGCCGCATACATCTCCTTCAGAATTTTCGACGGGCGATCCCGATCGCCGAATGCCTTTTCCAACGTCGCCGCGATATCGACCGTGATATCCACACCGATCTCGTCAATCAGCCGCAACGGTCCCATCGGCATCCCCCACTCCAGGAGCGCACCATCAATCTCCTCGGCGCTCACCCCGTTCTCGAACAACTCCGCGGCGTCCAGCAGATAAGGGAACAAAACTCGATTCACGAGGAAGCCCGGCGAATCCTGGACCAGCACCGGCAGTTTGCCGATTTGCCGCGCGAACCCGAGCGCGCGTTCGCGAGTTTCCTCGACCGTGTCCCGGCCAACGACCACTTCGATCAGCTTCATCCGGCTGACCGGATTGAAAAAATGCAGGCCGACGACGCGCGCCGGCATGGCCGTACTCCGAGCCAATTCGTCGATCGGCAGTGCCGACGTATTCGTCGCAAGGATCGCCGTCTCCGGCGTGTTCGCGGCCAGCTCTTCGAAGATCTTCTTCTTAATTTCGAGCTTCTCCGAGGCTGCTTCGATCACAATCTGGACGTCGCGCAGCGGCATAGGCTGAGTCGAAGCGACGATGCGCGCGCGGCCCTCCCTCGCTTTCTCTTCCGTCATCAAACCCCGCTTCACCGCGTCGGCGTAAGTTTTGTCGACGTTGGCCAGTCCGCGATCGACGGCGGCGGTATCGACGTCGCGCAAAATTACCGATACGCCGCGCGAGCTCAGCCATTGCGCGATCCCGGAACCCATGACGCCGGCGCCAATGACCGCAGCATGTTGAATTTTTTCGGACGCGGTTTTCGAAGAGCCTTTCCGATATTTGTCCGCGAGAAAGAAATTCCGAATCAGGTTTTGCGTCGCTTCGGTCGCACCGAGTTCGCTGATCGCATCCACCTCCATGGCGAGCGATTCGTCGATCGACGATTCGCCGGTCCGCTTAATGATTTCGTAGGCGCGCGCCGGCGCGGCATTCGCACTCGGCTTCGGAGGGTTTACTTCCTGCGAAACCTCGGGCGTCGTTATCTTTCGTTTTCCTTGCGACAGCTTTTTTCGCGCAGCCTCGAGCAACTGCTCTTTCGGAACGACTTCATCGACAAGCCCGAGTTTCAAAGCCTCCACCGCTCCGTGAAGTTTCCCTTTCAAAATAACTTCGGCAGCGTTCGCTGCACCGACCAACCGCGGCAACCGCGTCGCGCCACCCCAGGCCGGGACCAATCCAAGGCCCGTTTCTGGCAAACCGATCTTCGTCGCTGGATCGTCAGACGCGACCCGATAATCGCACGCCAGCGTCATTTCGTAACCGCCGCCGGCACACGCGCCATGAATCGCCGCCACGCTCGGCACCTTCAGGGCCGCGAGTCGATTGAAGACCTTCTGTCCTTCCGCAATGAAGCCGCGCATCTCGCCGGTCTGCGCCTGACGCAGCAGCGTTTTCAAATCTGCGCCCGCGATAAAGATCGACTTCTTCGCCGATGTCACGATCACGCCCTTGATGGAATTGTCCTTTTCGATCGCATCAACGTGCTCACGCAGATTATCCATCGTCGCCGCGTCGAAAATGTTCGCGCCCGATTCCGGCCGGTCGAACGTCAGAAGACAGATTCCGTCCTCACCGATTTCGCGCCGAATCATTGGCCCTGCTGCTGTCGCGGTCATCCGGTTCATATTGGCGAGATTCGCCAAAATTCCAAGCGGAACACAGACTTTCAGTCTGTGTGGCCAGCGGATATCTGATCCGCTGTTTACAATCTTAGCGGAGTGCAACTCCGCTGGCCGCACAGGCTGCAAGCCTGCGTTCCGTAGAGCGCATTGCGCTCCGCGAATCCGAGTGTTAGAAAGCTCGGCGGCGCACGCGGCTCCCGGGTTTCAATTGCTCATCGTTATGGTCGGAAAACTTCTCCTGCCGGAAATCCGAGATTTTATTGCCGAGCGCAATTTTGGCGCGCTCCGTGAGCTTTTTCGCGAAATGCCTCCGCCGGACGTCGCCGAGGTGATCCTCGATCTGCCCGAGGACGAGCAGGTCATCATTTTCCGGCTCCTGCCGAATCCGCTCGCCGCCGACGTATTCGAATATCTCGAGGTCGATGCCCAGCAGCAATTGCTTCGCGCGATGGCGCACGAGCAGGTGGTCGCGATCCTCAACGAAATGTCGCCGGACGACCGGACGGCCTTGCTCGAAGAAATGCCGAGCGCCGCCGCACGGCAGCTCATGAAGCTGCTGACGCCCGACGAGCGGCGCATCGCCCAGGCTCTTCTTGGTTATCCGGAAGGCAGCGTCGGCCGATTAATGACGCCGGATTTCATCGCGGTGCACGACGACTGGACGGTAAAGGAAGTTCTCGATTACGTGCGAGAAAACGGCCAGGACCGCGAGACGCTCAACGTGCTCTATGTTGTCGATGAGCGCGGCAAACTCATCGACGACCTCCGCATGCGCGAATTTCTCCTCCGGCCGCTCGAAGCGCGGGTGCGCGATTTCCGCGACCGGACCTTCGTCGCGGTAAAGGTGAACGATTCGCAGGAAGAAGCCCTCAACGCGTTTCGAAAATACGACCGCGCCGCGCTCCCGGTCGTCGATTCAAATGAAGTGCTCGTCGGCATCGTGACGAGCGACGACATGCTCGACGTTGCCGAAGAAGAAGCGACTGAGGACATCCAGAAACTCGGCGGTTTGGAAGCGCTCGACGAACCGTACACGTCAATTTCGCTAGCCCGGATGGTAAAAAAGCGGGCGACCTGGCTGATCATTCTTTTCCTCGGCGAAATGCTGACGGCCACCGCGATGCAGGGCTACAACAGCGAAATCGAAAAGGCCGCAATCCTTGCCATGTTTTTGCCGCTGATCATTTCGAGCGGCGGTAATTCCGGATCCCAGGCGACGACCCTTGTGATCCGCGCGATGGCTGTCGGCGAATTGAGTTTGCGGGATTGGTTCCGCGTCGTCCGCAAGGAACTCGCCTCCGGGATTTCGCTCGGCCTGATTCTCGGGACCATCGGTTTTATCCGAATCGCGCTCTGGCAATACCTCCACATTTTTGATTACGGCAAATACCATTGGCTAATCGGAATGACGGTCGCAGTGGCTCTCGTTGGCGTGGTGCTGTGGGGCTGCATCGCCGGATCGATGCTGCCATTTTTGTTGCGTCGGTGCGGGCTTGACCCGGCGACCGCATCGGCGCCCTTCGTGGCCACGCTCGTCGACGTCACTGGGCTGCTCATCTATTTCAACGTCGCGCTTTTCGTTCTGCGCGGCACGATGCTATAGCGCCGTTGTGAAAAACTGGATCATTGCGATTCTCCTCGGGCCGTTCGTTCTTGCTTCGGCGCACGCCACCACGAAAGGCCTAAGCCAGATCGTAACTCCCGATTTGCAAGCACCCGGCGATTTATCGCTCAGCTTCCAGGCCCAAAGCGAATTCATCGGAAATCCTTACGAACTGCAAATGGAGATGGGATTGACCGATCGCGCGGAGTTCGCTGTCTTCCGTGGCCTCAAGCCGGATGATTGGATTTTCGGAACGGAGTTTGGACTCCTGATTCAGGAGCCATTCCTTCTCTCGACTGGATTCGCCAACTGGTCACCGCACACAGGCACTGATCCGCAGCCGTTCCTGGAAGGCGGATATTACACCGAGCACCACAAGTTCATCGCCGGCGCCATTCATGCCGGTTACAAAAATGAGGCGATCCTCGGCTACGCTTACGATTTCAATAAGACGTGGCGCGCCCAGGTGGATTGGCAGAGCGGCGCCGAGAATTCAGTCACGCTCGGGTTCACTTGTAATATCACTCGCGATTTCCAAACGAATCCGGCCCTCTACATCCGTAATGGCTCCGGACATGAGCTCGGCGGATACGTGGTCTTCACCTACACTGCCCATCTTTTCGACCAACACCGTGAAACCGATCGAAACAATGCCAAGTAATTACGACGATTTCAGCATTGCCTTGCTCATCAGGCGGGGTGCAATGGTATAGAAGGATGAAAGCTGGGACAACGATTGTAGGGCGTCTGCGTCAGGCGCCATGTTTTCCGCACTCGGCGTTTCACAGAAACGCCCTACAATAATTTATGTTTTCAATCCGCCAATTCTTTGGTCACGACGAAAAGTTTTTCGATTTGCTCGAAAAGAGCGCGCAGCAGGCCGACAGCAGCGTGCATCATCTCGTCGCCCTGCTCGGCAAACTCGAGCATCACGAGCGCCCCCAAAGCCTGGAGGAATTCGTTGCCAGCCGGCGCGAAGACAAACGCATCACCCAGGAGCTAACCGAGCAGCTCTGCAAAACCTTCATCACTCCTCTGGAGCGGGAAGACATCCAGGCGCTCGCCGCGGCGCTATACAAGATTCCGAAGACAGTTGAGAAAATCGGCGAGCGAATCCTGATTTTTCCGGCCGACCTCCACGGTCGGAGTTTCAAGAAGCATCTGGATTTACTCGACCAGGCGGCGGAAGCCGTTCTCGCCATGGTGAAGGAACTTCGCAAAGGCACTGACATCGCGACGGCCCGAGAAATGAACGCACGACTCCAGACCATCGAGGGCGACGCGGACAAGCTGGAGCTCGAGCTGCTCCGCGATCTGTATCACGGCGATTACGACACCAAGCACGTCATTTTCCTGCGCGATCTTTACGACCTTTTGGAAAAAGTCATCGACCGCTGCCGCGATGCCGGCAACGTCATCCTGCAGGTGGTCCTGAAGCATTCCTGATCCGCCATCCCAGTTCGCCGCATGATCCTGTTCATCATCGTGGTGCTCGCGGCCATCGCGTTCGAATACATCAACGGCTTTCACGATGCCGCGAACGCCATCGCCACCGTCGTCTCCACGAAAGTGCTCACGCCACGGCAGGCGATCGCGATGGCCGCGTTTTTCAATCTCACCGGCGCGCTCATGGGGACCGCCGTCGCGTCCACGATCGGCAAAGGCATTGTCGACACGAAAGTCGTCGATATGAAAACGGTGCTGTGCGCGCTGCTCGGCGCGATCGTTTGGAATTTGCTCACGTGGTGGCTCGGGCTGCCCTCTAGTTCGAGTCACGCGCTCATCGGCGGGTTGTGCGGCGCCGCGCTCGCGACCGCGCATGGTGACTGGTCCGTCTTGAAATGGAATACCGGCCTGATGCCGAAGGTCGTCGTGCCGATGTTTACCTCGCCCGTAGTTGGCTTTTTGCTCGGTGCGTTCTTGATGGGTCTACTCTTTCTAATTTTGCGGTCGTTCACGCCGCATTTCGTCCAGTCGATCTTTGGCAAACTTCAACTCGTCAGCGCGGCCTGGATGGCGCACAGCCACGGCACCAACGACGCGCAAAAGACGATGGGCATTATCGCGCTCGCCCTTTTCACCGGCACCAAGACGGGCGTCTTCAAAGATTTCCCGCCGATGTTGCACTTCCTGAACACGCCGGACTTCGTCGTCGCCAAGTGGGTCGTCGTCCTGTGCGCCGCCACCATGGCGGCGGGCACGGCAGCCGGCGGTTGGCGGATCATTCGCACCCTCGGACACAAAATGGTGAAGCTGCAGCCGGTGCATGGGTTCGCCGCGGAAACAAGCGCCGCTGTCATCATTCAGGTCGCGAGCAATTACGGCATCCCGCTTTCGACCACGCACGTCATCTCCACCTCGATAATGGGCGTTGGCGCGATGAAACGTTTCAGCGGCGTAAAATGGAGCGTCGTCGAACGCATCGTCTGGGCCTGGCTCTTCACTCTGCCGGCGACTGCGTTAATCGGTTACGTTCTCGAACGGCTCTTTCGTTAACGTATCGACGTGAGAGGCCCTCTCCGCGCTTACCGAATCAGTTTGGGTCTCCTCATTGCCGGACTAATCGTGAGTGGATTGACCGCGTTTTCGCTCCTCACCGAACTTTCCCTGCTGTGTCGCTGCCTCGGAATCGACGATCCGGCCGCTTACACAACGCTGACTGGAATTCGCGGCTGGATTGCCTTCGTCTCGTTCGGACTGGAGCAAACCTACGCTGCCTTTCCTTTCGTCGGATACGGAACTGATTGGCTCGCATTCGGCCATTTCATGATCGCGATGTTCTTCATCGGCCCGTATCGCGATCCGGTCCGCAATGCCTGGGTGCTGCGGGTCGGCCTTGTCGCGTGCGGCGCCGTTATTCCGCTCGCCTTAATTTGCGGAGCGATCCGTGAAATTCCCATCGCCTGGCGCCTCATCGATTGTTCATTCGGCGTGATCGGTGCGCTTCCGCTCCTTTATTGTCTCCACCTGACGAAGAAATTTCGCACGCATGAAATGGAGCTGTAGCGACGGCGCTCTGTCGCCCTCACACGCGTTCATACGGCGACAGAGCGCCGTCGCTACAACGGAGATTGCCCCGCCAGTTCGGCGATGACCGTCTCCATTCCGCTCACCACCAACGCGAATCGATCGTAATCCAGCTTGTCAGGAGTGTCGGTCGGTTCGTGATAATGCGAATACCGAAACGGCGCCGTGTCCGTCACCATGAGCGCTGGATAACCGCATTGCCAGAACGACCATTGATCGGACCAGCCAATTCCTGGAATGGCGGCCGGCAACGACGCGCCTTGGCATGGCAGCTTCCCAGTTTTTCGGAAAGCCGACACCGTCCTGCGCAAAAGCGAACGCGAGCTCGTGTTCGCGGCGAACCCGATGAAGTTGCCTTTGCTTGGATAAAAGAAACCGAGACCAGCGGAGGGATAGTTTTGGGAATGCGGCGCATCCGAGAAATAGGCGATCGTTTCCAAACTAATCATTCCCGCAATGCGATCCCCGCGCGCTTTGCAGCTTTTCGCGTAAACGAGACTTCCCATTTCTTCCGTCTGGAAGTAGGGCGGCTCTTCATTCACGAATGCCACGAAGCGCAGCGTCTTTTCCGGGGATTTGCCCGCAAATCGGCGCGCTAGCGCGAGCAGCGCCGCTACGCCACTCGCATTGTCATTCGCGCCGGGCGAGCCGGATACAGAATCGTAATGCGCGCCGACAACAAAAATCTCCGGCGTGGAACCGCGAATCTCGACTTCGATGTTATCAAGCGCGCGACCGCGCAACTCGTAACTGTTTCTCCGTGGAGCCAAGCCGGTGGCAGCAAAAGACGATTCGATGAAGTCGGCGGCAGCCAGAAGCTGCGGATAGCGACTCATGTTTCGCTCGCCGATCTCGCCGGCCAATTTTTGGACGCTGGCGACCAACTCGGCGCGCAACGTTTTCTCAGCGTCATTCAGCGAACCAGCAGCGGAGATGTTGCGTCCAGGCATTCTCATTCCAAAAAACCAGGCGAGGAAGAAGATGACAAACAGGGCGAGTGCAATTCGAAGAACGCTCCCGACGACGCGTCGAACATTCACCCAATTTTTTTCCGAAAGCGCAGCGCGCAGATGCAAAAGAGGACGGCGGCCATGGCGGACATGGTGGCGAGGGATTGCCAGTACTCGAAAAAGGTTGCGCCGCGGAGGATGATGGCGCGGATGAGCGAGATGAAATAGGTCGTCGGCAGGACCGAGCCGAGCGCGTAAAAAATCCACGGCATGGTTTCTCTCGGGAAGATGAACCCGGAAAAGAAGACGCTCGGCAAAACGAACATCATCGACATCTGAAGCGCCTGCATTTGGTTCTCCGCTTTCGTTCCAACGAACAGGCCGATGCTGAGCAAAGCGAAGCAATAAACGAAAGTTGCGACCAGAAGCGCGAAGACGTTTCCGGCGATCGGCACGGCGAAAAGAAAACGCATGATCGAGAAGAGCAGCATCGCCATGAGCATCCCGATGCAGAGATAGGGAACGAGCTTCCCGAGCATCAGACCCCAGCGGCTGAGTGGACTAACGAGTAGTTGCTCGAGCGTCCCGCGCTCCCGTTCGCGAACCACAGCCATCGCGGTCGCGAAAGTGGTCCCGATTTGCAGAACGACGCCGATCACGCCCGGGACATAAAAGTTCGGGCTCCGCATCGTGGGGTTGTAAAGCATCTGCGGCCGGATCTCGACGGGCACGGCCCGCCGGCCGGTTTCGCTCATCATCATTTCGACGGATTGAGTCAGGGCGACGCCGAGCGCGGTGTTGAGGGCCTGCAATGCTGTCGTGGAACTCGAGCCGTCGATAAGCAATTGGACTTGGGCCGGATGGCCGGAGCGAAGATCGCGGGTGAAGTGCGGCGGAATTTGCATGCCGACAGAAGCCCGGCCTTTTCGAATCTCGCTCGCCATTTCGTCGGCGTTTTGGACTTCGCCAACAATCCGAAACGTTTCCGTGTTTACGAAGCGATCGAGGAACTGCCGGCTCTCCACGGTGCGATCCTCGTTCAGAATCACCATCGGCATGTGTTTCACATCGTTATCGAGCGCGTAACCGAACGCGATCATTTCGATGAGCGGCGGAAAGAGCATGAAAAAGAGCGTCATCGGATCCCGTAGGACCGTGATGAACTCCTTGAACAGGATGGCGTTCAGACCGCGGAAAGGCGCGCGTTTCATAGCATCGTCGCGACCCTCTTCTGTAGCCGGTCGCCGCGGCGACCGTGAGAGCACTTGTCGGCCGCAAACCGGGCGTCGCCCACAGGGCGACGGCTACAGAAGAGATGCTTCACGCGGCTTTCTCCTGGTGATTTTCGCCGGCGTGTTTCGCGGTGAGGGTGACGAAGACGTCCTCCAGCGACGGTCCGATCTCATGGATCTCCGGGCTATCGATACCGACGCTACGCAGTTTGTCATCGATCTCCTGACGACGAACGGTTCCGTCGACGAGCAGGTGCATCGATTGGCCGAACACGGTCGCGTTCAGCACGCCTTTCACTTCGCGCATCGCGCGCAACGCCACCGTGACGTGATCGCAGGTGACATCGAGACGGCGGGTTCCGGGCGGGCTGACTTCCGGCATTCGCTTTAAGTCGTCGGGCTCGCCGCACACCATGAGTTTCGAGTTGTAGATGTAGCCCACGTGCGAGCAGCGTTCGGCCTCGTCCATGTAATGGGTGGTGACGAAAAGCGTCATGCCCTGTCCGGCGAACTCGAAGAGTAAATCCCAAAGTTCGCGCCGTGCCACCGGATCGATGCCGGCGGTGGGTTCGTCGAGGAACAGGACGGTCGGTTTGTGCATGAGCGCGCAAGCCATCGCCAGACGCTGCCGCCAGCCCCCCGAAAGAAGCGCGGCGCGCCGATCCAGATATGGCTCGAGATGGGTGATCGCGATGAGCTCGTCGCGGCGCTTCTTCAATTCCCGATCGGGGAGACTGTAGAGCTTGCCGGAAAAGACGAGGTTTTCGTTTACGGTTAGCTCGTCGTAGAGAGAAAATTTTTGCGACATGTAGCCGATCATTTCCTTGGTGGCTTCGCCTTCCCGCGAAATGTCGTGCCCCGCTATACGAGCGGTGCCTTCAGTCGGCTCGAGGATGCCGCAGAGCATCCGAATCACAGTCGATTTGCCGGACCCGTTCGGACCGAGGAATCCGAAGATCGAACCTTTGGCGACCGAGAAGCTGACATGATCGACCGCGGTGAAATTGCCGAAGCGCTTGGTCAGCCCTTCGCATTCGATCATCGCATCTTGTCGTTCTGTCATGTTGAGCGGAGCGAAACATCTCTGACTATTTCGGGTTCCTGCCGCCCCGAGTCGGAAATGATCAGAGATCCTTCGCTGTGCTCAGGATGACAGGAGAAAAGACCAGACATCATTTCACGTTCGGGAAAAAAATGTCCGCGGACATGCCGGCGCGAAGCGTGTCCTCTTTGTTCTCGAGGCGAATCTTGACGCCGAACACTTGTTTGATGCGATCTTCCACGGTCTGGACGTTGCGTGGAGTGAACTCGGCTTTGCGATTGATCTGCTCGACGACGCCAGAGAAATCGCGATCCGGAAAGGAATCGACGCGGACCCGCACCGTATCGTTCAGCTTGATCAAGCCGAGCCACGGCTCGGGCACGTAAACGCGCACCCACAATCGTTGCGGCAAAATCAAGGTGGCCACTTCCCGATTCGCGGGGAGGACGTCGCCCACCTTTACGCTCAGGACCTCCAAAATGGAGTTTGTCGGCGCGACGATCTTCATCTCCTGAATTTGGGCGTCCATATCCGCTAGTTGCGCCAGCGCTTGTTCGACGCGCGCGCGAGCGGCGGCAATATTTTTCTCCTGCGCTTTCGCGGCGCTCGTCGCACGCTCCGCTTCGCTTGGGGAAACGGTGTTGCGTCTCAACAGGTCTTGCTGTCGTTGTGCATCGGCCTTGAGGAATTCCAACTGCGCGCTTTGCGCCTCGACGTCGTGCTGCGCGGTGTTGATCTGAGCCGCCGCCAGATCGCGCCGCGCCTTCATTTCCGAAGCTTCGAGCTGGACGATTGGATCGCCCGGCTTCAACGAATCGCCTTCCCACGCGAAAATCTTTTCGACCCGGCCAGCGGAACGTGACGCGACGTGCACTTCATCGACTTCGATCGTGCCGGAAACCGCGTTGTTCTGGCGGTGGCAACCGGCCAGAAGACCGACCGCGCAAACAGCAATGACTAAGGAAAAACGCATCGGAAGTTGCGCGACATTATGTGCTGGAAACACTAGGAAAGGAAATGGCTGGTTACTCGAAAACACCGCTGGCCCAAAAGCTTGGGATCAAACCAGGGATGAAAGTCGCCGCGCTCAATCCGCCCCGCGGGTATAGCAAACTTCTCGCACCGCTTCCGATGGATGTTTCGTTTACGGACAGAGCAGTCGCGGGCGCGAGCTTCGTTCATCTCTTCGTGACCGAGCGTCGAACCTTGGAAAAGGAATTGAGGCGTTTGCGCAAGGAGCTCGACGACGCCGGGGTTCTGTGGATTTCCTGGCCCAAGAAGGCATCGGGCGTCGCGACCGACATTACGGAAGACGCTATTCGGGAAGTCTGTCTGCCGCTCGGATTCGTCGACGTGAAGGTGTGCGCCGTCGATGAAATCTGGTCAGGGTTGAAGCTGATGATTCGCCGCGAGAATCGGAAAGTTCGCTGATTAGACAATGAGCGGGCGGACGTGAAGAATCACGGCATGAGCACGCGCCTTTTCGATCACATCGATCTTCGGGTAAAAAACCGCGAAAACGCCCAACGCTTTTACTCCCAGATTTTGCCCGCGATCGGGTTTCGCATCGACAAGAGCGGCGAGAAGTGGGGTCTCTTCGAGGCCGAGGGCAGCGTGGCCGTTGATTTTTTTGGATTCACTGAGGACGCAGATCACCACCCGAACGGGAACCGGATCGCATTCTGGGCGCCCAGTCGCGACGCCGTAGACAAGGTTGCTGAAATTGTTCGCACCGCGGGCGCGAAAAACATCGAGGGCCCGGAACTTTGCGTGGAGTACAGCCCCGGCTATTACGCGGTTTTCTTTGAGGATCCGGACGGCAACAAGCTCGAAGTCTGCCATCGCGCCAGCGCCACGATGGCCGAATAACTAGACTGGCTTGGAAGGCCGAACGCCGAAAAAAGCGAGCGCGCGTTTCGTTTTCTCCATCGGCAGGCCGACCACGTTCGTGTAGGAACCTTCGATTTTGCGAATAATGTCTTGTCCGTCGCCCTGCGCGGCATAAGCGCCGGCCTTATCGAGCGGATCGATTTTGGCGAGATAGTTTCGAATAGCGCGGTCGTCGAGCGAACGAAAATGGACGCGCGACGTTTCGTGGAAGCTTCGCCACTTGCGGCGCGCCGAATCTACGATTCGTACCGCGGTCCAAACTTCATGGACGCGTCCACCGAGCCGTCGCAACATTTCGACGGCGTTCGCGAAGTCGGCCGGTTTGCCGAGAACTTCTCCGTCGATCGTTACCAACGTATCGGCGGCCAGGACAACGGCATCGGGCGCGATTCGCGAGACTGCTGAGGCTTTCCGGGCCGCGTTCCAGATCGTCATTTCCCGAATCGTGAGCCAATTATGGGCGACTTCTTCCACGCGAGGCGACGCGACGTCGAACTCATAGCCGGCCGCAAGAAGTAATTGACGACGGCGCGGCGAAGCCGAGGCGAGAACGAAACGCGGCCGCACGCGCAAACGCGATTTAGGGCTTTGGCGCCGTGCGAGGTGCCGGCTTCTCAGTCGACATCTCTACGTTCGGGATTTTCACTTCCTGAAAGTCCTTTGGCGGCAAAAAGTCCGCCTCGCTCAACGCGTCCGTCTTCACCGCGACGACAGTGCTGATAATGTTGTCGTCGCCGACAGTGATTTGGGTGCGAACGGGAAACCCGGGCAGGTCGCGATAGTTGATCATGCCCTTCGCCAGATCATTCCAGGCCGCCGGAATAACCGTCTGCAACTGCTTCATGATCTCCGCCGAATTTGGAAAAGTCGGCGCGATCCAGTAGTGCGCTTTGAACATTTTCGTCTCCGCGATGTACTCGTCGGCTTCGTAGCCATTGACCGTCATTTTTTTGCCGGTTGCGACGAGTTTTGCTTTCTCGTTGGTCGTTCCGTCGTACTTCGCTGCCATCTCCGCGATTGCTTTGGCTTTGTCGCCGGAGATCCGAACGATTCGCTTCTGCGCATTCATGAGGGTGATCGTGTCGCCGGTCTTGCCGTCGACGATCATTGTGATTTGCGGCGCAGCTTCCAGCCGGATTTTGTCGCCCTTGACCTTCAAAGTGATTTCGTTCGTCTTGCGTTTCCCTGCAGTTTCTTTTCCCTCGACCTTCTGGATGATGGTGAAATCGGCTAGCGCGCTGCGACAAAACGCGACGACCAGCGTTAACGAAAGAGCGAAAGCTTTCATGCGGGACTTACGACCCACAGGGTGGGCAAAGCAACCGCCACGAAACGTTGGGACAGCGGGTGAAGGGAATCGAACCCTCGTCAGTAGCTTGGAAGGCTACAGCTTTACCATTAAGCTACACCCGCGCTTTTACCTATCAAATACGACCCCGGCGAATTCGCTCGCTTTTCCCTATTTTACCCCATATTTTACCCCTGTGGGGAAAATACTCGCGAAAAGACGCATCCGCGTCGCCGACAACCTCTACCGCGACGGGCGCGGGCGCTACTTCGCGCGGCGCAAAGAGGGCAAAAAGACGGTCTGGCACGATCTGAACACCGATAATCCCGACCGCGCCAAATCTCTCAAATCCGCGTGGCTTCTTGAATCTAAGGCACTCGACCCCAGCGCGGGCAGTTTCATCCTCGGGGAACTGGTGCAGACGTGGCTGGACGGCAAGAGCGCCCTCAGAGGCGGAAGTCTGCGCGTGTGCCTTTGCAACGCCGATGTCTTTCGGCGCACATTCCAAGGCGATGGCACCGGCATGAAAATGCGGGTGATCGACGTGCGCCTTCGGCATCTGGTGGCGTGGATCAATCATACGGCGGTTGAACGTAAATGGAACAAGAGCACTTTCAACCGCTACCGCACGCTCCTCTTCAACCTGTTCGAAATCGCCGTGGCGAATAAGATTATTTCGCACAGTCCCTTTGACTCGCGCCAGATCCCACCAAAAAGACGGACTGAAATTGCCGACGATGTCGAGCGCCCAATTCCGAGCGCGGAAGAATTTTATGCGATCATCGCCGACGTTCGTAAGCAAAGAGGCGGTCGTCGCCCGAATGGGGATGGTGAGCAGAGCGCGGACTTTTTGCGCTTGCTCGGGGAAGCTGCTGTCGGGCAGGCCGAAGCCCAGGATTTGAAGTGGCCGCAAATCAGTGAGACGCACATCACCTTCGTGCGGCGCAAGACAGGCAGAAAGTTTCTCGTGCCCCTTTATCGTTTTGCAGACGGGGAGCCGTGTCTTGCCGACTTTGTGGCGGAATTGCGCGCCCTCCCTCATGATCCGAAAGGCCCCGTGTTCAAGGTGGCTGATCCTAAAGCGGCCCTGGCGAAGGCTTGCGACCGCCTCAAGATTCGGCGCTACACGCCGCGCAATCTGCGGCAATTCGGCATCGTGCGGCTGTTGCGCAAAGGTATGAGTTTTAAACAAGTGGGTGACTGGCAGGGCCACCGTGACGGTGGGATGCTTGTTGCGAGCCGCTACGCCTTTGTTCAAGCCGCCGACCACGATGCGCAGGAAGCACGTGCGCTCGCGCGGCTCGCGGAGTGCAATTCCTGACTGTTTAACTTTGGGCGGCGGCAAGATACAGGCCGGTCAGCGTTGACACGACGCGGCAGGTATGAAAACGCCAGCATCTATCCACAAAGTCGGCAACAATCCGCCCTATACCATCAAGACGGCGGCTATTTACTTGAGCCATTCCACTAAAAGCATCCGCAATCTCATCAAGCGCGGTGTGCTCAGATCGAGCACAGTCACGAGCAAAATCCTCATTCCTGCTATCGACGTTGAAAATTTGGTCGAGAGCACGTGTTAAATAGACGGTCGCGCCTCACGCCAGGCGGGGCACAAGAATGACGGCAGAAGCAATGAACAGGTGAGCGGGCTCCCTCAGCCAATTCTTCGTTCCAGCCGAACGATATACTCGGACGGCTTCTCCGGCCGTCCTTGATAAGTGAACAGGTCGGGAATTGTTATTTTTAATGCCTCAGCGAGGAATGCCACTTCGAAGTCCGCAACCCATCGGCGTTGATCCTCGATCTTCGCAATAATATCTCGAGAAATGTCCCAACCTTTACGTTGCAAGAGTTCCGCGAATTTCGGCTGGGATAGACCGCGCTTGTTGCGTATCCGCCTGAGCTGAGGACCGATAATATTGCGGGCGTTTCGTTGCATCCGTGCCGGTTCGGCACTTGACGTTAACGGGAGCGAATGTTTCTATCGTGCGGACTTCGGCACGAGCCTGAGCGGCCAGCATTCCCGGCGAAACTGAATAACAATATCGAGTGAAATCGCCGCCGAGTCCAAATGGAAAACAGCCACCTGCGGCCAAAAGACCCTACACGATAAAGTCCGCAGCGGCCTTTCTGGGCCTTTCTGACAAAACTATTCGACGCCTGATCAAGAGCGGCGTGCTACGTGCCTCAAGTGTTGTGAAAGGGAAATTATTGATTCCGGCAGCGGATGTCGAAAACCTCGTGGAGAACACATGCTAACCGGAGTTCTATTGTGGCTAGTGATAGTGTCGCCCCGGTAACGCCTAGGAATTCGGCAATATGAAAAAAATGGCCCGGACCGCCGAATATCGCACAAGCCGCCTCCTACACGGTTAAGGCCGCTGCGAAATATCTCAGCGTCTCGACTGACACCATCCATGCGTGGATTAAGGCCGGGGTCCTACGCGGTTCGACGCTTTGCCCGCGCAAGTTCCTCATTCCCGCCAACCCGTCGCTTCGATGCGGGAAGGCTAATGGCGGGAGCAGATAGCGGGCAGTGAGAGCGAGGGAATCTATTATGAGTTTGGAACAGTCCCAATGGATTCGGTCCACCATCGCGTTTCCATGAGGGGTTCGTTTTCGAACTTTACACCCAAACGCGCAGATCAGCGGCCCACCTTGGTAGCAGGAATGCGCACGGTGAGCTGTAAAGTGACGATCCCGAGCGCGATCTAAAGGTGTAAGAGGGTTCTAGTCCTCGAAGAGATTCTCGCCCCGTTACCTGTTCGTTGCGGCAACGAACAAAAAAATTAAAAAATAAATCGCTCGCAGTTAAGTCATAAAAGGGGGCGGCGGTGCGAGGCTCCGGCATGACAAGGAATGGCGACGGTTGACACGCGCGCGCCGACATGAAGAACAATCTCGACAAAAACCCAGTTACAACGCCGCTGCTGCGGAAACGCGAAGCAGCCGCCATCATTGGCGGTGATGATCTTTTATCGCAGCTCATGCGCCGGCGGCAGATCGCATTTATCCGGCTCGGACATCGGAGCATCCGATTTCGATTGGAAGATGTTCAAGCTGCTCTTTTGCGCCTCACGGTGAAAGCCGTTGCATAAAAATTCGCTCCTGCCATCGAAGCCGACCTGTCACTATGAAATCCAACACCGCTGAATCGTCGCCCGGCGTGGCGGAACTAAAGGCTCTCCCCTCTGCCGAAAGCCAAACGCACCCGCCCCGAGTTTCCGACGAAATTCGCGATCTACTCGGGCACGACGTGGTTTTGCTTCCAATCCCGAAAGGCGAGAAGGGGCCGAGAGTTAAAGGGTGGCAGAAAACCACCATCGAACGAATGAGCGACGCCAGCTATATCGAGAAGTTAAACGCGGGCGGAAACATCGGCGTTCTATTGGGCAAGGCGAGCGGCAATCTATGCACCATTGATGTGGATAGCGACGCCGATCTAGAGGCATTTTTGCTTCTTAATCCCGCGCTTCAAACCACGCTCCGAACGCGCCGCGCACGCGGGGGCAACCTATGGCTGCGGATTGCTGGCGAGTTTCCGAAGTCCTATAAGCTGGAAAATTTCGGAGAATGGCGCGCGACCGGCAATCAAACCGTCATTCATGGCAAGGCACTGGACACCAGCCAAGGCGAAACGGCGGCGATCAAATATAAGATCATAAGGAACGTAGCGCCCATCACAATGTCGTTTGATGACATTGCCTGGCCGGACGGCCTAGCTTTGCCGTGGGCTGCGCCAACTGAGCCAGACGACCTCACAGCCCGTTTGATCGAAGCCGTGGGACAACCGTTCACCTACGCCAAAGGCGGCCAACCGCAGACCAACCAGATGTTTTTCGTTAAACGCTTCGCCTTGGAACATCAGGTTCTGCACGAACCGGACGAACGAGAGTTTTACACTTATGAGGCTGATACTGGCGCATGGGTTAGGCAAACGCCCGACTGCATCAAGAACATTTTCGGCGACGACTGGCAGCGATTTTCAAAGGAAACAAACCAGCCTGCCGTGCTCTCGCTGCGAACGAATGGATTGCTCGACGGCCTAACGGCCTTATTGCGCGGCGAAGTCGAAAAGCGCGAAGCATTCGCGCGTGCGCGACGTGTCATCCACCTCGCTAATGGGATGCTGCACCTGAACAATCGCGGGGCGGAGTTGCGTCCGTTTTCGCCAGATTACTTTTCGCGCAACGTTTGCCCCTTCTCTTGGAACGAAAGCGCCGAGTGTCCACGATTCAGAAACGAGTTACTCGGAAGCGCGCTTGAACCGGAGGACATAAGCCTACTTCAACGCTGGTGTGGATCGCTACTTTTAGGGGGAAATCCGGCGCAACGATTGATGCTGATTATCGGCACTGCGGGTGGCGGGAAAAGCACTCTGGTCGAAATTATCGAGAAGATGACAGGGCCGCGAAATGTTTGCGAACTTCGCACCGCGCATCTTGACCGACCGTTTGAAACCTCGCGCTTCGTCGGCAAAACGATGCTGACAGGCAAGGATGTTCCTGGCGACTTCCTTCAACGACCTGGCGCGAACTTAATCAAGGCGTTGGTAGGTCATGATCTGCTTTCGCCAGAACGCAAAAACTCCGGCAAAGACATTCAACTCAGGGGCAACTTCGGCGTGGCAATCACTTGCAACTCCCGACTGCGTGTGAAGCTCGATAGTGACGTTGGCGCATGGCTTCGGCGCTTGATGATTGTTCGATACGAGAAGCCAAAGCCCGTCCACAGGATTTCAAACTTCGCAGACGTTCTGCTTGAGGCCGAAGCTGAGGGGATTCTTCGATGGATGGTGGACGGTGCGATCATGCACCTGGCAGAATGCGATGCCACCGGCGATTATCAGCTTACAGGCAGGCAGGCGGGCAGAGTGGACCAGTTGATGGAGGAATCCGACAGCGTCCGCCATTTCGTAAGGAAGTGCATTAAGTCGGATGCCGGAAGCACCCTAACGACAGCGGAGATTGTTGCCGAATATGTCGATTATTGCGATGAAGCAAACTGGACGCCGTTTACGTCGAAACAAGTCGAGCGCGCATTACCAGACCTGATGCTGGAACTTTTCCGCAGCGGCCATGGCAGCAACATCCTGCGCGGCGAGGACAAGCGCCAAAAAGGCTATCCCAAAGTTGCTTTCGTAAAGAGAGAGCGCCGTGAATAAGCGGGCCATCCAGCGATATGTGGCCCATGCCCCGAAAGCTATTTCGGGCAACAACGGTCACACAACCACGCTCAAGGTCGCGCGCACCCTTCACAACGGATTCGGTCTCTGTGGCGACGAGTTGCTGCATTGGTTAGGTGTTTATAACGCACGGCTCTCCGATCAGTGGACCGATAGAGAGCTGGAGCACAAAGCCGAAGCAGCCGAGAGTAGCGATTACGACAAGCCGCGTGGATGGATGCTTGATCCACGACAATTTGCCACGCCAACTAGATTCACGATCCAACCCGCCAATAATGCCGCGAATCCTCCCGCACCATGCAGAAGGTATGTATTAACGCCGGATACTACGGATGTTTTCTATTCTAATTCCTTCATACGCGCGCGCACACACGCGCAGAGAGCTGGGGAGTCGGAAATATCCGTGGTATCCGTGGAGGAAGCAGTGGTGCCCCCGTCACTAGAAGCAACCGAAGTTCCAGATTTGGTGTGCGTCAAGGTCGGAAATTTCCGATCCGATCCTTTGATCGCTGTCGCCCTGGAAGTGTTCAAGACGGGCGTCGCTGACGAATGGACGAAGCTTCAAAGCCCTCCAACTCTTTCGGCTGTGGCGGTGGCAGAGAAGAAAGCCCGCATAGCAGCGAAGGAGCGCGCGAAATAGTCGTCGTGGTTGAGTCCAGTTTAGTGCGGCCGATGAAGAAATGCCGATTGCCAGAATTTCGCTCTGAGCTTCGTGAGTGCTGCTGGTGCGACATATCGGTGTTTCATCCAGTCATTAGATCAGCGCCGGTGGTGCACGGGCTACCTTCATGACTGCCGTTGCCGAATCATCTGGGCGCAACCTGAAATCCCTCAAGGTGGCAAGGGCCAATCTGCCGGGTGTGGAATTGCCAAGCCTGGATTGAGTCGAATTTGGCCCTGGTCGTCTGCACGCCGGGATTCCCTACTTGGTAGCTGTCTATTACGAATTACGATGGGTGACGAATGGCGCTTCGCCCTAGTTCCCATCAGAACTAGGATAGGTAAGATGCGATTCTCTACTATCCACGGCTACGACTTCGGCGAAGTGAGTTCGGCAATGCAGAAGGCGTGCAGGCGGGCCGACGCCACTCTCGCCGGGTATTGGGCGCACGAGTTGTTCGCTTCCGGTTACGGCAACTATGTGTGGAAGCGACTCCTAACGGTGAGCGCAGAAGATTGCTGGGGCATCCTCACGAAAGAAATCGCCGCCCTCCATTACGGCTACGAGCATGTGAACAAGGGAGTGCCAGTGCGTGAGGCCAAGGGCCGCATCTTCATTTCGAAAGCGGTCATCCTTATCTGCCAGGCGAAAAAATCCCGCGACGCGGACCACCTGCAAAACTACGTTTACGATCAGGGCCTCGACGTGACCGCGCAGAAGCTAGCGGACTCACTCCGCGATTCCGGTCAGTATGTGCCCATCCCTGGCTATGCTTATGACTGTCACACGAAAGCCGGACGGAAACGCGGCGCGACGAAAAAACAGTTCTTCATTGACGAGCAGGCGGCGCTCCAGCCGAAGCAACTCGGTCTTTTCGATCATCTCGTCCGACACAATAAACTAAAGGGATAGGACGAAGCCTTGAAAGCAACATCTGTGTCGATAGAGCGCGAGAAAGTTCAAAAGGTAACCAGACTCAGCAATCCGTTCGGTGGGTCGATTTCGATATTGACCCTTTTGTCACCAGGCTCACCGCCCATGATTACCAACCGAGCTTCGCGATGCCAGGCGAACTCCACCGGCTTCATCCATAACGTCTGGTTCGGCTTCTTCAAAGCAGCGGCCCCCGCCATGGGGTCATAATACTTAACGCGCGCTAACTGTAGCGATGTATGAGGTTGCTCGCGAGATAACGCTCTCCAAACCAGGTCCGCGAACGCCTTCGGGTTGGTGATCAATACAGCCCCATCCGCGGTGAAGGCTCGCTGCATTTTCAAGGATTGTTCTGCCGAGAAGCTAGCGAAATGGTAAGGCAAAGGCTGATGGTCGGCGGCGACGATGTTGTGTCGCATTCTTATTCTCGTTGTAGGATACGAGCCGCCATTAAACACGACGATTTGGTCAGGGACCATATAGGGGCGCGCATGTTCGTCATCCCGACGCGCGAAATCAGGATCGTTTTTGTAGACAGAAGCAGGAGCAAATGAAATGACTCCTCGTAAGAAATCACTCAAATACGGTTCTCTAAGGTAACGAATGATTGCGCGCGGATGAACAGTGGGAACGGGATCATCCTTGCGAAGGATTCTAGAAAGGTCTATTCCGTCTGTCATTCCGCGGTTGTTCGCTTCGCGATAACACTCCTCTAGCGGTTCAATCAATTCGGCAGGGACATCAAGATGATTTCCCCTCTGATGGCAGGCCCTGAGGATTGCCTGACAACGACATTGCAATTCTTCGTCTGTCAGTTGACCGATGGGAATCCTGGCTAGGCCGGAGTTCCTTGCGCTCATTGGGGTTCGTCCGACTTCTTGCGCTGAAGCGTCTCCATTTTGGGAATGCCGGTAAATTGCCGGAAGGGCTAGTGCCTGTCGCTGCCGTTAAGGGCAAGGCCCTGAGTAATCGCCCCAAGCGTCCGCTGTCCGCGGTGCGGGCGTTGCCGACTGGAGGGCTGGAGGTTGTTTTTGATCGCAGAGCTGGTGGCTGTTTTGATCGAGCTGCAAACAGAGCGAAAGCACGCTGATAAGGAAACCGATGATACCGAGCCAAAATGCAACGTTCTCGCGAAAGGTTGGCGTAGACAGTATCAACTCTAACGCGGAGAGTCTCGCTTCAATTCTCTGCAGCAACCCGGCCACTTCCAGCAAGTCAGGCTCCGCGTTTGATTCAACGGCATCGCCGACGACATCTACAACATCGTTCAGCGAGAAGTCTGCGTAGCTTTCCGGTAACCGGACAGGGGGATTGTCGGCGTATGCTGTTGCGAGTTCAACGACTCGCGAAAGCCCGGCGATTGTCTCGGCAACCGTTGAGCGAACATCACTCAAACGGGAAAAGGTGTGGTCGCGCAGGGCGTTGAATTGGCGCTCAAAGTCAGCCAAGGGAATGACATAACGCATCGCGTCGAACGAACGCGCAACCGTTAATGGTTCCAGAACGTTTCTTATTGCCGGCATGGGGTCAATCAATCGGTGAAGGGTCTCGCCGATCTTCACTGCATCAGAAACGGTTTTCGCTATCGCCGGGATGGGGTCAATCAACCGGCGATAGGTCTCGCCGATCTTCACTGCATCAGAAACGGTTTTCGCTATCGCCGAAGAAGTCATATCCGCCAGTCGTTGAAAACCTCGCGATTGCTCTTCCATTCGGGAAATCAGCGCATCGAACGGACGCGGAATCAGAGCAACGCTCAGAACGTCGCACGATCCGGCCAATGACACCCGGCGGGCCAACTCTGCCAAGCGCCAGTGTTCCGTTTCCTGCCGTAGCAGGTTTTCCTGCCATCGCACGGCGCGGACGGTATTTTCGTGGAATTGAGACTGTCTCAAGCCGCGCTCTTGATCTAAAAGCGTTTGCACGTCCATGCCTGAGCATAACGCGCTTCAATAAATTTTCTCGCAGATTGTTGTCGACAAAATCTCCGCGCCAAATTTGCTGGTAATTCGGGCCTATCACGGGCAGTTTTGCGGGCGGTAACGGCGGCAAACCTCCGGGCACTGAGCATATGCAAATGAAAGACAGCGATCTTAGAAATATTGTTCTCCAAAAGTTCTATGACAAAAGGCGCGACGTGCCCCAACGGTGGTGTCCATATCCTGACGATTTCAAAGACTTACCTCCCGGCTCGCCGGATTTCACGATGGCTGACGTTTACCGCGTTTGCGAGCAACTTGCCGAGCAAGGTTTGGTTGATTGGAAACCGACTGGACTCCACGGCCATGTCGTGCGCGGCGACGGGAAAATTACCGCTGCCGGTGTTGATCACATTGAAGGTGGTTAGGCGGTTTCGATGCAGGAGTATCGCAGAACGTGCCGTGCATGCGGAAAAGTGTGGCACTCCCTACTCACAAGAGAAACCCAGCTAAAGAAGCCTCAACATTGCAGTATGTGCGGAGCGATTGCAGAATCGAACGCGGCGATGCAGCAGGCCACGAGAAATGAAGAAGCTCGTCTTTCCGAGGTGGCGCGACTGCAACGTTGTCCCGAGTGTGGCTCGGCAAATTACAGTGAGCAAATTGTCGATTACGCACCCCCCGCGCCTGGCAGCTAGTCTAGCGGTCGCGATAATTCGGAGCTTCTGGCAGGGTCCGCCCGGCAGGGCCTACGCGCGACGGAGGGGGATTGTGTGCCGCTTTCACCCTTCCTGTTCGACGTATTGTATCCTGGCGTTGAATAAATACGGCTTTGTTCGAGGGCTGTTGATTTCAGTTAAACGCGTGAGGCGGTGTAACCCCCGCAACTCTGATTCGTGCATTGACTTTCCCTGAATTAGGCGATGCCTTTGCCGCCCGTGCGCGTGTTCACGGGCCTAATTAAAAGCCGGCTTCTTTAAGCGCCTGGACAAGGGCGAATAGCGGATTCCCTGCGCCCGGTCTAAACTTGGAGGGTGAAGCTTTTCGGCTACTACAAGTCCGAGCATGCACTATTCGTTTTAAACGATCTTGAAATTCGCACGTTGATTCGCAACACGCTTACCGACCGCCAAGAGGCCAAGACCGGCGAAAAACGCTTCCATCGCTTGGGGAAAAGCAACAATTGCTCCCAAACTTGAGGAATTTTAACGGCGCGGCCAGATCCGTTGCAACGCTGCGGCTTGTTCCGCTGTAATTGCGCGAACCGAAGTTGGCTTGATCGGCGGAACGCCCGCTGTCTTTAGAAGCCGTTGAAATTCGCGCCATTTCACCGGCACGAGGGGACGCGACAAATCAGGATCGTAATAAAGAAGCGTGCAACGGTCGCTCTCTTGTTTGTGAAGTATTGACGATGGCGGTTCGATCCTGATCGGCGCTGCACCCCGCGTCTTGCTCCAACCGACACAGATCATATCGCCGTTCTGCACGCGTTTTCTAATTGGCTGTCCTCGCTGGCCCCAAAATTTGAGCACTGACGGTTCGGCTTTGGGGCTTCGCTTTGCAATCGTCCGCTCTGCTGCTGCGATCCGTCGGGTTTCCGCGTCAAAGGCCGAGTCGGGCAAGTCACGGACCATCGCCAGCCAAGTTGTATTCCCAGCGACAACAATCCATTTTCGCCTCGCGCGAACCCCTGGAAAGAATCGGCGCTCGACTTTGATTTTCGCCAGCTTTGCCAGTGTCTTTGCGTTAAGCGCGACGCTTTGCTCGGCAATTTGATAGAGAAAAGATCGCGCCTGGCTGACCAGAGTTGCATCGGACGTTAGAATCGCTGCCTCTAGTAGCCTGCGAGCGGATGAGGCCGACGAATTCCCCGAACCGACGATCAGCTTTCCGTCGATAACGAGGAGCTTCGCGTGCAATCCGGCGCAGTGGTAGAGCGTAACCCCTCGTTGGAGGAACTGCTGCAAAACCCTCGCCGATGTTTGCGCCGTCTTGATTGCATTCTTAGAAGCGTCGGCAATCAGCAGGTCGCCAGATCGCAGGTGCAGGTTGTCGTCTGAGGAAACGTAAGCAATGGCCGCTTGAACGCGGGTAGCTGTCAGCGAAAGCCGGGCGACAGTCGGCCAAAGATCGTTGAGCAATAGCTGGCGCATCCGGTCACAGCCAATATTTCAAAGCGAGGGAGCAGAGTATGCCAAGGATCGCAACAATCAGGCCGTAAAGCACGAGCCTGCGATCAAGTGTCCAACCTGTTTGGGCGTGCTCGGAAGCTTCTTTGCTGCTGAGATATTCCAAGCCTGCTGTTGTAGGCAATACCGCGCGACCGTCAGGCCGATTCAGCCCATTTAGGCATTTCAACTCCAGCAGGAATCTCAACCCGCGATCCACGTCGGCGCTTTCCAGACGTTGTTTCGCCATTGTCGGGGCGATCACGTCTCGGAACAGCCGACATTTCAAAAGCGATGGTTCCCGCTCATACTCGACTTTCAACGCGGAGAGAATCCAGAGCGCGACCTTTTCTGTTTCTGCCCGCTGTTTCATTTGGCGCTGCTCAACTGTTGTGCCTGATACTCACGAAGATAACGGCTGGCGTGATCTCGGATCGGAAGTCATCACTAAAAAGCGACAGCCTCCTGCCAGACCTGTTTGTCTATGCGCGCGGGTCGCCTTGGCCGAGCGGCTTGGTTCGCAGCTCCTGACTTCGGGGGTTTCTTAGGCATGACGGCCGCTTTCCTAGAACCGCGAAACTTTCCACTTCCCGTCCTCCTGAACTAAATCGAGAAAATCGTCGAACGCCCGTCCGTCTTTTGTAATCGCCCGAACTTTGTAGCGAACGGCGTTATTTGTTTTTTCCGTCTGAGTCAGGGTGAACGATTTGAACTGCCCGCTCCGGTAATAGGGATTGAGGGACTGGTTTGAAACACCGCCAAGCATGGTCGCCATGCTGCGCATGTCTTTGCTCAACATTTCCTGAGCTTCCAAGTGCTTGCCTGCGACCAGCAGGGACATGAAATGGTCTGCTGTTGAATCGGCGGTCGAACCGCAACTACTTAGCAGCGCGGCCAATAACAGGAGCAATACGAAAGTGTATCGGGGGCTCTTCATGTGCTGGGCGTGGCCTAGAGGGAAGCAGCTTTTAATCCGAGCATGGGACGGTGAATCACGTTGCCAAAAGAGATACGGTGCTGCCGCGCGCAAAAATGGCAGCCGCTCACTGGATAGTTTAGAAGTCGACGAATTGAATTCACTCGCGCCGCGTTTTCTTTTTCGGCTCGATTTTCGTCTGCTGAATCCAGCCGATCATAACTTCGATACTGTGTGCCCAGAATAAAGTCAGCCCTCGCTGCTGAGCGTTCATCAACTTCTCCAATTTGAAGACGCCGCTGATGACAGCCGTTGGCACAACTTGGGTCTCTCCAAAATCGCGCTTCCACGCCTCCGCTTTCGCAGCCGCGTCATGATTGAGACGTTTTACGGAATTCAACGCAGAGTTCGAGACTTTGCACTCAAGCGGAAGGACGCGGTCATCCCACAGTCGTATTACGAAATCGGCTTTGCTTGAACCTAGCTGGCTTTCTCCGCAGAATTCCCCCGCTCCCGGCGCTTTCGACAAAGTGGTAATGCCGCGAGTCGGCACCTTCGTAAAGCCAGCTTTGAGCAGGGCGTCCTCAACCTGCTGCTCCTGAGCCTTTTTCCCCTCGTGTCTACGGGCGGTGGACGTTCGCTGGCTTGCAATCAACGCAGCGGATGCCACAACCGCAGCATGAAGCTCTTTTTCTAACGGCTCCCGTTCTTCGGAGATCCACGGAAAGCGGCGTCGATCAAGAGCGATCAGAACAAGCTCAACGATCTTGACGACGAGTTTCTCGTTCGCTTGGAGTCTGCTTTTGTTTATGGAGGAAACATCAGCAACCGTTTTCAGATCGTCCGTAGAAATGGGGGGGCCGGCTAAATATCGAAAGCCCTCCAACAACCGGTCATTCCCCACAATTTCGAGGCCATGCTTGCGCAGCGTTGTTAAATCAAGAGTCGTCTCCAATAGTTCCTCGAACAGCGCCTGGTATCTGTCGAACATCTCCAGGTAAGCTTCGAGCGGTTCTTCGAGCCGCTCGCGACGGAAAATCTGAATGGCCTTTTGGCGGTCTTTCTCCAGCTGCTCCTCGTCCCACTGGGGTGGCTCAATCAGCATGCAAGGATGTGCGGACTCGGAATAGGCAGGCGTTCCATTTCTCTCGGTTCAAATTTTGTAAGCCCGCCCGCATAGGTGCGACCGTATCTCAGAGGGACGGCCTCAGAGAGGTAGTTAACGATGCCGTTTAGAACGCGCTCGCTTAGAGTCTCACGAGGATAAAGGCCGTGCGCGATGTTGATGTGGCGCGCATTTGCCAGATTGCGAACAAAGGCAGGCGAACGACGCGCCATATAAGTTGCAAGGATTGGTGCCGGTTGGCGGAGGCCGACGGACCACCAAGCCTTTCGATTCGTTGCGACGTAGCATTGGTCCGCCCCTTCGTTTCTAGCGAACTTAAGGAACTTGTTGATCGCGCGCCGCTCATCGCTGTCGAAACAGTCGAGATCGAGCGGCAAGTCAACGACGCTGCGAAGTTGAGACGTGTCGTCCAGAGACTTTCCGGCGACGAATAATTCCCGAGCTTTTGTCACCGTCGCGAATAACACGGAGCGGGGTAAGTCGGTTGCGCGCGGTCCCGCGATCCACACTCTGTTCGCGCCCGTCACCTGGCCCCGATGAACACGACAAAGCTCGCCCAGTTCGATGAACCCTTCCGGCATCGCTGGAGACGTGTGGGTGAGGTGAGACCATCGTTTCTCAGTCTCTAGCCGCTCCCGACGAATGATACGGTTGCCTTGGTGGTCTTTTAACTGAGCCACAGTTGCGACGCGCTTCAGGCGGATAGCCTTCGGCCGGCTGCCAATCTCGAAATAGGTGATTGCCGCCGTAGTTGCCGCATCTGGGAAGGGTTGCGCTGTTGGCTCAACAACTACGATCCGTCTTCCGCCCAGTGGACCAAGAAACAGCTCGCGAACGAGAGAGCCATAATTCACCTCAAGCCATTCGGCAGCCGTGATGAACGTTCCGTAATCTTGCGCCTGAGCATGCAAAACCGTCGAGAGGATGAAATGAACGTGCAATCCAGCGAGTTGGCTCGCATTGAAACCAAGCGCGCGCGCTTCACGCACCAGCCATTCCTTCCACCGGGACTCGATTAGATGGTGGCGGACGTAGGGCGGATTTCCAATGTATAGCGTTTTGCCTGAAATGGCGGGAAACTTCGCTGCCCGGTAGTCTGAAAGCTGGATTTCGGCGTTTTTCGATTTGCCTATCACTGACAAATTTGCACGAGCGATCATTGCGCAAAGGGGGTCAAGCTCCACCCCTATCAATGAAGCTTGCGGGAAGCAGCGAGACGCTCGGACGAGGAAACGCCCGGTGCCCACGCCCGGGTCCGCTACGCGCGCCGGGGCAGGCTGAAGTGCCGCCCAATCCACCATCGCGTCAACGATTGGCCAAGGGGTAAAGGTTGCTCCGGTTTCGCGCCGCCTTTCTGGGCGGCGTATGTGCGAAAGAATTGCGCCGAGCGGATCGCGACCAGCGAGAATGTAGCGTCGCAGTAATTCGACATCCGCGTGTTTCACCTTCGGAGATGATTTCGAGATCGCTTCCTCGGTCCGCGACCAGCCCGCAGTTTCTCGCGCCCCCAGAGCGATCGCGAACGACGCGAGTTGACGCTCGCGGATTTCTAAGAAATGTGGCGCCGGGACTTCGGGGTTTTGCAGTGCCGACTCCTCGAAGAGGGAAAGTTGGGAGAGGGCGCGCCGCGTCACATTGTGGGTTTTATCGGAGGTTTTACAGAAACACCACACCATATTGTGTGACAGGGCATTTTCAATGCATCTTTGCGGACTTGGCTGATTAAAAGCGGGAGCATTCTCGCTGTTTGGGCGCTCTGGGAATCTCGCGACCCCTGACGGTCCTTGTGAAGGGTCATTGCGGTGAACACGATCCGCCCGGCTCTGGACGTTGCGCTTTCCAAGTGCTTGCCTGCGACCAGTATCCGTGCGCGAGCCGATAGAGGGCTGCCGGAAACGCTCGACACTGCGGGTCTGCCAGCTGCGCAGCAATCGCTTATTTTCAGAGCCATCGGCTCCGCAGAAATCTGGGCGCGACCTCCCCGTTGGCCTAAAAGTGTCCGCGAACGACAATCAAGAGCACCCATGCGCGACGGTCGAATCCTTTTCTATCGGTCGACCCGCAGCGCCACCACCGGATGAATCTCAAAAGCGGCAGTATTTTCGTGAATCGTGCTTCGGTTGGAATGGTCTTTCGGCGCGTGGTCAACATCGTAAAACGCCTTGCCCGTCACTGTGATGACGTGAGGATGGACGATCTTAAAAACTTTGTTGGATTTAACCGAAAACGGAAATTTTGCATTCGTCCAACTGAAAACCGCCTGGCGAATTTTGCACCACCGGGAACCGACCGGCACTTCAACGCCAACCCTGGCGGCTTTCTTTCCGGTCGCGTCTTTCAACGCAACGTGAATGTCGCCATCAGCCTCGACTCGCACGTCAACAACGCGGCCCGTCAGCGCATACCATTTTTGCTCTGTCGCCAGTCGGGTTTCTGTCTTTTTCGTCAATGGAACTTTCGGCCCTGGCCCCTTCCAAGCGTAAATCTGCGACGGGGTAATTTTTGTGATTGCCGATTTGTTCCACGGAACCGGCGACGCATCGGTTTTCGGTTTCCAGCGGTCAACGCCATGCTGGCCTTCCGTCGCGCAGGGCGACGAAAAGGTGACTGTCGGCGCGACTTTCTTCGCAGGCTTTCCGAAAGCAGAGCCGAGCGAGAGAAGGAGGAAAAGCAGGAGGAGTTTGACCGGGGAGTTCATGCCGCAAGGCAATAACATTTTGCCTGGCAGCGGTGAAGCCTTTTATTACTATGCCCGACCGGGTTTCATGTCTGGATTCACCCCCGAAAGTTTTGAAGATGCGGCGCGCGAAATTGCAGCCGCAAACAATCTGTCACTTGAAACGGCGAGCGAATACCTTTCGCACATCGGCGACACGCCAGAACTCGCGGACGATGGCCGCGTTATCGTGCGCGACCAGTCCGGCGTTGAACTGGCGCGCATCATTTTGCCGACGGAAGAATGAAATATTGGGAGATCATCGCCGACAAGTTGAGCGCGGCGGGCTGGTCATGGGGAATGACGACCGTAATCGACGCGCACGCGCGCAAGGCGTTCGTTGTGGACGCGCACCGCGCGGATTCGGCACGGCAGTTCATCGTGCATTCGGACGAATTACTGACGGCATTTTTGGAGCTGGAGCAGGTTTGCCGAAAAATTTGATTGATCGTTCGCGCTCCGAATGGAGGGGCGTAAAATCTGCCATGAGCACTCAACCAAAAATCAGCGAGGGATTGCCAGCAGACCGGCTGAATCCGGGCTGGGTAATGGGATGGGGAGTTTATCGCGGATCGCCCTGGCATCTGTTCGGCGTGTGCGCTTCTAGTTCCGAAGCGGATGCAATGAAACGTGAAGCAGGCGGCGAATACGTTGCCGCCTACGGCTCGCACAGACTTGGCAGCGACGACTTCATTGAGGGTAAGAGCGAAGTTGTCGCCAAGCCACGGTAAACTGGCCCCGAAACGGCGCGGGCGCAGAATCCCGAAAGATTTCTGCGCCCGGCTGTTCCCCCCAGAACAGTTGCGAAGTTAGCCGAGCCCCTGGGCGCGTGAAAAGGAAAACTTTCTACGTTCCCGGAATTTTCCCGCGTGCTCCGACAGTTGCCCTGATCCCGCCCGGAATGTCCGACCAACCGAGGGGCATACTAGGTGCTTCGTATTATCCGATGAAACTTCGTTCCGCCCTTCTCGCGCTGCTTTGCTGTTGTGCGACTCGATACGCCGCTGCCCAACAGCCAGAAATCTATGACCCTTCGAAAGCAGCATTCTGGCAGGAAAGGAGAATTAGGGCACTTGAAGCGCGCGGGAACAATCAGCCGACGGCGGATGAAGTAGCCGCGAAAGTTCTCGAACAACAACAGCGGCAGCAGCAGGTCGCCGCGACAGTAGAAAAGGCCGCGCAGTTGGTTGTCGCAGGCCGACAATTCGTGTCATTGTTCGCGGCCAATAAAACCGCCGTGATCCCCTCGGCTAACTTCGAAAACGCCCGGACCATAGCAGCGGAAGCGGAAAAGACGGCTTCCACTTTGCGGACGCTTAACGAAGTGCCTGACTGCAAAGAGACGGCGAGGCAGCTAGAGAATATCGCGTATGACATTCGCGTCTGGACTGCCACGCTAGACAAAAAGTAATCGGAGTTTTCCGGGGCTATTCCGCTCCTCCCCGCTCGCGGAATTCTCCCGCGTGGTCAACGGTGGCCGTGAGTTCGCCCGCCAGATCGTAAATCCGAATCACCGCCGGCTGCGACCGGCTGTAGAATTTCGCGTAGCCGATGGCCGCGCCCTGGTCGCCATACCAAAGACGACCGAATGGCAGAGCTTCGGAAATCAGATCGAATCCGCGACGATCTTTGCGCGGTCGGATTTCGTAAAGATGCATTCACGCCAGAAAAAATTAAATTCTCGCCGGTTACAAGTCGCGGGCTCATTCTGCGATTTCGTGAACCTGCTTCTCCAACATATCAATGACAGGCTCCGCACGCACAAAACCTGCACGGTCTTTGAAAGCGAATTGGAGCGGATATGGCCACGGCGCAGAGCCGAAACTAAGAAACGCATCGAACAAATCCAAGCATTCGCGCGGGCGCACGGCTTGACGGCGGTCGTTCACGATCCTGGCTTGCGTGTGATTTTTCGGCGCGCTGTCGCGGAGTAAAAACGGCGACCGAGCAGGTCAATCCATTCGCGTAAAAAAAGGGGCCGAGCACCGCGCCCGCTGGGCAACGACACTCGGCCTTTGTTCCCCCAGAACAATTCAAAGGAATACTCGACGTGCGCCAAAGGCAAGCGAGATCAGCAAAAATTCCTATGTCAGCGGCGGACCGCCCCACGCTTGGAAAAGTTCCTCGAACGAAAGAAAGTGGCGGCTAAGCCAGCCCTTTCCCTTTTGGAGTGCATCCTTTCGCACGGGTGGATTAAAAACGAGCTGCGGTGTTTTCAGGAAAACGAAGCTGACCCGCTTGCCCTCGCTCCAGTCGTGCCAGGACTTTACAGGCTGCAACAATGCGCTGTTGCTCTTGAACCAGGCCTTGCCTCGAATCGCGGTCGTTACCTCGCAAAGCTCCGCGAATGATTCGACGACTTCCACCGCTTCAATTCGCGCAAGGTAGCTGATGCCGTAACGAATGCCGGGATGTTCAGCGGCGATCTTTTGTCCGAAGTGCGGGGCGAAATAAAGAGCTTCGGGCAGGCGGCTTCCTGGCTTGTATGAGCAGCCATACATCTGGCCGTGCAAAAACAACGTGACGGTTTGCGCGTCGTTTAATTCCCGTGCGTAAACTTCGACTGATTCTGGTTTGGCAATCATGTTGTGTTCTTCCAGGTAGCGTTTGAGGTCGCTGCTGACAAAGCGTGTTCCAGCGTGGTTCGATTTGCGAAGATCGTCGAGCAAAGGAACAAGACTGCGCCAGCGCAAATATCGGCAATCGCGTTTCCGATCAGATTTTGTCGGGCGATGCTCCGTAATCAAAACGCGCCAGTCGGCTCGATATTTTAGTGCCTGGCCGAATGGATCGAGACTGCCAACCTTTGCTTCGACAACGCCAACGCCTTCGCTCGTGGTAATGAGGATGTCTGAACGATCGGCGTCGTGCCGTGTTTCCAGTGAAGCTGATCGCGCAAATCCTGGAAACCCAAACAGGCGACAGAACTGTTCAGAATGCAGGGCGACAAGATAGCCAAGCATCGTCGTGAGTCGCGTCTCGCGTAATCCAGCTCCGAATGCACCGGCAAGACTCGTGACGACCGAACCCCCACGCATCAACGCAATTTCCTCGACTTCGCTTTTCCGTTTTTCCGCCATGCGAGTGCTACACGTTACGCACCCTCAACCCGGAGCGCACCTGTCAGTGCTCGGGGACCGCGATTCAAATGGGTCGGACGGTTGTGAAAGTGCAAAGCGATATTGCAGACAAATGTTGTATGCCTTCCCGCATGCCCAGATTCGATTCGTGCTGCGCAGGGCAAGGCCAGAGGCCGCCGAACGTAGCGAGGCGCGGGCGGACCTGCTTTGATGGACGCGATTACGGCGTTGCCGCCGCAATCTTCGCCTCATCCTTTGTCGTTGCCCAAACCAATGCGACAACCCAGCCGACAAAAGTCCAGCCGAGGAAAAAATTGAGGACGAAAATAGCACTGGCATTCTTTTTCCTACACCCAACAATGCTGGGGAAGAAGTAGGGGATAGCCAGAATCCCCACCAGGCCAAGGATCGGTGCCGATGAGGAAGATGGCGGCGCAGTCGCGATATTTACTGCCTGATCAGAGATAGCAACTTGAGGTTTTGGTTTCCCCAGTGAGGTGAGTTTAGCATCGAGGATGCGTCTTTGCTTCGCCTGCGCCGCTTTTGCAGCGAGTTCGCGGACCGCGCGTTGCTGCTCCGCTTCGGCTCTTGTTGCGGCAAGCTGCGAAGCAGCTTGTGCGTTGCGTTTCTGCGTAGCGCGATCCTCCTTGGAATGGTCGGTCGGAGGTTTTTGTTCGCCGATAGACGGGGGGTTGTCCCACGAGATCAGCGTCATCGGCGGCGGCCTGAGCACTGGAAAATGCCAGGGACAATAGAAGGATTGTAATTCTCGTTCTCATGGTGCGGGGATTTATTCGATGGGCGCTGGTCCGCTGCCTTTCGGAGCGCGTGCGGAATCCGGCACGACGACTACAAGCACATCGCGCACCGAACCCACGAAATGAACGTGCGCTTTCGCCCCCGGCCGATGTTCGAAACGCGCGAAGTTTAACAGGTGCTCGAAAGAGTAGGACCGATTTGCAACCGCACCGAGCATCTAAAGAAGCGCCCAGCTTCGGGCGGGTGCGGCCCCGGGCGGCACACCACTGTTTTAATATTTACCCCTTTTTTACCCCAGCAGAGAAAATGCGTTCTATTTCGTTCCAGCTTGCTCCACCCTCAAAACGGGGTTTCTCACCGGTAAAACGCGCAAGTTCCTCGGGGTCAACGGGCGGGCGAACATTCGCGCATCATTTTGGAAGGCTACAGCTTTACCATTAAGCTACACCCGCGACGGACTCGTCAGTCCAGCGAGGACTAAGCTGGCGTGGCTGGCTGCGGCTGCCAAGCGGTTTCTGGAAGTTAGTCGCGCTCGCGTTTGCGATGCCAGTGCGCCCGCATCCCGCGAGCCGCGACTAGAACGAAAAGCGCCGCGCCACACATCCAGGTGGATGCTTCCGGAACCGGAGCGGCGACCAGCGCTTCAGCATCCGGCGCGGCGAACCCAGCCGGAGCGCTTTGCGCGCTCATGCCGAAACTCGTGTTACTAACGGCCAGGTAACTGTTGGCGCCGGAAAAGTTGCCGAACCCTGGGAAGCCTCGTAGTTCGCGAGTGGAATCGGCCAACAGCGTCGGTTGGGAATTGCTTTCGGGCCGCTCGGATTCCACGGTTTCGGCGCGACGGACTTTTGATTGAGTCGCGGTCAGGGCGCGCGCGATTGAGGCGACGCGTTGGGCCGGGTTTTCGAAGGCAACAGCTCGAGCTTCATAGACTCGCGTATGGTCTGAAGGCGGCGCGGGGCGCTCTGTTTCCGCGAAACTGAAGGTTGAGTAAGTAATAAGAACCGAGCCCCCCACTCCGAGGAGCGTGAAACCAAGGATGGCGGGCAAGGGAAGCCAGGGAAGGGTCGAGCCGCCGGAGTGAGAATGTTCGGGAGCGACGCGCATATCGTGCGTAAAGAAAAAGCACGATTTGTTCCGCCCGTTATGGAGTTTAGAGAAAAACTAAGGGAGGTCCGGGGAAAATTTCGTCACTGATCGGGAGCGATGACTTCGCGATGGCGCCAGGCGTAACGCAGCCCGGAGTAAAGCGTTAAGGCAACTGTGATCCAGACCAGCACCGGCCCAACTTCATACCAAGCTCGAGACCACCATCCGCTGCCACGATTCCCGTAATGCAGTTCCTCCGCGGCGAGCAACCCGAGAAAGAAAATTACGGTGATGATCTGCCACGCCGTCTTGTGTTTCCCCAAACCCTCCGCCGGCAGGACCTGCCCTCGCGCGCTCGCCATTAGCCGCAACCCCGTAATCAGAAACTCGCGCCCCACCACTGTCGTCGCCGCCCAGGCCGGGATCGCGCCCATCGGCACCAGCGAAATGAAAGCGGCCGCCATCATGATCTTGTCCACCAGCGGGTCCATGAGCTTGCCAAAGTTCGTGATGATCCCGTAACGGCGCGCAATTTCGCCATCAACAAAATCTGTCACGCCGGCGATGAGAAAAATCACGAATGCGGTTGTGCGCGCGTAGGGCCAGGCGCAGTTCAACATCGCGACGAAAATTACCGTCAAAACGAGCCGGCTAACGGTAAGACGGTTTGCCCAATTCATGGGGTTGCCAGCGAAGCCGCCTCCTTGAATACCGGACGTTTCCAGATCGGCACGACGCGTTTCAATTCGTCCATGATCCATTGGCTGGCGGCGAACCCCGCCCCGCGATGTCCGCTCGTCACTTTGACCACTACGGACGGTTCGCCCGCGGCGACGAATCCGATTCGATGCCGGAGAAAAATTTCCCGCACTTCGAATTTCTCCGCGGCGGTGTCCGCCACGATCCGCATTTGATGTTCGGCCATGGCGCGATGCGCTTCGTAGTCGATCCCGGTAATCTCCCGCCCATCCTCTGTCGCACGCACTGCTCCCCAGAAAACCACCACCCCTCCAGCCTCCGGATCGTGGTTTGCCTGAGGTAAAATCAGGGGCGCTTCAGTGATTGAAACTTCGCAAACGGAAATTGCCATGCGCTAATCGAACCGGATAGAGTCGGAACCCATCGCCGACCCCGGCGTGATCCAAGGAGATACTAAAATGAGCACGAATCAATGTGATATCGGACTGATCGGCCTCGCCGTCATGGGCGAGAACCTCGTCCTGAACATGGAATCGAAGGGCTTCAACGTCGCCGTGTTTAATCGCACCTGGGAAGTCACGGAGAAATTTGCTGCGGAACGAGCGAAAGGAAAAAACATTCAGCCGACGCGTACCGTCGAGGAATTGATCGGGGCGCTGAAGAAGCCGCGCAAAGTCATGATGATGATTAAGGCCGGCAAACCTGTCGATATGGTGATCGGCGAAGTCGCGCCGCTGCTGCACAAAGGCGACGTGCTGATCGACGGCGGCAATTCCCTTTTCACGGACACGCAACGCCGATGCAAGGACCTCGAAGGAAAAGGAATTCACTACGTCGGGATGGGTGTTTCCGGTGGGGAAGAAGGCGCGCTCAAAGGTCCATCACTCATGCCGGGTGGATCGCGCGATTCATGGGAAACCATCGCGCCGATTTTCCGAAAGATCGCCGCGCAAGTGGATGGCGAGCCGTGCTGCCGTTACATGGGCCCGGACGGCGCCGGCCATTACGTAAAGATGGTCCACAACGGAATCGAGTACGGCGACATGCAGCTGATCTGCGAAGCCTACGCGATCATGAAAGATGTCCTCGGCTTGGAAGCGAACGAGCTCGCCGAAATTTTCACCGAATGGAACAAAGGCGACCTCGACAGTTATCTCATCGAGATCACTTCGAAGATTTTCCGGAAGAAGGATCCGGAGACCGGTAAGCCGCTTGTCGACGTGATCCTCGACAAGGCCGGACAAAAGGGCACCGGATTGTGGACCTTGCAGTCGGCTATCGCGATCTCAGTCGTGATTTCGACAATCAACGCCGCAGTCGAGGCGCGAGTGATCTCGTCGCGAAAAGAGGACCGCGTCGCTTCATCCAAAATTTTGCCGCAGGCGAACCGGAAAGAATTTAAGGGTGATCGCAAACAACTAATCGAAGCAGTCCGGCAGGCCCTTTACGCATCGAAGATTGTTTCCTACGCGCAAGGCATGGAGTTGTTGGGCGCGGCCAGCCATCAATACGAGTGGGACTTGAACTTCAGTGACATCGCCACGATTTGGCGCGGCGGCTGCATCATCCGGGCGAAGTTTTTGAATCGGATTGTTGAAGCTTACGATCGCGATAGGGCGCTGCACAATTTGATGCTCGATTCCTATTTCCGGGACATCATCGCGAAGACGCAGGACAATTGGCGGGTGGCTATTTCAAACGCGGTCGAACACGGCGTCGCCGTTCCCGCGTTCAGCGCGTCCCTCGCATATTTCGACAGCTATCGTTCCGCACGGTTGCCTTCAAACCTTCTTCAGGCCCAGCGGGATTTCTTTGGCGCGCACACCTATGAACGCGTCGACCGGCCGGGCGTGTTTCACACCGAATGGATGGAATCGGAAAAGACGCCAACGGAAAAGATCGCGACGCCGAAAGAGCCTGCGCGACGCCACGCGGGCGAGTAAGCTAAGTCTCGAATGCCAATCTACGTTTACGAAACGACCGATTCGTCGAAGCCCATTCGGCGTTTCGAGCTGAAGCAAAGCATGAACGACGAAGCGCTGCGGGTGGACCCGAAAACTGGCGAAGCCGTGCGTCGAGTGATTTCCGGTGGCTTCGGCGTGCATGTTCCCGGCGGGTCGACAGGACCGTCAGTCGGATCTGTCGGTTCGCACGGCTGCGGACCAGGTTGCAGCCACTAATGAAAATCGTGTGACTCGCTGCCGATTAGTTGCTCGTGGGCGAGCGGCCGAATTTTTTCGGCTTTGATCAGAACGACGTTCTCGGTGTTTTGAACAACGCCTTCGATGACGAGAAACGGTTCTTCGGTGATCAACAGCCGCATTCGCTCGAATAAATCCGGCGTAACGATCGCGTTCGAAACGCCGGTTTCGTCTTCGAGGCTGACAAAGACGAAACCTTTCGCCGTGCCCGGCCTCTGACGGCAAATGACGTTGCCGGCGATCTGGATCGTGGAACCATGGCGCGCCGATCGCAAATCGCCGGCCCGCCAGATATCCGGTAATTGCGCGCGCAACAATTTCATCGGATGCGGGCCAGTCGTGAGGTTCATCGTCGTGTAATCCGCCTTCACGCGTTCGGGCATCGACATTGCGTTCAGTGGTGTCTTCCCGAGCGCAGTTGAAGGATGACGATCAAATAGCGGCTCGGGAGGTTGTTCCTCGACCTTCCACATTGCGGAGCGACGATGCTCAGCAAAACAATTCAACGCGCCGAGTTCGGCGATCGTCCGCAGCTCTTCTTTGCTCAGTTCCACTCGCCGTTTGAAGTCATCGAGTGATTGAAACGCAGCCGCCTCGCGTTCCTTCACCAACGCCTCGCCGTGTTCTTTTCGCATTCCATTCACCACGCAAAATCCCAACCGCACCGTGTCGTCCGAAATCACCGCGCAAAGCCAGCTCGATTCCCGCGCGCAGACAGGCAGGATCCGCGTCCCGTGCCGTTGCGCGTCTTTCACGATCGTCGCCGGCGTGTAAAAACCCATCGGCTGATTGTTGAGCAGGCCCGCGTAAAACTCGGGCGCGCGATGCACTTTCAGATAGGCGCTGCCATAGGCCAGAATCGCGAAACTGATCGCGTGCGATTCCGGGAATCCATAAAGCGCAAACGACGTGATCGATTGCAGAATCTTATCGATCACGTCCGGCGCGATGTTGTTCCGCGCCATCGCGGCCCGCAGTTTAACGCTCACCTTGTTCATGCGCTCTTCCGAGCGATGGAAACTCAGAGCGCGCCGCAATTCCTCCGCTTCGTCTCCCGAAAAATCGGCCATGATCATGGCAATCTTCAGCATCTGTTCCTGAAAAAGCGGCACTCCAAGGGTGCGCTCGAGCACCGGCTTTAGTCGGTCGTCGAAGTAAGTGATCTTCTCGCGGCCGGCGCGGCGATTGAGATACGGATGGACCATGTCGCCCTGGATCGGGCCCGGCCGAATGATCGCGACTTCGATCACCACGTCGTAAAAACATTTGGGCTTCATCCGCGGCAGCGTCGCCATCTGGGCGCGGCTCTCGATTTGGAAAACGCCGATCGTGTCCGCTTCCTGCATCATTTTGTAAGTCGGCGCGTCATCGGTCGGAATGTGGGCGAGATCGATCGGCCGGCCGCGCTCGCGGCAAAGCTCGAACGCGTCCTGCATCACCGACATCATTCCCAGCCCCAGCAGATCCACCTTCACGATGCCGAGATCTTCGCAATCGTCCTTATCCCATTGCGCGACCACGCGGCCCGGCATCGACGCGTTTTCGAGCGGGACGAACGAGCTCAGTTTGCCCTGACAAATAATCATCCCGCCGGAGTGCTGGCCGAGATGCCGTGGCAATCCGTAGATCGCCTGATAGAGCGCGATGAACGCCGGCATCCGGGGATGCGCTTTCGGCAAACCGGCCTGCTCGATCTGGGCGCGGAGGTCGAGAGTGTGCGGAAAGTCGCCGCTCGCGAACAAGTGCGAGAAGCGGTCGAGAACGTTTGGCGAAAAATTGAGCGCCTTGCCGATCTCGCGCGCTGCGCTTCGGCCGCGGTAGGTGATGACGTTCGCAGTCATCGCCGCTCCGCGTTTGCCGTAACGGCGATACACTTCCTGGATCACGCTCTCGCGTCGATCGCCGCTGGGTAAATCGAGATCGATGTCCGGCCAGCCTTTCCGGCTTTCGCTCAGGAACCGTTCGAAAACGAGGTTGTTGCTAACCGGATCGACCGGGGTGATGCCAAGGCAATAACAGACGGCCGAGTTCGCCGCGCTGCCGCGACCCTGGACCATAACGTTGTGTTCCCGGCAAAAATTGATGATGTCCCAGACGATCAAAAAATACCCGGAAAACCCGAGCCGCGTGATCAAGCTGAGCTCTTCTTCCAGCTTTCGTTTCACCGCGGTGCTAATGGAAGTGTAACGCTGTTGCGCGCCAAACAGTGTAATCGTCCGCAGGAACGAATTCATGTCGTGGCCTTCGGGGACCGGGAATGACGGAAATTCGTACCCGATGTTTTCGAGGGAAAACTCGAGGCGATCAGCGAGGCGCTGTGTGTTCTCGATCACGTCGAGCCGATCGGCGAACAACACGCGCATTTCGGCGTCGCTCTTGAGATGACGCTCGGCATTTTGGGTGAGGAGTTTCCCGGCGGCGTCCAGATGAGTGTGTTCGCGGATGCAGGTGAAAACATCGAGGACCTGGCGGCCATATGGACGCGCGTATTGGACGCCGTTCGTGGCGATCACCGACAACCGATGTTGTTCCGCGAGATGGCAGAGCTGTTGGTTCACGCGATCTTCGCCGCGCAAAAAGTGGCGCTGGATTTCGACGTAAACGTTTTCCCGGCCAAACGTGTCAATCAGACGCGATGCTGAACTGCTCGGTAAACCAAGCAGAGCGACGAGTCCGTCGGCAAATTGTAACAATTCCTTCCATTGAATGGCGCATTTGCCCTTCTCGCATCGCAGATGTGCTTCGGTCAGGAGCTCGCACAGATTTTCGTAGCCGCGGCGATCCCTTACGAGCGCTGGTAGCATAGTGCCGTCCTCCATGGTCAATTCCGCGCCGACGATCGGACGCACACCGTGCTCGCGGGCGGCGACGGCAAATCGTTGCGCGCCATAAACGCCGTTGCGATCGAGCAACGCCATCGACGGCATTTTGAGTTGGGCTGCAGTCTCGGCTAATTGTTCGGGGAACGAGCCGCCGCGAAGGAAACTGAAGGCACTGCACGCGTGAAGTTCGACATAAGGCATGAGCGCGCTCCGTTAATCATAAATGCCGTCGAGCGCCCATTGGCCACCGGTCGAGTGACATTGGCAAACTGCGCCGGTTTCCAGCTCCACGTCCCACTCGGCGCGGTCCCAGGCGTTTTCGTCCCACCAATTTCCCGACGCGCGATAAGGACCTTTTCCCGCGCGAACAGCACCCTGAACTTTGGCACTCCGAAAATGCGCGGGGCGATTTTTCGCGAGTAACACAGAGGCCGGACGCGGCGCTCGGAAACGTCGCAATGCAACCGCCGGCAAGGGCGGAGGCTCAGTCTTTGTTTCCGGCAATTGCCACGAGAACGGCTCCATTCGGAACGCATCCGGTCGATGACTTTCTTCAAGAACCGGCGTGCCGACACGTTCGGAGCCGAGGAGACCAATCAAGCGCGCGAGCGTTTCCGTGAGGCGCGTCGGATCGCGAAGGGCGGTTTCGAAGAGATTGAATTGCTCAAACGCCGGCTTGGTCGCTTCCGCCTTGAGCGCGAGCGCAACGATCGGTGCCGCCGAAGTAAAATTTTCCAGGTGCGTCTGCAGCATCCGGAAAAGCGTTTCGACGTTATTGGTCGGCTCCGGGATTTTGAACCGGTGCGAGTAACTGTTCTTGTCGCTGAAAATAATTTCGAGCTGGAGCTCGCTCGCCACGAGATGGAGCGCACCAAGTCGAACAGAAAATTGCTGGAGAAACCGGCGGAGCATGAAGAGGAGCGGTTCGCTCGTTTCGATCTCGTTCTCGAATTCGAACGCTTCTTCGAACGATTCGTGAATGGGGACGAGCTTGAGCAGACGCGTTGTTTTTCCGGCAGCGCGTTCCCAAAGCTCGACGCCAATCGGCCCGAGGCGGGCCGCGACTGCTTCCCTTTCGAGGGCGGCAAACTGGCCTAACGACTCAATCCCCCAGCGCCGAAGCAGATTGAGGACGCGCCCGATCGCGGCCTGGCGCTCTTTCGCCTTCGATTTTGCAATCGCGCTCATGACTTCGACTCATCGGCCTTGCGAGAGCAGCCGTGCACGCGTTTCCGGCGACAATGAGGAATGGTTCAGCCAGGCCGCCGCGTTCGCCGGATCGGCATGAAGCCAACCGACGACGAGCGATTCCAACTGCGCCTCACGCAGATTTTCGTTTCCGATCGTTTCAATCCAGGCCGCGGCCGTTTGCGGCTCGGACGAAAAAATTCGGCGCGCGTAAGCAGCTACAGCGGTATCGCGCGAAACGCCGGAGGACAAAGTGCCGAGCCATGCGCCGGCAGCCGCAGGATCGCTTTCCGACCAGCGATTGATCAGGCTCTCCAAAGCTTGCTGCCGGACTTTGCCTTCCGGCAACGACACGGCCCATTGACCAGCCGCCTGCGGATCGCTGCCGGCCCATTGCCAGACAATGCCGGAGGTCGCATTCGTTTGCGCTTCGGCGGAGGAAAGACGCGACAATAATTTTGCCGCTTCCGCTGGATCCGATTCCGCGACGACTGCAATCACGCTGGGAAAAACCAGGTCGCGCACAGCAGCGTCCGGTAAATTCCCGGCCCAGGCGAGCGCCGCCTGGGGATCGTTGCGGGCCCATTGCCGTGAAGCATTTTCCAGCAACGTTTTGCGGCCATCAACGTCGCTCGCCTGCAAAGCGAAATTCGCCGCGGCCTGGGGATCGGCGTCGCTCCATTGCGAAATGATATTGGCCAGGGTCGTTTGCCGCGACGAACCGGAAGGAAGTTTCTGCGCCCAGGTCATCGCGCCTTGGACATCGCTGCTCGCGAGTTGAAGCGCGACCGCCATGGTCGCTTCTTCCTGGGCTTTGCCCGGGGGTAACGTTGAGATGAATTGCGCCGCCGACGTCGGATCGACTTGCACCCAGCTGGTGAGGACGGAACGAAGCGCGTTCCGCTGCCCATCGCCCGCTGGCAAAGCCTGGGCCCAATTTAGCGCCGCGCGAGGATCCGTCTGGGCCCATTGCCGGGCGACGTTGTTAATCGATTGATCCCGCGACGGGCCCGGCGGCAACGTCAGAATAAGGTCCGCGGCTTTTTGCGGATCTTTCGCGGACCAGTTCGCCAACACACTTTGCAACACATTGCTGCGCCCCTGACCGGCCGGGAGCGTATTCGCCCACGCGAGCGCTGCTTCCGGATCCTGGTTCGCCCAACTCGAAGCGACTACCTGCCACGCGGTGTCGCGGTTCGCGCCGGGCGGCAGTTGCGATGCGCGTTCCGCCGCAGCGACTGGATCGGTCACTGTCCACTTACTGAAAACCGGCCAGTAAAGACTTTGCCGGTTCCGACCGGCAGGCAGGCTTTCTAAAAACGTCAGGGCCGCTTGCGGATCCTTTTCGGCCAGCGCGCTGATAATCGTCTGGAGCGTTTGCTCGCGAACGGGGCCGGCGGGCAATTGCTGGACCCACGCGGTCGCCGCCGCCGGATCATGTTCGGCCCATCCGCTGACGACGCTGGTGAGCGCCCAATTCCGCGTCGTGCCGGGAGGAAGCGCCTGCGCGTAAGCGAGCGCGGCCTGCGGATCCAGCTCCGCCCAACGCGCGATGAACAGCGAAACGAGCATGCTTTTCTCCTGCGGCTTCGGCACCGTCTGAACGAAAGCGAGAACGTCGCGGACGTTGCTCGCGTCGATCGTTTCCGCAAGTTTACTGAAGGTCGCGTAAGCGTGCCGGCTGTTGAACTGCGTCAACCCGGCTTTGATTTTGGCGATAATATTTTCAGCCGAGTCGGTTGAAGACGACGTCTTCGATTTCGACGGCGCCGGATTCTGATTGGATGGAACCGGACCGGGGCTTGTCGGATCGGTCGATGACGACGGCGTCTTGGTGACGGTGGGGTTGGGGTGCTGCGCAAGGGCCGGGGATGAAACCGTATGTCGGCCGATGCCAATACCGATCAGCAATGCCGTGATCGCAATTACAATTGGAAGAGCGAACCGCTGCATGGGTTCAATCTAAGACGAAATCGCTGATATGTTCAAGCGAGTATATTCCGCTTTCAAATTACTTCTACCGGACATTCCGGCAGAGCGGCTAAAAAAGCCCGCCCGTACGGCCGGGTAACGATCCGGTTATCCAGAATTACGACGATCCCCTGATCGCTTCTTGTGCGAATGAGCCGGCCGACTCCCTGCCGCAATTTCAAGATCGCTTCGGGCAGCGAATATTCCGTGAAAGCGTCGCCGCCCTTCGCTTCGATCAGCTCCAGCTTCGCCTCGATCAAGGGATGATCCGGCACGGCGAAGGGAAGGCGTGTGATGATGACGTTGGAGAGCGCTTCCCCCGGCACATCCACGCCCATCCAAAAACTATCCGTGCCGAATAGAATGCTGCGCGGCGTGGTCCTGAATTGCTCCAGCAATTTCCCGCGCGGCGCGCCCTGCCCTTGCACGAGAAGGTTCATCTCGTTCTCCTCGAAAAACGCCTGCATCTCCCCGGCGAGCTGCTGCATCACGCGATAGCTCGTGAAGAGAACGAAGGCGCGCCCTTCGGTCTCAGTCACGAAATGGGCAACCCAATGCGCGAGCGCCTTCGCATAGCCGGCATCGCGCGGATCGGGCATCTTGCGCACGACGAAAAGTTTCATCTGCTCCGGGAAATCGAATGGGCTCCCGAGCTGAAGCGCTTCCACTTCGGTCGCGCCAATTCGATTTCGGAAGTAAGCGAGATCCGGCCGGCCGACCGCGAGCGTGGCGCTGGTCATCACGCAGGAGCAATCTTCGCGGAACAACATCCGGCGAAGCACCGGCGCCATGTCGATCGGCGCTGCATTCAATGTCAGGAACTGCGCAGTTTTTCCGGTCCGCTCGACCCAGTAGACGTGACCTTCCGCGCCTTGCTCAAGGAAAGTCACAATGCCGACCCGGGCGTCGTGAATGCGGCGCCCAAGTTCCTGGAGCTCGGCTTTCAAAAATTCTTCGTCGCTACGCTTCACCACTTCGGCGACGCGAGCCTGGAGCGCGACGAGCCGGCCTGAAATCGTGTCCGGCACGAAGTCGACTTTGCGGACCCGAAACTCGCGGCCTTTTCGAAAATCGCAGCGATCGTCGACGGAGCGAAAGAAAACGTCGATCTCGTCGATCAGCGAGGCCGCCAGCGTCACGCCCGCCGCATCGCGAGTGACGGTAAACAGGCCTTTCTTTGTCCGCGCGTTGTAAAGCCGCTGGACTGTCGCGCGCAAACCGTACTGGGAAACGCCGATCCCGATCTGGCGCGAAGCGGTTTGCTCGACGGTGTGGGCTTCGTCAAAAATAATGAAGTCGTTCGGGAACAAGTAACCGCTCTCGCGCTGGATTTGTTCTTCCGGACTGCCCAAAAGCATGAAGAGCAGCGTGTGATTGATGACGATCACGTCCGCGGCGAGTAATCGTTTCCGGGCCTGTTGAAAAAAACATTGGCCGCCCTGGCCGCAGGTTTTCGTCGTGCAGATGTGCGGTTCGCTGCAGACCTGTGTCCAAACTTTTTGGTCGGGTTCCAGCGCAAGATCGCTCAGCGTTCCGTCGCGAGTGGTGCGCGCCCAATCGGCGATCCTCGCCAGCTCGCTTGCTTCCGAGGTCGTGAAAAGCTCGCCGGCCTGCTGGAGCGCGCGTTCCAGGCGGCGCGGGCAAAGATAATTCTGCCGGCCTTTCATAAGCGCAGCCTCGAATTCGACCGGCAGGATCTTTTTCAGGATCGGGATGTCCTTGTTCAGGAGTTGTTCCTGCAAATTGATCGTGTGGGTCGAGATGATTGCTTTCTTTTTCCGACCGAGGGCATGAAGGATTGACGGCGCCAGATACGCGATCGATTTGCCCACACCGGTCCCCGCCTCGACCACGAGATGCCGTTCTTCCTCGAGGGCACGCGCCACCGCCACGGCCATCTCCTGTTGCTCGCGCCGATACTCGAAGTTTTTAGCGCGCGATAACGCGCCCTCTTTCGAAAAGAGCGCGCGGACTTCGTCGACGAAGTCGCTATCGAGGGAATCTTTTAATGCAATCACGCGTGAGAATGCCGTCGTAGCCGGTCTGCGGTATGTTTTTTATGACTCGGCGAACGTGCTAAACTAGGTCGCAAATCGAAATTCGAAATTCGAAAATGTAATGAGACGGCTCGATCGCTACGTGACGATTTATTTTCTGCAGGCCTATTTTTACTGCATCGCAGGCTTCATCTCCATTTGGTTCATCTTTGATGTGAGCGACAACATCTCGACTTTTCTCGACCAGCGCATCTCACGAATGCTGATCCTGAAATATTATTTGACCCAGGTCCCGCAGATCCTCGTGATCCTCTTTCCGGTCGCGCTGCTCCTGGCCTTGCTCTTCAGTTTGGGACGGCTATCGCGTTCGAATGAGATTGTTTCCATGCTCACGGCCGGGGTAAGTCTGCCACGGATTCTGGCCCCGCTCTTGTTCATCGGATTGCTGACGACCGCGACGAGCACAGCGCTCAATTATTCCCTCGCCCCTCACGGCGAATATGCCCACAAGCGGCTCTTGGAAGATCCGGCTTCGCGCCGTCAGCTCCTCGGAATGACCGCCCAAATTTTCCGGAACCGGACCGATAACCGCACCTGGTTCATTCAACAGTTTTTTCCGGGCGACAACAAGTTTGCGACGGTGCACATCGTGCAACAGGACGCGAACGACAACATCGTGAGGGCCTACATAGCGACAACCGCGATGTATCACGCGGAGAGTCACACCTGGCAGCTCGACGGCGTAAAGGTGGTCGATTACGACACTGCCGGAAACATCGTGAACGTCGATTACCACGTCGGCGATCCGCTGCTGATCACTGATTGGAGCGAGACGCCGTATCGTCTGAGCAGCGCGAACGTGCGAGCGGAGCATCTGAGCGTTCCCGAGCTGCGCGACTATCTCGAATTCAACTCGGATTTCCCGGCGACGTTGCTGGCTCCATTCGCGACTCATTTGCAATATCGAATCGCGTTGCCCTGGAGCTGCGCGGTCGTGGCATTGATCGCCGCAGCGCTCGGCGTCGGCTATTCTCGGCGAGGGATTTTATCGAGTGTCGCAGCCGCCATTCTTCTTGTTTTCGCGATGAACTTTGTCATGCACCTGTTCCTCGCCCTTGGGGAAGGCGCACGCATTCCCGACTGGGCCGCGGCTTGGACGCCGAACATCATCTTCGGCATCGTGGGTTTGATTCTGCTTTATTACCGCGCGACGAATCGTGAGCCGCCGCGGCTCGCCTTTCTCCGCACCAGTTCCGTGATCGCCCGATGAATCCATCCCTGACTAACGAATGGCCGATCAAGCATCGCGCTGACGCCTGCGCGCGGACCGGCCGGCCGTTTCAGACGGGCGAACAATTCTACACCCTCCTCTTCCGCGAGGGCGACACCTTCCGCCGCGAAGACCTGAGCGAAGAAGCCTGGACTCAACGAAACGAAAATATCCAGCCGTTCTCGTTTTGGAAATCGCGCTATGAGCCGCCGCCGGCAACGCCGCCCGAACCGCTCGGAAAAGAAAATGCCGAAGATCTTTTGCGGCGCCTGCTCGCCGAGAATAATCCGGCAAACGCGAACGCCTGTTATGTGCTCGCGGTCATGCTCGAGCGGAAACGGATTTTGAAACCGGTGAAGACCGAGCAAACCGAAGGCGAGCCGGTGCTCGTTTACGAACACGCCAAAACCGGCGATGCCTTCATCGTTCCCGATGTCCGGCTGCGCCTCGACGAGATCGAGCACGTCCAGCAGGAGGTCACCCAACTGTTGAGCAACGCGAGCTAAGTCGGCGGCGGGTAACGGGAATTTTCGCCGAGGCAGTCGGGAACCGAGGCGGACCAAATGAACTTCGCCGGATCAATATTCGCCGTTTTGCGCGCAAACACGCTGATTCCCACCCAGACAGGCTCCATCGGCAGATGCATGAGCTCCGCGCGCGGCGTGTCGGGATGCATCCGCGCCGGCGTGTCAAATTCGATCCCGATTACTTCGAACCCGAGGGGCGGCGAAAAAAGAATCCGAAGCGATTGGTCGGTGTAGCGCCAGAAATCCCACGGCTGTTCGTGCAACGGGAATGCGAAATGGGTCGAATGAAACGTCAGGCCGCCCACTTTAAGTATTTTGTTAATCTCAGCCGCCACGACCCACGGCATCGCAAAATGTTCGAACACCGCCAGGGAAAACACTGCATCGAACTCAGCCGCGAAGAACTTTGAAAGCTCGTGCGCATCGCCTATTACATCTGTGTTCGCGTCCGGGTAATAGTCGAATCCGACGAACCTGCAGTCGGGAAACAAACTCCGTTTACACTCCCCGCCTTTCACCACCTGGCGTGAGCCGATTTCCAAAATCGCGCCGCGAACGCGATTCGCTTCGGTTCGGAATTCCTCGAACAAACTTCCGCCTTCACGTTTCTCAGCATCAGGAATTTTCGGAGGGTGGCGCTTGAGCTGGACAGTTGTGCCATCGCGAGCGTTCGATCCACGGCGGCGAATCGTCACCGATGGCGTGGAACTCGCCGGCAAATAGCACCAAAATCCCCACGCCATTCCGAGAAATCCCGGCGGCTGTTTTTCGACGATATCGTCGCGGCGATGCCATGAAGTTAAAGGGACAGACGTTCCGTCACAGAAAAACTCGAGGTCTTCGGGCCGCTGGCTTTTTGTCGAAACCCAACCGCGAATTGCAATCCCGCGCGTGTCGGACCAAAAGTCCGAAATGTTCACGCTGATCGCGCGGTCGGATTCTCCAAGTGTGATCAACACGTCCTTATCTAAAGGAATTTGAGCCGCCTGGTGCAACAAGGGATTGCGTCGCCGGCGCGTTGCCTCGTGAATAGTCTCAAGTCGTGAATCCGGCCCGGATAACGCGGGAGACAGTCCTGAAATGGCTGCAGCCATTGATCCTCGCTCTGCCATCTGCCTGGCTCCTTCTGACAACCCATCCGTTCTGGCGAGACAGCGATGCCTACAGCCAGGTCACGATGCCGCCCGGGCCGACGACCATTCTCCTTTATTCGCCGCTCTACTGCTTTGGCGCTCGCGTTCCACTCTACCTTGGGTGCGCTTATGAAGCGTGGGTCGGTGGTGGCAGTCTGCCGTCGCTCGCCTTCTTCAAGTCGCCGATTCTCACGGATTCTGGCGTCCTGTTTCTCATCACGCTTCAACATGTTTTCCTCCTCGGAGCGCAACTATTTCTGCTCCGATCCATCGTCGCGACGAATCTGACGAGGACAATTCTCGCCGTCATCCTGGCGCTGAGCGCGCCCTTCTACACCTTCAATCACTGTGTCGGCGTTGAGGCGCTATCGGTAAGCAGTAGTCTTTTTTTCGTCGGCATAATTGTGCGAATCGCGCGCCGTCGCCGCGTCAAAACGAGCGAATGGCTCTGGTTCGGACTGGGCCTGGCGCTCTGCGTTTTAATGCGACGGATCAATGCGGTCCTCGCCGTCCTGCTTCCGTCGATGTTTCTGTTGGACGCGTTATCGGGGACAGTTCACGGATACCTCCATCGGACGCAGGCCCGGTTTCCGCGACGGACAATCCAGCGTGGCCTGGTGTTGTGCGGTATGTCGCTCGTCATGGCAGTCCTCAGCGTGGTGGTCGCCGAAAGATTTTCCCGATACGCGTGCCGCGCCGCGAAGATCAAAGACCGATCCATGGTTGGACCGACTTTTGTGTGGCGATTGAACTTCCTGGCAGACCTGGATGAGAACGAACGGGCCGGACTGCTGGGCCGCCTTGCAAAACAGACGAGCGATCCGGTCGTCCAGAAAATGATTGCTGCGACGCCAGCCGGCATCCTCGCGCCGGGAGAATGGGATCCGGGGCCTTGGCTCAACCGGTCGGTTCAAATCATGGAAGAATCGGGCATCAAAACCGATCATGCTTACCACCTGGACTTTTACACCAATCGCGTCGCCAGCCTATTTCTGCGTTCGTTCGACCCGCCGTTCCTAAGAGCAGTCCGCGCGGACTTCATTGCTTCGTTCGATTATTCCGTGCGCGATTTGGCGACTTATCCAATCGCCAGTACGCGTTACTCCCTCGCTAAGATCGACGAAATGCCGCAGCTCGCGAAACTGGCGACGTTCCGCGGAAATTCGGCGGACTCAACCTTAACGGCCGAAGAGCGACTCGCTTATTTTGGCCTCTTCGACGTTCGATTTCGCAACCTGCTCGTCGTCTGGGCGGCATTGGTCGCAATAGGTTTGGTCGTCAGAACAGGAGGGCCAATCGTCGTTCATTCCGCACTTCTCGTCGGAACCGGCGTCATGATGGTTCTGCTGACCTGCTGCCTCACCTATCTCTTGCCGCGTTTCGTCTTGCCCTTTTGGGTGTGCTACGTCGCGGTTATCCTCTTGCCTCTCGGGCGGATCCTCGACGCGATCGGACGCAAGGTTGCTCCACAGAGATGCGTCTCGGCGCACCTCGTGGAATAGTTAGCGACCATGGCCGGCAATCTTCCCTGGTTTTCCACCTTTCCGCTTTATCTCGCCCCCATGGCCGGGGTGTCGGACAAAATTTTTCGGCAATTCTGCAAGGAACGCGGCGCGGATGTCCTGGTGACGGAGTTCGTCTCGGCCGAAGGTGTGTTCCGGAGGAACGAACGGACGCGCGAGTATCTCGATTTCGACGAGTGCGAACGCCCGATCGGCGTCCAGCTATTCGGCGGCAACGCCGAGCACATGGCTGACGCGGCGAAACACGTCGTCGACTGGGTCGCGCCCGATTTCATCGACCTGAATTTCGGTTGTCCGGTGAACAAGGTGGTGGCGAAGAACGGCGGCTCGGCATTGCTAAAGGATTGTCCGGCGTTGGCCGCGGTCGCCGACGCAGTCGTGCGGGCCGTCGCACCGCTGCCCGTCACCGCGAAGATTCGAATCGGTTGGGACGCCAATTCGATCAACGCCCCGCATGTCGCGCACATTCTGCAAGACACCGGGATTCAAGCGATCGCCGTGCACGGCCGCACTCGCGCCCAGGGTTATTCCGGCGAAGCCGATTGGAAAGTCATCGGCGAAGTCGTGCAAGCCGTCTCGATTCCCGTGATCGGCAACGGCGACCTAACGAGCGGTGCCGACGTTATTCGGCGTCGGACCGAGACGGACATCGCGGGCGCCATGATCGGCCGCGCCGCCATGAGCGCGCCCTGGATTTTCAATCAGGTGAAACATTACTTCGCCACCGGCGAGCATCTCGCGCCACCGAGCATTGAAGAAAAATGGGCGCTCGTTCAGCGCCACTGCCAGCTCGCTGTAGAAGAATGGGGCCTCGACCGCGAGGACCAGGCAATCCGTTCGATGCGCGCCCGCCTCATGGCGTACTCGAAAGCTTTCCCGAGTGCGAAAGCCCTCCGCGAAAAATTCCAGCACGTCTCCTCTCTCGCTGAGATCGACGAGATGTCGCGCGCCCATACGGCGAGCTTATTGGAAGCGGTTGTATATCCTACGACCTAACCCCAGGGGAGAAGGCCGCTATACGTGAATCGCGTCTAGCGGTGGAGCAACCAGCCGAAAGCCTAGCGGGCCGAAATGCCGAAGTTCTAAGACTGAACCTTATTTCCCTGTTCGTGCTCCGTGCGCGTTAGACGCGAACCGTGCTCCGCTGCGTAATACTAGCGCGCCGCTGCCTGCTTGCTTGGATCGTATTCCAAATTCCGCGAGCCCGGGCTCGGGTTCACGAAATAGTGAACCGAAAAAGCTGCCGCCCCCTGATAATTTGCGCGAATTTCAACACTGGCGCGGGCAAACTGGTTTCCATTTCGTGACTTCACAAAGAGCGTTTTGCGAACAACGTCACGCCATTCAGGATCGGATGCGCGCAATTCTTGGGATATCTGGAGTTGATACCCGGCAGCCGGCGCCTCATTGGGGTATTGCGTATCAGTAACCTCTAGGAGACCGCCGTCTATCGCGTCGATGGTAAAAGACCAATCAAATCTACTTCCGTCAGTGATCTGTGGGGGTTGCTTGATACTTACAACAAAATCCCCTTCCGTCTGGCGTCCTTCGTTCTTGCGACCATTCTTCAGATCGATCGTGAATGGAGTTCCATTGGGCGTAATGCCAAAAAATTTGTTCCCGGTGATCAAAGGTTCGGCCCCCTGCTGTTTCCACATCTTAAAAACTACAGGAGCGGCTGGGTCCGGCCGGTGCCGCTCTTTATCTGGAGTTAAGCTCGAATACGCAAAGACCGCATTGTTACTCTTGTATTCGTAGCCATCTTTCTTTGGGGACACTACGAGTTCTTGACCGCGTAAACCGGCGAATTGAAAGAGACCAGATCCATCCGTCGTCGTAAAATGCTCGTCCCATTTTTGATCCATCCAAGCCTGCGAAATCGAGACATTGCCTCGAACCTCGGCACCGACCACGGGATCACCATGTTGATCAATGACCTTCCCATAAAACGTGATTGGCTGTTGACTCGTCGTCGTGAGGATCTCGGTCATTCGTTCCTCTTTACTGTGCTGGCCGGGTGTAGCGATCGGCAAAGGCGCGGAAGGTGTCCCGCCAACGACTCGTGTCTGAGCTGGCGAAAGCGAGGGAGCGGGGGCCGCCGTCTTTGCAGTCTCAGAACTCTCGGTACGCCGGAAACGCAACCAACAAAAGACTAGGACTAACACCACCGCCGCAATCAACACGAAATATCGTGTTCTCACTGCAGAGCCTTAAGCTTATAGGTTCGGAGGAGCTGATCCCAGAAATTCCTTACCTGCATGTTGCTGAAATAGAATTCCCCACTATGCCATGCGCGGTCCCGGAACTCATTATGGTGCGGATCGTCACCCCACATGTCGTCCGCGGGCATATCACGGCTACTATCGAAGCCAACAAGGTTCCCCGAAACGCGCCCAAGTGCTCGCGACTGCGCCTCCGCTGCAAAAGACATGATTTCGTATCGATCCCTCGGATTCGTCTGATCGCCCAGATAAATATAAGTAGTCTCCAGGAGCGAAGACCGCCAAAATCGGTCGTTGCCAGCCCCAGAGTACCAACCATAACTATATCCAAACACTGAACTATCAGGTTTGAGTTCCTGATCCAGTTCCCAGGGACTCGATAACGCCCAGTCATTGAGATTAAAGAAGTTTTCCTTCCTCGCAACTCCGGCCCGGTTGGGCGTCAACCAATTCGGATAAATATCGGGGGTAGTCGGACCTGTACCAAACGGAAAACTTAAGGGAAAGGTCGTGAGTGTTCCAGGGTCATAGGTCTCAGCGGCCACGGCCGCCTGACATGCGGCATAAGTATTAATGCTTTTTCTGCCACGCCCAAGTAATCGCAACGCCTCTCCGGCCACAACATTGCCATGGCTATGCGCCATAAGGTAAACCTGCCCCGGGCATTGCCCGTTAAGGCGACCCAAAAGGTCGGTTAGCGCCGGCGCCGAGCGCCAGGCAATAAACTCACCCTCATCGAAGCCTCTGGGCCGGGAAACATCAACAATTCCATCGAAACCCCAGGTGGTCGGCCATTGAAATGCGGCAAAACGACCAGTGTACCCCTGCCACCACAGCCGCTTGTAGGATGTTTCCGCAAAATTATCCTTGTCCGTCGGAGCGAGGTTCCAGCCGTGCGCAAACACTATGTAAGTTTTTCGCTCCGGCCCCTGGACATTGTAAGTAAAGCCGGCGGACTGCCCAGCCGGCAAATCGCGCGTAGAAATCGTTGCGATTTGGAGCGGATTAGCTCCTTCTACAGGAACGTTGGCCACCGGATCAACAGTCCATCGCTCGTACATGTTTTTGATGTCGCGAATGTCGAGATAGAGCGGAGGATACTCGCCGATCTTCTGTCCGTTTTTGATGAGGTTTAACACCAGGCGGCCCTTCCCTGCGGAGACGCCCTCGAAGATAAAATAAAGATTGGGGGCGTTCTCGGAAAGCGCAGTCAACGTCTCGGCCGAGAGTGGGAGAGTGATTTTTCCCGTATCTCGGCCGACTTCTACCAAAGCAAGACGATAGGGGAGGGCCAATTGCTGATCGGCGACGGCGTCTTCTTCGACATATCTGCGGCCGCCATCGGCTTCGACCGCTTTGAAGATTTTGATTCCCGGATGATCCTGGGATGACCAGTCATCGCTGCCAGATGGTTTCCACTCAAGCTCCAATTGGACACCTCCTGTCTTTACCATGTGGGTAAGTCCTTTCAGGTTAATCCATAGGCGCGTGAAGTCTTCCAACCCTCTTCGATTCATCAACGTATTCAAAACATAGTCGGCAGGACTTGGAGGGAAATCCTGCTCATCCGCGTCCATGTCATTATTGATCCAAAACTGATAAGGTTTTTCTGCGGTCGTGCCGTCCTGATCGTGCACGCTCGGGTTGTCGAATGACATTTCGCCGTCCCGGTTCCCGTCAACCATGAGCTCGGCCGGGATTTGATCCACTTCATAATAGCCATTCTGTTTTCCGTTCAGCTGGGTCGGATCAATAGTGTAAACTGGACTGTCTTTCGCAGTTCCTGGCTCCCACGTCCTGATAGTATGGATGATGTTTTCGTCGTTGGGCCCAGGGTTCCAATTTCCATTCGCGTCGAACGGCGTGAAAACTTCATCCCAGACGACGGCCCGGGTCAGATCGGGATTAACGTGCCACTTGTATTGAAGCTTGTAGACATCATATGCCATGCCGTTAGGGTCCAAATAGAGATATGCCCAATCTCCTCCGGCACTAAAGTGTCCTTGGAAGGGAGGCACGCGCGACTCTACGTAAGATACGAGCATCTCCGTTGTGTAGGGATCGGAAAGCGTGTCGGTATAGGTCGACTTAACCCCATTTAGACCGTTTCCTTGGTTAATGACTCGTAACGTATTTGAGCCAACGACGAAGCCGCCGGCCAATCCGTCCTCCAATCCACCGTTCCCCGTCACCTGCGGTTGTTGGGTCGTTTTGATACCAGTAACTGGGTCCCAGGTGCTGACGGTCGTCGTGTCGCCCCAAAAAACCCAGTTTCCGCCATTGTCCTTTGCTTGCGTAGTCAGAACTATCGTTTCCTTCAGGAAGATAGTATTCCGTTCCAAAAACCCGCCATGCCCTTTCTTGAAATCGTGAAATGCTGGTTGCTCGCCCATAATAATTGGGGAACCCAAAAACTCCACGGCCGCGGGCGACGTGGCGGGTGATGGCGGGAGTGGCGGGGGAAGCTCATTTAGCGAGGGCGCTGGAAGAGTACTGCTGCCGCCTGCCGGATAAATTCCACCGCTGTAAGCACGAAAGGTCGCAGTCATACCCGAATCGAGGCCTGTCACCGTGGCTGATTGAATTCCGGGACCGACTACTCCGATTGTGTACCAGTGGGCGCCTCCGTCTACACTCATCTGCAAGGTGGTGGGCACGGCGGGGTTCGAAGCAGTCCACGAGAACGACACCGAGGTTGAGGATAAAGCTGTAGCCACAAAGTTTGTGGGCGGCGACAGCGTTGCCGGGTCGAGCAGGCCGGCGGTGGTGCTGACCGAGACGGTTTGGGAGGCGGTTGTGGCAGTAGCTTGAATAGTGCTCACCGCGGCCGCCGTCGCTGGCAGATAAACATAAACATTCGCTACATAGGTTTGGTTGCCGTTTTCATCTGCGACGATGGATGTTGAGCGAACGTTTATCGTCGTAGCTGGAGTGGAGCTGCCGCTATTATCCGGGGCGAGCAAGGCCGGTCCTTGCATCACCGTAAAAGTGAGTGGCGCATTGTAGCTACCGCTTGCATTCACACGCACCGAAACAGGCAGAGCCAGGAAGTTGCCGGGGATCGTGCTTTGATCTCCCCCGCTGTAAATAGATAAAGTCGACAGGTTGCCGTTGTAGTAATCCGTCGGGTCTGAGCCGTTTTGATATTCCTGCAGATTCGTCAGACCATCGCCGTCGGCATCAGCGGCCGGATCTACGCCACTTCTCCCGAAGTATTGTTGTTTCCACGCGTCCGGCAAACCGTTGCCGTCCACATCGGACGTTGGAAGCTGAAAGCTAAACATGCTTTTCACTTGCCCGATGTTCGCAATGGCGAAGTCGCCGACGGGAGCAGTGCTGCCGGCCCAGGGATAAACGTTTGCGAGACCAGCGGCGATAAGGCGATCGTAAAACGGTCTAACGACGTTCTTCAGTTGCCCGATATTCAACGGTGCAAAATCGTTCGTCTGCACCGAGGGGGCAGACCAGCCATTTACCAGATTGTGCAGTTCGTCGCCGGCCCCACCGGGAAGCTTCACGTCCATTTCCGCGACCGCGGCTTTAGCGATGTTCTTGAGCTGGCCGTGATTGGCGGGCGCGTAATCATCCGTCGATGAGGTCGGCACGGTGACGCCCCGCTGCGCCCACCACGCGGGAGCGGTGGCAAACGCCAGCAGAGGGAGCACTGCGCACAACAGAAGCGCAATTAGAACACGGAGCGGAGTAACTCCGTTGCGGCGATCAGGCGCGGCAGGTTTCACGCGATGAAAAAGAGCCAGACGCTCAGACTAGGGAGTCGGTCCCTGGGTAAATTCTCCCATGGACAAGTCGCCTTGAGGTTCGAGACGGGTGGGCCACGATCCTGGAGGACCTTGGACACCCTGGGGGCCCGCGGGGCCAGCAGCACCATCAGCGCCCGGAACACCAGCAGATCCTTGCGCCCCAGTCAGGCCAATCGGACCTGCCGGACCTTGCGCGCCAGGGACTCCGGCGGGGCCTTGCGGTCCAGTAGCACCGGCGGGCCCGGTTGCGCCGACCGCCCCGGCCGCACCATTAGCGCCGGTCAAGCCTTGCGGCCCTTGCGGACCCGCTGGCCCCTGTGGTCCGGCCGGGCCCTTTAACACGATCTCGAGGCGCGGCTCGTGACTCGTAAGGGCGGATTCCTTGCTGTCGAAGGCAATCGCCAATGTCGTGGCGGACGCGGCCGCCTCGATCATGAACCCCTCGTTAGGCAACGATCCATCGATCCAGGCCTTTACCCAATCGGTCACATCGATGCTGATAAAATTATTGCTGGAACTGACCGGCAACTCGGAAATCTTCGGTAGCCCAAATCCGATGCTGCCGCTCGTATTGTCCTTGAGCACGAGCTCATCCCACGCACTGGTCACCGGGGTCATCGTTATTGGACCGAACAACCCGGAAGTGCTGTTTACCCAGAGACGCAACCGCGCCTGAGCAACATCTGTGGCGGCGGTGCCCGGCGGCAAGGCCGCCAAAGTAAATTTTAGAAATACGCGCTCGGTGCGGCCAGCCGCTTTCAGGATTCTGAGGTCCGCGGAGGTTCCGAAATTTGTCGCGTTCGGCGCGGGTTTGCCGCTCGCCAGATTATCAACAAAAGTGTCCTGCAACAGAAGCGCATCGACAGCCCCCGTTTTCGGGACGGCGGCGAGCATTGCCAGCATTGTGATTGGCCCAAGGGCGCGACGAAACAGTGGTGTAGTTGAGCTCATAAGAGAATCGGGTTGCAGGTTCCGGGAAATGAAATGGGACTTGAATGATGGTGCGATAATTACCCGAGCGCCGTCTAGTCGTGGAAAACACTGATTTTTTATCTCGGCCGACTTTCAATTCGAGGCATCTGAAAGCCTCCTGAGGTTCGAACTCTAGGTATCTGTCCTAGCTCTCAATCCTGCCCAGTCAGCGCAGCGCTGTCCAAGAACGCTCATGGTAAACCATGAAACCGATGCTCCAGGTAGTTCCTCCACCGAATACGCTCGAGAACCGCCAGCGCGTCGCGGTCGTCGACGATCACGCTTTCATGCGCGATTTGATCGCGCGCGAGTTAAGGCGAAGCGACAAGGCCTACGATGTCGTCGCCGCGGTTGGCACTGCCGCGGAGGCAATCTCGGTTTGTCGTCGTTTGAAGCCGGACCTTCTCGTTCTCGACATCAAGTTGCCAGACCAAACCGGCGTGGCCGCCGTGCCGGATATTCGTCGCACCTCACCGGCGACCCGAATCTTATTGTGCACGGCCTTTCCGACAGAGGATTGGATTAGCGAAGCTGATCGTTGCGGAGCGGACGGCTTCGTCGAAAAAACAAATACTTGGGACGACTTTCTTCTCGCGGTCGATCGCGTGAGCCGAGGGCAGCGTTACTTCTGCTCCGGAGGCGCTCCTCTTCGAGAGAACGCCGGCAAGCCGGGCCTCGAGCTTACTCCGCGGGAACGAGAGATCCTGAAGTTGATTGCCGAGGGCATGACCACGAAGGAGATCGCAGCTCGACTTTTTATCAGCATCCCAACGGTAGAAACTCATCGTGCAAACCTGATGACCAAGACCGGCGCTCGCAATGTTGCGGGGCTCGTTCGCTTCGCGATGAACACCCGGCTCTGACTCTTTGAGGCGTTCCCCTTGCCGGCACCGCACTCGGAACTAAACTTGCCTCGTGCCCGATTCACCGATTTCTGCGGCGCCGATCAATTACAAGATCGGCAATGAGCGACTCATCAAGGTCACCGAAGATGCGTCCCGCAAACTGAATTTGCTCCTGGAGAAACAGGGGCGTTCCACGGGGGCGTTGCGGGTGGCGGTAATCGGTGGCGGTTGCTCCGGGTTGCAATATAAAATGGATTTGGTCGATGGGCCTGCAAATCGCGACATCATGGTGGAGTCGTCGAATGTGCGCGTGGTGGTCGATCCCAAGAGCGCGCTCTTCGTCAGCGGATCGCTGCTCGATTACAGCGACGATCTCCAGAAGGGCGGATTCAAGGTCACGAATCCGAACGCGGTGGCCCATTGTTCCTGCGGCGAGAGCTTCGCTGCATGACCGATTACTTTGCGTTGCTCGAACAACCACGCGCGCCGTGGCTGGACCCTGAAGCATTGAAGGAAGTTTTCCGCCGCAAAACCCTCGAACACCATCCGGACGCGAGCCCATTCTCTTCCAGCAACGCCTTCGCTGAACTAAACGAAGCGCATCAAGTGTTGCAGGATCCGAAAAAACGACTGCAACACCTTTTGGAGCTGCAAGGTTCACCGCCATCTCGGATAGCCGAGCCGGTTCCAAGTGAACTCCAGGAATTGTTTCTTCGAATTGGCGAATGCAATCAGAAGACAAAAGTTCTGCTGGAACTAATGCGCGGTCGGTCGAGTGCGTTGGAACGCTCACTCCTGAAATCGCGTTTGCTCGAGGCTCAGCAGGCGATCGAAAATTTGCGACGCGAACTTCGCGATCTCACCGACACCGCAACTCGCGAGCTGAAAAATATCGAGCCCGCTCAGCTCAATCAGATCTCAGATCTTCATTCGAGGTTCGCTTATCTGGGGCGCTGGACGGAGCAGCTCAACGAATTGGCATTTCAGCTCTCCCTGTAGCGGCGGTCTATGACCGCCGAAACGGTTTATCTGCAGCGATCTCGGCGGTCATAGACCGCCGCTACAAGGCATTGTGTTCATTTGAACTTGCGGTCCTGGGATTTTCATTCATCCTAACGACATGTTGACCGAGCGGCAGCGAGACGTCTTGGAATTCATCCAGTCCGAGCAACGCGAAAAAGGGATCACGCCCAGTACGCGTGAGATTCAGCACCACTTCGGCTTCGCGAGCCAGACCTCGGTCATGCAATATCTCGCAACCTTGGAGCGGAAAGGTTTTCTCGACCGACACGCTCGCAAAGCTCGAGCGCTGATCACGCCGATCCAAAAAGTCCGGATCGCGGACGTTCCGATTTACGGGCAAATCCCGGCCGGGATGGCGACGCTTACCGAGCAGACCATTGAAGGACATGTTTCGCTCGATATGCGTTCGGTGAACGCTTCCAAGAATGGGAAGACCTTCGCGTTGCGCGTCCAAGGCGATTCGATGATCGACGCTCATATCGTGGATGGCGATATCGTGATCCTGGAGGACCGGAAAGATGTCCAGAACGGCGATATCGTGGCGGCGTTGATAGACGGTGAGACGACGTTAAAGCGCTATGTGACGGAACACGGGCGGCCTTATCTGAAAGCCGAGAATCCGCTGTACCCGAATCTCGTTCCGGCGCGCGAACTTCGGATCCAAGGCGTGATGGTTTCGCTGGTGCGCAAGCAGATGCCAGCGGCGCGGCGAAAACGCAGTTAGGTTTCCTAAGCGCGTCTGGCTGTCATCCTGAGCGCAGCGAGGGATCTCTGAACATTTCTGGGCGGCTGCAACGCGGAAATAGTCAGAGATGTTTCGCTTCACTCAACATGACATAGTGTTCACTTGAACATATTTAACGGCTATGCCAGTCTCGGACATGGCGGCGAGCGACAAGATCATTCATCTACGCGAGCTCTTGGCGGAACGGTTCCCTCAAAGCTGCGCCACAGCCAACCACCGGTTATCCACGGGAGTGCCCGTGATCGATGACGCGATTGGAGGCGGCTTGCCGAAAAGTGCGATCACGGAACTGACCAGCCCGAATCTCAGCGCCGGCAGCGCACTTTTAACACACACGCTTTTACTGGAAGCGCATCGTCACGCGTTTTTCCTCGCCCTGGTCGATGGACGCGATTCGTTCGATCCGCAGACGGCCACCCCCGCCACCCTGCGCAATCTTCTCTGGATCCGCTGTACGGCGGCCGCAGACGCAGTGAAGGCGGCGGATTTTCTTTTGCGCGATGGCAATTTCCCGCTGGTTGTTCTCGACCTGGTCCTCAATGCGCCGGAAGAACTTCGGAAAATTCCGCAAAGCAATTGGTATCGATTGCAACGGCTCGTCGAAGCCGCGCCCGCAGCTTTCCTCGTCCTTACCCGGCAAAGCATCATCAGCAGCGCGCAATTAAAATTGTCGCTCGATAATGCGTGGCGTTTGTCCGACCTCGATCAGACACGTTCAACCAGTCGCTTGAAAATCCGCGTGAATCGCATTCACGGCGCCAGAGAAATCATCGCGAGGGCTGGCTGATGTTCGCCACCATTTATCTGCCGGACTTTTTTTTGCAGGCCGCGATGCGGCATCAACCCTTATCCGGCAAGCCGGTCGCGTTAATCGACGATCAGGAAAAAAAGGCCGTAATTGTGCAACTGAACGCGACCGCGGCAGAACTCGGCGTTCATCGTGGGATGACGCCGAGCCAGGGCTTGGCGCGCTCGCTCGAACTGGTGATCAAGGTCCGGAACCAGCCGCAGGAAAGACTGCTGCAGGAAATTCTTCTTCATTTTGCCGGAACCCTTTCGCCCTATGTCGAAGCGACCGGGCCGGGAATTTCAACCGTGGAATTTACCGACACGAGAAATCTATCGGCGAAAGTTTTGACGGCTGTTGCTGGATTGGCGGACGCTGAAATCGTGGCGCAGGCTGGGATTGCCCCCACCCCGGATGCCAGTTTTCTCGCGGCTCATCTGGCCGAGCCGGTCCTCGAGATTGAGGACGCAGGCGAATTTCTCGCCGCTCTCCCGATCGAAGTCCTGGCGATCAACTAACTGTCGGCGCTACCGCTGGCTTTCGCTCGATGAAAAGGCGGTAAACCAAACCCGCAGCCCCGCCGCCCAGAAGCGGACCAATCCAATAAACGAGATGGTCTTTCCAAAACATGGCCGCGACAGCTGGACCGAAAACGCGCGCCGGATTCATCGCCGCACCGGTCAGCGGTCCGCCAAAGAGAATATCGAGCGTGACCGTCGATCCGATGGCGAGACCAGCGACACGCCGACCACGTTCATCCACGCCCGTCCCGTGCACGACGAAAACCAGGAAGAAGGTGAGGATCGCTTCCACCAGAATTCCTTGCGCCGGCGTTAACGGCGCGGCCAGTTGCGGCGTTCCGTTCACAATCACATCGCGGTCGTATATCCCGAGCAAGATGACCGCTGCGGTGATGCCACCCAACAGTTGCGCAATCCAGTAACGGACGGCATCAGCGATTGTCATATGTCCGCCGCAAACCAGACCAAACGTCACCGCTGGGTTCAATTGCCCGCCAGAGATGTGCATCGTGGCGGAAACAAAAGCCGCGATCGTCAGGCCGTGGGCGAGGGCGACGGCGAGCGTGTCGTGTCCCGCCGTTTTGATCGCGCCGATGCCGACAAAAATGAGCGCGAACGTTCCGATGAATTCTGCGATACAAGGGCGAAGCTTTTCCATCGCGCCATCCAAGCAAAAAGGCCGACACGATGACAATGCGCAAGCGTACGGAGGGACGCGCTTCTGCGCCCGGCGAATTGCCTAAACCGGCAGCAAACAAACAAGAGGGGACGCGCAGAAGCACGTCCCTCCGCGATCTAACCGCCGGCGAAGTCGGGGTATTTTTCGCGAAGCTGTTTCGCGACGCGATCGGCTTCTTCTTTCTTTCCGGCTTTCTGGTAGGCGAACGCAGCCTTTTGGAGGGCGCGCGGCGTGATCGCGGGATCATCGTAAAGCAACGCCACGCCCATGAACGCTTTGCCCGCCTCTTCGAAATTCTGGCGCTCGACCTGCACGTCGCCGGCCAGCAGTCTGGCTTCCGCATTCACCTTGCCTTCCGGTTGAAGGCTCATGATTTCTTCGGCGATCTTCTGGGCCTCGTCCGGCTTATGCGAAGAAATTTTCGCGGCCCCGAGCGCCAACAGTGTCTTCGCCTTCGCCGCCGGATCCGTCGCGACCTGGAGATACTTTTCGTAAGCGGCCTCAGCACCGGCAAAATCTTTCTGCTTGGTTTGCGCGTCGGCCAGGTAAAACCAGAAATCCGGTTTCACGGTGCCCAGATTTTCGGTCTTACCGAGAAGCGTCAAATATTTCGCCGCGGCCGCGAAGTTCTTCTCGTTGTAGTAATCGAGCCCGAGCCACTCCAGAATTTCCGCCGGAATCCGGGCATCGGGACTGTTGGCGACAAATGCATCGACTTCGCGCGTCAGGGCCGGCCGGTCTTTCAGATAAAAAAAGCAGGAGACGATCCGGACGGTCGCGAGGTTGTAATACTGGTCTTTGTTGAGCTGCCGCGCGGCATCGAGCGGGGCAAGTGCGCCGTGGTAATCTTTCGCTTCGAAGGCGGCTTTGCCGATGTAATAATTCGCCTGCGCGGCGACCGAGCTTTTCGGAAACTCCTTCAGCAACTGCCGGAACGCGTCGGACATTCCTTTCGCGTCGTCCTTCTGGCCGAGGATCAGTGCCTTCTGCTGGAGGGCCGCTTCACGCTCACGCGCCGCCGGATATTTCGTGAGGAGCAGGTTTAAATCGTCGAGAGCGGCGTCGTAATTCTTGTTCGCCTGGTTGGCGATGGCGCGCTGAGTCAGCGCCGAGGGCATTTGCGGACTGTCGGGGAACGCTTTGATGAAATACTCGAAGGCGTCGATGAGGTTCGCGCCGTCCTTCAGTTGCACATAACACCAGCCGAGTTTGTAGCCGGCTTCGGCCCGCAACTTCGGCGAGAGATGAGACGCGCGCAGCTCGGCATAAATCGGCGCCGCGTCCGCAAACTTTTGTTCCTTATAAAAATGTTCGGCCTTGAGGAGCTTTGCCTGGTCGGCGCGTTCCGGCGCCGGATTCGAAGCGACATACGCATCGATTTCATCGAGCAGCGTCGGTGCATTCGTGTTGTAAAAATTAATCAGCCGCTGGTATTGCGCATCCTTTGCTTCTTCCTTGCTCGGATACTTGTCGATGATCTGCCGGTAAATCTCGTCCGCTTCCTTCGTGTGGCCGAGCTGCCGCTGGCTGTTGCCGACGATCAACATCATTTCGGCGCGCACTTCGTCGGGGATCTCTTTCTCGCCGCGCTTATATTCGGCGACGACCTTATCGTAGGCGCCCGACTGATATTGCAGCCGTAACAGTCCGACTTGGGCAATCGCGCGCCACTTGCCTGCTTCGGGGAGCGATCGACCTTTCTGCAATAAACTGAGCGCCTTTTCCGCCATCGCTTTGTCCGTCTTGCCCTTTTCGGTTTGCTGAAGCTCGATGGCCACCATGCCCGCGCGGACCGTGGCTTCGGCTTTCAAAGCCGGCTTCTGGGTCTCGTTGGCGAGCGCTTCATAATTACGGAAAGCGTCCTGCTTTCGACCGCGGGCCAATGCGATTGTCCCAGCGGCCATCCGGGCGTCTTCACGATAAGGATTCGGGTTCTTCGTTTCGGCGACCTGCTGATAAAGATTCTGCGCTTCGTCTTTGCGATCAACATTCTCGAGGCAGCGTGCTTCGAAGTAGCGCGCGGAAAGGGCGAGCGCCGGCTCCTTCGATTTCGCCGCGGCCTTATGAAAAAGCGGAAGCGCGCCGTTATAATCCTTCAGCGTGAAGAGAATCTCCGCCACGCCGTACGCGGCCGGGCCTGCAAATTCGCTGTCGCCGTAGTTGTCGAGGACGCTTTGGAAACTTGTTCGCGCCGCGCCCGTCCGGTTCAGGGCCCGGTAACATTCGGCCAGATAAAAATACGCGCTGGCGCGGCCCGGTGCGCCAGGATATTGCCCAAGAAATTTTTCGTACTCAGGCGCCGCGAGATCGAAAAGCTTTCTTGAGAAAAGCCCGTTCGCGTAATCGAGCTGGCGCCGATCGGAACCTTCCGACTCAGTTGCGGATGAATCCGAATTATCGTCCTTGTCCGGTTTCGGCGCGGTACTCGGTTCCGGCGGACTCCGTCGAGGCTTCGCTGCCGGCGTTGGGGTATCGAACGGAACCGCTTTCGGTGTGGGCGGCTCGTCAACCGGCTGCGCCCGACGAACCTCCGGCGTTCTTTGTTGCGCGAGGGCAAACGGCGTCGCTCCGAAAATCAGCGCCGCGTACACGAGGCAAACAACGCCTCGCCGCGTTTTCATTTTGCCGTGGCGAAGGCGACGTTCGTCACGCCTGCTTCGCTGCAAATATTCAGGACGCCGACGATGTTTTTGTAAGCGCCCGCCTCATCGCCGCGAATAACTACAGCCTGGTCCGGATAAAGTTGGACAAGATTTTTCATCATCTCGCTCAGCTCTGCAGTACTCAGCGTCCTCCGATTTACCACCACGTTCCCGTCCGCCTTCACATTAACGACGACGTCGCCCATCGTCGCGGTTTTCTCTTTGGCCGACGAAGCCTTCGGCACTTTGACGTCGAGCTCGTTCTCGCTCCGGGCCGCGTTAAAGGTCAGCAGGAAAAAAATCAGCAGCAGAAGCAACACGTCCACGAGCGGGGCGAGCTGAATGCCCGGATGCTGCGGAGCCGCCCGTTTTCTGAGATTCATTAGAACTCGTCTTCGAGCAGGACGGGCGCGCGCTCCGGGGCACGCTTGTTATACTGCAGGGAGAGGAGAGCCAGAATGTGGGTGACGGCTGATTCCAGCTCCGAAATAATCCGATTCACTCGTCCGCGAAAATAGGCGTAGAAAATCATCGCCGGAATTCCAACGGCAAGACCAGCAGCCGTGTTGATCAACGCCTGGCTCACGCCGCTGGAAAGTAGCGCGTAACGTTGTCCTCCCAAGTCGCCGCCGAGCGCGCCAAACGATCGGATGATGCCGAAGACCGTCCCAAGGAGTCCGAGCATCGGCGCGATCACGCCGATATCGGCGAGATAAATAACGCGGTTGTTCAGGTTCGAAGTCACGCGTGTTCCTTCCGTCTCAGCGATTTCTCGAACCTGCGCGAACTCGGCGCTTGGGTTCTTTGTCGTGAAATCGAGAACCTTCTGCACGACTCGCGCGATCGCTTCGCCGTGACGATTGGAAACTGCGAGCAGTCCCAGGTAGTCACGTTTTCGCAGAAGCGCGTCCGCCGTGGCCATGAAACCGCTCGAGACCACCGAGCCGCGGCGAATTGTCAGCAAATAGGTGATGACAAGCATCACAAAAACGATTGAGAGCGCCAGAAGCGCGCCCATCACGGGGCCGGCAGCGATGAGCGTTTCCAAGACGGTTTTCGTTTTGGGCAAATCGGGAGGCGCCGGCGTCTGGGCCAGGAACGGCAATGCGCCCGCAAACAGCGAGAAATTATTCATTCCGAAAGTGCCGTAACGATAGCCAGCGAGGTTAAGAGTTGCAAATGACCGTCGAACGACAGACGGCCTCCGCTGCCTGGTTGTTCAAACAAACTTCACTGGAGCGGCGGTCTATGACCGCCGACGGGACGAACCTGAAAAGATTTCGGCGGTCATAAGACCGCCGCTACAGGTTCAAACAAACTTCTCCGCAGTGAGCCAACGGCGGACGCGAAAAATATGGGCGGGCTGGAAGGCCGGATTTAGCTCGACGTAATTTCGGTCGCCGCGCCAGAGATAACGGGCGTCGGTCAGGAGATCGTGAACCTGGTAGACGTCGGAATCCATCCGTCCAAAATCGCTGAGCGGAATGTGAACGTAGGAATGCTGCAGCCGGGTCGGGTCGAGATTAACGACGACGATGATGATGTTATCGCGGGCTTCGGTCATCTTGCCGTAGCAAAGGATCGAAGGATTATCGGCCGGGTAGAACCGTAGGTTATCGTAGAAGTGCAGGGCGCGATTCTCCCGTCGGATCTGGTTCACGCGCGCGATCCAGGCCTTGATGTTTCCCGGCATGTCCCAATCCCGTTCCTTGAACTGGTATTTCTCCGAATCGAGATACTCCTCGCGGCCGGGTAACGCGGCGTTTTCGCACAGCTCAAATCCGCTGTAGATGCCGTAGACGCTGGAGAGAGTGGCCGCCAGGACCGCGCGAATGATGAAGGCGGACCGGCCACCTTCCTGCAAATGGCGCGGAAGAATGTCCGGCGTATTCGGCCAGAGATTGCCGCGAAAATATTCGCGCATGTCGGTTTGCGTGAGCTCGGAAAAATATTCGGTGAGCTCCGGCGCCGTCGTTCGCCACGTGAAATAAGTGTAGCTCTGGTTGAAACCCGCCTTCGCCAGCGCCTTCATCATTTTCGGTTTCGTGAACGCTTCGGAGAGAAAGATGGTGTCGGGGTACCGGGCGCGCACGCCGGTAATGAGATATTCCCAGAACGCGACCGGCTTCGTGTGGGGATTGTCGACCCGAAAAATACGGACTCCGCGCGCGGCCCAGAAAAGGATGATGCTCTTCATCTCTTCCCAGAGTTCTCGCCAGTTTTCGCAGCGGAAATTCAGCGGATAAATGTCTTCGTATTTCTTCGGCGGATTTTCGGCGTACTTAATCGTGCCGTCCGGTCGCTTGTAGAACCATTCCGGATGTTCGCGCACGTAGGGATGGTCCGGCGAACAGTTGATCGCAAAATCGAGCGCGATCTCCATGCCGCGATTCCGAATTTCGTTCTCGAGCCAGGCGAAATCTTCGAATGTGCCAAGCGAAGGCTCGATCGCCTTGTGTCCGCCGGCTTCGCTCCCGATCGCATACGGCACGCCTGGTTCCCCGGGTTCGGAGGTGACTGAATTGTTGCGACCCTTGCGGTTGGTGTGACCGATCGGATGGATCGGCGGAAAGTAGATCACGTCGAACCCCATCGCCTTTGCGTAATCGACTCGAGGAAGACAATCGCGGAACCGCGAGCCCCGGTCGGGCAAACCTTCCGCGGAGCGTGGAAAGAATTCGTACCAAGCCGCGGTGCGCGCTTCTTTTCGGTCGACGATCACACGCGGCGCGGGACCGTACTGTGTCGAGCCGCCGCGATCGGGATAGGTCGCCATCAGGACTTCAAGTTCTCCGGAATGCGCAATCTCGTTTACGTCCGCGGGTTTGCCTTCGCGCATCGCGTTCGCCAGTTCGCGGAGCCGCTCGGCGTCAGTAAAATTTTCAGCGCGCTCCGCCGCTTCATCGAGCAAGGCAGCGCCTTCCAGCGTTTCACTGGAGAGATTCGCGATGCCGGCCTCGAACTTCGTCGCGAACTCGTGTTGCCACCCGCTAAACGTGTCGGTCCAGGCTTCGACGGTGTATTCGTAGATCGCGTTTTCGTAAAGTGTGCAGACGCCGCGCCAGCGATCGTTATCGATGTGGACCATCGGGGTCTCATGCCAGTGCGTTTCCCCCAGTTTTCGCCATTTCAAAGCCGCGGCGACAACGTCGTGGCCGTCCTTAAAAACGTCCGCTTCCACCGCGAGGTCGTCACCGACGACGCGCTTGACCATGTAGCGGCCGCCATCCACGAGCGGCTGCAAATTTTCTATGACGGCGGTGGGAAAGGCCCGAAGCATGGGCCATCAATCAACTGATATTCGCCGCGGGCGAAAGCGGAATTGTCGTTCTTCGACGATCACGCGCGTGCTCGTGATCATAATCCTGATCTTGTGAGCAAAAGATCGCCGCTCAAGAGATCATGAGCACGATCATGATCAGGAGCAGGAATAAGAGCCTACGAGCTCAGATCGCGAAATAAAAAGCGCACTCGTACAGTCCCGAGGCGCGCGTCTCTTCCCGGCGAACTTCGGTTCCAAGCACGCCTTCGAACATGTCTTTCTCGAAGCGGGCGATGATCGGATATTCATCGAGCAAGTTCATGATCGGTGAATGGCATTCGAGAATCTGCGGGCCGCCTTCCTTTTCCTCGGCGACGAATTGCGACATGTAACCCTCTTTTTCTCGCTGCGAAGCAAGCCACTTCGCACGGTCGATCACAGTGTCCCCTTTGATCTTCGCCTTCAACCCGGCAGTCTTGCGTTCGAAAACGCTGAACAACATTTTCTCCGGACCGTTGGGGCCATACACTTCGTTAATCGATTTCAGGAGCTCGAGAGTGAAGTCGTTGCTGTCGCACGGAAAGAGATCGTGGGTGCGGCGAGTCAAACGATAAACCATTTCCGGGCGACCCATTTTTTGCGGGCGTCGCCAAGTGTCGAGATAACCATCGCGCTCGAGCGTCAAGCAATGTTGCTTGATGCCCATGTAACTCATCTTCATGCGCGCGACGAGTTCGTTGACGGATAGACCCTTAGTGCGCTTAAGGGTGTTAAGAATTTCGAGCCGCTGAGTGCGGCCGATTTCGGCAAGTAATTGTTGGTTCACTGCGGGGCTCCTCGGTAGATCGGCGGAGATTACCCGCGGTGATCTTGGAAAGGCAACAACAAATTCCGCAAACTTCAGGAACAAAACAATTTACGGTTGCTGCGTAACCCGACGGCCGCTTTCCGGGTCGAAGAGGTGTGCCTTCTCCGTGGCAATCCTAAACTGCAGCCGGTGACCGCCCGCCGTCGACTCGTCCCAGCGGGGACTATGCGCAATTAGCACGTGGGCACCAGTTTGCAGAGAAAGGTCGGACCCTGATCCCTTTGGCTCGACGCCCTCTACCAACGCACGAAAACTGCCCGTTGCCGGCCTTCCGTTAGGCGCTCCAGAATCGATCTCGATATCTTCGGGGCGAAAACCGAGCACGACTGTTTTCCCGACAAAGTGATTCGCACCCTCAAATCGGTCCGCTGCCAGCGCCACCGAGATGGTCCCATCGCCGGCTTCGGAGAAAATCAAACCGTCACGTTCTTGCTTGAGCGTGCCGGTCACGAGATTCATCGGCGGCTCCCCAAAAAATCTGGCTACCGCGAGGTTCGCGGGCGTGTCGTACACGCTTTCCGCGGTCGCGTCCTGTTGCACGACGCCATCGACGAGGACAATCGTGCGTTGACCCAAAGCGAGCGCTTCCGCGGGAGCGGTCGTTGCGTAAACGATCGTCGCGGACCCGCGTTGATGCAGCTTCACGATCTCCGCGCGACCGCGCCGTGCGGCCGCTGGATCGAGGTTGGCAAATGGTTCGTCGAAAAGATAAACCTTTGGCTGACGCACCATCGCGCGAGCGAGTCCGACGAAAAGTTGTTGTTCGCGTGTCAGTTGCGAGCCATCCCCCACAAGGTGCCCCTGCAGCCCGAGCGCAGTCGCGACTGCCTCAATTCTTTTCTTTATCTCCCTGTCCGCGAACTTTCGCCGACGCAATCCGATCGCGAGATCTTCGAACACCGACAGGCGCGGATAAGGGACGTAGTCGTGGGTTACCAACGCCGCATCGCGATCCTTGGGAGCCACGTCGTTGACCCGTCGGTCATCGAAAACAAGGTCGCCTTCCGAAACATCTTCCAGTCCCGCGATCAATCGAAGGATTGTTGAAATCGTGGACCTACTTGCTCCGCACAGGACTACAAATTCCCGGTCGCGAATGCTGAGATCCAGACTGCGCTCGATCGCGCCGCCGCTGACATTCTTAAGAGTAACGGAGGCCATACTAAACGAAAGGCAGCGCAGTCACCTGAACCGGAATGCCTGCGGCCTGAAGCTGAGTCCCTTCCACGTTGAAACCTCTCTTCACGTACCCGAGCGCGATTTCTTTCCCGAGCCGCGCGCTCTTTCTCGCGCTGGTGATCCAACCGGCATCTTTGCCCGGATCGGTTTCGCTGGTGAGCCGTGCGCCCGGTTGGAGCGCCGCCCCGGAGAGCGAGACCAGGCCGCACAGGCTTTTGTTTCTCTGGCCGGACATTTTCATGCGTGAAACAACTTCCTGTCCGATGTAGCACCCTTTTGCGTAATCGATCGACGATTCTTCCAGGTTCGCTTCGACCGGGATGATCTCGGCTGTCAACTCGTGGCCCCAACGCGGAATCCCCTGTTCTATCCGACGAACCTCCGCGCAAGTGTCGTTGCACAAATCAAAGTCATTTCCCGATTGCCGGCGGATTTTCGGCGCTGCGTCGCTCAGTGACCAAACATCCCATCCAGCAGAGCCGAATCGGCTCGCGGCGATCGTTCGCGTCAAACCAGAAAGGGTGGGCGGCGATTCGCTCACAAAATGGAAAAGCGAAAACTTCTCAGTCACGTCTTCGATCTGCACGTCGTCGGCGATAACGTAGCGATCAAGCCGGGCCGGCAGTTCGTCGCTAAGCTCAGCCTCGGCATCGAGGAGAAAAGCTTCGTCGTTCTCTTTCGAAAGGAAAACGTGCGCGCTCAATTTTCCCTTCGCGGTGAGAATCGATGCCTGCATCGCCGCGCTTCCAGTCGCCTTGGCGAGGTTGTTCGTGATCTGTCCGTTCAGGAACCGAAAGGCATCCGCGCCCTTTACGCGCAGTTTCACCCGCGCAGATAAATCAAAAAAAACCGGGCGTCCCGACTGGATGCCTGCTGTCATCGGTGATGCGACCGATGAATTCAATCGTCTGTCCGCCGGCGCCAGAAGCCGCCCCACAAACCGCGCGGTTCTTCTCCATCTTCTTCCTTCGCCGGGGCCGGGAACTTGAGAATGCTGTCTTCTTTCGGCGTCGCTTCGGCGGTTGCCTTTTCTTTCTCTGCGGGAACTTCCGCGGCCTTGGCCTCAGCGGCAGGCGCGGCTGTGGGCTCGGGCGCGGTGGCCGGCGGTGCGGCGACATCTGTGCGCCCCGCGACCTCAGCTGCAACGGCCGTTTCCGTCGCTGCCGGCGCCGGCACCACTTCGCCCATCGCCTTCGCCTCGGATGGAACTTCAGCCGTTGTCTCCACGGCGACGGGCACAGCAGCCGGTTCCGCAGCTTTCGCCTCGTCGAGCCCGGCAAGTCGCGGCTGATCTTCTTCACCATTCGACGGCGCTCCCAGCGGGCCGCCTGTCGGAAAATATTGACGGAACAACGAAGAATAATCCGCGTCGCCGCGCCCTTGCCGCATCTCTTCCGTCAGGCCATGCCGGGACGCGTCGGTCGCGCCGAACTCGATCCCGAAATTCCGGGCGAGCCGCGTCGCGATCACCACGTCCTTCAACATGTGCTTCACCGAAAAGTGCGGCTCGAAATTTCCTTCCATCATCATCGGCAGTTTCATGTCCAGCGTGGGGGAATTACTGCCGTTGTTTTTCATCGCTGCCGCGAATTTCTCCGGCGGCAAACCCGATCGGGAGATGAGGGCCAGCGCTTCCGCGGCTGCCTGCACACTCGCCGCCGTAATCATGTTCGTCGCCACTTTGATCGTCGTCGCGTCGCCGACTTTACCGATCTCGATGATCTCTTTGCTGCTTGCTTCAAGAATCGGACGCACTTGCCGCAAGGCCGCTTCATCGCCGCCGACGTAATAAACCAGCTCTCCGTTTTCGGCGGCGTTTTTGCTTCCGGTAAATGGACAATCGAGCAATTGCGCGCCGCGGCGCTCCGCCATCTCGGCGGCTGCGCGCATCGTGTCGGGAGACACGGTGCAGTGCGCCATGACCACGTGATGCGCGGTCAGGTTCGGCGTCATTCGCTGCATCATGGCCAGCAGCGCGTCGTCGTCCGCGACGAAAATCTGGATGTAATCGCACAGCTCGGCAACTTCCGCCGGCGAACCAACAAAGTTTGGGACCGGGCGCGGTGTCCGGTTCCAAACGAAGACGTGAAATCCGTGCGCCCGCAGATTGTTCACGACCCGCTGGCCGATGATGCCAAGGCCCAGCACTCCAATATTTTTTCGCGTCCGGCTCGCCATTTTCTAAATCATTCGTGGGGATTCGTGCGCAGTTTATCCGTGCGCCCGCTGAAAATCACGGCAAACCTCCGCCCGCGCAATACGGAAATCGGTTATTTGAACGCGAATTCAGAAAGGTAGTAGGCGGCGACGGCTCCGGTGATGCGCAAGCTGTCGGAGCTGAGCTTGTCCATTGTGTCCTCCGGCGTGTGCCACGGTGGATAATCGAAATCAATCAGATCGATCACCGGGATTCCAATTTCGTTTAGCGGCGTATGATCGTCGGTAACGTCGCGATCGAAATAGGTGAAGTGTTTCCTGACGTTTAACGCGTCAGCCGAGGCAAAGATGTCGCGCGCAAGTTCTGGCGGTGAATCGGGAGGCAATGTGATCGTGAGGGATTTGTCGCCGACCATGTCGAAGAGCAGCCCGCCGACGAATTGTTTCGCCTTGTCCTGAGTCGCGAGTTGTTTCGCGAAGTAACGGCTACCGTAAAGCCCATCCGTATCGGTAAACGCCTCGTAGGCTTCCTCGCCGTCGAAGAAAACTAACTCGGTTTTGCTGGCCAGCTCGGGGCGTTCCGCTAACACGCGAGCGAGCTCCACGAGGACGCCGGTACTCGACCCCGCGTCGTTCGCGCCGACAAAACGCGCGTTATCGAAAGTCTTCGTGTCGTAATGCGAACAGACGAGAAATGAGGACGCGGATTGGCTGCCGAAGGTCGCAATCAAATTCACGAACTGCTTTTTTCCCCGTGGCGTATCTTCGGAAAAATTCTGACGTTCGACTTTCCAGCCGGCACCCTCGAGCTGTTTGATCAAATAAGTTCTGGTCTTTTCGATCGCTTCTGTGCCGGGTGGCCGAGGTCCGAAATCGACCATCGCCTGAACGTGACCGAGCGCCTTATCACCGGAAAAATCCTCCCAGATTTTTTTGTGATTGCTGGACGCGGTATTCGCGCGATTGCACCCACCAAGAACGGCGGCGGCAAGCAGAGCAACGGCGAACCTCTTACTCAGCGTTCGGCAAGCCAAGGGCGTTGAGAACCCGCTGGAGATCGTCGTTGCCATAATATTCAATTTCGATCCGGCCCCGTTTCTCGCCGTGATGCACCAGCACACGAGTGCCAAGATGTTCCTGCAAGCGGTTCTGCAGATCTTCGATCGTGGCGGAGGTCGCAGCATTCACCGCCGTCTGACGCCGGCGTCGCGGGCGAGTGCCGCCAAGCTGGCGCGCGACCAGACGCTCCGTCGCGCGAACCGTGGCGCTCCGACGCAGGATCGTTTCGGCGACAGCACGTTGTTCGTCCGGCTCTTTCAAGGCCAACAGGACCTTGGCGTGACCGACGGAAAGCAAACCTTGCGTCAGCCAAGTCTGCACCTGTTGATGGAGATCGAGGAGCCGCATCGAGTTCGCCACCGCGGCGCGGCTTCGGCCAACTTTTCCCGCGATGTCTTCCTGCCGCATTCCAAATTCGTTCGCGAGCCGCGCGTAGGCCTGCGCTTCCTCGATCGGGTTGAGGTCTGCGCGTTGCAGATTCTCGATAAGCGACAACTCGAGGACTTCGAGATCAGTCGCGGTGCGGACGATAATCGGCACCTGCGCGAGCCCGGCCTCGTGCGCTGCGCGCCAACGCCGTTCGCCCGCGATCAATTCATGTTTGCCGGCGACATTCCGCACCACGAGCGGCTGAATTATCCCATGTTGCCGAATCGATTCGACGAGCTCCCCTAACGCGTCTCCTGCAAAATGTTTGCGCGGCTGCAAAGGGCTCGGAACGATTGTCGCTAGGTCGGCCTGTTGAATTTTCTCGCCCGGCTCGGCCTCAAGCCGAATCGCGGCGGGCCGCGTGCTGATCAACGCGCTGAGACCTTTGCCGAGAGCCGATTTTGCCATGCGAGGCAGGTTATCGGTTCGCGGCGCGCGAGGCAAACGAAGACATCTCCATTCATGCTCATGCTCATGATCATGATCCTAATCTTTTGTGACGCATCAGACCGGGATCAGGAGCACGATCATGATCAAGAGCATGAAGGGGCCGTTTTGCCCACGAGGTGCAAGTGCCGTAGCATCAGTCAATGAACAACGGCGTTTTCACTCTCGGTCATTCTCCCGATCCCGACGACGCGTTCATGTTCTACGCGATGGCGGAAAACAAAATCGATCTGCGCGGCTATAGGTTCGAGCATCAGCTCGAGGATATTCAGACCTTGAACGAACGCGCGCTCCGAGGCGAGCTCCACATTTCCGCAATTTCGATTCACGCATTCGCTTACGTAAGCGATCGGTATGCGCTCCTGCCCTGCGGTGCAAGCATGGGCGACGGCTACGGACCGATGGTCGTCGCGAAAGAAGAGGCGCGCTTGGATTCCGACGAAGCGATCCGAGCATTTCTGCGCGGTCGGAAAATCGCGATCCCCGGACGAATGACCAGCGCCTATCTCGCGTTACAACTTTACCTCGGCGACTTCGAGCACGTCGTCGTCCCGTTTGATCAGATTTTCGATGCAGTAAAAGCGGGCAAAGCCGACGCCGGCCTCATTATTCACGAAGGCCAGCTCACCTACGACCGCGCCGGTTTCACGAAGATCCTCGATCTCGGTGAATGGTGGAAGCGCGAGACCGGGCTGCCGTTGCCACTTGGCGGAAACGTTTTGCGCAAGGACATTCCGCCTAACGTCCAGCGCGACTTGCTCGCAATCATGCGGGAGAGCATCGATTACGGGCTCAGCCATCGCGACGAGGCGGTGCGGCATTCGATGCCTTACGCACGCGACATGGACACGCAGCTCGCCGGGCAGTTCATCGGCATGTACGTGAACGACTACACTCGCGACTACGGCGAGAGCGGCCGGGAGGCGATCCGCAAATTTCTGACGCGAGCGAAATCCGCGGGCTATATCTCCAAAGCGCCGACGATCGAGTTCGTCGACTGACTACTTCTTCGGCTTCGGCGTCGGCTTGGTCACGGCTTCCTTCGCGAAGGTCTTTACGCGTTCAAACTCCTGTTGGAACCCGCTCGTGAAATCGTGGGTGCCGTATTCAAAAAGCACGACAAAGCAGAACGTGAAAAACACGAAAAGAACGAGCCAGAAGAGGCCGCGAAGAAGCGACATAGGTTGATGGTAACTTAGGGGTTAATGCTGGTCAATCGCAGCCAGCCTTATGCCAAACTTCCCGTTGAACGAGGGGACGAAGCTGCCATCCTGTCCGAGCCATGCGCGTGCCTTTGCTCGACCTCAGCGGACAATATACCGCCCTCGCCGAGCCAATTAAGGCGGCCATCGATGAGGTCCTGGCGACTCAACATTTCATTCTCGGGCCGAAGGTCGAGGCTTTCGAGCAAGAGATAGCTCGCTACTGCGGTTCGCCGCACGCCATCGGCGTTTCCTCCGGAACAGACGCGCTTCTCGCAGTCTTTATGGCGATGGACCTCGGGCCGGGCGACGCCGTGCTCACGAGCGACTACTCGTTTTTCGCGACCGGCAGTTGCGTCGCGCGCGTTGGAGCGACGCCAGTTTTTATCGATATCGACGCCGACACTTACAACATCTCTCCGGTCGCACTCGAACGTTATCTCGAGTCCTGTCGCCGGGAGAAGGATGGAACCTTGCGGACCATAAAAGGCGACAGGGTGCGCGCGATTGTTCCGGTTCATCTCTTCGGCCTTTGTTGCGAGATGGATGCCGTTCTGGGAATTGCCCGGCGCTTCAATGTCGAAGTGGTTGAGGATGCCGCCCAGGCGCTCGGCGCTGAATATCCGTCGCGCGTTGGCAACGCGCAGGCCGGCACGATGGGCGATTCGGGAACGCTGAGTTTTTATCCTTCGAAAAATCTCGGCGCCGCGGGCGACGCCGGGATGATTATTTGCCGCGAGGAAGCCTTCGCAAAGCGCGTCCGAGTTTGCCGGCAGCATGGGATGGAGCCGCGTTACTATCATCACTTTATCGGAGGCAATTTCCGTCTCGACGAAATTCAGGCGGCGATCTTGTCCGTGAAGCTCCCGCATTTGGATGAATGGTCGGCCGCCCGGAGGCACGTGGCGGACAAATACGGAGAAGAGTTTCGCCGCCTTGGTTTGACGGATCAAATCGGGTTACCGGCCGAACCGTATCGCGACCGCGGCCTAACGAATCATCACATCTATCATCAATACGTCATCAGAACACCGCAGCGGGACGCCTTGCGCGAACATCTAACGCGCCGGGAAATCGGGACTGCTATTTATTATCCGATCGCCCTCCACGAGCAGAAATGCTTCCGCTATCTCGGCTACCAGGTCGGCGATTTTCCGGAATCCGAACGTGCCGCTCGCGAGACTCTGGCGTTGCCGATCTATCCGGAATTGCCAGCGGAAGCGCAACGCTACGTCGTCGAATCGATCGCCGAATTCCTCCGCGATTAATATGGTCGAGCTCGAACATTCCTCACACGAAGGTCACAAAGGAACACAACGGCAGGTTTTCCTTGTGAAACGTTGTGCCCTTTGGGTGAGGACTCTGCGGCCCAAACCACTTGCGAGCTTCGCTGTGCCAGCCTATATCAACGCTCGCCGTTGCCGGCAAACCGGGTAGGTACCGAAGTGGCCAAACGGGGCGGACTGTAAATCCGCTGGCTTACGCCTTCAGTGGTTCGAATCCACTCCTGCCCAGTTTCCCTAGCGCTTCTTTTTCGAAGCGCCGCGTTTCTTGCCGCCGCTGGATTTACCGCCGCCGCCGCGCTTCGACGATTTAGACTTCGTGAAGCCGCGCGAACGACTGCCACCGCTCTTTCCGCGGCTCGATTTGCCGCCCGATTTGCGGCTGCCCCCTGACTTCCGTCCGCCACTCTTGCTGCCGCTCGATTTTTTCCCGCCGGATTTTTTCCCGCGCGTTCCGCCGCCGCTACGCGAAGCGCCACCACGCGCCGAGTTGGATTTTGATTTCTTTCCGCCGCCCTTTCCGGATCGCTTTGCGGCGCCCCCACCAGACGTGCCGGACTTCTTCGAGCCGGAGGAAGATTTCGCCCCGCTCTTTGAGGAACCCTTGGATGATCCGCCGCCTTTCGAGCCGGAACGTTTTTTGCTCGACCCACCGGAGCTTCCGCCAGAACGCTCGGACCCGGCCCGGCGTCCCACTGCAGCTCCGATCACGCCGCCAATTACCGCTCCCACTGGACCGACTACGCTGCCGACAACTGCGCCGGCGGCCGCTCCCGCAGCCTCCTTCGAAATCGCTGGAATCTGAATTTCCCCTGATGAACTTTCGCTTGATTGTTGATTGTTTTGGTCGGCCATAAGAATTCTCCTTTTCCGCAGTGGTTTATTGTAGTTCGCATGACGCGGCGGTTTTAGCCGCACCTCCCGGCCAATTTATCACCAGGAATCAGAACGCCGCGGGAAACAGGACCCTCTCGCGCTCGACCGCAGCGCCCCGGTGGAGGAAAAAGTCGCGCAGCTCCGGCGTATAAAATTCCTTGTTCGGACCGCCTGGGTTCAAAGCCAGGAAAACGCGGCCTCCCGGGTTGAGGTAACGCTTCAGATCGTCGAGGAAAAACGCCCATTGCTCCGGGCCCCACCACCAATCTTGTTTACTGATCCGGTTGAAATCGATCGAGAAGGCGGTGATCAGATCGAACTTTCGACCGAGATCCGGCAGTGGTTCGAACGGGCGGATCGTCCAGACCCGGCGCTCGACTGCGAACAAATCGAGAAGCTGGGTAAAGAGCGGGAACACGTCGATGTCCATCCCCAGGCAGTTATGTCCCAGATGCTGACAGACGTAGAGAAAGAATCCACCTCCGCAACCCAGATCCAGGACGGATTTTGGCGGGCAACGATGCAGCTTCAGGTCCTGGGCCCGAATGATATTCAGCAACAACCAGCGGCGCACGTCCGCGTACTTCGCGTAGTGCTCTTCCGAGCCGGCGTACTCTGCCTGAATCGCCGCCAGTCTCGCCTGATCGAGGCGGCGATAGATCGGCTCGATCGGGACGGGATGAATGTACCGCTCCGCTCGCCGCCAGGCGCGCTGATACGTCAGCGGTTGGCCGAGCTTCGCTAGCTTATGGGAAAATTTCATTGGAAGGGCAGATCGCCGGAATTAGCGATCGTGCCCTGCCAGAATCAAGCGCGAGGAAGCGCGCTGCCGTTATCGGCCGCGCCGCTGGTTTCCGCCGCCATCGCGACGTCCGCCACCGTAACCGCCGCCACCGCCGCCGTAACCTCCACCGCCGCCGCCGTAGCCACCACCGCCGCCGCCACCATAGCCACCGCCACGACCACCGCCACCGGGCGCACGTGGTTCGCGCGGACGCGCTTCGTTCACGGTCAAGGGCCGACCTTCGACGGTCTTGCCATTGAATTCGGTGATCGCCTTCTGCGCATCGCCTTCGCTCGTCATCGTGACGAACGCGAAGCCGCGCGATTTACCGGTGAACTTGTCCTGCATCAGCGTGACTTCCTGGACTGGGCCGACGCCGGCAAACATGTCCTGGAGATCGGTTTCCGTGGTGTTGAAGGAAAGATTTCCTACGTATAATTTAGTACCCATCTGAGTTAACTGAGGAAAACGCCGCCAGGCCACTGTTCCCGCTCATCGGATTTCAAATCGCCACTGAAAAACTCAACTGACAATCTACCAACGCACCGAGCTTCCGTTTTCTTTTCGGCGTGATTAGTAGAGGCTTTTCCGGGCGAAAGCAACTAGATTCGGGGCCCGTTTGCCCCTCGTAAAAATGGCTCATTTTTCCTCGACTTCCGATTCGTCAAAAAGAGCCCGCGTCGCGGTGGTCGGCGCGGGGGTGGTAAGTCCGCTCGGGTTCGGAATGGAGGAAACGCTGCGGTCGCTGCGCGAGGCCAAAGATTGCGTAACTGCCGTGACCGCATTCCCGACCGACCGTTGCCGGTGCAAGACGGCCGGACAAGTCGCAAACGAGACTCTGGCCGGGGCGAACAAGTTTAATCCGCATCCGGAGCGGCTTCACCGGGTCGCGCGGATGATGATCCTGGCATTGAAAGAGGCGCTGGAACAAGCCGGCGATTTTCGGCCGGAGTTAAGCGTTGTCGGCACGACCAGCGGTGGAATGACCTTCGGAGAGCAATATTATCGCAGACTGACGGACAATTCCCGGTCATCGCGCCACGCGCCAACCCTGATCGCGAATTACACGCCGCAAAAGCCATTGATGGACGCGCAGGAAGCATTTGGAATCCGCGCTCCTTGCCAGATCATCGCGAATGCCTGCGCTTCCGGAACGAACGCCATTGGTCACGCTTTCAACTGCATTCGGTCCGGCCGGTATCAGCGCATCCTGGCTGGCGGCTACGACGCGATCTCCGAGCTGGTCTTTGTCGGATTTGACTCGCTCCAGGCAGCAACGCCGGATCGCTGCCGGCCGTTCGATCGCGAGCGCAGCGGCCTGGTCCTTGGCGAAGGAGCTGCAATCCTGGCGCTCGAAAATTTCGAAAGCGCGCAGAAGCGCGGTGCGACCGTTCTGGCTGAGATAATCGGCTACGGGATTTCCACCGATAATTTTCACCTCACCCAGCCCGATCCGTCCGGCGTCGGACCGCGGCAGGCGATGGAATCGGCGCTGCAGAGTGCGCAAATCGAAGCGAGCGAAATCAATTACATTAACGCGCACGGAACCGCGACGCCCTTCAACGATGCTTCCGAAGGCAAAGCGATCGCCGAGCTTTTCAACGGCGTCCCGATCAGTTCGACCAAGGGCCTGATGGGCCACTCATTAGGCGCGGCCGGAGCGATCGAAGCAGCCATCACTCTTATCGCCCTCCAACATCAGCTTCTGCCTCCGAACATTCATTTTCGCGCCGGCGATCCTGGACTTGACCTGAACATCGTTGCGAACGAATCGCGGACCGCCGCCGTGCGCACGGCGATCTCAAACTCATTCGGATTCGGCGGAACGAACGCCTCGGTCATCATCCGCTCCCACGCCGCATGAGCCTGCGCATCGGCGGAATGGGCTGGGTGACGCCGCTTGGTAGCGGCGTCGACGACGTCTGGAAACGTTTATTGAATGGCGAGATCGCGATCGCTGAATCGCTCTCGAGCGAGCTCGGACGCGACTACCGAGTTTTTCGCGTGCCTGCATCGGCCCTCGCCAAAGCGCCCGCCCATCCGCGGCTGCGTCGTTCCAGCGCCATTTCTCGTTTTGCTGCCGTCGCCGGCCTCGAAGCGCTTGCGAACGCGCAGGTGAACCTCGACTTCGAAACCGCTAAGCGAACCGCACTCATCTTTGCGGTCGCGAATGGCGGTGTCGTTTACACGAAACGCTTCTATCACGACATCGTAGAATCCGGCGCGCAAGCTGCCAGCCCGCTGCTTTTCCCGGAGACTGTCTTCAATGCTCCAGCCAGTCATCTTGCCGCTATTCTCGGCATTACCGGTGCGAGCTACACTCTTGTCGGCGATGGCGCGGTCGGAACTCTTGCGCTCAAAATGGCTGAGGACCTCATGGCCGACGACGATCTCGATTACTGCCTCGTCGTCGCCGCCGAGGAAGCTGATTGGCTCCTCTGCGACGCTTACTACAAATGGCGTCTGCTGCGTGCCGCCCCGCCGATAGAACCTTTTCGCCAGCCGCCCCGTGGCACAATCCTAAGTGAAGGTGCTGGCGCGGTTCTAATCGCTCAAAACGGTCCGATCCAAATCGACCAAATCGTAAGCGGCACGAATTTTTCGAAACAACCGGAAGCCGCTGCTGTTGTCGACCAGATTTTGGGAAAGGTCTGCGCGACGCCAATCGATCTGGTTTCCGCGAGCGCCAACGGCACGTTCATCGACGACGCCGAACAACAAGCAATCGTGAAACATGCGCCCAAAGCCCACGTTTATTCGATCAAGCAGACACTTGGCGAAAGCGTGGGCGCCAGCAGCCTTTGGCAAACCATTGCGGCGGCGCAGGCCTTGCTTACCCAAACGGTGGCCGGCACGACGGAGACCAAGCCTCTTCGCAATGCCGTGGTTTCGACATGCGGCTTAAACCAACAGGTGGCCGGCCTTCGAATCTCGCGCCAGTAGGCCCTGCCCCAGAGGGTGTTTTGCCTTTGCAACACGCTGCCCGTTCGGTACCTTCGCGTCCCGCGATGCGTAGGCTGGTTTTAACGGTTTTAGGGTTCTTTTTCGTCTGCGCCTCGGCGTTCGGACAGGCCGGCACTGAAAAGCAGCCGATGGAGATCACCGCCAGCGGCAATACCAATTACGAGAACGGCATCGCTACCGCGCACGGCAACGTCGCGATCCATACCGGCGACGCCGATATCTACGCGGACTCGGTTCGCTACGATCCGAAGACGCACGATGTGCTCGCCGAAGGTCACGTTCGGATTTATCGCACCGCCGGGACATTCCTCGGCGAGCGCGCGATTTATAATACCGAGACGAAGAAGATCAGCGCGGTCGAGATCAAGACCGACAAACAGCCTTATCTGGTGGCGGGCGAAAAGATCACCCCCATTACTTCAGAGGCGTTCATGGTCTCGAAAGGCGTATTCACGACCCACGACTCCGACCATCCTGATTTCCGGCTCCAGGCGAAAACGATGCGCGTTTACGAGGGGGATCGCGTGATCTTCCAGAACGTCACCTTTTACGTCCGCAATGTCCCGATCTTTTGGTGGCCTTACATGTATCAATCGCTGGACGAGTCCTTCAGCTACATGATTTCGCCCGCGTATCTCAGCTCATGGGGACCGTCTATTCTGGGCCGCGTCACGATGCCACTTACCGAGGACATAAAAGGAGTATTTCGCCTCGATTATCGGTACCGGCGCGGGGTCGCGTTCGGGTTCGAGCCGGACATCCACTTCGGCGCGGATAAGCAAAGCTGGGCCCGAGTGCGCACCTATTTCCTGAAGGACGAAAATCCAGACATTAACCAGACGTCCATCGCACGACCTGACATTTCGGAGGGTCGCTACCGGGTATCCCTCCAAAGCCGGACGAAATTCGCCGAGGACATTTATGGGATCGCGAATATCACCAAGTTGAGTGACGAGTTCATTCTCCAGGATTTTTTCCAAGGCGAGTTCCAGTTAAATCCGCAGCCGGACAATATCGTCGCGGTCACGAAGACGAACCCTAACTACACGATCACCGCACTCGCCCGTTTCCAGGCGAACGATTTTTTTGAGACCACCGAGCGGCTTCCGGAAATCGCATTCGATGTGAAACGCTTGCCGCTTTTCGGAGGACCCATTTTTTACGAAGGGGAGACCAGCCTCGCGGAGCTGCGTCGTAACTTCCCCGACGGCTCGCTCTCCCATGATTACAGCACGCTCCGGCTCGACACCTTTCATCAATTCACTTTCCCCACCACTTTCTTCGGTTGGCTCTCGATCGTGCCCCGGGTCGGATTCCGCGCGACCTATTACGACAAAACGCGCGACGTCACTAAGACGGACATCGAGCCAAGCGATAGTCCTTTCATTCCTGATTTCCTGAATATCGATCCGCAGAAACCAATCTTTTTTGCCGGCAACAAGCTGAGGACTGTCTTTAACGGCGGGGTCGAAGGATCTTTTAAGATGACGCGGACGTGGGACGGCGCGCAGAGCAACTCGCTCGGGCTCGACGGTCTCAAGCACGTCATTCAGCCCTTCGTGAATTTCTCCTGGGTCAGTACGTCTGCCAATGACCCAGCTTCGATTTTGCAGTTCGACCGCTATGTCGGCACGACCCAATTGCGACCGATCGATTTCCCGCAGTTCACTACCATCGACTCAATCGATAACTGGACCATCCTCAGACTCGGCGTCCGGAACCGGCTCCTCACCCGGCGCGACGACGCAACCGTAAGCTGGATGGACATCGAGACCTACATGGAGGTGAACTTCGACAACCCATTCGACAAGACCCAGTACTCAAACCTGTTCAATCGCCTAAGCTTTACTCCCGTTCCCTGGATGTCCTTCGGCATCGCAGCCCAGGTACCGGTTTTCGAGAAAGGCTTCACCGAGGTCAACACAAACATCTCCGTACAGCCGATGGCGAACCTGCAGCTCACTTTCGGGCATCGTTATTTGAACTCCGCTCCGTTTTTCGATAATAGCAGCCTCTATGTTTTCGGCGGCTATTACCGAATCAACGACAACTGGGGCATTGGCGTCCAGGAGCAGTACGAAGGAACCACCGGCATCTTCGAACAGCAGCGCTATTCTATCTACCGCGACCTAACGAGCTGGGTCGCGTCGGTCGGCGCGATCATTCGTGACAATGGCGGCGTAAAGGAATACGGCTTGCTACTCACCTTCACCTTGAAAGCGCTGCCGAAATTCAGTTTCGATTTGAATTTCGATCCCGCTGGCGCCGAACAGACGCAGTAATCAGCGGCCTCCCACCGCGCAGAATTTTCCCATGGATATTTCAATTATTGGTTCCGGTTATGTCGGACTGGTCACTGGCGCCTGCTTCGCCGACGTCGGCCACAACGTCATCGGTGTCGATAACGATCCAAAAAAAGTGGAAGCTCTTCAGGCGGGCAGAATCCCGATCTACGAGCCGGGGCTGGAGGAAGTGGTGCATCGCAATGTTTCAGCGCATCGCCTCCGGTTCACCGGCAACATCAAGGAAGGCGTCGATAATTCGCAGATCGTTTTTATCGCCGTGCCAACGCCGCAACAGCCAGACGGCAGCGTCGATCTCAGTTTCATCGAGAAAGTGGCGCGCGATATCGCGGAGGTCCTGACTGATTACCGCGTCATCGTCGACAAAAGCACCGTGCCCGTGAAAACGGGCGAAAAAGTTCGCGAAACGATCAAGCGCTACAACCGCCACGGCGCGGAGTTCGATGTCGTCAGTAATCCGGAATTTCTCCGGGAAGGCTGCGCCGTTGCCGACTTGATGAATCCGGATCGGATCGTGATCGGCGCCCAGAGCGAGCATGCCGTCGATCTGATGAAGAAGGTCTATGAACCGTTCATGGCACCGATCCTCGTTACCGACATCAATAGCGCGGAGTTGATCAAGCACGCCGCGAATTCGTTTCTCGCCCTGAAGATTTCTTACATCAACGCCGTCTCGGCGATCTGCGAAGCCAGCGGCGCGGATATCGAGAAAGTCGCGGATGGTATTGGCACGGACAAGAGGATCGGGCGCAGTTTTCTGAACGCAGGGATCGGCTACGGCGGCTCCTGTTTTCCCAAGGACATCGCGGCATTCATTACGATTTGTGAGCAACTCGGCGTGCCGTTCACGCTGTTGAAGGAAGTCCAGCGGATCAACGCCGATCAGAAGAATCGTTTTCTCAAAACGATTCGTGAAACGCTCTGGGTCTTGCGAGATAAGAAAATTGCCGTATGGGGCCTGGCCTTTAAACCGAACACGGACGACATCCGTTCCTCTGTCGCGATCGATCTGGTCGCGGACATGTTGAAGGAGAAAGCGCACGTCACGGTCTACGATCCGAAGGCGATGGAAAAAGCGCGGGAAGTGGAGGCAATTGCCGGGGCGAAGTTTGCAAATTCCGCGCTGGAAGCCGTGGAAGGCGCTGAGGCACTCATCGTCGCGACCGAGTGGTCCGAGTTCGCCAATGTCGATCTCGAAGTAATCAAAGGAAAAATGACGACGCCCATCATGTTCGACGGCCGGAACCTGTTTGATCCGGCGACGATGGCGAAACTTGGCTTTCAGTATCACTCAATCGGCCGCGCCAGCGTAAAGCCGCACTAAGTGCGCAAAGTCAATTCACGCGCCGTCGCTCTAGCCGCCTTGGAAGAGTGGCGCGGTGGACGAAAATTTGCGGACGCGATCCTGAACGAGCGCCTGCGAAACGTTGAGCTCGGGACAGCCGATCGTGCCTTTGCCACGGAACTTTTCTATGGCGTTCTGCGCAATCTGATCCTGCTCGATTTCTGGATCGGCGAACTCCGGTCCGGTCATCTCGACGAGGGTTCTCGCGATTTGCTCCGGTTGGGCCTCTATCAATTGTTTTTTCTCCAGACTCCCGAGCACGCCGCGATTTACGAAACTGTGGAACTTGCTGGTCGGCGAAATCGGGCGCTCATCAATGGCGTGCTCCGCAACGCCGTCCGCGCCAAAAAAGAACTCGTTCAAAGAACGACCGCGCAGAGACTCAGCATTCGGACATCGCATCCGCAATTCCTCATCGATCGGTGGACTCGGAAGTTCGGGGCGGACGAGGCGGAAGCCGTTTGTGAATGGAACAGTTGTCCGCCGCCAATTTATGCGCGGATCAACCGCCTCAGGATCTCGGACGAGGATTTCCTGGCGCGCTCTCGTGACGTCGAGCACGTTGCTACGCAACCGAACTTCGTCCGGCTAACGAACCTTCCATCCGAGGCGCTCGCTGCTGGACATTGTTATATCCATGATCCAAGCACGGCGTTGGCTTGCGCCGTGTTGGACCCGCAACCGGGCGAGCGCGTTCTCGACGCCTGCGCGGCTCCGGGCGGCAAGACTGGCTACATCGCGGAGCTGATGGAAAACGACGGGATTATTCTCGCCTGCGACCGCGACCAAAGTCGTGTCGAAACTCTTCGCGGTAATTTGGAGCGGCTCGGAGTGAAAATTGCGCGGTCGATTCGGCACCATTGGGCCCAACAAACTCTCAGCGGTGAGCCGCCATTCGATCGCATTCTGATCGACGCTCCCTGCAGCAACACGGGAGTGATGCGCCGGCGGGTCGACGTTCGCTGGCGCCTGACTCCGGACGATTTTGCGCGGATGGCCGCGGAACAACTGCGCATCGTACGCGCAGCGATGCCGCTGCTCAAACCAGGCGGCATCTTCGTTTACAGCACTTGCAGTCTTGAGCCGGAAGAGAACAAAGAGGTCGTCGAACAAACGCTAGACGAGTTTCGTTTTTTGAAACTCGTCGAGGAAAAGTCGGTTCTTCCGTTCCGCGACGGATTTGATGGCGCATACGCGGCGAAGCTGATCCGACAGCTGTAGCGGCGGTCTATGCCCGCCGAAGCCTTTTCCTGAATGGCGATGTCGGCGGTCACAGACCGCCGCTACAGGATCTTGATTCCGGCATCGCCAATGGGATCGTTAGCGCCTATGCATGATCCGCGCTACGACAAGCTCGCCAAGGTCCTCGTCGAGTATTCGACCCGGTTGAAGCGGAACGAAACGGTCCTGATCGAGACGTTCGATGTTCCAGACGAAATGACGATTGCGCTCGTCCGCGCCGCGCGAAAAGCAGGCGCGATCCCGTTCGCTCAAGTGTATCGCGCCCGGCTCAGCCGGGAGCTGGCCATGAACGCGACCGAACGCCAACTTAATCTCACCTCCATCCACGAACTGGCCCGCATGAAAAAGATGGACGCCTACATCGCCGTGCGCGGCAGTCAGAACATCACCGAATTATCCGACGTGCCTCCGGAGCAGATGAAGCTCGTGGCGAAAAAGATGCGGCCGGTAACCGATTGGCGGGTGCAGAAAACGAAATGGGTCGTGCTGCGCTGGCCGTCGCCGTCCATGGCGCAACTCGCCGGCATGAGCACGGAAGCCTTCGAAGATTTTTACTTCGACGTCTGCACACTTGATTACCGAAAACTCCAACCGGGCATGAAGGCGCTCAAGACCCTCATGGACAAAACGGACCGGGTGGAAATTAAAGGGCCGGGCACGGACTTGCGCTTCAGCATCAAGAATATCGGTTCCGTTATCTGCGGCGGCGATCGCAACATTCCGGACGGCGAAGTTTTCAGTTGTCCTGTCAGGGATTCTGTCCAGGGCCACGTGCTTTTCAACGCACCCAGCATTTACCAGGGAACCGGGTTCGACAGCATCCGGCTCGAGTTCAAAGATGGGAAGGTCGTCAAAGCGACCAGCAACAACAGCGAGAAGCTGAACAAGATTCTGGATTCCGACCCGGGCGCGCGCTACATCGGCGAGTTCTCGCTCGGATTCAATCCGTTCGTCCTCCATCCCATGCGCGACATTTTGTTCGACGAAAAGATTGCCGGTTCATTCCATTTCACGCCGGGCCAGGCTTACGACGACGCCGACAACGGAAATCGCAGCCAGGTCCACTGGGACATGGTTTGCATTCAGCGGCCTGATTACGGCGGCGGCGAAGTTTATTTCGACGGAAAGCTGATTCGGAAAGACGGAGAGTTCATCCCGGCGAATTTGCGATCGCTGAATCGCGGGCGCTTCGCGAAAAAGTAATCTGGCGCGTACGCAAAACGAGGAGGCTCTCGGCCTCCTCGTTCGCTAAATTAATTGTCGCTACGGTTACGCGGCTTTCGGCGCGGAGCCTTGGGCGTTCAACTGCATCATGCCGATCTCGCCGTTGCCGGTGATCTGCACGTTCGCGATGTCAAACACCGGCGCGCCTTCGACCGCACTCGGTCCGGCGCCGGGCAATTGCACCGACACGCTCTTCGAAGTTGCGTTCAGCACGAGCGAAGCGATTTCGAACGATGGCGAAAATTCCACGGTTGCGATTTGGAAGCGGCCGGTCACGTGGACCGAGGCCTGACCTTGTTGCGACGGCGTCAGTTGGACGGCGCCACTCTCGGAACCGGAAAGTAATTGCAGACCAGCAATGTTGAACGCCGGTGAGCTGATCACGCTCGGCCGTTGCTGCTGCGAGGGCGTCAGCCGAATCTGGCCGATACCGCCCCCCGCCGCCTGCACGGTCGCGACTTCGAATGTGACCTGAAGATTCATCGCGGGCTGCGGCTGCTGGGACGGCGCTAGACGCATCGTGACGATTTTCGAGGTCGGCTTGAGTTGGAGCGCGCCCATCTTGAAGCTCGGAGTTAATTGCAGCGATGCGATCTCAAACGAGAACGTAAGTTGCACAGCGGTCTGCATTCCGCTCGGAGCCGGGGTTTGCATACCCGAGGTTTGCATTTGAGGAGCGCCTCCGGCCATTGGGCTGGGACGAATCGAAGGAGCGGGTGTTGGTTGGTTCGGTTGAGGCATGGTAGCTGGTGTTGTTGGCTGCTGAGCCTGAGGCTCGGTGGATATAACTTTGGGCGCGAAAGACGGCGACTCTACGGAATGACGAAGCGCACCAATTCCGGCCATCGACGTTCCGGCGACAACGCCCTGGGCGAGGTGCGCGGGAAGCTCTTCGGGTTCCGGTTTGGTGATTTCGGCCATCGGCGAATCGGTTTCAAACGCGGGAACTTGATACGGGATGGGCGGCCCTTGTGCAACTGGTTCCTCCACGGAAAATTCAGGCGCTGCGGGCGCGGCTTCGGATTCAATAACGACAGGCTCGCTGACGGATTCAACGAAGGCCGTAGTCTCGGCGACCGGTTCAGGCTCTGGCGTGGGCGGTTCAAAGACGGGCGCAGCGGATTCAAATTCGACTGGCGTCCACACGGGCTCCGGCGCGATCGGCGCCCAAGCTGGCGCCGGCTCTGTCCACGTAGCGGCGGCTTCTTCTTTCGGCGCAGCTTCTTCTTTCGGCGCAATTTCTTCTTTTGCCGCGATTTCTTCTTTCGGCGCAATTTCTTCGACGCTCTCGATGACTTGAGGTTCGCCAACCGAGCTGAACTCCGCCACTTCGGTAACCGGAGCGGACACACTTTCAAACACGGGTTCCGGTTCTAGCTCCGCCGGTTTCTCCGGCTCGGGCATGATCTCGGCAACCGGTTCGATCACGGGCGTCTCGACAGCTTTAACTTCAGGCACCACGACCGGCGCTGGCTCCTGCGCGCGCGGCACCAGATTCTCCACGAGCGCGCCCACAGTTGTCGTTCCGCCATTAGTCCCGAACGGCCGGTTTTGCTTACTCAAAGGAACCGCGCCTCTGCGAACCGATGGTTCCGAAGCTTTCAAATGCAGCGAAATCTGTGGAGGTCCGCCAGCGAGACGCTTCGGGGCGGCCATCTTTTGCACGGTCGGTTCCGGCTCGAATGAATCGAACCTCGGTCCGGTCGCCGGTTCGGGCGAGCTATAAGCAGAAACACTCACGCGGCGCCGGAATTCGGTGTAACCGACCCAGACAAGAATCAGGATGCCTCCGCCGAGAAGCACGGCAAAGAGGAGCGTTTGGGCGTTGAACCCTTCACTGGGCAGCGCTTTCGACGAATCCATCGTCGCTGGCGCGAGCACTGTGGCCGGCGTAGAAGCCACCGTGGTTGTCACTGGAGCCGGCGCTTTGTTGGCCGGCGAATTCGCCGGGCTTTGCTGGGTAATGGCATTCGAAGTCGCTGGCTCTGTCGCGGGGCTTTGCTGTGTCATCGCATTCGCGGGACCGTTCGCCGGGCTCGAAGCTGCTTGCGTGGTCGTTTCAGGCTCCTTCGGCAAGGGAGCGCGCGTTTCGGACGGCAACGCATTCGCGGCTGACGGCATCTCGACGCTCGGCGAATTCGTAGTCACCGGCACAGGCGGTTTTTCGTTTTTCGCTACCGTCGTTGGCTCGGTGTTCTTCTGTGGCGCGATCTCCGGCGCCTTTGGCGCTTTGTTCAGCGCGAGCGCAGGCGCCGGAATTGGGCTGGGCTCGATCGAAGGGGCTGTCGTCTCGTTCTTGGCTACTTCCTTGGACGGCGAGACAGGAGCCGCCGCGACGTTCTGCGCTGGCTGCAGCCAGCCAACATCGTAGAACGAATCAGCGAACACCATGTTGAGCGCGGGCGAATAAATTTTCTTCGCCGACACGATCCAGTCGTTCGCTTTCCCGGCATTGTTGTGTTTGAACTCCCAGGCCGCTTGCGCGTAATAGAGCGCCGGCGTGTCCCCGGTGAACTGGAATTGCTCCATCATCTTTTGCGCGCGGCTGTCTTTGCCTTCGAGCAACAGCGTCAGGAAAATCTTGAATTTGATGACCTGAGCCGCCTGGTTTTTGTCGCCGCCGGGCGCGGGCGTGTTGGTAAAGAGCGCTTCGAAACGATCGCGCGCCTTGGCATAGTCCTTTTTCTTGAACGGGATCTGGGCCAGATTGTATTGCGCCTCGCGGAATTTCGGATCGATCTTTGCCGCCTGCTTGAACGCGTTCTCGGCGCCGTCAAAATCTTTTTGGGCGAGCAGAATTTCGCCGCGAAGATTGATGGTCGCCGGCTGGTTCGGATCGGCCGCGTCCGCTTCATCGATCAATCGCTTTGCTGCCGTGTAATCGCGCTGCTGAAAGGCCTGCTCAGCCGCTTCGAATTTTTCCGCCGCCATCGCCTTCGCTTTCGCGGCGCGATCTGCCGCGGTCGTTATTTCCAGCGCCACCCGAGTTTGGCCGGCCGGCTTCTGCATCCAGCCGACTTCATAAAGTGATTCCGCGAACAGCTTGTTCAACGCTGGCGAAAACTTCTTCTCCGCCGATGCGATCAGGTCTTTCGCTTCTTGCTCGTTCTTGCGCTGGAACGCGACGGCCGCATTCGAGTAAGTGACCGCCGGCGTGTCGGGCGTCAGCTCAAATTTCGCCATGATCGAATCGACCATGTTCTCTTTACCCTCGAGCAAGTAGGTCAGGAGAATTTTGTATTGAATCAGCTGGGCGGCGTCGCCTTGCAGTTCCGCCGATCCTCCCTGCAGCAGTCCTTCAAAACGTTTCCGCGCTTCCGCCCAATCCTTCCGAAGAAATGGAATCTCCGCGAGATTGAAACGGGCGTTCCAGAATTTCGGATCGGTCGCGAGCGCTTTTTGGAGAGCGGCTTCGGCCAGATCGTATTGCGCCTGCCGCATCAGGATCACGCCGCGCAAATTCTGTGACTCAGCGAGGTCTGGCTGACGCGCGTCGATCGCGTCAAGTTCCTTGAGCGCCTGGTCGTAATTGGCGGCGCTGAATTCGCGGAACGCCTTGTTGTACATCGACTCCAGCTCGGCTTTGGTCGGGGCGACATTTGTCGCCGCGAAAGAAGTAATAACCAGGACCGAAATCGTCGCGAATTTCCGAATATTCATGCAGTAAGGCATAGAAGCTATCCTCGGGCCGAATGACAAGCCTATTTTGCCGTTCTCCTCGCGAAAATTCTAATTTCTATGAAAACCCTCGCCGAGTGCAACTTGCGAGCCCGTTTTTGACCGAATATTTCGGTTCGCCACGATCCGTAAACCTTCGAGCGTCAGGTTCGCGTGCACGGCCTGGATTTCCGGCAGCTTTTGCGAAATTAATTGGGCGTACCCGCCGGTCGCAATGACTCGAGGCTTTTTGCCCCGAAAATTCTCCGCCGTGAGTCGCCTAACGATCTCGCGCACCAAACCGCGATAACCAAAAACCGCGCCGGACATCATTGCATCGCGTGTCGTTTTTCCGATCGCGCGCGGCGGTTCGCTCAACGTCAATTTCGGCAGCAACGCGGTCCGTTGATAAAGATAATTCGTCATCACTTCGAGCCCCGGCGCGATCACACCACCGACATAATTTCCCGCAACCGATACGACATCGAATGTCACTGCCGTTCCGAAATCGACCACGATCGCAGGCGAGCCGTACAACTGCGCCACCGCTGCCGCATTCGCCAGACGATCCGCGCCGATCGATCGCGGGTCCGGATAATCAACGCCGACACCGAGATCTAGCTTTGGATTGAGGAACAAAACGCGCGTTGAACCGGCTGCCGCACGAATGGCTTCGTTTTTCTTCGGGACCACGGATGACACGATGATCCCTGTGACCTTGTGGCCGCGAAGAATTCGCCGCATGGCGGTCGCAGTCAGTTTGCGCGTCGCGATCCGCTTCGGCGCTCCAATTTTCTCGGTGGTCGCGAACGCCAGCTTCACGAACGAGTTGCTGATATCGATCAACAAGTAGTCGGTCGTCAGGCTCCGAGGCATGATGGAGGTCATTCACGCCGCTGCCTGAAACGGCGTCAAGCACGGCAAACTTGCGACTGCAAAACCAAACGTTTAGCCTCGGACCGTGAGAAAACTGGTTCATCGGCCACGCCGCTTGCGACGAAGCGAGGGCGTTCGCAATCTCGTACGAGAGACGAAACTCACGGCGCATGACCTTGTCCTGCCGCTTTTTATTAGCGAAAAGGTCGAAGCGCGGCAGGCAATCAAGAGCATGCCGGGCGTGTTCCAACTCGCGATCAGGGAAGCGGTCGTCGAAGCGCAACGTGCTTACGACCTCGGTCTGCAAGCCGTGTTGCTCTTCGGAATTCCGCGCGAGAAGGACGAGGCGGCAAGCGGTGCGCACGCTGAAAATGGCGTCGTGCAACAAGCCGTCCGCGCCATCAAGAAGAAGTGCCCGCAGCTCGTGGTAATGACGGATGTTTGTTTATGCGAATACATGAGCCACGGGCATTGCGGTGTGACGCGGATCGACGGCGATCACTTTCACGTCCTCAATGACGAGTCCGTCGAATTGCTCGCCAAGACTGCAGTCTCGCATGCCGCTGCGGGCGCCGATTTTGTCGCGCCGAGTGACATGATGGACGGCCGCATCGGCGCGATCCGCGAAGCTCTCGATGACAATGGCTTTCAGGAAACCGGGATCATGAGTTACGCGGCGAAATTCGCGTCAGCGTTCTATGGACCTTTTCGCGAAGCCGCCGAGAGTCCACCGCAATTCGGCGACCGCCGTTCTTATCAGATGGACAGCGCGAACGCGCGGGAGGCGTTGCGGGAAGTGGCGCTCGATATTGAGGAAGGCGCCGACATCGTTCTGGTGAAACCCGCGCTGCCCTATCTCGACATTCTGTGGCAGGTGCGCGAACGGTTCAGCAAGCCGACGGCGGTTTATCATGTGAGCGGCGAGTTTGCGATGGTCAAAGCGGCAGCGGAGAAAGGGTGCTTCGAAGAGCAAGCCGCTGTTCTGGAGATCATGACGTCGCTTAAGCGCGCGGGCGCCGATTTGATCGTCACCTATTGGGCGAGAGAACTCGCGGAATGGACACGCCAGTAGCGACTCGCCGGGCCGAGACCGAAGCGCATCTCCAGCTGAAGCGCCTCGCGCTCCTGTGGGCGCAAGCGCACGGATACACGGCGTGCGCGGCGGAAGTCAGTTTGCCCCAATGCCGCTACCGGGCCGATGTCGCCGCCTACCGCTCACGGCTCCGCGAACAAACCGTAACCGCGATTTTCGAATGCAAACAGGCGTTGCCGGATTTGCGCCGTGATAATTGCGAGACCGCGACGACACGCGAGCGCCTTCACTCCCTTCGACGCCGGCGAGATGTTCTCGAGAAACATTTACGCGTTCATTACCCCACCCTCCGCACCGGCGATTCGCTTTTTGCTGAATATGATTCGCATGATTTCGATGCGATTGGCCATCGTGGGTATCGACGCGTTCTTCGGGAGTCGGCAGCGTTGGAGAATCGGCTTTTCGGGGGAACGAAATTCGAGTGCCTCGTGCGATATCGTTGCGCCAACCTGTTTTTTATCGTCCTGCCTAACGAGTTATTCCGGGAAACGGAGGTACCTGCCGGATGGGGCGTCCTCGTCGAACTGAACGGAACGCTGGATCTCGCTCGCAAACCGGAGTGGCATGACAACTCCGGGGACGCGCGGATTCGATTGCTCCAACGAATCGCCGCCGCAGGAACGCGCCAGTTCAATCGTGCGTTCGCGATCACACGGGACGAAATCGCGGCGAACAGTTTGATCTGACCCGCTTAGCGTGAAGCCAGCAAGTTGCGGCCGGTCATTTCGGCGGGCTGCGGCAGGCCGAGAAGAAAGAGAATTGTCGGCGCCACGTCCGCCAGGATTCCGTCTTCAACTCTAAAATTCTTCGCGTTTTCCGCGACGTAAATGAGATGCACCAGGTTTGTGGTGTGAGCGGTGTTGGGGGACCCATCGGGGTTGCGCATCAACTCACAATTCCCGTGGTCGGCGGTGATCAAACACGCACCGCCGCGCTTCAGAATCGCCGGAACAATCCGGGACACGCAGTCATCGACCATCTCTACGGCCTTGATCCCCGCCGCGATGACGCCCGTGTGGCCGACCATGTCCGGATTGGCGAAATTCAGAATGATCAGGTCGTAGTTGTCGAGCCGCGTGAGCACTTCTTCGGTAACTTCGCGCGCGCTCATTTGCGGCTCGAGATCATATGTCGCGACTTTGGGTGACGGGACGATCTTCCGGTCCTCGCCCGGAAATGCCCGCTCGATCCCGCCGTTAAAAAAGTAAGTCACGTGCGGATACTTTTCGGTCTCGGCGATTCGCAGTTGGGTTTTGCCGGCCGCGCTAACGACTTGCCCCAGGATTTCTGGCAGCTCTGTCGGAGCAAAAATAAACGGCGACGGGTAGGTCACGTCGTATTGCGTGAGGGTGACGTAATTAACCTGCGGCCACGTTTCGCGGTCGAAGCCATCGAAGTCTTTGAAAAGAAATGCCTGGGAAAGTTGGCGGGCGCGATCGGCCCGGAAGTTAAAGAAGAAGACCGTGTCGCCGTCCCGGATTCGTTGTTCGTTTGCCTGCGAAAAAATCAGAGCCGGAAGAAATTCGTCTGTTTTGCCCTGCTCGTACTGCGCGCGAACAGCATCGGCCGGCGACATTTCACACCGCTCCCCACGGCCCAGGACGATCGCATCCCAGGCCTTCTTTGTCCGATCCCAGCGACGATCGCGATCCATCGCAAAATAGCGGCCGATCACGGTCGCGATCTTCGCGCCGCTCTTGGTTAGACCATCCGCGCATTCCGCGAGGAACTCTGCGCCGCCGGTCGGCGAAGAATCGCGCCCATCCGTGAAGGCATGCACCACAATGTCTTGGACGCCCGCGGCGTGGGCCGCGTTCGCGAGCGCGATAAGATGTTTGTAGTGGCTGTGAACGCCGCCATTTGAGACCAACCCAAGAAAATGGAGCCGATGTCCGCGCGCCTTCGCAAAGGCTTGCTGCGCGGCTTCGTTTCGTCCGAGCTCCCCCTCCGCGATCGCTTTGTTGATTCGCGTCAGGTCCTGATAAACGATTCGGCCCGCCCCGAGATTGAGATGGCCTACTTCGGAATTACCCATCTGTCCCTCGGGTAATCCGACGTCGACCCCGCTTGCGCTTAATTTGCCGCCCGGATAATCGTGGTAGAGCCGATCATGAAACGGCGTCCGTGCCAGCAGGGTCGCGTCGCCGTTCTCCTCGCGCTTCTCGCGACCACCTGGGTTGATGCCCCAGCCGTCGCGGATAATGAGGATGACGGGCTTCGGCATAGCAGCGCATTTTCGCGACGTTCACGGCCGGCACAAGCGCTTTCCCTGGCTGCGGGATTGACAACGCCGACTCCGCGCTCGTAGATCGGCTCGTGAAATGGCGCAACCAGTTGCTCGCGCTGTTCTGCCTCGTTCTTTTCGCGGCCTTTGGTGTTTTTTATTTCCAGCACTGGGTGGTCCAAAAGCCGTTCGGGATTATTCTCTTCGTCGGCGAGGGGCTCACGCCCTCACGGCTCGCCGCTACGCGGGTTTTCGCCGGCGGAGCGGACACGCCTTTATCCGTCGATTCGATGCCACACGCCGCTTTAGTGACAAATTATTCGAGTGACTTCGCCGCGCCTGACGCCGCCGCAGCCGCTTCGATGATCGCGACCGGGCTCAAGGTGAACAACCGCTCGACCGGCGCGCAATTGCGCGGCGCTGTCGCGCCAACTCTCCTCGACCTGGCACGGCGGGCCGGACGCGCCATCGGTTTGGTCACAGACGGAAAGATAACCGGCGCTACGGCCGCCGCTTTTTATGCCCGCGGTTCAGACCCTACAGCGGAGTTGGAGTTCGCCCGCGCCTTAACGGATAATCTGAACCTCGACGTCGTCTTCGGAGGCGGCGGTGACGATTTCTTGCCGCCGGAAAAGGGTGGCGTTCGGAAGGATTCCCGGGATCTTGTTTCCGAGATCCGGCGGAAGGGGTTTGATCTCGTCCGTACCAAAGCGGAACTCGAAGCGATTCCGGCCTGGCGGCGCCCAAAGGTTTTCGGCGGCTTTGCTAAGACAGAATTCGCCTATAGCGGTTTGGTCGAAGCCCGCAGCGAACAACCCAGTCTTTCCGACATGGTCCGGCGCGCCATCGAGCTTTTGCAATACAATCGGGGCGGGTACCTGCTGGTCGTCGATGCAAAGTTGATGCGAAAAGCGGCGGAACAAAATGACACCGAACATACTTTGGTAGAAACCCTCGAACTGGATCGAGCGGTGGCCGTGGCGCGTCGATATGCTGGCGAAAACTCGACGATTGTTGTTTGCGGTGATGTGGGCCTTGGTGGACTCCATCTAAACGGAAGGCCGTTTCGCACGGACCGCGGCATCGCGGTCCTCGGTCTCAATTCCGCAGGCGATCCGTGGTTTTCGTGGGCCACCGGCCCGCATGCGGCGCGGGCGTACGGCGCGTCGAAACTGATGGCGCAACAATCGCCGCATGACGAGTCGATCATTGCCGAACCGCCGCAAGAACCGGCGGCATTTTATGCGCCCAGCGCGCTGGATACCGTCGAAGATGTGGTCGTTTTTGGCGCCGGACAAGGCAGCGAGGCATTCCGCGGCACACTCGACAACACAGTGATCTTCAAGGTCATTCGCGATTCACTTTAACGAGTAAATCAAATCGCGGCCCCCGCCGAGCTACGAGTCGAAAAGCAAAACCCGTCAACCAGTTTTGCTGATTGACGGGTTTTGGAAAATTGCTGGTCGATTACTCGCTCTGCGGAGTCAGCTGCGGAATAAATGTAAACGGCGGTGGCGGCTGAAGAGGAGGAGGAGGACCTTCTGCGGGCGGCTGCGGAGGAGCTTCTTCGGGAATGTCTTTGTTGTCGGACACATCCTTCGAATCAGAGACGTCTTTCGAGTCGACATTCGTCTGCGCACTCGAGAAATCCCGGTTCGATGCGAGCAGGTTGCCACGGCTGTGGCTATATGCCGTCACCTCCGCGACCGTGAAGGCAGCATCGCTATGAACCGCCGGCGTCCAACGCAGCATCACGTAACGGCCCGATGTTGCCGGAAAATTGATCGTCGCGCGGCCTTGGGTTCCATCATCAATCGCCGAGCCAACTGATTTCAGCTTCGCTAAGGCCTTTTCATCAAGCTTGAGCGAGGCGGCGCTTTTCTCGCCATCCACGCCAGGCAGAGTTTGCAGAACATAGAAATCAATCGCGGTCGCGCGTGGCGAATAGATCGCGGAGAGCCGCTCGACGGTCGATACCTTACCCAGATCGATGATCGCCACTGGCGAATTGTCTGCGGCGGCAAACCCGAACGACGTCGCGGCTTGGTCGTCGATCATATTGTTTGCGAGTTGCAGATCATTGCCCGAGCTGACGTAGAGAGCGCGGGCGGCCGAGCGCACTTTGTAGTTGATCAGGGCGAAGCTCGCTTGCCGGCTAAGGTCGGATTTCGAAGCCGTTGAAGCTTGTTCCGTCGCTGCCGGAACCCTTTGAAGGACGATATCGGAGGCAAAAGCCGTCGAAATCGAAAAAAGTAAGCAACCGGACAACCGGGCGAAGGGAGAGGTAAGTGTTCTCATAATTTCCATATCCACAAAAACGATAGTAGGACTTTTCCGCGCGGAGAGCAACAAAAATTTTCTTTTCGCTTAGAATTTTTTGCGCCCGGTGCCGTCCTGGTTACCACAGCCGACCAGCTTGGCATAAAGGACACAATTTTGCCATCATTTTTGGAGCCCTAAAGTCAGGGGCTCTTCTATATTCAACGGATCTTACGTGACGCTCGTGCGGACCACCGCCCGCTAGGCTTGCTGAGGCGTTCCGCTATTCGGCATTGCAGGCAAGCCAATTGGTCGTGGAACCGAGACTCTTCTCTTGAGAGGGCGCTAAAGACATCGCGCCGGATTCCAGAGTGGCCGAAAAAGCCACCCGAGGCAACCGGTGTCCCGGCGATGCGAATCGCGAGCTGATAAACACGGGATCGGCGAAGCACAATGCTGAGGAAAGTCCCAGCAAGGCTACCACGAGCAGAAAAGTCTTCTTAAGACCGAACGGACTGATACTGATGAGAACCATAGTGGATATGGTTATTATCAGCACCGCTTGTGCCAAGCGGGAAGCCGTGCGGGACTCGCGGGCGCTCGAAACTTTCCCTGTGGTGCTGCGACCCGGGCCGTTTATCTACGTCAAATTTGGACCCGCACAAGCGCCAGACTAAATGGGGCTTCAGCGCTTAGCCAGCACCGCTTCCCAGGAGAACCGCCCTTTCCCCAGCAGATCGACGCACAACGGGGAGACTGCGTGCTAAAGCGGCGTTCTAACCCTAAGCCCAACCCGGGAAAACGCCCTACGTTTGGAAATTGGAAAATGAAACACACTCCCCGCCCCTGCGGACTTTCGTCCGCAGGCATCGAGTCCCCTCGATTCACGACTACGCAGTCGTGCTCTTCCAATCGGCCCAATGTCGACCTGTCGACTGGACCCTCGAACTAGCGCCGAGTAATACTCGGATCCAGAGCGAGCATGTCGAACACGGAGACCCCGCCATTCCGGCGAAGTTCATCTCCCTGCACGACGTACAGCGGCGAGGTGCTATTAGCCTGCTGGCCATACACCACCACGCGCTGCGGAATCCAACTGCCGGTCACGGTGACCATAATAACGCGCGGCTTCAGAGCTGCGCTTTGCGTCCGCGACTGGCTGATCGAATCCTTGTTTTTGATTTTGGAGGCGGATTTTTTTTCCGCTCCCGCCGCTGTCCCCAACACCAACCCAATGCAGGCGACTCCGACGAGGGATCTCCAAACGAATGATGTGAGTTTCATATGCTCACAGAATCCGCCCGAGTCGCTTTTAAGGCAAGATTATTCGGCGCGCTGGGGTAAGAGGCAGAACCAAAATTTAAGGATAGACCCGACCAGGCAGATTGCAAAACCAAATTCACTGCTGCACGCGTTTCACTCGCACCGTCCCACCACCTTGGATGACCATCTTGTAGCCGAACATGTCATTTTTATAAATGACAACCTTGGGATTTTCGATCGGTGCGTACGTCTCTATATAGTCATTGGTCGGCTTCCACACTTCCCCGTTGGCAAGGTGAAAGAACGTCCTAGGCCCATAGCCTTTGAATGTGCCGACAATGTTGCTCTCGATGACCTCGGGCGCTTGTACCTTCCTCTCCTTAACCGCGCGATCAACCGCCTCCGCGGCCGCCACGGCAGCCGCATCCTTTTGCTTTCCCGCCACATAAGTTCGAACAAATTCGCTGAGAGCCGCCCTTTCATCGCTGCTCAGTTTACTGATGCCAGCCCTTTCGTAGGTCTCCGGCCCCATAGCCTTCTCGAGATTAAAGGCCGATTCCTCGGCAAAGGCGATTTGTGCAACGCTGACGGCTAACAGGATCGCGAGCGAAAGTTTGTTCATGGTCAAAATGATCTGCTGAATACTGTAAACCTTCAGTCGCAGGTCAAATCAAATTAAATCCTGGGCTCCGACGCGGACCCATTCGCGCCGCAAAACGGCCGCCCGCCTCACGCGCTTCGGTTCGGCGTCCACGGCTCGGACTCCGTAAAGCAAAGCGGCCGAGCCCGTGGGCTCGGCCGCTGCAATTTTAGCTGTTTGTTTCGAAGCCCGCTTTAGAACTTTTTGCTGATTTCGAAGTAGACGAACCGTCCGAAGCCATCATAGAGCGACAAGTCGGTCGCGCTATTGGCGCCGGCAACGAACGGAGGATCGGCGTCGAAGATATTGTTGCATCCGACGGCAAGCGTCGTCCCGTTCAGGAGTCTCGTGTACCAGCTGGTGGTAGCGGCTCCGGCGACGGTACTCTTTCCGTCCTTGGATTCTGTCACTGGCGCAGTAGGTTCGACATACCCTTTTCCGAATTCATACGACAGGCGCATGTTGACGGAGAAGTAGTCATCGATGACGTCGAAGGTGCTCTGGTCGCCAAACTCCACGTCCTGACCGATTGCGTTGCGCAACTCAGGAATGTAGTTGGCATTGGCCGAGTAGGTCAGTCCGCCCAAGCGATATTCCAACAGGAAGGTCAGCTTGTAGTCCGGAATGCCACCACCGCCCTCGGTGAAGTCCAGGCCCTGAAGGTTGAAGTACTTGCTCTGCGGTGTGGTCCTTTGGTCGTAGCGGGTGAAGACAACGGCGTTGATGCCGAGCTCCAGTTGTCCCCATGTCCGAAGATCCATGTTATAGCGAGCGCTCAAATCCCATCCTTCAATGCTGATCGCACCGATGTTTTGGTTTGTATCCACGACAAAGACCGAAGCCAGGTTGCCATGAAGTTGGCCTGGGCCCGTGACGCCATGGGCGCCGGGTTGACCTGGGAAGTTATTGAATGCAACCAGGTTCGCATAAGGCGAAGCAGTTCCATTTTGTTCGACGCTATTGAGGATCAACGAGCTTCCAAGCGTGCTCACAATCAATTGTTGCAGCGTCCGGAAGTAATCAGCACTGATCGTCAAGCCGGGAACGAACTTCGGGCTGTAGACCAAGCCTGCTGTGATGGCCTGCGCGGTGGAAGGCACGAGATCCGGATTGGATCCGCTCATGACCTGCGCCTGATCCTCTGGTCCAAAACCCAAGTCGATGGTCGTGGTGAAGCCAGTGCCGGCGGGTCCATTGGTTTGGAACAGGTTTGGCGCGACGAACGAGTTTGAAAACGTCGAACGCAGCGTGAGGTCCGGGATCGGCTGATAACGTAGGCCCACTTTCGGCACCTTCGCATCTTCGCTGACGCCCTGATAGTGGTCGTAGCGTCCGGCGAGATCCAACTCCAAGTTGTAAATGCCTGGAACATGCATCGCCGAGCTCACGATCGGGATCTGGATTTCCGTGAAGAACGATTCAATATCCCGCTTCACGTTGATCTGGCCAATCGGGGTTGAGCCGACGAAGATTTCCGGCGAGTCAGCAACCTTGAAACCTTCAACGCGGTACTCACCACCGACGGTGACACCGACTTTGCCGGCAGGCAGACTGAACGGGAATCCGACGATTTTGGCGTCGAACACTCTCTGGAACGAATCCAAAGTCCGGACGTTCGAACCGAAGATTGTATCAAATTGCTCTTGCGAGATTTGGTTTGGACCGGTTCCCACTGGCTGCCGCGCGAAGAAGTCCAAGGCCGGGATGGCGTTACCATCAAGGTCGCGGCCCGCGATCATCGCGTTCAGCACGTTCGCATTAACCAGGTTGCGGTTGATGAATTGAATGTCGTACCGGCTGTAGAAGGCCGCCGATTCAAAAAACCAGTCCGGCGTGATCTGGGAACGGAGTCCGCCCAGGAAGCGATAGAAGTTCGCAGTCTGAGTGAAGATACGCGGATTGGTTTGATACCGTTGGTTAGCGAAGAGGCGATAACGACCGCTCAGCGTATTCGAGTCGATGGACTCCTGGAACGGATTCCACATCGCTGGGGCACCGCGGTCTTCCAGTATTAGTTGCGGGTTCGTCCCCGGGCCGGTGATGAGGTTCGGGGTAGCTGGCATCGAGGGATCGAAATTCGGATTAACCCGCTGAGACCCCAGAATGATCACGCCTGTGCCATTACTGAGCGGCTGAGCGTTGAGGAAACTTTCGCTGTGGTTGTTTGCGTACATCACGTTGCCAAACAGTTCCAACTGCTTCCCAAAGATTTGATGGCTCATCGACGCGTTAATATTGGTGCGCTGTTGATCCAAGGTGCTATTCGGGATCCTGGACAGGTCAAACGACGTGATTGTGGCTTGCGGAACCTGCGTGTACGCCTGTGGAATCAGCGCGTATTGTCCGGGATTTGCACCGGTAAACGGCGGCGGCGCAATCGATCCGGGAACGACACCTACGTTGAACGGCGAATTGATGCCGATCGCTGAGTAATTTAGTGGGTCGGTCCCGTTCATCAGATAGAACTTAGTGCCGCCGCCTTGGTTATCTCGTCCCACACCGCCGTACGTCGTCGTCACGCCACCAGGTATTATGGAGAATGCACGTTGGCGTTCGAACAGTGGATCGATCTCGTAATACTGCATGCCGACCATAACCTGCGTGGTGTCGTTGCCGACACCGGCAATCGCGTAGCCGCGGCGTTCCGCGACCGCTTCTTCGACTGCGGTTCCATAGCGGAAACCGAGTTCTGCGCCGCGGAAATCGTCCTTCAGGAAGATGTTCACAACGCCACCGATCGCGTCTGATCCGTAAAGAGCAGAAGCGCCGTCCTTGAGGACTTCGATCTTGCTGATCAGGGCCGTCGGGAAAAGGTTAACGTCGGTGAACTGGGAACCGATGGAGATCGCAGCGGAGTCCGCGATGCGCCGGTTCTCAAAGAGCACCAGGGTTGGCAAACCGCGAATTTGGATGACCGAGCCACCGAGGGTGCTGCCGGCCGCAATATTCGCGTTCGTGTTACCCAGGTTGCCCGCGCCCACGAAGTCTGGGTTACGCGTTTGCAACGTGGTCAAAACGTCTTGTTGGCCGGAACGGTTAACGTCCTGGCTCGTTACGGTATCGAGTGGTGACGCAGTCACTTCCTCGGCCGTGGGGATGTACGAACCGGTGACGGTCACGCGCTCCGTGGTTGCTTCGGTCCCTTGAGCGAAGGCGCTCGTGGTTAGAACGAAGGGTAATCCGACCGCAGCCACGAGGGCGACGCGAAGGATTCCTAACGTTTTCATTCTTGTTATCATTAGTTTCTCCATTGGTTTGGTTAGGTTTGGCGGTGAGGATTACCGGGGTTTAAGAGGGCTGACAAGCCTTTTTTTCACTTTTTTTAAAATATTTTGAACGGAGCCGCCCGGAGCGATGTCGAGGCGGCAGGCCGGTCAAACCTGATTTCTGCCGATCCTGCAAAAATCCCGGCCTCTGGTGCAACAAAAAAAGAGAATTTTTTCTCCCGCTCGCGGTCGGCCCGATCCGAACACTCGGGCAGAGGAACCGGAGGCAAAGGCGAATCATGCCGATGATTCGTTAGGCCGCGGAATACTTTTTCTTTTCTAGTGACGCTCGGACCGCGAACCTGTCCATCAGATGATCAGCGGTAATCCCGAACCAAATCCCCTCAGCATGATTCCGTTCGGAGCGCTGCTGCTTGCGATCGCAATCGCTCCGGCCGTTGCCGCAAAACAATGGCACCGCCACCACGGAAAAATCTGCGCTGGCTTCGCGGCGGCGACGGCTTCCTATTACATTTTTGCGCTTCGGTCCGAATTACGAGTCGTTCACGCGGGTTTCGAGTACGCCAGTTTCATAGTCGTGGTCGCCGGATTTTTTGTCGTCGCCGGAACTATTCATCTTCGGGTCGGCGGCCGTGGAACGCCCGCTCTGAATACGTTATTTCTTTTTGCCGGAGCGCTCTTGGGAAATCTGTTCGGCACAGTCGGCGCCTCGATGTTGTTGATCCGGCCATGGATTGCACTCAACCGAACACGCTTCGCCGGTTTTCACGCGACGTTTTTCATTTTCGTCGTCAGCAACATTGGCGGAGTCCTTTTGCCGATCGGCCCGCCGCTGCTGTTGGGCTATTTAAAGGGCGTTCCGTTTTTGTGGACAGCGCAACGGTGCTGGCCCCCCTGGATGATTACGCTCGGTGTGGTTTTGATTGTGTTCTATCTTTTCGACCATTTGAATTATAAGCGCGCGGAGGGCCAGCTGTCGGCTCCAGAAAAATGGCAGTGTGCCGGTACCCCCGGTCTCCTTGCCATGGGAGCGATGCTTGCCTGCCTGGTCCTCGCGCCGGGCGGGTGGCGCGAACTCTTCATCGCGATCATCGCGAGCGCCGCCTATTGGTTGAGCCCCGCGGAAATCCGGGTGCGCAACGAATTCAGCTTCGCGCCCCTGAGAGAGATTGCGTGGATTTTTCTCGGCATCTTCGGAACGATGATTCCGGTTCTTGATTATATGGAGCGGCACGCCACGGACCTGGGCCTGCGCTCCGATGTTCAATTCTATTGGACGACGGGCGCGCTCTCCGCCGTGCTCGATAACGCTCCGGCTTACCTCACATTTTTCGCCGGCGCTCTCGGCCTTCACGGCTTGCGAATCGAGGATACCCGACAGGTCGCCCTCTTCATCGCGCAACACGATCACTCGCTTATTGCGATTTCCCTCGGAGCAACCTTTTTCGGCGCACTGTCTTATATAGGGAACGGGCCGAACCTGCTCGTGAAAGCGATCGCGGACGATGCGGGAGTCCCTACCCCTGGCTTTTTTCCTTACATTTTCAAGTTCGCGCTGCCAATCCTTCTGCCCGTTCTCGCCCTCGTTTCGTTCCTATTCCTGCGCTAGGCGGCTTGCTTCGTGAAACATCACCGCCATTCTTGAGAAATGTTCACTGGCCTGGTTGAGGAATTCGGCACGGCCGTTACGCTCGACCTGAGTCGAGAACAGAAGCGGCTCGAAATTTCGGCGCCAAAGCTGGCAAAAAAAGTGCGAATCGGCGACAGCGTTGCGGTCAATGGTTGTTGTCTCACCGTCGCACGATTCGAGGGAGACCGATTGGGCTTCGACCTTTTGCAAGAGTCTCTAGACCGAACAAATTTGAAAAATGTTGTCCGCGGAAGCCGCGTAAATCTCGAACTTGCCCTTGCCGCTGGGGACCGGTTTGGAGGTCACTTTGTCCAGGGACATGTCGACTGCGCCGCGCACATCGTGGCCGCGGAAGAATCCGGTGCCGACCTGCGGATGGAGATCGAACTTCTTGGCGAATTCGCGCAATACGTTGTTCCCAAAGGATCGATTGCGGTGAACGGAATCAGCCTCACGGTTGCGGAACTGGCGCCAAAAAGTTTTGTCGTCTGGCTCATCCCACAGACCCGAGCAGCCACGAATCTCGAGGCGGCAAAACCGGGCGAGCTGGTAAACCTCGAATTCGATTTGCTGGCAAAATACGTCGAGCGCATGCTCGACCGGGAGACGCCGCGTGCGCTATGAGCCGCCAAAAAATCGTCGGCGTAATTTTTTCGCGCGCGGATTTGCAACGCGCGCTCCGCGTGCGCAATCCGCCCGACCTTTTCGAGCTGCGCCTTGATCGGTTGGTTAATTGTTTCGATGAATTGAAAGCCGCCGTTCGACGGTTGCCGGCGCCGCTCATTGTCACCGCGCGCGATCCGCGCGAGGGCGGGGCGAATAATCTCTCGGCCAGCCGCCGCCGGGCGCTGTTCTTCGAATTCTTGCCGCGGGCACGCTATGTCGACGTCGAACTTCATTCCGCCCACGTCCTGCGCCCAGTGCTCCAGGCAGCGGCGGAGAAGAAAATTCAGACCATCATTTCGTTTCACGATCTGCGCGCCACGCCTCCAATTTCCCGGCTGGAGAAAATCGTGGAGCGCGCGCGGTCGTTAGGCAGCTCGATTGTAAAAGTGGCCACGCGAACCGACACGCGCCCGCAACTAGACACTCTGCTCGACTTCTTCCAGCGGCATTCCGCGACTTCCGATCTGGCGGCGATGGGCATCGGAAGATTAGGCCGGATGGCGCGCCTGGAGCTGGCTCGACGCGGGTCCGCCCTCAATTACGGCCATCTCGGCGCGCCCGCTGCCGCCGGCCAGCTGTCGGTCCAGGAACTCCGGAAATTTGCGCAAACGACGAGTGCCGTATGTTGATAAGTACTGCCGAGTCGTTCCATGGGTTCATCTATTACATTACCAGATCATATTCCGGTGATGCCGTTGCCGGGCGCGCTTCTGTTTCCAAATGCGCTCCTCCCTTTGCACATCTTTGAGCCGCGTTATCAGCAAATGCTCGAACATGCTTTGCGCGAGCATCGGATGTTTTCCGTGGCGCTAATCAAACCCCAGCGCAGCCAATGGCATTCGACTGACGACTTTTTCCACATCGCCGGCGTCGGCCTGATCCGCGCTTGCGTAGGCCGCGGTGATGGGACCTCGAATCTAATCCTGCAAGGGCTGCGTCGGGTGCGCTTCACCCAGTTTCAGCAGAGCGCTCCGTTTCCGATTGCGCGGATCGAATCGCTGGAATCGGATTCCGCATCCTCGGTCGAATCCGATGCGCTTGGCGCCAAGGTGATCGAGCTTTATTCGAAGTTGAAACGAGAAGACCGGCAGTTGCCTGAAAAGGTGGACAAATATCTCTCGCACCTTGGCGACATGGAAATGCTCGCGGACCTGATGGCCGCGACATTCATCAACGATCCGCTGCGCCGACAGCAATTATTGGAAGAACTTTCCCTCAACCAACGGCTCCGGCTTCTGATCCAATATCTTCGCGAAGAAACGGGCAGCGCCGCGGCATAGTCTGTTGAGCGGATCACCGAACGTCGCGAAAAGGCCGTTCCGCCCGATAGAATTCGAGGTGGATACGGATGACTTCGGCCAGTGCGAGATTCCCTGAACTCGTAGCTAACTGCAGAGCCCCCTCCGCGGTTGCCACCGCATCTGAAAAACGACCGGCTTCAGCATAAGCGGCGGCCAACGTCGCCCCCACAACCGGATTTGCGCTGCCAGCTTTGCTCGCGCGTTCCGCCAGTTCGACTGCCTTGGCCCCGTCGCGAAAGCGTGGGTTTGGACACGTCGCCAGCACCCACGCCATATTTTTTTGTGCTTCGGCGTCCGCAGGATCAATCTCGAGCACTCGTTGCAAATGGGACACAGCCTCCTCGATGCGTCTCATTTGGAGGAGCGTGTTTGCCAAGTTAAAATGAGCCGGCTTGTAGTTGGGATCGATTTCAAGCGCCTTTTGCAAGTGGGCCAAAGATTCGTCGACCTGGCCGGTCTGAAGGAACGCGCTGCCTAGATTACTGAGCGAGGGAACATGAGTAGGATCGAGCTCCACCGCCTGCTGCAACTGAGCTATGGCTTCTGCCAGGCGGCCCGACCGCAACAGTGCGTTACCAAGGTTGTAATGCACTGCGGCATAGTTCGGATTCATTTGGACGGCCTTTTCCAAAAAGGGGAATGCATCCTGCAGGCGGCTGCTCATCGAAAGTGAGTAACCGAGATTATTCTGGATCTCGAATTTGTTGGGATTGAGTTCCAATGACTTTTGCAAATGAGCGATGGCTTCGTCGTGTTGCCCCTTTTGCTGCAGGACCAAACCAAGATTATTCTCCGCCATCCAGGACCCGGGGTCCTTCGCAATCGTGTCGCTCCAGAGGGTTTCAAGATCGCGGTAGATCCCCACCTGTTTCCAAGTCAGAACAGCGAGGACCGCGAGCAAAATAGGTGGAACGAAGCGAGGTAGCCGGGTCAATCCCGCCGCGGCGAGAACAATCAGACCGACGCTGGCAAGATATTGAAAATGATCCGCGACGAACGAGTAACGAAACGGATAGACATTTAGGAATCCGAGCGCGGGGAAAAGCGTGCCGGCAAAAAATAACACTGCGACCAGAGGCCCCCGTCCAATCCGCGCTCGCATTTGCCAGAGCGCCGCAACAACGGCCGCAAACGCGGAGGGAAATAACCAGGCCCACCCCAAAGCAGTACTCACCTCCCAGCGCGGGTAAATGAAAGTGAGCTTCGCCGGGAAAAAAAGTTTCGTGGCGTAAAACCAAAGCGCGCGACCCGCGATCAAACACCGCTGCCCGAAGCTGAGCGCCCATTCCTCGCCCTCCGCGCGGACCTGATGCTTTTCCAGCCACGCCGTCAATAACCCCAGCGCCAGCCCAAATATGAAAAACGGAACCAACGGCGAAATGTCCCGCCATTTTAGCCGGCCTGTTTTCCACCAACGCACCAATAACAGCGCCGCCGGCAACGAACACGCCACCGTTTTACTCAGCAACGCCAGGATGAATAAGAACAACGACGCTAAATAAAACTGCCAGCGTCGCGATTCTCGGTTCTCCGAATCACGCGCTTCCTCGAAGCGCAGATAGGCCAATGCCGCCGCAAAATAGAAAACGGCCGAAAGAACATTCTTCCGCTCCGTGATCCAGGCGACGGATTCCACTTCCACCGGATGCAGCGCGAAGATCGCGGCCGCCAGCCACGCGCCTGGAATTCCCAACCGGATTAACACCCGCCAAAGCAGAATCGCGGCGAGCGCGTGCAAAACCAAATTGACCAAGTGATAGCCCAGAGGGTTCAAACCCCATAGATGGTGCTCGATCCAGAAGCTCGAATGCACCAGCGGGTAGTATTGCGGCGTCGCGGCCAGCTCGAACCAGATGCGCCACAGGCCGTGGAGATCGCGCAACGTCGCATTCTTAGTGACATACGAGTCGTCGTCCCAAATATAGCCCGCGTGCCACACTTGCTGATAAGCAATCACGACCGCTATCACGAGGACCGCGCCGAGAAACCAGTATGATTGCCACCAGTTCGCCGGCTGAACCGCGTCTATCCGTTTGCGGCGTGATGGAACTCGTTTGCGACTCATCCCTCGGGATTCCGCCCGCATTTTCTTGCATCCATTACTGTCATTGGGAAGCGCCAGGATGCTGATAAATCACGATATCCGCGATGATGAAAGGCCTTTCATCACCAACGATCAACGTACGTCACGGGAAGGTTGATCCGAGCGATAAAGGAGAATTTGCGCGCGAATCGCATTCGCCAGGACCACATTGCCCGAATCCTCAGCCCCTTTCAAAGCGGCTTCCGCCGTTCTAATCGCATCCGCAAAACGGCCAGTCTCGGCATAGGCAGCGGCTAACGTGGTCCCGACGATTGGGTCGCGATTGAGGGTGAGTTTGTTCGCTCGCTCAGCTAGCTCGACGGCTTTAATGCCATCGCGAATCCGGTCGTCTGGCGAGGTCGCCAGCACCCAAGCCATGTTCTTTTGCGCTTCGGCGTCGTCGGGCTTAAGGGCCAGAACTCTCCGCAATTCAGCAATCGCCTCGTCGATACGTCCCATTTGCAGCAGCGTGTTAGCCAGGTTGGAGCGAGTGCCTGCATCGTTAGGATCGATCTCGAGGGCTTTCTCCAAGTAGGCAGCGGATTCCTCCACGCGTCCGACCAGCAAGAGCGCATGCCCTAGATTGCTATACGCGAAAACGTAATTGGGATCGATTTCCAAGGCCTTCTGAAAATGAGCAATCGCTTCTTCGGGGCGATTCCGACTCGTTAAGGCGACGGCATAACTATTCTGGGCCATCCAAGAATTGGGATTCTTAGCAACGGTATCGCCCCAGGAAGTCTCGGCGTTTTGATAAATGGCCACTTGCTTACAGGTAAGAACAGCGAGCAAGGCTAGTAATGTTGCCGGTACAAATCGGGGCAGTCGCCTCAACCACACGGCAACGAGAACGAGGGGACCCATACTGGCCAGGTATTGGAAGTGATCGGCAACAAACGAGTACTTAAAAAAGAAGACATCGAAGAAATCGAGCACCGGAAATAGTGAAACAACGAAATAGGCCGCCGCAAAAAACACCGGCCTAAGGCGACCGTTTCGATACCACCACAAGGCGAGCATCCCGCCCACGGCGCTCAGGGTGGGCAAGTATGCGAATACTTGCGACGTGTCGATTTTCCATCGCGGATAGAGAAAAGCGAGTGGGTACGGCCACGCAAGTTTGCCGAGATAGAACCAGATGTCGCAACCAGCGACGATTAATCGTTCCGGCCAGGTTTGCGTCCAACTCGGACCGATCGCGTTAGAGTGGAACTTTTGTTCCCAAATCGTCCAGAGTGCCGCCAGAAAAGAAACGACCAAAAATGGAACAAGGGCCACGACATTGCGCCAGCGCCAGCGCCCGTCCATCCACCACCAGCACAACCCCAGCACCACCGGGAGCATCACCGTTGACGACTTGCTCAGGATCGCAAGCAATGCGCACAAGAGAGCCAGGCCGTAATTCCACTTGCCCGCGTGTCGCTCTTCTCGCGCGGCACCGCTCCGCCATCTTAGAAAAAATAAAATGGCGAGCAGGTAGAAGAAACATGACTGGGTGTTTTTTAGTTCCGTAATCCACGCGGCCGACTCTACCTCTACCGGATGCAGCGCCCAGAGCGCGGCTCCTATCCAAGCCCCCGGCACCCGCAAACTCAGCAAGACCTTCCATAAGAGAATGCCGCACGCGGCGTGCATGGCCACGTTCACTAAGTGGTACGGCAAAGGATTCAGTCCCCATAGTGCGTGTTGCACCCAAAAACTCGTTAGGACGAGCGGGTAGTAGGTCGCAGCCGCTGTTGTCCAAATTCCCCTGAAACCGAGCGGACCAACGATGCAAGGATTCTGCGTTAGGTGGGAATCATCATCCCAGATATAACCGGCATGCCATACTTGCTGATAAGCGAGCGCGGTCGCCAGGACGAGAACCGCAGCGAAAATCCACTCTTCGTTCCACACGAACCGCGGAGCCGCCGTTTTTTTTGTTCCATGGCGGGAACCTTTTGATCGGCTCATCGCAACCTCATCATCTGGAATAAACCCATCGGACCGCTAGCGTCGCGGCCCGATCAATCGTTCGAATTCTTCCATCAAGTAACGGTCGGTCATTCCGGCGACGTAATCGCAGACCGTCCGATGCAATCCTTCCGTTTGAATTCGTTTCGCGGCCATGTCACCTAGCTGGGCAGGATTAGCCACGTACGCTTCGAAGACCGCGCGCAACATCTCGCAGGCCTGCCGGTTTACCTCCGCTACGCGCGGATGGTAATAGACGTTCTTATACAAGAAGCGCCGCAGTTCCTGGTTGGCCGCGAGGCGTTCTTCGCTATACCGAATCAGAGGAAACTCCTGGCGTCTGACCTCATCCGCGCTCCGCACTCCCGCTTTTGCGATGATGTCCGCACTGGTCGTGACGACGTCGCGCACCTGGGCATCTATGATCGCGCCGATGATGAGCTTGTGGAGCTCCGGCTCGCGCACATCGGGATAACGGGCCGACACAGACTCGTGGCTCGAGCGCCATATCGCGGTCTCTTCCAATTGGTCCGCGCTCAGGATGTCGAAGTCGACCGCGTCATCCAAGTCGTGGCTATAGTAGGTAATCTCGTCAGCGAGGTTTGCGATCTGCGCTTCCAGTGACGGGCAGCGATATTTCTCCTCGCCTTCGACCGGCGGATCGTAGAACGCCTGGTGCTTCCGCAGGCCCTCGCGCACTTCGAACGTCAGGTTCAGTCCCGGAAAGGCGGGATAGGCGGTCTCCAGCAATTCCACCACGCGCTGGCTTTGCTTATTGTGATCGAACCCGCCGTGGTCGCGCATGCATTCGGCGAGCATCTCTTCGCCCGAATGTCCAAATGGCGGATGACCGAGGTCGTGCGCGAGCGCGATCGCTTCCGCCAAATCTTCATTCAGCCTCAGCGCGCGCGAGATCGTTCGGCTTACCGACGCGACTTCGATCGAATGTGTCAGACGTGTCCGGAGATGATCGCCGGTCCCGTTCAGGAAAACTTGCGTCTTGTATTCCAGACGACGAAAGGCCCGGGCGTGAATGATCCGCGCCCGGTCGCGCTGGAATTCCGTCCGATAGGCGTGGCGGGGCTCGGGATATTGGCGGCCGCGCGATTCACCGGATTTTTGGGCGAACGAGGCGAGGAACCGGACCTCGTCGGCCTCCATCTGCTCGCGGGTTTTCCAATTTTGCCCTTCCACAATGGTTTAGTTATTCGTCGTGCGGCGCGTCGGGTTGGATCTGCTCCCGTAAGGCCCTTCGCGCCGCCCGTTCCTCGGCCCGCATCAGCAGGACATCGAAAAGCGCGAGCAAAATCGCGAGCACGGTTTCCCAGGCGCAGGCAAGCCAGAAAAAGATAAAGCGCCATGGATGTTCATGCGGGTTGAGCCAGGGCCGAAACACAGTCAGACCCGTCACCAACAAAATCAGCGCCACTGCGATCGACACAGCCATGGTTCGACGCCTCGACTTGTGATCGCGCAGCAGGCCGCGCGTAGCGTGGATCGCGAATGGCGCCACCCTCAGGCGTTTTTCGGGTGGCCGGTCTTCCATGGCCTAACGACTAGATCAGCAGCAGGGTCGGATTCTCGAGCAAATGCCGGAGTTCCTTAAGGTATTCGGCGCCGAGCGCGCCGTCGATCACACGATGGTCGCAACTCATCCCGACGCTCATCCTTTGCCCGGATACGATCTGGTCGCAATCATCGATCACTGCTTTTTTTACGATCGCGCCGATCGAAAGAATGAAGCCCTGGGGCGGATTGATGATGGCCGAAAAATTATCGATGCCGTAGCTGCCGAGGTTGGAGACCGTGAACGTGCCGCCTTGGAATTCTTCGGGCTTCATCCGCTTGTTCCGCGCCCGATGAGCGAGGTCTTTCACCGCCTCGCTGATTTCGCGAAGCGATTTGCCCTGGGCCGCGCGAATGACCGGCGTCACCAGCCCTTCTTCGAGCGCGACGGCGATGCCGAGGTTGACATCGTTGTATTGAACGATCGCGTCGCCATCGAAGGAAGCATTCGCCTTCGGAACTTTTACTGCGGCTTCCACTGCGGCCTTCAACACGAAATCGTTCACCGTTATCTTCGAGCTATCGCTCTTCTCGCCGGCCGATTTCAGTTCCGCGCGCGCGGTCATCAACGGGCCGGCGTCGACTTCGATATTCAAATAAAAGTGGGGCACCGGGCCTTTGCTCGCGACCAAACGTTCCGCGATCACCTTGCGCATCCCACTCAGGCTGATCCGCGAACCTTCGCCAGCCGGAATGTGCTGCGGTGCCGCCGGTTTTGAGGGCGCCGCGCCGCCTTTGGATTTTGCGGCGCTGCGCACGTCGCTTTCCGTCACGCGACCATCGGGACCCGTGCCTTTGATTGTCGAAAGATCGAGGCCCTGCTCGGCGGCGAGCCTTCGCGCAATTGGGGAAGCTTTTACCCGCGCTTCGCCGCCACTTTCGGACTTGGGTTCTGACGGAGGCTTGGGCGACGGAGCCGGCTTCTTCTCGGCCGGTTTCTCGTCTTCCTGCGGCGGCGCAGTCTCTGGTTCTTTATCCTCGGCTGGCGCCGGCTTCTCGGTCTCTGCCTGTTCTTTCTTCGGAGTTTTCTCTTCTTTCGACTTCGGCTCCGGCTCCTTTTTCTTTTCGGCCTTTGGCGCTGCTTCTCCTTCGCCACCAATAAACGCGATCTTCTCCCCCACCTCTACCTTGCCACCTTCTTCAACGTAAATTTCCGTCAGCGTCCCGTCTTCGGGCGACTCCCATTCCATCGTCGCTTTGTCGGTTTCAATCTCCGCGATTACGTCGCCGGCCGCGACCTTGTCGCCCTTCTTCTTCTTCCACGCGACCAGAGTTCCCTCTGTCATCGTGTCACTCAGCTTGGGCATTTGGATTTCAGGCATGGCGACAGTCGTTAGGCGTAACAAACTTTCTTCACCGCGGCGATCAACTTTTCCGCGCTTGGCAGCACAGCTTTCTCGAGCCGCTCATTATATGGCATCGGCACGTCTTCCTGGGCGACGCGCAGAATTGGAGCGTCGAGCTGATCGAACATTTCTTTCTGGATTCGATACGAAACTTCGGCTCCAACGCCGCAGAACGGCCGGTCCTGCTCGACGATCACTACGCGATGTGTTTTCGAAACCGAATTCATGATCGCGTCCATGTCGAGCGGCTTAATAGAACGAAGATCGAGCACTTCAGCGCTGATCTCTTCGTCGTTCTCGAGCGTTTCCGCCGCGGCTAGCGCGAGCGGGACTGTCTGCGCGTAACAGATGATCGTCACGTCGCTGCCTTCTCGTTTTACCTCCGCTTCGCCGAGCGGAATCAGCAATTCGACGTTTTCGTCCTCCACCATTCCCTTCGAGCTGTAGAGCAACTCCACCTCTAGGACGAGGACTGGGTCGTTATCGCGAATCGCGGTCTTCAATAACCCTTTGGCGTCACGCGGTGTTGCCGGCGTGCAGATCTTCAAACCGGGCACATTGGCGTAAAGACATTCGGTGGCGTGCGAATGAGTGGCTCCTAGTTGGTGCGCCGGACCATTCGGTCCTCGAAAAGTAATCGGAATGTTGAACTGGCCGCCGGACATCGTGAGCATGTTCGGGGCGTTGTTCACGACCTGGTCGAACGCGACGAAAGAAAAGCTGAAGGTCATGAACTCGATGATTGGCCTCAGCCCGACCATCGCAGCACCTACACCCAGGCCGGCAAATCCGTTTTCGCTGATGGGCGTGTCGACGATCCGCTTCGCGCCGAAACGCTCCAGCAAACCCTGGCTCACTTTGTAAGCGCCGTTGTATTCCGCGACTTCCTCGCCCATCAGGAACACGTTCGGATCGCGCTCCAGTTCCTCAGCGAGCGCTTCGTTGAGGGCCTGGCGGTAAGTGATTTCTCTCACGCCTCGCCTCCGTTCACATAGGTGTAATCGTAGAGCTGTTCGAGCGGCGGCTCCGGACTTTCCTCGGCGAACTTCACGCTCGCCAGGGCGATCTCTTTCGCTTCCTTGTCCAGCCGATCGAATTGTTCGTGCGTCAATTTCTCTTCGCGCGTCAGCTGCGCCCGCAAACGAGTGATTGGATCGTCCAGACGATATTTCTCGAGCTGCTCTTTGGTCCGATAGCTCGCCGGGTCCGACATCGAGTGGCCGCGATAACGATATGTTCGCACTTCGGCGAACGCCGGATGCGGGTCGCCGCGCAACGAGGTGATGATTTCGCCAAGTTTGTCGCGCACTTCCCGAAAGTTCATGCCGTCGATCACCGTTCCGGGAATGTCGTAACCCTCCGCGCGCTCGACGATTTCCTTGAGCGACGTCGATCGCTCGACGCTCGTTCCCATCGCAAACAGATTATTTTCGCAGACGAAAACAACCCGCAGCTTGTAGAGCGCGGCCAGGTTCAGCGCCTCATGGAACGAGCCTTGGTTGATCGCGCCGTCGCCGAAAAAGCACAACGTCACCCGATCTTCGTCGCGGTATTTCGATGCGAACGCCATTCCGACTGCAAGCGGGACATGCGCGGCGACGATCGCGTGTCCGCCATACATGTGGTGCTCCTTGTCGAAGTAATGCATCGAACCACCGAGCCCGCGCGAGCAGCCGGTCGCTTTCCCGAAAAGCTCCGCCATGCACGCGTTCGCACTCGTCCCGCGAGCGAGGGCGTGAGCATGATCGCGGTAGGCCGTTATCAAATAATCATCGGGCCGCGCGGCCGCGACCGCGCCGCAGACCACCGCTTCCTGGCCGATGTAAAGATGACAGAAGCCGCCGATTTTTTGCGCCTGATATTGCTGGCTCGCGCGCTCCTCGAAACGCCGGATGAGCAGCATCAACGAGAGCATTTCGACCTCGTCGCGTGGCTCCGGCTGCGACATACGGCCGGACTAGATGGTGCTCGGCTGGGCAGCGGTGGCGCGGACAGATTCCGAAGCGCGACCCCAATGGAAGCAGAGAATGAAAAGCCCGGTGAAGATTAGATCGCTCACGACCGAATTCCGGAAAAACATCCAGCTCGGCGTGGCGCTGTAAGCCGCAACCCCTACGGTCAACGATTGAAACAAGCCGGCGACATTCTTGGGATAGCCGGGATCGAAGAGCCAGGAGACGGTACCGGTGACGACGTAAAAAAGAAGCGATGCCGCAATCGATGCGGGCAGCATGGTCTTGAACGAGGCGCGATTGCGCAAGAGCAACCCAAGCGTCCCAACGAGGGCGAAGGCGACGTAATGCGAGAGGACAAAAGGGCTGAGTAAGGAAAACCCATAGAACGTGTTCAGGACGATGTCGGACACAAACAACGCGATCATCGGCACACTGAAACGGTATTTCGCTGGGAAATACGCACCCGCGCAGAGAGCGATCGCCGCGAGCGGCGCGAAGTTCGAGAGCCACGTGGTGCCTGAAGTGATGGCGAGCCCGGTCACGATGCGATAAGCGACCGCCGCGACGATGAGAAGGAATGCGGGAATCATTGCGACCTAATTTTTAACCTTCCTGAGCGATATGCAATGCTGTTCTTCTGCTCCTCGTGCTCGTGCTCGAAATCAAGTTCCCAAAAGCATCGATCACGAGCAGGAGCACGATTACGAAGCCGCCGCCGGCGTTCCGCCTAACGACTTGTTCAAACGCGCTTTGCGTCGTCTCGCGGCGTTCTTGTGAATGATGCCACGCTTCGCCGCCTTATCGATGGCGGAGATCATGGCGCGCACGTCTTTCGCTTCGGGCTTTGCGGCGGCGCCAGAGGCGCCCTTCTGCATTCGGCGCAAACGGGTCAGAACTCTGCGATTACGGAGTGAGCGCTTCGTCGTTTGGCGGGCGCGTTTGGAAGCGGATCGGGTATTGGCCATGGTCGGAAAATTTGTGAGCCGGCAGGGTCGCGGACGCTCAGGGTCGTGTCAAGGAACGGCTCGAATGCCTTGCCCTAAAACTGCGACCGATTAGGCGCTCCGACCGAAGTGCGGCTGCTCTTTCAATGCCTTCCGCACCGGCCGTGGCTTTTCCGCACGCTTTTCGGGCGCGGACTTTTCGGGCGCGGGCTTTTCCGCAGGAGCGTCCGATGCAATCGCCGCAACTGTGGTTGACTCGACCTTTGGTTCCGGCGCCGCTTCTGGCTCCGTTTTCGGTTTTGGTTGTTCGAGAGTGAAGACCGCGCCGCTCGGTGCCTTCGGAACCTTCGGCAATCTGTCGTTCACGATCTCAACCAGGGCGCCGATCGGGAGTTGGGCGTAAAGCTCGGTGACGTCGCGCGATTTCATTCGGATACAACCGTAACTGGCCGGCCGTCCGATCGTCTTCTCTTCCGGGGTCCCGTGAATATAAATGCAGCGGCTGAACGCATGCGCGTTTTCGGGCTGAAGACCCTTGAGCCAAATGATTCGCGTGATCACCGGATCGCGACCTGGCGCATTCGGTTGGAGAATTTCCCCGGTGAACCGGCGATTGCGAAAGACCGCGCCCACCGGCGCATGATCGCCGATCTTTTCCGCGACCTGAAGAAAACCGAGCGGTGTCGTCATCCGGCCCCAGGCATCGCCCACGCCGAATTTGGAAGTGGAAATCGGATAGGTCGCCAGGCGCGCGCCGTTGCTCATCAACATGAGCTTCTGGTCTTTGACGCTGATGATTACCCGACTTGGACCGTCGGCGCGGAGACCGGGGGCGAATGCGAGAAGCGCTAGCGCAGCCAGCCAGAGCCGAAACATGCAGCGGTTCTTACTCGAATTTCGCGTGTTGTCACGCGGGAATTGTGGCCGCCGCGCGTTCGCCGCCCCCGAAATTCAAACGCGGCATCCATTGACTGAAGGACGAAAGCGAGACGTAAAGGAACCCGATCTGGAACATCGTAAGGAATGGAACTGAGATCCATTGACCGTGCTCGATCGCGAACCAGAGGAAGTACGAGAAATAAATTGCGAAGGCCATTTCGGCGATGGGCAGGAGCGATTTGAGCGGCATGTATTTGCAGGAACGCCATTTTTGGGCTTTGCGTTCGATGCCGTACTTCGGCGTGCGGGCGAAATCCGATTTGTGATTAAAGACTGCTTCCAAAACCGCGCGGGCATTGTTGATGGACAGTCCGACGCCGAGAGCGAGCAAGGCCGGCAACAAAAGAATTTCCTTCATCCAGGTGCGCGGATGCAACTCGCGTTGCGCGCAAATGTAGAAGACGGCGACAGAGACTGACGCCGTCATGAAAATCGGGATGTCCAGCAGGACAGTGCGAACCCAGGTCGCCTGCGGACCGCCGCTGGAGGGATGAAGCAGCACGCACAAACAGGCAAGAAGAAGATAGGCGAAGTTCGAGGTGAGATGGGCGGTTGCCTCAATCTTGATCATGAGCGGAAGCGGACTGCGCCAGATCGTGGGCAACAATTTTTTGCAGGTTTGGATCGAGCCTTTCGTCCAACGATGCTGCTGGGACTTGAAGCCGTTCATATCGACCGGCAACTCGGCGGGGGTGATTACGTCCGGCAGGAAAATGAATTTCCAACCGGCGAGCTGCGCGCGGTAACTAAGGTCCAGATCTTCGGTCAGCGTATCGTGTTGCCAGCCGCCCGCTTCATCGATGCAGGACCGCCGCCAGAGCCCCGCCGTTCCATTGAAATTAAAAAAACGTCCGCTGCGGCTGCGGGCGGTTTGCTCGAGGAGGAGATGGCCGTCGAGGAACATCGCCTGGACGCGAGTAAGAAGCGAGTAGCCGCGGTTGAGGTGGCCCCAGCGGGTCTGGATCATGCCGACCGTCGGATCGGTGAAGAAATGGATCGTGCGCTTGAGCAGGTCCGGCTGGGGGACGAAATCGGCATCGAGGATGCAAACGTATTCGCTCTGGGCAGAGGCGAGCCCGGTCTCGAGGGCGCCGGCCTTGAACCCGGTCCGGTCGGTTCGATGAATCAGTTCAACATTGAACCCGCGACCCTGCAATTCGGCCACGCACGACGCGGTCAGCTCACGGGTATCGTCTGTCGAATCATCGAGGACCTGAATCTGGAGCCGGTCCTTCGGATAATCGATCTCACTGACGGACCGGAGAAGCCGCTCCACCACATACACTTCGTTGAAGATCGGTAATTGCATCGTCACGTTCGGCAACTCCTCGAACCGGCCAGCCGGCACCGCCGAGCGTTTGCGATGCTTCAGGAACAGGTAAATGATGACATACCGATGGATTCCGTAGGCGGAGAGGCCGAGCAGCACGCTCATGTAGCACACTGTCCAGATGATCGAGGTGAGGCTTCCTTGCATAACGGATTAGAGAAACTGCCCCGACGCATTCTTCGGAGCAGGGCGACATGATGCCGCTTCCGTCGCGCCCGTCAAATCAAAAATCCGGGGTTTGCCCGTGGAAAGCGGAGACATTTCAGGGGGCGAAAGTGGCGTCTTGGGTGAGGGTAAGCGTCCGGTTTCTCCTATGCAAGCAATCAGCGGTCTGGACGCGATTCAGTTGAGAATGAAAGCCACTTTCTGGCTCGGAGTTGCTTCTATTATATATGGAGCGATTGCCGGTCCGCCGCTGTTCGGCGAGGAGCCGCTCGAGCACGAACGCGAGGAGTTGGGGGTCAATCCCTACACCGCTCCCTCCGTGGCAGAGATTTTCCAGCAGCTGGACGACCTGAAACCGCTGCCCTTCGAGGAATTGAAACGCGAATTTCCGCAGGCCGCGCACGCCAGTCGCGAACAAATGGGAATGGTTTTCGGGGGCTTGGTCGCTGACGGCTTTTTGATTGTCGAATCCAAGAGACAAAATCTGGTCGAAGACCTCGGCCGAGTGCTGCTTCGTCAGGCACGCAGCCTAGGTGTGGGCGACCGCGTTATGCGTCACAGCGCCAGCCTTACAGAACTGGGCAAGAAAGGCGATTGGGCCGCCGTCCGGCGCGAGTTGATTTCTACCCAGCAGGACGTGGAAGACGCGATGACGGAACTCAAAGATCAAAAAATGGCGCACCTCATCAGTCTCGGCGGCTGGCTCCGCGGGCTCGAGATTTGCGCGGGCGCAGTCGAGAGTAACTACACACCCGATCGGTCCGCGGTGTTGTGGCAACGAGACCTGGTCAATTATTTCGCCGAAGAAATTAAGACTCTGCCGCCCACGGTCGCGCGTAAACCGCTTTTCGAAAAAGTGCGGGCCGGCGTGGAGGAGCTTCGCGACGTCTTGAACAAGGCGCCGGAGGCGCCAGCGCTCGCTGAGGTGAAGCTGCTGCACGCGAAGGCGAAAGAAGTGAATCTCGCGATCGCGGCTGCGGATTAAAGTTCCCTTGCCGCAACGGGGGAGAGAGCCGAATTTGCTGTCCTGCGATGACGTGGCTCCAGTCCATCCCATTCTTCGCGCATCTCAAGCGGCGGGACCGCGACCGGCTTGCGCGTTACAACATCGTCATCGCGATCCTGCTCGCCGGTTGGTTTCCCTCCATCCTCATGCTGGTCGTTTCTTACACGATCCTGACCAACACGCTGGAAAGCAAAATCCTCCACGACCGCCAGACGTTTGTGCAATTGATCGCGCACCTGGTCGGTGACGATCTCAGCCACACCGGCAGCGTCATCGAGTATTACCAGACCCAACCGGACGTCGGGAAAATCCTTTCCGGGCCGACGGCGACAAACGGCGCGCAGCAATGGCTCGCGCAAACTTTTTATTCGCATCCGCGAATCGACGGAATGTTCATCACCGGCGTCGATGGCAATTTGATTGCGTCGTTGCCGGCAATCGCGCCCGAAGAAGCGCCCAACTTTTCTTCCGCCCTCTGGCGCGAAGGCGCGATGGGCTCGCCCGATGTTTACGTTTCGCCGGTCCATCCACGTCCGCCGGATGGACGCATGGCCACGACAATCGTCGGTGCTGTCCGCACTCCGGAAGGCAACGTCGCTGGTTACCTCGGCGTGTGGGTTCTGGTCGAACGGATGGGAAAACGTTTGTCGTCGATCGACTTCGCCGATCAGGCAATTTGCCAGATTGTCGACCAGACGGGGACCCCTCTGTTCACGAACAACTTCGCACCCAACACCGGTCCGGCGTCGGAGCACTTGTCCAAAATCATCGGCGAAATCCGCGCACGTAAGACGGGCTCGATCGAGCGAGACGGAAATCTGTATTCCTTTACGACGGTCGACAGCACCGGCTGGATGACGGTGGTCGAGCAGCCGAAAGCCGTCGCCTACCGGCCGGTTCGCGATCTCTTGGATAAGATCACGATCCCCGCGTTATGGCTGATCGTAGTGACGGCCGTCGCTGCGTGGCTCGCCGGAAGAGTGGCGCGCCGTCAGGCCGAAGCGGCGCGGCGGATCGAACGCGAAGTTATTTTTAACGAAAAGATTCTGGCAAACATGCCGAGCGGCATCGCGTTGATCGATCCGGAATCACGCCACTTTCTTCAGGCAAACCAAGCGTTCGTCGATATGGCGAAGCGCTTTGGCGAACTACCCGAAGGCCGCGACATTTATGAGGCGATTTACGACGAGGTGAAGATCGCGCCCGGCGAAGCAATCGAGCGGGTGCTGGCCTTCGGCGCGCCTTATCAGCTGGTGGAGCATGCGTTCGTCGATCGCGATGGGATGACGCGGTTCGTAAATGTGAATCTGTTGCGTCTCCAGACGTCCGAGCAAACGATTCAGGGCGTCCTTTATCTCGTGGAAGATAAAACGCGCGACATGACCCTGCGCCAGGAACTCATCGGCGCGAATGCCGCTAAGGACCAGTTCCTTGCCCTGCTCTCCCACGAATTGCGCAACCCGCTTTCACCGGTCATCGCGATGGTGGGCGAACTCGAAGCGAGCGCGGGCGAATCGTCGGAAGTTCGGCGCGCTCTCGAAGTCATTCGCCGAAACGTCGAGCTCGAAGCGCGGCTGATCGACGATCTCCTCGACGTTACCAGGATCTCGAAAGGCAAACTTCAGCTGACGCTCGAGACGGCAAGCGTCCACGAAATTCTCCAGCGTTCCTACGAGATTTGTCGCGAGGAAATTGCCGCGAAGGACCTCAAGATCGAATTCCGCTTACGGGCAGACCGGGCGTTCGTGGAAGGCGATCCGGCGCGTTTGCAGCAGGTCTTCTGGAACCTCATCAAAAACAGCGTGAAATTCACCCCGGCGAAAGGCCGGATCGTGATTGAGACGTTGAATCCGACGCCGGACAAAGTCGAAATCCGCACCACCGACACAGGTATCGGCATCGAGTCGGACCAGATGGAGCGGATCTTCAACGCCTTCGAACAGGGCCAAAGCTCGATCACTCGGCGCTTCGGCGGCCTTGGTCTCGGCCTCGCCATTTCAAAGGCGATGGTGGACGCCCATGGCGGCATGATCAAAGCCGAGAGTGGCGGAAAAAACCGAGGCGCGACTTTTATTGTGACGCTGACAACGGTGGCGGCGCCGGCGGCGGTGACTGCGGTTCCACAAACAACGGGGCCCAAATCGGCGGCGCGCCAGGCAACCAAGATCAGAGGCACCGGCCCGCGCGTGCTCGTCGTCGACGATCATGTGGATACCTGTACCGGAATGCAGATGATGATGGAGCGCCGCGGCTACCGCGTCACCGTCGCGCATACCGCAGATCAGGCGGTCGAGAAAGCCGAGCAGCAAGCGTTCGATCTCGTGATCAGCGACATCGGATTGCCGGATAGATCAGGCTACGAGTTAATGCACGAATTGAGCACCACCAAAGGCCTCCGCGGGATCGCGCTGAGCGGGTTCGGAATGGAGAACGATGTTTCTCGGGCGCGCGCTGCCGGGTTCTCCGAGCATCTAACGAAACCGATAAACTTCGATCGGCTCGATGAGGCAATCCAGATGCTGCTCGCTGAACCGGAGCCAGCAGTTCGATCCTGACTATTAGTTGTTTGAGTGGACGCTCGCGGCGGTCTGCTCCTCGGCGGCTTTACGCTCGGACGCTTCCTTCAATTCGCGGGAAAGTTTTTCCACGCGCTGGCGCATGATTTTGCCAGCCTTGAATTTTACAGTCGCCCGCGGCGGGATCACAAAACTGCTACCCGGTTCATTTGGGTTCCGGCCGACGCGCGGCTTGGTCAGGCGCGGCTGAAAGACCCCAAAGTTCCGCAGTTCGACGGCAACATTGTTCGCCAGGCTGTTCGTGATGTGATCGAGCGTACGCTGGACGACTTCAAAAACGTCGTGCTGCACCATCCCAGTCTGATTGCTGATGGCCACAACGATGTCCCTCTTGGTGAGCTTCGGCATACACAAAGTAATCGGAGCCCGCGACTAGGCTGGTGGGGAGTAATTGCAATTAATTTCGGCCTTCCCAGGGCAGCCGGGAGTCGAAATGAGGGCGGGTTTGCCTTTGAGAAAGGTCAGGTCGTCGCCGGACGACTGAAAAGGCGGCTCAGGTAATAGGAGACCGGCGTTTGCTCCGAAAGGTTTTTCCGGCGCGACTTCAATTGCCCCTGGACCACGCCCAACTTGGTGAAAACGCTGTTCCACTCCGTCTCCAGCCGCCGCACTTCCTCCGGCGACAGATCACGAACGCCGCGCACAGAAACGCCGCGTTGGAGGACGTTCATCGCTCGGCCGGACAATTCTCCGAGCACTCCAAGCACTCCAAATACGTGCTCGGTTTCCTGCAAAAGATTCGCGCGAATTTCGGTGAACTGTCGTTCCTGCTCCGCCGAAATAATCGGCCGCGCCTTGTCCAGCCCGTACGTGATCAGGTCGTGGAGTTTCTTCCAGCTATCCAACTGGAGCGTAAGCAAACGCAGCTGGGTTTCTAAAGCTTTGTCTTTCATAGAGGACCGGTGGCGGAGAGTTCCAGGGTCTCATCGAGCTTCTGCAAATTGTCGATCAACAGGTGCGCCCACGGCCGATCCACCGTCTGGACCTGGCTGATGATTCCTTCTTCAAAATAGAAGCGGCCCTGGCGCCAACGGAAAATCTCCGCGACAGCGGATTCGCCCTCAAGCGAACCGTAGACCGCGTGTCGGACCGAACCGTGCGCCAGATAAATCTCGCTGTTGCCCCGGCCCGATTTGAAAGTGAAACGTCCACTGCGTTGACCGAGGCAGCTCATCTGTAAAATCTCCGCCGCGGAAAACTGGTTCAGATTGCCGATTAATGAATGGCAGGGATCGATCCCTTCCGCCGGCGTGCCGCCCTGGGCCAGCGAATCGACGAAGGTTCGGAGTTGCTTGCGCAGATTGCGTTCGCTGATGTCGCTCGCAATCCGTGTGATTTTTTGCTGTTGCGCCGCGGTCACTGCGGCAGCGTCCCTTGCTCTGGGTGAGAGACAAACAATCTTCAGCGAGGGGAAATGCTGCCGAGCGCTGGTGCCCTGCTCCAGTGCGATGGGGTTTTCGCCTTCGACTACGAAGCCGTCGAAATTCTCGGCGAGCAGTACCGACACCGCCTCCGGCATCGTCCGGACCACCCGGGTCTCGATACCGTCGAATTCGTCGAGAATAGCCAGAGACCGATCCTGAAAGACCGGGTCGGCATTTAATATAAGGAGCCTGGTTTCCACAAATGGCGCGTCAGCGGTAAAAACTAAGCAGGAAGCTTGCCCGGATGAACGCCCTGGAGGGGGCAGAGGACCTATCGCCACGCCCGGCGGGGCGGCGGAGCCGGAAAATGCGCCGGTGCCACTTCGTGCGCCGTCCGGAAATGCAATTTTGCGACTTTTCGCAGCGCTTCGGGCCCGCCGCCTTCCACGACCCTCCTCGCGGTTTCCTTCACTTCTGAGGACACGCCGCGCCCGAGCTTTACTCCGACCGCCTTCCCTTGCCGTTCCAGCCAATCGATAAATGCTTCTCGCGCAAGGATCGACGCTGCCGCCACCGCGAGATCCGACTCGGCTTTCGTCCGTTGTTCGAGGCGAATCTTCCGGCCGTGCTTGAGTAGCGCTTTCTCGATTACGCTCGCGTCCGCGAATTTGTCGGACAAAGCCCGCGGACAATCCGGTTTTCGCGCGAGGAGATTCTCGATTACGCGAGCGTGTCCCCAACCTAGAAGACTGTTGAGGTTTCCAAACTTTTCGTAGAGATCGTTGTAACGCTCCGGCCCGACTGTGACTGCATCGCCGATCGCACCTGGCGTGCTTCTAATGATGTTCGCCAAATCCCGGATGCGCTTATCCGACCCAATCCGTTTGCTGTCCTGGATTCCGGCGTCCATAAATTTCCGCGCGACTTCGCGATCGACATAAACGCCAGCAATCACGAGCGGCCCAAAAAAATCGCCCTTACCGCTCTCATCGATCCCGAAATGCGGCTCGAACATCTCGGGCGAATGAACTTCTTCGTAACCGAGCTTCGCTTCCTCGAGAATTTTCGGCTCCAGCTCGAACTGGACGAACTCTTCGATCCCCTTTCCCTGCAACAAGATCTTCGGCCCCTTCTCATAAACCGCGACGCTGAGCTTATTTTTCTGGGCGAAAAAAAGCGTGTAGGGCCGCTCCGCGAACTCGAAGCCGAGATCTTTGAGCAACCCGCGGAGCTTCGCGGCTTGGTCGGTTGTAAGCGGATGAGTGTAGGAAGTCATTGCTTCGAAAGGACAACGTCGAATGCGCAATGCCTAACGTCCAATCTCGAATAAAAGGCTCGAAATTCGGCGTTGGACTGACGCGATTTGCGGGCGGATTTGATGGTCTCCGCGCGCTCAATCAGCAAACATATGACGACGTGAGAAAAGACTCATTTTCGCCCGAAGCAATCCGTGGATCGGATCGAGGCTACGCCGCCTTCCACGCGAAACGCTTCGCCTACCTGCTCGATGAGCTTGAGCAAATCGCGATCGATTCTCGGACGAGGGTGCTCGATATCGGGCCGTCGCGGTTAACGGAACTCATCCGCGCGAAGTTTGATATTCAGGTCGATTCGCTCGGCTTTGATGAGGATTCAAACAGCGCTGGTGGCAATCATTATCAATTCGATCTCAACAACGCGCAGAACGAAAAGACGTGGCGTCGCGGACTTCCGGAATACGACGTTGTTGTAATGGCTGAAGTAATCGAGCACCTGCACACGGCGCCTGAGTTGGTCCTGGCTTTTGTGCGGACGCTGATCGCACCGGACGGCTGGCTCATCATCCAGACGCCGAACGCCGCCGCTTTGCCAAAACGGATCAAGCTATTACTCGGACAGAATCCGTACGAAATGATCCGCACTCAAACTTCGAATCCCGGTCATTTTCGCGAGTACACCTTGCCTGAGCTGAGACGCATCGTTAGCGAAGCTGGATTCAATGTCGTGCGCACAGACGTGCGCTGGTATTTTGATGGACGTTTTGCCCATCACGGAGAAAAACCGCGCTATCAACCGATCGTCGGCAGAATGAAGAACCTGTTCTATCGGATGCTGCCGGGAACCTGGCAGTACGGGATCACATTGCTGGCACAGCGCCGGGCCTGAGTTTCAACTTCCCTTGCGGTGATTGCTTCGGACGCTCAACCGTCCAACCTTCTCCTCATTAAACCGAATTCTGCCTTTTCCCGCGCGCTTCTTCCCTGGTACCGCAAAAACGCCCGCGATCTCCCCTGGCGGCGAACGACAGATCCGTATGCCATTCTCGTTTCCGAATTCATGCTCCAGCAAACCCAGGTCGCGACCGTCATTCCTTATTATGATGAATGGCTGCGCCGATTTCCGACCGTCGCTGGCCTGGCTGCCGCTGCTGAAAATGAAGTTCTCCACGCCTGGCAGGGCCTAGGTTATTATTCCCGCGCCCGAAATCTGCGGGCCGCCGCGATCGCCATCAGTCAGAAGCAGGGCGGTCGCTTCCCACGCTCGTCGGATTCCATCCGCGATTTGCCCGGCGTCGGCCGTTACACGGCGAATGCAGTCGCGACGTTTGCTTTTAACCAATCTGTCCCGCTTGTTGAAGCAAACATCGCACGCGTACTCTCCCGACTCTTCAATCTGCAAACTCCAATCGACACCACTCGCGGACGCGAACAGCTCTGGTGTTACGCTGCCCAGCTCTTGCCGCGACGAAACCCGCGCGAATATAATTCCGCCTTGATGGAATTGGGCGCGCTCGTTTGCGGGGCGCGGCCCAAATGCGGCGTTTGCCCCGTGAGACGGTTCTGTCGAACGACCGCGCCTTTGACGCTGCCGCGAAAGAAGCCGCATCCCGCGCTGCAACTCCGAACCGAGAATCACAGCTTTGTCACGCGACGCGGCCACGTTCTGCTCGAACAATCAACGGATCGCTGGCGCGGAATGTGGATCTTGCCGCGATTAGCCGACGCTCCCAAGACCCCATCATTGCATCGCTCCGATTTTCCGTTCACCCATCACCGAATCACGCTCGCCGTTTATCGTGGAAACGGAATCGCAAAACAAACTACGACCCGTCGTTGGTTTTCTCGTACTGAATTAGCGTCGATTCCGCTGCCGTCACCGCATCGCCGCGCGCTCATGCATCTGCTACCGTCTGCTCATGAGTAGCGGCTCTGCTCATCAGCTTCCGGATCAGCACGGCCACTTTGGCCCGTACGGCGGCATGTTCGTGCCTGAAACCCTCATGTCTGCGCTGAACGACCTGACCGCGGAATACGAACGCGCGAAATCCGATTCGGAATTCCAACGCGAACTCGACGATCTCCTCCGCGATTTCGCCGGCCGCCCCACCCCATTGTATTTCGCCAAGCGCCTCACAAAGAATCTTGGGGGCGCGAAAATTTATCTGAAACGCGAGGATCTGCTCCACACCGGCGCACACAAGATCAATAACGCCCTCGGCCAGATTCTTCTCGCCCGCCGCATGGGCAAGACTCGGATTATCGCTGAGACGGGAGCAGGACAACACGGCGTCGCGACCGCGACCGTCGCAGCGCATTTCGGCTATGACTGCGTGATCTACATGGGCAGCGTCGATATGGACCGCCAGGCGCTCAATGTCGCGCGAATGCGTTTCCTTGGAGCGAAAGTCGTTCCCGTTACGGCCGGCCAGGCCACGCTCAAGGAAGCGATCAACGAAGCGATGCGGGATTGGGTGACCAACGTGCGCACCACGCATTACATTCTGGGATCCGCGCTCGGCTCGCACCCCTATCCAATGATGGTTCGCGATTTTCAGCGCGTGCTCGGAATCGAAACGCGCGATCAAATTCTCCAACGCGAAGGCCGGTTACCAGACGTCCTCATCGCCTGCGTTGGCGGCGGGAGTAATGCCATCGGCTTGTTCCATCCATTCCTCGACGACGACTCGGTGCGCATGATCGGCGTCGAAGCCGGAGGCGACGGAATTCGCACCGGAAAACACGCGGCCCGATTTCAAGGCGGCCGGCTCGGTGTTCTTCAAGGCACAAAGACTTTTGTGCTCGCGAACGACGACGGCCAGATCGAGCTCACGCATTCCGTTTCCGCCGGACTCGACTACGCCGCGGTAGGGCCCGAGCACAGTTATCTGCGCGACCAGAAACGGATCGAATACGTTTTTGCTACGGACGACGAAGCGCTTGCCGCGTTCCAAACCCTGGCTGAAACCGAAGGCATTATTCCCGCGTTGGAAACGGCGCACGCCATCGCTCACGTGATTAAGATCGCGCCTTCGCTGTCGTCCGATACAGTCGTGGTCGTGAATTGCTCCGGTCGTGGCGACAAAGACGTATCGCAAGCGGCCGAACATTTCGGATTCAAATGAGAAGCATGACAGGCTACGGGCGCGGCGAAGCGGACCACGCCGGCACAAAAATCAGCGTAGAGCTGAATTCGGTTAATCGGAAGCAGAGCGACATCGTGATCAACCTGCCGCGCGATCTCGCCATGCTCGAGCCGCGCATCCGCCAGGCAATCAACGAAAAGATTTCGCGCGGCCGGATGAACGTGATGGTCGGTTTGCAGGAAAGCGCGAATGGAGCCGGCGCCCTCGCGCTCGATACCGCTCTCGCGCGCTCCTACCACCAGGCGATGCTGACGTTGCAAAAAGAATTGAGCGCGCCCGGCGAGATTACGATCGGAACAATCTTGCAGGCGCCGGGGGTTATGCGCTCGCCGGAACATACCGTCAACCCCGATCAAGCGTGGCCGGTCGTGGAACGCGCCCTGACCACCGCGCTTGGCGATCTGATCAAAATGCGCGAGCGCGAAGGAAAGCATCTCGCAAAAGATCTGATCCACCGGCTGAAAACCTTGCGCACGGAAATCAAGGAGGTTCGAAAGCTGTATCCGGACGTGGTGAAAAAATATCGAGCCGTCCTGCGGGAACGTCTGGCGAAAGCCGGCCTCGATCTGCCGCTCGATGACGAGCGTTTACTCAAGGAAGTAACGATCTTCGCTGATCGCTCCGATATATCAGAAGAACTGACGCGTCTCGAAAGTCATCTTGCCCAATTCGCGCATCACCTCCGCAAGAACGAGCCCGTCGGCCGCACGCTCGAATTCATTACCCAGGAAATTTTTCGCGAGCTGAACACGCTGGGCGCGAAATCGAATGACGCCGGGATTTCGCAGCACGTCGTTGCCTGCAAATCGGAATTGGAAAAGATTCGCGAGCAAATCCAGAACCTTGAGTAATCAATTCACTCGCACCGGAATTCTGTTCGTCGTCTCCGCGCCGTCGGGCGCGGGCAAGACAACCTTATGTGACGCACTCCGACAAACGCCGGATTTCATTTACTCGGTCTCCTGCACGACACGCGCGCCCCGGGCCGGCGAGATGGAGGGCGACGATTATCATTTCATTTCCGAGAAAGAATTTCTCGCTCGAATCGCGGCTGGCGATTTTCTGGAGCACGCGAGCGTGCACGGCCGGCATTACGGCACGACCCGCGAACCACTGATCACGAATCTGAAAAATGGCGTGGATGTCCTGATCGATGTCGATATTCAAGGCGCGGCGGCGATCCGAAACTTTGACGACGAGACCATCCGCCGTGCGCTCTGCGATGTTTTCATCATGCCGCCGGATCTTGATGAACTGCGCCGACGCCTGACCAAACGCGGCACGGAAACGCCCGAGCAGATTGAATCGCGGATCGTGACCGCGGCGCGGGAAATGGAGCTGTGGCGCGATTATCGTTACACGATCATCAGCAAATCGATGGAAGAAGACTTGTTGAAGTTTCGCAACATCATGGGCGCGGAACGGTATCTCAGCCGGAGATTGAAGCTGTCGTGATGTCCTTTCTAGCCTGTCATCCTGAGCGCAGTCGAAGGATCTCTGACTTCTCTGCGTTACGCAGCCGCCAGAAGAAAAGTAAGAGATGTTTCGACTCCGCTTCGCTCCGCTCAACATGACAGACAAAAAAACAAAGTGCGTCGTCCTCGGCGTGACCGGGTCCATCGCAGCGTACAAATCCGCCGAGCTCGCCAGCTTGCTCGTGAAACAAGGCCACGACGTTTTCGTTGTGATGACTCGCGACGCCGCTGAGTTCATTACCCCGCTGACGCTTCAGACGCTTTCGAAAAACCCGGTCACAACCAGTTTTTTTGACGAGAAAGAAAGCTGGCGGCCGGGACACATCGACCTCGCGGACCGCGCGAATCTTCTTCTGATCGCGCCGGCGACCGCGAACGTGCTCGCGGAGCTCGCAAACGGATTAGCGGGACATCCGCTCGCCGCGATCGCACTCGCGACCCGCGCCCAGATTCTGATCGCGCCGGCCATGAACGGAAAAATGTGGGAGCATCCGGCGACGCAGGAAAACGTAGCGACGTTGAAATCCCGTGGCGCGGAATTCATCGGGCCGGAAGAAGGAATGCTGGCGTGCGGATACGAAGGGGTCGGCCGCTTGTGGAAAGTGGATGAGATCGCGTTCCGGGCGGAGTTTCTCCTCGCCCGCCAGGACAATCTGATCGCGTGAGGTTCGTCGTCACCGCCGGTCCGACGCGCGAAGCCATCGATCCGGTTCGGTTCATCAGCAATCGCTCTTCGGGAAAGATGGGCTACGCAATCGCGGAAGCGGCCATCACTCAAAAGCATCAGGTCACCCTAATATCAGGTCCGTCCGCGATCCGAACGCCACGCGGCGCCAAGATGATTTCGATCACGACAGCGGACGAACTTTATGGTGCGGTCCATCGATCAGTGCGCGACTGCGACGCGCTCGTAATGTGTGCCGCCGTCTCCGACTACAAGCCGCCTTCGGTTTCCCGACAGAAAATGAAGAAACGCAAAACTGCGTTCGCACTGAAACTAATTCCGACGCGCGACATTCTGACGTCGCTCCCAAAACGCCGCCGCTATCTCGTGATTGGCTTCGCCGCGGAGACGCACGATTTGAAAATTCAGGCAGAGAAAAAACTGCGCGCTAAAAATTGCGACGCGATTGTCGCCAACGATGTGAGTGGGAGCGAAACGGGAATGGAAAGCGATGAAAATGAGGTCACGATTTTCTTTCGCGACGGCGAAAATCGAAAGATTTCGCGCGCTCCGAAAAAAATTATCGCGCGCGAGCTCGTAAAAATAATTGCAAAGATGTGGGAAAAAAGTTTGACAAAAAAATCGTGATGACTACTGACAACAGTAAGTGAAGTTAAAAAAATCCTTCACAGCCCACCGCGAAAGCGGACCGAAAGGGGGGATTAGTCACCATGGCAGCTAAGAAAAAAGCAAAGAAAGCTCCCGCCAAGAAAAAGGCGGCCGCGAAGAAAAAGAAACACTAGTTCATTCGCGTCACGAGCTACGGAGCTCTTTCGTAGTTCCTAACCAATAACTTCAACCCGGGAGGAGAATTCAATTTTCTCCTCCCGGTTTTTTTTTGCGCCCAGAGAAGTTGAGTGGTTGAATGCGACGGCACGTCGCTTCGAAAGCTTCAAGGATATCATGACGCATTATCTCGATGCCGCGGTTGACGCGGCCCACGCCGCCGGGGAAATGCTGCGCCACGGCTTCCATGAGCCCCGTCGTGTGAACTCAACAGAAGCGCACGATATTAAACTCGAGATCGACGTTCGGACTCAGACGCTGATCACGGAGTCGCTCCTGAAAAAATTTCCGGAGCACGCACTCTACGGCGAAGAGGGAATCGTCGGCGACCAGACGAGCGATCATCAGTGGGTGGTCGATCCGCTCGACGGCACCGTGAATTTTTTCTACGGCATCCCGCACTTCTGCGTGTCGATCGCGCTTCGTTACATGGGAGAGATCATCGTCGGCGTGATTTACGATCCGATGCGGGACGAGCTCTGGAAAGCGCAGAAGAGCGAGCAGCCGACTCTGAACGGGAAACCATTTCGGGTGAGCGAGCGCGCGGATTTGCGCGAAGCCGTGGTGTCGGTCGGTTTGTCGAAGACCGGAGTGACGATCGCGGCCGGGCTTCCGTTGCTGCAAGACATGGTGCATCGCGCGCGCAAATGCCGGCTGATGGGAAGCGCCGCGCTCGACATGGCATATGTGGCGTGCGGGCGTTTCGACGCTTACATCGAACAGGGAATCAGCCTCTGGGACATTGCCGCGGGATGGATTCTGGTGGAAACCGCTGGCGGCACGGTCGACATGAAACCGCGGACGGACATGCAAGACAAATACAGCATCGTGGCGTCGAACGGCGTGCTCGATTTGAAACTGTGAGCACGATCCGCTGTGGCAACGGTTACGACGCGCATCGGCTCGCGGCCGGACGAAAGCTGATTTTGGGTGGCGTCGAAATCCCGCACGATCGCGGACTTGATGGGCATTCGGACGCGGACGTGATCTGCCACGCGATCGCGGATGCATTGCTGGGCGCGGTCGGCGAAAGCGACATCGGCCATCATTTTCCGAACAACGACGAAACGATTCGGGGGATCAGCAGCATCGAAATCTTGCGACGGGTGACGGCTTTGCTCGGCGAGATTCACGCGCGGCCGATGAACGTGGACGCGACACTGATCGCTGAGGCGCCGAAGATTGCGCCGCATATCCCGGCGATGCGGGAGAAGATCGCCAATGCGCTTCGGCTCGAGACGGCGCGCATCAGCATAAAGGCGACGACGAACGAAGGACTAGGCGCGATTGGTCGAGGCGAAGGGATGGCCGCGATGGCGGTCGCGACGGTCGAGATGGAGTAATGGCGATCCGCCTTTTCAACACCTACTCTCGCGCGCTCGAAGAATTCCGTCCGCTCGATCCGGCGGGACGCGAGGTGAAGATGTACACCTGCGGCCCGACGGTTTACAGCCACGCCCACATCGGGAACTTCCGCGCCTATCTTTTCGAAGACTTGCTTCAGCGGTATTTGGAATCGCGCGGCTTCGCGGTCCACAGGGTGATGAACATCACCGACGTGGATGATAAGACGATCCGCGGCTCGCGCGAAGCTGGCGTGCCGCTCGCAGAGTTCACAGCGGGATTCAAGAAGGCGTTTTTCGAGGATCTGGATTCGCTGCGGATCAAGCGAGCTGATTCATTTCCGGAAGCGACGGATCCGCGAGAAATCAAAAAGATGATCGAGATGATCGGAACGCTGATGGAGCGCGGGCTCGCGTATCAGGCAGAAGACAAATCGGTTTATTTTCGAATCAACAAGTTTCCGGATTACGGGAAGCTCGCGCACTTCGACCTGGAGGAGCTGCGTTCGACCGGACGAGTGAAGAGCGATGAGTACGACAAGGAGCACGTGGGCGATTTCGCCCTCTGGAAAGCGTGGGACGAAGCGGACGGCCCGGTGAAGTGGGAGAGCCCATGGGGCGAAGGGCGTCCGGGGTGGCATATCGAGTGCAGCGCGATGGCCACGCAGCTTCTCGGCGATCAGCTCGATATTCATTGCGGCGGCGTGGACAATATTTTCCCGCACCACGAAGCGGAGATCGCGCAGACGGAAGGATGCACCGGGAAAAAGTTTGTGCGCTACTGGCTGCATTGCGCGCACCTCATGGTCGAAGGCCAGAAGATGGCCAAATCGCTCGGGAATTTTTATACGCTACGCGATGTGATGGCGAAGGGATTCAGCGGACGCGAAGTGCGGTATGCGTTGATGCGAGTGCATTATCGGGCGCCGCTGAATTTTACGTGGGAAGGAATGGAAGAGGCGCGCACCGGGATCGCGCGGGTGGATGATTGGGCGCGCCGATTAAGCGAAAAGGCGCGCGAAGCTCCAAGCTCCAAATCCCAATCTCCAAATAAGCCCCAAGATCCAAGCTCCGACGAAGGGTTCCAAAACGCGCTCGACGATGATCTGAACATTTCGGGCGCGCTGGGAGTTTTGTTCGAGACGATTCGGGGCACCAATCGGCGAATGGATGCCGGCGAGATGGACGCAGAAGAAGCGAAGGTGTGGCTGGAATGGTGGAAACGCGTCGATGGAGTTTTGCAGATCAGCGGAGAAGAAGAGGCGTTGCCGGCGGAGATTGCGCAGCTGGCGGAGGCGCGGGTGCAGGCGAGGCTTGCAAAGGATTGGAGAAAAAGTGATCAATTGCGCGACGAACTCGCGGCGCGCGGCTGGGAAGCCCGGGACACCAAAGACGGGCAGAAAATCACGCGACGTGGCGGGACGTAGCTTTCATGTTTTCGCCGGCCGAATTTCTCAGTCTCGAACACACCGCGCACCCAAAGCTGTTTGAGTCGCAAAAGTATGTCTGGGACGCGCTCAGGCAGATTGCGAGCTATTTGCAGTTTCGCTTAAAGCCGGCGGTCCTCGGCGAATTGATTGGAAAGCCGTTTATCAGCAATTCGGTTTTCATCGGGATGGGCACAATCATCGAGCAGGGCGCGGTCTTGAAAGGACCGGCGTGGATCGGCGAGAACTGCCACATCCGGAGCGGCTGCTACGTGCGCGAGAACGTGATCGTCGGGAATGGGGTGGTGATGGGCAACTCGTGCGAATTCAAGAACTGCATCCTGTTCGATGAAGCGCAGGTGCCGCATTTCAATTATGTGGGCGATTCGATCCTGGGGCATCGCGCCCATCTGGGGGCCGGCGTGATTTTGTCGAACGTGAAACTGGATCATCGCGAGATCCACGTGACTGCGCCGGACGGAGAGATCGCGACCGGGCTAACGAAGTTCGGCGCGGTGATAGGCGATCGGACGGAGATCGGATGTAACGCGGTGATTAATCCGGGCTCGGTGCTCGGGCGGGACTGTATTGTTTATCCAGGGACGAATTTCCGCGGAGTGCTGCCGAGCGCGAGCGTTGTGAAAGTGCGGCAGAATCTGCAGGTGCTGACGCGGCGGAGCGTGAAAGACGAGTAAGACTCGAGCACGATTACGATCACGAGCAGGAGCACGAGTAAATACGGATGGGCAGGGATTCGAACCCTGGTTGCCTTTCGGCAAACACGCTTTCCAGGCGTGCGCATTAGACCACTCTGCCACCCATCCTTTTAATTCCTGCTCATGATCCTGATCATGATCGTGCTCCTCCAGAAAGATCATGAGTAAGATCATGATCAGGAGCAGGCGGATCAAAGTTGCAACCTTTGGAACAGTTCGTCGAGAGGGAGTTGCAAGCCGATGTAGAATTCGCCGAACTCCCCGTAATCGGCGCTCACCGGATCGAAGCGCATTTCGTAGACGATCGATTTGATCTGCAACGTGTCCTGCGCAAAAAGGGTGACGCCCCACTCCGCGTCGTCGAGACCCGTCGAACCAGTGATGAGCTGTTTTACTTTCCCGGCGTATTGCCGGCCGACGGCGCCGTGACCGAGCATGAGTTTGCGTCGCTCTTCGAACGGCAACGCATACCAGTTCCGCTGTTCGCCGCGACGTTTGCTCATGTTGTAGAAACAAACGACCGGCCAATCGGGCAGCGTCGGATACATCCGCTCGTGCCGATAGTGTTTCATACGCTCATCGAACGCGGCCATCGATTTCTCGAACTCCGGGGTCCCGCGCTTGATCTTCTGCTCGTTCTCGAGCACGACCGCGTAATCTTCCGCGCTCGTTTTGTATTCGCTTTCCTCAGTGAGCGACAAATAGCTGTAAACCGGAACGAGCACGTCCGCGCCTAACGAAAGGGTGAGCTGTTTCTCGATCCGATTCGCCGCGTGCAGGTCGGGCGTGATCAGCATGAAGCCGAGATCCGCTTTGGGCGTGACCATGCTCAGGGTCAGAAGCTGAGTCGATTCGAGCGCCCGGATTTCCTGGACGAGCGACGAGAGCGCGACCTTGCCCGCGCGTTGCTCGTCCGCGCTGAGCAACTGCCATTGGCCGTGTTCGATGCGGTAAAAGAGATGGAGGCAATGCCAGCCCTGCTCGGGGATGAGTGGCGTGAGGTCTTTGTTCATCGCGGCGAAACGGGAGCGTTTGCCGGCCGGGGCAGATGGGCAAGACAATACTCTTCACCGTCACGAGCCACGCGGAATTCCAGACTCGGATCGGAGTGCTCGGTTGCTCCGCAAGTCGCGCAACGATGAAGCGGTTCCTCTTCGCTTCGACTTTGCACCTCGAAACGCTTCCGACGGTCGGCCACCTCATGGCGCTGACGCACGCTGCGAAACACCTGGGGCCCGAAAAACAGGAAGTAATTCGAGAGCGCGAGAATCATTGCCATCCGGTTTGCATTCGAGTTGAAGATGAATCCCATGAATAAAAAGCCACCTGTGATCCAGGCGAGCCATTTGAATTTCACCGGAAGGATGAACATCAGGTAAATGATTTCGTTCGGGTAAAACCAGGCGACCGCCAGGAAGATCGATGTCGCCAGCATGCCGTTGGAGAAAGGCGCGTGAAGGAGAAAAGCGCCGAGGGTCACCCCAATCATTCCGGTGAGGAAATAAAGCGTGACCCGAAACGGTCCCCAGGCCGCTTCGAGCTTGTCGCCAATCCACCAGAGGAACCAGAGGGCTACGACAGCCAACAGCGGCGACAGCATTGAGCCCTGCTGGAGCGGCGACGTCGGAATAAAGATGTAGGTGACCAAGCGCCAGACCTGGCCTCTCTTGATGAGCTCCGGCTTAAGATCGAGAACGGAGATAAAATGCTGGTCGATGTAGGCCAGAACGCAGACCAGGGCGGTGAACATCACGACGATACGAATCAGCCCCGGGATGGCGATGAAGCCGAAGCGGCGTTCGAGTTTGTCGAGGAAGCTCATCGCTGCGAGCACGGTAGAGGAAGCGCGGCTTGCTTCAACTGGCGAGGCATCTAGGATGGTGGCAATGACTGACGCCGCGCAGAAAAAGACCCCGCTTTACGATGAGCACGTGCGGCTCGGCGCCAAGATGATCCCGTTCGGCGATTGGATCATGCCGGTGCAATACAGCGGCATCATCGACGAGCATCAGGCAGTGCGGAAGAACGTCGGCGTATTCGACATTTCGCACATGGGGCAACTGGTCGCGACCAGTCCGCGCGCGGGTGCGTGGTTAAACGAGATGCTCACGAACAACATCGACAAGCTCGAGGTCGGCACTGGGCAATACACGTTTCTTTTGAATGATCGTGGCGGGATCATCGACGACCTGATTGTTTACCGGACCGCGCCTGAGGAATTCTTGCTCGTCGTGAATGCGTCGCGCGTCGACGAAGACTTCGCCTGGTTGGAAAAGCATTTCGGCGACAACGGCAAGTTGGAGAATCGCAGTGCCGACTATGGCGGGCTCGCGATCCAAGGCCCGCGAGTGGTGGAGTTGCTCAACGCTTTTCTTGGAGACAACGCGGAATTGCCAGCGCGCAATCAGATCAAGGACTTCGAATGTTGCGACACCAAGGTCACGGTCGCGCGAACTGGTTACACCGGAGAAGATGGGGTCGAAGTGTTTTTTGCCGCAGCCGATGCGCCCAAAATCTGGAACTGGTTGTTGGACAAGGGGAAAGAGCTTGGGATTCGCCCGTGCGGGCTGGGCGCGCGCGATACGCTGCGACTGGAAATGTGTTATCCGCTTAACGGTTCCGACCTTTCGCCGGAGCACAATCCGATCGAAGCCGGACTCGGATTTTTCGTCGATTTGAAGAAACCGAAGTTCATCGGACGCGACGTACTTGTTGACGCAAAGGAGAATGGGTCACCGAATCGCCTTGTCGCGTTTCGGATGAAAAGCAAAGGTCCCCCGCCCCGGCCGCATTATTCGGTCTGGCGCGAGGGCGAGCGGATCGGCGAAGTCACGAGCGGCAGTTTATCGCCGAGCTTGAACGAAGGGATCGGTATGGCCTACGTTGCCTCCGCCCACGCCAAGATCGGAACTGAGATCGAAATCGAAATTCGGGACCGAAAACTTCCGGCAATCATCGAGAAAAAACCACTCTACAAAAAATCATGAATGTTCCAGACGATCTTCGTTACGCCGAATCTCACGAATGGGTGCGGGTGGAAGGCGAGAACGCGCGAGTCGGCATCACTGATCACGCCCAGGCCGAGCTAACCGACGTGGTCTATGTCGAGCTCCCAAAGATCGGCGCGAAGGCAACCGCGAAAAGTCAGATCGCTGTCGTTGAATCTGTGAAAGCCGCGAGCGACATTTATGCACCAGTCTCCGGAACGATCGTCGACGCGAACAAGGCGCTGGAAGGAAATCCTGCCTTAATCAATACCGATCCTTTCGGCGAAGGCTGGATCTTCATTGTCAAAATGGATTCACCCGACGAAGTGCAGCAGCTTAAAGACGCCGCCGGCTATCGGCGGCAGATCGGTTAGCGCCGGCCTAACGACTGGGCTTGATAACGCGAATCGGCGCCTCGGCCGGTGTCAGCATGTCCTCAACAAACCGAACCAGGTCGTCGAGCGTGACGGCTGCCGCCAGAAAACTGTAGCCGCTGAGAAATCCTCCGGTCATCACTTTTTTCTCAACCGCGGGATTTCCGCTCAGATAAAGGAAGGGCGTGTCTTTCAGGGTCGGTTCGCCTTGGAGTTCCCTGGTCATCTGTTCGCTCTCGGAGGTCTTGGCCGCATCGAGCAGCACCAGATCAGGCCGAAACCAAGGTGCCGCATGCTGGGCGAGCCGGACATCTCCTTCCACCTTCACCAAAAACCGGCCGGTGCCTTCGAGCGCACGCCTAACGAGTGCGGTAACGCGCGGCTCGTGATCGACCAGCAGAATCTTTTTCAGGAAGGTCATCGTTTTGCGGCATACCAAGCATCGGATATGCCAGCGGAGCCCGGCTCGATAGCGCCTCGCCCTACTAAATCAGAAGAGGGCTGAGACCGTGTTGATGGTCAAAGCCAGGATGACGGTGTTGAAGCCGAAAGACAGCATCCCATGCGCGAGCACGAGCTTGCGAAAGTCGCGTGAGGTGATCACGACATCCGAAACCTGGAACGTCATCCCGATCACAAAGGAAAAGTAGGCAAAATCCATGTAGTCCGGCTCGCGATCGCCGGGGAAATCGAGTCCGCCGGCATGGGACTTCGGTCCAGTCGGGCCATCGGGATCCCCGTAATAGGTGTGGGCATAGCGCAAACCGAAAACCGTGTGGACCAGCGCCCACGAGCAAATCACCGCGACGAGAACCATGACAAGATGGATGAAGAAGTGCGAACGCTGCATGACCACGGTCTTATTGAAAAAAAGGAAACCGACCGCGAACAGTCCGGCGCAGGCGGCGACCAGGACGAAAATGAAAATCACAATGTGACTGAGGTCCTGCTTCTGGGCGCGCGCCCGAAGTTTTTCCGGCGGGGTGGTGATGATGGTGAGCCACGCGAGAGCGAGAACGCAGAGCCCGAAAACATCCCAGGTGACAATAAACCGGGTGGAAGTCTGGACGTGTCCGCGTAAACCGAACCAGATGACCGCCGCAACGAGCAGCGAGATGACGATGCGGTGCCGGGCGTCCTGTTTAGCGATCCAATTCATTCGCGATGCAGTTAAGCCGCAATGGCCCGCATCGCGCAACTCTAACCGAAAATGCCGAGGTTCGGATGGGCAAAGCGACCGATGTTCGGCAGGACGGTCGACAAGTCGGACGGACTCACGCCGAACCATGTTGCTAGCGTGGCGGAGAATTCGTCGACCGACGTCGTCGGAATCCAACGGCCCTGGCCGGTATCGTCGGGTCCGTTAACGGCGAGCGTCGGGAAAGTCCCGAACAATCGACCGCCCTGGACGGCGCCGCCGAGAACGAACTGGTGGCTGCCCCAACCGTGATCTGAACCGGACCCGTTGGTAGGATAAGTGCGGCCGAAATCGGACGCGGTAAAAGTAGTAACCTGCGAGGCGATGCCTAGCTCAACGGTCGCATTGTAAAACGCATTCAATCCCTGGCTCAGCTCCGTGAGCAAATTTGCCTGACCGGCGAGCTGATCGCCGTGGGTGTCGTAGCCGCCGACCGAGCAGAAGAAAATCTGGCGATTCATCGAGAGATTGGTCCGCGCCGCGATCAATTTGGCAATCATGTTCAACTGCGAACCAAGAGTCGTGCTCGGAAACACAGTTTGGAACCCGGGGGTGCCAGTCAGCGCGGAAGTGAGCAAATCATTAGCCGCGATCGAACGCGAGACCGTGTCGGAGTAAGCCTGTTCAAAGAGATTGTTGTGCGGCAGAGCGAGCAAATCCTTGAAGGCCTGCAGTCGAACATTTGCATTCGCGCTCCCATCGAACCCGGTCAGGCCAATGCTGCCACTTGGCGAAATGACGTAAGGCAACACGGTGTTGCCGACCTCAAAGGTGTTCGTCCCCGCGATGGAGAGCGAAAGCGAGATCTTCGAGCCCGCATTAAGCGATTGCAGCATGTCGGCCATGCGACCGCCCCACCCTGTTTTCGAAATCACATCCGGGACGGAGGTTTGCCATTGGACCGATTGATCCGCGTGCGAAAACAGCTGTGGTGGGACCGCGGCCCCGCCCGCCAGATATTGCGCGCGCGTGACCGGTGCCACCAAGGTCCCGACGTTCGCGACGACCCCGAGTTTCCCCTGGTTAAAAAGACTCTGCATCTCCGGCATGTTCGGATGAAAACCGAAGTCCCGGCCGTCGCCGTTCTGCAGCGTCAACGGCAAGATCGAGGCTTGCGGAATGGCAAGAACGCCGCGCGCCGCAGCGTAGGAAGCGTAGCCGTTCGCGTCGTGAGGAACGATGACGTTGTTCGCGTCGTTCCCGCCAAAAAGGAAAAGGCAGATGAGCGCCTTGTAATCGCTGGTATCCAGCGGCGCGGCACTGAGGCGGCGGAGATCGAAAATCGTATTCAGGATTCCCGTGGTCGTGAGCGCGGCGCAGGCGGCCTGGCGAATGAAAGTGCGGCGGGTAGGCGAAGTCATGTTTATTTATCCACAACGAATTCCGGAGAATTAACGACGAGATAGATCGCGGTGCGGACGCGCTCGAGAGTGTTCGTGGCCGGGATTTGGGTGACAGCATTGACGAGAATGTTGCGCGTGCCCGAGGACATGCCGCCGGCCATGAGGAGCGAATTCAAATGGTCGACGAGGCCGGCAGGATCGGAGGCGCGCGTCTGTTCCGCGGCGAGACTTAAAGTGATCCGATCGCCCGATGGCCCAAGGGAACCATAAATTGCGGTGCGCAAATAGTTCGTGATTGAGATCACCGTCGTGTCGGTCGTGATTTCGAATTCGGGACTCTTCAGGCCGGCCGTCGCGATCGCTCCGGGCGCCGAATAATCAGGGGCGAAGAAATTGAAAACGGTGGGCGAATGCATCGCTTCCTCGGCGAAACTGTTGTAAACGTTGCGGACGGAATATTTGCCGCTCGGCGAAGTGGCGTTGAACGCGCGGAGCAAATTCGCCAGGCGAATGACGGGCTCGCGTTCATGTCCGGCGGCCTGGGATGTCGGAAATCCGACGCGAGCATCGTAATCCATGAGGATCGCGCGCACGACTGCCTTCAGATCTCCGCGTACGCCCTGACCGTTGTCGTTAAACACCGAGGCGACCCGGTAAACATAACCTGGGCTGGGATTGCTCGTCACCAACCGCTGGATCAACTGCCGGCAAATAAAAGGTCCGACGTTGGGATGATTGAAGATCGTGTCGAGCGTGACCTTTAAATCCTGCGCGGCGGTTTGGTCCGCCGGGATGGCGACGGAATTCAGGATCGTCTTCGCCGTGGTTTGATGGTGGGTCGCGATGTTGATCATCGGATCCCGCCAATTTTGCGGCGGGCGGAAGACTGGGTTTGCGACGCCGGGCTGAGCGTAAGTCCAACCGGTCAGAACCGCGGCTGTTCCGAGGATCGCGTCCTGGGCATAAGTGGCGATCGGGTAGCCGGTAGAGCTCAGCGTAAGACTTCCATCGAGATTGAGATCGTAAAGTCCGATAGAAAACAGCTGCATCATTTCGCGCGCGTAGTTCTCGTTAGGCAGCCGAGTCCCGCTCGTGTTCGCCTTGTCGTTCTGAAGCATGTTGAGGTAAGCGCCCATCGCCGGATTGAGCGTGATGTCCTCAAGGAGCTGGCGGTAATTTCCAAAGGCGTCGCGCACAAGAACGTCGTAATAGGCCGGCAATGCGAAGGGGGCGTTCCCCAGGCCGGCGCTGTTGAGGGAAACGACGAGCGTCTCGCTCAACGCGAACGCGACCCGCTGCCGCAACTGGTCCTGCCCGGCGATAGCGTTCGTCCACCAGGCGTCGTTCGTCATCGTTAACGTCGGCTGATTGGGCGTTGCGCTCGGACTGGGCGAGGGACTCGGCAGCGCGGCCATCGCCGCATCGACGAAGGCGAGATGCGATGACATCGGCGCCGCGAATTGCGCATTCAGGAAAGCGTCGTATCCCTGGTTTTGGACTTGCGCGATCAGGGCATCGGTCGCGCCAAAGGTGGCTTGCGAAAGAAAACGTCCGGCTTCCGCTGCCGTAGGCGTGCCACCGGGCAAGCTTGGCGGCGGCGTGGGCGTGGGCCCGGTTTGTCCTGCGGTCGAAAGGTTGTAGTTGCCGGTCAATTCTCCGGCGGGATGGCCCGATGTCTGGATGAGAAACGTTAATTGGCCGCTCTTAATTGCCGCCACGATATCAGCGACTGTGTAAGTACCGCGCGGCTTGAAAATCCAGACATATGAACCGTCAGGTCGCGGCAAGGAAACGGAGATATCGAACAGGAGCTGGCCGCCAGTGCCGTAAATCCCAATCCCGCTGACGGGAGAAGTCAGGTTTGAATATTGGAACGAAACGGTCGCCGAGAGCTCGTCGGCCGCCAGGCGAAGCGACGAAATTCCTGATCCGGAGGAGACGACGCCGGTGTCCGGACGCAGCTGAGCCAGGTAAAGCGTCGAGCCATCGGCCTGCGGAGGTTGATCCAAATCGTACATCTCGAGCAAACCGACGCCGCTCGTATTCTGCGCACCGCGCACAACCGTGGTGTAATTTCCCGGGGTAAGCGACGCAATGACCGCCGGCTCGCGATTGTCGGTCGGAGCCAGCGTGCTCGCAGTGATCTGTTCTTCCTGAGTGGAACGCCAGTTGTCATTCTGCGCGAGCAACCCGCCATTGGCGTCATGCAATTCCAGCATGGGATCCGACAAACTGCCGGGGATCGGGATACCGTTGAGAATGAGCGTCGGCCCTCTTACCCGCATGAGCATGGTCTTGATGACATCGCCGCGAACGATGAAACCGCCGATCATGACGTTGTCGCCCGTTAGAACATTGCCGCGGGTAGAAAGGTTCGCGAGGCGGCATGGCGCGCCGTCCGCATCCAGATCGTAGAGTTCTACCAGGCCTACGCCGGTCCCGTTGTTCGCGCCTTTGACGATGGCGGTGTAGGCGCCGGGATTGATCGTAGCGATCAGGGCGGATTCCAGATCGTTAATAGGGGCCAGGCCAGCGGCGATGATTGCGTCCTGTTGAGTGGTGCGCCAGTTATCATTCGACGAAATTAATTTGCCTGATGCGTCGTGCAGTTCGAGAACCGGATCGCTCAGCGCGCCCGCGACCGGCAACGAAGGTCCGAGCGCCCGCAGCGCAATTTGTTTTTGGCCGGTCCCGTAAACGATGAAACCGCCGATCAGCACATTATCGCCGGTTTGGACCACCATCCGGGTCGAGAGATTGACGGCGCTGGAAATGGCCAGGACCGGTGGCGCCGTGAAACCAAGCATCAACGTCGCCACGACCACTCCCGCGCCTGAAAAAATACGTCTCATTTTATTTTGGAGCCGCGCCGCAGGAGAACCTCAACCAAGCTGAGGTGGCGACTGATTTGCGGAGTAAAAAGTGAGCAGAAATTAGACCGATCAATCGCTTGGTTTTGGTTCGTTGCCTGCGCGACCAGCCCAGCCGCAAATCCCGCGTTATGAAACCCACTGTTTCCCCAGAAGTCGCGCTTTTTATCCGGGCCAGCTGATGCTTAATTGCGGGCGCATGTCTTCCGCCCCAAAAAAAAGCGAGCCTTCACAGAGCTTTGAAGGCGCCATGGATCGGCTCGAAGAAATCGTCGAGCAGATGGAATCCGGCAAAATGATGCTGGAAGAATTGATCGGACGCTACGAAGAAGGGATGAAGCTGGTGAAGGTTTGCCAGGAACGCCTGGCCAGCGCCGAGCAGCGAATCGAGATCATTACTCGTAACCATACAGGCAAACCTGTGGTAAAGAATTTCGAGCCGGCCGTGGAAAAAGAAGCGCCGGCGCCGAGGGAAGAAAAAGGAGCAAAAAAGAATGACGACGTCAGCCTCTTCTGAGACAGCCGCGGCCACGCGGTTATTGGACGCGATTCATTCGCCCGCGGACATCAAGGCATTGAACCAGGAAGACCTGCCGCAGCTCGCCCAGGAAGTGCGCGACGAGTTGATTAAGGTGCTATCGCAAACCGGCGGCCATCTCGGACCGAACCTCGGCGTAGTCGAGTTGACCATCGCGCTCCATCGCGTGTTCGAAACGCCCAAGGACAAGTTTGTCTTCGACGTCAGTCACCAAGGCTACGTCCACAAAATGTTTACAGGTCGCCTCGATCGGATCGCGACGATGCGGCAATACCTGGGCCTTAATGGATTTCTCCTCCGCACAGAAAGCGAACACGATTGTTACGGTGCGGGCCACGCCGGGACTGCGCTCTCCGCCGGACTGGGAATGGCGGTTGGTCGCGATTTGAGAGGCGGAGATGAGAATGTCGTCGTAGTGGCGGGCGATGCGGCGTTCACCTGCGGAATCAGTTACGAAGCGCTGAACAATGCGAAGTCGCAGACCCGGCGCTTCATCGTCGTCCTGAACGATAACGAATGGTCGATTGCGAAAAACGTCGGGGCAATCGCCAGTTACCTGAACAACATCGTCGCGAATCCGACCTACGCTGGCCTGCACGATAAAGCGCGGCGGTTCATCGAAGCAATCGCAGGCAAGAGCGCCGTCGAATTCGCCCATCGTTTCGAGGAAGGCGTGAAAAACCTGCTCGTCCCCAGCGTCATTTTTGAAGAACTCGGTCTTCGTTACTACGGGCCGATCGACGGTCACGACATTCCCCTGCTCATCAGCACGTTCGAATTTCTCAAGACGCAGGACGAGCCCGTCCTGCTCCACATCCTGACGAAGAAAGGCAAAGGCTACGAACCCGCGATCGCGAAGCCGGACAAATTCCACGGCCTCGGCAAATACAAAATCGAGAGCGGCGAGACCGCCCCGGCCCCGACGCCGACCTATTCGGAATTGATGGGCAAAACGTTGGCGAAATTCGCGGATTCAAATCAGAAGATCGTCGCCATCACCGCCGCGATGCCAAGCGGCACCGGGCTCGGATTTTTCCAGGCGCAACATCCGACGCGCTATTTCGATGTCGGGATCGCGGAGGAACATGCGGCCCTCTTCGCCTGTGGTCTCGCAACTCAGGGACTGAAACCATTCCTCACGATTTACTCAACCTTCATGCAGCGCGCTTACGACATGATCATTCATGACATCGCGCTCCAGAACCTTAACGTCGCGCTCTGCATGGATCGCGCTGGATTGAGCGGCGACGACGGCCCGACGCACCATGGCCTGTTCGACATCGGCTATCTCCGTCCCGTCCCGAACATGGTTCACATGCAACCGAAGGATGAAGATGAATTTGTCGACATGCTCTGGACGATCGCCAATTACAACGCCGGACCCATCGCGATTCGTTATCCGCGCGGCGCGGGCACCGGCGCGGTGCCGAAAGCATCGCCGAAGCTGTTGGAGATCGGTAAGGCGGAAGTCGTGAAGCACGGTCGGGACGTCGCGATCTTCGGTCTTGGCAACATGTTCGAAGTCGCCGAGGAGGCCGCGAAGAAGCTCGAGGAAAAGGGATTTTCGGTCGCTCTTATCAATCCGCGGTGGATCAAGCCGATCGATACCGGCACGCTGGAATTTTTCGCGCGCAGCGTTGATGTCGTCTGCACAATCGAAGACCACGTGCTCCACAACGGATTTGGCTGCGCGGTGATGGAGCATCTGCATTCCCAGATGATCAACACGCCGGTCGTGCGCATCGGCTGGCCCGATCAATTTGTGGAACACGGCACTATCCCGATCCTGCGCAAAAAGCACGGCATAACCGCGGACGCGCTGGTGGAAAAAGTTCTACCGCTGCTGGAAGGCAAGAGCCGCAGTCGTTCCTCCGTCGCGTAATGTAGGGTTGAAGGATGAGGGATGAACGATGAAAGGGACGATTTGCGGAGCCGAACAAAAGCGTTCGCACTGCGAATTATTAAGCTTTACGAATCGCTTCCTCGATCTGGCTTCGGGCACGTTTTAGGTCATCAGCTTCTTAGGTCAGGAACGTCTGTCGGTGCAAATTTTCGGGAAGCTCATCGCGCGCGTTCAAACACAGAGTTCATCTCGAAGGTCGGCGATTCGCTGAAAGAACTCGAAGAAACCGCCTATTGGCTTGAACTTCTTCGCGATTCGGGTGCGGTTAAGGCCGCCAAGCTTTCCGCGCTTCTCGACGAGACATCCCAATTAACCGCGATCCTCACAGCCATCTCAAAAAAAGTTCGCAGCCGCACATGACTTTTCATCCCTCATCCCTCAACCTTCATCCTTTCCATGCCCGTCATTGAGACGCGTGGGTTGACGAAGGTCTACCGCACCTACCGCAAGGAAGCAGGATTACGCGGGTCGATCAAAGGACTCGTTAGGCGCACCTATCAGGAAACCCGAGCGGCCGACGACGTCACTTTTCAAATCGAGGAGGGCGAGCTTGTTGGGTTTCTCGGGCCGAACGGCGCTGGGAAAACGACCGTGTTGAAAATGTTGTCCGGGTTGTTGAACCCGACGGCCGGCGAGGCGCGCGTGCTCGGCTTTGTGCCATGGGAACGCAGCAACGAGATGAAGCGCCAGTTCGCACTCGTGATGGGACAGAGGAATGCGCTCTGGTGGGATTTGCCCGCGCAGGAATCGCTTGAGCTGAATCGCGCGATCTACGGCATCGATCGTGACCGGTTCAAAAAAGTTGTGAACGGTCTGGCCGACCTCCTCGATGTCCAGGACAAGATGAATGTGATGGTGCGCGAGCTCTCGTTAGGCGAGCGGATGAAAATGGAATTGATCTCGGCGCTCATTCACGAGCCCCGCGTTCTTTTTCTCGACGAGCCAACGATCGGCCTCGATGTCGTCAGCCAGAAACGGGTCCGCGAATTTCTTCGGGTTTACAATCGCGAGCACAAGATCGTCACGATGCTGACGAGCCATTACATGCAGGACATCGAAGAGCTTTGCGAACGCGTGATCGTGATCGATCACGGCAAGATTTTCTTCGACGGACCCCTCGAGGCGATCATCGATCGCTTTTCCAGCGCGAAGATCATCAGCCTCAGTTTTGAGGAGGGCGCGGCCTGCGACTTCACCCGGTTCGGCGAAGTGGTCGAGCAGAAGCCAATGTCGGTGCAATTAAAGGTGCCGCGCGCCCAAGTAACCGATGTCGCACGCAATCTCCTCGACAACTGCCGGGTCACCGACATCAACGTTCAGGAATTGCCTGTCGAAGAAGTTATCCGTCAGCTATTCGGCGAACGGGATATGTCTCGCACTTCAGCCGAGGCAGCCTCCGCCTGACCTAGCGCCGGTAAAGCGCCTGCCGCAGGTCGCTCGCGTACGCCGGATTCAATTCAAACGCCGTTACCGGCATCTCCGCCAACTGAACTTCTTCGTAATAAGGAACCGACTCCACGAAACCGGCAGACATCAGGCTGTTGAGCGTGTCGGTCACATCGTCGCTATCCATGTGCGTCTGCTCCTGGAGTTCGGCCCCCATCATCGCTTCGGCGAAACCGATCGCGCGCACTATCGTCGCCTCTCGACCGCTGAGTTTGATATGCCGCATGCGATTTTTTTAGCAGCTTCCATACCGGCAAGGTTAAGGCATACCGCGACTTAAAGGCCAAAGCTTGGGAGAATACTTTCGCTCATGGCGACCTCGAACGTCGGGTAGCGGGGCGCCCATCCCCGCGCCCGAAGTTTGCCATTGCTGACGCGCTTGTTGGTCTGGCCACGCTTATTTGGAAAGTGCGGGCCGGCCGCCGCGGGCAGCGATTTTTTGAGCCGCGAACCGAGCCATGCATAGGCGTCGCTTGCCTTGATCGGTTCATCTCCGACGACGTTGAAAATTTCGCCCGGAAATTCATGACGCCGTTCGGCCAATAAGAGAAGCGCGCTGACGACATCATCTCGGTGGACTTGATTGATGAGGCGATCATTAGAGGCAGTGGCCGAGCCTTCCAGGAATCGACTCAGGAAAAACGATCGACCCGGTCCATGAATTCCTCCGAGTCTTAGGACGATCCCACCCGCACCGAGAACCAGGTCTTCGGTCTCGCGCAAAATCTGTCCCTTCCCGTGTGGCGGGTCGGCTGAACTGCTTTCCTCGACCACGCTGGCGTCGGTCTGCGTGTAAACACTGGTGCTGCTGGTGAACAGGAACGTCGCGGTTGGAAATGCACGCACAAGATTCTTCGCGCCCTCGAGATACACATGACGATATTCCCCTTCGTCGCCACCTCGTGAACTGACGCAATGGATCACGAGGTCGAAGTCGCCCGTGATGTTGGGGTCGGTCACATCAACCGCGCAAACTGGGTAAGGGCGGTTCGAAAGTTTGTCGGCGGATTCAGCTGAAGCGGTCCAGCCTTCTACTTCCCAACCGCGTTCATGAAAACGATTCGCCGCAGCTTCGCCGACGTATCCGCATCCGGCGATTAAGACCCGCGGCATCGTCAATTCAGCACGGCGGGCGCGATCTCGATTTCCTCAAACGGACTAATCTGCGTCGCGCGCACCTGCTTGAGCCGGATCAATTCCAGCAACGCCAGGAACGTCACCACGATCTCGATGCGCGAGGCCATCTGCGCGAACAACTCCGAAAACTTCAACGTCACGCCGCTCCCTATCTGCCGCAGAATCGACTCGATCTTGTCGGAGACCGTGAAATGCTCGCCGAAGAGCTGCTGCAAATCCTCCCGTGCCTCAACGCGCTTGATCACGGTCTGGAGCGCGTTGATGAGCTGAAAGATTCCCACTTCACCAAGCGGCAACGGCGCACTCGCAAAATCCGCGACCTTCAATCCCGCGCGGGCAAACATCCGTTCCTGCTCCAGCGCGCGGGTTTGCAATTGCGCCGCCGCTTCCTTGAACTTTTTGTATTCGATCAACTGCCGAATCAAATCCCAGCGAGGGTCGTCTTCCTCCGCCTCTTCATCCGGCGGCTGTTGATCCACCGGTAGCAGACTCCGGCTTTTCAAATAGATCAGGTTCGCCGCCATGACGATAAACTCGCCCGCGATATCGATGTTCAGTTCCTTGAACGCCTGGAGATACTCGAGGTACTGCTTTGTGATTCGCTCGAGCGAGATATCGTAAATATCGATCTCGTCCCGCTTGATCAGGTAAAGCAGCAGATCGAGCGGCCCCTCAAAAACCTCCAGCTTAACCTTGTAATCCGTCTCCATCCTGCGCCGCGAATGTTACCGGGCGTAGCTAAGAAAGCAAAACGAAGGTGATATCGATGGGATAACGAAAATGCTATTCGTGTGGATACTTTCCTACCTGCGCTGTTCCGGTTTATCGCGATGCGCTGGTAGTCTCTTCGGTCGAAGGACAATACGAAAGTCGTTCGCGAAGGGCGGGTGAATTCCTCCGATGAAGTTGCCGCGACTAGCAACAATCGCGTCCAAAGATGCTCGATTCGTGGTGCGCAGTGTGAAGTAGCCCTGTTTATCAGTGAACGTTTCACCGAGATTTCCTTTCCACGGAGGATCCCGAGGGTCGTAAATTTCGATGAGCACAACGTTATGAAACGCAATGACTGAAGCTCCCGCGACTCCTCGGTTTGCGCGATCCACGACGCGGCCGCGAATCGTCGCTGCGGAAGCACCAGCCGTGAATGACGCCAGAATGATTGCAAACACGAATCGATTCACAAGAAAACTATTCCCCTCGGGCAGCGCTGACGGCAGTCCTCAAGATTCGCTACCGCTCGACGATTTCTTTGCGGTGGATCCAGACGCTGTTGATGATGCCGAGGCCGAACATGATCATCAGCACGAACGAGCCAGAGTAACTGATTAGGGGCAACGGCACGCCGGTGATCGGCAGCAGCGAGATCGTCATCCCTATGTTCTGAAAGATGTGCGTGAAGATGAGCGACGTGATTCCTATCACAAGGAGCAACCCGAATTGATCGCCCGCAAAAAACGCGACGAAAATGCACGTGAGCAAGAGGAGGGCGAACGCGCTGATCAGGAATATCCCGCCAACGAAGCCCCATTGCTCGCCGATAGCGGAAAAGATGTAGTCATTGTGAACGGCGGTCGCGGGCAGGAACCCCATCTCGATCTGGGTGTTCGGCGCTTTGAACCCTTTGCCGGACCAGCCGCCGGAGCCGATCGCAATCAGGGATTGGTTGATCGCCCAGGCTGAACCCTGCTTGTCAATTTCCGGATTGATGAACGCTGTGATCCGCTCCTGCTGATACGGTTTCAGCGCGAGATTGATCCCGAGCGGAATAAAGCCGACGACGATCAGGATGATGCAAAGGAGATAGCGCAACGGGATTCCGCCGACGAAAAGCAGCGCGAGAAGCACCGGTCCCCAAATGATGGTCTCGCCCAGATCGGGTTGGAGCATAATAAGCAGACAGGGCGCGCCGACGATTACGCCACAGAGCAAAAGCTTCAACATCGGATGCAGATCGCGAAACTGATGGTGGCTTAGGAAGAGCGACAACACCATGATCCCGGCGACGACCGCGAGCTGAGCCGGCTGGAAATTCAGGGGCCCGATATGGAGCCAGCTGCGCGCGCCGTAAACTTTAGAGCCGATGAATTTCGTCAGCACCAGAAACACGATCCCCGCCAGATACATCGGGAGTGCGCCCCAGCGGACCCACCGATAATCGATCAGGCTCGTGACGATGAAGGCAAGAAATCCGACCGCGACCCAGTTCGCTTGCTTGCGCCAAAACTCGGACGCAACGGCGTCTTCCCGCATGTAAGTCGCGCTGTAGATCGCGACGACGCCGAAAACAGCGAGAGCGAGCATTGTCGCGAGGAGAACCCAGTTTAGACCGAGTAATTTTCGGAGCAGCGGCGTCATGGAGAATGAAAATCGGCGCGGGAGTATAAGCTCAGTCTGATTGGCCGTAAAATCGCCATCTTGGGAAAGGCCCAGCAGCGATTACCTGGAGAGGACGCAATGGCTGATATTTCTCGACATACGGTAAAAGTCACGCCTCTCAAGATACTCTTTATCTTTGGTTTACGACGAAATAAAATTTTTAACCCACTTGCTTGTGCACGGGATTCGGCACCGATAAAATGTTCAGCAGACTGGGACGAGTCGAGAATTTGAAGGGACGATCATGGCAAAGAAAACGAAACGAAAGATCGGGCATCCGAAGTTGCCGATGCAACGGCACCTCAACCTCCAGCACGAAGGCAGGTACTTCGATCTGCGGGCGAACTTCGATCGGCTGAACGCCCGCTATTTTGGCGGAAAGCTGCGTGGCTACAAAGTGGTCTGGGGTCGGAAACGAAAGCGCCGGCCGAAAGAATATTTTATTTTCGGCACGATCCAGGAAGAAGACCGCGTGATCCGGATCAATCCATTGCTCGATCAGCCTTTCGTCCCACCCTGGTTCCTCCGTTACATTCTCTACCACGAAATGCTGCATGCGGTGGTGCCAGATGAACCAGGCGCTAACGGCCGGCGGTGTGTTCACACCGAAAAATTTTACGAACGCGAGCGGAAGTTTCCGCGCTATCGTAGCGCGCGGAAGTGGGAGGAAGAGAACCTCGCTCGGTTTTTGCGATAGTTGTAGCCGGGATCGGTGAACCCGGAGAGGAAGGGTCCGTTCTCGCCGGCCGGGATCACCGATCCCGGCTACAACTTCACCGCCGGTCGGGCGAGGTCAGCTCGGGCGCGTTATCAAACGGCGAGAGTGTCGTTGCGACGTTCTTCTTGATCAGGTACCAGAGCGTCGTCGCGAGCAGGAGGGAGATCAACTTCGCGCGCCAGTTGTTCAGGATCAGTTTCTTCATAAGCCCCTTGGAGCAACAATTCGCCGATGCGTTTGCGGAAAGTTTCCGGCGTAAAGCCGCGCTCGATCCGGCGGCGGTGACAGATCGAGATCCCGCCGGTCTCCTCCGAGACGACGACAGCGATGGCGTCCGATTCCTCGGTAATGCCGAGGCCCGCCCGATGTCGCAGGCCGAGACTGCGATCGAGCGTTTCGCGCTGGCTCACCGGGAAAATGCAGGCGGCCGCGGCGATGCGGCCGTTGCGCATAACCACCCCGCCGTCGTGTAGCGCCGCCTTTGGATGAAAGATCGTGAGGAGCAACTCTACGGAAAAATGCGAATCGATGATGACGCCAGTCTCTTCATAGACGCGGATGGACGTGTCGCGCTCGATGGCGATCAGCGCCCCGAATTGTTTGTTCGCCAATTGCGAAACTGCTTCGGCGATATCGTGGACCGTCTCACGTTTCTCGCTCGTCAGAGAAAAGATCGGATGGCCGCCGAGCTCCGCCAAACCGCGCCGCAGTTCCGGTTGGAAAATTACGACGAGAGCAACCGCGAGAAAGACCGAGAAGCTTCGGATGATCCAGCCGATGACGACGAGGTTCAGCAGCTGGGAGATCAGGGTGAGGGTCAGAAAAACAATAGCGAGGCCGGTCAATACCTTGGCGCCGCGCGTTCCGCGAAAATACAGGTAGCCGTAGTAAATCCCGACGCTGAGCAGAATGATCTCGAAAAAGCTCCGCCAGCGCTCGAACCAGAACTGGAGAATTTGCTGCATCATTTCGCGACAGTTTCCAAGAATGCTTCGGTCACGCGCAAGGCGGCCGCGTTTTCTTTGACGTCGTGAACGCGGAAAACATTCGCGCCGCGTTCGCGGAGCAATGCGGTGAAGGCAATGGTCGGCGCGAGCCGGTCTTCCATTGCCTGGGAGCCGATCATCTTGCCGAGAGAGGATTTGCGCGAGACGCCCACGACGAGCGGGCGCTCATGGACGCGGAGGCGCTCGAAATGGGCGAGCAACGCGAGATTGTGCTCCACCGTTTTCCCGAACCCGATCCCCGGATCAAACGCGATGGCCATTGCATCAAGACCGCACTCTAGGGCGCGCTCATATTGTTGTCGAAAAAAATTAGCCACCTCGTCGACGACATCGTCATAATGCGGAGCGAGTTGCATCGTCCGCGGCGTGCCTTGCATGTGCATGAGGATAACTGCGGCCTTATGTTCGGCCGCGAGCGCGAACATTTCCGGATCAGCGCGGCCGCCGGTGACGTCGTTGATGATGGTCGCACCGGCCTCGAGCGCAGCGCGGGCCACAGCCGCTTTCGATGTGTCGATTGAGAGCAACGCAGAAACGCTCCCGCGTAACTTTTCAATAACAGGGATGACGCGTGCCAGTTCCTCGCCGACGGAAACGGCCGCGGCACCAGGCCGCGTCGATTCGCCGCCTACGTCGATAATCTGGGCGCCGTCCGCTGCCATGCGCTGACCTTGCTCGACAGCTTTGTCGGTCGTGAAAAATTCACCTCCATCGGAAAAGGAATCGGGCGTGACATTAAGGACGCCCATAATCAGAGAACGCGCGGAGAGATCGACTGTCTGGTTCGCGATTCTCCAGAGCGTGTCGGCCATCGACGGTCAGACTACGGAAATTTGCGCTCGTGCCTAGCGCCGTTCACGCGGAGAGTGCTCACCTTGTGAAACCAGAAGCTGGTCAACTGCGAGAGCAAATCCTGAATTTGCTCCGCGCGCCAACTTACCGACCGCTCGACAAGGTTGAGCTCGGCAAGGCGCTTGGTCGCAAGAGCGGCGTCCGGATGAATTTGAACGCGATTCTGCGCGACATGGAGCGGGACGGCGAGATCGCGCGGATTCGGAAGAACCGTTACGTCTTGCCCTCGCAAGCGGACTTGGTGACTGGAACGCTCTCAGTTCATCAGTCTGGTTTTGCCTTCCTCCCGCGGGAAAAGGGTGGCGAACAGGATCTCTTCATCGCCGCGGAGAACACGGGAACAGCGATGCATGGCGACAAGGTCGTAGCGCGGATCACGCGTGACGAACGTTTCGCCCGCGCGAAGGGCCGTGATCGCGCGGAAGGCCGCATCATTCGAATTCTCGAACGCGCGCACGACACGATCGTCGGCACACTCCAGCAATCGAAAAATTTTTTCTACGTCGTCCCGGACGACCCCAGGATCGTCCACAACGTTTATGTGAGCAGTCCTGTAGCGGCGGTCTCTGACCGCCGGAAGCGCGATTTCTCCAAGCAGCAAGATCGGCGGTCAGAGACCGCCGCTACAGCCAGACCCGGCGACAAGGTCGTTGTCCGCCTCGAGTCGTGGGAATCGCGCCACGTCAATCCAGAAGGCGAGATCGTCGAAGTGCTAGGGCCGAGCACAGCGCCCGGCGTCGACGTGCTTTCGATTATTCGAAAATACCATCTGCCGACGGAATTTCCGAAGCCGGTGATCGAGGAGGCGCACCGTATTCCGGAAACCGTCGCGGAAGAAATGTTCGCAGGCCGCGAAGATCTGCGGAACAAGTTCATCGTCACGATCGACCCCGACGACGCGCGCGATTTCGATGACGCGATCGATGTGGAACGAGTCCCCGGCGGGGGGTGGAAACTCGGCGTCCACATTGCGGACGTCGCAGCGTACGTGAAACCGGGCAGCGCGCTCGACCGCGAAGCCTCCAAACGCGGCAACAGCGTTTATCTTCCCGACCGCGTGATTCCGATGCTGCCGGAACGGCTGAGCAACGGCGTCTGCAGTCTCAAGCCCGGCGTGAATCGACTGACGCATTCGGTTTTCCTCGAGTTCGGAAAAGACGGGCAGACCAAGGCGGCGCGGTTCGGGCGGACCGTGATCCGAAGCGCGAAACGGCTGACTTACCGTGAGGCCTACGCGATCTTGAAAGCACAGCCTAACGACCAGTTGAGTGAGCGGCTGCATGTCGCCTGGGAGCTCGCGTCTCTCCTGCGTCGGAATCGTTTCAAACAGGGTTCGCTCGATCTGGATTTCCCGGAGGTAAAAGTGCGGCTCGACGAGGAGGGAAAGCCTATCCAGCTCGAACGAATCGAGAACGACGAGTCTCACCAATTGATTGAGGAGTTCATGCTCGCGGCGAACGAAGCCGTGGCCCGCGAGCTAAAGAACCGGCTCATCCCCACGGTCTATCGGGTTCACGAAACTCCCGATCCGCAGAAGCTGGCTGAATACCGGGAGCTGATTCTGAGCTTCGGCTACAAGGTTGGTGACGTGAGCAAGCGACCCGAGCTTCAGCGCCTGCTGGCCTCTTTGCGCGGCAAACCCGAGGAACAGGCGCTCAAGATTGGCCTTCTAAAAAGTTTGAAGCGCGCGCGTTACGCGCCGCAGCCGCTCGGCCACTACGGATTGGCGAAGAATAATTACACGCATTTCACCAGCCCCATCCGGCGTTACGCGGACTTGGTTGTCCACCGCGGGCTCGTGAGTGTCGAGTCCCAAGGTAAGGTCGGCGCGCTGCGCCGACCGGATCCCGCAACCGCGGGACAGCGTCCCTACCAGGTCGGCTCCATCGCCGCGATAGCCGAGCATATTTCCGAGACCGAGCGCGCGGCGGCCGACGCGGAAATGGACGGCGTAAAGATGAAGAAGCTCGAATTCTTCCAACGCCAGCTCGATGCCCGCGACCCGCAGGTGTTTCGCGCGACGGTCCTTGAGGTTAAGAACTTCGGGTTGGTCGTAGAACTACCGGATGTTCTTCTGACCGGCCTGGTCCATGTTTCTTCGCTAACGGACGATTTCTACGCCTTCGATCCCAGGCAGCGGCGGTTGATTGGCCGGCAATCGCACAGGCGTTTCTCGGTGGGAGATGAGCTCCGGGTGTTCGTCGCCCGGGTCGACGTGTTCAAGCGGCAGGTCGACTTTGCGATCGCTGATCAAAGGGCCCGGAAATCGAGGGAAACTGGCCGCCCGAAAAGCAGAAATCGGCGGTCATAGACCGCCACCACAGGTAGGCCGCAGAATTTGCTTCCATTCGACAGGCCGACTGTCCTAGACTGCGCCGTTTTCGAAAATGGATAGCATCATCGAGGCGAAAGAGTTCCAGATCGAACGCAAGCGTTTCCACGTTGAGTTTCGTGAAAATGATCGCGGGCGTTTTCTTCGGATCACTGAAGAAGCGCACGGCCGGCGGAACACGATCATCGTCCCGAGCACGGGCGTGGGTAACTTCACAGCTGCCATCGACGAAGTCCTTCACACTACTCGGGCTGCAGTGGCTCACTAACGCCAGCCCGCCAACGCGATCGGTTGCGTGCGTTGACACCTCGGACGGCGGACTTAGCTTTGCGTCCGCTCGCAGCATTCGCCTCGATTTCACTTCGCATGCCCAAGAAAAAAAAGGTCTCCAGAAAAGTTTCGCGGCGCGGGTCTAAGGCCGTGGCGGTAAAGAAGAAGACGGCGCGCTACGTTTATAATTTCGGCGGCGGCAAGGCGGACGGCGACGGGAGCATGAAGCCCCTGCTCGGCGGCAAAGGCGCGAACCTCGCTGAGATGACGCGGATCGGTCTGCCGGTCCCGCCGGGGTTCACGATTACGACCGAAGTCTGCACTTATTTTTACGCCCATAAACGCACCTATCCCCCATCACTCCAGGCCGAGATCGAACACGGGATCGCCAACATGGAGCGGATCATGGGGACGAAGTTCGGCGACACGGAGAAAATGCCGTTGCTGGTCGCGGTCCGGTCGGGTGCGCGTGATTCAATGCCCGGCATGATGGACACAATTCTGAATCTCGGCTTGAACGACGAGACCGTGAAAGCGTTGGTCCGCGCGACGAAGAACGAGCGGTTCGCTTGGGATTGCTACCGGCGTTTCATTCAGATGTATGGCGACGTCGTCATGGGCGTGCAAAAACGCGAAGGCGAAGATCACGAGCCCTTCGAGTCGGTGATCGAGCATTTTAAGGACGAGCGCTACGACCGGCACGACATCGATGATTCGAAGCTCGACGCGGCCGATTACCAGGAGCTGGTTTCGCGTTTCAAAAAGCTCGTCAAAGACCGAACGGGAAAGGCCTTCCCGAATGATCCATGGGAGCAGCTCAAAGGCGCCGCAGGCGCCGTGTTCGGTTCATGGATGAACGATCGCGCGATCGTTTATCGCCGGAAATACAATATCCCCGAGGAATGGGGCACGGCGGTCAACGTCCAGGCGATGGTTTACGGCAACACCGGCGCAAATTCCGGTTCGGGCGTGGCGTTCACTCGCAATCCGGCCAACGGCGAGAACGAATTCTACGGCGAATTCCTGATCAACGCGCAGGGCGAAGACGTTGTCGCCGGCGTCCGCACGCCGCAGCCAGTGATCGAGCTGAAAAAGCTGATGCCGAAATGCTACGCGGAGCTGATGAAGGTCCGCGCCATTCTCGAAAAACATTTTCGCGACGTGCAGGACGTGGAGTTCACGATCCAGGACGGTAAACTCTTCATGCTCCAAACGCGCAACGGCAAACGGACGGCTGCCGCCGCCCTGAAGTTCTCCATGGACATGTTCAAGGAGAAACTCATCGATTGGAAGAGCGTCATTCTGCGGAACCCGGCCGACCAACTCGATCAGCTTTTGGCGCCGATCTTCGACGTGGCCGAAATCAAGAAGGCGAAAACCATCGCGACCGGATTGCCGGCCGGACCGGGTGCTGCCTCCGGCAAGATTTATCTGAACGCCGATCGCGCCGCTGCGGCAGCGGAGAAGGGCGAGAAGGTGCTGCTCGTCCGAAATGAAACGAGCCCGGAAGATTTGCGCGGAATGATCGCGGCGGAAGGAATCCTCACGGCGAAAGGCGGGGTTTCATCGCACGCCGCTCTTGTCGCGCGGCAGATGGGAAAGGTCTGCATCTGTGGCGCGTCGGCGTTGAAGATCGATTACGCGAGGAAGATCGTGTCGGTCGGCAGCGACGTGTTTCGCGAAGGCCAGGATTTTCTCTCCATCGATGGAACCAGTGGAACTGTTTACGCCGGCCAGCTCGCGACGGCGCCCAGCGAAATTATCACCGGGACCCTGCATGGCGATAAGGCGGCGCAAAAGACAGAGAAATTCAAGGCATTCAACCAACTTATGAGTTGGTGCGCAAAAGTAGCGCGGATGGATGTCCGTTGTAACGCAGACAACCCCGAACAAACCGAGAACGCGCTTGCCTTCGGCGCCGTCGGCATCGGGCTTACGCGCACCGAACACATGTTCTTCGAGGGCGACCGGATCGACGCGATGCGCGAAATGATTCTGGCCGACAACGTCGGCGATCGGAAAGCGGCGCTGGCAAAGCTTCTCCCATATCAGCGGAACGATTTCGCCGGGATCTTCAAAGCGCTGAAAGGTTATCCCGCAACCATTCGTTTTCTTGACCCGCCGCTCCACGAATTTCTCCCGCACGACGCCGACTCCCAGGCCGCGCTCGCGAAGAAGATCGGCGTCAGGCCGGAACACGTCGCGCAGCGCGTTCGGGAGCTGCACGAATTCAATCCAATGCTCGGTCACCGCGGTTGCCGGCTCGGGATTGCTTACCCCGAAATCACGGAAATGCAGGCCCGCGCCGTGTTCGAAGCCGCCGCTAATGTCGCGAGACAAAAGATCAAAGTGAAACCCGAGATCATGATTCCCCTCGTCGGTTTCAAAAAGGAGTTCGACCTTCAGGCGGAAATCGTGCATCGCGTCGCCGCGCAGGTGATGTCGGAAAAGAAAGTTAAGTTCGAGTATTTGGTGGGCACGATGATCGAGGTGCCGCGCGGCGCGTTGACCGCCGATCAAATCGCGCAAAGCGCCGAGTTCTTCAGCTTCGGCACGAACGATCTCACTCAGATGGCGTTGGGAATCAGCCGGGACGACATGGGCAATTTCCTCATGCCTTACGTCGAGAACGAGATCTTCAAAAAGAATCCGTTTGCGTCACTTGATCAGACTGGCGTGGGCCAGCTGATGCAAATTGCCGTCGAAAAAGGCCGCAAGAGCCGGCCCGACATCAAACTGGGGATCTGCGGCGAACATGGCGGCGATCCCGACAGCGTGAAGTTCTGTCACCGTCTTGGGTTAGCCTACGTCAGTTGCAGCCCATTTCGCGTCCCCATCGCCCGCCTCGCCGCCGCTCAGGCCGCGCTGGCTAAGTAACAGGGAAGCGAAAGCGCTTACTGTTCGAGCGAGTAAACCTCGACGACGGCGATACCAGTCGTACCGTTAGTTCCGCGCACGACGGCCGTGTAGGTAGCGTTATTCCCCGGCAAGGTCGCCACGATGGCGGCCTCATACGGGTTAGTTGGCGGGATTGTGCTGTCGAGAATTGCCTGCTTATTCGGGCTGTCCTGCCAGTTATCATTGGCTTCAATCAAGGCGCCCTGCGCGTCACGCAGTTCCAAGGTCGGATCCCAAAGCCTGTTTTGCACCGGCAACGAAGGTCCAATTGCCCGAATAATTACTTTCCGAGAATTTGGGCCAACCACGATCATGCCTCCGAACAACACATTGTCTCCTGTGTCCACGAAGCCGCGCGTAGCAATGTTCACCATCTTGGCCTCGACCTGCGAACTTATATCGTAGACTTCGACGACACCGATGCCAGTGCTGCCATTAACGCCACGGACGATCGCCGTGTACGCGGTATTATTCGCTGGCAACGTCGCCACTATCGCTGATTCCAAATCATTGGTCGGCGCCACCGTGCTATCGATGATCGCTTGTTTGTCGGGCGAACTAATCCAGTCATCATTGGAAGCGATGATCCCGCTCGGTCCGTGCAATTCCAGAGTGGGATTCGCGAGCGGCGTGGTCACACCCAGGTTGCTCAACGAAGGACCGAGAGCGCGAACAATCAATTTCTTCGGCTCCGCTCCTCCAACGATGAAACCACCGATCAAAACGTTATCGCCGGTATCGACGTGAAGGCGCGTCGAGAGATTTCCCAGAACGGTTTCGGGCGTCGGCGTTGTGGGCGTAAACTCGAAGCCCGCTACCGCGTGCTTGGCGGAGCTGAAGACGTACTTCTGGCTGTTTGAAACATCTGTAGCTACGTACCGTCCGAAGCCTGTCCCGAACACCGGACTCTGCCACCAGACACCACGATAGTCGGTGGGCAAACGCAGCTTTAGACGGCCGCTGTCGCCGATCCACAAACTACCATCCGAAGAAACCGTCAGGCCTGTCAGTGCAGCAGAACCCAATTGGCGAACTGCGTCCTCCGCATAATCGGTGCCGTTGTAATTCCAAAAATGGCCGACGCCAGAGGGATCGCCAAGAAGCAGGCCCGCAGGCGTACGACGGTCGGCGATGAGAGTTGCGCTAGTAGCTTGTTTCAGGTTCTTCAATGTCCGGGTGGGACCATCGAAAGTGTAAAGGTCTCCGGTAGAAATTAGGGCGGCGAAGTCTTTCGAGCCGTTGCCGTCGAGATCTCCCACAACCAAACCTTTCATTGAGGCGAAATTTGACGCCAGCTTGACAGAGCGCCAGGGCGCGGCTGTAGACGGGTAATCGTAAATGTAAACAAAGACCCCGTCCGAGCCAGTCGTAGCAACACTATTGCCGGCAATGATCTCGGAAGTGCCGTTCCCATCAAGGTCGGCGATCTCGACGAAGTTAAAGGGCGATCCGCTGGGACGGGGCGTCGGATTCGTCCACTTCAGCGTAAAGACATTCGAGGAGTCAAAGCTGATAACATCGATTACACCATCGTATAGGTTGCTCGTTGCGATAACGATCTCGGCGTGGCCGTCGCCTTCCAGATCGCGCACTTTCATGTCGTTAGCGTTGCCAAACGAGTTGACGAGCGTGGGCGAGGAGATCGCGCGCAACGCCAAAGTCGCGTAATCGAAAACGAGGATGCGCGGGCCGCTGTAACCGGACGCGGAAGTCGTGGAACAAATAACCAGCTCTTGTTTACCATCGCCATCGAGGTCAGCGATGAACGGGCCCAGAAAAGGTCCCTCCAGATCGGTGCTCTGCCATTTGATGGCGTGGGTTCCGGTCGTATCCGCGACGTAGAAATAATCCGCGCCCGTCGAAGTCCAGCCGGCACCCCAAAGAAGGTCAATCACTCCATCTCCATCCACGTCGTCTGCGGCGATGTTGGTAATCCCGTGCTCGGGATTGTTCGCCTCCCACTTCAGGGCCTGAGTGACGAGATTGTAGACGTGAATCTTGCCCCACTGGCCGTCCCCAATGAGGAGCTCAGGCGTGCCATCGTTATCGACGTCCGCGACTGCAATCGCCCCTATGTCTTGAGGCGTGGAAATCGACCAGCGAGGCAGCTGCGTCGCCACGTCGTAGGAATAAACACTGGACCAGGCGTCCGCTGCTATGAGTTGCTGATAAGTGGCCCCCGCGAGCGGCGCTAACTTTACATGGGCGCCGAAACCACCATTCCGTGTCCACTGAACGGCGTGAGTGCCAGAATCCACAACGCTTTTCGTGGTCGCAATTTCCAAGGCAGGGTCGTTGTCCATCTGGCCGGCAACCACATCGGTTCCACCCGCGCCCAAAACTTTCCACAAGAGGTTGCCAGTGTTGTCGTAGACAAAAAGATCACTGCTAGTTGTGACAATCAGCTCGGCGATGCCATCGCCGTTTAGGTCGGTCACGCTCAAAGCTTCAGTGCTGGTGACTCCCGTGGTAACGTGTCCGAGCTCGGCCCTGGTCACCAGATCGTAATAGTAGATTAGACCATTCGCCAGCATCACAACGATTTCTTGCTGCGCGTCGCCGGTCACATTACCGAGCGCGATTCTTTTGATCGGGCTGGAATAGATCGGACTGACGAAACGCTGATCGTAATTTCCAGACGTCGCGTTGCGTTGAATGACTTGCCAAAAATCATCGCTCCCAAAGTCATTTTTGGAATTACCGCCAAGAATAACCTCTCGCCGCGTCCCCGGAGTTCCGGGCACTATAATGATATTGCTCGCACCAATTCCGGAACCAAAAATGGAGTACTGCCAGAACGGCACCGCGTTGTTAGTCGCCGGGACGAAAGCCTGCGGTGCCGTCGCCTGCGCCGGTTCAGCGGGCGCCGAACTTCGCGCGGCGGCGTTCATCCTGGCGAAGTCAGCCGGTCCGTAATTGATAGGTGCGCCATTTGCGTCGCGAACTGCGGCGCCAAGAGGGTTGACCGGCTGAGGCTGCGCGCTGGCCACGCGAGTGACCGTCGCGATCAGAAGAGCCGCAATAAAAGCACTGCAAAATTTGCCGAAATGACAGAATGGGAACTGGGAAGCGGTTTTCATGAAGCTCGCATTTTTGCAGAAATACGTCTCTCTGCCAGCCGAACACTTTGAGAACAGTTACGAACACTTTGAGAACAGAATTGACCGATAGCGACTGCGACCTGCCCGCTTTGATCGGTATCGCCTGCTTAGGCCGGTTCAAACCGTTTCCGCTGCAACTACACGCGACTTCTGAATCTTCTTAGCCCGTCGGGCTGCGTCACTTCGCTGCCTCGAACTTTTTGCGTGATGCCCAGGCGCGCTCCCACTCCTGTTTCGCGGTCCAGGCTTCGGCCTCGAGGAAATGGAAGTACCGCGGGCAACCCGGCAGTTCGGTGAAATGCCGCACCGTCATCAACGCTTCATCAACGAGTCCCTGTTGCATTTGCTCGCGATAGAGCTGGAACCCAAGACTGTAATTATCGGGACTTCCATGAAGCGCCTGCCGCAGCTGCTCGATCGACGTATTCTGCGCGGCTGGCGGTAGCGCCGGTTTTTCGCCGAACTGGCTCGCTAATTCCACTGCGGCCCGTAAATTTTTTTGCGCAGCCTGATAATTCGCGAGGCCCCGCCAGGCGAACGGCATCCAATCGGGATGCGCTTTCACCGTCCGAGCGAGTTCAGCGGGGTCGCCACGTTCGGCCCAATATCGGAAAAACGTAACCTTTTCCTCCGGCGTCATCGTTTGCAGAGTCGGATCGTGGTCGAGGAAACGCTGGAGGGCGGCCATGAAGGGCGCGCCGCTACCCACTTCGAGGAAAATCAGCGCCAGATCATGATGAACCATGCCGAATTCCTCGAGACCCTTGTAGGCTTGGGGGCTCGCAGTGCTTGCGGTCATACGCATCGCCCGGTAAACCCCCGCTCTTTGGGTACCAGCGCGGCGCAGCGCTTCCCGCCACGCCGTCAGCGCCATGATTGGCTGGTTCGCACTGAGCCAGGCGTTACCTTCCTCGAACGGCACCTGGTAAACATTGGGCTCGAGAAAACGCGCCCGGCGGAAATCATCCGCGGCCTCGTTTACGGGCAAACGCGCACCGATCTTGCCCAAAGCGCGCAGGAAATAAATCTGCCAGCGAAGCGGTGCCCAACTGAGAGCCTGACTCGTGCGCTGGATCGTTTCTGTGAAATTGCGGCCTTGGTTTGCCGCCGTAGCGAAGCGCATTTCATTTTCGACGCCGACCGCGCCGGGTAGCGGTTTTTCGTAACGCGTTGCAAAGACCCACATCACCCCGGCCGCAAGAAGCGTCAGCCCGAAAAGGCGAAACACGATTGGAACGACGATGCTGGGACGCAATTCCGCCGGACGCCGGATGGCCATGCCGAGGAGAAACAAGGCTGCGAAGGCAGTGCCAACGCGATGGCCCGAGACGTCCACAAATCCATGGAGAGCGAAAAGAAGCGCCGCTATTAGCGCAGCCAGACGAAACCGTTGATTCGTTCCTTCGCGCAATGGAAACACTCGCCAGACGAAAAGAATAATTCCGGCAACCGTCAGGGCGATGGCCGGCCAGCCTGCCTCGGCGCACAGCCAGAACCAATCGCTCTCGGGATGGATGGTCCGGGCACTCGTTAACGAGACGTCGCGGAAGACTGCGAACACTTCATCGAAATTTCCCAGGCCAATGCCGCACCAGGGCGAAGCCCTGATCAGGTGGAGGGCATCCCGATAAATCGCCCAGCGCAGGTCGCTTGCGACGCCCGTGTCGCCGGCCCGAAGGTTAAACCGCTCGAAGGTTTGGCCGCCAAACAGCAGGAGCACGGTGAGCAACACGAGTAACGCCGAAGCGCCGAGCGCGATGCGGGCCGCCGAGCCCTTGCGCAGAGCAAACGCGCCCAGCCAAAGCCCGCTGCCGGCGACGAGGAGCAGGACGCCCGCACGCGAAAAATCGAGCACGATACCAGCGATGAGCACGGCGAGCGCGAGCAACCAAAGGATCCAGCGTTTCCGTCCATGTCGAATGTCCTCCTGTCCGCAGGCCAGCACGATAACCGCCGTGAGCCCGAAAAGGTTCGCCGTTTGGTTGCGGTTTGGAAATGGCCCGAACCCGCGCTCGTTATGCCAGAACGGCAGCGCGGTGTGCCCCGCGCGCAAGGCGATGCAGAGCGCCGTGAGAGCGGCCACCCCAAAAGCAAACGTCCGCATTTGCGTGCGGACATCGCGCAGGTCGAGATCGAGCGTGCTGACATAATACAGCCAGCTCAGACCCGCCAGAAAACTGAGGAAGCAGCCGAGAGTGATCCACGGTTGGGGCGAAAGGGTGCTGGGGAGATTGATTCCGAAATCTTCGACCACCGCCGTCCGCCAGGCTGGTTGTAGAAACCAATTCGCCGGGAGGAAGGCCGTTGCCACGCAGGCGACGAGCGCGAGCAAAATGATGTTTATCGTTCGACCGAGCGACAACTGTGGCGGACGCACCAGCAGCATTATCCCGAAGAGCGCAGCGACGATTCCCTCGCTCCATTTTTGGGTGGCCCCGCCGAGGAAGCACGCCGCGACGGGGAGCGCGGGTACGGCCACGTTTAACCACCAGCGGCCGGGGGCGCCGGTGAAACTCGCGGGCGTCCTCATTATCCTGGTTTTCGCGGTGGGCATCGTCAGTGGGCGACGGCGGTAGTGGTATGCGATTAGCTTAGTAGATTAGCAACGCTCCCAGCATATGGCCGGTTCGTTTTTAGCACGAGTTGAACGCCGCCGGCCATCGCGTACTCTGAGTTTCGCTAACCGGACTTAACATGGTCACCCAACGCACGCAGGGCCTTTATCGCGTTTTCCTGCTGTGCCAAATCCTGATCGTCGCCGTTCTCTTCTGGTTCGGCGTCTGGGTGATGGTGACGTTTTATTCGCCCGGAGCCGAGCTGACCTGGCGGCGCTACAGTATTTATTGCGGGCTTCTCGTCCTCGGCATGACGCTCGAATCGCTCAGCCGGGATGGGTCGAAAAATTATTTTCTGCAGAATGAACTGCTGCGCCAGCATCGGCTGAGTTTACGCCAGACGTTCGCCAGCATCGGCACGCTCGTCTTTTATCTCATCGCCACGAAGGACGCGTTCATCTCGCGGTTGTTCTTTTTCAACTTTGTTCCGTGGCTCTACGTGGCCCTGCTCTTTTCGCATCACTACCTGCCGCAATTTCTTGCTCGACGCATCTTCACTGGGACACGGGAAGAAAAGACGGTGCTCGTGGGGACGAGCGCGAAAGCGGCCGAGTTGCGCACCTGGCTGCGGCGAAAATCGGACGTCGGACTGCGGACGATCGGGCTGATCTCCGACGAACCAATCCAACAAACCGACGACGGCATTCCCGTGCTCGGCAGTTCTGACGCGCTCGAAAAGATCATCGTCGAACGCGGCGTGACGCAGGTGATAATGCTGGAGTTCCCACTTTTCACCGAAGCCAATCGCCAGATCATTCAGGTCTGCGACCGAGTCGGGGTGCGGCTTCTTATCGTGAGCGATCTCGAAGAAAAACTGCGGCATCCCGTAACGCACTTCGAAGACGACGGGTTCCGTTTCATCGGGCTGCGGGAAGAGCCGCTGGAGAATCCGCTCAATCGTTTCTTCAAGCGCGCGATCGACATCGCGATCTCGCTGCCGGTCATGATTTTCATTTTCCCAGTCCTCACCGTCATCGTCTGGCTCGCGCAGCGGCTTCAATCGCCTGGCCCGCTATTCCATGTTCAAACTCGGGCCGGCATGCAGAACCGGCGTTTCACTATTTATAAATTCCGAACGATGCGTCCCAACAACGCGGATGAGACACGGCAGGCGCAGGCAGATGACGATCGCGTTTACCCGCTCGGCAGATGGTTTCGCAAGCTGAGCATCGACGAGGTGCCGCAATTCTGGAACGTGCTTCTCGGCGACATGAGCATCGTCGGTCCGCGACCGCATTTGATCGAGCATAACAACCAATTTTCACAGTTGATGGCGAACTATCACGTCCGCGCATTCGTCAAGCCCGGCATCACCGGGCTGGCTCAGGTGCGGGGCTTCCGGGGCGAAGCGCGCAACAATGCGGATATTCAGAACCGCGTGGCGTGCGATATCGAATACCTCGAAAACTGGAACCTTTCCCTCGAGTGCGGCATCATCCTGCGCACCTTCGCCCACCTGCTCGTACCTCCGCGTAGCGCGTACTAGTCAAGCAACAGCTGTCGCAGCTCCTCGGCGAAGCTCTGCATCACTCTGCTCTTCTCGAACTGTTCGACATAACGCCGGCCATTGGCGCCATACGTTGCGAGCCGCTGCGGATCGTTCGCCAGCGAATTGATTACCGTCGCTAATTCCTGCGGTCGGCCGGGCGGCACGTTGACGCCGAAATTTCCCTGGGCCAACGAAAGCGCTAGCTCGGATTCGGGTGCGGCAACAATGACGATTGGCTTCGATTCGGCCACAATCCCCAAAAGCTTACTCGGGAAAAATGAATTTCCCGCGCCGGCCTGTTGGGTGATGAAGCAGACATCGGCGTCGACGAGCAGGGCCCGATAATCGCGCCCGACCTGCAACGGCAGCATGCTGAAATTCGGCAGCTGCATTTCTCGCGCGCGGGCGGCGAGCGCTTCTCGTTGCGCGCCGTCGCCGCAAATCAGGAAGCGGATCGCCTTGTCGCGAAGGAGCGCGGCAGTGTCGAGCAAAACCTCGAGGCCCTGTTTCACGCCGAGATTTCCGGCGTAGATGGCAAGGAACTCTTCAGCGGGGAATCCGTAGCGCTTTCGAAATTCGCCGCGCGCTGGAGCAGGCTCTTCATTCTTCAGGTCAATCGCGTTCGGGAAATAAACCAATTTGGATTCCGGCACTCCCTTGCTCCGAAAGCTTTTGAGCATGCCGTGGGTAATTCCCGACGTGCGTGCGGCGTGGCGATAAGCAAACCCCTCGAGAGCGTAGAGCGCACGAGTGAACCAACTTTGTTTCAACATGCCGAGCCCAACCGCGGCGTCTGGCTGCATGTCCTGAACGTGAAAAACGAACGGTGCGCGCTTTAGTTTTCCGACAAACCAGGCGGCAGCGCCCAATAGCAACGGCGGGGACACGACGACAAACACGTCCGGCCGTTCCAGCAACAGCGCGCGCACCGTCGACGTGAAAACGAAACTGCCTTCGTGAACGATCCGTTTAAGCGCGGAGACGCGCGCGGGAACGAAATGCCAGCAGCGATGGACCGGCACACCGTGTACAACGTCTGTCCGATAAAGACGGCCTCGATCTTCGGCCCGCTTCTGCCAGGTAGGGTAATAGGCGAAGCTAGTGACCATCTCGACATCGTGGCCCTGTGCGTCCAGAAATTCACATAGCGCGACGCTATGCGGGGCGATGCCGGTAAACTCGGGCGCGTAGTTAATTCCCCAGACAATAACGCGCATACCGTCAATCGTTCGACGCGCGCGTCAGCTCGTAGGTCTTGGCGACCGAAAGAAATTCGTAAAAGGCGTGGAGCCGCGCGAAGTAATAACCCTCGCGGCCGTCGAGAAAACCTTTTTGGCAGAGATAAATGTAGAGGAAGCGAAGGAGCGGCCGAAACGGGAGACGCTGCGAGAGCAGTTTCAATTTCCGCCGCCGTCCGACCGCGCTGCTGCTGATCCTGGCGCCGCTGCCGCGAAGCTTGCGCTCAGCCGAGACGCGCGCTTCCCAGTTCGAATAGCGATTATGTTTTTCCACAAAAACCTCGACGGAGGGAAAAGCGTAATGGTCCATTTCGCAACGAAGCCGGCCGGTCGGGCCATTCACGATCACGTGCTCGTGAACTTCGTTGTCCCCGCTCTGCGTGTCGGCCTCTGTCAGTTTTTCGTAGCGGCCTAACGAGTGTCGAAACAATCGGAGATTCCAGTTTGGATAATACGAATGCCGGAGCCATTTCCCCATGAACATGAAGCGCCGGTTGATCCAATAGCCGGCCTTAACTCCGGCATTCGCGATGACGTGCGCGAATTCCTGTTCCGCTTCCGGCGGCAGCACTTCGTCAGCATCGAGGATAAAAACCCAGTCGTTTCGAAACGGGAGGTTTTCGAGCGCCCAGTTCTTTTTTTTCGGCCAGGTTCCAGTGAATTGAAATTGCACTACACGTGCGCCGTTCTGCTCAGCGATCGCAATCGATCCATCAGTGCTCTGGGAATCGACCACGAAAATTTCGTCAGCCCAACGGATTGAGGCGAGGCAGCGCGGCAAATTACCGGCCTCGTTCTTGATCGGAATGATGACCGAAACCGGGACCCGCGCGCTCATCGCGGCCGGATAACTTTACAGGGGTTGCCGGCCGCGAAAACATCCGGTGGCACATCCTTCGTCACCACTGAACACGCGCCAATCACACTCCGCGCGCCGATCTCGATCCCGGGCATGACAAACGCCCGCGCTCCGATAAACGCGTCCTCGCCGATCGTAATCTTCGCGGTAATGAGCTGCAGAGCGGGATGCGAAAAGTCGTGACTGCCGGTGCTTAGGTAGACTTCCTGCGCCACCGTCGCGCGAGCGCCAATTTCGATCTGACCGAGGCTGTAGGCGTTCGCACGGTCGCCGAGGCAGGCGCCGTCATGCAAAGTGAGGTGCCACGGGATTTCAATCCGGGCGCGCTGGTGCACGAATGGTTTGCCTTCAATGGTTGCGCCGAAAACGTCGAGCCAGAAAAGACGCCAAGGGTTCGCCGGCTTGGGTGTCCAACGGCAAAGAAAAAACCAACAGACTTCCCAGAGCAGACGCAAGGCGCGATCCTGCGCGGACCAGGGCGATTCCTGCGCGAAAGTTTGATCGGGTTTTACCGGCGTTTTGGCTTCCATTGGGAGTCAGGACCTAACCAAGCAGAAAGATCGCCACGGGCGAACACGGATTTTCACGGGTGGTGGACGTGAGCAGCGAGGACTTGCAAAAGCGAATCTGTCGCGCGCTCGATTTCAAAGCGGTTAGCGAAGCAGTTTCGCGCGTTTTCCGTCATCGCGGTTCGCGGGGCGCGCCCGGTGGCGAGCCATCGCGTCAACAGCCGCGAGGCGCCCGCGAGGTCATCGTTTTCCACGAGGCCCGCGCCATCCGCTTCGATTTCGCGCCAGATATTTATTTTGTTCGAAATGAGAACAGGAGTCCCGCACGCGAGAGCTTCGACCACTGCGATTCCAAAATTCTCCTGATGCGATGGAAGAACAAAAGCGTCCGCCGCGCTGAGCCCACCCCACTTCACGCCACCCGTCAGCATGCCCGGAAATAGAATCGAATCGCCGGCTACTTTCGCCAGGTTGCGAAGATGATTCAAGTAGACGTCATCGGCGCAAGGGCCGGCCATCACCAACGAGAGCACAAAATCGGGCTTCGATTTTCGCAGGGCGATAAACGCATTGATGAGCAGATCGCATCCTTTCTTTTCGTGAAGTCGGCCGAGAAAAAGAAGGAAAGGTCTAGCTTTAAGTAGCGGGTACGCCGCGAAAAACTTTTCGCGCGCTTGATCCAGATTTTCTGGCGCGGCGGTACCGTAATTGACCACGACTTCTCGGCAGCGATAGAGCCCGAATGATTCGCGAGCCAGACGTCGTTCTTCTTCTGCGGTGAAAAGAACCGCAGCCGCGTCGCGGAGGACGCGGTATTCCGCCCAAGGCCAGTAGAGCAATTTCTTGAAGTGTTTGGCCGGATAGGTCCGCTTGAACCACGGGTCGAGCATGCCGTGGGGGAAAACAAAATAAGGCGTGCTCCTGCCGGCGAGCGCGCGCCAGACCCCAAAGCTGCTGTACTGCCAAAGGCCATGGACGATGACCGCGTCGAATTGGGCGCGGCGTTCCTTTATCCAGGAGGAAAAGCGCGGCGCGTATCCATAGCTGCCGCGACCGGGGCCGAGAGCGTGCACCGGTATTGGCGCGTCGCGCACCCACGCATCGTCTGGCGCATCGAGTGAAATAATTTCCACCTCGTGGCCTCGACGGAGCAGAGCTGCCGACGATTGTTTGATCGATTCGATCGGCCCGCCGCGCGCGGGATTAACGGTGTGAGTGGATCGGAGAATTTTCATCCGGAGAGCGAACGAGCTGCCGCCGTTTCGCGTAATGACCCAGAACCACCATCGCCCACAAACGCGTCCAATGAAGGCGCTCGCTCTGAAAATTTGCGCGCAGTTCGTTGACAAAAACTTCGGGGAGCAACCGACGCTCGATCGTTTCGCGCAGACCTTCATCGACGAACGAAGCGAGCGGCCCGCGCATCCATTGTTTCATCGGCAGGACAAACCCGGCCTTCGGGCGATCGTAAACAGACGCTGGCAGAAGGTCCCGGCAGGCTTCGACAAGGAGACCCTTGGTGCCGGAGTAACGCTTCTTTTCTGTCGCCGGCAGGCCGAGAACGTATTCGACAAGGTCATGATCCAGGAACGGCACGCGCATCTCGAGCGAGACGGCCATGCTCATCTGATCGGCGTCCCGCAACAACATCCGGCGCATGTAGCCGGTCAACTCCGCCCAGCTGATCCGCGCGAAATCGTCGGGAAGCGCGACAGAACGGTCGAGTGGTTCGCGCGTTATCGGGAGTCCCGCGTCGCGGAGCATTTCGTCGGTGAAAAATCGACGGCGCCAGTGAGCGAGTTCGGAGGCATCCCCTGTGGAAGGCAGGTCCGCCAGGCGTTCGCCCAGGTTCCCCGCGAAGGCCACGATTCGGCGCATAAACGGAGGAAAAGCGGCGAGCAACTGCAGTCGCGGAACATCGCGGAAGCTCGGATAGCCGCCGAAGAGTTCATCGCCGCCCAAGCCTGACAGGGCGACCTTTACTCCGTGTCCCGCGACGGCGCGCGACACGATGTAACTGTTGATTGCATCGACCGACGGCAAATCGAGTTTGGCGACTGCTTCAGTGACGGATTCGATGACCTGCTCTTCCGAGAGCTGGATCCGATGATGATCGGTCCCGTAACGGCGCGCGACCTCGTCCGCGATTGCGCTTTCATCGAACTCCGCCAGATCGAAACCGACAGAATAAGTCTGAAGTTTGTTGGCCAGCTTTTGCGCGGCCAGCGCCGTGATGATCGATGAATCAATCCCGCCACTCAGGAAACTCGCGACGGGCACATCCGCGAGGAGATGCTCATCGACTGCGTTGTCGATCAAACCACGCAACTGAGCCACGACGTTTTCCGTCGATGAGGCGAATGGTTTCTGTTTCGGCCAGTAGCGCCAGGTTTCGATGGCGCCATTGGCGGAGATCGTCATCGCGTGGCCGGCCGGCAGCGTTTGGATGCGGGAAAAAATCAGGTCGCTCTCCGGGCAGGCGCCCCATTGCAGATAAGCGGAGATCGCGGCGGGTGTTACTCTTTCGGAGGCGTCGATCAGGACTTTCACCTCGGACGCGGCGCGCACGCCGTCCGATTCGATAACGTAATAAAGCGGCTTTTGCCCAAGGCGATCGCGGGCGAGGAATAATTCATTTCGGTCGGCGTCGTAAATCGCGAATGCGAACATCCCTTTTACGTGATCCACGACGGCGCGGCCCCAACGAGCGTAGCCGACTAGCAGCGTCTCGGTATCGCTCGTTCCCCGCCAATCGACCTTCGGACCGAGCTTTTCGCGGACGGCGCGATGGTTGTAAATCTCGCCATTGGTCGCGATCACATTGCCGGTTGCGGGATCCATCATTGGCTGGGCGCCAGTCGGGGAAAGATCGACGATCGCAAGGCGGGTGTTGCCGAGCCAGCAGCGTTCGTCCGACGACCGCCATTCGCCCCGCGAGTCCGGCCCGCGATGCCGGATCAGCTCGAGATCGAGTGCGGCGGCCCGGCCTAACGAGTTAAAATGGACCGCGATGCCGCACATGAATACCTACCAAACAAATCCTTCGGTTCGGCGAAAATATTCCATCTCGGGCGACAATTCCTTCACCGGCTTCGCCGGCACACCCGCGTAAAGCCGGTAAGGCTCGTCCCATTTTTTATTGAGGAGAGACTGCGCGCCGAGGACAGAATGATGCGGGAGAGTGCTTCCGCCGAGCACGACCGAATTCGTCCCGGTGAAACAGTATTCACCGATTTCGATCGGCTCCGCGCTTTGCCGACCGGCAGCGAAATCAATACTGTGGGTAAGCAGTTGGGAACGAAATCCCCCGATAGTGGCGAACGCTCCGATGTGAACCCGCGCCGTGCAGTCGATCAAATGCCGGCTGCTGATGCCAGCGTGCCGTTCGACGATCAACTCTGGCCGGCGATCGGGTTGATGCGTGAAGTGGCGACTGCGACCGCTGGGAAAACCGGTGATCCAATTCAATTGTCCGATAATGGCGTGCGCGCCGACATGAAGCAGGTCGATGTTCTTGCAAAGAGTCAGGTGGCCGATCCGGGAACCTTCTTCCATCACTAGCCGGCGTGGAAAAATCCAGGCGAACCCGATGCGGCTCGACGGATGGATCGAGTAGCCGAACTGTCTTTCGAGAAGAGACCGGCGCAGCCCCCACGGCAGAAGGAGCGAGAGAAATCCGAGCAGTGTCTTCATGCGGCGGCACCAAGCGAATGATAAAGCTCGAGGTATTCCGAAAGCATTTTCGCGGTGGAAAAGCGCTTCGCGTTTTCGAGCGCTCGGGCGCTCCAGCAGGCGCGTTCTTCCGGATCGGTGAGACGAAGAAGGTCGGCCGCGAAACCCGCTTCGTCCTCGATTGGATGTTTGAGCGCGGCGTCGCCGGCGACTTCCGACATCGGTTCGCGGTCCGTGCAGAGAACCGGACATCCGCAGGCGTGGGCCTCGACGATGGGCCAGCCCAGACCTTCGAAACTCGAGGGAAAGAGCAACGCGGTAGCGCAATTGTAAAGAGCTTCGAGGATTTCGTTCCCGGCGTTCGGTATCTCGACGACGCAATCGGAAACCCCAAGCTCCTGGCCTAACGAACGGAGCGACTCGGACAACGGTTCGCCCGCAAAGACCAGCAATCCGTTCCATCGCTCCCGGCAGCGCGCGAAAATCCGCAAGACCCCTTCCCGATTCTTGCGCCGGAGATTCGAGCCAACGTGAAGAACAAACTGCCGTCCGGATTTAAGCACTGGGACATCGGCCAAGCGGCCGCGCGCCTCGCCGTTGGGCAAGAGGCGATAAGGATAATTGAGTCCGAGCGTAATCAACTTAAGCGCGGGTTTTCCATCCGGGCGACGAAGGAGGCGTTCCGCATCGCGCAGGGTTGCGTTTGAATCGCAGGCGACGACGGTCGCGTTTTCCAGGCCGCGCACGATCCAGCGCTGAAGAAGTTTTCCCGTAACGCTCGCCGGACAATCGGTTGATTCGCCGAGCCCACCGCGGACAGCCAGTAAGTCATGGCAGGTGACGACGACCGGAACGTCACGGATCCATTTCGCATACATTGAATTGGAGTGATCGCAGATATGGACGAGGGAGGGACGGTCGCGCAGCCGCATGGCGAGGCGGCGCCGAAATAGAACAAATTTGTCGAGATAAGCCAGCCACTTGATGACGAAGCCACCGCCGAAACGGAACCGTCCAAAGAACGGCTGAGGCCGAACCAGCTCCGCATGGATTCCGGCGGCGGTTAGGCCATCAAGCATCATCATCGCGAATCGCTCCATGCTTTGCTGGCGATCGAGCGGGTAATTACCGATCAGCAAAATCATCGGAGTCGCGCGGCGCGGCCGAAGAATGGTGCAATTGTTCGGCGAAGCGGGAACGCCGGGCCACCCGGGGAAGCGCGGGACGCGCCGGCTCTGGCTCTGTTTGCGAAAACTCGTTTCTCGTATTGGCGGAAGCGACGCAAAGGCCGCCGATAACAACGGCGAATCCAAGATTGGTCGGCTGGCCAAATTGTCCCGTCAGGAGGGCGAGGAAACCAGCCAGATACAACATGATGGTAAGAATCTGACCACGCTTAAGCTGCCTGAGACTTAGAACGCCGAGATTGAACACGAGGACTGAACGCCAGATCAGATAAGCGAAGCCAAGGATCGGGCCACTCTCGAGGACGACTCGGCCCCATTCGCCCTCGGTCAAAAGAAAAACCGCGCGGCCAGTGAGAAATTTCGCCCCGGCATTAGTCCCGATACCAAGACCGTACCCTGCGATCGGCGCTACCGGGATAAATTTGAATCCCTCGGCAAATCCGCTGAACCCGCGCGCGATCAAACCGCCGGCAATCGTATTTTCTTCCGCCTCAGCGGTGCTGGTAAAACGGTCCGATAGAATCTGGACGCCTTGCTTGAAGACCGGGAGCCGCGTGACCAAAAACAAAACGGTCACAGCAATCAGAAGATTACGGCCGAATTGGTTCAGGGCCGAAGGCCGAATGAGAATAATCGCCACGAGCGCAACGAGCACCACCACCACCGCCAGCAGGACCGATCGGCTTCCCGAGACACCAATCATAACCATGAGAGCGAAACCGGCACTGAAGAGCACCCAGTTGCGATAAGCTCCCCGAGTCAACCCGCCATAGAGCAAATAAGTCGCCGTCAGCGCTGCGTAAAAAACGACACCGGAAGTGAACGAAAAAGTTCCAGGTGGCCGAATCTTATCGCCGCCGGCGCTGATTTGCAGGGTCTCGCCGAGTCCGACTGTGCGATTAATAAAGGCGTCAGGAGCCGACTTGAACTGAACGGCCAACAAGAGCGCCATCGGAAGCGATCCGAGTAATATCCATTTGCCCAGCTTCAAAAGATCATCGTGATCGAAAACTTTTCCGATGATAAAAATAAGTGGCAGATGCACAAAGTTAGAGCGAAACCCAAACCCTGTAACGAGGATGAGCGGTTTGAGAGACAGGTAGGGCTGGAGGACGACCAGCGAGACCATCCAGGAGAGCATGGCGATGACCCCGAGTGAGATAATGAACCCGTTGGTGGGAAACACGCGGCCTCGGATCGCGAGCGCATAGATCGCGAGGACCACCGGATCGCGGACCACTAAAAGAACATCGGAGAATTGCGGCAACATCCATTTGCGCACGCTTCCTTCGAAAATCAGGAGAACGAAATAAACCCAAATAAGCCGGCGGACATTCTTGACGGCTTTTTCTCTGCCTTCATCAGCACGAGGAGGCGGGGCGTTGATCGGTAATGGCTTCAGCCTCATGCGTTCTTGCATCGAACCTTCCTAGAAAACCACTTCCCGTGCCAGTCGAACCAGGGCGCTCCGGTAAGTTTCCCAGCTGTGAGCCCGCGCCTTCCGTTGGGCTGCCTCTTTCATTTCGCGGAGCCGGGCCGGCTCGCGCAACAACACTTCCAATTTCTCCACAATCGCGTCGGCAGAGCGGATCGGAATGATGAAGCCCTCGACGCCGTCATCCATTAAATCAGGCGCAGCGGTGTGGGCTGTCGCGATCACGACCAGACCTTGCGCCATGGCTTCGCCCAGAACCAGCCCAAAGCCCTCGTTTAAAGACGGCAATACGAGCACGTCGTGGCGCGACATTTCTCGCAGAAGCTCCTGGTAAGCGAGCGAAGGAATCCACCGATGTTTGTCGAGCGCGGCCTGGGTGGGAATGAGTGGGCTCACGCGCTTACCGACGAGGGTGAGGTCAATTTGACGCTTCAGTTTCGCCGCAGCCTCCAACACATATTTCAACCCTTTTGCCTGGCTCAATGCCCCGACAAACAGCACGCGGAGTTTGCCGCTCCAGTTGTCGTCGGAAGCCTGATTCACGGTTGGAAGGCCGTAAGGAACTACTCGCACCCGCGCCTTGAATCCTGGCGCCTGGTCGAGACTGTTTTTTGAAAATGTGCTCGGGACGATCACGACATCGGCTAACGCCAGTTCGGCATCTTTGCGGGCTTGCTTTTCTTCGCTGTCCAAGATCGCGCCGAGGGTAGGTTTCCATTCCGGATGTAACTCGGCTTCCTCCAGCTGATATCGCCGCGCTTCGCGCCAATAGACGATCGGATGTTCATAGATGCATTTGAGCTGACGAGCCCTGGCCGCGCGAAATGATTCGAGCGCTCCGCCATCGTAGGCGTAGACCGCTTTAAGGTGACCACTCTCTTGCAGACGCCGGGCAACGTGTCGATCCAGCGAGAGGTAAACTGCATCCATGCTGAAAGCGCCCGTTTCCGGACGGGTGAGAAATTGCAGACCTAATTGCTGGAACAGGAGCCGTCCTGCTTCGCGCCAGCCAAATGTCTTCGTAAAAGGTTTTACCCGATCAGGAAAAGAACGACGCCGGAGCTCGTTCCGAAAACGGGCCGGAAGGCGACGCTCAATAAAACCGCCTTCTTTCCAATTCAGGCACGTCCAGAATTCGGAGAGTAAGTCAGCTTCGGCAAGCGCCAGCGCGGCTTGTCGCACGTTTTGGTTACCGGTCGGATGCGAAAGCAGAATCACAGGGCGACGGATTGAAAAAGCTCGAGGTAACGTTGAGCGACGACACGCGGATGAAATTGCAAAAGATGTTCCGGACCCTGCGCGACCAAGCGTTCCCGCTCATCCGGCCGGGTCAACAATCGCTCGAGAGCTTGTTCAAGCGCGACCACATCGCCATTATGAAAAGTAATTCCGCATGGGCCGATGGCCTCAGGCAAACCTCCCCCGTTTGAAGCGATCACCGCGCAGCCGCAAGCGATTCCCTCCAGAGCAACCACGCCGAATGGCTCATCATATTTCGAGGGGACAACCAGCGTTTGATGCTCCTGCAAAGTCGCGGCGAGTTCGGAACCGGTCTGGGGTCCGCGAAATTCGACGTGAGTGTCCAGACCAAGTTGTTTCGTGAGATCCTGCCATTTTGCGAGCTCAGGCCCGGAACCTACGACAGTGAGCTGCGGGTGGAGGTGGCGTTCGCGGAGGCGGCTCAGAGCTCGGAGAAGGATGTCGAGACCCTTTTCCTCGACGAGCCGTCCGAGAAATACGAATTCGCGCTTGCGCGCGCGCTGGGACGGACCGGCTTGAAACAGGTGGGCATCGTACGGATTGGGAATGACGATTGAGCGCGTCTTGAAAAAAGATGCGACGTACCGGCTGATCGCAACGCTGGTAACGCGATTCACGATGGCGTGCTTAAGCCGGAGCACGGCATCCAATCCCACGGGGCGGCGGCAGTAAGACCCTGAATGGGTAACGACCAGCGGCTTGCCCAGAAGCAAACCCGGCCACATCGCGCGAATGCTCAAGTTATTGTGCCAAAAAACGTCGCACCATTTCACCAAGCTGCGGACCTGCTGCGCGGACGCTCCCCGCACAATCTGGGCGCCGAATTCCGTCCGATCACTCTCCCCTGCCGATTGGGTGACGATAACTACTGAATGGTTCGCTTTAACGAATTCTTCCGCCAACAAAGCGCTGACGGTTTCGATGCCGCCCAAACTTGGAGCAAACGCGTTCGATGAGACGAGAATGTTCAACGTCCAGGGTGAACCCGAGATGTGGCCCCGGCGTTCTTTGGAAGATAATCGTTCCAAACCGTTCGGAGCATTTGTTTCCGTTTTTCCAATTTGGATGCGGTTACAGGATCGGTGGTCTTTCTAAACGCCAGCATAAGACTTTCGATGCAGTGCCGCAGAAAGAGGACCGGTTTGATCAATCCGATCCACCCGCCGCGATGTCTCTTTAACAACCGCAACCGGCTCCTATGAAATTCAATCACCCGGTTCGCCGACCATGATGAAGCTTGTTGCAGATTATCGTGCACGACCTCGTCGGATTCGATCACGGCCATCTTCCAACCTGATTCGGCGCAGCGCCATGCCCAGTCAACATCTGTCTCGGAAAACGGAAATCGCTCCGCATCGAGTCCACCGGTTTGAACCCATGCTTCTCGTCGTATCAACAAGGGGCTGGTAAAAACAACGTCACACAGTCGCCAACGAAAATCGTCCATAACCTTCCACGGAAAGTCGTTAGGCCGGTCGAGATTCCATCGATCCGAGAGGTTCAGTCCAAGAGCAAGGGACAAGGCCGTGGGAAAGGACATGCCGTAGCCGCAAAATTGGCCGCTGTGACGTTTGACCGTAAAGCCAGCCGCGGCGAACTGCGGCTCCAGCTCAAGCAACGTGATGGCGTGGTTGAGCGGCGCCGCGGTTCGGAGCCAATTGTCCGTCTCAAAGAGAAACAACCACCGGCACTCTGGAAACCGTTCCAACGCCACCGCGCCCCCGCGATTAACCCCTTCACTAAATGACGAATCAGTCCCCGCCGATTCGACCAAGATGAGATTGTCGCCGGCATTCACGTCTTGCCATGATCGGATAAATTCCACGCTGCCGTCCTTGGACCCTGCGTCGAAGACCACAATGGCCGAACCAAAAGAAGCGCTTCGCAAAGCGCTCGTCAGGGAAGCCAGGGCTTTTTCGAGAAGGGCCCTGCGATTGAAGGAATTAATTACTGCGACCAATTCTACCGGTCGATCCGGAGCATGAATTAACGCTTCGCCGGCCATATTAACCAATCAACTGGCGCTGGCCTGCTTGAGAAAAGCCACATCGAAGTAAAGCACTTCCCCCGTCGCGCGGGCGCGAATCGGTTCACCGATATCGACCAGCTTGAAACCGTGTTCACGCAGGAAAAGATGGATTTGTTCAAACCCGGCCTGACCCTGGTAGAAATCTTCGGCGTTCACTTCGCATAAGATAACAGCGACGTCCGACAAAATGCCGGTCGCACCCTCGAGCACTTCTAATTCGAAACCTTGCACGTCGAGCTTGAGCAAATATGGCGCACGCGCCAACTCGCTGGCGCGGACGACATCGTCGAGTCGTTCCACTTTCACTTGAACGGTTTCGCTAATCTCCGCGGTCGGGTAATCCGGGATATGGAGCCCGGTAGGCTGGAGTAGAGACGCGGAGGGGGAAAATTTCGTGAGGTAAAGCGGGAGGACGCCGCGCTTACGCCCGCAGGCGAGCGGCAGAAGCGCGCCCCTTCCCGAGGCGGACAGCAGGCCTTCTAAGGAATGCGCTAGATGAGGATTGGGTTCAAAAGCCAGGATGGGCGCCTGCGGAAACAAAACCCGCGCGACTTTGACGAACTGACCTTCGTTGGCACCGACGTCCAGAACCGTTCCAATCCTGTTTGCCGGTAGCCATGGTTTATTCAGGAGGCGATAAAGATCACGTGCGCCTCCATTTCTTCGCACCTCGGCATAGGATGGATTCTGCCAGACGTAGCCTAGCCCAGAAACCCGCTGCGCCATTCGTTCGAGAAATTTTCCGACAGATTTCACGCCGTTAATTGCAACGCGCGGGCGATCCCGCGCGCAAGATGATCCGATGAGGCGTGACGTTGATACCAACCGTAAAACTGCTCCGCGAGATCCGGCCGAGCATTCACTGGCGGAAGTTCGAAAGAGTCGGCGGTAATAAAAAAGGGACCAGGCAATCGATCGCCCTCAACCGAAATCGCCGAACTCCCCTGCGGAAAGATCGGAACAACGCCATGGGCACAGGCGGCGGCGAAGGCCGTCGACTTAAGAACAAATTCCATCGGGATATCCGGCCGATCAAAGTAATCCAACCAAAGAAACGATGATGCCGAAAGAATCGAAGAGGCGTCGGAAGAACCGATTCGAGGCTGATAGTCAGTTTGGATTCCGCAGTCGAAGAGAAGCGAGCGAACGGAAGAATTGTCGTTCCCGCCGAAAACGGAAAGTTGCCGCGGCGCAATTTCCTCCGGGATTCGGGTCATCACCTTGCGAAACGATTTCAGCGATCTCTCGATTAATGCCGTGCCGCCGCAAATCGCCCAGCGATGCGGATCGCGTTGGAGAAATTGTCCGGCTGAAACGTCCGGCTCGCCAAAATTAGAAACAACGGGTTGGACAAAGCCTTTTACCTTGGCCGCAAGGCTTGTGAGGTCTCGAAGCATGGCTTCGCTGCTCACCACGCCAACATCTGAGAGTTGCGCAAGAGTTCGCGCGATTCGCTTCTGCAATGGCTGTAACCAAAATGCGCTCTTCCAAGGAGGACCCGAGGCATAAAGCTCGTGAAAAATGGTAAGGAAGCGGCCGCGGCAAGTCTGGCGGAGGTCGCTGACAATCGGGACGAGTCCGAACGGGATGCCCCGAGCGTGATAGCCGTAATTCACGTAATGCAAAATGACGTGATCGAATCCGGCGTCAGATAATCGACTCGGTCTTGCGGTCTCGAACGGCCGAACTTGAAATCCGTCCACGTCTTTTGTGCTCGCACAATCGCGGGCGGCAAAGATCGTTTCACAATCGAAGAGTAGACGCAGTTTGCGCGCGAGCGCCAAAGCGTAGTCACCCACCCCATCGAACGACCCCGGAGTCCTCGGGACAATTTGCAACAGCGTTTTCAGGCAAAAAAACGGCAGTAATCAATTTCGTAGCTCAGATCGGCGCATCGAGTTCCGATTTCTTTGGCCGGAGACCCAGCCACAATGCTGCGTTCGGCGACATCTTTGGTGACGACGGCTCCCGCCGCGACGACACCACCCCGGCCGATGGTCACTCCCGGCAGGATGACCGCTCGCGTCCCAACGAAAACATAATCTGCAATGCGGACCGGCCTCTTGCGGCCGGCGAAGCTCGGGCTCTGGGGATCATGATCGGCCGTAAGGATGCAGACATCGGCCGAGATGGAAACATTGCTCCCTATTTCCAAACCGCCGCGATTATCGAGGCGGCAACGCTCGTTGATCGTGGAATGGTCGCCCAGTTTGAAATGTCCTCTCGAGTCGAACTGAGCCCCCATGAAAATAAACGCCCGCTTCCCGATGTCGAAGCGCATCACGGCGCGGTAAAACCAGCGTCGCGCGACGTGGCTGGGAAGATGCGCGACAAGGCCATTACACAGAAACATGAGGCCATCGAACCAAAGGCGTCGCAGAACAGAGCGAAACATCAGCGTTCCAGCGATCGGTCGATCGCTCCCCAGAATTTTTCGCGAATTTCGGATAGGTTAAAACTGCGTCGAGCCAGTTCGAGGGCATTTCGGGCTGAATCCGTTCCCATTTGCTTGTTATTTATGTAGACGCGCAACATCTCGGCGAGAACATCTGGGGTAGGTTCCGTGCACAATAAGGCGGCATCGTGCGCTTTTAGCAGGTTGTGCACCGCCGCGTCAGGCGGCCCGTGATACAAAATCGGAATCCCGCTGGCGACGTAGGTCACCATCTTGGTCGATAAACTGTACCGCACAAAAAGCTCATATTTTTTTCCGAACGGAAGCGGCAAATAAAGCAGGTCCGCGCGTTCCATATCGGACTGGACTTCAGCTTCGGAGGCAAACGGCAAAATCCGAACGAAGTTCTCGTAACTCTTGATCAAAGGCGGACGAACGCCGCCACAGCGAAGCACCACCGAAAGTTTTCCCGTGCCTTCACCCTGAAGCTCTGCCACAGCGGCGAGAAGCACCTTTAAGTTCGGTTCGTAATCGAGGTGAAACAGGCCCATGAAATAAATCTGCAAATCTTGGCCGGCTCGCCGGCGGGGGGCGTCGGCTATCCGGTCCACGCCGTCGGTGATCACCATGTAATCTTGATTTCCATAGCGGCGGCAATATTCCTCGCCGAGTGGACGGCAAATGACGAAACGGGCGTCGGCGTTCTGCCAAGCCTGCCGCAGCGCGTCGTGGGCGGCTGCTTCGCTTCGAATTCCCCTCGCGCTGAAGATAAAATCGTCATGCACTTGGAGAAAAAATGGGATGCCGAGTTTTTTTGCCACGAGAAAAGCCGAATAAAAATCCATTCCACCGTGGGCAATCGAGTGGATGGATGTGGCCCCGCACTCACGGCAAACTTCCTCGAGCCTGCGAGTGAAACGTCCGGCAAATAAAGACGCGAGTGCGTCGACGCACCCAGCAAAGCGGGTCCGCTCAATGCGGCCAAAATACGGACGCAACGGCAGGTGAATTTCCTGGCCGAGAGTTGTCTGAGGCGGAGCGTCCGAAGCTGTGCAGATGCTTACGAATCTATCGGGCGCATTCTGCAGCAGCGCCCGCATAATACGCGAGCCTCCCGTAGGCGACTGCAAGCCGAAGGGATGAGTGAAGGCGATTGCACCGCCAAATCGTTTCGCCAAGGCCTGGCGGTATACGCGAATGGTTTCATCGGCGATTTCCGGCCAGGAATAACGCTCGGAGATAGCCAGACATTCTTCGCGGAGCCTGGTGTAGGACTGCAGATCGGCGTGCAAAAGACTAATCGCCTGTGCCGCCAAGGAAGCTTTATCCCCGACAGGAGCCAACGCTGTGGAAGCGATCGATCTCAAGATCTGCCGCGGCCCCGGCACATCGTAGGCCACAATCGGAATTCCAGCCGCGAGTTGTTCCAAAACTCCTAGCCCAAATCCTTCGACGTAGCTCGGAAAAACGCCAACGGTCGAATCGCGCAAAAGATCTGGCAGCCCCTCTGGCTCATATTGGGAGACAAGCTCGACGAAATCGCGGGCGCCCGGGAGATCGAGCTCCTCCCAGACCTTCGCGTCGTCCGTCAGCGTCCCAAGAAAAAGGAATGTCGCATCGGGAACTTGCGCGCGAATAAGTCGAATGATGTCAGCCCAATCCTTGGTCCCTTTTCTTATCGACCACATCCCGATGAAACAGATTTTCTTTTTTGCCAATCGCGTCGCGGCCGACAACGCGGCATCTCGCAACGCCTGTCGTCTCTGAGGCGTTAATCCGTATGGCAGGACTAGCGTTGGCTTGATTGACTTGACCTCGTCGCGAAGGGAACTCAGCTCATCCTCGTTCGCGAGATTGAGCAGGTCCGCATGGCGGACCGATTGTTCGGCTGCCTGATGCGCCCGTCTTTTGACGAGACGATGAAAGAGTCGCCCCCAGGACAAATCCGGCCAGCGACTCTGGGTCAGGACATCAAATTTTTCGTAGAGACGATAGAACCCGACCGACCGCGCCACGAGGAGACCTGAAAAACGCAAACGCTTTTTCGAGAAAGGCAAAGTGCCGAGCAGGCTGTCGATGACATCGTACCGAGTAGCATTCTTGCGAATGTAGCGCGCAGCCCGGTAGGCAAAATGGATCTGGCGCACCAAACTCACCGCACTCAACGTGCTGGGAATGGGGAACGCATCCGTCAGGCAATATTTATCAACGGTATGGCCAGCCGCGCGCCATTGTTCGGCGAGTTCAAGCCAGACTCGCGATGCGCCGAGCTTCCGATCCCAGGGCAAATTTACGACCGCCAGAATGCGCAACGGTTGTTCCGATTCCATCGACATCCCTAATGCAAGATGCTCGTCCAGAACTTGTGCCGGACCGGATTTACGTAATGGCGCAGGGCCAGAGAGGCGCCGGCGTGACGGTCTGCAAACACGCACTGGTCGTCCAATTGAACGACATACTTCGCCGGATCAAAAGGACTAGCCCCGTTTTCGTGCATTGTTAAATGCGTCATTGTCTGGTTTGTAAAGAATGTCGGTTCCCCTTCCAACTCGAGAAACCGGCGGATGCTCAACGACCAATCGAGTTGTCTAAAGAGAAACAAAACGCCGGTGTTGACCGGTTTGGTCGGTTCGCTGGCGCTGCGTAGCAGTCTGTGATCGCCCGCGAACTGGCAATCGACCAGATAATAGGCGGACAAGTCCTTCGTTTCACCCCGGGCAACAAGGTCAGATGCGCCGGGAAAAAAACGCACGTCCGCGTCGACATAGAGCGCCGGACCATGGCGAGGCAGCGACATAATTAAGGCGAGTTGTTTGCCGGTGGGATGGCAGTTGAGATAGCTCTCCAACCTGGTGGGCAACCCGGCAGGCGTTGGCTTTGCCGTCGTCACGGACACGCTGCGATCGACGCGTTTCAGCAAACGAACGCTGCGATCCGAATGGGAGCCGTCAGAGACCACTGTGAAACTTTTCGGTCGCCCAAGATAACGCAAAAAAGACCGAATCGAGGCAACTTGCTCCGGCAGCATCGCGTCGCTGGAGTAGGCAAAAACCTCAAATGGAAATGACCGCCGTACCGTCGGTTTAAACAAAAGGATAAGCGGCAAAAGAGACCGGTAGAAAGAGCGCAACGCCTTGCCGAGCCAAAGCGCGAAGTGATAGGAAAAATTCGGCCGTTCTCTCATGCGCTGGCCAGCGGCGAGGTACGAAATCCGCGAATACTCAGCGCCAGGTTGAGGAGCAGATTCGGCACAGCCGAAAGAAGGTTAAATATGAGGACACCACGAACACTGGAGAAATCGGTCACCGGAATGAGCGCGATTTGGGTTGCGACCGTCAGGGGGATGTAGAGCCAGGAACCGGCGATCCACGCTTTGGATGCGTTCAAGGTCCAGAAGGTGCCGGTCAATGCGATGACAACCGCGCCGCCGACCATCAACAAAAGTTCCCGCTCGAGATGCGCATACTTGGCGCCGAGGACAAACAAGAACGCACTCGGGAAAAAAAACGCCGCCGCCACCAACGCAAGGCTGAAAGTCGTAACCGCGCTTACAATCGCGGCATATTGCCAGCGCAAGCGTTTCGGATCCTGGCAGCGGGCGAAGGCTGGGCCAAAAATATTAGTCAATAGGTTGGTGAGAATGGTAAACACCATTCCGAGCCGGCCTAACGCTCCAACTTCGGCAATTGAGTTAATATCGCGGCCGAAAAAACCGAGAAGAAAAATCGTAATTTGTCCCTGAAAGCAAAAAAATACGGCGTTGGCTGCGAGATGACGAATGAAGCGCTGCATGGCGCTGCGGTCCTCCTCGTTCTCGGGCGCTTCGAAATCGATCATTCCGGCCACATAACGGCGGAGCATCCAGTACTGAAGAAATAAAGTCGCCGAACCGACTGCTACTGCGACGGCCGAATTTAGAAAAAAATACATCAACCCGATTAAGATGAGGAGCCGGGCTACGGCCCCCGCGAAATCGATTGTTTGAATTTGCCCGATGTGCGAAGTCAGTCGGGGCACCACGCTGAGCACACCGAGCGCGAGCTGGACGGACAGTCCGGCCAGGACGAGCGCGACCAGGATCAAGGTGTAGGAAACCGGCGCTCCGTTCTTCACCAGCATGAAGAAAAGGATCGGGGTAACGACGATCGCGGCGATGGCGCCTAGTTTGCGGCGCAGGCGGCTCGCGGTCTTAATCAATTGGCCAAATCGGTTTCGATCGTGCCAGACCCGGCCGCCGATTGAAACCAGACCGACGCTAATCCCAATATCGGCCAGCGTGTTCAACGTTCCCTGCATCGAATTGGCGATCGTGAAATAGCCGTACTCCCGCTGATCGAGATGCCGAATCAACAGGATGCCGCTAAGAAAACCGACGACCTGGACGATTCCCTGAACGATAGCGAACTTGCCGACCACGCGCGCGCGATGCAAAGCGCGACGAATGAGCGGCGCGGATGCTTCATTCAAGACCGGTGGCGAAATCGGGCCGAAGAAGCTCATCGGGAGATTTCGCGCGACGCTGGACCGGCCGAGATCACGGTCCGCAAATCGAAACGCGCGCTAGGACGACTGGATTTGTCTCGGCTGATGCCGATGCGCAGCGGCGACGTCGTCGTGCTCTTCCACCGCCAGCGGCGTATTGTAGTACTCCGAATACTGGTAGTAATAATACTCCGGCAGCGAGGTATCGACGTAATTCAAAATCACGCCAGGCACGTTGACCTGACGATTGTAGAGAAGCTCGAGCGATTTGCGGACGAGGCGCGCGGAAGTGTAGGAAAGCCGGACCACGAACAAGGTAGCGTCGATCTTCGGTGCCAGGCTCGTGGAATCATCCGCTGCCAACACCGGCGAGCTGTCGATGATGATGTAATCGTAGTGATTGTACATTTCCGCGATCAGCGCGTCCGTGGAATCGCGGAGAAGATGTTCACTCGGCTGGCCGAGAGTTTTGCCGCGCGGCAAGAGAAACAGGTTCTGGTAGGCCGTGGGAACGACGACTTCCTGCCAATTCACTTCCCGTTTCAAAACCTCGGAGAACCCAATCCTCGACGAAACGCCGAACGCATCGGACAAAGCGCCGCGGCGGAGATCGCCGTCGATCAAAAGTGTGCGGGCGCCGGACAGAGCCATCGTGATTGCGAGGTTGGACGAGACCGTCGACTTGCCTTCGTTCGGAACCGAACTCGTAATCAGCATCGTCTTCGGCCGCGGGCCTTCGTAAGGCATGAAGAAAATCGAGGAGCGAACGTTGCGATACGATTCGGCGAAGACGTGGCGGGCATCATCCGGCTGCAACAACGTTACGCGGCCCTTAGTTTTCTCCTTTGGAATCTGGCCGAGAACATTCTCGGAAAAATGATGCTGGAATTCACCGAAAGATGCCATCCGATCGTCGATCCGGTCGAGCAGCAACAGAATGCCGATGCCCGCCAGCACGCCGATGCCGAGACCGATGAGAAGGCTCTTCAGTAAGCCGGGCCGCACCGAGATGGGGGCACCCGCCATTTCCATGATCGAGATTTGGTCGCCGCTATCGACGCTCTGCGAAACGTTGACATCCTTGAGATTGTTTAAGAGGCGGTCGTAAAGCGTCTTCAGCCGCTCGGCTTTTGCCTTGATCCGATTGAATTGCGCGAGCCGCTGGCTGAGATCGAGCGCCTTGGCTTCCCACTCCTTGATATTGGTCTGGAGGTTTTCCATCTGTTTGCCGATCGACTTCCGGCGGGTATCGAGTTTTTCAACGGTGTCCTGGCGATAAAGCTCGATGAGTTTTTCCTGCTTCGTGATCTCATCGTTCAGCTTGATGATTTTCGGATGTTTGGGCCGCAAATCTTTCGAGAGCGTTTCCCGCTCGGCTTTCACTAACTGGAGTGCCTGCTTGGCTTTCAGATAATCCGCTTCAGGACCCACATCGGCAAACGCCATGCCGGGCGTTTTGTCGTCCGTCCCGGTGGTGGCAGCTGACGGCATGTCGGTCTTGCCCTGCGCACGATCGAGGTTCTGGTCGAGATCGAGCAGGCTAAGTAGGTCATATTCGGTCTTAAGCTGCGCGTATTGCTGGTTCAATCGCACTAGATAAGCGGCAGCGCTGTTCCCTTCCTCCTGAATGAAGCCGATGTTGTTCTGCTTTTGGAAATCGATCATTTCGTCTTCGGCCGCGCGAAGATCTTTTTCGACTTGGATAACGTTTTCAGTGATCGCAGTCGTGACGGTTGAGCCCTGCTCGGCCCGCATGCCTTTTTTGAAATCGAGATATTTCTGCATCAACGCATTCAGGTAGGCCTGCGTGTAGTCCGGCGTGCTGCCGATCGCGACGAGATCAAAAATGGAGGTGCGCGGCTTTTGCATGACCGTGACTTCGACCTGGACTGGCTGCATTTCCGGATGAGTAGAGCGGACGAGCTGCTCGGCGCTGTGCCGCACTTCCTGGCTCTGCATCAATTGAATCTGAGTGCCGTAGAAGTTGACGCTGTCTTCGCTATAGACCGCGCCCTGGCTAATGTTGAGTTTGCCGGCAAGCATCATTTTGCTGGTCGACTGGAACGAAGGCGGCGTCTGATAAATCAGCCAGGCCTGGACGAAGAGCCCGAGGCAAATCGTCAAAACCGGAATCCACCAGCGGCGCTGTAAAAGCGCTTTGTAACGATGCAATCGCGTGATGAAAGCAGTGCTCCAGGGAGCGGAAGCCGGGCGGTCGGTAGTTGGAACGGCAGCTTGCATGATTAAAAATTCACGAGCTTCTGCGGAACGTAAATCTGGTCGTCTGGCCCCACCGTCACATCTTCATCGGTGTGCCCTTCCTCAATTACTCGCTTCAAATTAACCACGACCGTCTCGCCATTCTTCTTGGTCAGCTTGATCTTCTTCTTATCGGCAAAATCACCAAAACCGCCCGCGCGAATAATCGCTTTGCTGACCGTGTAGGTTTCGTCGGCGGGGATTTCCTGCGGTCCCTGTCCCTTCACCGACCCGTAAACGTAGACTTTGCCCCGCGATTTCTCGCTGACGCGATCGACGGCGATGATCACGGTGGCGTGATAGTAATATTCGCGCTCCAGCAAGCTCTTAACCGAATAGGCAAGCTCCTTGCAGGTGCGCCCTGAGGCCGGAACAAGGCCGATATAGGGAACTTCTAGCTCGCCGTTGTCGTTGACGCGGAGATGCTGCGATTCGTTGTCGCGATCTTCAACAACGCGGAAACTGACGTAGTCGTTAGACCCGAGCCGCTTTTTGTCGTCCAGCACGGTCATCGAGTTGGTGCGCATCACCGTGCTGGTGGTGGGCGGCTCGACCGTGGTGGCTTTCGGGATCGAAGGCATGGGACTGGAGTCCTGCGCCATAAGCGCACCCGGCCCGGCGGAGCAGGCGATGGCGGCGGCGAAGGTGAAGGCCCAGATTTTCATGCGGTTGCAAGGGTGTCCCTTTTTAGAAGCTGTATGTGCCATCGAGCGACACGCGATTTTGGCTATAATCGCGTAACGGCTGATCCGAATCCTTTTGAGTGTATTGATAGCGAAGTCCGAGGGTCACGTGCTGGGTAAGCTGGTATCCGAAGGTGAGCGCACCGCCGTATCGATGAATGTGTTCCGCCACGAAAGGATTGATGTTCGGGACGCCCGGGATTGGGGTAAAGAGCGGGCCACTTCCGCCTGAATCATCCGCATCCTCGTAGAAAAGCTCGGTCGAGAAGAGCGTATGATAAAACAAATTCCAGGTCGTCGTGTGGCGAACGTAATTCAACTTCACGTAATTTGAATTTACGCCCAGCTGGGTTTCGTGGCCGATCGAAAGGTTCTGGCTCAACACCGAGTTTACCCGATGAGAGAGCAAGGCGTTCGCGTAATAGTCGTCCAAATCGTGCGGGTCGTTCACCAGACCGCCGCTGTCAAAATCGATCCTTTGATAGCCGCCAGCCACGCGAAGCTTCAGATAACTGGTTAGCTGCGTTTCGAGGAAAGCGCCGATGCTGTAGGTCCGCGAATCGTTGAGAATATTTTGGTCGTAATAGGTATCGACAAACGATCCTTCGATCCCAACCGTCATCGTCGAAGTGGGCGTGAAGCCAATGGATCCAGAGAGAATTTCCGCGTTGCGATCGAGATAATCGAAATCGGAAGTAGTCGAGATGTAGGTGTAATGATCGTAGCCCAGCGTTACGACCGCCTGGTTCAAATCCCAGAGAACAGACACGCCGGCGGTATTTTCGAACCGGCCGTAATCGACCACGTTGGAGAGGCCCGCTTCGGCTATAGGATCCTGTTGCAGGGAGAACCGATCATGGATGTTGATCCGGAAATCGCCCACGAAAATGTCGAAAGCGACCTGCGATCCGGGTGAAAGAAGAACAGCGTTCGTGTTGTAATTCGAGTGATCCAGATAGAAGGCGTAGCCAACCCCAATATCGAGTTTGAAGGTATTGAGCTGAGTAATTGGCCATAGGGCGTTCACGTTGAACTGCGGCCGAAGGATGATGTCATCCTGGGGCGCCGTGGTGATGACGATCGGACCGGTCGGGCTCAGGAAAACCGCGGACCCGTCTTCGGCGAGGTTGATGTTATCGTTGTACTCGACGCCGAGAGTCGCGCTGAAGCGGAATTTGACCGGCCCCATCTGCAAATTGTACGGGATCTTGTCGATTGACTGGCGACGCGCCTCGGCAGCCGCTTCCCCCGCGAGGGAAGGGCGCACGGCGTCCTGCGCGCGCAACATTCCGGCGGTAAAAAGCAACGGTACAAGAAGGGTGAAAACGAGTCTGCGGACGAAAGGCGAAGGAGAAGTTACGTGACTCATGTGGGTGTCGGTCGGGTAGATTAGCAGATGTGATACCAAAGCGGTTGAGCGCGGCCGGCGACCGTCTCATGACCTCTCGCAAATTCGGCGGAGACCCGTTCGGGATTCAAAATTAATTGGTTCAAGGTTAGGCGTGTGAGGCCGATTGTTCTATGAGATGTGCCGCACAGCAAGGAAAAAACACCTCCTGCCGCGGCGCGGATGCGATGATCGGGAAAATTCCGATGCCAGGTGGAACGCGATTATACACAGGCGGTTAGAAGCGCGTTTTCAAAATACTAGAATGGTTGGCGCATTCCTAGCTTTTAGAAAGACTCAATATGAGTTCGCCTTACGGTCCCCGAGTTTCCCGCGGTATCTCAATTGTCGGCGCTTTGGTATTGGCAACCGTGCTTAATGTTTTGGCCGGCGAATCTGCCGTCGACCTCACATCTTTGGACGACGCAAGCAATCCGGCAAAAAACCTCGCGCGGATGAACTGCGGCGCTTCGATCGATCTCATCGGCACCGACGGCCGTGTCATGGTCGTGACGAACAAAGAATCGAGCCCGAACGCTCTCATGCTCGATGATGACACTCTGAATTATCCGTTGCCAGAAGGCGATACGACCTTCGTTCTGTCGTTCCCCAGAACATCGATGCTGGATCGTTTCACATTCGTGAACGAAAACGGTTCCGCCTCCGGCGAAATGACGGTCGCCGTATCGAATTATCGTCTGCCGGCACATAGTTCGAAGTGGATCGAGGTAAATAGCGGCGGTTCTTTCACCGGGAAGCGGCTTTTTGATTTGTCGCTCGCGGGAACAGAAGCGCGCTACGTGAAGTTGTCGTTCCACGTGACCAAAGCGGGAAGCATTGCCGGCCTCGGCCTCTATGGCGGGCAATCGCTCAAAAAGTTCGCGGCTCGCCAGCGCGGCGTAGTCCGTGTGACGAATTCGGCCGCGACGCGGCGTCTAGAGGACATGCTCAACTTTAATTTTGCGAATCTCTACGCCCGGGCTCGGATCGTTTTTATCAGCTCTGGTTCAGAAGAGAACGCGAAGCGGATGATCGACGACGACGTCATCACTTCGTTCCAGTTCGCGTCATCTGATCCGCATCCAACCGTCATCGTCGAGTTGGCGGAGCGCGAGCGCCTCCATCGCGTAAGCGCAGTTTACAAAATGGAAAAAGGCCAGCTCGACGTGTTCATGCTTGAAGACCTGGGTACGAATCCCGGTGACCTCAGCGGCGCGAAACCAATCGCTTCAGTTACAGATACCGATGGCTCTGGAAAAGCGGCGCTCGATTTCGATCCTCATGGAGCCCGCTATGTGGCCTTGCGCTGGACTCCTGCGGACGCGACGAGTGCGCGCGGCTTCGAAGTAGCCGAGTTGAGCGCCTTTGGGGAAATGCCGCTCTCGATGCTCAGCACGCAGGAGATGCCTGATGTTTACGCGGATAACTCCGTCGGTTTGATGAGTCCTCCCCTCGTCGTGCAACCGCCGGTGTTGCCTCTGGTCAGCCCGTAGCTTTCTCTGGCCGGACGAGTTCCTTGGCGGTTTTCGCAAGCGCGTCGCTCGCTACCGCGAAATCGTCGAAACCCGAGACTGCGATTTCGAGTAGCCGCTGACCAAGATTACGCTTTCCGTTCCAGGCGGCACGCAGTCGTCCGGCGATGTTCCAGTCCCCCGTATCCGCGGGACTGGACCCTACCCGCTTGTCTTCCTGAATAGAGACGAAAACAAAAAGCGGGCGGCCGTTTTGCTCGAATTCGTAGGAACGAAAATCGAGGGGCGCGGATCCAGTGGCGACATTGACATTAGGCCACGCCTTCCGAAACGTGCGGCCGATCGCGGGCAGACAAATTTCCGGGGAATGGCTGCGGACCAGTTGAAGGGCGGCGCGCTGCGGTTTCCAACGCGCAAAAAACGTCCACCAGCGGACGCCGCGCGGCTCTTCCCAGGCCGCTGTCGTGGCGTCGTCGTAACGCAGAATCACGCGCGTCGAATCTGGAATGGGCAACGCCGTCACATTATTTTCCGCCGGCCAACTGACCTGCCAGGCCGGTCGCTCGACGAGATTTCGCTCGTGACTCCGGTACCAAATCTCGGTACCGACAAAGACCAGTATTAGCCAAGCCAGGGCTCCCCATTGCGGCTTGAAAATCCGCGGAGGCCCGGATGCCACCGGGGTTGGCGGGTCGCCTTTCCAGCGCCACCCTAACCCAAGCATCCCGGCCATTCCGAGAATGAGCGCCGCCGTCCCGATCGTATCGTGCCATCGGGCGAGCATCTCCAGCCCACTGTTTGCGCCCACGAAAACCAACGCCGTCGCCCGGAAAACGTTGCAGACGAAAATCCAGCCGCAACCAAGTACTAACAACGCGATTCTTCGGCTCCAGCGCAGTTGAAGTAGTTCGCCCAGGACAAGCGCGACCATGATCCCCGCCTGGAGCGTTTTCACTCCGCTGCACGCTTCATCAACGCCGACGAAGCCGTTACGCAATTGGATGACGTTCCCGAGCTGGTAAGCGCCGACTCCAAACCAGCCCGCGATTTCTACCGCCACGTAGGCGACCGCGCGCATCATCGTCTGGACAACGAAACTCTCGACTCGCACCGGCCAGGGAACCGCGACGAGCGGAAAGCAAACGGGAAACGCGAAGTGCTTCAGCCACTTGGCCCCACCGGCTTGGAGAAGCGACAGTAGCGAAAAATCAACTACGCAAAGCGCCAGGATCCAACTCAAGAAGCGCCAATCTGGGTTTGCTTCTTCGATAACGCGTATCGGGAAAAGGAGAATGAGGCCGAAGGCCATGCTGAGTCGAACGATGACGTTGTTCCGATCGCCGATGTCCGGGGCGGGGCGACGCTGCCATCGAAAATAGAAGAGCAAAACGGCGAGGAACGGCACCGCCCAGCCATAATTGTATTGTGGGTTGAGGGTCCACTCGACGTGAAGGTGCACGAACAGCCAGAGCCAAAGGAAACCAGGAACCAGCCACGAGAAAAAATCGTTCGGCGATAGCGGGCGCGACATCAACCAAAGATTCATCGGCCCGGCACGAAAGGGCAACGTCGAACCGCAGGTAGAGGCATGACGGCTGCTAATCACGGGCTGGCTCTGCCATATGTCATTGTTTAAGCGCCTCTTGCGGTCGGCTCTGATCGCTCCTTTCCTCGTTGCCACGGCAAACGCAGTTGTCCTCGACTGGAACACTGTCTCCTGGACTGCGGGGTCGCTCAGCAATTCCTACGACGTCGACGCTGCCAAGACCGGGAACGACATTACCGTGACTGTCTCAGGGAACACGGCGCAGCTTCAGAAGGAACTCGCGTCGGGAAATCCGATGACGCCAGCAATCACGCCCGATTTCCAAGGTGGCCTCGCTAATCCAACCAGCACGCTTTGTCTCGCGGTCGATTTTGCCGATCAAACCCAGGCTGTGACAGTTAAGGTAGACTTCTCCGCGCTCTACACGGCCGGCGTCCAGAATGTCTCGTTCACGCTCTTCGACGTCGATTACTCTAACGTCAGCGGCAACACTTATCAGGATTTGCTGACTGCCATCAAGGCCACCTCCATCGATGGCACAACCATGATCGCACCCACGATCACAACCAGCAGCAACAATACGCAATCGGGGACCGGCACTAGCCAGATTGTGACCGGAATCGTCAACACCTCGGACCTAGGGACCGGATCGGGGAACGGCAACGTCACCATCAGTTTCGGCGCCGCCGCAATCAAATCGTTCACCTTCACCTATGGAAGCGGCGGTCCTTCGGGCATCACCGACCCAACCTATCAGCACGTCGGCATCAACGGCATCAGCTTCACGCCAGTCCCGGAAATCAATCCGGCCTTGAGCGCGGTCGGCTCCTGCCTCATCGCGGCGGCATTGATTCTTCGACACAGTGCAAAATTCCGAAAGTAACGATTGCTTCGGCAATATCCGCGCATTGGAGCGGCGGGATTTCCTGCGGCGCTGGATGCGTCGCCTGGCTGTCTGCGCCCTGGCCAGCGTCGTGGGGTTCGCTGGATACCGCGGCTATGGCATGTGGCGAAAGCGGCATCTCACGCGACAGGCGCAGGATTTTTTCGCACAGCACGATTATCCAAGTGCTGCTCTGGTTGCCCGGCATGTGCTTCAGCTGGACCCAAAGAGCGCCGCAGCCTGCCGAATCATGGCGGAGATCGCGGAACTGGCCCGCAAACCCGAGACACTTTCGTGGAGAGAACAAGTGGTTACGCTTGAGCCCGCGGTAGCTGAGAACAAAATCGCACTGGCGGGCAGTGCGGTGCGTCTTCGTCAGTTTGATCTCGCTCGCAAAACGCTCGACCGCGTCGAACCGGCCGCTCGGTCGAACGTGAAATATCATCAGCTCGCGGGCACTCTTGCGATCGCCGAGAAAAAATCTGCCGAGGCAGAAAACGAATTTGCGGCGGCGCTCCAGTTCGAACCGGCTAACGCCCAACTGCAACTTAACCTTGCGACCGTTCGGCTTACCTCCACCGATTCGGCAATGAAAGAGGGCGCGCGGTTAGAGCTGGCACGCTTGGCTGAAATAAGTGCGGTGCGCCTTGATGCGCTCCGCGCCTTGACCGCAGACGCACTCGCTAACAAGTCGTTAGGCGATGCTCAAAAATGGGCGGCGCGACTGCGCTCCGAAAAAGGGGCTACGTTCCCTGATCTCCTGCTCTACGCGGAGGCGAACAATAAGACCTCCAGCGCTGACATGGCGTTGCGCGACGCCGAAACGAACGCGGCAGGGTCACCAGTAACCGCGGCAGCGCTCATCACCTGGATGAATCGACACGAGCTGGCGCAGGCCGGGCGTGATTGGGCTCTAAGTTTGCCGTCAAAAATTCTAAATGCTCCGCCGGTTCCCCTCGCTGTCGCGGAAGCCTACAGCTTTCTCCAAGATTGGAATGGATTGAACGCCTGGGTGGACGGAAAAAATTGGGGCGAAGAAGAATTTCTACGGCTCGCTGTCGTAAGCCACGCGCTCCGTCGTCTCACTCCGGGCGATCGCACTTCGATGGAAGCGCAGACGGCCTGGGCCGCGGCCTTGAAAGCGACGCAGAACCAACCCGAGCGGCTGGCGGCAATAGCGCAACTTGCCGAGGGTTGGAATTACGGCGAGGGGGCCGCCGAAGCGTGGTGGATAATCGCGAATGGAAACGAAAATGCCCGGGAAGCGCTCACCGCCTTGCAGCGTCTCTACAAAGCGAAACAGAACAGCCACGGATTGCTTCGAGTGGCCAAGCGCGCACTGGAATTGAATCCCGCCGACTTGGTGGCCGCGAACAATTACGCCAACCTCGGTTTGCTTATCACCGGCGACAATTCGGCACGTCGGCTCGCCACGAAATTGCACCAGGAAAATCCGGCGAATGCGGCTGTCAGTTCTACCTATGCCTTCGCGTTGTTTACTGAAGGCAAAACCAGCGAGGCCTTGCGGGAAATGGAGACGCTCAAGGAAGGCCAACTCCGTCATCCTGTCATCGCCGCTTATTATTTCGTCATGCTCGTCGAGAACGGAAAAATGGAACGCGCCCATTCGTTTCTCTCCGCCGCGAATAAGGCGCAGCTCCTTCCGGAAGAGCTCGAGCTCCTCACCGCCGCGACCCGCAAACTTCTGCAGCACGATTCGCAGAACGTGATGAAGACGGCGGCGGCCGATAGTTAGCCGCCGGTGGCGAACCCCGGGTATAGCGTCATCCCGCCATCGACGAAAAGCGTCGTGCCCGTGACGTAATCCGAAGCATCGGACGCGAGCCAGACCGCCGTCCGCGCAATGTCTTCGGGAATTCCGACCCGGCCGTCGGGAATCAGCTTCAACAACTCCGCTTCTGCCGCCGGTGTTTCCCACGCGGCGCGATTGATCGGCGTCTTGATCGCCCCGGGAGCGATGCTGTTAACCCTAATTTTTTTCGGCGCCAACTCCTGCGCCATGCTTTTCATGAGTTGCATCACCCCGCCTTTCGACGCGGCATAATTTACGTGCCCACCCCATGGGATCACCTCGTGGACCGAGCTCATGCAGATGATCTTGCCAGCGGCAGAGGAAACCTCCGGGACGACACCACGCTTCAAGAATTCGCGAACCGCTTCGCGCGCGCAAAGGAACTGGCCGGTCAGATTCGTGGAGAGAACCATGTTCCATTGCTCCAGCGTCATTTCATGGAACGGCGCGTCGCGCTGCAAGCCGGCGTTGTTCACCAGAATGTCGATCGTGCCGAATTGCTTTATCATTTCGGCGAACATCGCCTCCACTTCCTCCTCGCGACTCACATCCGCCTGAAAACCGACCGCTCTGCTGCCGCTCTGCTTGATCACACTTACGACCCGCTGCGCTTCCTCAGGATCCGAATGATAGTTCACGACCACTTCGGCGCCGGCGGCGCCCAGCGCGAGCGCGCAAGCTTCACCAATTCCGGAATTCGCACCGGTCACCAGCGCCTTTTGATTTTTCAGTGGTTTCAGTGGGTCTGGCGAAGCGTTCATGGCCTGTAAACTCGGAGCCCCAACATCAGGTTCGCGCGGCTGCACGCAAGCGGTTTGATCCTTACCCGCACCGGCGGCGTAGAGGCATGGAATTAGCTTTCTTGAGACGCGGGTTCCACCACGACCTGAACATGCGATTTGCGACCGAAATTCAGGACGAGACAGCCCAAAAATACAGGGTCGCTCAACCAACGGCCCACCAATCCCATGAAATTCCTACTGACCCTGCGCGCCGCCCGGATGAAATCTCGCAACATCTTACGCTCGCTGCCCAAGCTACGCATGATGCTGTTCGGGTTTGGACTGTAGGCAACGGCGCGCTCTCCTGGCCCCAGGGCCTCGAAGCGCTCCTCGGTTTTTCGCCTTCGCCCGCCACGAACAACATCGGGTTCTGGCAAAAGCAACTCCATCCCCAGGATCGCGCCCGAGCCGGCGCGGCCATCCATGAAGCGTTGTCAGGCGAAGCAGATCATTGGGCTGGCGAATACCGGTTCCGCCACAGCGACGGTTCCTACTTCGATCTCCTCGAACGCGCCTACATTGTTCGCGATTCGTTAGGCCGTCCCGTCCAGTTCGTCGGCTCGCTGATGAACATCACGGCGCGCAAACAACTCCAGGATCAGCTCGTGCGCTCGCAAAAAATGGAAGCGTTTGGCCAGCTCGCCGGCGGTGTCGCGCACGACTTCAATAATTTTCTCACCACCATCCTCGGCTACAGCGATCTTCTCCTCGACGAACTGGAGACGAAAGGCGAGATCGCCGACCATATTCGCGAAATCCGCGGAGCCGCGGCGCGCGCTTCCGCGTTGACCGGCCAGTTGCTCGCTTTCAGCCGGAAACATCCGCTGGCGCCAGCGGTCGTGGACGTGAATACGTTGCTGACGAATCTCGAGCGGTCACTTCTCCGCCTGCTTGGCGAAAATATTTCCGTGCAATGCGATTTCGAGCGCGGCAAAGACGGGATGCACACGAAAGTCGACCCCGGCCAGCTCACCCAGATCATCTTGAACCTCGTGGTGAACGCGCGCGACGCCATGTCGGATGGCGGATGTCTCGCGCTGGAAACGGCCGCGGTAACGATCGAGCCGGCCGACGATCACGAATGCAGTTCGGAAGAACTTCCGGCGGGCGAATATGTCCGGATCAGCGTGACGGATAACGGCAGCGGCATGACCGACGAAGTGAAGCAGCATCTTTTCGAGCCATTCTTCACGACGAAACACGAGGGCGGGAGCGGCCTCGGTTTGGCGACAAGTTACGGGATCGTTCGACAAAGCGGCGGCCACATCTGCGTCGAGAGCGAGCTCGGCAAAGGCACCACCGTCAGAATTTTTCTGCCGAAAGTTCCGGCGCCCCCGCCACCTTCCTACAAAAAACCGGGCGCGAATAAACTTCCCACGGGCACCGAAACGATTCTTGTGCTCGAGGACGACATCAGCGTGCGGCATCTGGCGGTGCGCGTGCTGCGAAGCCTCGGTTACGAAGTGCTCGAAGCCGCGAACGCCGACGATGCCCAGCAATTGATCGGCCGCCGCAACGGCAAGAAACTTCATTTATTGCTGACCGACGTGGTCATGCCGCAAATGAGCGGGCGCCTTTTCGCCGATTGGATGAGCAAGGCGAGTCCTGAAACGAAAGTCGTATTCATTTCCGGTTATCTCCAGGAATCGCTTCAACCCGGCGACCGGCACGACCAGGAAATGTTCTTCCTCCCCAAACCTTTCGACCCCGAGCAACTCGCCACGAAAATTCGTCAGGCCCTCGACGCGTAGGTCACATAGGTCTTATATGACCTGTTCGTGACTACGTTCGCCGACATCGAAGCAGCCCGGAAGCGCATCAACGGCGCGGTCTATTATTCCCCCTGTCCGGAATCGATCCCGTTGAGCGAGCTCACGGGCATGAAGATTTTCACCAAGCTCGATTACGAGCAGCGGACGGGAAGCTTCAAGGAGCGCGGGGCGCGCAACGCTCTGGCCCAGTTGTCGCCTGATCAACAAAAGCGTGGAGTCATCGCCGCCTCGGCTGGAAACCATGCCCAAGCGTTGGCCTATCAGGGAAAATTGCTCGGCATTCCCGCGACCGTGGTCATGCCCAAGTACGCGCCGCTCATTAAGATCGGCAATTGCGAAAAACTCGGCGCGACCGTGGTGCTGCACGGAAAAGATTTTACCGAAGCGAAAGAGAAGGCGCACGAAATCGCGAAGGAGCGCGGACTCGCTTACATCGACGGCTACGACGATCCCGCGATCATCGCCGGTCAGGGCACGATGGGTTTGGAGATTCTCGAACAGGTGCCCGACCTCGACGCGGTCGTCGTGCCCGTGGGCGGCGGCGGCTTGCTTGCCGGTGTGGCGCTCGCGATCAAAAGCCTGCGGCCGCAAACGAAAGTCATTGCCGTCGAAGCCGATCATGTCGCGAGTTTTTCCGCGGCGATCAAGGCGGGAAAACCAGTACGTATCGAAATGCAGCCGACGCTCGCCGACGGTCTCGCGATCGGCCAAGTCGGCGCAAACGCCTTCGCGACCGCGGCGCCGCTCATCGATCGGATTGTCGTGGTCAGCGAGGAACAAATCGCCATCTCCGTTTTGCGGATCGTCGAGCTGGAGAAAGGCGTCGTCGAAGGCGCGGCCGCGACGCCGTTGGCCGCCTGCCTTTCCGGTCAGCTACCGGAACTCGCTGGTAAACGCGTAGTGCTCCTGCTCTGCGGTGGGAATATCGATCCTAACGTTTTGAGCCGCGTGGTCGAACGCGGACTTGTTGCGGACGGCCGCCTTGCGCGCTTCACCGCGATCATCAGCGATCGGCCCGGCGGTCTGGCTGATCTCGCGGCGAAGATTGCGTCTGCCGGCGCGAGCATTAAACAGGTTGTCCACGATCGCGCTTTCGCCGGTTCGGACGTTTCCGCCGTGCATGTTCAATGCACAGTGGAGACGCGGAACCACGCCCATCTCGCCGAGCTGCGAGCACGGTTACAAGAAAGCGGCGTGCGAACCTTGGATTCCGACTAGTCTGCGCCACCGTTTCGCTTGAAGCGCTAAACGCAATCCGTAGTTTGGCGGATGCCAATCGCTGAAACGGAATTGCCCGCGCAAAACAGCACCGCACGCCCGGCGCGCGAGAAAGATCGCGTCGATTCGTTTGCGCATCGGCATATCGGCCCGAACAAGGAGGCGCGCGCCGCGATGCTTGCGGAACTCGGGTTCGAAAACCTCGACGAACTAATCGACGCCACCGTTCCCAAAAACATCCGGCTCGATCACCCGTTAAATTTGGCCGCCGCGAAATCGGAAAGCGAGGCGCTCGAAGAACTGCGAGACCTGGCGAAGAAAAACACCGTCACCCGCTCGTTCATCGGCGCCGGTTATTCCGACACGATCACGCCACCAGTGATACAGCGAAATATTCTGGAGAACCCGGGCTGGTACACCGCTTACACGCCTTACCAGGCCGAGATCGCGCAAGGCCGGCTCGAAGCGCTGCTCAACTTCCAGACGATGATCACCGACCTGACCGCGCTCGACATCGCGAACGCGTCTTTGCTCGATGAAGGAACTGCCGCCGCTGAAGCAATGGCGCTTTGCCGGGCGTCCGTCGCAAATGAACGAACGACTTTTTTCGTCGCGGACAACTGCCATCCCCAAACCATCGAGATCGTAAAGACTCGGGCGAAGCCGCTGGGAATAAAAGTTATCGTCGGCGATTTCTCCGGCTTCAAATTCGACGAAACGGTTTTCGGGGCCCTTGTCCAATATCCGGCCACTGACGGCGCGATCTTCGACTACGAATCGTTCGCAAAAGCCGCGCACGATGGTGGAGCGTTACTCGTCGTTGCCGCGGACATTCTCGCGCTCACACTCCTGAAACCGCCCGGCGAGTTCGGCGCCGATGTCGCCGTCGGCAGCACGCAACGCTTTGGCATACCGCTCGGATTCGGCGGTCCACATGCCGCCTACTTCGCAACCCGCGATGCTTACAAGCGCCACATGGCCGGCCGCCTTGTGGGCGTTTCGCACGATGCGACTGGCCGCCCCGGTTACCGCTTGTCGATGCAAACGCGCGAACAACATATCCGCCGCGACAAAGCGACGAGTAATATTTGCACCGCCCAGGTCCTCCTGGCCGTCATCGCATCGATGTACGCCGTTTATCATGGCCCGCGCGGACTCCGCGCCATCGCGCAACGTGTTCACGGCATGGCGGAGAATTTTGCCGGTTCGGTTATGGCCGCCGGCTACACGGTTCTCAATGCCGAGGTGTTCGATACCGTCGGTGTTGAGTTCAAAACAATCGAAGCTCGCGATGAGTTAATTTCTCGCGCTGCGAAACTCGGGATAGGCCTGCGCCCTTACCGAGAAGACAATTTGCCGGTGGTGCTGGTTTCTTTCGACGAAGCCAAAACCGACCACGACCTCGAAGACCTGATTGGCGTTTTCACCGACAAACCTTTCAAAAGTAATGAGGACGCCGAGTTTCGCGCTGGTTATCGGGATTCTTACGCGCGCACTTCCGATTTCCTCACCCACCCTGTTTTCAACACTCATCACACTGAAACAGAGATGCTGCGATATCTGCGTCGCCTCGAATCGCGAGATCTCTCGCTCACGACTTCGATGATCCCGCTCGGCTCATGCACGATGAAGCTGAACGCGACCGCAGAGATGTTCCCAATTTCCTGGCCGGAATTTTCGAAGCTCCACCCGTTTGCGCCGGACGACCAAACGGTCGGTTATCGCGAGATTTGCGATCAGCTGGCCAGTTGGCTGGCCGAAATCACCGGTTTCGCCGCGGTCGCGCTTCAACCGAACGCCGGTTCGCAAGGTGAGTACGCGGGTCTGCTCGCGATCCGCGAGTATCACGCGTCACGCGGTCAGGCCGCTCGCAATATTTGTCTGATTCCCACTTCGGCGCACGGGACCAATCCCGCGAGCGCCGTCATGGCCGGCTTCAAAGTGGTTCCCGTCGCGTGCCTGAAAGACGGCGACATCGATCTCGCCGATCTCCGCGCCAAGGCCGATACCCACAAGGACGATCTCGCCGCACTCATGGTGACCTACCCTTCCACCCACGGCGTTTTCGAAACCACGATCCGCGAGATCTGCGAGGTCGTTCACTCCCACGGCGGCCAGGTTTACATGGACGGCGCGAACATGAATGCGCAAGTCGGCCTTTGCCGCCCCGGCGACATCGGCGCCGACGTTTGCCATCTCAATCTTCACAAAACCTTTTGCATCCCCCACGGCGGCGGCGGTCCCGGCGTAGGCCCCATCGGCGTCGCCAAACATCTCGTTCCTTTCCTCCCCGCCCTCTCTTCAATCGAAAATCGAAATTCGAAATTCGAAAATGGAGTGGGCCCGGTCACGGCCGCTCCCTACGGCAGCGCCAGCATTCTCACCATTTCGTGGATGTACATCCGCATGATGGGCGGCGAAGGTCTGACCGAAGCGACGAAGATCGCGATCCTGAACGCGAACTACATCGCGAAACGGCTGGATGGTTATTTCCCGGTGCTCTTCAAAGGGAAACGCGGCCACGTCGCGCACGAATGCATCGTTGATTTGCGGCAATGGAAAGCCGGTGGCGTCGAAGTCGAAGATGTTGCGAAACGACTAATGGATTATGGCTTTCACGCACCGACGGTTTCGTTTCCCGTCGCCGGAACGATGATGATCGAGCCGACCGAGAGCGAATCGAAAGCCGAGCTGGATCGTTTCTGCGAAGCCATGATGTCGATTCATGGCGAAATTCAGGCGGTGGTCTCCGGCTCGGCGGACAAGAAAAACAATGTCCTCAAGAACGCGCCGCACACGGCTCAACAGGTCACAGCCGATAATTGGGATCGGCCATACTCGCGCGAAGAAGCGGCATATCCGGCACCGTGGACGCGCGAACACAAATTCTGGCCCGCCATCGGACGGATCGACAGCGTTTACGGCGACAGGAATTTGTTCTGCACCTGCCCGCCGATCGAAGCGTTCGAATAATGATCCTGTAGCGGCGGTCTATGACCGCCGAAATCCTCCAAGGCCCGGCGGTCATAGACCGCCGCTACAGCTAGGTCTGCTCGGACGCGAGCTCGGGAGTCGCGGTCACGCGCGTCGGCACATCGCGGAGGGCGGTGCCGTTCGTTTGTTCCGCAGCAGCTTCTCCAGCTTCGTGGTACTCGGCGTCGCTGTTCACTTCCCAAAGATCGTAAAGCTTCGTGTCGGCCAGGATATTTTCCGCGCACAACATCGCCGTCATCATGGCGTGATCCTGATTGTTGTATTTGTGCATCCCGTTCCGGCCCACCAGATGCAGATTCGGATAACGCGAGTCGAGCTCTTCGCGCACCGTCTGGACGTGGGTCGCGTAATCATCGTCGTAAACAGGGTACGCTTTCTTCTGGCGAACGACTGTGCCGTCCAGGACATCGCCTGACTTCGCGAGACCGATCTGAAGGAGCTCGCGTTCGGCTAGCTTGATCAGGTCTTCGTCCTTCGCGTCCCAAACGCCGTCGTGCTCGAAACAGAAATATTCGAGGCCGTAGCAAGCCTTGTCCGGGTCTGGCACCATCTCCGGTGACCAAGACCGGAAGTTTTGAATCCGGCCGACTTTGACCTTCGGGTCGTGAATATAAATCCAGTTATCGTGAAACGCGTCGCGGTTTTTCACGATCAACATCACGGTGAGGAAGTCGCGATACTTCAACGAATCGGCTGCCGTTTTCGCCGCCTCGGAAACCGCCGGCTGAATTCCGCGCACGACTTCGCGCATCGGAGCGGATGAAATCACATGTTCGGCCTCAAGCTTCTGCGTCTCGCCATTCGGGTCCTTGAAGGACACCGTCCAGGTTTCGTTCGCCGCGTCATAATCGAGCCCGACGACTTTGCAGTTCATCTCGATGTTTCCGCCCATCGCCTTGGTTTTTTCCGCACACGCTTCCCACATCATGCCGGGACCTTTGCGGGGATAGCGGAAGGAATTGATGAGCGTCTTGATGACGCGGCTGCGGTCGCCGTTGTAGCGCTGGGGAATCAGCGCGTTCTTGATGGCGCTGCCTAACGACAGGCCCTTGATCCGCTGCGCGGCCCAATCGGCGGAAATTTCCTTGCAGCTCATTCCCCACACCTTCTCGGTGTAAGTCTTGAAGAAAGTGTTGAAGAGACGTTTGCCGAACTGGTTGCTCACCCAGTCCTCGAAGTTCTTCGGGTTTTTGACCGGGAACAGCTTCGCCTTGAAATAGGAGAGCAAACACAAAGTCGACTTCACGACGCCCAGCTTGATGAGCGCCTCGAACGCGCGGAGCGGGTAGGCGAAGAATTTCCCGTTGTAATAAATCCGCGACGAGCGCGGCCGCACCAGCATGTCATCCGGTAAAATCTCCGTCCAAAAATCCTCGACGGCTTTCGACTTGGAGAAAAACCGATGGCCTCCGATGTCGAAATGAAAACCCTTGTAGGTTGCCGTCCGCGAGATGCCGCCGACATACACCGGATCGGCCTCCAGCACCGTGACCGGCACGTTGTTCTTGGAAAGAAGATACGCCGCCGTCAAACCTGCCGGCCCCGCACCTATGATCGCTACGTTAGTTTTCATTGATCGTTAAGCTACCCAATTGCCCCTCGTAAAATTCCACACGTACCACCCTTGCACGCTGAGCCCAGCCGCGCTGAGCAACGCCATAGCCGCCATGCCACTGGCGCGCACCCACAGTCGCGGGGTCGGTAATTGATGCAAAAAATGAAGAATTGCCAGCACGATTAACGCGTGGACGCAAAATTCGTAGCGGAGCATGCTCTCCATCTCGACCGACGCCACCCCGCTCACCGAGATGTAATAGATGACCGCCGCGCAGAAATAAAAGCCGATCCGGGTGGTCCAGGCAAACTTCCGGCGAATGATCGGGATTAATTCGCAGAGCATCAGCGCCAGGAGGAGAATGCCGCCCAGCGTCATCGTCATCTGGCTGGCTTCCGTCGGATTTTTCAGAGCAGGGATGAGCCATCGATAACTGGAGGGTTTAAATACTGCCAGATAATCGGGAATGATGGCCCAGCCGGATTGCTGGGTGAGCATGTAGATATCCCAGCGGCCCCAGCGCAGAAGGCAATAAAAAAAGAAAACGCCCGCCCCAAGAGTAGCGCCGATCATGACCAGGACCGCCGGACCGTAGCGTCTGATCCACGACCGCGGTTCGACCAGTGCGCTCCAGCCATTCTGAAACACCGACTGCACGACTGGGTAACCGGCGCACGGGATTCCAACGATCCGCGTGGCCGACATCAAAAAGCCGTGAAGCACGGCAAGGGCCCTCGCTCCCTTTCCCTCCGCCGTGCTCCAGAACATAAAACCGAACAGTCCCATCATGAAAAGGGACTCCGAATAGGCGGCGACCAGAAAGAACGCCGCCGGATGCGCCAGGATCGCCAGGGCCCCGAAGAATTGCGACAGCGGCGCAATGTTCCAGCGCTGACAGAAAAGGAAGAAATAACTCCAGAACGCCCAAGCCCCGGCCTGCGCCGTCACGAGGAGCGCGTTGTAAATACTGAGCCGCGCGCCGTAGTGCAGGATTGCCGTGATCGCGGGATAGGCTGGGAAGAAGGCAACGTTGGAAACTTCCATCATTTTGTGACTAATCGGCGGCACCGTCGTCTCGTAGCCACGGTCAACGATGTTCGCGAACCAGTAGCTGTCGTGTTGGACGAGCGTGTCGTAGCGGAAGGAGAGCGGACCTTCCGGCGCGATGAGGAGGGCGGCGACGATCTGAAGCAGCGTCACCATTAACCCCAAGGTCCACGGTCTGAACAGGATTGGCTTGGGAATCATCGGCGCCCGTTGCGGAAGCGCCGAGGAGACACGAAAGCCTTCCCCAATACAAGGCTTAGTCAGGAACGTCGCGTCCACTGCAGAAAAGCGCACACGCTCGAGCACTTGGATGTCGTTTCCTGTTTTCAGAGGAAACTTGGACGACAGGCCGGCCTCTTTATTCGCAACCCGATCGCGTCATGGGACAATCCGGTTGTTCCGAGGACTGGCTGCCTGAGTGAGCACCGGCCGGAAGCTCCAAATTCCAAGACCCAAGCTCCAAAGAAATTTCAAAATCCAAGCTCCAAGCGTCGGAGTCCCTCCGCGTTTTATGCGTGATTTTTTCGTTGGAATTTGGGGTTTGGAATTTGGACCTTCTGAGGCGCCTTCAGCGCCTCAGTGTCCTCCCGTCACGGTGTAGCCTTCGTTGCGCAAATCCTCCGCCAGCTCCAATTCCATCTGAAGTGCCGCTTCGTACGGCATCGGGTTCAGATGTTCGTAAAGCTCCGGCAACAATCGCACTCCATACTTCTCCACCACCCACGCCGCCTTGTAACCGTGCTTATGATTTTCGAACCGATGCTCCGGCGGCAGCCCGCTCATCCCGACATACACGCACGGCTTCTTGGGATCACGCTTCGGATTCATCCGCAAAATCGTCGGATGCTTCGCCACCTTCGGATCGAGGAGGATCACGTAAACAAGATGATGGAATTTCTGCGGCGTTGATTCCGCCGGATCTTCTCGCCTGTATCGCAACCGGCGCACTCGCTATCCTATGCCTGTGAACAAAGAAAATGAAGTCTCTTGGCATCTCTTGGCGGTATTGCCAAATTTAGAGCTGGCATCCACTTTCGAGCTGGACGGAGTGGCGTTCGTGCCTAGTTCCGATCCGCGCGTTGCGCAACTCCGAGCAAAGAACAAGGCTGCGCGAAAGTTGCTCGCCGCAGTGTGTGATACCAGCGGAGCGAAAATACGATGCGCCGCCGTCATTGGGACCTGCCTCTCCGGTGAATTAGTAAGCAGCTGGGAAGCAATCGTGGATGCCAGAAATTGCCTTGCCCTCGCAGTGGCGTTAAATGGATGGCAGCACTCAATCGGGCAACCTAATAATTTTCTCGTCCGTTACACAGATTACTTCGACTTTTTTCCGCGGCAGCCAAGCAGGACGGGCGACATGTTCCTGTATTCAGGGCCCGCATTAGGTCTCGCGACCACGGTCGGGAGAAAACTCGTGGCTCAAGGCCATACTTATATTTTACCTGCCGGCGGGATCATGAGCAGACCACAGCCGGACGAATCGCTGCTCGAGAGGCTCGGCGCAGTCTGGCGGCGAGTCCACGTCACGTCGACGCCTCAGCGCTATGACCTCCGTCTTCTAAGATCTCTTTCCCTTGCATACGAAGCGGCCCGAGTCCCTCAGGCAATGGAGAGTCCACTCTATGACCACGGAAAGCACTGTTCATTCTGGGTCTCCGCTTTCGAAACGCTATCGCACCCCCGGAAGGGGAACGCAAATCTCATCACGGCTCTTGACCTTATTGACGGGCGTCCGCTCGGCGACAGACGCGTCGCAAGACGTTACCGAACGCGACTCGGACGAAGGAAGCTGCATCGGGCATTAAGCTTACCACAGCGGCTGTACGTACGACTATACAATGCCCGTAATCGGTTTCTGCATGGGAATCGGATATCGATTCAAACGTTCATTCCCCGTGGGTTGGCGAAAGGTGTCCGTCTCCTAGATGTCGCTCCGTTATTGTATATCGCGGCATTAGATGCCGCCTTGGGGCTGCCTCGCAGACGGACCGTCCCCCATCGTGATCCCTCAGCACGTCGAGTTGCCGCGATTTTTGAGATAATGAGCTACAACACGCTAGAACGTGCGCTAATGCGGGCCGTAGGGTGGTCGACGAATTGAATCGGCTTGGCCACATCTCCGATCACACGATAGTTCCCGCATGTTACATCGTCCCAGCGGCTATGATGCACACGGTCACCCGCGCTACGTCCGGTAGCCGCAGTGCGGCAACGGTGGCGGAACCATCGGTCGGCATTAACGCAAAGATGAAGCTTCTCAAGTCCAGTTCCTTTCTCCACGCTTGGCACCTCTTGTGACCGCTACATCTAACCATGCGATGGAGCGAACGGTGGACCGCTGTGCGCTTCACTTTGAGATGACTTCTACACTTCAACCCCGATGGCCGCACGTCCTCGTCCGCGTCGGTCCCGGCTAAGAGGAACCAGTTGTCCCCTCAAGAAAAAAATAATCTGGCGGTGCTTTGGCTGGCGGCCTTGGCGGTGATTGGGGGGGCTTTCGCAGTGCCGAAGTCGCTCCAGCCGCTCCTTGTGGTCGTTGCCTTGATCCTGGCCGTCTGGGGTTCAATCGCCCTTCCAGGATGGCTACGGATCCCGATGATCATCGGATTGTTGGCTGTGGCTGGTTACATTTTGTTGTTCTCAAAGCCAACGGGATTTAGGCAGACAATTTTCGCTATCCGAGAATGGTTACAGCTCGAGACCACTCCATCGCCTAGCTCGACGCCCTCACACGCCGCTACTCCAACTCCAACCTCAACCACAGCGGCCGCCACTCGCTCTCCGAGTCCAAGGCCTTCGCCAAGTCCAAGCCCGACCGCCGCGGAGGTCCGAAAGGCTATCCCTTTACCGACCCCAGTGCCGACGCCAGGTCCAGAAGAATACTATTATCCGGAAGCCACAGCGACCCCCGAGTATTACGACTCCTATGCTGGGGACGAGCCCGATAACACGGCTGAGGAGGCGGCATACATCGCGAACTTCGTGAACAAGACGTCATCGACGTTATCCCTCGAACACCTCTACAACGCTCAATGGCTTCCGTTCCACATCGCACCTGGCGAGACTACATTGATTGGATCAACCTCACTTCGGATGGTGGTGAGGCCTTGCGAATGTTATTATCGGGATTGGGACCCTGCCGCACCTGAATGGTCAGTAGATGCGTCCGAAGCCGGCAAACTAGCGCCAACGAAAAGCTTCGAATTTTTCACCGACAGGCGCGGGAAAATAGACCTGCGCCGGCACCGACGATAACGCGCAAGTGTGGGCGAGCAGGTAAATCATCGTTATCTGCGATCCAATTCCCGATAGGAATTAACGCCCCAGAAGCGTTCTGCGGAAGCGGGTAGGACATCGCCATCACGCCGCCGCGCTGGTTGCGCCGGTCAATTCTGCGTAAAGACTTTCGTAGCTGGCGGCGGCTTCGCTCCACGAGAAATCGCGCGCCATGGCGCGTTCCATCAGCGTCGTCCACGTCGCTTTGTCGTGGAAAATTTCGCGGCCGCGTTTGATCGAATCCCAGAAGGCATCGGGCGTTTGTTCGTAGCAGAGAAAACCGAAACCGTTGTCGAGACTCGGATCGTAATCCTCGATGATTTCCTGGATGCCGCCGGTCGCACGGGCGACGGGGAGCGCGCCGTACTTCAAACTGTACATCGCGCTCAAGCCGCTCGGCTCGATCTTCGATGGGATCAGGGTGATATCGACGCCAGCCTCGATCAGGTGGGCGAGCGCTTCGTCGTAATGACTGCGATAGGCGAACTTCGTCGGGTATTTGCGCGCGGCGATCGCTAGCGCGGTCTCGAAGCCGGCGTCGCCTTGGCCAAGAATGATCAGGCGCACGTCGTCAGAAAGGAGCCGGTCGAGCAACGGCATCAGAAGATCGAAACCTTTCTCCGGCACGAGGCGCGTCACCATTCCAAAGACTGGACCGTTCGGCGCGGGCGCGAGACCGACTCCGTCGAGGAGCAAGTCGCGGCAAAGCGTTTTGCCGTCGAGATTTCCCGGTCCGAACTGACGCGGGAGCAAGTGGTCGGTCTCCGGATTCCAGCGGCGGTAGTCCGCGCCGTTGAGAATCCCGGTAAGCCGATGGGCGTGTTCTCGCAGAACAATGTCGAGGTCGCATCCGCCTTCCGGACTCAGCATTTCGCGCCGGTAACGTTCGCTGACCGTCGTGATCTTGTCGGCGAACACGACCCCGCCTTTGAGCAAATTGAGTCGTCCGAAATATTCGATGCCGTTCGGCTTGAAATATCGCTCCGGCAAATTCGTGAGATTGAAATCGAGTCCCCAAAAACTTCCTTGCTCAGCCAGATGATGAATGGTGAGCACAGTCGTGAACGGTAGCTTCTGGTCGGCGACGAGCACCGGAACAAACGCGGCCGCCCAATCGTGCGCATGAAGAATCTGCGGGGTTGGCGTCATCCGCCGCGCCAGTTCTACCGCGGCCTTGGAGAAGAAGATGAAACGCGCGGCGTTGTCTTCGTAGGCGACGCCGTGTTCACCGTAGATGCTGGCGCGATCGAAAAAGGTATCGCAGCGAATGAAGAATGTTTGGACTCCGCTCGCGGTCCGACCCTCGATAAATTCGGCGACGTAACTCTTCTCGCCCACGGGCACGTCGACCGTGATCCCGGTATCGCGCAGATCGATCGCCAGGTTCTCGCTGATCTCGCGGTAGTACGGCATCGCGATGCCGACCTCGTGTTTGCGCGCGCGCAATTCCCGCGGCAACGCCTCGAGCACGTCCACCAGCGCCGTCGCTCGCGCGAGCGGCGGACCTTCCGCGCTGATCATAAGGATTCGCATGGGAATAAAGTCTAACCGCGGATTACGCGGATTGCACGGATAGGAGAAACGCAAACCGACCTCAGGAGTTATCCGAGACATCCGCGTTATCCGCGGTTAAAAATTCCTTCACCCAGGCGAGCGCTTCGTCCCTGCTCTTCAGCGCGCCTTCCAATTGCCGCGTCTCGACCGCTTCCAAAATCTCGCCGAAGTGCGGCCCGGGTTTCATTCCCATCGCAATGAGATCGTCGCCACGGACGAGCGGCGGAGGAATGATCGGCTCGTTCGCGAACTCTTGCTTCTTCTTGAGAAGGAACTCGTAATTATCCAGCATCGCGTGGCTGCTGGCGCAATCGACCCGGTGCAGTTCCAGCTCGTCTTCGAACGTCGGTCGCGCCATGAAGCGTTTCAGTTTCGCGACGCGCATGTTCGGCACGTCCTTGAACACCATGTGTTGCCGCACCGCCTCCACAGTCGCGTCGATCTCCGCGCGCGAAAACCGGAGCCGCTCCATGATCGCTTCCGTCATTTCGGCACCGATGCGGTCGTGTCCGTTGAAACGGATCCGGCCATCTTCGTCGACCATCGCCGTCGGCGGCTTGGCGACATCGTGAAAGAGGACGCTGAAGACGAGCGGCAATGACGCCTCGGCTGGTAGCATCTCGAGCATGATCCGTGTGTGCTTGAATACGTCCCCTTCCGGATGGAACTGCGGTGGTTGTTCGCAGCCTTTCATCGCTTCGAGTTCAGGCAGAATCGCGCCCATCAGGCCGCTCGCATCCAATAGGTCCCAGCCCCGCGCCCGATTCGGTGAAAGGAAAATCTTCACCAGCTCCTCGCGAATTCGCTCCGCGCTGATCCGGACAATCGACGAAGCGCTCGCTCGAACCGCCTCCCACGTCGCCGGATCGATTTCGAACCCAAGCACCGTGGCGAACCGCACCGCACGCAGCATTCGCAATCGATCCTCGGCGAAACGCTCAGCTGGATCGCCAATCGCGCGGATCAGCCGGCGTTCGAGATCCGCGCGGCCGCCAACGAAATCGATGACCTCTTCCTTCTCCGGATCGAAAAACATTCCGTTGATGGTGAAGTCGCGCCGGGCCGCGTCTTCCTCCGCGGTCGCGAAATGGACTTCGACCGGGCGGCGTCCGTCGAGATAAACGCCATCGGAGCGAAACGTGGCGACTTCGAATTGAAAATCGCTTTCCAAAACCACGATCACGCCAAAGTGTGCGCCGACCGCGTAAGTGCGCGGGAAAATCTTCTGGACCGTTTCAGGTCGCGCATCGGTTGCGATGTCGATGTCTTTCGGAACCTCGCCGCGCAACAGATCGCGCACGCAGCCACCTGCGAAATACGCGACGTGACCGCGTTGACGCAACCGCTGCGCGACAGCGCGCGCGGTGGATTCCATGGGCGTGGTCGTTTTCATGGGACGATGCACCCGCAACAAACCCAGACGGGCTGCTTCCGCCACCAATAACAAAGATTCCCCCTGCCGCACAAAACGCCGTCCCCCGGCTGCGCGCCTAACGACTGACCTAACGCTAACGCGTTCCTACGGCCCGCCGCGGTCGTAAACTTCGACGAGGCCAACGCCGATGCCGTTATTCAATCCGGCAAGGATCGCTGTGTACGTTCCTGGCGGTAATGTCGCGGCGATGGCGGACTCCTTCGAGTTCGAAGGTGCCAGGCCCGCAGCCGTAATCTGGGCCGCCTGGGCAGAATCATCCTGCCAATCGTTGTTCGATCGGAGGAGATTTCCATCTTTGTCACGCAACTCCAGCGTCGGATCCGGGAGTGGGTTCGGAACGCCCAACGCGCCCAGGCTTGGACCGAGGCCGCGAATCACGATGCGGTCGTCGCCCGCCTTGTTGCCGAGAATAAATCCAGCAATGACTACGTTGTTCCCGGTGCCCACTTGGGCGCGAGTGCTGATGTTTGCGAGCTTCGAATCCGCTGAAGTCGCAATGTCGTAGACTTCGATTAGCGCGATACCGGCCTGAGGCGTGCCCGAATTCCCTCTCACCACAGCCGTGTAAGTTCCCGGAGGCAAGGTCGCGTCAATCGCTGCTTCCAGATCGTTCGTTGGCGCAAGCCCATCGCCTTGGAGCTGGGCCTGCTGATTATCCTTCCAATTGTTGTTCGTAATGGTGCCGAAGTTCCCTTGGCCGTGGATCTCAAGGACTGGATCGGCCAGCAACGCTGAACTTGGGAAACCAAATCCGGTTAACGACGGCCCAAGCGCTCGAACAACCATCCGTTTGGCAACGTTCCCGGTAACGATGAACCCACCGATGCCGGCATTATCGCCGGCGTCCACTCGCATGCGCGTCGATAGATTCACTGTCTGCGACGCCGGAGTCGCCGTTGGAGTGGCTGTCGCCGTCGCGGTCGCGGTAGCTGTCGCGGTCGCTGTAGCTGTAGCTGTAGCTGTCGGCGTAGAGGTCGCAGTGGCCGTAGCTGTGGGGACAACGGTTGCTGTCGCCGTAGCAGTGGCCGTAGCTGTAGCTGTTGGCGTGGAAGTCGCAGTTGCAGTAGCTGTCGGGGCAACTGTAGCTGTTGCTGTTGCAGTTGCAGTAGGCGTGGAGGTCGCCGTTGCAGTAGCTGTCGGGGCGAAAGTAGCTGTAGCTGTTGGCGTAGAGGTAGCCGTTGCGGTAGCTGTCGGGGCAACCGTAGCTGTGGCGGTAGCTGTTGCCACCGGCGTCGAGGTCGCCGTTGCGGTAGCCGTTGGAGCGACTGTAGCGGTCGCTGTCGCTGTCGCGGTCGGGGCTACTGTAGCGGTTGCCGTCGCCGTCGCGGTGGGAGCCACTGTAGCTGTAGCAGTTGCGGTCGCCGTAGCTGTTGCCGTCGCACTTGGGCTTGCCGTTGCTGTCGCCGTAGCAGTTGGGGTCGGCGACGGGGTCCCGCTTGCACCTGACGTGCATGTGTTGGGCAGTTGGATATTTGTCACCGAGATATCATCGAGATAAAAGCCCGCGAAGTCCGCGGCCGGATCGGAGGTCATCCGCCACCGGAACTTGATCGTATCGCCTGGCGTAAGACCGGCGAGCAAATGGCAGCGGCGGCCATAAGCCGATACCGGACCGGTCACCCAGTCAGCACAGGATGTCCCACTGGCAATCGGGCCCGTGATAGCCGCTTTCGCAGCCGGGTAGCCGCACGCGTTTGCCGGAGGCGCGCCGGTGCAGTCCAACGCCGCATAGTCAGCGGTGATATCTGAAACCAGACACCCATCCGTGGTGGAGCTACTCGGCGCCGGAATGTCGGTCCAAGCTCCGCCGTTGAGCGAATACTCGATGGCCACGCCATCCCAGCCCTTCTCCAATTGGTGACGTTCCCAATAAGTCAGGTTGAGAGAAGTTGCGCCCACGGTCAGGAGCGGAGTTTCGGCAACCGAACAGGCGTTGTCGGAGTAGGTCGCGCCCGGCCCCGGTCCCGCCGTGCGATAAGCGTACGAGCCGCCGGGAGTGTGGTTGGCACCGGCGTCGTCAGCTGTTTTGACGAAGCGCCAGGTTAGGTCCGAAGAGTTACCCGGTTCGTTGGGGTTGAGTTGCAGAAACGCGGTTGCATCGCCGCCGCCATCTGTCCAGGTGGCCGGTGAAGCCTGGGTCCCGGAACCGTAGGCAGTCCCGACGACTACGACGCTGTTAGCTTCTTCGTTACCATCGCACGCGCCGCCGTTCCCGGTGCTGTTGTCCTCCGCGCGCACGACGTAATAGTAGGTGTTACCACTAACAAGGTTGTTGCTGTCGGTATAAGAGCTCGGGCCTGGGACACAGCTCGCAATCCGATTGCCCGGGGCCGGCACAAAGTCAGGCACTGACCCGCGATAGATGTTGTACTTTACGGTAGAAGAATTCGGGCAGCTGGAAGTTCCTGGGTTCCAGTTTAGCGTCACCGCGCAGGTCGGGGTGTTAGCGCTGCTGGTACCCGTAGCGCCGGCGAAGCTTGGTTTTAGGTTACACGTTCCGGTCGCGACTCCGCTGGCCGGGGCGCTGGCAAGGAGTGACTGACATCTGCCAGCCGTGTCGGTCGCCGCGATCACACGATAGGTATAGGTCACGCCACCTTGAACGGAGAAATCCGTGAAATTAGTGGTGCCGCCGGGGACGAAGCCAACCGGCTGGTAAAGTCCTTCGCTGCCAATAGCGCCAATCGCGCGTTCGATCGCGTAGCTGCCCGGTGTCGGCGCGATGCCGGTCCAATTTACCTGAAGCTGGTTAGGTCCGGCAACGGAGACCGTCCCAATAGTCGGCGCAGTAGCCGGGCGAGACGTACACGCTAAAGGCTGACATTGCCCGGCCCCGGTCCCGGCAGGAAACGCTGCGGACGCAATCTGCGTCTTCCAGAGCCCGGAGTTCCCGCTGGCCGTATAATGCTGGTTCGCATGCCAGAACGTGCAGTCGTCGGCCGGATCGATGCTCGTGCTGGTGTAGTCGCCCCAGCGAACTCCGGTCATGTTTCGGTTACCGGTAACGATCGTTGTCTCGGGAGCGGTCATTGTCCCGAGCGGATCGGTCTTGGCCCGACCGGTGTAACGAATCGAGTGGTTCTCGCTTAGGTTCGTCTTCCCGGTGGTGCTATACCCGACAAGAATGTTCTCAGCGCCATCCATGCTGATCGAGGATGCCCAGCGGGAGCGACCGCCAGCTACGTCCGCTATTGTTCCTTGCTGATAGGTGCAGGGGTACGACGGGCAAACTGCATCCGGTATTCCAGAGATTCGGAAGTCATACCAACGCACGCCGGAAACGACACCGGTGATTGCCGGGTCGACGGCGTGGGAAATGACCAGGGATTCGTGGTCAACGAAGTTTCGATAAGCCAATCGGAACATCAACCGATCGGCCAGTGAAGGCAGGACAGCCGCGCTCCCGGGTTGCGGTATGCAATTTCCGCCGCCGCAGGCCGCGTTAGCAGCGGCCGTGGGCATCACCGCCTGCAGCGTGCGGGCGGTGTTCGCCGGAGTCGCGAAATCTACTTTCATCCGATAGAGGTACATACCGCTGGTGTGAATGGAGACGAAGATGCCCGGAGCGCCGGTCGGTGGCGGCGCAAATCCATCCAGGTCGGCCGGCATGTGTCCACCTTCCAAAGGATCTTCGATCACCTGCCAGGTCGCGGAGGGATCTCCCGCGAGCATCTTGGTGCGGTCCATGGCCGCGAAGATGCCGCCGGTATAACTGCCGCCAGACGCTGCGGTGAAACCATGCGCCATCATATAGTAAGCATCGGTCCAGACACCGAAGTGCGGATAATCCCCGAAGTGCGTGGCGGGAATCGTAAACGCGTAACGGGCATAGGTTCCCGTAGCGTCGGCCGTGGTGGAGACAGCGACGCACTGATAGTAAGAGCTGTTTACCGGGTCCGGCGACGAGGTAAACTGCGAGATCAACCAGCGGTTGGCCACCTTGTCATAAACGACGATAGGATCGCCGGCGTTTTGCGCTGTGCACTGACCGTTAGCGCCGGTGAAACCGGTCCACAGCGTGTTAATACTGCTGGGGCCAGCGACTGAAGTAACAGTGTTGAGGGCCCGGTTGAGCGACCAGACCTGATAGCGAGTGTTGACGGTCTCGACGAACTGCTCATTGCCGACCGACCCGTTGGTGTCCGGCGGGTAACTCCCTTGTCCCGGTATACCCGCAAAATTAAAGCCGGTCGTGGGGGCAGCCGGAATGGGGGCCATCGATAAAGGCCTGGCCGGCGGCGCTACCTGAGTCACTGGGTCCGGCTTATCCGAACGGATGGTGCGCCACGACGGCAACTCGAGTTCAGGTAAAGGCAGCGAGGGTGTCTCAGGCGCCGACGTCGCCAACTGCCGCAATGGCAGCGAAATGTCGAATCCTGACGTGGCAACGGAGTAAACGGTTTGGCCGAGCGCGTTCCGATGCTCTGTCACTGTCGTCGGCTGATTCCCGCCTGGTCGCACCGCCGCAGCTGCCGGGCCAGTCCCGGAACCAGATTTGGAAGCGTTCGAACGTCGCACGGTACTACTTTTCGACGCTCCACCGTTCTTGTGCGCTTTCTCTTTTCGCGAACTACGCTCTGCATCGGCGGACCATGCCGGCCGCGCAAGTGCCGCCGCGACCAGGGAAAATCCAGCCAGGCAAAATGTAAAGGCCAGGAAGATGCGGAAGTTCGTGAAGGCCGATCGGGAAGAGGATTGTTTTTTCATAAGCGACTGTATTTCTACCGGATAGAAACGGACCCAAGATGTGCGAAATCAGGCCGGTCCCGCGGACGTCCGCGATTAAGAGGTGACCCGTTCCTACGCGTCGCGCAGAAACGTGTCGAGACCTTTCTGGAACATGACCTAATCGTAACAAGACAACGAATCGCTGACGCCGCTCGGAACACCCCCGAATGACTGCACGACACCCTGCGTCGTCCTAACTTGTTGCTGGCGACCGACGTTCCCCGGTAGTATCGCATTCAGCCTGGGCGATTCTGTTCGCCGATAAACTGCCGTAAATGAAACCATCGCTGAACTGGCTTCTGCCTCTGGTCCCCGTCGCGATCGCCCTCCGCTACGTGCCGGCCTTTGCAAACCCCACGGCGCTTTTCATTTGCTCAGCGATTGCGATCATTCCGGTCGCGGGCTGGATTGGCCGAGCCACCGAAGAGCTCGCGGCTCGCGTCGGCGAAGGGCTCGGCGGGTTGCTGAACGCGACCTTTGGAAACGCGGCGGAGTTGATCATCGCCGGCATTGCGCTTTCCAAAGGATTGACCGGCGTCGTCAAAGCTTCGATCACCGGCTCGATCATCGGCAACATCCTTCTCGTGCTGGGACTCTCCGCTTTGTTCGGCGGAATCAAGCACAAGGAACAGGTCTTCAATAAAAGCGGCGCGCGCACCTCGGTGATCTCGCTCTCGCTCGCGGCCATCGCGCTCATCATCCCGACTGTGTTTCACATGACTGCGGCCGCAAGCCCAACTGGCTGGAGCCCGCCGGTTGAGCACAAGCTCTCGTTAGGCATGGCCCTCGTGCTTTTCGTTACCTACATTTGCGTCCTGATTTTCACCCTCGGCACCCACAAACATTTCTTCATCGGTTGCGAAGGCGAGCTGGAAGAAGAAGTGGAGCATTGGCCGCGCTGGAAATCGGTTGTTGTTTTAGTTGCCGCGACCGCAGTCGTTGCGCTCCTCTCAGAGTTTTTGGTTGGAACGATCGAAGCGGTCCGCGCATCGCTCGGGCTCACCGAAGTTTTTGTCGGCGTGATCGTGGTCGCGATTGTCGGTAACGCCGCGGAACACTCGACCGCGATCACGATGGCCATGAAAAACAAAATGGACCTCAGCGTCGGAATCGCGATTGGGTCCAGCCTCCAGGTCGCGCTCTTCGTCGCGCCGGTCCTCGTTTTCCTCTCCTACTTTCTCGGCCGCCCGATGGACTTCGAATTTACGCCGCCGGAAATTTTCGCAGTCGTCGCGTCCGTTTACATCATTTTCCAGATCAGCGGCGACGGCGAAACGAACTGGATCGAAGGCGTGCAGTTGCTCTCGCTCTACCTCATTCTCGGCATCCTGTTTTTCTATCTGCCCGAGCCGCACCTCGGCTCCGAGTTCCCACGGTAGCCGCCTTATCTCTTACTCGTGCTCGTGCTCGTGCTCGCGCTCGAACCGAGCACGACTACGAATCCGGGGCAGCAACCGGCTCTTTCTTTTGCCGGAGTGAGTGAACGATGAAACAAATCACCGCGATGAAGATGCAGGAATCCGCGACGTTGAAAGCCGGCCAGGGATGAGCCAGAGGCACGTGCAGGTCGAAGAGCGCGAAATCGATGACGTGACCGTGAAGGAACCGGTCGGTCAGGTTGCCCATGATCCCAGCGAGCAAGAGCGACAAGGAGATATCACGAAGCCGGTCACGTGACCGCATTCTTCGAAGCAGAAGCGCAAAGACAAAAACGAAGGCGACGCACGACAGCACAATGAAAAACGTGTTGTTGTTTTTGAACGAACCGAAAGCCGCGCCGTCGTTGGTCACGTTGACCAAATGAAAGAAGTGAGGCACCACGGGGATCGGCTGATCCTCCGGCAGGATGTTACGAAGGACGAGGCCTTTCGTAATCTGGTCGAGTAGATAGAGCGGCAGTGAGAGAAGCAGAATGTATTTCATCGTTTCTCGACAACTCCTTCGCAGCGATCGCATAAGTCCGGATGTGATGCGCTTTTTCCGACGCTTGGCCTGTGCCGCCAGCACCGCGCGCATTTTTGATGAGTGGTCTTGGAAATCGTTGCAGTCGCTTCCTTGCCGGCCTGCAACGTCAGGTCGCTCAGAATAAAGAATTCTTCGAGCTCCTCTTTGGGAATCGACGCGATCGCAGCGTCATCGCACGTCAATATCACCGCGGCTTCAAGGGCGTTGCCGATTAGCTTCTCCTGCCGCGCGCGCTCGACCGCCTGGCCGATCACCGCGCGTAAATTCAAGAGTCGCTCGATTGTTTCGTGCGCCTCCGGGTTACGAAATTCAGGCGTCTCATCCGGAAACGTGAGGGTATGGACAGATTGCGACGGGTCGACATAGCTCCACGCTTCCTCAGCGGTAAAAACCAGAATCGGAGCGAGTAAGCGGCAAAGCGCATCGAAGATCCGATGCATCGCCGCCTGAGTGGCGCGGCGGCGCAGCGAATCGGGCGCATCGCAATACATCCGGTCCTTCGTGATGTCGATGTAAAGGCTGCTTAGGTCGACGGCGCAGAAGTGATTCAGGGTGTGGTAAACCTTGTGAAATTCATAGGCCGCGTAAGCCGCGCGGCACTCCGCAATCACATTTTCGAGCCGATCCAGGATCCAACGATCGACGAGACTGAAACTCCAAGGAGGGGCGCTTTCCAAACCGCCCTCTGTGTTCCCGTGAGAAGACGGCGGTTTGGAAAGCGCCGTTCCTTGGTTGCCTAACAAGATCCGCAGCGTGTTCCGGATTCGCCGATAGGTGTCGCCGAGCCGCGTGAACATCTCTTCCGAGAACGGGACGTCATCCGTGTAATTAATGCTGCTGACCCAGAGCCGGACGATGTCAGCGCCGTGTTTCGCCACGAAATGGCCGGCATCCATCGGCTTCGAGTAGCTGCTCGATTTCGAGATCTTCTTTCCGTCGACGTCGACGACAAAGCCGTGGGTGACGCAGGTCTTGTAAGGCGAACGATTATGCAGCGCGATGCTCGTCATGAGCGACGACTGGAACCAGCCACGATGCTGATCGGTCGCTTCGAGATACATGTCCGCCGGATCGCGCAGCTCCGGGTTCGTACGGAGAACGGCGTAATGCGAAACGCCGGAATCGATCCAGACGTCGATCGTGTCGGTGCGATGACGGGTGCCTTCCGGCAAACCAAGTTCGCGCGAGAGCGCTGCGTCATCCAATTCGAACCAGATGTTCGAACCGCGCTCCGCGACGACGTCCGCCAGTTTCCGGATCCAATTTGGATCGAGGATCGTCTCGCCTTTCGCCGAATAGAAAACCGGCAACGGCACGCCCCAGCTTCGCTGACGCGAAATCACCCAATCCGGGCGCGATTCGACCGTGCCGCTGATGCGGTTCTCGCCCCAGGGCGGAATCCAATTCACCCCTTTGATCGCGGCCAGAGCGTTCGCGCGGAGATCGTCGATCCGAATGAAGAACTGTTCGACGGCGCGGAAAATAATCGGCGTCTTGGATCGCCAGCAATACGGATAGGAGTGCTGATACGCTTGGGCCGAGATCAACATTCCTTTCGCGCGCAGCAATTCAACGATGTCCGGGTTCGCGTCGAAAACATATTTCCCAACCAGGTCCGGCAGTCCCGCTTCCGCCGTAAACTTCCCGTGATCATCGACCGGCGATAAAATTTGCAAACCACGAGCCCGGCCTAACGAGTAGTCTTCTTCGCCGTGTCCTGGCGCGATGTGGACCGCACCCGTGCCGGAATCCATCGTCACAAAATCCGCCGCGGTGACTGTCGCCGTGCGCGGTAGGAACGGGTGTTGCGCCGTGACGCCCTCAAGTTCCGCTCCGGGAAACGAACTGAGCGGTTCCCCGGTCGGCTCAAATCCGGTCGCCGCGCAAAACGCTTCAACGAGCGACGCGGCCAGAACCAGCACCTCGGACACGCCTTGCTTCCGGAATTCGCGCATCACATAGAGCTCTTTGGGATGCACGGCGATCGCCAGATTCGCTGGCAACGTCCACGGCGTCGTCGTCCAGATCGCGATGCTCGCCTTGCCGGCAAGATCGCCAGACACGATCGGAAATTTCACGTAGACCGTCGTGTCTTCGCGGTCCTGGTATTCAACCTCCGCTTCGGCCAGCGCGGTCTGAGCGCCGCTGCTCCAGAAAACCGGCTTCAGACTTTCGTAAACCAGACCCTTCTCGACGAAGATGGCAAACGCGCGCAGGATCTCGGCCTCGTATCGCGGGTTCAAGGTCAGGTACGGATTTTCCCATTCGCCAAAAACGCCGAGCCGCTTGAATTGCTCCCGCTGGATATCGATGAATTTTCTCGCGAACGCTTCCGATCGCTTCCGCACTTCAAGCGGCGAAAGGCCGCGCGATTCTTTGACCACCTTGTATTCGATCGGCAAGCCGTGGCAGTCCCAGCCCGGCAGGTAGGGCGCGCGAAAGCCCGCCATCGTCTTCGATTTCACAACGAGATCTTTCAGGATCTTGTTCAGGGCCGTGCCCATGTGAACATCGCCATTCGCGAAGGGCGGGCCGTCGTGCAGAACAAATAATTCCGCGCTTTCCCGCGCCTTTTGGATTTGCTGGTAAAGACCGGCGGCTTCCCAACGCTTGAGCATCTCCGGCTCACGCGTCGTCAGACTCGCCTTCATCGGGAAATCCGTTTTCGGCAGGTTAAGGGTATCCTTGTAATTCTGGCTCATGCGCGGAGCGGCGAGGGTAACATTCGCTCGGAGCAGGCGCAACGGACCTACATTTGTTCGACCGTGGGACAGCGGTTGTCTCATCGTTCTGCTAGAGTCAACGCGTGCAGCTGGAGCTGGAACTTCAATCGAATCGTCGCCATGCATTGTTGCTTGGCTCGTCGCCGGAAGCGGCCTGGGAGGGCGTGGCGGAAGCGTGGTTCACTCAGGCTACTGCGGAGGCGTGGAAGAAAAAACACCCGGCTGTTGTTGTCGTTCCTACGCGCGGTCAAATCCAGGCGCTCAAAGGCAAGGTTCTCGAGGCGGGCCTTTCCACACTCGGTGTGGAATTCGTTACGCCGCCGTACCTCCGCGCTCTTCTCGCGGTGGAAAGCGGGAGTCTGCCGCCCTCCCGCGAGCACTTGCGTTTCTTGCTCGCCGTCGCCGCGGAACAGTTGCTTGCCGAGGACAAGCTTTCGGAAGCCGAGCATCTCGCCGCGGTTTCCGTTCGCCGCACACCGGATCACCTCCTTCGCCTGCTCGAGCAACTAAGCAGCGCAGGAACGCAATTCGAACAGGTCGATCTCCCGGCATTTCGACCCGTCGTGCAAAAATTTCGCGCTAACCTCAACGCAACAGCATTCGAAATTTTTCCAGAGGCCGATCGCAACGCACTCGCCCAGGCCCGGGGATCTAACCCGACTTTGGGTCAGCTCTTGATCACTGGGTTTCACGGGGGCCACTGGCCGCTGTGGCATTTGCTCCAGGCGGCCGTGCATTCGTCCGAACACGCGACCGTCATTTTGCAAAATCCGCGCGAGCACGCCGAGGGCCTGGACGTGGCATGGATCGGCAGCTGGGAAGAGGCGTTCGGCGAAGCGACGCCAGTCGCCGGCACTTTCGAGCCGGCCGGTAGCGAACGCGCAACACTGTTTCTGGCTGGCCTTGATACCCGTGAGGAGGTCGAAGCAATCACCGCCGTCACGCATCAATTCCTCGCCGAGGAAAATTGCCGGCGCCTTGGGATCATTTTCCCCGGACCGGGCGCGCTTTCCCGGCTTGTCGCCTCCGCGCTGACCCGACGAGGCATCGCGCATTATGACGCGATGGGCCAAATGGCGCCTGGCATTTTCGAGGAGCCGATATTCCAAAGCTGGCTGGAGCTGCAACGCACTCCGCGTCTCGCTGCGCTTCTCCGCTTTCTCACCGCAGTCGAAAGCGATCATCCGCTTTTCACCGCGATCTCGCGTGAAGCGATTGCCGACGGCTTGCAGCGGGCGCTCGGCGCGCTTGCGATCGACGATCTCAAAATCCTGATCGCTTCCGCGCGCGACCGGGAAAGGAAAGGCGAATTACTCTCGGCCGCACTGGATCAAATCCGATTTCTACCTTCGCAGGCGACCTTCGCCGACTACCTGAAACTGACGCGGGAAGCATTCGAACATCTCGGCTGGCAGGAACGTTGGCGCGAAATCAAACGCCAGGCGAGCTGGGCTCCGCGCGTTCGTGCAGAATTTTCGGCCACGATTTATCTGCGCTGGATCGAGGAGATCGCGAACAGCTTTCGCGTCACGCGCGACGCGGCGGGCGCGCATCCGTACGCTCGCGTTCATCTGCTCACACCCGCACAGGCGGAAGATCAAACGTGGTCCCATCTGATTTTGACGAGCCTGAACGATCGAGTCTGGCCCGCGGCGCCGGTCGGCGATTTTCTCCCCGGCCCGCAGATCGAGGCGCTCAACGAAAGTCGGCGACAGATTAACCGCACCGCCACTCGTCGCGGCCGGCAGGGAGAGGGTCATGTGACAGTTCGCGAAGGGCGTGCACTTTTCCTCGGCGCAGCGCAACACCGTCAGCTCGCTGAAGCGCAGTTCGCCAGTCTCATCGAAAATACGACGCATGGCGTCGCCTTCACCGCGAGTGTGATTCAGGAAGACGCGCCCGAGCGCATCTCAAACCCCAGCGAGTTCCTCAACCGGGCCTATCACGCCGCGCATGGCCACTCGCTATCCCAGCAACAAATGCGCGCGCTGCGCAGCGCTACTCGGCGCTGGCTCGACCACAGATCACTTGAGCCGCAGATCGAATTGGTAGAAACACCAGGCATCCGCCAAACCCGTCTCGCCTACGACGCGCGACGAGCGATCGCCCCGTCTAACGAGTACGACTTCGCCCTCCGCACGGCGCCGGACGAAATCGAACCGCTGAGTGTGAGCGAGGTGGAAGGCATGTTGAAGGCGCCCGCGATTGTCTGGCTGCGACGTTACCTCGGGGTCGAGGGCGAAGAAGACGCCGCTTACGCATGGAATGCCACGGTCGGAAAATGGACGCACGGCTGGCTGGCGAGCGTAAGCGATCGGCCAGATGGCTTCGTGGCTTTCCCGACCGAGGAGGAAATTACAAAGCGAATTGGCGCCGGTGCGGAACGCAAACGTATCGAAGTCGAAAATCTTTGCCGTCAGGCAGGGCGACGATTGCCTGATTGGTGGGAGAGCGGATGGGAAGGTGCGCTGTGTGTTGCGCAGACCCTCGGGCGAATTCTCGGCACGGCGAAAGATTGGCCATGGCTTGCCGCGGAATTGCGACTCGACGCGCAACCGATCGATCTCGGCGAAGATAATCGACTCCTCCTCCGAGGACGCGCCGACCTCTTGTTAGGCAAAACCGCTTCCGCACCGACCTCGTTGCAAGTTCCAGAGTTGTGGATCATCGACTTCAAAACCGGCAACAAGGACGCGCTCAGCAAAGGCCTGAAAGGCGAAGACGATCAGCGCGCCGAGAAAGTCCGCCGGAAAGTCCTGAAAGGCGACGCGCTTCAGCTGAGCCTCTACGCGAAAGCCGTGAAACAGTGCGGCGCGGCCAACGTTCGCGTCAGCCTCCTTTCGCCGAATGTCGCGAAAGCCGAGCCACAGCTTGCCCTGGAGGATTTCGAGCAATGCCGCGACGCGTTCCGCGAACTCGCCCGGATGCAGGCGACTGGTATTTTCGGCTTCAAGGGCACGCTGCGGAATGCCTACGCCTTCACGCAGCCTTATCCCATCGCCACGCTCGCGATCGATCCTGAAATCGTCGACGAACGCTGGGAGAAAACTCACGAGGCGCTCGTCGTCGAGAGCGGTTACTTCCGATGACGCAACCGCAGGACCAATCGGAACGGCTTCGTTTCGCTACGGAGCTCGACCGCAATTTCTCGGTGGTCGCTTCCGCGGGTTCGGGTAAGACGCGCGCCGTGACCGACCGGATCGTCCAGCTGGCCAAGTCGCGCCATGCCGTTGAGGCGCTGCCGCGTCTTGTGGTGCTCACGTTTGCCAACCGCGCCGCCGACGAAATGCAGCAGCGCGCCCGCGAAGAGATGTTGCGCGCGCAACTTGCGCCGGCAGTTCTGGGCGCCTTCAACCGTGCCTGGTTCGGCACGATCCACGCCTTTTGCTTCAAACTGCTCAATGAATACGGCCACTATCTCGGGCTTCCGGCGCCGCTGGAATTACTCGCCGACGACGAAGATCTCTGGAGCGAATTCATTCAACAGCAAACGCTCGTCGGTCGCTCGCTTTCAAGTAACGACCGGACGAAGCTGCTCCGCCTCGCTTCGCTCCGTCACATCATGGAGCTCGGACGTCGGGCCGGCTCGGCTTTGCTCAATCCGGACCAACCGGGGGAATGCCCGGAGATCGACCTTGAGGCGCTGAATCGCGCTTTTCTCCCGATCAACAAGAGCGACACCGTTGCCAATTCGATGGCGCAGCTGGCCGCGTGGACGAACGACTATCGCAATGGCTCCGGGTTCTTGCGCTGGCCGAATTGCTCGACCAAGGCGAAAAAAGTCGATGTTCTCTGGGCGGAGACGTTCGCGCCGCTGCGTCGCTGGGTGAATCAAACTGCGATCTGCGTCGCTGCGGAAGTGCAGCGCGATTACCGCAACTTCCGTCTCGAGCGCGGAGTCGTGACCTATGCCGACCAGATCGCATTGGCTGATGAGCTTCTCCAACACCCGGAAGCAGCGCGACGTCTTCGCGAGCTCGATCCCATTGTCATTCTGGACGAAGCCCAGGATACCGACCCAGCGCAGTTTTCCGTTCTGCTTGAGATCACCCGTCCGCCGCACGCAACCGGCCGTTGGCTGCAAACCCGCGCCGATCCGCCGCGGCCGGGGCGTTTTTGTATGGTCGGCGATTTCCAGCAATCGATCTGGCACGATCGCGCCGATCTCGCGCACTACCGCCGCGTGCATGAAGCACTCGTTAGGTCAGAGGCGGGCGATCCGTTGACTTTCTCCGTCACCTTCAGGCTCAACCAGCGCCAGATCGACTTCATCAACGACACTTTCCGCCACATCCTCGATGGCGGGGCCGGTCAGGTTGAATTTGTGGAGCTGCAACCGCGGCCCAGCGTTCTCCCGGGTCAAGTGATCCAGGTTTCGCTTGGGTCGTCCCTGCTCGAAGCGATAGACAAACCAAAAGATCGCCAAATCGCGCGCATCGAAGCCGAGCAACTTGCCGCCTGGCTAAAGAAATGCGGTCCGGAAAAATTGCGGGCCCGGAATTGGCGGCACGTCGCGATTCTGTGCCCGCGAAAAGATTGGCTGAATACCATGGCCGTTGTTCTGCGCCGCGTCGGTCTGCCGATTGAAGTACAATCTGAGAACGACCTGCGCGCCGATTCGCCGGCGTATGCTTGGCTGACCGCGCTCTGCACGATCATGGTCCAGCCGCAGAACCACTACGAAATCGTTGGTGTTCTGCGAGAGGTGTATGGGCTGTCCGATCATGATCTTGCGGTCTTTGCCGAACGTGTCGGGGCGCGCTTCCAGATTGAAAAATCGCCGGGGACTTCAGGCGTAATCGGGTCGCCCCTGGCGGAGCTCGCCTCGCTACGTGAATCGATTCGAGAGTTACCGCTTTTCGCCGCGACCGAGCAAATTATTGCGCGCACGGCTTTGCGCGCGCGGCTGGCTGCCTTGCCCGTCGACGACTTCAAGGATTCGCTCGGCGATCTCGACGCCCTCCTTACGCAAGCCGCTCAGGCCGGAGCGAGCGGCGCGCGGCTCGCCGATTTCGCGGAGCGGTTGCGCAGCGAAATGGAATATCAGCGCACCGTCCGGTTATCCGATGAGGACGCGATTCAACTCATTACCGCCCACAAAGCCAAAGGGCTGGAATGGGATGCGGTCATCGTGCCGTTTCTTGGGCGACAGATCAGAGAGCCATCCCCGAGCTATCCGTCGCTGATCCGTGTTCCGGGCAGTGATGAAATTCTTGCCGCGCTCCACAAGGAAGACCGCGAGGCGGAAATCAAGGAGGCTTACAAACGGTTGCGTCGCCAGGAAATGGAACGCCTGCTCTACGTCGCGCTGACGCGCGCTCGTCACACGCTTGTGCTCGCACTCGATCGCAGTCTCTTTTCGCCCAAGACAGATCGCGCCGCTGATTATTCGCAGCTGAAATTTCTTCGCGGCGATCACGGCGAGTCGAGCATTCAAATCCTCGATGCTCTGCCGGACGCACCGAATGCCTGTCCCGACACGCGGGCGAGTTGGGAAGAACATCGCACGGCAAGCGACACCACCGCATCCGAGTTGCCGCCACTCTCAGACAAGATACTGGCCCGCGCTCGCACGCGCGCTTCCGAGTTCATCCGCAAACAGAACCCGAGCGCTTACAACGAAGCGGGCGAGTCTCCGGCGGAAGATGGGGGCAAGTTCGCACCCCGGCCTCTTCGTTCTCTCGCCGATAATGCAGCGACGCTCTACGGAAGCTGGTGGCACACTCTGTTTCAACATTTCCCCTGGACCGCCGGCCGGCAGCAATGGCAAACCGCGTTCGCCGCGATCGAGTCGAGTTCGCCGGACGTGCCCCGGTCCGCGCGAGAGTGGGAACTCTTTATCGATCAATCCCCCGACTCTTCGTTCGCGCAATTTGTCGCGCGGCCGGACGCGATCGTGCACACCGAGTTCCCGTTCCTCTGGCGCATGGACGCTGGCACCTGCGTCGAAGGGGTTATCGATCTTCTGTTGGTCGATCCGAACGGCAACCAATGCCTGCTCGTAGACTGGAAAACCAACCGCGTCTCGCCAGCCGATGCCGAAAAACTGAGGCAACGCTATCGGCCGCAAATCGCAGCGTATTGGAAAGCGGTTCGCGAAATCACGAAGCTCAAGGTCCAGGCGGGGATTTTTGCGACAGCGCTTGGGAAATTCTTGCCCTACACCGCCGAAGAATTGGAAGCGGAATGGGAACGATTGCGAGCGTTGCCGCTTCCTTGCGCCGCGTATCTGTGGGACGCGCCGGGATCGAACGGATAACGTGCGCGCGCTCACGTCCCCGCATGGCGACCCAGATTGTCATTCTGATCCCGCTAAGCGGGAGAAGAATCTCTGACCATTTCCGCGCGCTGGGAGCCCGAAATGAACAGAGATGTTTCGCTCCGCTCAACATGACAAATTGAAAAGTGCGGACGATCACGTCGTCCGCAGGCCGACGCGCTACAGAAGACTAACTCGCGCGCTTCCCGGCGATGAATTCTTCGACGCTGCGATGGGCGTCGTCGTCGGTCATCTGCTGGGGCGGATGTTTCGAGAAATAGGCGGAGGCGGAATGGAGGACGCCCCCCTGTTTGCGATCAAGCGCGAGCTTGCAGCAGCGGATCGCGTCAATGGCGACGCCGGCTGAGTTCGGCGAATCTTCCACGGAAAGTTTCACGTCCAATTCCATCGGCACGTCCCCGAAGAGTTTTCCCTCGACCCGGATGAAACAAATCTTGTTGTCGTTCTGCCACGGAACGTAATCGCTTGGGCCAATGTGAATGTTTTCGTCCGCGAGCCGATCGCCAATGACGGACTGCACGGCTTCGGTCTTCGATGTTTTCTTCGAAGCCAGTCGGGTCCGGTTCAGCATGTTCAGGAAATCGGTGTTGCCACCGGTGTTCAGTTGATAAGTGCGCTCGACTTTCACGCCCCGCTTCCGGAACAAATCCACGATCGTGCGATGCAAGACCGTCGCGCCCATTTGCGCTTTGATGTCGTCGCCGACAATCGGAAGGTTCTTGTCCGCGAAACGTTTTGCCCAAACCGGGTCGCTCGCAATGAAAACAGGAATGTTATTGACGAACCCGAGGCCGGCTTCGAGCGCGCACGCCGCATAAAAACGGGTCGCTTCCTCGGAACCGACGGGAAGATAATTCACCATGATCTCCGCGCCGGATTTCTTCAGCTCCTCGATGATCTGCTCGCGGGTCGATTCCTTTTCCAACGGAAGAAACGTGCGGTCCGCGCCGTAATCTTTCATGTGCTCGGCACAACCGTCGAACACACAGCCCATCATGACGATCGCACCCGTCGGCTTGATGGTGTCGCAGAAAACTTTGGTGCAATTTGGCCGGGCGAAAATCGCTTCCGCGGCGTCGAGGCCGACCTTGCGGCGGTCGATGTCGAACGCAGCCACGACCTCGATGTCCTGCGGTTCGTATGGACCGATCCTGCGATGCATGAGCCCGATATCGGCGGAACCGTTTTTTGATGGCAGGCCGTAAAAATTGATTCCCTGCAAAAGCGAGCTGAAACAGTTCCCGACCCCGACCACGGCAATTCTGATTTTGTTCATTGCAGGAAAAGACGAAAATAACCGCTGGCCCAGGGGGTCGGCAAGGCGGAAAGGTGGGCATCATAGAACAAATGCGCGGCGATGCAATATGCCGCTGGCAATTTCCTGAGCGGACCATAAGCAGGGGTCTTCCCTCGTGACGTTATGGGAATTTTGTTGATAAAGCCGCCCCCCAGACGTGAGATAGGATGGATGCGCCGTTGTAAGTGGGCGGTTATTATGCTGGTAGCTTCGGGCTTGGGGGCGGGCGTTTCCGAGGCCGGACCCGCATTTACTGCCGATGAAGCGGTCGCCACCGCGAGAAAGCAGAACCCGGAAATCCTGATGGCGGCGAAACAACTCGAAGCCGCCAGGGGCGGTGTGACCGAGGCGCGCGCCGGATTTTTGCCGGGTGTGGTTTCCACCGGTCTGCTCCGGAAACGAGAACGCGTAGAATCTTCGCAGCTCCGGTCGGACGATTACGAAGCGTCGCTGCGCGTGGTCCAAAACGTCTACACCGGCGGTGCGATCTCGAGCCAGCTGACCATCGCGCGGTTGAACGAGGAAAAACGGGCGCTCGAATATCAGGCGCTGGTCAATCGGGTCTCGATGGATGTGCGACTGGCGTTTTACGACGTGCTCCTCAATCGGGCAAAGATCCGCGTGCGCGAACAGTCGGTGGGCGTCTATCAACAGGAATTGAACACGCAAAAGGAGCGGTTCGCGTCGGGAATCGTAGGTTCGCTGAATGTCAGCCGCGCTGAAGTTGCGCTTGCGAATGAGCAGCCGGAATTGATCGACGCGCAGACGCGCCTGCAAAATTCAGAGCTGCGGCTCGGTCAGCTAATCGGCGTGGATGCTTCGGGGAGACCGGTCGCGGCCGAAGCGGCCGGCCAGTTGCAATATGCGCCGAAGCATCCCGATCTCACCGAATGTCTCGCTTACGCCGACGTGACCCGGCCCGAAATTCGTGCCCGGCAAATCGATGTCGAGATCGAGGATGCGCAGTTGGTTTTGGATCGAAGCGAAACGCGGCCACGGGTGGAAGCATTCGCCGGTTACGAAGTCTATAGCGAACGCGACCCCACCGTGGGTCCGGAATTCAATCACGGGTACATCGTCGGCCTGAACGCGACCTGGCACATCTTTGATGGCTATGCGACCCGCGGCAAAATGCAGGCGACACGCGGCCGTCGCGAGGCGGCCGTGTATGCCTTGGAAGCGGCGAAACTTTCGGTCTCGTCCGATGTGCGCAGCGCGTTTCTCGATCTGCAGCAGGCCGATCGCGTTTTGCAATCGGAGACGCGGAACGTGCAAAACGCAGACGAAGCGCTTGAAATCGCGAAGGCGAATTTGGGCGCGGGCCTTGGAACGCAGCTCGATGTCCTGCAGGCCGCGTCCGATGTTACTCGAACTCGGACGACGCGGCTGAGCGCGATTTATTTGCACAATGTTGCTCTGGCAAAACTCGCCCGCGCCACCGCGCGCGAACCCGATTCGTTAGGCTTCGCGCCGAAAGTCACGAAGAACCCGCCAGGATCGAAAGCTGTCGCAGACATCGCCGCGCCCCCGTCAACCTTGGGAGGCGGCCGATGAAATTCTTCTCTAGCCGCTTCGCTGTGCGAAGCGAAGGTGGAAGCCGCCTTTGTGCCGCGACCGATCGGGGCGCAAAGGCCCCTCCCACATTGGCGTCGCCCACAGGGCGACGGCTACAGAAGACGCTGTTGTTCGTAGCGTGCGCGTTCCTATGCACTGCCCACGCAAATGCCATCACCCTCGACGCCGCCCTTTCCCGCACGCTGGAAAAAAATCCGGAGATCGTGCAGGCGCGGCTCGCGCTCGAACAAGCAGCGGGGCGGCGTCTCGTTTTTCGTTCCACCGCTTTTCCCGACGTAAGGATGCAAGTGCCGGCAGGCGTCCAAGGCGGCAAACGTGCGGACGAACCGCCGGTCCGGCCCTTCGCGTTCGCGCGCGGCTTTTTTTCCCAACCGCTGTTCGACGCCGCGATTCCGGCTTCACTCCGCCGCGGCAACATCGAGGTTCTGATCGCGCAGCAACGCTTAAATGTCGCTGTCGTCGAAAATCTGCACACGACGCGCCTCGCTTTTTATACCGCTCTCTACGACGAATCGCTTCGCAGCCTCGGTGAAGCCCAGCGGGAGCGGCTCGCCCAAAATGTCACCACTCAATCGGATCGTTATCGCGCCGGGCAGACCGACCGCGCCGCGATCATGAGCGCGCAACTTCTCGAGCGCGAGATCGAGCCGCATATCCACGAGGCCCAACGCGGTTATGTAGGCGCGCTCCTTACCCTCGCGACCACGATGGGAAATCCCGACGAAGCGGTGCGGCCGGAGGGACAACTGCAATTCGCCGCAATCAATTACGATGTCGCTTCGGAAACATCGGCCGCGCTCTCGCAGCGCGCCGATCTCCAGCTCGCCCGGCTCATGGTTCGCGCCGCTGAGGAAGACCAGCGAATCATCGAAGCCCAATATTATCCCGCGGTCGACGCCGTCGTTTCCGGGCTCGGCATTCCGGTCACCATTCACACTGCGAATACCGGGTCGGCTCGCAGTTCAGACAACGTTCTTTCCTCTGAAATCGCGGGCGGCATTGCCTACACTTGGCGAGTCATCGACAACGGCCGGATAGGCGCCCAGGTGGCGCGGCAGCGCGCCATTCGCGAGATGAATGAGATTTCCCTGCGCCAACTGGAGGCCAATGCTGCGCTCGATCTGAAACGGCTCGCGAACAACTTCCGCGCCATCGAAAGCCGGTGGAAATCGCTCAACGCCGCCGTTTCTGGCGCCGAGCAAAACGTCAACGTCGTCCAGCACACTCTGACGGAAGGCCTTTCCTCGCAGCTCGAATTCCGCACCGCCGAAAGCAGCTTTTTGGAAACCAAAGGCGCGCTTCTCGCCGCTGCTTACCAGCAAAACATCACCCGGGCTGAATGGGATCGCGCGACCGGCCGCTACTTTCAGTTTTCAAACGACACCAGCGGAAAGGTGCGTTAGTTGCAGCCGTTGAAGTTTCGGGCCTCGAAAAATCTCGTCCTTGCCGGGATCGCCGCGGTGCTGGTGATCCTCGCGCTCATTTATTTTACGACGCTGCCCATCGCTGAGGTCGCGATCGTCCAGCGGGGGACTGCGATTTCGGCCGTTTACGGAACGGTCCGGATTGAGCCGTCGCTGGTCATTCCTGTGCGCGCCCAAAACTCAGGATTCATTCAACTCGGTGAAGCGCTTTCCGCAGGACGCGGCGCGATTGGACGCAGTGTTGAGAAAGGCGAATTGCTGGCCACGATCGCGGACGAATTGACAGCGCGGCAATTGAAACAAGCGCGCGCCGATCTTCAGGCCGCGCAGCAGCGAGCAGAATTGCCGTTGCCTTCCACGGAAGCGCTGAAGGTTGCGCAGGATAATTTAAGCCGGCTCGAGAAACTGACCGGGTTGAGCAACGTCCCACAAGTCGAGTTTGAAAAAGCGAAAAGCGAAGTGAACCGGCTCAAAGCCCTGGTCGAGACCGAACGGATCGAGCGCGATCGAAATTTGGCTGCGCTCGATGAAACCGCGAAGAAACTCGAGGCCCAGATGAAAAATTCCGAGATCCGTTCGCCGATGGACGGATTGCTAACCGGCATCAAGACAATCGACGGCGAACTGGTCGCGGAGCGCGCCGAATTGTTCACGGTTTCTTCCCGGAAAAATTATGTGCGAGGCGAAGTCGACGAGGAAGACGTCGGCGAAGTGAAGGCCGGGATGGAAGCGATCGTGCAGGTTTATGCTTATCGAAGCCGGACCTTTCGCGCGAAGGTGGCGGCGATCCAGCCAGCAGCCGACGTGGAAACGCAGCGTTACACGATCGTCCTCGATCTCGAGGATCCGCCGGAGAACCTCATGGCCGGGATGACTGGCGAGATGAACATCATCACCGGCAGCCATCCCGACGCTCTTCTGATTCCGACCCGCGCGCTGCTGGTTGATCAAGCGTTGGTCGTTAAGCACGGCATCGTTCAATCCCGCACCGTCAAGATCGGTTACCGCACCCTCGATTTTTCGGAAGTGTTGGATGGCGTCGCGGAAGGCGGCCGGGTCGTCCTCTCTGATCAGGACAAATTGCGGCCAGGCCGACCGGTGCGCACGCGCGTTTCGAAGGTCACACCACGCGTCAATGTCCAGTGACGCCGCCGCTCTACATCGCGCTTCGGTTTCTGCGCCATCGGAAGCGCTCGTTTGTTCTGAGCTTGCTCGGCGTGGTTTTCGGCGTCGCCATTTTCATCTGCACCCAGGCGCAGACCCAGGGGTTCGCCAAAAATTTTATCGATTCGACTCTCGGCAGCAACGGCGCGCTTCTTTTGCGTTCGCGTTTTCAAAACGCCACGACTGGCCTGCTTGTCCCGCCCAAGAACGTCCGCAATCCCGATCAGCCGCGCCGGCATTCGCTCGATGGAATCTCGAACGCGCCCGAGATCATGCGCGTGAGTCGGCAATTCGCCGATGTCGCGTCCTGCTCCGCGGTGTTGCGCGGGACGGTTAGCGCCCGCGCCGGATTTGATAATGCGACCGTCGATCTTTTCGGAATCGATGCGGTCCAGCATCTCCAAACCACAAATCTCGCGCAGCAACTGACCGCCGGTGATCTCGATAATTTTCGCAACAATCCGAATGCTGTGATCATCGGTTCCCGGTTGGCCGACGCGCTCCAGGTGGTGCCCGGCGACGCCATCCAGTTGCTTTCACCCGGCGGCGAATATCGCCGCTTCGCCATTGCCGCAACCGCTCGGAGCGGCGTCGGCGTCGTCGACGCAGTCCGCGTTTATTGCCATGTCCGCGTCGCGCAAACGCTGCTGAGAAAACCTTTCGCCGCTTCGATGATCGTTTACAAACTGCGCGATCCCGAGCGCGCCCCCGCCGTCGCCCGCGCTTTCGAATCGCTCTTTCAACATGAAGCGCAGAGCTGGCAGGACCGCGAGGAAGCGAATCTCCAACTTTTTCTGGCGGTTCGCGTTTCCGCCGCGATCACGGTCGCGCTGATCATTCTTCTCGCCGGATTCGGCATCTTCAACGTCCTCACCATGTCGGTCCTCTCGAAAATGAAGGAGATCGCGATCCTCCGTTCGATGGGTTACCGCGCCCGCGACATCTCGGCGATCTTCCTCTGGCAAGGGGCCATGATCGCCGCCGCCGGCTCTGTGATCGGCTGCCTCTTCGGCGCGCTTTTCACCTGGGGCGTCTCCAAAATTCCGATCCAGGTCCGCGGTCTTCTTTACGCAAACCATTTTCTCGTGACCTGGAATTGGCACCATTATTTCTGGGCCACGATCCTCGCGGTTATCGCCGTCTTCATCGCCAGCTACGTCCCCGCCCGTCGCGCCGCTCAGCTGGCGCCTGTCGCCACCCTGCGCGGTTCCAGCGCGTAGTCTTCTTGTAGCCGCGTCCCTGTGGGTCGCGCGGGAGGAGACTTATCTAGCCCATCGGCTGCGTCGCCCACAGCGCGACGGCTACAGAAGAAGCGGCCACAGAAGAGCATGACAGCAGCGCTCTTTCCCTTTAAACTCGGAGCCCGCAGACTCCAATGAACGTCCTCGATAAAATCGGCCGGGAATTTTCCGGCTTCAATCTGCTCGAATCGGGCAAGCGCCTCTTCGATCGCAAGCCGATGCAGTGTTCCATTTATCTGACGGACCGGTGCAACCTCGACTGCTCTTATTGCACCGAATACGACAACTCGCGGCCGCACCCGAAGCTGGAGGACCTCAAGCTCTGGATCAAAAAAATCCGCGACCTGGGAACGATGCGGATCGCGCTCGTGGGCGGCGAACCGCTCATGCATCCGAACGTGGTCGAGATCGTGCGCTACTGCCGCGAGCTCGGGTTCGCTACCAGCCTTACTACGAACGGGTTTTTGCTGACGCGAAAGTTGTTGAAGGAACTCGAAGATGCCGGCCTCCAGGTAATGCAGATCAGCGTCGACCGGATGACGCCGAGTCCAATCACGAAGAAATCGTTCAAGACGATTTTACCGAAGCTCGATTACTTCAAGGATTCGAAGATCAGCTTGCACATCACGGGCGTTATTTGCGCGGATACGTTACCGGAATCGAAGGCGGTCCTCGAAACGGGTTTAGCGCGCGGGATTCCGACCGAGGTGCGGCTTGTTCACGCCGATCCACTGAGCCGGTTTCGGGTTGAGCGCGGGAACAAGGCGGAACTCGAGGCGTTCATCGATTCGATGATCGACCGGAAACGGCGCGGTGAAAAAATCCATACGAACGAGGCGATCCTTCAATACCAGAAAAGTTTGCTCCGGAATGAGCCGGTCGATTGGACCTGCACCGCCGGTTACAAACTTTTCTTCGTCTCGGCCCAGGGAAAATTCTGGGAGTGCAGCATGGTGCACGGCGACAAACACATCATGGATGTGACGCCGGAGGATCTGCACGCGCACTATCGCAAGAAAACCTGCCAGGAAGGGTGCGGCGTTTATTGCGCGGTGAGCACATCGTTGCTCGTTCAGAAACCGGTAAGTTTGGTCTCGAAGGAAGTCCTCAACCGCGCGAAACGAATTCCAGGATTGATTAAGCAGGCGTTGAGTTCAACGGAACCATCGGCGCCAGCCGCCCCCACTCCGCCAGTTCAACCCGCCTCGGTTTAACGAGCGAGAGCGCCAACGGCGCTCATTCAGTTCAAAGCCTGGGGCAACGCCCCAGGGGCAGAACTAATTTTTTTGCCCACAAGCGCTGAAAGCGCGAGTCAGACGCATTGCGCGCAGAGAAGAATTGAATCGCGCTTTCAGCGCTCATGGAAATCTCGTGCATCGAACACCTGGGGCGTTGCCCCAGGCTCAGGATGATGTTGCGCCTTTGGCGCTCAGCGGCCTGATGCGTGCAGCCCGAACAACATGCACGATGGCAGTCGCCGCGCCCCAGCAGCAAATCAGAACAAAGCCGTTCACAGCATCGCCGAGCGCGAGGGCGGCGATCAGAATCCAAATGTTGATGTTGCGCCGCGCGCCGATGCAGCGAACGAACCGGTCGAAGTTCGAGACGTCGTCCAAGTTGCGGCCGACCCTTTGTTTGACCGCGCGTTTCGCCAGACGATCCACCAGGTCGGAGACGACGTACAAGGCGAGCAACCAATACGCGTTTGCGAGTCCAGCCGCGCGAAAGTGGAAAGCCATGGCCGTCCACCACGATAATTCGATGGCGTAATCGACTTCATGCTCCCATTCGCCGGCAGTCGTCGTCTCGACTTTTATGCGCGCAAGTTTGCCGTCGACGCCATCGAGCACTTCGATCGCGTAGGCCAGCGCCACTCCCCACCACAGATGATGGGTCGCGAATAATGCGGTCACGCCAAGGCCGATCAGCATCGTCGCGAACGTCACCTGATTCGGACGGATCGCGGTGTGACAGATTTTCTTCACGATCCAATCTTCGATCGGCGAATCACAAAAACCGGGGAAATCGAGGACGCCGTTCTGCGATACGTCTCGCGGATATTTTTCGGCGAGCTCGATTAGGTCCAGCGTGGGGGCGGGAAAGAACACCGGCCGGACATGTTTGCGAAGTGCGGTGACGTAGGTCGGCTCCGTCGCGGCGTCGCAAACCTGAACGCGCCCGTTCGCGGATTCCGAAGATAGTTGATCGAAAAGAGACAGATTGTAATGGCGTCCCGCAAGCCACTCGCGCTCGAGCAAGGCCGCGCCACGAAACTCAACGCCATCGGTTTTCCAAAGCGGCGCGTTCTGCGGTGGCGGCGCCGAGTCGACCAGCAAAGTAGTCGCGTTTGTTTCGCTCAGCGCTTTCAGCAGACGCGCGTCGTAATAAAAACCGGCTGAAATCAGAAGGATGCGCTCAGCCCCTGGTGCAACGTCGTTAATCAAAACCGGATCTGCCTCCCGAGGACGAACGTCGACCGTAACTGCCGCACGCGCCCAGGATGGTTTCGCAACGTGCGCCGCGATTTCACCCGGCGTCTTCGAGAGAATCAACGCTTCGCGGAATCCGAGCCGCTGCGCGATTCGGAGCAGCCGTTCCAACATCGAAATACCGAACAACTCCACCAGCGCGCCGGGAGCATCGGCCAGAATGAGAAGTTGCGGGCGCGGCGAATCCATGGAGCGAAGCGAACGGCGCGAAAAGGTTTCACTGCCGTGGCGAGTGTGGCTACCTTAAAATTCATGGAGACGGAAGTCTCACTCAGCTGCGAAGGGATCGAGCGCTATCTCGGCGAAGACGAATATCGCGTGCACGCGTTGCGCGGCGTGTCGTTGCAGCTCGAGCGCGGGACCGTCCACGCCGTGGTCGGCCCGTCGGGTTGCGGCAAGAGCACGCTGCTTTACATCCTCGGTCTGCTCGACCAGGCAGACAGCGGTTGGGTCACAATCGAAAACGAACCGGTCTCGCAGCTGGTCGACGATGCCCTGGCGCGGAAACGAAACGAGCTTCTTGGGTTCATCTTTCAGTTCCATTTTCTCCTCGAAGATTTTACCGCTCAGGAAAACGTCATGATCCCGATGCGGCGGCTCAATCGGCTGAGTGAACCCGAAATGCTGGAGCGCTCCCAATATTTACTCGATGAAGTCGGCCTCGGAAAAAAAGCGACACGGCCAAGCCGTCATCTTTCCGGCGGCGAACAGCAACGCGTGGCCGTCGCCCGCGCTCTCGCAAATAATCCGAGCGTCATCCTCGCCGACGAGCCAACCGGAAATCTCGACAGCGCGAACTCGCGCCGCGCCTTCGAGTTACTTCAGCGCATCGTCCAGGAAGAACGCAAAGCGCTCCTCCTCGTGACCCACAATCCGGAAATCGCGGAGGCCTGCGATTGGATCCACGAAATGCAGGACGGGTTGATCGTCGGCAGTCATCCGCGCGGCCGCCGATGAAGCGTGCGCTCTTCGTCGTCTCATGACTGCCGTCGAAACAATGCTGCGGCCGATTACGCCGCCCGGTGGAGTCATCCATCGGGTGGACCCCGGGCCTGAATTGAAACGCGGCGCCTGGGCAAATTTCATTGCAATGCTCGCTTCGAATTTTCGCGGCGTGTTCACTTTCCTCGTCGCGCGGCTTCTCGGACCAGCGGCGCTCGGCGTTTTTTCGGTCGCGTGGGCCACGACCGACCTGGTGAGCAAGATCGGAATCTTCGGGCTCGACGACACGATCATCACTTTCATCGCGCGCGCCGAAGCGGCTGGCGACCGCGCCCGGAGCTGCTCGCTCTTTCGGCTCGTGGTTTTTCTCGCTGTAGGTCAATGCACACTGCTCGCGGCCATTTCGATCGCCACGGTCCGACTGCTCGGCGCTCGTTTTGGGCTTGATCACGACATGGCGGATGCGCTCTCGGTCATGTTCTGCGCCATGCCGGTTATCGCGCTGTACCGCATTAACACGGCGGTGTCTCGCGGAATGAAAGTGATGCGCCACGATATTTTCTCGCGCGGAATCACCGAGACGATCGTGACGACTATTGCATTTCTCATCGCCCTTTCGCTCGGGCTCAGAACGTTCGGTCCCGAGATCGCCGTCATCGTTGGCATGGGCGCGTCCGGGATCGTGGCCCTCTTTCTGGCGGCGTCGCTCTTTCGCACTGCGCCGAAGCGCGCAATCCCGTTTTCATTCTCCATCGAATCGCGCCGGCTCCTGACCTACGCCGCGCCAATCAGCACCTACGATTTGTTGAACTCGGTCATCGTCCGGCTCGACGTCGTCATGCTCGGTTTCTTCGTCGGGCGCGCGCCTGGCGTCACGCTCACGACGCTTGGCGTTTACGGCGCCTGTGTCGAAGTCGCCGGCGGCCTGCGCAAACTCAACCAGGCGTTCAACCCGATTTTCGCCCCCGTCGTCGCCGGCCTTACGGCGGACGGCGATCAGGAGCACGCCGCCGTCGCGTTTTCTCGCGTATCGCAATGGATGCTTTGGATTCTGTTGCCGCTCGTCGCCGTGCTCACGTCGGCGAGCTCGGTGATTCTCGGAATTTACGGCGCGATATTTCGCCAGGGCGGCGTCTGGCTCGGTATCGTCGCGCTGGCGTGCGCCACAAACGCATTCGTCAGTCTGGCCGAGACCGTCATCATGGTGCAAAAGCCGCGGCTGAACTTGATGAACTCGATCATCACGTGCGTAGTCGCGCTCACGGCGAATCTGTGGTTGATCAGCCGCTTCGGCGTGACCGGGGCTGCGTTCGGGATCCTGTTGCCGTACGTGTTGCAGGGAATTTTACGGTATCGCGCGTTGCGGACGGTTTTTCGCTGGCAAAATCCATGGGGCGACATTGGTCGGCCGTTGCTGGCTGCCGTGATTGCTGCAATTCCTGCGGCGACCTGCCGGTTCTTGTTCGACGGAATGACCGGTCAAGTCGTGGCCGCTCTAGTGTTCCTAATTATCTATGGAGCGGCTTGGCTTTTTCAACGACGCCGGGAAACTCACACATGAACGCGGCTACACATCAAGGAGGGGCGCTTTCCAAACCGCCCTCTTCTCCTCGGCGGTTTAGAAACCGCCGCTCCTTGGAATGAAACGAATCTTTATCACCGGCGCGAGCTCGGGCATCGGTCTCGCAGCCGCTAAACTCCTGGCCGAACGCGGCGACGAAGTCTGGGGCACCTCGCGCGATCCGGCACGCCTTCCGCAATTGCCCCGACTGCATCCCGTGCGGATGGACCTAAGCGACAACGTCTCGTTAGGCGAAACCTTTCGCGTTGCGCTTCGCGAAGCGGGAAACTTCGACGTCGTCATCAACAATGCGGGGAGCGGCCACTTCGGCCCGGGCGAACACTTGAGCGCGGACGCAATTCAAGCCCAATTCCAAACCCTAGTTTTTGCGCACATCGAGCTTTGCCGGCTCGCCCTCGAGTCGATGCGCAATCACGGCGGCGGCCGCATCATCAACGTCACGTCTCTCGCTTCACGGATCCCGGTTCCATTCATGGCCGCGTACAACGCGGCCAAAGCCGCCATGGCCTCGTTCGTTATGTCGCTCCAACTCGAAGTGGGCGAATCGGACATACGCGTGATCGATCTTCAGCCGGCTGATATTCGAACCAGCTTCAATGACGCCGTCGCGCGAACCGATGGCGGCGACCCGCGCTACACTGAGCTGGTCGAACACGCCTGGCGCGTCGTCGATCAAAACATGCAGGAAGCGCCCGGGCCGGATTTGGTCGCGCGCCACATCGCGAAATTGATCGACGCGAAAAATCCGCCGGCGCGCGCAACGGTCGGCGGGACATTTCAAGCCGGCATCGCGCCCATCATTTTTCGATTGCTGCCGCAGCGCGTCCGTCTCTGGAGCCTGAAGAAATACTACCGGTTGCCGAATTGAAGGTCAGCGACGCGGTTATTCTCATGGCGGGGACCGGGTCGCGTCTGCGCGGCTCGGCCGAGACGATTGCCAAGCCGCTTATTCCGATTGGCGGCCGGCCGTTGATTTCCTACGCGATCGAGTCGTTCGACAAAGTAGGGGTTCAGCGGATTCACGCTGTCGTCGGACCGAACGGAGAAGAACTGGCCGCGGCCGTAGCTCCCTTGCTGCCCGGCCACATGCAATTTCACCCGGTTCCCAATCCAAAGTGGCAGAAGCAAAACGGCGTTTCATTGCTAATGGCGGCCGGGAAAGTGCGGTCTCCCTTTTTCCTCGCGATGGGCGACCATCTTTTTCAGCCGTCAATTTTAGATTCGCTTTTACAGTCCGCTGATCCCACGCGGCTCAATCTCGCGATCGATCGAAAGATCGCGTCCATTTTCGATCTGGACGATGCGATGAAAATTCGGACCGAGGCCAACCAGTTGATCGCGATCGGAAAGAAGCTCGACGATTACAACGCGATCGACACCGGCATTTTCATTTGCCCGGAAACGGTGTTCGAATATTTGCGGCGCGTTTTGCGAAATGACGATTGCAGCCTGGCTGACGGCGTTCGTCTGATGGCCGAGGAAGGCAACGCGCTCGCGATCGATATCGGCGACGCCTGGTGGCAGGACGTCGATACGCCCGAGATGCTGGCGAGAGCGGAAGAAGAAGTGCGCACGCGCGTTTCTTCCAAGGAGGAGCGCTTTCCAAACCGCCCTCTTTCCCACGGCGGTTTGTAAACCGCCGCTCCTTGTTTCTGCAAATCCGCGCGGCTTTCAGCTGGCGCGCCGAGCTCGAACGGCAAGGATTAGACTGACCGCGCTAACCAAAAGCAGCAGATGCAAAATCAACGATGGCAATCCGATAAGCGCGAGAAAAACAAAGAAGAGCACGGCCACATCACGTTTGGTGAGCTGCATCAGAAGCGATGCGTATTTTTCTCCCAGAACCAGAAGCCCGGAACGCTCGACCAACTCCCGATGACGCGGATAGAGCGCGTCGCCTAACGAGTCGTTTGTCGCCGTGGCGACGGTTGCCAGATTTCGGCGCGCAAGGAGCCACTCATTGATCGCGATCAATCCCGCCCCGACGACGCCTTCCGCCACAAAAAGCCAGGCGAAACGCGGATGCGCGTTGCGCAATCCGACGCCGAGGCCGAGGACGAGAAGAATATTGCTGAACACGTCAAAGAGGTCGTCGAGCCGCCGGCCACTTTCGCTCTCCATGAATTTCGCTCGGGCGATTTCGCCATCACAACCGTCGAGAATACTGAAAATCTGAAAAAGAATCAGTCCCCAGACAAACGACCAGTAAGTTCCGTGTCCAAGCGCCAAGGCCGCCACCACCGGAATCGGAAACATCAGCCATGTCCAACCGTTGGGCGTCGCAGGAAATCGCAAAAGCAACCGAGTGATTGAGCGCGAAATCGGGCGGTTGAGATGACGCGAGACAAAACCGTCCTGCGATTTGCCGCTACCGCGCAGAAAACGTCGTTCGATATCGTCGATCTGCTCGCCGTCCGCGATGAATTCCCAACCGCCGGCGCGCGTCGGTTCCCGTAATGCGTTCGCCTCCGAAAAATTCTCCCACGAAGGCGGCTGCGGAGCCGGATATGACCGCGCTTGCTCGAGCAAACCCGCAATTGCTTTGCGATAAAGAAACAGCCGCGTGCTGAGAATGAGATCGTAAGGCTGATTATCGAGGTCGGTGGTAAACGCCACCTTTGTCAGGCGCGGGTGAATCGGAACCCAGCGCTGTGATTGATCCAGATCGTCGCGCCACAGAATTGCCACCAAGACGGGCGACGTTTCGTTGTTTTCGACCGCGAATTCATCGATCGACAACGCAAGCCGATCCAGCTGCCGCAACCCCGCCACCATCCAATCCGCGGACTCGTCGGCGAGAATCAGGACGCGGCGCAAATTCATCCGGCCCGAACCAGGCTGCGCTGGTAGATCCGATACGTTTTGTATTTCTCCGCGCCGATCGCCTCGAGAAAGCGATTCATCATCACGTTGTTCTCCAGAATCAGGCTGCATTCGCCGATGAATCCGCGCTTGAGCATCGCATTCTCAATGATCTGGAGCACCAGCATCTCCGCGATTCCGTGCCGGCGAAATTTCGGCACAACGCCAAGCGCGACCAGGCGCACGGTCTTGATTCGGTTCTTCAGAAAAAGCAATTTCCCGAGACCGATCGGCAAACCGAAAGTCGTGAGGCGGCCGTTGATTTTTTTCAGAGCGACATTGATATCGGGCACGCAAAGAATGAACCCGACGGGTTCGCCGCCGATCTCCGCGAGCCAGACCAGATCTGGCAATAAGAGCGGCTTCATCTCTTTCGTCATGTAAGCGAATTCCTTTTCGCTGAACGGGACGAAGCCCCAGTTTTTTGCCCAGGCCTGATTGTAGATCGAGCGGATCCGTTGCGCTTCGCCGGATATGTCCCGCAAGTTTATCTCGCGCGGAGTAACTTTTTCCGGGCGTTTTTTTAGAGCGCCCGCAAGCTTTCGCAACCTTGCCGCGGCGTTGGCTGGCTCCGCGAACCACCATGCGAAAAAATCCATCACCTTCCCAAACCCCCAGTCTTCGATGAGCCGGCTGTAGTGAGGCGGGTTGTGCGACGTCAGCAGCATCGGCGGATGCTGGAACCCGTCGACGAGCAGCCCGCAGAGATAATTCGTCGAGTAATCGATCGGCCCCATGATCTCGTCGCGGCCGAGGTCACGGAGCCATTTCGACGCCGCCTCGAAGAGTGCGTTGGCAACTGCCTGGTCGTCGATCGATTCGAACATTCCAAAACAGCCGACATTCGAACCGTGCAGGGCATTGTACTTCGGATCGTCGCTGACCAGAATGCGGCCGACGACTTCGCCTTCGCGACGGGCCAGGAAAAATTCGGCTTTGCCGTGTTCGAAAAAGGGATGCTTCTCGCGATCGATGAATTCCTTGCGTTCGATCAAGAGAGGCGGCACCCAGACGGGATCGTTCTGGTAAATTTTCCACGGTAGTTTGATGAAGGCGTCGCGATCCGCCGCCGAACCGATTTTGGTGATTTCGATTTGTCCCACGGCTGTAATCTTGGCTTGAGCAGGGCGGGAAAGCGAGTAGTAGCAACGGCCTTGTGACGCCCCGCAACGGCCACTCCACCTTCGAGAAAAATCTCGCTTTCAAATCCGTCGAGATCGAGGAATTGACGGACGTTTATTTTTTCCGACCCCTCGGCTCGCTGATTGCGCGCGGCGCGCGGGCGACCGGCATCACTCCGAGCGGGTTAACGATTACGGGCGGGCTCATCGGCATGGCGGCGGGCGCTCTCCTTTACGACGAATGCCTCGGCGTCGTCGCTTTCGCGTTTCTTGTTCTTCACAGCATTTTCGATTCGGCCGACGGACAGCTCGCCCGAATGACGGGACAGGTGACGGACCTCGGCCGTGTTCTCGATGCTGCCGGCGGATACGTCACGCATGTCGCTATCTTCGTGGCGATCGGCGCGAATCTCCTTCATCGCGGATGGAGCACATCAATTGTCGTCTGGATGTTACTCGCCGGAATTGCGACAGCGATTCACGCGCAGATGTACGTGTATCATCGCGACTCCTACATTGCCGTCGTTACAAAAGGACAAGCCGTGGAGGCCCCGGTGCCAACAAACGTTCCGCTCCAGATTGGCTGGCTGGTGCGCGCTTATTTTGGGATACAGCGCTGGTTCGTGGGGCTCCATGGCAAAGTGGAAGCGACGCTGGCCGACCGAGCTGGCGCCCGTCGTATCCGCGAAGACGACCGCATCCTTTATCGCGAAGTTTTTTATCCGCTCGTGCGCGGTTGGAATTTTCTCGGGGATAACACCCGGTTCTTTGCCGTCGGCGTCCTTGTTTGCCTGCACCGGATCGATTTGTTTTTCGCTTTCGTTCTCGTGGCGATGAATCTGGCTTTTGTTCTTCTCTGGCTTTGGCAACGAAGGGCGGATCGAAGGTTTCTCGCCAGCCTCGGTTCAGTTAAACTCTCGGCCGAATGATTCGCGCGATCCTTTTCGACATGGGCGGCACGCTCGACGGCGATGGTCAGCATTGGCTCGACCGGTTTGTTGCGCTTTACCATGCCGCCGGAGTGGAGCTACCGCGCGACACGCTTCGCGGCGCTTTCGACGAAGCCGAACGCTGGGCTAACCAGGATGAGACCATCGCCTCCGCGGATTTCCAGCAAATGATTGCGCTCTATGTGAAGTGGCAGCTTGGTCACCTTGGCCTAACGAGCAATCGGCTTCAGGAAAAACTCGTTGCCGGTTTCAGCAGGCCCGTGCGAAAGGCGGTTATCGCTAACGTTCAGCTGCTGGCCGAGCTGAAGGAGCGCGGCTTTGAGTTGGGCGTGGTTTCGAACGGTTGCGGCAATGTCGAGAATTTGTGCGCCGATTTCGGTTACGCGCCGTTTCTGTCTGTGATTGTCGATTCCCGTCGGGTCGGCGTTTCGAAACCGGACCCGGCGATCTTTGTTCACGCCGCCGAAAAGCTCGGCCGCGACCCGGCCGAGATCATGATGGTCGGGGATTCGTTCGATCGCGATGTCCGGCCGGCGAAACATATCGGAATGAAGACGGCATGGCTGGAAGGTATCGAGCCGCGCGAGTGTCCCGATTCGTCTTTGGTTGACGTTCGCCTCCGGGCTCTGGCTGATCTTCGCGGAGCTCTCAATCTTTCGCCAATTTTCGCATGAGCGATCGATCTCTTCGAGCAGGTGTGCTGGCAGCGGGCCGCGGCGAGCGGTTGCGCGCGCACCCAACCGATTTAAAACCGCTAACGCGAATCGGCGGCACAACGTTGATCGAGCACGTTTTGGGATCGATGGCGGAAGCGGGCGCGTCGGAAGTGGTCGTCATCATCAACGAAGATTCGGTGGCTGTCCGCGACCATGTCGCCAAAAGCGCTTGGCCTTTCGCGCTCCGCTGGATCGTCGAGACGACGCCGACGTCGATGCATACCTTTCTCCGGCTCGTCGAAGTCCTCGCCGCGGACGGAACTGATGGACCGTTCCTGCTTTCCACTGTCGACACTGTGACCGGTCCGAACGGTTACGCGAACTTCATCGAGCACGCCCGTCGTCACGACGCCGCGATAACGCTCGCGCTTACGTCTCCGGGCGATGATGAAAAACCGCTCCTTGTTCGGATGAAAGCCAACGATTCCCGAATCGAGGCCTTCGGCGACGGAGAATACGCCACAGCCGGAGTGTACGCGGTTCGCCCGATCGTTCTCCGCGAAGCAGAGGCGGCGCGGCGCGATGGGATCGATGCGCTCCGCAAGTTTTTGCAGCGCCTGCTCGAGCGCGGCTATGACCTGGCCGGGATTCCAATTTCAGAGGCGGTCGACGTCGATCGTCGCTCGGATATTGCGGCGGCGGAAGGATTGCTTCGGAGGGCTGGGGTATGAAACGGCTTCTCGGTCTCTACCGCGAGAAGCAGTATTCGCCGGGTCGACATCAATCGAACGACGCAATGTTGCTCGACCAGATCGCGCATCGGCTTCGCGAACGCGAGTTCGCGGTCGACCTGATGACGTTGGAGGAAGCAAACGGCGCCCACGCCGACGCGACGCTTGTTTTCTCCATGTGCCAGGGACGCGCGGCGCTTGAAGATCTGGCGCAATGGGAAAGCAACGGAACGAGGATCATGAACAGTCCGCGAGCCGCGCTGAATACGCACCGCGACCGGCTCCCGGCGTTAATGGTCGAGGCGCGGTTGCCGTTTCCACAAACGAATCTGGTCTCGACCGAAGGCAGTCCGGATTTGCGCGGCCTCGATCTCGCTGAAGGCATTTGGCTAAAGCGCGGCGACATTCACGCTTCCGTGACCGCGGACGTGCAATGGATCGATTCTCGCGACCGGTTGGACGCGGGCCTGTCGGAATTTGCGCGGCGCGGAATCGACCTGGCGGCGCTGCAGGCGCATCGCGCGGGTGATGAAATTAAATTTTATGGGGTCGCCGGCGGCGCCTTCTTCCACTGGTTTTATTCGGGCAACGCTCGCAAGTACCCGTTCGACTCGGCCCAACTTCAAAAACTTGGAGACGAAGCGGCCACAGTCGCCGGGCTCGATGTTTTCGGCGGCGACGTTATCGTGTCGCCAACGGGAGAATTGACCTTGATCGATTTGAACGATTGGCCGTCATTCGCCCCCTGCCGCGAACGCGCGGCCTACGCGATCGCCGATTTCATCACCAAACGTGTCCATGCCGGCTAAGACCGAAACTGCCTCGCAAACCGAAGCGCTCTTCGAACAAGAGCAGCAATTTATCGCGCCCGGCGTGCAGACAATTGCGCTGCTCTCGAAGCTGGCAATCGCGCAGGGTCGCGGCGCGACGTTGACCGATCTTGATGGCAAAACTTATCTCGATCTCAATGCCGGCGTTTCCGTCGCAAGTCTCGGGCACGCGCATCCGCGTTACGTCGCCGCGCTCACGAAGCAACTCGAAGCGGTCAGCGTCGGCAGTTTCACTTCGCAGCCGCGGGCTGAACTCGTTAGGCTGATTGCGGAGCTCGCACCGGGCCAACTTTCGCGCACCCAATTTTTCAGCGGTGGTGCCGAAGCAGTCGAGGCCGGCATCCGGCTGGCACGTTCTTACACGAAGCGGACCGACGTTGTCGGATTTACCGGTGGATTCCACGGAAAAACCGCTGGGGTCCTGCCGATCTCGGACATCGATTGGAAGACACTCATCGGTCCCCTGCCGCCCGGTTTTCACATCGCGCCGTACGCGGATCCGACTCGATTCGACGGTTCGCCGGATGAATGCCGCGAAGACGCGATCCGGAATTTGCGGCGCGTGATCGAAGAGGAAATCAGCGGACGTCCGGCTGCGATCGTGATCGAGCCAATTCAGGGAACTGCCGGCAACATCGTGCCGCCGGCTGGATTTCTCCGTGAGGTTTGCGACGTGGCGCATGAGTACGGCGCCTTGTTGCTCGCGGATGAAATGATCACTGGTTTCGGCCGCACCGGAAAATTATTCGGATCCAATCATGACGACGTGGTGCCCGACATTATGACGCTCGGAAAAGGAATGGCGTCGGGATATCCCGTGAGCGCGCTCGTTTCGACCGAGGAGATCATGGCGGCGAAACCGTTCTCGTTGCCGAGCGCGTCGTCGTCAAGTTACGGCGGCAATCCGCTCGCGGCGGCGGCCGCGCTCGTCACGATCCAGACGATCCTCTCCGATAAACTGGTCGAAAACTCAGCGCAGGTCGGGCGATTATTGCGCGAAGGTTTTGAAGCGCTGGCAAAAAAGCGCCGCTCGATCGCCAACGTTCGCGGAAAAGGATTGCTTATCGGTTTCGATCTTGTCGCCGATCAGGAAACGAAAGCGCTGCTGCCGAAGGAACGTTGCATCGAATTCTTCAAGCGTTGCCTCGCTGAGGGGTTGATCATGATGAGTTACACGCCGCGCGTCCGCGTTCATCCACCGCTTATTCTGACCGCGGACCAGGCACGTTCGGCCCTCGCGATAGTCGACGCGGTCCTCGACCGGTTCGAAGCGGAGTAGCGCCGTGCGGCAAGGAGCGATTATCGGCTTCGGCGCGGTCGCGGCCAACGGCCACTGGCCGGGCTACGCGAAATCGAGCGAAGCGCAGATCGTCGCCGTTGTCGATCGTACGGAAGAGAGACGCCGCGCTTCGCGAGAACTAATACCCGGAGTTCAGACGTTCGAAACGATGGACGAACTCGGCGGCGTCGACTTTGTCGATATTTGCACACCCCCCGCGTTCCATGGCGAACCGATGCGAGGTGCGCTGCGGCGTGGCTGGGATGTTTTGTGCGAGAAACCATTGTTGCTGGACGCGCGGGAACTCGACGACGTGCGTTCACTCGCGCGGCAGGCAGGCCGCGCGGTGATTCCCGTCCATAACTGGAAATATGCGCCGATCATTCGCCGCGCGACGGAGCTATTGCATTCCGGCGCCATCGGCGGATTGCGCGAAGTTCAGATTGAAACGCTGCGAATCGAAGATTGTGCGGCAATCGATCCAGAGCATCCGAACTGGCGGCGCGATGTCTCGATTGCAGGCGGTGGGATTCTGATGGACCACGGCTGGCACGCTATTTATCTCGCGCGCCATTGGTTTGGAGAAAATCCGAGCGACAGCGAAGCGGAGTTGCATCGCGCAGCGATCGGAATCGAAGACGAAGCCACCCTGACGCTCAAATTTCCGAAAGGACGCGCCCGAATTTTTCTGACCTGGCGCGCGGAACAACGCCGGAACACGATGCGACTAGTCGGCGAGCGGGGCGAGATCACGATCGATGACGACACGCTGAGGATCGGGGACGAAGAGATTCGGTTCGAAAGCGCGCTCTCCGCCGGATCGCATCACGCGGATTGGTTTACCGCGATGTTGCCCGATGTGATGGCCGGCTTTCGTTCGCCGGAAAAAGCGCGGGCGAGTTTCGACGAAGCGGCGCTCTGCCTGTCAGTGATTCGGAGCGCTTACGAGATCGCGTGACGCGTGCGGGCGCGGCGCGCGCGTCCCGAAAACATAATCCCAGAGCGGTGAGCTCACGCCGTAGCCGACATGATCGTCATCGTAGTGGTGGCGCATGTGATATTTCTTCAGCCAAAGCCAAACGCCGCGCTTCATTGAAAAATGGTGGGTCGCGTAATGGACCATGTCGTAAAAAAGATAACCGATGAGGAATCCGGCGAACGCGGCCGGCGCGACACGTCCGAAGGCGACGAAGAACATTCCGCAAAAAAGCAAAGCCAGCGGAATGCTAACGACCGGAGGCATGACCAGGCGGCTGGCGTCTTTCGGATAATCGTGATGCACGCCGTGCAGGAGAAAATGGAGTTGTTTGCCCCATCGGCTCGTGGGTTGGTAATGAAATACCCAGCGGTGCATCGTGTATTCGACCAGCGTCCAAATGAGGATGCCGAGCGCGAAAAGTCCGATGACCAGCCCGATCGCCTGCGCGCGTTGTCGAAGAGCGAGATCGAGAAGGAACGCGACAACCGGCAGGTAAATCACCACCGGCGTCGCCGGATGCACGTGCGACAAAAATTCGAGGAAACGGCTCTCGAACATGCGAACCGACTCGTTCTTATTCGAGACGAAACGTTGCGCCATAGGATTAAACCATCCTCAATTTCCCGCGCGCTTCAACGCGCCACCTGGGCGTGCTGTTTCCGGGCGGGCAGCAGCGTGTCGGAAAGAATGTTGAGCGCTTCGTCCAAATCGGCGCGGGTGTGATTCGCCGTAACGCAGGCACGGAAACAGATTTTATCCTCCGGCACCGCTGGATAATCGACCGGCGCGACCCAGAGCCCGCGATAACGCAGATCATGACACAGCCGATGCATCCGCTCACGATCGCCGATCACAATCGGCATGATGTAGGTATTCGAATTCCCGGTATCGACGCCAAGCGCGTCGAGTTGCTTGTGAAAATAGTCCGCGTTCTCCCAAAGACGTTTGCGCAACTCCGGCCGGCTTGCCCCGAGTTCGAGCGCTTTCAGGATCGCGGCCACGACCACCGGCGGCAGCGCGCAGGAATAAACATACGGATGGGCATAGAGCCGCAGGTAATCGAGCATTTCCTTGGAGCCCGCGACGAAGCCGCCGAGAGCGCCGAACGCTTTCGAGAACGTGCCGTAAAGAATCCGGACCTTTTTGTTCACGCCGAAATGTTCCACCGCGCCGCGGCCGGTCGGACCGCAGGCGAGCATTGAATGCGCTTCATCGACGAAGACGCTGGCGTCATGCGAGTGGGCAACGTCAATCAGCGCATCGAGCTGGCCGAAGTCGCCGTCCATCGAATAGATCCCTTCGACAATAACGAGGCGCCGTTTCGTTTTGTGGCGTGCCAGAGCGGCATCGAGCGAAGCGGGATCGTTGTGCTCGAACCGATCGACCCGGGTTCGCGCCAGGACCGCGCCATCGCGCAGACTGAGATGAGAACGATTATCCATCACCGCGACGTCGCTTTTTCGCATCAACCCCGAGATCGAGCCGAGCGCGCCGCCGAAGCCGCTGTTGAAAAGCATCGCGTCTTCGTAGCCCAGAAATTCCGCCATCCGTTTTTCGAGCTGGCGATGGAGATCGGTCATTCCTGAGAGAGTCGGCGAACCGCACGCGCCCATGCCGTGGGTGGAGAGCGCTTCGTGCGCGGCGGCGATTACTTCCGGATGGTTCGCGAGTCCGAGGTAGTTGTAGGAACAGAGGTTGATGACCGGATGCGGTTTCCCGCCGTAGTTGAGGATGGTGCGCGCCTCAGGCGGCCCGAGCAATTCCGGTTCGTATAATTCGATCGCCCACTCGCTCGCCTGGTGCCATTGCGTGAAAACCGACGGCGGATGAAGTGGATCCCTGCTGTCCCCAACAAGAAAATCGCTCAGGCCGAAGTTGGCGAACCTGATGTCGCCTCGATTCTCCATTTCCATCGCGGAGAGGTGTGGGTTCAATGACATAACAAGAAGGCGTCTTCGCACGCCGGACGGTGACTCTTAAGGTAGCGAATGAGGAGCGTCGCAGCAGCGATCGCCGAATTGGTCATTCGATTGAGCAGGCCGGTAAGATATGGAAATACCGGGCATTCGTCCATAAGAAAAACAGGCTTAAATCGCCTGCGCCCGGGACAGCGGCAGGTCCCGGCTTTGGGCGATACCAGCCCGGGCAACGGCCCGTTCCACCCGGGAAAACAAAGTGTAGCGCTCATCGAACACGAACTGGGCTAGAAGCCGCGTCCAGGAGACATGGTACAGCAATGAGTCGTAGAATTCCGGGGCCAGAACGCGCAGCTTCGGGAGGTTATTCCAGGGGATCGAAGGAAAGTCGTGATGTTCGTTGTGGTAGCCGACATTAAGCGCCACCCGGTTGATCGGCCCATAATAACTGAACGTCTCCTGGTCCGGATGAAGTGTGTAATGCTCCTGAATCCACCGTCCGCCTACCGGATGGAGACCGACGGAAAACAAGAAGGAACATCCCAGATACCAAAGGCCGAGCCAGCCACAGACTGAATAAACGGCGAGGACGTAGGCCAGAACGGCGAGGATGTTTACTACCGTCCAGGAATTCCACATTGCGATTGCTTTCAGGCGTGGCGGCCGGGTGAGCTGAAAAATCGGGAAGAAGAAAAGCCAGAGGATTTTCCGGTACCATTTGTTACCGACGAGGCGCGCTTCCCATTGGTTGGGGATGTCGGCGTCGACTTCGTAATGGCCTTGATGGGCGTGATGCTTGAGATGGTAAATTCCGAAGGAAACCGCGGCGGGGAGGAGGTTGGGCAAGTCGGCCATGATCGCGACCAGCTTGTTCAGGATTCGGGAGCGAAAGACGAGATTGTGGGTGGCGTCGTGGATGATCACATAGGTGCAATGATTGGCGAACGCGCCGAAGCCGTAAGCGAGGAGAAGGCCGACCCACCACCCATTCGGACCGAGGCGGCTCACTCCAAAGGCGATTGCGGTTTGAACCGCTACCACCAGCAGCCCGATCAGGGCCGTGAAGGGATTGCGGCCCATCAGAGAACGGACTTCCGGATGGGCCTTGAGGATCGCGCGCGTCCGCTCCGGATGCGGCTGCTCAAACTCGGCCTGGAAGAAATTGTCCTGCATCGCGTTTCGGAGAGTTAGCCGAATCAACCGGCAATTACCATCCCAGACTATGGAATGTCGGGGACAGCCGACGAACGCGAGGTGCGGGGAAAAATCAGGTAAGCGACAAACAAGACCGCATTCAAGAACGTCCAGAAATAAATTTCCTCCTCACAGAGATCGCGCATCCCTCGAGCGTTGAAAATCGCCAGGCCGAGCGCGCTGGCGATGATCGTGAGCTCGCGCCACCAGCCAAAGAGCAAGATTTGCCGCCAGAGCCGATCGCCGACGGACGACAAGCGCAGGACGGCGATTGCGGGCAACAACCCGAAAGCGTATTTAGCCATCGCCCAGGCAATCAATTGCGGGGCGCGCCACAGCTCGTGCGCGAAGGGAATTATCTTGTCGTTCGCAAACCGGAAATCGACGTGGCTTAAGGCGAATCCGTTCAGCAGGAAAGTGAAGAGGACGAAAATGAAAACCGCACCGATAAGAGCGAACCATCGCAGCGGGATCGCGGCTCGGCGGAATAATTCGAGGCAGCCCGCCAACCAGCAGCAGGCCAACAAAGTGCCGACCAGTTTCCCGAGGTCGAATTGAAAGGAAAAACGGCCGACAACCAACCAAAGCACGGCTGACAGGAGCGCGATCAGCCAGCGATTTCTTGAAGTCCAACGGAGCGCAACGACAAACAAGGCGACGGCGCTGGTGGCGACGACCATTTGTCCGGTTGGACGAAGTTCGGCGATTCGATCGAGGAGAGGATACTTAAGATTGAACGACTCGACGTCATAGAAAACGAGAGGGAACAGCGTGGGCAATAGCAGCGCGGGCTTGGAAAAAAGTGTTCGCCACCCGCCGGCAAGAATCACGGCGGCGACCGGGAAAATCGTTAACACGATGAGCGACCCGTGTCGGGTGAGCGAATATCCAAGCGGCCCGAAATACGCCAAAAGCCAGACGGCGACGGCGATGATCCACAGCACGTTTAAAATTTGCATGCGCCGCGATTCGACTTCAGCAAAACGAACGAACGCCAACCCGCACGTCGCCGCCGCGAGGTAAAACGCCGTGAACGCCAGAGGCCGATGCGCTTCATCATGAAGCCAGGTCAGCCCGGCCGGCAATAGCCAGAACGCGAGCGCGCCCAACGCGGCCACGCCCGGCAAGACCCAAAGCGTCCGTTTGACGCCCAAGCTCTCGACGCATCGCAGAAGAACCGCGACGACGACAATCCAGCCCGCGCCGTTTACCCCGATCAAAACGAGTGCGAGACTCAGTACGAAGAGCGCGAGCTGGAAAAGCCGAGCACGACTGCGTTCGTGCCGCCCGGGCCGCAATTCAGCGATCAGAAAGAGAGCCGCCGCCAGGAGAAATGGCGCGCTCGTCCAGGCGACCTGGAGGGCGGTGTTGCGCCGGCCGGCCGTTCGCCGTTGTGCGACTTCTGTATTCAACCGAGCTTGCGCTTGATCCAACGGCAAACCGGCGATTTTTACGCGCCACAACTTCGCTTGTTCCGAGAGCCATCGCTCCGCAGCATCTGGGGTGAGGCGGGTTAGATCCATCCGGACCTGTCCTTCGTAATCCGGCGGGAGAAGCAAACCGTAGGGAACACTCAACAGAAACAGCATGTCTTCCGCGTTCAGATTTTCTCGAACGTCCTCCGGAAAAATCGGGCCGCGCACGAGAAAGCCGGCTTCTTCCGTGTGACCGCCCAGTTCGTTGTGACCGTGGTCACTGATCGCGTAAAGGTAGTCGTTCGGCTCCAACCGGCCCGCGACTTCGCGAATGAAGTCGTCCACCTCCCGATACTTTTTCCGATACTCCGGGCCCCGCACCGGGTATTCATGCGCGACTTTGTCCGTCCCGATAATGTGGAGAAGAAGAACGTCGATTGATGGATCGGCAAGCCATTGCCGCGCCCGTCGGTAAACGAACGCGTCACGCTCCAGCAAGGGCGCGTGGAGATCTTCGTAGTTGAGCGCATCGACAAAGGCGTGCGGGTAAAGCCGGTTCAAGGTGTGGTCGGATGCGACGACGAGCCGCGTCCCCAAAGCGGCCAGAGACGTTGGCCACGTGGTGCGGCTCGAAGCGAAAGCCGAAAAATCCTGAAGCGTCGTTCCCATCGCCGCTTCGCGTCCTTCGAAGATGCTTTTGATGCAGGGAAAAGTCGCTTTCGCCGCACACGATCGCGATCGCCCCGAGACGGACGACGTTCGCAATGAATTCAGGAACGGCATCAACTCCGGGTCGAACATTTGCGATTTGCCCGCGCTATCGAGAATGAAAACGACCGTGCGGAAATGGTGCGATGGCTCGAATGCGCGCGCCTGACCTGCATTCGCCTCCTGGTGCTCTGGACCCAGCGCAACGATTGCCGCGAGCAACAAAACCAGTGGGACCAGTCCGAGTGCAAATGTGCGTTTATCCGTCACAAGATTGCGCTTCTGCTTCTCGTCGCTATCCGCTGCCATTCCGCGGGTACGTTATACATTAAGCGGTGACCGAGAAGCTAACAGAGTGGGAAGCCCGGTTTGCAGAGTTCCTGGCCGAGAACCAGAGCGCAACTGACAGGGCACACGGCGAGGGACATGTGAGGCGAGTCGTGGCCAACGCCAAAAAAATTGCCGCGGCCGAGGGCGCTGATCTCGCAGTCGTGTTGCCGGCCGCATGGCTGCACGATTGCGTCGTCATCGCGAAAAATTCGGCGGAGCGTTCCTCGGCTTCGCGTCTCGCCGCTGAACGTGCCGGCGGATTCCTCCGTGCGGCCGGCTACCCCGCGGAACATATCAGCGCGATCGAGCATGCGATTGAGGCGCACAGTTTCTCGGCTGGTATAGCGCCGCAGACACTCGAAGCGAAAGTGGTTCAGGATGCCGACCGACTCGAAGCTCTAGGCGCGGTGGGAATTGCCCGCACCCTGATTACCGGCGGCGCGAACGGTACGCCGTTCTACGATCTTACCGAACCATTTCCCATCGGCCGGGCGGCCGACGACCGCACAAGCATCATCGATCACTTCTTCACGAAACTACTGCTTCTAGCAGACACGATGCAGACCGAAACCGGACGCGCAATCGCGCAACAACGCGCGCAATTTTTGAAGCAATTTCTGACGCAGCTCGGCAACGAAATCGGCGTGCCGTTCCGTTGACGCGCGAGAAAATGACGTCGCGACCCTAACGGGATTCGAACCCGTGTTACCGCCGTGAAAGGGCGGTGTCCTAGGCCACTGGACGATAGGGTCAGGAAAAGCGGGGGCAATATCAGAGCGACTCCCGTGGTTGCAAGCGATTTGCGGACGGAAGCAGCGCTGAATCTCAGGCGTGGGAAGTTAACTCCATGACAATCGCAGCGGTGCGCTCGGTGGCGCCTCGGTGACGGGCGAGCACGGCCTGCGCGTTTGCGACCAGCTGCAAAGCTGCTTCGCGATCGCGGAGGAGCCAGGCGATCTGCTGCTGCAACGAATTCGGATCGCGAACCTGAACGCCGGCCTTATTCGCCACAAGCGCCTGCGCTAGAGCTGAAAAATTTTCCATGTGCGGTCCAAACAACACCGGCTTGCCGGCCAAAATCGGCTCGACCGGATTTTGTCCGCCGCGGGAAGTGAGACTCTTGCCGACGAAAACGATGGTGGCGACGGCGTACCAATGCTGCAGCTCGCCGGTGGTATCGAGAAGAACACAATCGGGCGGCGGATGAGCCGCCGTTTCCGCCTCGCTTCGCAGGCCCACCTTCAGTCCCAGCCGCTCGAGAGTGCGGCGAATCTCTCCGGCGCGCTCCACATGTCGCGGCGCGACGATCAGGGTGAAGGCCGGAAAATCGGAGCGAAGTCGTTGGAAGATTTCGCCGAGAATTTCTTCTTCGCCCGCGTGCGTGCTGCCGCCGAAAAGAATCGGTCGGTCTCCATCGAGACTGAACGCTCGGAGAATCTGGAGGGGCAGATCGGGATTCAACCGCACGTGGGCAGGATCATATTTAATGCTTCCAACGTGGTGAATGCGATCTCGCGGAACGCCAAGCGCGACCCAGCGCTCTACATCTTCGGCTTCCTGCACGCAAACCGCGTCGAGGCAGCGAAATGTCGGCGCGATAAGCGACCGAAAACGATGAAAACGGGCTTCCGAGCGTTTCGACAGGCGAGCGTTTACGAGCGCAAGCGGGATGCGCCGGTTACGCGCTTCCGCGGCGAGGTTGGGCCAAACCTCGGCTTCAACGAGAACGATTCGAACCGGGCGAATGACGGCAAAGGCGTGCCGCTTGATCGGCCAGAAATCGAGCGGGCTGTAGAGAACTTCCATTCGCTCGTCCGGCACGGCATTCGCCACCTGAAATCCGGTCGTGGTGGTAGTCGTAAGCGCGCAAAAAAATTTGGGATCGCGTTGCCGAAGCTCGGCGATCAGTTTCAACGCGATGGCGACTTCGCCGACGCTCACGGCGTGGATCCAAGTGCATCGCTGCTGCCGAAGCCGCGCTTTTACCTGAGCGTCGTACAGGCCGAAGCGCTGCCCCAGTTTGTGCCGGTAGTTCCCGCGCCGGATAAGCTTGGCCATCTGGCCAGGGAGGAAAAAGAGCAGGCCGATCGGATAGAGAAGATTGTAGAAAAACCGGACCATCAGGAGGCGTGCGTTTCGCTGGTCGCAGCGGCTCGTTGCAGAAACAAAACTTCGGTCGCGCCATATTTGCGGGCCCGAGTGATTTTCCACAACCCCGTCGCGGGCATTTTTTCCTCCGGGCGTTTTTCGAGAACGAAAATACCGGACGGCTCCAGCAGGCCGGCCAGTTCGATACTCTCGAGCAACAATTGAGTGAACCTCTCGCCCGACTTCATTTTTTCGTAGGGCGGATCGGCGAAAACAATCCGGAAGGTGTCCGCCGATGGGCCAGTCCGGAGAAAGGCGAACACATCCTGTTTGCGGACGCGCCCTTCGAGTTTTGTGCGAGCAAGATTGCGTTCGATGGCCGACACCGCGGTTGCGTCCTCCTCAACGAATAAGGCCGAGGCCGCTCCCCTACTTAAGGCTTCGATTCCGAGCCCGCCCGCGCCGGCGAACAAATCCAGAACCCGCGCGTCGATCACCGATTCTCCGAGGCTCGAAAAGATGGCGGCTTTGACGCGATCCATCGTGGGGCGCACGCCGCTCTTGGGAACATCGAGCTGAATGCCGCCGGCGGCGCCGGCAATCACTCTCATGGCGAAGCGCTCGGCGTCGGCGAGGCGGAGGCGGCGGGAGCTGACTCTTCTGCCGACTTTTTCTTCGATTTACCCCCACCGATCAAACTGGTGATGACGCTGCTCAGGTCCTTCAGGTCGCGGCCGATTAGCTTATCCATCAGGTTTGTCTTGGGCCGGCCGACCGTGCCGCCGACTTGGAAACTGACGGCGGTGTAACCAGGCTCATCGATCGGTTTGAAGTTGTCCCGGATCGCCCGAAAGAGTTGGCTTCGCATTTTTTCATTCACGGCTAACTGCGATTCGAGTTGCAGTTTTCCGTCGAACGAAACGGTTCCGGTAGCGGTGAGGCGAATATTTTCAGAACGAAAAACGAGCTCGTCGATCGTCACGACGCCCGGATTGATGTGGTATTTCACCTGAGCTTCATCAAGCCGGAGCTGTTGTAATTCCTGGATCTGGAGCAACTGGCCGAGGGCCATGAGCAGGCTGTATTGCCGAACCTGGCCGTCCCGCAGAATAATTTCGCCATTGCCCGAGAGCGCGTCGGGATCGGCTGTTTTACCGGTGGCGTCGAGATGGCCTTCGAGTTTTCCAACCACAGTGCCAAGATTGCCGCCCGCTTCGGTGATGATCTTGTCGGCCTGCACGTCCTTGAACTTGATGCTGACCGTGAACGGAGAATCTTCGGCCTGCGGTTCGATCGTGAAGCGCCCGGTAATCTGACCTTCGCCCGCGCGCGCACTGATTTGGGAGCAATCGAGTTGATTCGAATCGTAACTCAGCGGCGAATGAAGTTGCTGGAGGAAGAAGCGGTCGCGGAGCGAAGTCTTCGCGATGGAAATATTGCCGTGCAGGTCGGTCGAGGTGCGGAAGCTGGAACGAAAATCGACGTCCTCGAACGTCGCCACGCTTTTGAGCTTTTGATCGAGGAAATGGAAACGAGCCCGGATAACGCTAACGCCCTGAACTTCCGGCGTGAATGCCGCTTTATTTTCCGTCGGCGCGATAACCGGTTGCGGCGAGTTCGCCGGCGCAGCAGCTTCCTTTTGTTCAACGGGTGAGGGCGCAACGGAATTTTGTTCGACCGGCGAGGCGCTGACGATCGGCGTTTCCGCGGCCGCAGTCTTCGGGGCCGGCGTGGGGATTGCCTCAACTGGTCGTGACGGCATCCGCCATTTGCCATCCGCGTTCTGGGCCCAGAAGACTTCCGGGTTCACCAATGAAATGTCCTTGATGACGAGGTGTCCGCCGAAGAGCGACGAAAAGCGAATCCGCAGCCGAAAAGTTTTCGCCGTGAGAAAATCAGGCGAAACACCGGGCTGACTTTGCGGAATCGTGATCCCGGTCAGCTTCAATCCCCACCAGGGCGTGACGCTGATACGCTGGATGCGCAGGGTCGTGCCGAGACGCTGGCTAAGTTCCTGCTGAATCCTCGCTTGTGTCCCGCGCGACTGCACATACATGTTCACGCCCAGCAAAATGAGCAGCGCGACGCCAATAAACACCCCGAGCGCGACCAGCACGATGCGGCTCAATTTTTGCACGCCGGAAGGTTACGCCGGTGAGCTTTGAAGAAAAGCCAGTTCCGTCGCCGTGAAAGATACGATCGTCATTTTGAATCCCGCGGCGCGTGGGGCGCGGACCCAGCGTTTACGCACGCAGGTCGAAAACCTCGCCCGCCATGCGGTCGTCTGCACAACCTCGGGCGCGGGCGACGCAGAGCGCCTGGCGCGGAATGCGGCTGTTGAAGGCTACGAAAAAATCGTGGCCGCGGGTGGCGACGGCACCGTGAACGAGATCGTGAATGGCATCGCCGGACACAACGTCTCGCTCGGCTTGCTTCCCATCGGCACCATGAATGTTTTCGCGACCGAGCTGGGGCTGCCACTAAACGATCTCGCGAGTTGCTGGCAAATCATCGAGCAAAACCGGACCCACCGCGTCGACTTGCCGCGTGCGAACGGCCAGCATTTTGTTCAGCTCGCCGGCGTCGGCCTCGACGCGCAGGCAGTTAAGGAAACCAGCGGCGCCTTCAAACGCAGTTTCGGTCCGCTGAGCTATCTCATTTCCGCGGTCCAGGTCGCTTCCCGCACCCCACCGGTGTTACGGATCGAATCTGACGACGCGTCGACCGACGAAGGCTCGTTCGTCCTGGTGGGCAACGGCCGGCTCTACGGCGGCCGGTTCCCGTTTTTCAAACAGGCGGTCATGGATGACGGCTTGCTCGACGTGATCGTGTTCAAGCGCCTTAACTACCTCGACATCATCCGATACCTCCAGGACGTCGTGTTCACCCCGCAAATCTCTTCGCCAGAAGTGGAGTATTTCAAAACCAAACACCTCCGCGTGACCAGCGACGAGACGGTGCCGGTGGAAATCGACGGCGAACTGGTGGGCAATTGCCCGGTCGAATTCAAAATCCGCGCGGGCGGATTGCGCGTGTTGACGCCCCGTTAGCCAATGTTGTAGCCACGCCGCTCTGTCGGCGTGACAGCCGCAGATTCCGTTTCGTGCGTTCGTACGGCGACAGAGCGCCGTCGCTACAGCACAAGCCCATCGACAACGAATTTTCGTTGCGATAACCTCGGACATGCGCCTCTCCGGCCGAAAACCGTCGCCGACGACGCGTCGTTGGACGCAGCGACCTCGGGTTGTTCTGCTTGGATTGATCGGCGCGAACGTTGGTGTTTTCGTCGCCCAACTTTTCCTTGATGCGTATGAGCCGGGATTTGTCCGCGAATATCTGGCGCTGAGCGATCACGGTCTGCGCTCGGCCTACGGCTGGCAGTTCATCACCGCTGCCTTTCTGCACGTCAGCCCATGGCATTTGCTCGGGAACATGTTTCTTCTGTATCTCCTCGGGCGCGATGTCGAATCGATCATCGGACAGCGCCAGTTTCTTTTTCTCTATCTCACCGGAACGCTGGCGGGCGAGCTGGGGCATTTATTTCTCATGCCGGAAAATTCGGCGCTGCTGGCGGCGTCGGGCGGGCCCGCGGCAGTCGTCGTGGCCTACGCAGCGATTCTTCCTGAACTGGAATTGACGTCGATGAGTCTGTTCCTGCTGCCGATTCGGCTGAAGGCCAAGCATCTCGGCTACGCGGCGATGTGCCTGGCAATCCTCGGAATCATTTTCGATCGCACCGCGGCGGTCGCGCATAGCGCTTTCCTTGGGGGCTGCATTGCCGGCTGGTGTTACGCGCACCTTCTCGGATTCGGCCGACCGTCGATTTTGCAACGCGCGCTAACTCAGCGGCGAGCGGAAGCGGAACGCTATGATGCGATGACGCCGGAAGAATTCATCGCGCAGGAAATCGACCCGCTTCTGGACAAAATTTCTCGCGAAGGAATGGCGAGCCTGACCCGCGCCGAGAGGCGTTTGCTGGCCAAGGCGCGAGAAAAGATGACGGGCACGAAATAGCGGCGTCTCTCTACGACTGTCATCCTGAGCGGAGTCGAAGGGTCTCTGATTATTTCTGCGCTGCACCAACAAAACAAAGTCAGAGTTTCTTCGACTGCAGTTTCGCATTCGCGAAACTTCGCTCAGAATGACAAATGTAGAGGGTGCCCACGTGGATCGACGAGAAAGCTGCCGCCAGCCTTAAGCCGCCCCAGGTCGAGAACACGCTCGAACGGCTGCTAGAAGCCTGGCCGCCGGATGCAGAGCCGCTCCGGCAAATCATCGAACAATTTCCCCTTGGCGAATCGGCACTGCTCCATCTGATTTCTGTCTCGAGTATTTGCGCATCCCGTTTGGTGCTGCATCCGGAAATCCTTCAATGGCTCGCCCGCCCGGAAATTTGCGATGCGCCTCGCGGAATTCCGGCAATGCTGGCCGACCTGCGACGGATTGGCGAGGGCACGACTTTTGCCGGGAATTTCAAGGCGCTCCGGTTTTGGAAAGGCCGCGAAATGACGCGGATCGCCCTGCGCGAGGTCGCGGAAGCGGCGTCACTCGAAGAAACGACGCTGGAATTGTCGCAGCTCGCCGAGATTTGTTTACGCGAGGTTTACACCTACTGGGATTGCGAGCTGCGCAGCCGGCGCGGTGGTCCCGACACACCGTTCGCGATTCTCGGCCTCGGTAAACTCGGCGGGCGCGAGCTGAACCATAGCTCCGACATCGACGTGATTTTCGTTTACGGCGAAGAAGGCCAGGTCTCGCCGAATCTCACCTACCACGAGTGGTTCAATCAGCTCGGTGCAAAAATAATTGAGACATTCGCCGCCCACGATCCAGCCGGCGCGCTCTTTCGGATCGATCTGCGACTCCGCCCCGAAGGCACAGCCGGCCCGCTCGCTCGCTCCATCGACAGCATGGAAAATTATTACGCCGGCTTCGGCGAGACTTGGGAGCGACTCGCTCTGATCAAAGCCCGCGGAATCGCCGGTAGTCGCGAGTTGGCTTACGAATTCCTCCGGCAACATCAGCCCTTCATTTTTCCAAGGAGCCCGACGCGCGACGTCCTCGAGGAAATCGGCAGCATCAAACGACGAATCGAGCGGGACATCGTTGGCCATGAGAATATCGGCCGCGATGTGAAACTGGGATCCGGCGGGATCCGCGAAATCGAATTTGTCGTCCAAGCTTTGCAGCTTCTCCACGGGGCTCGGCACGCTTTTCTTCAGGAAACGAGCACGCTGAAGGTCCTGCCGGTCCTGGCCGATCTCGAATTACTGCCCCACGAGGAAGCCCGCACGTTGGAGCAAGCGTATCGCTTTTTGCGTAGCGTCGAGCATCGCCTGCAGATCGAGGCGGAACAGCAGACGCATACCGTGCCGGAAAATTCGGAGGAGTTAGTCCGGCTCGCGGGTAGCCTCGGATTTCCTTCGGCAAAGGAATTCAACTCCGCGTTGCGCGGGCACACGCAAAAGGTGCGGGCGATTTTTCACCGGGTCATTTCGGAACCAAAGGAAGCCGCGGACTCGGTCGAGGAACGTCTTCCGGCTTTCCGCGATGAGAAAAACGCGACGAAGTCTCTGGCCGATCTCGCGAAAGCGCCCGGCGGTTTCCATGTTGCGCCGCGGACGCGACAGGTTCTGAAGAATTTGCGGCCCCTGCTCTTTCGTTGGCTGGACAGTGCTGCCGATCCCGATATGGCTCTGAACCAGTTCGTCCGATTCGTCGAAGCGTACGGGCTGCGGAGCATGTTGTTCGAGCTCCTGGTGGTAAACCCAAAGCTCCTCGAGCTGCTCGTAAAAACGTTCGACGCGAGCCGGCACGCGGGCGATTCGCTGATTCGCCGGCCGCAATTGCTCGAAGAAATTACGCGAGCCGGCATGCTGGATCGCGAAGTCGATTTCGCACAACATGTTCAGCGGCTCGAAGCCCTGAACATCAGCGCGGAATCACTCGATCTGCTTCGGACGTACCGCCAGACCCAGGGCTTGCGGATATTGCTTCGCGACATCCTTGGGCTGGCGAATCTGCCCGCAATCTTCGCGGAGCACTCGGCGCTCGCCGAAGCGTGCCTGGTGTTCGTGAATCGGCTCCGGGGAAGTGAGAATGATCTTACCATCATCGCGCTCGGCAAATTCGGCGGAGGCGAGATCGGGTACGGCGCTGATCTCGATGTGATGTTTGTCGGCGAAGATGTCCGCGCCGCTCAACACTTGATGGTCGCGATGGCGCAAACCACCGCCGAAGGAAGCATCTGGACGGTCGACGCGCGGTTGCGGCCCGATGGCGAAAAAGGAATTCTCACCTGCTCCCTCACCGCTTACGAAGCTTACTATCAAACCCGCGCTCAGCTCTGGGAAGCGCAAGCTCTGACGCGGGCGCGGCCGATCGCAGGGCCGCTCCAGAAGGAATTTATGGAGCTCGCGCAAAACGTCTGGCGAATTGCGGGCCAGCGCCCCGATCTGTTCAAGCAGATCGACGCAATGCTCGAAAGAATCCGCCGCGGCCGCGGCAGTGCCTCCGACGAGCTCGATTTCAAGACCGGCCTCGGGGGGGTCATCGAAGCGGAATTTCTCGTCCAAGCCCTCCAAATGCGGAGCGGGATTTGGAACCCGCAAATGTTTGGCGCGCTCCGGCAACTTGTCGAAGCCGGCGTCATGCGTCAGCCGGATGCCGACAAGTTACGGCAGCATTACGAATATTTGCGTTCAATCGGATCGGCCTTACGCCGGTGGGAAAACAAAAGCATCTCGACTTTGCCGGCCGACAAGACCGAGCAGGAAAAGTTTGCGGTCCGCGCGGGTGCGAAAAGCCTCGACGAATTTGCGCAGGCTTATCGAGAAGCCCGCGCCGGCATTCACGCGGTCTACTCAAAATATCTTCTATAGCCGCTTCGCTGTGCGAAGCGTTGGTGAAGTGCGACGATTTCTTCCGCGCTTCGCACAGCGAAGCGCCTAAAGAAGAAGAGGTCTCATCGACCTAACATGAGCCGCGCGAGCGCGCCGAGAACGAGGAAGCTGACGGCAATGCCAGCGCAAACGATGACGAAGAGCGCGACGAGAATCCCAATGACGAAGAGCCAGTCGCTCCCGCTCGGAGCCTTCGTGCCGAGCCGATGGTTCTTGATGATGTCGTAATTGCGCGCGTTCGATTTGAACCAAAACGAGAAAGCATCGCCAACGACCGGGACGATCCCGATGACTTCATTCACCAGAATATTGCCCGCCATCCGCGCGAGAAGAACTTTCGGGACACCAAGTCGAAGCGCCTGGATTAACGCAAAGGCGGAGACGAGCGCCGAACTGGTGTCGCCGATTCCTGGGATGAGCCCGAGCAGCGGATCGAGGCCAAAACGAAAATTTGTACCGGGGACGCGGATGACTTCATCCATGATCAGGGCGAGCCACTTGAAGAGAGGCTCCAAGCCCTGGCGTTTTCGTTTTTCTTCGGGCGGAAGAACTTCCCAATCGACGTCGAGAATTTTCGATTCTCGATTTTCGATTTTCGATTGCATGGCGCGATGACGATTTCTTAGATCGAAAATCGCCGATCGAAATTCGAAAATTCCCTAGCCGGGGATTCCCTTTAGCATCTGCTCGTTCGTCGGGAATTTCTTCACGAACATGAGCAGACGCTCAATCGCTTCGCCCGGTTTGTGGCCGGCGAGGCCGCGTCGAATCAAATTGATCTTCTCCAATTCCCACGGCTGGAGAAGCAATTCTTCGCGCCGCGTGCCGGATAGGAAAATATCGACGGCGGGGTAAATGCGCTGGTCGCTGATCTTGCGATCGAGCACCATCTCCATGTTGCCGGTGCCTTTGAACTCCTGGAAAATCAGTTCGTCCATTCGGCTGCCGGTTTCGATGAGTGCCGTGGCGACGATAGTCAGCGAGCCGGCCTCTTCGGTGTTGCGCGCCGCGGAAAATAATTTCCGTGGCGTTTCCATGGCGCGCGCGTCGATACCGCCGCTCATGGTTCGTCCGCCGCCGCCCATCGCGTTGTTAAACGCCCGAGCGGTGCGCGTAATTGAGTCGAGCAAAATGAAAACGTCTTTCCCCGCTTCGACGAGGCGTTTCGCCCGCTCGACCGCAAGTTGCGCGATTCGAGTGTGACTCTTGATGTCGCTATCGTTCGAGCTGGCCATGATCTCGGCCTGCGGACAAGAACGGCGGAAATCGGTGACTTCCTCAGGCCGCTCATCGACGAGCAGGATGATGAGCTTCATCTCCGGATGATTTTTCACGACGGCATCGGCGATGTGATGGAGCAGCGTCGTTTTCCCAGTGCGCGGTGGCGCGACAATCAGACCGCGCTGGCCCATGCCGAGCGGCGTCATCAGGTCCATGATGCGCGTGGTGTAACGATCCGGAACCGTCTCGAGCTTAATTTTGCGATTCGGATTGATCGTCGTCAGCTCTTCGAACGGCCGCAGCCCCTGATACTTCGTCGGTTCTTCGCCATTAATCTGATTCAGCCGGATCAACTGCGGCCCGCGATTGCCGCGTCGCGTTTCGCCGTAAATCCACATCCCGTCGCGCAACGCGAAGCGCCGCACGATTTCCGGCGTCACGAAAATATCGTTCGGGGTCTGGACAAAATTACGCTTTGCGTCGCGGAGAAAACCAAAACCCTTGCCTGAAATCTCGATGATGCCATCGCCGTATTCCGGCTCCCGCTCGATCTCACCATTCTGGGAACCCTCGTCTCGCTGTTCGCCCTCGTTCACACGCGACGCTCCTGAGTTCTCCTCGGCCACGACGCCGTCGCCGCGGTCGCCTGGTCCATTAAAATTTTCTCGTTGCTCCTGCGGGCCGCGATTGTGCCGGCGCGGGAAGCGCCGTCGCGGACGCCGCGGCCGGTCGCTCGGCGCATCAGTTTGCACCGGTGGTTGGTTCTCGTTTTCTTCGCTCATAAATGCAGAGATGGATCCTCGTTCGCTGCCGGAGCAGCCTGCCGCCCTTCAAACCAGCGGCTTTGTTACACCGGCAATTTCGCCAGCAATTCGTCGGGAATATCTAAGTTGGAATAGACGTTTTGGACGTCGTCGTCGTCTTCGAGGCTGTCGCACAAGCGCAAGATCTGCAGTGCGACGGTCTCATCATGGACCGGAACTGTCGTATCTGGAATAAAAGTAAACTTCTGCCCATCGGTGGTGACGCCCGCGTTCTTGAGCGCCTCAGCTACTGCGTAGAGCTGGTCGTGGGAAGTGGTAATAACATACTGCTCCTCCTCAGTTGTCAACTCCTCGGCCCCAGCTTCCAAAGCGACTTCAAAAACACGGTCTTCGTCGATGGAACCCCGGGGCACGGTAATCCGCCCTTTTTTATGGAACATGTAGGAGACACTGCCGCTGCTGGCGAGGTTCCCGTGGTTCCGGGTAAAGATGCTGCGGATTTCCGCGGCCGTGCGGTTCTTGTTGTCGGTCGCCGCCTCGACAATCACGGCGACGCCGCCCGGCGCGTAGCCTTCATAAACGATTTCGTCGAAATGCTGGGCCTCAGTTCCCTCGCCCGTTCCGCGCTTGATGGCGCGGTCGATGTTGTCGTTCGGCATGCTCTGGGCGCGAGCGGAAAGAATGGCGCTACGCAAACGGGCATTGCCATCCGGATCGCCGCCTCCCGTTTTGGCGGCAATCGTGATCTCGCGCGAAAGCTTGCTGAAAAGCGCGCCCCGCTTCGTATCGAGGGCGCCCTTGAAGCGCTTAACCTTGGACCACTTGCTGTGTCCCGACATGAATTCGTATGCAGTTGCCGACAGACCACTTTCGCTTGGGAATCGGAGAGCCTCGATGGGGATCGTTATCGAGGAGGCAAATTAACGAGGGGAATTAAACCGTTCCGGGCGGTTCTTGTCAATGAAATGCGTGGGATCAGGCCGCGGCGTTTTGGGCCCGCTTCCGAGCGGTCGGATCAAGGATGCGCTTGCGAAGACGAAGCGATTTGGGCGTCGCTTCGACGAATTCGTCGGCGCTGATGTATTCGATGGCGCGCTCGAGGCTCATTTTGAGCGGAGCTTCGAGTTGAATGCCTTTGCCGTCGCCCTGGCTCCGCATATTGGTCAGATGCTTCGCCTTGCAGGGGTTCACCGGCAAATCTTCCGGGCGCGCATTCTCGCCGACGATCATGCCGGAATAGATTTCCTCCTGCGGGCCTATGAAAAGTTTGCCGCGCGCCTGGATGTTGTTAAGCGCGTAGGCGGTGCTCGTCCCCGGCTCCATCGAAATCATGACGCCGCGGGTCCGACCTTCGAGCTCGCCTTTAAACGGCGCGTATTCGCGGAACAAATGGCTCATCAAACCTTCACCGCGGGTGAGATTGACGAGATCGCTTTCGAAACCAATCAGGCCACGGGTCGGGATAATCGCTTCGACTGAAACGCGCGTGGCATGGTGCTCCATGGTCACGACTTCGCCTTTGCGGGCGGCCAGAGTTTGCAGGACGTCGCCGAGGTTTTCGCTCGGGATTTCCACGTACAAATTCTCGAGGGGCTCGAGGAGCGCGCCGTTTTCATCGCGCTGAAAAATCACTTCCGGGCGCGAGACCATGACTTCGTAGCCTTCACGTCGCATCTGTTCGACCAGAATCGCGATCTGCATTTCGCCTCGGGCGTTGATCTCGAAAGCGCCGGCAACTTCTGTGTCTTTCATCTGAAGCGAAACGTTGGCGCGCGTTTCACGAACCAACCGCTCGCGGACGTGCCGCGCGGTCACGAATTTTCCTTCGCGGCCGGCGAAGGGCGAGTCATTGACGAGAATGCGCATTCGGATGGTCGGCGGATCGATATCGACAAATTGCAAAGGCGGATGTTCTTCCCGGTCGGTCAGGGTCTCGCCGATATAAACTTCCTCGAATCCGGTCAGGCCGACGATGTCGCCAACGCTCGCATGCTTGAGCTCGACTTGTCCCATTCCAGCAAAAGTGAAAAGCCCCGTCACGCTGGCCCGCTCGCGGCGGCCGTCGCGATGAATGCAGACAATCGAATCGCCGACGTTCACCCGTCCGCTCACGATGCGGCCAAGCGCGATTCGCCCGAGGTAATCGCTGTAATCGAGATTCGAGACCAGCATCTGGAAAAATGGCTCGGGAGAAGTGGGCGGTGGCGGGACATGTTTGACAATCGCCTCGAAGAGCGGCGTCATGTCTTCGCTGTTCTCGTGCAGCTCGCGCATCGCGAACCCGTTCTTCGCGCTCGCGTAAATGATCGGGAAATCGAGCTGCTCATCAGTCGCTTTCAGCTCGACAAAAAGATCGAACACCAGATCGAGCACCTTGTGCGGCCGGGCGTTCTCGCGATCGATCTTGTTGATCACGACAATTGGCTTGGCCTTGTTCTCCAGGGCCTTTCGCAGAACGAAACGCGTCTGGGCCTGCGGACCGTCGTGCGCGTCCACAACGAGCAGCACGCCGTCGACCATTTTCATGATGCGTTCCACTTCGCCGCCGAAATCGGCGTGGCCCGGCGTGTCGACAATATTGATCCGGTAGCCGTTCCACTGAAAGGCCGCGTTCTTCGCCCGGATCGTGATCCCCTTCTCGCGCTCGAGATCCATTGAATCCATCATCCGTTCCTCGACCTTCTGATTGGCGCGAAACGTTCCTGATTGCCGCAGCAACTGATCCACGAGCGTGGTCTTGCCGTGGTCGACGTGCGCAATGATGGCGATGTTACGGATCTTGTCCATGGGACGACTCCTCGACGATTGAGGAGCGCGGAATATGGCGGTGACCACGCGCGCCGTCAACCGCACGTCGAGCGAATCGCTAACTACTTGGCGCGGGTCTTCGGCCCCAGACCGCGATCAATTCGTCGCCGGGCTTGCTCTTTATGTCCGCGAAACCGGCCCGCCGAAGGTATTCGATGAGCTCTTCCGGGGTTGAGCATTCGCCCATTTCAGGAATGCGCTCGAGCGGGGGAATCTGGCGATGCAGCTGGAAGATTTTCCAGCCGGATTCGGAGCAAAGATTTACATTATCGACATACACTCGACCGGTCCCGGGGCGCAGAACGCGAAACGCCTCCTCGACGTAGCTGTAGCGGTCCCACTGCGACAAATGTGGAAACACCACCGTGCAATAAACGAAATCGACCGAGTCGCTCGCAATCGGGCGCAGATCGAACCCTGAGAGTTCGACAAATTCCACGTTCGGCAGATCGCGCAAGCTCTCGGCCGCCCAGCGAAGCATGTTCGGCGACACGTCGGTCCCAATCCAATGCGCGCAGCGCTGGGCGATCTGTTTCCCAACTCGTCCTACGCCGCACCCAATTTCAAGGACAACGTCTGACGGATCGACGCCAACATTATCGAGGAAGAATTGCAGCGTGCCGCGTCCGCTCCGTTCCAGCTCGATCTCATCAGCCGTGTCAGCGACGCTCATCCGCGCCGCCGCAAGAGTCTCCGCGCCTGCCGTCCAGGTGCCTTTGTAATCACTCCTCATCGTCACATTGGCTCGACGGCGGACTCGATTTCCATTTCGACCTGGACAGTCTGCCCATCAACAACCGTGAATGGACTAGCGGTGACCCGCAGCCGATGCCGCGCGTTCCGCTTCACGTCGAGGACATAGTCGCCGGCAGGCAGATTAGTTCGAAACCGACCGTTACCGTCTGGTGTCACCTGAGCAACTTCAGTCTTTCGATCTTTGCTCAAGATGAGAACCGGATAATCGGCATACGGTATTTTCTCCTTATTAACGGAAGTGTCATCGGCGAGGTGCGCTCCTCCCTTTGAAAGAACAATCCGAACTTGCCCTTCCACGATCCCGGGACTGGATGACGCCTGGATAATGTTGCTCACCAGGAGAAACAGAAGTGCGGCGCCGAATAGTCTGAGAATTCTTTTAACCATTGAGGTGAATTAAGCACGACCGGCGCACCTGCGCGACCGGCCTGCGCTTGGTTTCCGAACCGGACGATTACGCCAAAAAGCCAACAGCTCCACCGGAAGCCGGTGGAGCTGTCGCTGATTATTGTTGATTCAGACTAGGGTCCGAGGTCGTAGATTTCTACGATGCCTACTCCCTGCGTGTTGTTTAGGCCGGCCAGGATTGCCGTGTAGAGACCCGGTGGCAAGGTTGCCGCAATCGCCGCTTCCTTCGTGTTCGACGGCGCTAAGCCATCGGCTGTGATCTCCGCAGCTTGCGTTGGGTTATCCTGCCAATCGTTGTCCGCAAAGAGCAATGATCCGTTCTCATCGCGCAGCTCCAACGTCGGATCCGCGAGAGTATTCGCAATTCCGAACGAGGACAGGCTCGGTCCCAGGCCACGCACCACGATGCGATCGTTGCCCTGGTTGTTGCCCAACACAAACCCCGCGATCACCACGTTGTTGCCCGTGCCGACAAAGGCGCGTGTGCTCAGGTTCGCCAACTTCGACGCTGCTGCCGTATCCAGATCGTAGACTTCGAACAGGCATAGAC
>JBJMXD010000004.1:0-52776 GCA_045809795.1 Chthoniobacterales bacterium
CCGAAGTTGCCCTGACCGTCGACGAGCGTTTCGCGCATGGCCCAGGCTTGCGCCATGTGGACGAGCGTCGGATAAATCACCGCTTCGCCGTGCGGATGATAGTTACCGCTCGTGTCACCGCAAATCTTCGCGCATTTCCGATGCTGCCGGTTCGGGAAGAGCGACAGATCGTGCATCGCGTAAAGGATCCGGCGCTGCGATGGCTTCAGTCCGTCGCGTGCGTCCGGCAACGCCCGCGAGATGATGACCGACATCGAGTAATCGAGGAACGACCTCGATACTTCCTCGGCGACGTTGATCGGCTCTATCTTTTCGTTCGGATTATACATCGAGGTTCCGAACGTTTAGCGCGTTGTCTTCGATGAATTGCCGGCGAGGCTCCACCACGTCGCCCATCAGGATCGTGAACATCTTATCGGCATCGACCGCGTTGTCGTCGTTCAGATCGACCTTGAGCAGCTTGCGCTTCTCGGGGTCCATCGTCGTGTTGAAGAGTTCCTTGGCATTCATTTCGCCAAGACCTTTGAATCGCTTGATTTGAACGCCGCGCCGCCCGATCTCGACGATCTTTTGATGAATCTCGGGAATCGAGAAAAGGGGATGGACCGTGGCCTTGTCGCCTTCGCCTTCGATCAACTCGAAGATTGGGCGATCAGCCGCGGCGTAGTGATCGACCTGCAATCCTTTCCGCGCGAGCTCGCCCATGATTTTCTGAATCGTGGTGGATTCATGCAGCTCCACCAGTTTCGCGCGGCGTCGGCTGGCGCCGTTGCTTTTCGCGACTGCCGGTCCAGCCAATGGCAGCAATTCCTGCTGGGTCTCGTCTTCGTACAGATTCAGATCCGGATTTTCGGTGTGAAACTTCCGAACTTCCTTTTCGTCGTGGAAGTAATGCACCATCTCTTCGTTGCCGTCGCGGACCTTCACCAGATAAGCGGGAAGTTTTCCGGTCTTCTTGGCGCGCTCGCTCAGGAAGCTCTCGAAATCGCCGCCATGCCGGCGAATTGATTCACTCAGCTTCGCGAGTTTCTCGAGCGATTCGAGAATGTCTTTCAACTGCGCTGCGGAAAGCTCCTTGTCGTCCGCCAGATTTTTCAAGCGGACGTCTTCGGCGCCGAGCGTGATGAGGATTTTGTTCAGCTGCACGTCGTCGTCGACGTATTCCTCGCGCTTCTTCCGCTTGATCTGATAAAGCGGCGGTTGCGCGATGTAGATTTTTCCCGCCCGGACGAGCTCGGTCATTTGTCGATAGAAGAAGGTGAGCAGCAGAGTGCGAATATGAGAGCCGTCGACATCCGCGTCGGTCATGATGATGATGCGGCCGTAGCGGAGTTTGGAAATATCGAAGCTCGTTTCGTCTTTGCTCTTCGGCATTCCTTCGATGTCTTCTTTCGGTTTCCCGATTCCGGTGCCGATCGCGGTGATCATCGACTGAATTTCGGTGTTCTTGAGGAACTGATCGATGCGCGCTTTCTCGACGTTGATCAGTTTGCCGCGGATCGGCAGGATTGCCTGGTATCGCCGATCGCGTCCTTGTTTCGCGGAACCGCCGGCCGAATCACCCTCGACAATGTAAAGCTCGGTGAGATCGGGATCGCGCTCGGAACAATCGGCGAGTTTACCCGGGAGTCCGCCGCCAGTCAGCGCGCCCTTCCGGATCGTCTCGCGGGCTTTACGGGCTGCTTCGCGCGCGCGCGCGGCTGTCAAAACCTTGTCGAAGATTCGCTTCGCCACGGGCGGCGTCTGATCGAAGAAGGTCATCAACCCTTCGTAAACAATCGAGTTCACGATCCCGTCGATCTCGGTGTTGACCAGCTTGACCTTGGTCTGCGATTCGAAGCGAGGGTTCGGAAGCTTGATGCTCAGGACGCAAATCAAGCCTTCACGAACGTCGTCGCCGGAAATCGCGGGATCCTTGTCCTTCGTCAGGCCGTTCGTCTTCGCGTATTGGTTAACCGCTTTCGTGAGCGCGCTGCGGAACCCAGTCAGGTGCGTGCCGCCATCCGGATTCGGAATTGAATTAGCGAAGCAAAGGATCTGGTCGTTGTAGCTGTCGTTATACTGAAGGACGACGTCGACAAACACTTCGTCGCGTTGCCGCGAGAGCACGACTGGCTTGGGATGAATGACCTGCTTGTTTTCGCCCAGCTCGCGCACGAACTCTTCGATGCCCTTTTTGTAGAGGAACAATTCCTTTTTCGAAGATTCGGTTCGCTCGTCGATCAGGGTGATTTCGAGTCCCGGATTCAGGAACGCCAGCTCACGGAGGCGGCTCGCCAGCCGTTCGAACTTAAACTCGGTCGTGATCGTGAAAATCGTCGGGTCCGGGAAGAACGTGATCAGCGTGCCGGTCTGCTTTTTATTCTTCAGCTCGGCGATAACTTCGAGTTTTTGCGTCGTCTTACCGCGCTCGAACGCCATGTGATGGACTTTGCCGTCGCGCGAGACCTCGACCTTGAACCAATCCGAAAGCGCGTTGACGCACTTCGCGCCGACGCCGTGGAGACCGCCGGAATATTTGTAAGCGCCCTGCCCGAATTTTCCGCCGGCGTGCAGATTCGTCAGAACCAACTCAACCGCCGGCATCTTCCATTTCGGATGCGTGTCGACGGGAATTCCGCGGCCGTTATCCTTCACTGAAACCGAACCGTCGACGTGAATTGTCACATCGATCCGGGTGCAGAATCCGGCCAGATGCTCGTCGATCGAGTTGTCGAGCACCTCGAAAACCATGTGGTGCAACCCGCGTTCATCCGGGTCCCCGATATACATGCCGGGGCGCTTCCGGACCGCCTCGAGACCCTCTAATTTATCGATCTGGGCGGCGTCATATTTCTGACTTTGGCTGATGCCGGTAGCGTCGCTCTGACGTTTCCGATTGTCTGAATTTTCGTCCTCTGAAACACGCAAAGCAGTGGCTGGCATATAAGGCCAAAAAGATAGGCGAAAAACGCTATTCCAACAACCGATATATTGAATGTTTCCGGCCTTATTTTGCGCTACAAATGGGGGAGCGGGGAGGGCGCGGCCACAGTATTTTGTGGATACGGAGGGACGTGCTTCCGCACGTCCGGGACACGCCGAAGCATGTCCCCCCGAGCGGGCTTGACCGCGGTTGCTACGCCCTCGAAAATGGCCGTCGCTCATGCGATTCCAAACTCTTTACGAAGCGCGCTGGATCTTCGTCGCCCTGGCTTTACTCGCGATCGCGAGCGCCCTGTTTTTGCCCTGGCTGCTTCTACTCGTGCTTGTTCTAACGATTTACGTTTTCTGGTTCTTCCGCGATCCGGAGCGCGTTCCACCTAACGATCCTAGCGCAGTCGTCGCCGCGGCGGATGGAGTCGTTGCCGACATTGTTGAAGTAGACGAACCGGAGGTGGTCCGCGCGCGACAAAAACGCGTCGGCATTTTCTTGTCCGTGTTCGATGTCCACACGAACCGCGCGCCGGTCGAGGGCAGGATCATTTACAAACAGGCGCACGCCGGCCTTTGCCTGGATGCGCGCAACGCTGACTGCACGACCAAGAACAGGGCGCTAACCTGGGCCTTCGAGAATTCGCGCGGCATTTTTGTCGTTCGCCAACTAACCGGAATGATCGCGCGTCGCATCGTGGGTTGGTCGGAAGTGGGCGACGTGCTGAAGAAGGGCGAGCACTTCGGGATGATTCGCTTTGGATCGCGAACGGAAGTATATTTGCCCCTCGATGCCGAGGTATTGGTGAAGGTGGGCGACCGCGTCACCGGCGGCACCAGCGTGATCGCCCGGCTTCGCTAAAACATGAGCTCGCCGAATCCGAAGATTTACCTGCTGCCGAACTTGATGACGGCGGGCAATCTCTTTTGCGGGTTTGCAGCGGTCCTGTGCATTTACGACGGCGCTCAAGATGTCGACTTCAAGGTCGCTGCGATAAAATTCCACGACGCGATCTGGTTCATTCTGGCCGCCTGCATCTTCGATTTGCTCGATGGCCGGCTCGCGCGCCTTGGCGGTCACGACAGCCCTTTCGGGCGCGAATTCGATTCACTCGCGGATGTCGTTTCGTTCGGAATGGCGCCGGCGCTCCTGGTTTACCAAATCGTGCTCGGCGAATTCCAAAACCTCGGGTGGATGATCGCCTTTGTGTACCTTGCCTGCGGGACGTTGCGCCTGGCCCGATTCAATTGCATCGCCGCCAACAGCGACGGCAACTCCACCCCTGACAAGAATTTCACCGGCTTCCCAATTCCCGCCGCGGCGGGTGTGATCGCGTCTATTACGCTGTTTCTTCTTTGGCTCGATGACGGCCAGCGCTCGATCGGCAAATGGAAATACGTTTTGCCATTTTTGATGCTCTTCCTTTCCATCATGATGTTCAGCAAGCTCAAGTACCCGAGCTTCAAAGCGGTAAATTGGCGCACGACCCAGAGCACGACGCGCTTCATTTTCATCATCGCGATCATCGCTGTGACCGTGAAATTCTATCAATGGATGGCGGCTCTCATTTTCCTCGCTTACCTACTTTACGGCGTGGTCCGGCCGTTTCTCCCTCCGAAGCGGCAACGCGAGATCGATGAAGAGATCGGTGAGGAAACGCCGGTCGAAGAAACGCCGTGAGTGCGCAATTGTAGCGACGGCGCTCTGTCGCCGTAAGACGCTTTGTTCGCAGCTATGCTCAGTACGCCGACAGAGCGGCGTTGCTACAAACCCTCATTTAACTGTGCAAGAATTTCGGGGTCGCGCACATCGGCCCAGTCGCCGGTGATTTCGAGCGCCTGAACTTTTTTCCCAGTGAGGGCGAGATTCCGAACGGCGTCCGTAAGTTCGTATTCGCCGCGCGGTGAAGGTTCGAGCTTTGCAATGAAATCGAAGATGCTCGACCGAAATGCGTAAATGCCGGCGTTGTACCACGGACTGGTCGGCTCGCCTGGCTTAGGTTTTTCGCGGAGATCGACGAGCTGAAATTTGTCGTCCACGAAAACCGCACCGCCCTGGCTGACGTCATCGCTCCGCTTCACGCTAATGACGGCGTCGACGTCAGCCAGCGAGGCGGTGATCGCGCCGTAATTTTCCGACGCGACCAGGATGTCACCGTAGCTGAGAAGAAAAGGATCAGCGTCGACAAAATGGCGGGCGAGAGCGACTACGCGGCCAGTCCCATCCTGGACCTTCTGGGTTTCGTATTGAATGTGGACGCCGAACTTCGATCCATCGCCAAAAAAATCTTTCACCATCTCCGCGCGCCAACCGACAACGATGAGAAGATTCGCTACGCCATTAACGCGCAACCCGTCGACAATGTGTTGCAGAACGGGTTTGCCGCGCACTTCGAGCATCGGCTTGGGCAGCGCTTCCGTTAGGTCGCGCATGCGCGTTCCGCGGCCGGCGGCGAGGAGTACTGCCTTGTTCATAAGCCGTTGGATAGCGCGAAGGCGGTGACGTTTAATTTGCGCGCGAGAGCTGTTCGTTTCATGATCCCGCCGTGAAAATGGCTTTCCTCGCGAAGTATGCTGATTTCGGTCTGCTTTTGCTCCGCGTCAGTGTCGGCGTCCTGTTCATTCTCTACACCGCTACCTGGTTAATGGGCGGACCGTCCGCCTGGGCGCATTTCGGCGCCGGGGCGCGCAACTGGGGAATTCATTCGCACTTCCAAGTCTGGGGATTCGTGGCCGCGTTGCTCGGCTGTATTGGCGGCGTGCTCGTCATCTTGGGATTGTTCTTCCGGCCGGGCATTCTGCTCCTGCTCATTCTCGCCATAGGTCACGCGATCGGTGTGAAGCATGGAACTGGTTTCCGGAACGCGCTGCCGTCGATCGAAATGTGCTTCGTCCTCGCGGGCACTCTCTTTGTCGGTCCCGGCAAGTACAGCGTCGACAAAACATAAAGCCGGTTACTGTTTTTCTCCGACCGATATCGCCGGCAGCTCGACCTGCCGAATTAACGCCGCGATCTTCGGCACTTCCTCGGTCTTGAGCTCGGTCCATTTCTTCAGCTGCTCGGCAAGCCGCGTGTCGAGTTGTTTGAAGGTATCGGTTTGCGGCTGAGTCGGGCCGTAATCCGCGTACTCAATCGTGCGGCTGAAAGAGTAAAACTCCTCGTTCAACATGTTGGGGAACGCGAGATTGCCCTCGGAACCTTTCATGTTCACCTGAATGAGTTGCTCTTCGACCGCGCTCATTTTCTTCTGCAAATCATCGGCGGCAGCCAGCGCCGCCTTCAAACGCTCGTCCTCGCCGAAACGTTTGTGCAGACCCTGAATCTGTGTTTTCACGTTTCGAATTTCATTGATCGCCTGATGCAGTTCGCCGATCCGGTTCGCGACCGTCGATGACAATTCGAACTGCTTTGACATGACCGGCTCCGCGTCCTTAATGCGCGGATCGATCACGAGATGGAGCGGGACCGTCTGCGTCTTCCCGCCGGCCGTCATCTTCACCTGATAATCGCCCGGCAACGCGAGCGGCCCGCGCGGACCTTCCCCGTAATAAAAGGCGCCCGGCGTTTCGATCGGATCGTCGTAGTGAAGGTCCCACGCGAAACGATTCATTCCTTCCGCTGCCGGAATTGTCCGGGGCGTTTCGACCTGGTCCGGCCATTCTGGCGGTTGATCGTTCTTCTTTTTGTCCTTGCTCGACAAATGCCGAACGACTTTTCCCTGCGCGTCAATAATGTCGAGCGTCACTTCATCTTTTGCCGCGGTCTTAAGATAGTAATCGAGGATCGCGCCGGCCGGCGGGTTGTCGCCGACTGGTTGGCGCTTGTCGAATTCCGTCGGGTAATGCAAACGCAGTGCGGTCTGCGGTTGATAAAGAATCGAGTCCGACTGCGCGGATTGCGGAGTCACTAGTCGCAGCGGCGTGATGTCGTCCAGCACCCAGAATGAGCGGCCGTGCGTCGCGACGACGAGATCATCGTCCTTCACCACCAGGTCGTGAATTGGGGTGACCGGTAAATTCAATTGAAGCGGCTGCCAGTGTGCACCGTCGTCGAACGACACGTAGATGCCGAGCTCCGTTCCGGCGTAGAGCAGGCCTCGCTTTTTCGGATCCTCGCGCACGGCGTGCACGTAAGCGCCTTCGGGAATTCCAGTCGTAATCACAGCCCAGGTTTTTCCGGAATCGTTGGTCTTGAAAACGTAGGGCTTGAAATCGTCGAGCTTATGCCGATCGAACACGACGTAAGCAACCGCCGCATCATGCGGCGAGGGATCGATCAAACTGACCGTGCTCCATTCTGGCGCTTTCGGTGAAACGTTTGTCCAATGCGCGCCGTCGTCAGTCGTTAGGTGAACGAGACCGTCGTCTGTGCCGGCCCAGAGCATTCCCTGTTTCTTCGGCGACTCGGCCAGCGCAAAGACCGTGTCGTAATATTCCACCGACGTAATGTCGAGGGTGAGGGGACCGCCGCTCGGCTGTTGCTTGCTTTTGTCGTTGCGGGTTAGATCGCCGCTGATCTGCGTCCATGTTTTTCCCTGATCAGTCGTTTTGAAAACGCTTTCCGCGCCGGTGTAAATCACATCAGGGTTATGCGGCGAAATAATAAGCGGCGAGATCCATTGAAACCGGTGGACAAGATCGACCGCGCCATGGCCGGAATTATCCAGCGGGGCGACGCTCGCGTCGTGGGAGTGCTCCCTATTCTTGTCATAGTAGGTCAGGTAACCTTCGTTGTTAGAATAAATGATGTGCCAGTCCCGCGGATCGGGAATGACGAAACCGCATTCGCCGCCGCCGGCCTGGAACCAATCCTGAGAGGTGATCACGCCGGAGTCAGTCCGGCTCGCGATTCCGACATTCGAGTTGTCCTGTTGCGCGCCGTAGATGTGATACGGAAACGCGTTGTCGACCGCGACATGATAAAACTGCGCGGTCGGCTGGTTGTTTTGCGTCGTCCAGGTTTTGCCTCCGTCGGTCGAGATCGCGGCCCCGCCATCGCTTACGTTTGCGAGCCGCTGCGGATTCGTCGGATCGATCCAGAGGCCGTGATGATCACCGTGGCGTGCTGGAAGCAGCGTGAAGGATTTGCCGCCGTCGACGGAGCGAAAGAGCCCGGTGTTTAAAGCGTAAACCGTGTCAGCGGCCTTCGGGTCGGCGTAAACTTTACTGAAATACCAGGCCCGCTGGCGGAATCGGCCGTCTTCATTTACTCGCGACCATTTCTCGCCGCCGTCATCGGAGCGAAACAGGCCGCCTTCCTTCGCTTCGATCATCGCGTAGATGCGATTGGAATCCGCGCCCGAAACGCTCACGCCGATCCGGCCGAGGATCCCATCAGGCAGCCCATTTCCCTCAAGCCGTTTCCAGGTGACGCCGCCATCCTGCGAACGATAAAGTCCGCTGCCCGGACCGCCGCTCGAGAAATACCACGGCTGCCGCCGCGCCTGCCAGAGTGCCGCATAAACGATGTTCGAGTTTTGCGGATCGAAGACGACATCGATCCCGCCGGTGTCCTGGTCCTTGCTCAGAACTTTCGCCCACGTCTTGCCGCCGTCTGTCGTCCGAAAAATTCCGCGCTCGAGATTCGGGCCGAAGATGTGGCCGAGCGCAGCTACGAGAACGATGTCTGGATTTTTCGGATCGACGATCAACGCGCCGATGTGCCGGGTATCTTTCAATCCGATATTTTTCCAGGTCTTCCCGGCATCGACCGATTTATAAACGCCGGTGCCGTAGGAGATATTTCCGCGGACCGCGGCCTCGCCGGTTCCGACATAAACAATGTTGTGATCAGACGGCGCGACGGCGATTGCGCCAATGGAGGAAATAGCTTCCTTATCGAAAAGCGGGGCCCAATTTGCGCCGCCATCCGTTGTTTTCCAGACGCCGCCCCCGACCGCGCCAAAATAATAGGTGTTCGGCTCGCTTGGGATTCCTTCGATGGCAAGCGCTCGGCCGCCGCGGAAGGGTCCGATCTGGCGCCATTGCATCGCGCGGAAGAGTTTTTCGTCAATCGCGCCTGCTGGCGCCGGAGTGGTCGAAGGGTCTGCGGCGAGCGCGGTCAGAACGCAGAGGAACGGGAAAAGAAAGCAGCAGAGTAACGAACGAATCGACATTCCGTAGATTGGGCGAGGCGACGCCTCTGCTCAATCAAAAACAAGGAGCGGCGATTTTGAATCGCGCTCTGCTTGACGCTGCTAGGGTTTCGGCGCCGTTGCCGCCGGCGGTTGCTCGACAATTCGGATCGGTTCGGGGATGTGGAGCTTTAATCCGGAGGGCGCCTGCTCTGTCGCAGCTCCGCGTTGCTTTTGGAGCAGATCCAATTCGCGGCGGACTTTGCCTTTGTTCGAACAGGACACCAAGGCGGTTTCCTCGGTGATGATGCCAGTCTTGTACGCCTCGATGATTGATTGGTCGAAGGTGTGCCAGCCGAGGCTTGAGCCGGCCTCGATAATTTCGTGGAATGATTTGTTCTCCGATTCGCCGTAAACGATCGTCTCACGCGTCCGCAGACTGCTGCCCATGATCTCAGTGACCAGCAAACGCCCGCCGTCGATCTTGTTCACCAGCCGCTGGCTCACAACATAACGTAATGCTGCCGCCAAACGCTGGCGGACCTGTTGTTCTTCTTCCCGCGAAAACATCCCGAGGATTCGATTGATCGTCTGGCCGGCATTGACCGTGTGCAGAGTGCTGAACACAACGTGGCCGGTCTCGGATGCGGTCATCGCGATCTCCAGCGTCTCGCGATCGCGGATTTCACCAACCAGGATCGCTTTCGGCGCCTGCCGCAACGCGGCTCGCAGGCCATCAGCGAAATTCGGAAAATCTTTTCCCAACTCACGCTGGCTGATCGCCGCCTTGCGGTGCGTATGAAAAAATTCGATCGGATCTTCCAGCGTCACGATGTGAATTTCCTGGGTTTCATTCAGCTCGTTGATCATGGCGGCGAGCGTGGTCGTCTTGCCGGTGCCCGTGCCGCCGGTCAGAAGAACGATCCCGTCCTTTTCCTTTACGATTTCGCGGAAGATCGGGGGCAATCCGATTTTCGCGAGCGTGGGGATCTCGGATTGCAATTTCCGCATTACGATCGCGTGCCGGCCGTTCTGTTTGAAAATGTTCACCCGGAAACGGGCGAGATTTTCGATGGCGTAACTGCAATCGCAGGAGCCGGTGGTGGAAAATTCAAGACGGAGGCGCTCGCTGCCGTTCATGATTTGACCGGCGAGCTGTTCGATCAGAACCGGCGTCAGAACGGTCTCCGGTGTATCAATCGGGAATTCGCTCAAACGGCCGTGCACTTCGACAAGCGGCGGTTTGCCGGCGATGAAAAGCAGATCGGAAACGCCATCGCCGCTTTCGAGCATCCCCGTCAATAGGGCGTCAACGGTTTGGCGGTCCATGCGTGGGCGCCAAAATAGCTAAGATCGTGCCCCAGTTAGGTCTGCGTGGCCTAGTCAGGGAAATCCTGATGCTGCTGGCTCTGCGATTTTACGGCTAGCAGATACTTCACCAAGGCGTCTTGCTGTTCCGTTGTCAGATGGGCGCGGCCGGACATCCAGCCGACGATGCCCGGCAGCCGCGCGCGATTGTAGCGCCCAATATCCGGCAGCGCGTGGCAGACGATGCAGCGATTAACGAAAACCTTCCGGCCTTCCGCCAACGTCGGGCCGTCCGCTTTTTCGCGAATCCCGGCACGGATCAACGATTCGGTAATCGGTGGCGCCGACGCCGGATTCGATTGGCAGCCGGAAAATCCAAAGCCGGTGAGAATGAGAAGGATGGAGAGAAGCTTCATGTCAGAAGGAAAATCCAAAAATGGTTCGCACTTGAAAATCGGGTTCATCGCCAGCCCGCGTGATTTGGGCGAGGGCGGTCAGCGTTACCCAAGATTCGCGATGCCGGATGGAGATGTTCGGTCCGGCGAAAAATTTCCCGGGTTCGGCTTCCCCCCAATCGGGGAACGCGACTTCATGGACGAACTCGGCGCCAAAAAGCAGGCGCGGGCTAACTTCGTAACTTACGCCTAACGACTGCTGGAATTCGCCTTCGCGTTCCTCGAGTCCTTCGCCTTCCCATTCCGCTTCGAGCGTCGCGTTGTAGGCGACGACGAACTTCCCGAAATTTTTCTGCGCCAGCAATTTCGATTCAGATTCAAATCGCCGGTAGCCGCCTTGAAATTCCTGATAAACCGCGAGACCGATCGGATCGTCGACCGGATTGGTGAGATTATAGATCAGCTCAAGCGCTGAACCGCTGAGAGTAAAGCCTCGTTCGCCGGCGGACACGCCGCGATGGTAATTCCAATCAGCGAGATAAACGGCGGCCTGAAATTTTTCCGTGATTCCCAATTCCAACTCATGCCGGAACTCGACTTGATTGAAATCGTGATTGTCGGGCCGCCGCGTCTTCCACGTCACCCAATTTTCGATTTCCACGTCTCCCGGTGGCGAAGTGGTGACTTCATAAACATACGTGAACCGGCGTGCGCCCGCGAACGCCGAGGCCGTAAGGAACAACGATAGAACGAGCGCGAGCGCTTTCATGAAGGTCACGGCGGACTCGTGATTACGGCACCGTCTCCAACCTGCGAACCACGGCGGCATCGGGTTCCCGAGCGGTCTCGTGATCGGCGACACCGCCGAAATGGCGCGCGGCGTAATACGAACCAACCACCAGAATTGTAGCCAGCCCTTGCGCGAGGAGCGTCTCGTAGGTCGGGAAAATCGCGAGCCACATTCCCATCCAGGCCGGAATGGAATTGACCAGCCATGGAATTTCGGTGCGCGAAATCCAGTGGGCGAGCTGCATCTCCTGGGCTTGTTCGCCAACCATGACGAGAAGAACGACGCCCAAAAGAATGCCTGTGGTGATCAACATTTTTCGATACGGCAGGCGCTGCTGGAGCACGAAGGTGAGCACCGCGACCATCCCTGAGAGAAGCAGCCCAAGCAGCGCGCCTTTCAAAACTACTGCGCCACCCAACCGCAGATTGTAACTTTGGAGAAAGAGCACCACCTCAAACCCTTCTCGATAAAGCGAGGTGAACCCGAGGAGGATCAATCCCCACCAAAGCCGCGAGGATCCGTTCTTTTTTGTCGGCCCAGCGGCGAGCAGCGACTTGCGGCGTCGATTATGGGCCCGGATCCAGCCACCCCAATAAATTTTGTGAAAAAACCAATTCATGATCACGAGCAACACGACGACGGCGAGCAATCCAGTCGCTGCCTGGAGATCGAGGGCCGGGACGTTGTCCATGAGCGACCCGACGATGCCGACCGCGATAAACCACGTGATCAAGGTTGCGCCGAATCCAACCGCCGTGCCGAGCGCCACCGGCCGCCGATGCGCCTGTTTCGTTCCCGTCATGCTCGCCGTGATTGCGGCCAGGACGAGAATGCACTCCAGTCCTTCGCGGAAAACGAGGACGCCGATATCGAGGAATGCGACCGTGGGGCTCGTGTTCGGGCGCAACGGATCCGGCGCTCCCTGCTCGGACAGGCCCTGCCAAATCAGCACGCCCACTACTGCGGCCGCGGCAAGAGCGAGGATCGCAGCGATCATCCCGGAGCGGCGCTGAGCGGTTGCCCTGGCGCTGCGACAATGGGGAGAACAGGGATCGAGCGGCATCTCAGCCGGAAGCTTCACGGTGGCCGCGATTTCCTTCACCCGGAGAAATTACCACATCGCTGCTGGCGCCGCTGCCGCTCCCTTGCGATTTTTTAGCGGTTTCTTGCGCGGCCAGCTTTGGCCTTCCTTGTGATTTGCCGCCGGTCGCGTAACTTTTCCGATGCGTCTCCACGTCCGCCGAGGCCCCGCGTTTACTCTCCTCGAGTTAGCGATCGCGGTCGTCATTCTCGTGGTTTTGATAATGCTCGCGGTGCCGAGCATGAGCGGTGTCGTGGCGGATCGCCGGCTGCGGAAGTCGCTGGATGGCTTCAACGCGGTCGTGCGCGAGGCGCAGGAACGAAGCGTTTCCGAGCGGCGACCCTATCTAGTAATGTGGACGGGCGGCAAAGTTGGGCTCCGGCCGGAGGGGTTGTTGAAGGGAGAAAAGCCTGATCCGGAGGTGAAGCTGAAGCTCGGGAAAAACGAATCGCTGAAGGTTTCGTTCCCGGCCGCGCTGGTGGACGGTGCTCCACCGGAGTGGATCTTCTGGCCCTCGGGAAACTGTGAGCCCGCCGTCGTGACTTACCAAGGCGACGATGGCAAGTGGACGGCGAGTTATTCCCCGCTGACGGGCCGGTCGGATACGGTTTCTTATGTTGCGAAATAGACGAGCCGCTTTCGCGCTCTACGAAGTGCTGATCGGCCTGGCGATTTTTTCGATCGGGGTGCTCGCGCTTGGGCGCTCGGTTCAAAATTGTCTGAACGCGAGCGGCCTGAATGCCGAGGAAGACCGCGTTCGCCAGATTTTGGCGGATCGGATGGCTGAAGTGCAAGCAACGCCCGGTCTGCCCGATTCGAAAAAGGAAACGAGAGTGGCGACCGGTTACGGCGACGTCGTGCTGGTGCAAAAATCGGTGCCCACGCCGCTGAAGACAGATGCTAATACCGAGATCAACGGGATCAACCTTGTGACGTTGGCGGCGGAATGGAAGCGGGGCGGCGTCGCGCAATCGCGCAAGATTCAGTTTTATGTTTACCGCCCGTAAACGCAGAGGTCTTCGCCGCGGCTTCACCTTGCTAGAGATCGTCCTGGCGACGGCCATCCTCGGGCTCATGGCGATGGCGATCTTTCGCTTCGTCCAGAGCAACATCGTCGCCCTCCGGCTCTCAGCGACGGAGAACATGGAGGAAGCGCGTTACAACGGGTTACTTGGTTTGCTGACTTCGCAATGGCAGAGCCTCCCAACCGGCGTGGGCGCGCTCGCCGGGGACACCTTCAAATTCAACGATCGACCGCGCGACGAAATTACCTGGGCGTGCGGAGCGGGACCCGGATTGCTGACCCGCTATGCGCCGGGCGAGTACACGGTGCGAATGCGTTTGCGACCGATGAAAGAAGGGAGCAACAAGCTTCAGCTTGGTTGTTTCCGCAAACCGCGCACCGACGCCGAGGGGGAGAACGAAAACGAAACCTGGGTGCCGCTGATCGATGACGTGGGCGGATTGCGAATCCGCTATTTCGACACGCGGCTCAACGCCTGGGTCGAGCGCTGGACCGATACCGGCACCTTGCCGCGCCTGATTGAAGTAGTCATCGAGCGGCCGGGCCGTCCCTCCTGGCGGGCCATCGTGGCGCTGGGCCGGACTCCTTTGTGATGCGTCTCGCTCGCCTAACGAATGGTAAGCGGCGGCGGGCGGCGGCGATCCTCCTCGCGCTTTGGGCACTGTTTCTGTTGAGCGCGATGGTGATTTCCTGGGCTCTCGACATCAACAGCCAGCTCACCCTTTCAAGCAGTGCGAACCGCGCCCTCGAAGCTGAAGCGATGGCGTGCTCGGGCGCTGAGATCGCGCTGCATCCGTCGGTAAAGCCGGGATCTTCCCTGTTGCACGGTGAGTTTCCGCCTAACCAAAGCTACCAGGCGCGGATCACAGGCGAAGCCGGGCGCTTGAATTTGAATCTACTACTCGGGACCGACAACCCGCTGAACATGGAGGTCGTTCGAAAATATTTGGAAGTGAAAGGCGTCGATCTAAACGACCGCGATCGGATGATCGATTGTCTGATGGATTGGATCGATGGGGATAACCTGGTGCGGCTTAATGGCGCAGAGGAGGACGGCGATTACAAACCGGCGAATCAAAAGATGCGGACGTTGGACGAGCTGAAACGCGTGCGGGGCTGGGAGGAATTTACGAGTCGGCCTGATTGGGACGCGGATTTCACCTTGAGTACGCCCGACGGGAAAATCGATATCAACTGGGCATCGCGAGACGTCCTTCTGGCTCTGCCGGGCTTCACCGAACCAGTCGTCGATCGTTTTCTCCAGACGCGCCGCGGGCCCGACAACATTGAAGGCACAGACGACGACGTGCTGTTCACGAATCCGCAGGAGGTTCAGATTGCACTTGGCTTTAGGCAGGATCAGTTTAATCAGCTTGCCAGTCTGATCACCGTGAACGGACCTGTGGTGCGAGTGGAAAGTATCGGCAAGTCCGGCAACTCCACGCGAACGGTGCGGATGGTGATCTTTAAACAAGGCAGTTCGATCCGATTACTTTCGTGGAAGGAGCTTTGATATCGAGCCGGCAACGAAACGCGTTTATGTAGTGCCCTCGGCGACTGGCTGGGACCTGGTCCGGTTCGGCCAGCAGAACGGCGCATGGGAAGTGCGCGCCGTCGGGAGCGTGGAGGAGGCGGCCGAGTTGTTGCAACCGGAAGACGACATCGTGCTGGCGTTGCCGGTCGACCTCGTGCTCGCACAGCGGATGCGTTTGCCGACCACGGACCGATCGGAGTTCGTCGAGATGGTGCGCATCCAGATCGAGAAAGCGATGCCTTATCCGCCGGAGGAAATGACGACGGATTCCGAAGTCATTTCGCAAACTGAAGAAGGCAGCGTGATTTCGGCGGTCGCCGTGCACAACGAAAAGCTGAACGAACTCGCCGCGCCGCTCATCAGTCGCGGATTGATTCCGAGCCAGGTTACGGTTTACGCCGGACACCGGGCCGCGACTCACAGTCCGCAAGGCACTTCGCTTCTGATTTATCCCGAGAACGCGTCGATCGTTTGCGCGATTGCGGAAGAGGGGAAAGTGAGTTTTACCCACAGCCTGGACGGCGCGGATGCATTGCAGCTCCAGCGCGATCTGCCGCAACTGACCCTGAGCGCCGAGTTGCAGGGCATCAACACTTCCGCACCGCGCGTTCTCCTGGCCGAAAGCCTTTACGAATTTCGCGATACCGTGGAAGGCATCTTCGCGACGAGTGCGGAGCTCATCGCGGTGGAAGTTCCGCCGGCGGAGTCGCGGCTCAACCTGTTGCCGGAAAGTTGGCGGCAACGTCGGGCGCAATTGATTCGGCAAAAGGAATGGCGAAAGCGATTGCTCATCGGCGCGGCTGCCTACGCGGGACTCTTCCTGCTTTTCCTGTTCTATCTTTTCGGCCTGAAGTTCTCAATCAGCCGGCTGGATAAACGGATCTCGAAGGACGCGCCACGGACGGATTTCGTTCGTGCGACCGAGGCAAAATGGAGGGCACTCTCGCCCGCGATCGATCCGCACTATTACCCGATCGAAGTCGTTCTTCACTTATTCGATAGCCTTCCGTCGGCGGACGTGCGCATCACGCAGTTCAATCAATCGGCCCGCCAGATTTCCGTGGACGGCGAAGCGAACTCGGCGGCACTGGCCTACCAGTTTGCCGAGAAGGTGAAGAAGAACCCGGACCTGCAGACGTTCCAATGTGACCTCGGCGCGCCGCGATTGCTGCCGAACGATCACGCCCAATTTCGCCTGGAGTGCAAACCAAGATGACAATCGCCGGTTGGTATCAACGTCTGAATCCGCGCGAGCGCCGGTTGAGCGCCATCGTGGCGGGGATCATTTTCGTTCTCATAAACTGGTACGCCTGGGGCAAACTTTTCGGCGCGCTCGAAAACGCCCGGGCCGATCTCGTGCAGCGCCAGAACACGCGCAAAGTCCAGGAGGTCTTTATTCGTGAACGCGATTTGTGGGAGAAGCGAGCGGCGTGGTTAAAGGAACACCAGCCTGCGTTGAAAGGTCCTGGCGAAGCTTCGACGCTTCTGGACCAGATCAAACAGGTCGCTGGGAAACACAATGTTCTGATCGAGAATCCGGCCATCGGTACCAGCGATGCCACTCCGGAGCACCAGGCCGTATTTGCTTCGTTCGACGTGAAGAGTCCCTGGCCGCCTCTGGTTCATTTTCTCTACGACGTGCAGCAGCCGGAGTCGTTTGTGGTTTTTGAAAGCATCACCCTCAACATCGATGCGGCCGATCCCACCATGATGCGCGGCAAGATGAAAGTCGCCCGCTGGTTCGCGCCGGCCGGCGGAAAATAAGGATGTTCGAACGCGAGCCGATCCTGTATTGTCGTTACTGAAAACGCCGATGAAGACAAAAGAATTCGCGTTCGCCCTCCTTGCCGCCGCGCCCTTGAGCCTGCTTTTCGCGGACGACGTGCCCAAGCCGTTCACCTTCGCGCGTTACCAGGCGATGTTGGACCGCTCGCCGTTCGCCGTCGCCACTGCGGTGGCCGCGCCCTCCGCCACGCCAAATTTCGCCAAGGACCTTTACGTCGCCAACGCCGCCCACTCGAAGGATGGCGACTTCGTCACGATCGCCTCGAGCGCGGATAAGAATTTCAAAAAGTATCTGACGACCACTGGTCCGGAAGACGGTTATTCCATTACGAATATCGATTGGTCCGAAAAAGTCGGCGCAACCAAGGTCACGATCGCGAAGGATGGTCAGACGGCGACGCTGGCTTTCAACGAGGCGCTTCTGAAGCAATCGGTCGCGACCGGCCAGCCGCCCCAGGTGCAAATGCAACAGCCGATGCCGGCAGCACAGCCGATCGTTCCGCCGCCGGTCAACATCCAACAGCAACAGACGATTCAGCAGCAACGTCCAGCGCCGATTCCGCAATTACCCACACCGCCGCCGCGGGTCCGGGGCGTCATTCCAAAAAATCCGAACGCCGCGTCAACGCCAGTGCAAGGGCCCGTCGTGGCCCCGACTCCAGAAGTAGAGTTATAAGCTGTAGCGGCGGTCAATTACCGCCGACGTCACCCGCCGATCGATCGTCGGCGGTCATAGACCGCCGCTACAGGACTACTGTCCCCAATCGTCGTCCGCGGTGTCAGCCTTGCGATCGGGACCGGCGGAATAAAGATCGTAACCGTTCGGGTTTTTCCGGCCGGGATTAAGGTAAATGTAATTGTTCCCCCACGGATCTTTCGGGATTTCCTTGAAGAGCTGGTACCAATGGCTTGGCCGCGGCTCGCTGGAAGGTTGCGTCACCAAGGCCTGCAATCCTTGCTCGGTGGTTGGATAAAAGCCGTTCACGCTTTCGTAAAGTTTCAGCTGCGTTCCGATCGCGTTGACATCGGCTCGGACAGCGACGCCCTTGGCGAAGCCGACCTGGTTTCCAAGTTTATTAATGGCTACGCCTAGCAGGACGACGATGATGCTGATGACCAGCATGATCTCGAGGAGGGTGAAAGCTTTTTCTCGTATTTTCATTGTCGTTTAATGGTCTGTCTGCAGCTCGTAATCTGACTTATCCCAGAGATACTTCAATTGAATCTGGGTCGCGCGAATAGCCGAGACAGGGTTGCCATCCCCGCTGGTGATAAGGACGTCGTTCGTCCCGCCTTTCAAGTTGCCCGCCGGAATCAATTTCTGAGCCCGCAGCCAGCCGGTGTATTGGAACCGCATTCCGCGGAGGAGCGATGCCGTCTGGCCGCGGTACGCTGGATCGGCGAGATCGGGAAGAGTGACCGAAGCGGGCCCGAGGTTTTCGCCGTTCACGAAAACTTCTGGCGGCGTTGCGATGTTCGGGCTGGCTACTTCGAAGGTGATCAGCGCCACGAGCGGCTGTGATTCCAGGCCGAATTGAAAGGACGCGCCTTGCGAGACGCTCGCTCCGATTCGGATGGTCTCGTCGGCGAGCGCTGCGGTCACGGTGCCGAAGCGTTCCGTGTCCTGAGTCGCGGGATGAAGCGGCGCCATGGCGGCGAACGGTTCCGGAATCAGATCCCGATGTTCCGCGCTTGAAGGATGAAGGACTTCCGCGTTTCGCATCCAATCGAGATAAGCGCCGCGCACATTTTTTCCGTCGCCGGCGACTTCGATGTCGATCGTAGAGACGCCGACCATCGGCACCATCACGCTTTCGGAAGTCGGCAGACCGATGCCGGCGCCGAGCGGGCCCGATTGCATGACGACCGTTCCAGATTCGTCCCATGCGATGAGCTGTGGTTTTTGCTCCGCGTTATCCTCAAAAAAGAGGCGCACGAAAAGGACCTGCGCCTCAGCGCTGGGATGAGAAAGGCGGATGCGGAAAACGGTTTTCTCGGGAAGGCCGGCCGTTTTTTGTCCCGGCACAATCGTAATCGCTTCCACCCAATCCGGACTGGTTTGGGGTTTGGAGCTGGCCGCTGGGATTTGTCGAAGATCGAGCCACGCGCTCTCCAGCTTGCTCTCCGCAGGCTTCGGCGCCGGTTTCGTTAAGCTATCGACGAACACTTCCTGACCGCGAGTCGAGCAGACCGCGAAGAGGAGAAGGAGGAAAAGCGCGGCAACCCGTGGAAGCATTTGCGGCGCGAGATTACCTCAAGTGGGACGAACCTGCAAACTTTGCGTCATCTCGAAGACCGCGGAGAGAATGCTGTAAACCACGAAGCCGACGACGATGGCGATAAGGACGATAATCACCGGCGGGATGAGCGCCGATATCATTTTCACAGTGCGATCCAGCTCGCGCTCGTAAACGTCGGCAATGGTTTGCATCGTCTGCGCGAAATGTCCGGTTTGTTCGCCCACTGCCATCATGTCAGTGAACAACTCCGGAAAAAGTTGCTGGTTTGTCAGAGCGGTCGAGAGGGTCGCGCCATCGATGACGGCCCGCCGCACCTCCGCCATTTTCACTTCGAGATAACGATTGCCCGCGATCTCAGTTACCAGATCGATCGCCCGCAGAAGCGGCACGCCATTTTCCATGAGAGTGCCAAGAGTGCGCGAAAATTGAGCGTAATAACGATGCCGAATGACGCGGCCGTAGCCGGGAATCATCAGACGAAAACGATCCCAGGCGATTCTGCCTTCATCGCTGCGGACGAAGGCACGGAAGGCGATGAACGCGCCGACCGCGATTGCGAAAGCCAGCCACCAGTAGGCGGTGATCAGATGATTCGCGCCCAAAAGAATCCGGGTCGGCAAGGGCAAGGCTCCGCCGTTTTGCGACATGAAGCCGACGAGTTGCGGCACCATGAAGGTAATGAAAAGCGTGATGAGCGCCGCGCCGGCGAAGGCGAGAAACGCCGGATAAATCAGCGCCTGTTGCACCCGATCCCGCAAATTTTTCGCCTGCATCAAATGTTCGACGAGGCGCGCCAGGATATCGGGAAGAGCGCCACTCGCTTCGCCCGCGGCGACGAGGTTCACGTAAATCGGTGGAAAGATCCGCGGGAAATCGCGCAGCGCCTGCGAAAAACTTCGGCCGTCAACGAGCGCCTGATGGAGCGCGTGCGTCATTTGTTGCACGCGCGGTTGCTTCAGCCGCTTCTCGAGTACGGACAAACCTTCGTCCAGCGTCATGCCGGCTTTGAGCAGATGGCCCAACTGTTCCGTGAAAACCAGCAGCTGGCCGTGCGGAATTTTTAGTTTTTGAGTCGGGGCCGTCGGCGCTGCGGTTGGGGCGGAGACAATTGGCTTTGCCGTCGGCGCGCCATTCTTCACCGTCTTGGACACCGAGGCGGGCGCGCTCGCGACCAGATCGATCCGCACTGGCATGTAATGCAGTTGCTCGATTTGCCGGATCGCGACCGCGCGGTCCTGGCATTCGAGCACACCCTCGACGAGGCCGCCCTGAGCGTTACGCGCGCGATAAGAGAACTGTGGCATGCGACGAAATTACTGCCGCGAAGTTATCGCGCAGTTCGCCAATCGTCTAGCGAGTGTGATTTCGCTGACTGCATTGGTAGGCCGAGACACTGTCGAGCCACGCGCGTCTTATCAGCGTTCGTTTCGGCTCGACTGAGTCTCGACCTACCAAATTTTGAATTCCGGCTACGGGCCGCGGTCGTAGATTTCAACGAGGCCGTTGCCGCTTGTGTTGCCAAGACCGGCGAGGATCGCAGTATACAATCCGGGCGGCAAAGTAACGGCAATGGCGGCTTCCCGGCTGTCGCTCGGCGCGAATCCGGCCGCCGCGATTTCGGCCGCTTGCGTAGGATTGTCCATCCAATCGTTGTTCGTGAACAGAAGCGTTCCCGACCCGTTGTGCAGCTCGAGGGTTGGATTCTGGAGAGTGTTCGGAACACCTTGAGCGGCCAGACTCGGTCCGAGACCACGAATAACAATTCGATCCGGCACATTACCATTGCCGATGACGAATCCGGCAATGACGCTGTCGCCCGGCGTGCCTCCCACGAAGCCTCGCGTGGCGAGGTTGCTCAACTTGGAGTCCGCGGCCGTATCCAGATCGTAGACTTCGATCAATCCGATGCCGGTCCCCTCGTTGTTACCTCTGATGATGCCCGTGTAAGTCCCGGGAGCCAAGGTCACATCGATGGCTGATTCAAGATCATTGGTTGGCGCTAGGCCGGTATTTTTTATTTGAGCTTCCTGGGTGTCGCGCCAGTTGTTGTTCGTGATGGTCGCGAATGACCCTGGACCATGTAATTCGAGCACCGGATCCTCGAGCGGGTTCGGAATGCCGAAACGCCTCAAGTCCGGCCCGATGGCGCGGATGATCACATGCTTCGGCGCCGTGCCTGTGATGATGAAACCGCCGATGCCGACCTGATCGCCCGTGAGGACGTGCAGGCGAGTCGAAAGGTTCACTGTTTGCGAGCTCGGCGTCCCCGTGGCTGTGGCCGTGGCCGTGGCGGATGGAGTTGTGCTCGGAGTGGGCGTGGGCTGAGGGAAGCTGGCGACGAAATCAGCCCGCTCGTTCTTGTTAGTAATGATCACCTGTTGGCTGGGCGGCGTGTAGTCATACCCCAAACCGGAGGGCGTAACGGTGTAAGGATTTTCCGGGACAGCGGGCAGGTTGGTGAATTGGTAAGTCCCATTCATGTCGGTCGTCGTCGTAGCGGTCGTGTTGTCGGGCTTGGTGAGGGTAATGGTGACGCCTTCCACCGGGCTGCCATCATCCGCGAGGGTGACCTGCCCAGAGATTGTGAAGCCTTGGTTTACGCCGATCACGGTTGAGGTCCCGCCGACGAATGCCACGACCCACCCGTCATCACCGGCGCTGGGATCTTCCTGAAACGCTCCGGGTGTTGTCGGGAAATCATTCGATGCGCTGACTGGTGAAGGCCCATTCGCGATCGAGCAACCGCAGCAATCGCCGCAGGTATCGGACGCCGTCCAGCCTGCGACAAACAAATTGCCGCCCGGATCAATCGCAATCGCGTCGCCTTCATCCTGACGGCTACCGCCGAGGAATGATGAATAGACTAGCGAGTCACTCGACGATACGCCGGTGTTCGTATTGAACATTGCCACGTATGCGTCGCGCGACTGCGGCGGGGAGCTTCCCGGGGAGCTGCCTGGGTCAGGCTGAAACGCATCTTTGGTTGGGAAATTTAATGGGGTCGGCGAGGGGGCGCCGTTCGGCGCGTTCGGCCGGTCACCTATGCTGGAGGTAGCGGTCGCTGTGGCAGTCGCGGTCGCAGTCGGCCCTGGGACGAAAGTCGATTCCGTCCAGCCCGTGATGTAGGCGTTGCCTACAATATCGACGGCGACGGCGGCTCCATCGTAACGGCTGATGCAGCCCAGACAATCGTTGTTGGCGTTATTATTTCCTTCATTGCCGGCACCGCCGATGTAAGTGGAATAAATGAGACTGGACCCGTCGGGCGATAGCCGCGTCAGGAAAGCATCAGAGCCGCCATTATTTTGCGATTGGAAGGCGTTGGGGGTGGTTGGAAACGCGGCCTGAGTAGCCAACGCCGCTGCATTCGCCTGATCAGGTGAAATAGCTGAATCGGTGTAACCGGTGACATATGCACTCCTGTCGGGGCCGAGAGCGATACTCCACCCGGTATCCGATCCGGAACCGCCGAGGAAGGTTGAGTAGAGGAATTCAGAGCCGGCAGCATTCACTTTGACGACGAACGCGTCCCTGGTGAATCCGTTGCCGCCCGGATCTTTTTGAAAAGCGAAAGTAGTTGTCGGGAATCTGGATGAGGCGGGAGTAGCTGTAGGAGTTGCGGTTGGAGTCGCGCTCGGGTCAGGCGTCATGGTGGCCGATGGAATTGGTGTTGGTTCCGTCGATTCCGTCCAGCCGGTGAGGTAGGCGCTGCCATCGTTGTCGACTTTCACGCCCAACGCGACGTCGTTGGCATCGCCGCCTATATAGGTGGAGTAAACGCGGAATTGTCCCGAGGCATCTATCTTGGCCAGGTAGCCGTCGTAGCCTTCTTCGTTGTTGTGGAAGTGGCTGGTCCGGCGATCGATTTCGCCTTGGATCGGATTGGTGGTCGGGAACGCGAACGAGTTCGTGTAGCCGACAACATAAACGTTATTGTTCTTGTCGACTGCAATTCCGCGGCCGACGTCGTCTCCTTCTGCGCCCCCGAAATACGTCGAGAAAACAAGCTTATCCCCAGCGGCGTTTAATTTCGTGATGAAGCTATCGAATCCGCCGGAGGCGTCCGACAGATGTGGCTGCATCGCAAGGTAAGTCGGGAAATCCTTCGACGAAGTGAATCCGGTGACGTAAACATTGCGGGCACTGTCGAGCGCGACTCCATACGCGCCCTCATTCGCCGGCGGCGGACCGCAATCACCGCCGCAATCATCAAAGGCGTCTCCGCCGCCGAGATAGGTGGACCAGATCAATTGCGTTCCATCGGGGTTGAGCTTCGTCACAAACGCTTCCTCGGTCTCATTGTTCTGGCCGGGCTGATACGCGTTCTTCGTCGGGAACAATTCCGAATTGGTCCAGCCGACCGCGTAAGCATTACTGTCGGCATCGGCGACAATGTCATGGACCCGGTCGTCCGACTCGCCGGCGAGATAAGTGGAGTAGGTGATAATCGCGGGATCGATTATCAGCGGCTGTGAACGATCGTAGTCGCCCACGCTGAATCCGGCGCGGTTGCCCATCGTGCTGAATCCACCGGAGACGGCACGCTTAACGCCGTTTACTTGCTGGTAAATAAGAGGCTTGGCCTGACTCATTTTCGCACCGCCGTTCGCCGTGATGAGCAAGGCACCGGTCGCCGCGTCAACGTCCAGCCGTTCTGCGCCCTCAAACTGAAACGCGATTCGATTCGGATCCGCCCCCGGCCCCACCACCAGATCATATTCGAGCCGGTTGCCACGGCCGTAATAGACAAGATCTATCCCCGGATAAACTGCCGCATAAGACACCTTCTTGAAGGTCGGCACACCGGTGATCCATTTCTGTTGGTCGTTCCCCCGAAAATAATTGATCTTGCCTGCCAAGGGCTCGAGCCCGCTGACCGTTGGCGCGGTATTGGCATCCGCGAGACTCATGCGCACGACCGCTTTTCCCTTGTCGGCCCTCCTCAAGACGAACACCGCCTGATTCTGGGTGAAGAACGTTTTCGCGCCCGCGCCGCGTGCTGCAAATTGCACCTGGGCTGGGAACTGGCCGCGGTTCATCTCAAACGAAAGCGGCAATTGGCCAAGCGCCATCCGCATCTGCTTTTGGTCCGCCCGGGCCGAAGCATTGAGCGCCTTAATGGATATGGGTTGAGGGATTTGCGGCGCCGCTCCAATCGAATCTCCGTGGGGCAACAAGAGGTAAGTTAAACCGATGAGTCCCAGGGTGAAGAGCAGGCTGGCGCCGAGTTTTTTAGCTGAATTCCTTTTCGTCATACGACTTCTCCTTTGATTGCACGCGATTCCAAAAGCCGTGCGGCAAAATTCTGGGGGCACGCACCTGTGGCTGACAAGCCTTTTCTTCCCATGGCAGACACGCATTTTTCCGGTTTCCGCCGAATCCAGATAGAGGCATTTGATTACCTCCACTGCGGCTCCGCAGCCGCGGGCGTATGAAGGTCCCCAATTTCAAACTCAGGCTAGTTAGGATTGCTTGCGCGGGTTGCGCGGCCCTCGCCGCCACCGCTCTGGCTGAACCTCCCGAAACGGGGCCAAATAAGAACGGTGGGTCACGGACAAGGCCGCAAGTCATCTATCATTTGCCGCCGGCTTCGAACTACGCCGCGACCTTGCATTCCCAGGCCAAAGGCCAGAACAACGAGCCCACGAGCGACAGCTCCGCTCCGACCACGCAGCAAATGTCGCGGCGGAATCCGAATGCGTCCGCTGTTCAGCAACAACAAGCCGCGACTCCGTCGCCGGAGCAGCGCCGCGTTAAGAGCAATGTTCCCCCAAATCGCGGCCCGTCCCGGCAGAAATCTTTTGGCAATTCGCAAGGGCACAGCAGTTCGCACGGAAACAAGTCCCACAAAAAATAGCCGGAACGGGATCGGCGCTCCTTGGGTCCCGCAGAGAATTAGCCTTGCGAAAGCGCGAGCACTGAGTTGCGTAGGCACGCTATGTTCAGATTTTGGTTAACGCTCGCCGCGAGCTCGTTCGCGCTCGGAACTATTTTTGCCGCGGAGGTCGAACTGAAACCCAGCGGCACCGCTACACCGGCGAGAGCGGCGGTCTCGCCGTCCGCCCCGTCGTCCGCTTCGCCTCGCGCCGCGGCTTCGCCAACGCCCACTTCAGCTTTTATTGGATTACCCCAATTTCGTCCGGTCCTTCTTGGTCTCGGTCCGAACTCGCTCATTAATCAAATGGATGCGGCCGGCTTGATCCGCGACGGGCAGTATGATGCGTCACTTTACTTCCGTTGCGCGGTCGGACCAACCGGCGACGTCTTGAACACCGCGATCTACCACGAATCGCCCGACTCGACCCTCCTCGAACGAGAACTTCTGCGCTGCCTCGAGCACGCGGCTTTTGTCCCCGCTGTTTACGAACACCAGCCGGTCGCGGCCTTCTTTTTTGGCGCTGTCGATTTCAAGGTCATTAATCGAAAACCGCGTCTCCGGATTTTCGCCAACCAGGAACCCGAGGAACTGAAGAAGGAAAGCGACTTCATCGGGCCCCAAATGTTTATCGGGCCCGGCTCGGAATTCCACGGCCTGCATTATCCCCAGACTTCCGCCACCGCGGCGCTGACCGGCTTGGTTGAGCTGGGTTTGAAGATCGACGCGAACGGAAAATTGAAGGAGATGAAGGTCGTTTCCGAATATCCGCCGCTGCTGGGATTTCAACGCTCGGCCGAGGCGGATTTTCGCGGAGTGAAAACCTTCATCCCGGCGTTCCGCGATGGGAAGCCGGTTGAGTGCAACGTCACTCTGCCGATCTTTTACGAGCCGTAGTCAGCCGGCTCCGCGCCGATTAATTATTGTGGCGAAGACCGCGTTTCTGCCGTGCTCGTTCTTTGAGCGCGATCCACTGGTGTGCGCCCGGGAACTCGTCGGCACCGAGCTGGTTTGGGGAAAGTGCTCGGGGCTTATCGTTGAAACTGAGGCGTACCTTGCCTTGAACGACGAAGCGTCCCACACGTTTAGTCGCCCGAGCACTCGCGCCTTTGTCGAGCGCAACGAGCCGGGCGCAATTTACATTTACTTCAATTACGGTGTCCATTGGATGCTGAATTTCCTCGTCAAAGGCGGCGAGCGCGCCGGGCTCATTTTGATTCGCGCCCTCGAGCCGCGGCGCGGGCTTGCGCTGATGCGGACGCGCCGCGGGACTGAGGACGATCGGCGGCTTTGTTCCGGACCGGGAAAACTCACGCAGGCGCTCGACATCACGAAGCGCCATCACGAGATGAGTATTTGCGCGGAGACGCGCTACTGTCTCCTGCCGCGGCCGCAAGCCGAAGTCGCGGTAATAGAAGATCCGCGGATTGGGATCAGTCGCTCGAAGGATTTTCCGTGGCGTTTTACCCTGGCGGGAAGCCCGTTCATTAGCCGGCCGGTCCGGATAGGTCCTATATGACTTATAGGTCGTATGAGTTACCTTAGCCGCCCATGAAAAAGCGGGTCCTTCTAGGCATGAGCGGCGGCGTTGATTCGAGCGTCGCCGGCTACCTCCTCCGCGAGCAAGGCTACGATGTCGTAGGCGTTACCATGAAAGTGTGGCCGCAGGATTGTATCTCGCGCGCGGAAGACAAATGCTGCGGTCCACAGGCCGTCGCGGACGCGCGAGGCGTGGCCCATTCGTTAGGCTTTCCGCATTACGTGGTCGATGAGGCCGACCAATTCGAGAAGCTCGTGATCGATTATTTTTCCAGCGAATACCAGGCCGGCCGGACCCCGAATCCCTGCGTGATGTGCAACGAAAAATTAAAGTTCGGCAACCTGTGGAACAAAGCGGAAGCGCTTGGCTGCGATTACATCGCCACCGGCCATTACGCGATCATTGAACATTATCCCGATGGCGCGGTGTTGCGGAAAGGAATCGATCCGCGGAAGGACCAATCCTATTTCATGTTCAGCTTGCGCCAGGCGCAATTACGCCGCGCCCTGACGCCGCTCGGAGGAATGTCGAAGCCTGCGATTCGCGACATCGCGCGTTCGTTAGGCTTGAAGGTCGCCGATAAAGCCGACAGCCAGGAAATTTGTTTCGTACCCGGGAATGATTACAAAGCGTTTCTCCGCTCCCATCTCGGCGAGGAAGATTTCCATCCGGGCGGTATCTACGATTTGGAAGGAAATTTTCTCGGTGAGCACGGAGGCATCGAGATGTTCACGATCGGGCAGCGGAAAGGGTTGCCCGGCGGTTCCGCGCAACCGCGTTACGTCGTAGATCTCGATCCGGAAACAAACCGGGTGTTGGTCGGTTCCGCGGAAGATCTCGTCTCCGACGATTTCGAGATCGATCGCGTGAATTGGATCGGCGAGGCGAACGAGAACTTCGAAGCGACGGTGAAGATTCGTTACAGTCATCCTGGAACGCGCGCGACGGTGACGGCACTGGAAAACGGACGCGCGCGGATTCAACTGCACGAGCCGCAGAAAGCCGTTACGCCCGGACAAGCCGCGGTAATTTACGATGGCGATGTCGTAGTTGGCGGCGGATGGATTTGCCGCGCAGCGCCCTTGCAGCCTGCCTGATCGAATGGCCGACGAAATCGTTCTCGCTCTCTGCACTTTTCCCGAGGCCGAGACGGCGCGGAAGATCGCGCGCGAGCTGGTCGAGCTTCGGCTCGCGGCGTGCGGCAACGTCCTCCCGCAAATTCATTCGATTTATCGCTGGCAGGGAAAAATTGAATCGGCCGATGAAGCGCTCGGCATCTTCAAGTTGCCCGCAAGCCGCTACGCCGAATTCGAAACCAAACTTCGCTCGCTCCACCCTTACGATGTGCCCGAGATCATCTCGTGTCCGATCAGACAGGGATTGCCGGAATATCTACGCTGGGTTGCGGCGAGCTGTTCGTGAACGCAGAGCAAAGATCGCCGCCCCAATCGCGTTTGCGGCGACGGTGACCGCGATGATTTTCGCTGCGAACGTCAATTTGCTCGGCACATCAATGATCGGATAGACGGTAAAGACGATCGCGGTCAGCGAAATGAGGAAGCCGCAGACCGCAATGATCCGCAGCCAAATACTCGCCCGGCCTCGGACCGCACGCGCGCCGATGAGGGGAATCGCGAACAGCATCGCATAGACGATCCCGTAAAAAACGTTCGAAGCGTTGTCGACCAATTGAAAGGATTCCTGGATTCCGGCCCCGATCTGACTAGCGATGGCGATGGTGAGCGTAAGCGCGCCGACGAAAATGACCGAGTTAATCGGGGTTTTGTATCTTGGATGCAGACGCGAGAACCAAGCGGGCAATAATCGGTCCCACCCGGCGACCATCGGCAAACGCGAGCTGCCGGTGACGTGAACGCTGGTCGAAGCAATCGTCCGCACCGTCATTAACACGATCGCCATTGAGGCGATCGCGCTGGCGATGGGAAAGAAGCGCATGCCAAGACGCAACGTTTGCGGCACCGGGCCAATAAGATCGATTTCGTTGTTGCCGATGAAGGCCCGGAAGGAGCTCGTGCCGAGAATGAATGCGAGCGCAATAATCGGCGATGCGATTAGAACGGAGCGGCCGATGTCGCGGGCCGGGGACCGTGTTTCGCCGGCGAGAATGGCCACGTACTCGAATCCGCTGAGCGCGCCGACCGTGAGTTTGGTGAAAATGTTGAAGGAATAAAAGAACCCCACTGTCGGCACCGCGAGGACGAGCGGGTGGTATTCCTTCAGATCACCGCGGATGAGGGCGAGGAACGGTAGGGCAACGAGCGCGGCGTAGACTGCGAGCATCGCGAAACCTCCGATGTTGTGGACCCATTTACCTAACGAAAGGCCGCGGACGGCGACGGAGCCAAGACCAATGACCAGCGCGCAGCTGATCAGCGCTACGCACCATTTGCTGTTCGGCATCCACGCGGCGCTGTCGCCGATGGCGTAGGAAATATTCGTCGTCACGAACATGCCGCCCAAGGCAATAACCATGATCGACAGGAGCCACAAATTCCACGCGACCATAAAACCGGCGAATTCGTTGAAGGCGAGTTTGGCCCATTGGTAAATTCCGCCTTCGAGCGGCATTATCCGGCTCAAGTAAATGACGACGGCGGCCTGCGGAATGTAGAAGAGCACGATCGCGAGCAACCAGACGAGGACATGGCCCTGGCCGAGTTTCGCGGCGGTGCCGACCCAGCTCGAGCCGACGATGAAAAGAATCTGGGTCAGGACAAGGTCCCAAAGTCCCAGCGGCTTTTTCAGCGAAGCGCTTTCGGCTTCGATGCCGCGCTCGGCGCGCTCCAGCTCGGTGCTCACAAAGTTTTAACGCGGTTCCGGACTGGTCGCAGGAGGCGGTGCGCTGCGAAATTCCCGGTGCCGAATTTTTCCGCCGGCGTGCGCAATATAGCTGCCCGCTCCCAACGAGAGGACCGCCGCGAGCATCGTAAGGAAAACCAGAGGCTTCGCGGTTCGCGGCCATTTCTTTGGAATGAAAATCGCGCCCGCTGCGATGACCGCTGTTCCGTAGAAAAGGAAAATCAGTTGGTCGGCGCGATGCACATGCGCTTTCAACCAAGCCTGCCCGTCTTCATCCGCCATGGACAAAACCCGATCGTAGGCCTGATCGCCGTGATGTACTACCGGCCACACGGCGATGCTGCTCGCGAAAACCAGAACGAGTGCGGCCAATTGTGCGCCACGGCTTCCTAGATAAGTCGCGGCCACCAATCCGAAAAACGCAATCGCCAATCCGTAGAGCGGGATTGGATTCAAGAGGACGTGCAAATACTCCGGCTGCTGCAGCTCGCGCAGAATGGCTTGGTTCATTGCGACGCAATGGCCAGCTCGGGCACCGGATCGAATCGCTTCCAATCGGGGGCACAGAAATGCCACCATTCCGTCCGCAGCCCGTAGAATCCGCCGTGGGCCATCGCTTTCTGGAGCAGATTCAAGTTCGCGCGCACGATTGAATCTTTACCCCGATACTCGAGAAGAGCGGCCGGCGTAAAGCTGTCGAAATCGGTCGGCATCGGAACATCTTTTCCGGCGGCGTCAACAAGGGTGGCATCAACCGCGGCGCCCCGGATGTGCATGGAGCCGCGGCCTTCTTTGGGATCGGCGACGAAAGAGTGGTTGTGCGTCGTCTGCCAAAGTTTTCCCTGGGCCGATCGCGTCCGATGCGCATCCCAAATTTTCAAGCCGTATCCTTTTTTCCTAAGATAATCCTGCGCGATTTTTAGGCGCTGCGCGACGCCCGCCCGGACCAGCGCCGGGGTGCCCGGCGGATAAAGCGGCTGGTGCGCGACGTTGTTCGATCCGGCGTAGCGCAAGTCGATGACGATGCTCGGCTCGACTTTCTTGATGTCGACGAACTCACTGTCGTCACCGGTTTTGGCGAAGGCGACGCTACCGCAAGCAAACATTAGCGGAAGGCTGACGTGGAAAAGTCTACGGAGATTCACGGCGAATCCGAGGTCAATCCGCAGCCACCGTCGGAGCGGGGTTGATCTTGGCGAGGCGTTGGAGAACCAGCCGGGCGCTGTTTTCAGGAACGTCGAAACGCAGCTGCAAATTCGCGCCCTGCACCTCCACTTCGGGTGGCTGCGCGTAGAAGAGCAGTTCGGAATCCGCTATTTTTAAGAGGAGTTGCGGTTCATTTCTGATGCGTGCCGCCAAATCGCCGGCGGCCTGTGCTGATTTGGTTTTGAGAATGATTCGCGCTTTTACCGGATTTTGGAGTGCGAGCGAAATCCCGAAGAGGTCGCAATTTTGGAGCAGCTCGTTGTTGAAGAGGGGAATAAACATTCGGCCGAGATTGGCCGGTTCGCGCGAGACCAGGCGCAAGCTGCTCCCTTCTTTCAACGACTGGAGCCCGTCGAAGAGCGGACCTGTAATCTTGAGATCGGGATCAATCCCGAGCCGGACGCGCGCGAGCGAAGCGACTTCGTCTTCGCCGCCGACCGCCAGCGTTTTAGGTCCCACCCGGGCGAGCGCAAACTCAGGCCGGAGCCACATCGGCAAACCCGTGATCGTGCGGCGCTCGAAAGCCTTGTCGCGTTCGACCGAATTCATGACAGGCGATACATCAGCTCGCGCTTCGACCAGCACATATTCGTGGGTCGCACCCGAATCATTAGTGGTCACGGCGCGGGTGACCCGGACCGCGTCGCGCGTCAAATTCAGGACCGGGGTTTTTTGCGCGCTGGCGATGAGTCCAGCCCAGACATTCTGCCATTCCGCCGCCTGGTCTTTGCGCCAGCGTTTCGGCAAATCCTCGCGCTCCAATTGATCCAAATTCACAGAGAGGATCGTGTCCGTCGCCTGCGGCAGCCACTCGCGTTTCTGAGGGGACTGAAAAACCAGCGCCACGATGATCAACGTGACAATCACGACAGAGAAGACCGCGAAATAAAATTTCCGCAGCTCTTGCTTGTCGATTTGGCTCGAAAGAACGGCCAGCTCGGCGGTGTGTTGCGAGTAGCGTTCGACTCCGGCGCGGTGCTTCTGCACTTCGGCCAGCAAATGCGGCGCGTTCGGCGGCGCGATGCCTTGCGAGGCGAGATGGCGGCCGATGTTCAGGTAGGCGGGATTCTTTTTCTCTTCGACGGTTTGGTGACGACTGCGCTCCTCCTTGAGCGCTTCCTGTTGCGCGCGGCTCTGCTCGTTCAAGGCGCGGTCGCGCCCCTCGTAATCTTCCCGGACCTTCGCGATCTGTTTGTCGATCGCGGCCACCGCCGCTTCCTGTTCCTCCAGTTTTTCCCGGGCCGCGCGGCAAGCCTCCGCCGCGCCCATCCGCGCCCGCGTCACTTCCGCCTTTTCCTCAGGCAAGCGAACGCGGCGCGCACTGATGCCGGCCATCTGCGCGTCGAGATCATCCGGCGGCGGAATTTGCGCCTGCAATTCAGAGAGTTTTTTTAGCAGATCCCGATCGGCTGAATCGTTCTCCTGCAGCCGGCGCTCGACGCTCGCCAATTCGCGGTCGCAAAGATCAGCGGCCGCTTTTGCTTCGTTCTGACGCTGGAGAATCGGCTTTTTTTGGTCCTCGAGTTTTCCGAGGGCCGCGTTTTGTTCCTTCGCGTTTTGCTCCCGTTGCAGCTCGATCTTGCGGATCCCTTCTTCGATCGTTGAAATCCGCAGGGCGACTTCCTTTTGTTCCTGTTCGAGTTTCTTGAGCGCGACGATTTCGTTGCGCACTTCCGGAAAGTTGACGGCCTGCGAGCAACCTTCGCGGCCAAGGTTGATTTCGCTCTTTTGCAGGACGCGTTTCTCGTGCCGCAGCGACATCCGCGTCTTCTGCCGGCGAATCTTGAGCCCGATCTCGCGCAGCCCTGTTCGGATGAAACTCACGAGGTAAGGCTAACCGAACTCAGGTTTTGACAAAGAGTTTTCGAGCTACTCCTCGCTGCTCAGCTTCGCCAGCACGCTCAAATCCTCGAGCGTCGTTGTGTCGCCGGTGACCGCTTTGCCGCTCGCCACTTCTTTCAGCAAGCGCCGCATGATTTTTCCGCTGCGCGTTTTCGGCAACGCTTCCGCGAACCGGATCTCGTCGGGCTTCGCGATCGCGCCAATATGAACGCCGACATGTTCGCGCAGTTCCGCCTTGAGCGAATTGCTCACAGTTACGTCACCTTTAACCGTGACGAACGCGACCACGCTCTGGCCCTTCAATTCATCCGGGCGGCCGACCACCGCGGCTTCCGCCACTTTCGCGTGACTCACGAGCGCGCTCTCGATCTCTGACGTGCCGAGCCGGTGGCCAGCGACGTTGAGCACGTCGTCGATCCGTCCGACGATCCAAAAGTAACCATCCTTATCTCGCCGCGCGCCGTCACCGGTGAGATAACGCCCTTCGAATTCGGTCCAGTACTGTTTTTGATAGCGCTTCTTGTCCCCGTAAATCGTCCGCAGCATCGACGGCCACGGTTTGCGCACGATCAATTTTCCGCCCACGTTCGCGTCCACCTCGTTTCCTTCTTCATCCACGATCGCCGCATCAACGCCGAAGAATGGCAGAGTCGCGCTGCCGGGTTTCGTCGGAATCGCGCCAGGTAGCGGCGTGATCATGATCGCGCCCGTCTCGGTTTGCCACCACGTATCGACCACCGGGCAACGGCCGCCGCCGATCTTGTCCCGATACCACATCCAGGCCTCCGGGTTGATGGGTTCGCCGACCGACCCGAGCAGTCGCAGCGACGACAGATCGTGCTTCTTCACCCATTGATCGCCCCAGCGAATGAAAGCACGGATCGCTGTCGGCGCGGTGTAAAGAATCGTGACCGCGTATTCTTCGATGATTCGCCAAAAGCGGTCCGGCTCCGGCCAGTTCGGCGCGCCTTCGTACATCACGGTCGTCGTTCCGTTCGCGAGCGGACCGTAAACGACATAGCTGTGGCCCGTCACCCAGCCGACGTCCGCCGTGCACCAGTAGACATCGTCATCCCGCAGGTCGAAGACGTATTTCATCGTGGAATAAATCCCGACGAGATATCCCCCCGTCGTGTGGAGAATCCCTTTCGGTTTTCCCGTCGAGCCGCTCGTGTAAAGAATGTAAAGCGGGTGCTCGCTCTCGACTGGAACCGGGGGGCAATGCGCGTCCACGTATTCGAGCTCGCGGTGCCACCAAACGTCGCGGCCTTCCTCGATGTGGATGTCGTTACCGGCGCGCCGGAAGACGATCACGCGTTTCACGGTTGTGCCGCCGCGCAATGCGTCATCAACATTTTTCTTTAACGGCACGATCGAGCCGCGCCGGTAACTGCCGTCCGCCGTGATGACGGCGATCGCCCCGCTGTCCGCGATCCGGTCACGAATGCTGTCCGCGCTGAAACCGCCGAACACCACGGAATGGACCGCGCCGATTCGGGCGCAGGCGAGCATCGCGATCGCCGCTTCCGGAATTGTCGGCAGATAAATGATCACCCGATCGCCTTTGCGAATCTTATTTCGTTTGAGCACGTTCGCGAAACGACAGACGTCGCGGTGCAATTGCTGGAACGTCAGCGCGCGTTTGTCGCCGGGCTCGCCTTCCCAAAGAATCGCGACTTTGTTTTTCGTCGGGCCCTTGAGATGGCGGTCGAGGCAATTCTCGGACAGGTTGAGTTTTCCCCCGTCAAACCAGCGGGCGAACGGCGCTTTCCATTTCAGCACACTCTTCCAGGGTTTCGCCCAGACTAGCTCGCTGGCTTCGCGCGCCCAAAATTTCGCAGGCGCCTTGATCGATTCGCGGTACATCCGCCGGTATTGCTCGAGGCTTTTGATTCGAGCGCCTTTCGCGAAATCCTTCGAAGGTTTGAAGACCCGCTTCTCGATCAGGTGCGACTCGATGTTTTCCGCCATGCTCCTAAGACGCTAGCGATCCAGCGTGTTCACTCAAACCAAAGTTGTGCGCTGATTGGAGGGACGGGCGCTGTCCCTCCCTTGTTAGATGGACGACACAGCGGTCGTCCCTCCATTTGCGGGCGCGCTACAGAAATTGATTTGTTTTCGCACCTGCCTCGCCCAAGAGTGTTTCCATGAGCGATCATGTTTACAAAAAGATCGAGCTGGTCGGCTCGTCGGCAACGAGCATCGAAGAAGCGGTAGTCAACGCCTTGACCCGCGCCCAGAAAACCATTCGCAACATGCGGTGGTTCGAGGTCCTCGAAACCCGCGGTCAAATCGTGGACGGCAAAGTCAACGAATGGCAGGTCACCGTGAAGGTCGGCTTCACCTTGGATAAGTGAGCTCTTCTGTAGCCGCTTCGCTGTGCGAAGCGTTTCCATCTGCTTGCGGCGCGCTATCACGTCGCCGCCAGCGCGACGGCTCCAGCTATTCTTCGCCTTGCGCGGCCTGATACAGCTTCGTCGCGCCGTAGGCGAGGATCGCCGGCTTGAACGCGATAAAAGCCAGGCGCGTGACCGCGCTCAAAATCCGCCCGATCGGCAAGCGATTCAGAATAAACCCGGCGATCAACGCATAAGCCATCGAGCGCCCGGGATTTTCCCGCACGTATTCTTCCGTTTGTTCGAACAACTGCTCGAATTGGTCTTTGGTATAGCGCAGTCCGCGCTCGGCCACATCACCGGAGGTTCCAGAAAACTGTTCGTCCATGCTAATTAACTATCGAATTCCGGGCGTTTGTCGCGTGCTTTAATGTACGAATGCGCGCGCTCTTTATCGGCCGTCTTCTGTAGCCGCTTCGCTGTGCGAAGCGCGAGATCGACCTCGATGAGTCCAAGTCGCGTCGCCCACAGGGCGACGGCTACAGAAGAGGGAGCCATTTATCTGAGCGCCATCCAAATCGTCGCCGCTCCCACGCCAGGGGCAAAGTCCGGCAGGGCCGGCTCGCGATGAAAATCCCCGGCTCGCCGCGAAGCCTTCAAACAAAAGCGGCCCATCACTTCGAGAACGCGTTGACCGAGCGTCGAACAATTCGTCGATAACAAGACGTGGGCGTTTCGTTCTGCCACCTCCAGCGCGGCCAGCAACAATCTCTCGAAATCGTTCTCCACCTGGAAGGTTTTTCCGCGGTGCGTCCGCGAGAACGTTGGCGGATCGAGAATAATGACGTCGAACTTTTCTCCTTTCCGGGCCAGGCGCGGCAATACTGCCAGGACGTCGTCGGCGATGAACCGATGGTCGGTTGTCGGCACCGAGTTCAACGCGAAATTTTCGCGGCCGCGGGCGAGCGATTTCTTGGAGAGATCAACGCTGACTGTGTTGGCGCCGACGGTAGCCGCGGCGACCGAGAACGAACAGGTGTAGGCGAAACAGTTTAGAACCGTTTTCGGTTTCAGGTCGCGAACGAAGCGCCGGTTTTCTCGTTGATCGATGAACAGCCCAACCGAATAACCGGCGCTGAAATCAATGGCGTAACAGAGGTTCCGCTCCAACGCGGTGCTTTCCAGATTCGTATCCGGGTTGCCCAGGATCAGGGTCGGCGCTTCGCGGTCGGCATTTTGTTTTGGAAGGAACCGGGCAAAGACGCGCCGGAAACTGAAAGCAACGTTGAGGGCCCAAAGGCAAAGCTCCGTCTTCAGCCGTTCGAGCGCTGCGTCGGTCTTGTAAGAGATCAGCACGTCCACCCCGTAGCGCTCCACCCAGCCATCGGGTGCGGTGCACAGACGGAGCGCATCGGTCTGTTGCGCGATGAATTCCCGGTGCAAATCCGGGTCGATCCATTCGGACATTCTCATGGCACGGGGCGGCCGCTCAGCGCGGTCATTACCTCATTCGGTTTTCGTTGCCCTGCTGTCCGTCTCTTGCCGGTTGAGGGCCGCCGGTTACAATGGCGCGGCTGCAGCTCGACAGAGTCAGGCGCAATTAATTATGCAACAAGTCACCATCCGCGTTCCGGCGAGCACGTCGAATCTGGGTCCCGGCTTTGATTGCCTGGGCGTTGCGCTCCGACTCTACAACGAGGTCACAATCTCGCGCGGGCGAGGGGAGCCCTCGCCGAAGATGGTCACTTCCGCGGCGGATTCTTTTTTTAAGCGCGCTGCGGCGAAGCGTTTCGCGTTCAGGTGCAACATTGCGGGGGAAATTCCTCAATCGCGTGGTCTCGGGAGTAGCGCGGCCGTCCGTGTCGGCGTCGTCCAAGGCTTGAACGACCTCGCGGGGCGGCCGCTTCAGCGTCAAGAAGTTTTCGAATTATGCGCTCGATTGGAAGCTCATCCTGATAATGCCGCTCCGGCATGTTACGGCGGGTTCAATGTCGTGCGCGGATTCGAACGCCAGATGTTTACTGTTTCTACTCAATTGCACTTCATCCTCCTCGTTCCCGATTTCGAAGTCGCGACCGCCAAAGCCCGGGCTCTGCTCCCATCACGAATTGATCGACTTCAAGCGGTGGAAAATTCGCGCAACGCCTGCGCCATTACCGCCGCCTTCGCTTCCCGCGAGTACCAGTCGTTAGGCGGCGCCTTCGCCGATCATCTTCATCAACCGTTCCGGAAAAAGCTGATCCCGTTTCTCGAAGACGTCATCAGCGCCGCCGAATCCGCCGGCGCGCTAGGCGCGTTCCTTAGCGGGTCCGGTTCCACGATCTGCGCCGTCACCCTTCGTTCGCCCGAAAAAATCGCTCGCGCCATGCTCACCGCCGCCGATTCTCCCGGCGCCCGCACCATCGTCACCACCGCCGACAACCGCGGCGCGCGCATTCTTCCAAATCGAGATTCGAAAATCGAAAATCGAAAATCCAATGAGCCAGCGCACTGAGAGCCTCGAGCAATTCGCGATCGACGTGATCCTCGAACGTCGCCACGGCGTCCGCGCCGCGCTTCTTCGCGCCCTGCTGTATGCGCTTTCATTCATTTATGAACGGCTTGTCCAGTTCCGGCTCTTCCTTTACCGGCACCGTATTTTTCGTGAACACACTCTCGGGTGTCTGGTCATCAGCATCGGTAACCTCACCGTCGGCGGGACGGGCAAGACGCCGATCGTCGAAAAATTCGCGCGCGCTTTGCGGGCGGGAGGGCGGCGCGTCGCTATTCTGAGCCGCGGCTACAAAAGTGTTCCGCGCCGCGCGAAGAAGAAGTCGTGGAATCCGTTCGCGAAGAAAGAACCGGAGCCGCCCCGAATCGTTTCCGACGGGAAAACGCTTCTCCTCGATTCGCTCACGGCCGGTGACGAGCCCTACATGCTGGCGAACAACCTCAAAGATGTCGTCGTTCTGGTGGACAAGGATCGAGTAAAAAGCGGGCTCTTCGCCATCAAAGAATTGAAAGCCGACACCCTCTTGCTCGACGACGGCCTTCAATATCTGCACCTAAAACACCGGCTCGACATTGTCCTGATCGATCGGCAGGCGCCGTTTGGGAATGAGCATCTTCTGCCGCGCGGGACGTTACGCGAGCCGCCGCGCAATCTTCGCCGCGCTAGTTACGTCTTTATCACCAAGAGCACCGGCGAACCTAACGACGAGTTGATTCAGCGCATTCGCCGCTACAATCGCACCGCGGAAATTATCGAGTGCGCGCATCGGCCGCTCCATTTGCAGAACGTCCTGACCGGCGAACAAATCCCGCTGGAGCGTTTGCGCGACACCTACATCGGATCCATTTGCGGCATCGCCGCTCCGGAAAGTTTTGAAGAAGGGCTGCAAAAACTCGGGGCGCGCCTGGAACTTTCGAAACGTTACACCGATCACCACCGCTACACCGAAGCGGAGCTGAACAGCTTCATTACCCGCTGCGTTCGCCGGGATCTGGAAATGATTGTCACAACGGAAAAGGACGCCGTGCGTTTTCCGCGCCTGTCGAGAAGCGACGTGCCGATATTCTTTCTCCGCGTGGAGATCGAGATTCTGAGTGGCCACGAAAGCTGGGAACATTGTGTCGCGCGCATCTGCAAACCGCAGCCGGTCTTGTCGCCGGAGCGTTTCTTCGCATAGGTCGTATAGGACGTTATGACCTATGAGTGAAAAAGCGCAGTTAATCGTCGCGGGAAAAAAGCTCGCGGTCTCGAATTTGAACAAGGTGCTCTATCCCAAAGCCGGATTCACCAAGGGGCAGGTAATCGACTACTACATTCGCATCGCGCCGGTTCTTCTTCCGCATCTGAAAGATCGCCCGCTCACCATGAAGCGTTACCCGAACGGAGTCGATCAGCCGTTCTTTTACGAAAAGAACTGCCCGGTCCATCGGCCGAACTGGGTGAAGACCGCGAAAGTTTGGAGCGAAGGCAATCAGCGCGATATGCATTATTGCCTCGCCCAGGATTTACCCACGCTCGTTTGGGCGGCGAACCTGGCCGACATCGAGCTCCACACTTCGCTGGCGCGCAAGAAAGACGTCGCGCGGCCGACGATGATGGTCTTCGACCTCGACCCCGGCGCGCCTGCGGACATTGTTCAATGTTGCCAGGTCGGCATTTGGCTTCGCGATTTGCTCGCGGAGATGAAACTGAAGAGCTGGGCGAAAACGTCCGGCTCGAAAGGACTCCAGGTTTACGTCCCTCTCAACACCGCGGCGACGTTCGATGAGACGAAAGCCCTCTCTCGTGCCTTGGCCGAACATCTGGAACGCGAGCATCCGAAGCTCGTCATTTCGAAAATGGCGCGCGCACTCCGGGAAGGGAAAATCTTTGTCGACTGGAGTCAGAACGACGAACACAAAACGACGGTCAACGTTTACTCCCTCCGCGCAAAAGAGCAGCCGACAGTGTCGACGCCGGTGACGTGGGACGAAGTCCAAAACTGCCTCAAGAAGAAAAACGCGAAGCTCCTCGTGTTCCCATCGGATCGCGTTCTTCAGCGAGTGGAGAAAATGGGCGATCTCTTCGAGCCGGTGGAAACGGTGAAGCAGAAGTTGCCGCAGAAGTGGGACCTGTAGCGGCGGTCTATGACCGCCGACCGCTTTTGTAGTTCGCAACGAGTCCGCGGTCATAGACCGCCGCTACAGCAATGATCGAACTGCTGGCGCTCGCTTCCGCTGTCCTCTATGGCTCCGCCGATTTCTTCGGAGGGCTGACCGCGCGCCGCGCCAACACGATCGCGACCGTTGTCTGGTCCCAATTTGCCGGCCTCGTTTTGCTTCTCCTGGCGATTCCTTTTTTGCCGGCCACGACTGTTTCTTCTCGCGACTGGATTTGGGGATTCGTCGCGGGCTTGACCGGCGGAATCGGCGTCGCTTTTTTGTATCGCGCGCTCGCCGTAGGCACCATGGCTGTTGTCGCGCCCACCACAGCCGTGATCGCCGCGATGATTCCGGTCGCATTCGGTTTTGCGATCGGCGAACGACTGCGGCCGTTAACCTTAGCCGGCGTCGCCCTTGCCCTAATCGCCATCTTCCTTGTCAGCCGGCCACCTCGTCTCGAAAATTCGGAGGGAGAAAGAATATCGGGACGATTTCCGCCTGGGTTTGGCCTGGCTCTGCTGTCAGGCATCTCGGTCGGAATCTTTTTCCTTTCGCTCGCGCGGACGAGTATGGCGGCGGGAATGTGGCCGCTCGTTGCCGCCCGAATTTCGTCGATCGGATTGTTTGCGATCATTGCGGTCGTAGCGAAACGGACCCTGCGGATGGATCGCACCGCGTCGGCCACCGCAAGTCTGGGCGGCGCGCTCGATATGGCTGCGAATGCGGTTTACATGACTGCGGCGCGGATCGGACCGCTCAGCATCGTCGTGACTCTCGCGTCGTTGTATCCCGCGAGCACGGTGATCCTCGCGCGAATTCTTCTTAAGGAACATCTGAGCCGCACTCAGATCGCGGGAATCGCTTGCGCTCTACTCGCCGTCGTCCTCATCGTCGCTAAAGGCGCCGTAGTTTAGCAACTCATGCTCTTGATCATGATCCTGCTCATGATCTTGGGTGCAGACGTCGTTGGCTCACAAGATCAGGATCATGATCAGGAGCATGAGCAGGAATTAGTTTCCGCTGCGAAACTGATCGTCTTTGCTTTTGAATAGAATATTGAAAGTCGTCAGCGAGCCGTAGCACCGCGTGATGTACTGGTGGAGCTCAAATTTGTCCGCATCGCTCAGCTTCTCACTCGCGTTCACCTTTTGTTCCAGCACCCGCAGGTTGTTCCGGATCATAACGATCTTGTGAAAGAAAGTTTCGAGCGGCACTTCCTTCGGCTGGAGGGAAGTGTCGGCGGACTGCATGACCAGCGTGCCGTTCTGCCAGCGGTTCGCGAGGCCTTCGACAACGACGTCTTTCTTTTCCAACCCGAGCGCCTCAACTGTCGCGGAAGCCGCATCCCGAATGAGATTCGCTAACGGCACTTGCAATTCACTGAGAGAAGCGGTCGCCTCCGCCGGTTGCAGATCGCTCGAGGCCGGGGCGATGGTCCGGGGCGCGTCATCGAACGCGATCTCCGCCGTGTGTTCGGTCAATGATCTGATGATTCCCACGCCGTATTGCGGATGGCGCACCTTCATCCCGATGTGAAGCGATTCGATATTCATGTTTCGCAATCACCGTGCGAGATCGAGCACCGATGTGCAACTCCGCGCTCTTTTTCATTGTCGGGCCTCTGCCTCAACCGCATGCTCCGCGTCGCATGACCAGAACGACTGCCGTAACCCATCCGCCCGGGTTCCGCGCCAGACGCGGACTCAACTGGTCGGTCGTTGGATTGATGTACACGAGTTTCTATCTGTGCCGATACAACTTTTCCTACGCCAACAAATCGATCGCGGACGAGCTGCATTTTGATTACCAGGACATGAGCACGATCCTGTCCTTGAATTTCGTCGCTTACGGTTGCGGACAAATCATCAACGGACTGCTCACCGACCGGATTGGCGGCAAGAACGCGATGCTCATCGGCGCCGCCGGCACGGTGACAATGAATTTGTTGTTCGGCGCGGCGTCCTTTTGGGGCCTGCTTTGGCTCTTCGCCCTGCTCTGGAGCCTGAACGGTTACGTGCAGTCGTTCGGTTCGCCCGGCTTCATCAAAATTAACAGCGCCTGGTTCAGCGAAAAACAGCGCGGAACCTTCGCCGGCATTTTCGGTTTCATGATTAATCTCGGCCGGCTCGCGGCGAACAAGCTTTTGCCCGCACTTTTGGCCGGTTTTGTCCTTTTTGGAATGTGGCACGTGCCGCCGCAACATTGGCGCGTCCTGTTTTGGATTCCCGCCGGCGTCGCCGCGATCGTCGCAGTCGTTCTTGCTTTCGTTGTCAAAGACACGCCCGAAGAAGTGGGTTATAAAGATGTTTTCAAAGGCGAGGCCGATCATGCCGACGCGGACGTGCATTGCAGCATTTGGTTCGTGTTCCGGCAGATCGTCACCAATCCTGTCGTCTGGATCATGGCTGTCGCTTACGGCTGCACCGGGGCGGTTAGGCAAAGCATCGACCAATGGTTCCCGCGTTTTTTCCAGGAGGTGCACCATCTCGACATGACAGCGGCGAAGTTTCAGTGGTTGGGCTTCCTTATCCCGTTCGTTGCCTCCGCGGGTTCGCTGCTTTCGGGTTGGATTTCCGATCGCTTTTTCCATTCCCGCCGCGCGCCGGTGGCATTGGGCATTTACGCGATCGAAGTCTGTGTCCTCCTGGTCGCGTCTCAGGTCCACAGCCTCAATTGGGCGCTGGTTTTCTTCGTCCTGGTTGCCTTCACCGTGAACTCGACCCATTCGCTGCTCGGCCCGGCCGCCGCGATGGATATCGGCGGGAGGAAGATGGCCGCGTTCGCCTCAGGCGTAATTGACTCCTTTCAATATTTCGGTGCAGCTGTCGCCATCGCCGGGCTCGGCTGGGTGCTGCAACACAAAGGTTGGAACTATTATTTCTATTACATGATTCCGTTCGGAATTCTGGGCGGCATTTTAATGTATTCTATCGCGGACAGGCGCAGTCTGAAGAAACAGCCCGCCCATTAGGTGGCTGGTGCGGCCTAACGAAATAAATCCAACTGCTCGCGCGGCCTTCGAAACGCCGCCGTCGATAATTCCGGGCGATTCCCGAACTTCGCGCGGCGACACGCCACCTCGAACATTGTCTCGATTTGCCTGGCGTAAGTGCCCTCGCCGATTTGCCGGCTGCGCCACTGCGAATTGTAGAGCTTGTTTCCGCCGCGCGTCGCTTTGACAAGGTTAAGGACTTTCGCTTTTCGCTCCGGAAAGTGTTCGTCGAGCCAATGCTCGAACAAAGGGGCAACGGCCCACGGTAATCGGAGCAAGACGTATCCAGCGAACTGCGCCCCGGCTTCCGCGCACGCCGCGACGATTTTCGGAATTTCGTGGTCGTTGATTCCCGGAATCACCGGCGCCACCATGACCCCGACCGGAATCTTTGCCTGTCGCAACTGCGCAACGGCCTCGAGCCGGGCTTGCGGCGCCGAAGTTCGCGGTTCGAGGATCCGTTGAAGATCAGGGTCCAGACTGGTGACCGAAAGGTTGACCGCCGCGCACTGGTGCTCGTTTAGCTGCGACAAAACGTCGATGTCTCGCGTAACCAACCGGTTCTTGGTCAATATCCCGACAGGATTTCTAAATTTCGCAAGAACTTCGAGACACTGTCTCGTCAGGCGCAATTTTCTTTCGATTGGCTGATAGCAATCAGTCACGCCGCTCATCATCAAAATCTGCGGTTTCCATTTAGGCGAGGACAGCTCCTCTTCGAGCAGGCGCGGCGCATTGTGTTTCACGACAATCCGCGATTCGAAATCGAGCCCCGCTGACATTCCGAGGTATTCGTGGGTGGGTCGGGCAAAACAATAGATGCAGCCGTGCTCGCAACCGCGATACGGATTTACGCTCGTCTCGAACCCGACATCGGGGCTGTCGTTCCGCGCGATGATTGTCTTCGTCTGGTCTCGAAAGAACTGCGTCTCGCGCCGCGGTTTCTGCTCCTCGTCGCTCGTAGGATCGATTTGGACGACGTCTTCGTCGCCGAGGTCAACGTGCAGTTTCTCGAAACGGTTTGCCGGACTCCAGGAGGCGCCACGGCCATGGATCGCGGGCGAAGGTGGAGGGGCCTCCTCGACGATGGGAACGAACTTGCTTTTTTTCGGCTTCGGCACGCGACAAGTTCACATGAACATACTCGATTGTCGAGCTCCCTCTCTGTAGCCGCTTCGCTGTGCGAAGCGCCGAATCGCGCTCGACGAAAGCGCGGCGAACGTCGCCCATAGGGCGACGGCTACAGAAGACGCAGCCCTCAATCCACCTTGCCGCCCGCCGCAGCAATGGCACAATTCTCGCGCCGATCGCGAGCAGGGAGGGGTGGTCGAGCGGTTGATGGCTCCGGTCTTGAAAACCGGCAGGGCGCAAGCCCTCGTGGGTTCGAATCCCACCCCCTCCGCCAATTCAATTTTCGAATTTCGAACTTCGATTTTCGATTGGTTCCCGGAAGCGTTGCGCCACGAAATACGCCACGCCCACTCCGATAAGCGCCGCTCCTGCCACGTCGGATAAATGATGCGCCGCGATATACATCCTCGAAAACGCGATCAGCAATGGGATCGCCAGAAACCCGAGGCCGATTCTCCAACTAGCAAACGCGAGCGTCGCGAAAAATGCAGTCGACGCCGCAGTGTGTCCGGAAGGAAAGGCGTTGTAACGGGAGCTTAATCGCGGGCCATTCCAACCAGCCTCGCTTTGAACATTCGGCCGCGCGCGTCCCGTCGCCACCTTGACCACCCGCGCGGAGATGCCCGCCAATGCGCAGGCGATTAGCATGGCGGCAAAGATTCGCGTCCAGCGTTTGCTCCCGCGCCAATACACAATGCCGAAAAGAACGAGTCCGACCGCTACATGCTCGGGCCAATCGCCGAATCGGCTGACGGCCTGCATAAAAGTCCGCACGCCGTCACTCTGGTGCTGAACCACCCAGGCTTTCATGCCGGCGTCGAGATAAAGGCTTGCCGGAATCAGGATCGCGGCCGCGGCAAAGATCACATACCACCAGCGCAATCCGCCGGTCGTGCGAAATTCCCGTTTGTCTTTCACCCGGCCCTATCTTTGAATCTCCGCCTTGCCACCCGCAATCCGCAATTTCGTTCTCGTTTTCCTCGGCGCGCTGCTGCTTAACCTCGCCGGGACTTGGACAATCCCGCTCGTCGACCGCGATGAACCCCGTTTTTCGGAGGCCTCGCGCGAGATGCGGGAGCGGTCCGACTACGTCATCCCGATCTTCAACGACAAGTATCGCTTCGACAAACCGGCGTTCATTTATTGGGCTCAAATCGCCACCTACTCTGTTTTTGGCGAAAATGATTTCGCGGCCCGCTTTCCTTCAGCTGTTGCCGCCGCGCTGACAGCGCTGCTGCTTTTCGCCTGGGGCCGCCGGCTCGGCAGCGAACGGATTGGTTGGTGGGCCGCCATCATCTTTACGCTTTGTCTCCAGGTTTTTGTCCACGGGAAGGCCGCCGTCGCGGATATGTGCCTCGTCTTCTTCGTCACGGCCGCGCATTGGGCCGGCTACGAATTGCTGTCCGACTCGTTGGGCGGGGAACCGATGTCGACGGAGAACCGCCGTTTCCGGGGCTGGCGAATTATTTTCTACCTCGCACTTGGGTTCGCGTTCTTGGCGAAAGGCCCGCTCGGCTGGCTTCCACTGCTGACGGTGATTAGCACGAAGCTCTTTCTCCGGGGTAATTCGCTCACCCGCCGTTTTTGGTTTGTGACGGGAATGCTGGGCGCGCTCGCCATCGTGTGTACCTGGGGAATCCCGGCGCTCATCCGGACAAACGGGGAGTTTTTCAAAGTCGGCATCGGCCGCCATGTCGTCGAGCGCAGCTTCAACGTGATGGAAGGTCACGGCGCGAATTCCTGGAACACTTATCTCGCGGCGATGCCGTTCTATTTTGTCACCGTTTTCATCAGCTTCTTTCCCTGGTCGATCAAATTGCCCGCCTTGACCAAACATCTCTGGCGCAAACGCGACGCGACCGACAACTACCTCATCTCGGGAATCCTGATCGTGTTCGTCATCATGAGTCTCGTGAAAACGAAGTTGCCCCACTACACACTGCCGGCGTTTCCGTTGCTCGCGCTACTCCTGGCGCGCCATCTTTTCGTGGTCGGCACCGAACGGTTCGCGAAACGGGCGGCGATCGGCGCTCTCGCGGCGGTCCTTATCATCGCGTTCATCGTTTTCCCGTTGCTGGCCCCGACATTTCCGTCCGCGCAGCTCTACAAACTTTCCCGGAACGATCTCCGGCCGGAAATGGATTTCGCCAATATCGATTACGCGGAGCCGAGCGTAGTCTGGTATTTCCGGAGCCGCTGCCACGGATTTTTCCGCGGCTTAAATCCGGATCAGCTCGAACAGTTCATGAATTTTCCAGGGCCGCGCTTCGCCATTGTGCCCACTTCCGTCGCTCAAGCCTTCTCCGCCAAGATTCGTCCCGATTGGAAAACGTATCGCGCCCAGGGATTCACGATTGTCCACGGCCGGCCGACGGATCTAACGATGATCTTGAAACAATCGCAGTGAGCGTTAGGGGTTGCGAGGGATGATCACGTTTCTTAACGGCACTCTCACCTCGGCCTTACCCACTCAGGCAATCATCGATGTCCGCGGTGTCGGCTACGAAGTTTTCATTCCGCTCTCCAGCTACGACAAACTTCCCGCTGCCGGACAACCGGTCCAGATCCTGACCCATCTCCACGTTCGCGAAGATGCGCACATTCTTTACGGCTTCATGACCGCGCCGGAGCGCGATCTGTTTCGGCTTCTGGTTAACAACGTCAGCGGAATCGGACCGAAACTTGCGCTCGCCGTGTTGAGCGGAATGAGCGTCGAGCGTTTCAAATCCGCCGTCGTCAACGCCGACAACGCGTCGCTCTCGAAAATCAGCGGGCTCGGGAAAAAAACCGCCGAGCGAATCGTGCTCGAGCTCAAAGACAAGCTCGGGGTGGTTGCCGCGTGGGAAGCTGCCAGTGCGGAGCATGCCCCGACGGCCGAGCAAAGCCAGGCGAACGAAGCAGTCCTCGCGCTCATCGCACTCGGTTACAAGCAAGTCGATGCGCATAAAACCGTGCGGGATTTGCAGGAACGCGAACCGGAACTCAAGACGGCTGAGGAATTGGTGAAGAACGCGCTTAAAAAAATGGCAGCGGGACGGTGAAGCTCCAAATTCCATCATTTTAGATGGTCGACCTCGCCTCAATCAGATCTTCTTTTCCTCAAGAGGGTCTCTTCGCTGAAAAAGATTTTCTTCTTTCGCCGGATCCATTTCCAATCGACGACAAGTTCGCGAAGGAGCTCGAGCAGCTCGGCCATCGTCTATACATCTTCCAACGCGCCTGCAACGAGTTGTATCAGCGCAGCGCGAAAGGGAAGCAGCCCGCCTGGATCGCGCAATATCTCGACGCGGGAAAGCCTCCGGAGCTGGTCGAGTTTTCGCGCGAAAAACAATTCCGGGACGACGTGCCGCATGTAATCCGGCCGGATCTGATTCTGACCGAGGCGGGCTACAGGCTTGCGGAAATTGACTCAGTTCCGGGCGGGATCGGGCTCACCGGTTGGCTGAATCAAACCTACGCCGACCTTGGCCGCGATGTGGTCGGCGGCCCGACCGGAATGCTCGACGGATTCCGCAGCCTGCTGCCGAACGGTGGCGACATCGTGATTTCAGAAGAGGCCGCCACCTATCGCCCCGAGATGAATTGGGTCGCTACCCAGTTGAACGCCAAAGTTGTAGCCGGGGTCGATGACCCCGGTTCCGGTCAGCCGCCGAACTCGGCCGGGATCGCCGATCCCGGCTCCAACTGGCGCGTGGCAGATGCCGAAACCTACGAGCCACGGACGGGCCGCAACGTCTATCGATTCTTCGAGTTGTTCGATTTGCCGAATCTTCCGCGAATCTCGGCCCTGCTGGAAGCAGTTCGCGACGGATCCGTGAAAATCACGCCGCCGATTAAACCGTTCCTGGAAGAGAAAATGTGGTTCGCCCTTTTCTGGATGCAGCCGCTCCGCGAATTCTGGCGGCGCGAGCTCGGCGAGAAATATTTTCTAAAATTGCAGGAGGTCATTCCTTACAGTTGGCCGCTCGATCCGACGCCGCTGCCGCAACATGGCGTCATTCCACGCCTTGAAATCCACGATTGGCGCGAGGCCGGCAGGCTCAGCCAGAAAGAGCGCGACCTCTTGATCAAAGTCAGCGGATTTTCGCCGCTAGGGTGGGGGAGCCGTGGCATCATCGTCGGGTCTGACGTTCCCCAAAACGAATGGCAGACCGCAATAGAACAGGCACTAACGGAATTCCCCACTACGCCACGACTCATGCAGCGTTTCCATAAGGCTCGGCTAATCGATCATCGCTACTGGGACAACGAAACTGGCGAAGAGAAGACGATGCGCGGTCGGGTGCGCCTTTGCCCTTATTACTTCGTCGACGACGGCAAGGTAAAGCTGAGCGGCGCCCTCGCCACCATTGTCCCGGCGGATAAGAAGTTGTTACACGGAATGCGCGATGCCATTCTCGCGCCGACCGGGCTTGCTCCGGCCTAACGAATGAAGACAGCGCTTGTCGTTACCGCCCTCCTTCTCTCGCGTGCTGTTTTTGCGGAGGCGGAGAACCAGACCGGCTTCCGCGTCATTCCGGAACGCAGCGACGATGGCGTGACGCTGATCATGAAAAGCGATTACTGCGTCGAATACACGGTGACGCTCGAAGCGACGTTAGAAAACATGACGTCGTCAAAGCCGGTTCCGTTCACGGTTGATGCCGCCGGTCGAAGTTCGTTTGTCCTGGCGCGTTTCAAGCGCACGAACGAATCACAGGCCTGGCACTACAATTACTACTACCACTGGGAATACGGCGCCCGGCGGAACTCGACCGATAACGAGGCCGATTACGCGATGCCGTTTAAGCCCGGTCACCGACACGTCGTTATGCAAGGCCCGCGCGGGAGTTTCAGTCATTTTGCCGGATCTGGCAGCGAGAACGCAGTCGATTGGGATGTCCCGGAAGGAACCACCATTTGCGCGGCGCGGGATGGCCGCGTCGTCGGGGTGCGTGATGATTCCACGGTGAGCGGAACCGATCCGAAGTTTAAGCCGCTCGGCAATTACGTAATCATCAAGCACGCGGATGGCACCTTCGCGGATTACCATCATCTGAAAACCGGCGGCGCCTTGGTAAAGATCGGCGATGAAGTAACGACTGGGCAGCCGATCGGAGTGTCCGGCGCAACCGGTTTCGCGAGCAAACCGCACCTGCACTTTATGGTCTTTCAGGCAATCGACGGAAAGAAAGTATTGAGCCTGCCGTTCCGCCTGAAGACGAATCACGGCACGTTCACGGAGTTTGTCCGGGGGAAATCGTACTGAAATAGGTCCTATAGGTCGCATAGGACCTATGGCAGCTACTTTTTCGTCCGCACGACAACGGCCGATACATCTCCCGCATCGACCGCCGCATCGTAAAACTCGGCGCCGGTGAGCGCGGAGAGATGCACCAGTTTGTCCCCGACTTTCTCCAACTTACCGGCAATCTTTTCGCCGGATTTCATTCGCAGTTCGACGACCTGCCCGATGTTCTTCTGGAGAATACCGAGGATGGTGTCGCTCGTTTGCAGGTCGATCTTGCCTTGAGCAAAGAGGTTGCCGGAAGCGAACACAAAGAGAACGGCTAGAAGAAGCGAGAAGCGTTTCATATCGGTCCGTTCTGCCGCAGAATCCGAATGGTTGCGAGCGAATAAATCGCGTACAGTTCCTTGTGGAAAACGTCGCCGAGAACCTTGAGCGGGTGCGGGCTCAGATCGCTGAAGCGGCGAAAAAGGCTGGTCGCGCGCTGGACGAAATCGAGCTCGTCGCCATTTCGAAAACGCACGAAGCCGAAAAGGTGCGACTCGCCTTCGAGGCCGGCCAGCAATTGTTCGGCGAGAGCCGCGTCCAGGAAGCGCGCGCTAAGATCCCATTGTTGCCTTCGTCGGCGCGCTGGCATTTCGTTGGGCGATTGCAGCGGAACAAGGTTCGCCACGCGTTGCCGCTGTTCGAACTTTTCCACAGCGTTGATTCGTTGGAGCTGGCTCGCCACATCAACCGCATCGCGGAGGAGGAAGGATTGCGCCCGCGCATTTTGCTCGAAGTGAACGTGGCGGGCGAGGGGAGTAAGATCGGATTCGCGCCGGAGACTTTGCGCGAGCAAATGGAAACGCTGCTCGAATTACCACGAGTGACAATCGAAGGCCTGATGACAATTCCGCCGCTCGCTCCGGAGGCCGAGGGATCCCGCCAATATTTTGTGGCGTTGCGCGAACTGCGGGATCAATTCGCCACCAAGTTCCAAGTCGAACTGCCCCAGCTTTCAATGGGCATGACGGGAGATTTCGTGGTCGCGGTTGAAGAAGGCGCGACGCTGGTCCGGGTTGGGACGGCAATCTTCGGAAAGCGCACACCGATGCGGCAACGGTCGCAGACGGCTTTCGAGTCCGCTGATTGAAATCGCCTCAGGGCAACTGATAAACTTCGACCAGGGCGACACCGGTTTCAGATCCTTTGCCAGAGACGATCGCGGTGTAAGTGTTGGGCGCCAATGACGTCAGAATCGCCGATTCGGCGCTATCCGTGGGCGCCAGGCCAGTCGCGGTGATGTCCGCGGCCTGGCTCGATTGCCAGTCGTCATTTGTGGCGAGGGTGACACCATTGATGTCTTTCAACGTCAACACCGGATCCTGTAATGGCGAAGGAACCCCGAATGCGGCCAAACTCGGCCCGATCGCGCGCAAGACTAGACGGCCGCCGCCGCGATTGACGAAGCCGCCGATGAGAACGTCGTCTCCGGTGCCCACCCGTCCCCGAGTCGAAATGTTCAAAAGCCGCGTCGCCGTCGGCACCGAGATATCCACGAGACTCTCTCCCAGAACAAGACCGCCGATCGTGCCCACCAAAGTCGCGGCGCCAGTGGCCAGGTTGATCGTGTAGAGCCCGGGCGTTGTCCCTGAAGTGAGCGACGCGTAGGCAGTGCCGGTCCCTTGAGAAATATCGAACCCGACATTGTCCGTCGTGTTAACCCCAAGGCTGCCTACGGTGTGCAGCGTCCCCGTGTTTGGCGGTTCCTGGATGACCAGAGTGTCCAAGGTCGAGTCAATGTCGTAGAGGACCGTCGTCACCGCGCCCGCGAAATTGTTTGTGTAAGCCGAACCAACGATATTCGGATTCGCGCCGGCGTGGGCGTCGCCGACTGCGTAATTAAGGGCCGGGTCGTCATTTGAAAGGGAACCGTTAATTGGATTGAGCCGGAGGTTCTGCTCCTTGTCGCTGGTGACGCGGATGCGGTCGACAGTAGGAATGAAATCGAATCCGAAACGCGTTCCGTCGAGCATCTTCGGAGTAACGGTCGGGCTTGAGGCCGCGCCGGTGGTCAGGTTCAGCACGTAAAAGCGCGTGCTGACGCTCATCGCGTAGAGTTCGCCAGACAACGGCCGGAAATCGATCGCGACCAGCGCTTCGTTGCCCACTGTGTTGATCGTGATCGTTTTCGTCACGGTGCCCGGCGTGTTGCTGTCGAAAAACAAAAGACGATTGCCGGACGTCAATGCGACGATCGTTTCACCGCGAACAATCGCCAGAGAAGCGAGCCCCAAAAGCATGGATAGCAAAACGAGTTTCTTCATAGGAAAGCCTCCGGCCGATTGTGTCCGCGCCCGGATCGAATTGGCAAGCCCAAATGGCGGTTCTAAGCTTGCCCTCCTCATGACTCTCTCATTGAAAGATGTGCAGTTGATCGGCGACGAACTCGCCATCGCCTGGAGCGACGGCGCGGAATCGTATCTGTCGCTCGAGCGTTTTCGCCGCGCTTGTCCGTGCGCCATGTGCGGCGGCGAACCGGACGTTCTTGGGAATATCGTTCGGCCCGATGTTAACTACACGCCCTCGAGTTTCGAATTAGTCGGCTGGCAACTGGTCGGCGGATACGCCCTCCAGCCTCGCTGGGCGGATGGCCACAGTACTGGTTTGTATTCCTTTCAATACCTCCGTCGCCTGACAGCGGCTGATTCGTAATCGTGCTCATGCTCGTGCTCGATTTTTAGTCATCGGATCACGAGCACGATTACGAATGAGACGAAGCGGAGGCATCTTGACTGCTCTGGTAAGGTTTACTTTCCCGTATGAGGCCAAGGACCAAAGCGTCGCTTCTGTTTTGCGCATTTCTGCTTTGCGCGCTTGGGGCCGCGTTCTCGCCAAAAGAGCCGGCAAGAGATCGCGAACCCAAAACGCAGGTCATGCCGGTGCATAACCAGAGGCCGCACCGCGGCATCTGGTTGCGCGTCTAGAATTACGGCAGCCTTATTCTTAAGAGCACCGCTTCGTCGGAGATCGGACGGACCACGCGGTCTTGCTGTTGCGCTGTCACCAAAAAGAAATCGCCTGGTTTGAATTTTAAGCCGGCGCATTCGATCCCGCCGCTTACGCAAACGACGATCGCACATCGGCCGGTCTCGGTGATCTCGCGATCACGTGCCAAAATCCATTTATCGATTTCGAATAGTTCGTTGCTGACCAGCGATTCGCCCTTCGGCTCCAGCAACCCCGGCTCAATATCCTTGAAATCGACGCACTGCATCGCTTCAGCGATGTGCATTTGTCGCGCGGCCCGGCCTTTCTTCGTCCGGTCCCAATCGTAGATGCGATAAGTTGTGTCGCTGTTCTCCTGGATCTCGACCAGGACGACGCCGGCGCCGAGCGCGTGCATGCGGCCGCTCGGAAGAAAGATCGCATCCCCCGTTTTCACTTCGAGCGCGTGGACATGTTTATCGATTCGTCCCTGTTCGAGCGCCTTCGCGAAACCATCGCGCGTCGTCCCTTTTTTCACCCCCGCGTAAAGTCGCGCTTTCGGAGCGGCATGGGCGATGAACCACATTTCCGACTTCGATTCGCCGCCAAGCTTTTTTGCGATCGCCCGCGGCGGATGAACCTGGAGCGAGAGGTTCTCCTGGGCGTCGAGCAATTTGCAGAGAATCGGGAAGCGTGGGGAATCAGGAACGATTCCGAAAATTTCGGTGCGATGTTTGCACCACAGGTCGTGGAGCGTCCGCCCGCGCAACGGCCCTTCGTGCACGACGCTTTGCGCTTCCGGCCGGTCGGCGATTTCCCACGACTCGCCGATCAACGCTGCGGACGGCAGCCGTTTTCCATAAAGCGATTCCAAATGCCGTCCGCCCCAAACCCGCTCCATGAAAATCGGCTCGAACACGAGCGGCTGAGTGAGCTTCGGTTTGGTCACGCCCGAGATTAGCACAACCGGCATTCAGTTGTAGCGACGGCGCTCTGTCGCCGTGACATAGCGTGTCTACGGCGACCGAGCGCCGTCGGATCAACTGCGGCTCGAGAGAGTC
>JBJMXD010000005.1:0-335403 GCA_045809795.1 Chthoniobacterales bacterium
ACGGTAATAACCGTAGGTAGGATCAACTCCAGTCAGGATCTGGCCCGAAGCGTAGTCGTCGCCGGAGTTCGATACGATTAGCGAGGTCAGGTTCGAGTCGTCCGCCAGAGCGGCGCCGGTGCTGCTTTGGAAGTTCTGAGCAAAACCCCACGCTGTTCCAGAGCCGCCGAGCAACGTGACCGGCGTCACCAGTGTCACCTCAATCGTGTAGAAGGTGGTCGCCGCGGTCGTAATCGGGCCGAGGTCGACCAGGATCGTCCCTCCGGCGGGATTGGTGAACACAGGCGTGTTGGCCGCGTTGTAGGTGTTCCAGAATTGCACTCGCGCCACTACATCGGTGTAAGTGGTCGCGGCCTGAGACACCATGTAGAGGGTGAGCTTGGTGATGTTAAAGGAGGTGGTTCCTCCCGGCAGGGTGTTATTAGTAAAGCCGTCACCCATGTAGGTGCGCGGCATACTGTTGGTGAAGCTGGCGCCATCGGCATCGGTGAAGGTGTCGAGCAGGACGACATTCCCCGGGCTGGCTGTTGCCGTAGCCGTAGGTGTCGCGCTAGCAGCAGCCGTCGCCGTGGCCGTCGCAGTAGCTGTAGGCGCAACCGTAGCGGTGGCGGTAGCAGTCGCAGTAGCTGTAGCCGCAACAGTTGCGGTGGCAGTCGCGGTCGCCGTAGGTGCAACCGTAGCAGTTGCGGTCGCCGTCGCGGTAGGCGCAACGGTCGCGGTTGCTGTCGCAGTTGCCGTGGCAGTCGGGGTTGGGCTCGCGGCGCCGCTGACAAACTCGTCGGCTCCGACGTCCGGCGTGGTGGCATTTCGAGCGTCACCATCATAATCGTCGGTGATGCCTGCCACCGGTGTGCCGCCGCTTTCCAGTTGGGTGGACATCGTCCCGTCGATGTGCAGGAAGTTCGCGCTCGAACCGGTCGTGCTGAGGAACGGCGGATTCTCGCTGAACGAGGCACTGTCACGCGGGGCGACGAATGGCTTGTAAGTGGGCATGTCTACGAATGTGTTCGTTCCGTCGGTGAAGATAACGGGAGCGAAGAAGTCGTTGTTGTTGGACGCGCTGCCGTAGCTTGTCAGTGTGGTCGAGCTTCTCCGGTAAGCGGCAGACACACCTGTGCCGGACGCAGTGGAAGTGTTGACCAGGACATTGTCCCGCAGCGTCACTGTCGGGGTAGTGGTAACGCTGATGGCGCTCGACCCAAAGTTCGCTCCGCCGGCCGCGTTCAGGTAGATCGTGTTGAACGAAATATTATGGTTAACCCCGGCGGCAGCAGCGTCGGTGCTAATCCCGATGACCTGGTTCGTGCCGCTGGAGCTTGGCGCAGACAGGTTACCGATCAGGTTATTGAAGATGTTGTAAGCAGCCGTAGTCGATGCGCTCGCCGAAGTTTGGAGGAGGATGCCATTCGCGATGCCAGTCGTACTGGTATTCGAAAGATTGTAGATCTTGTTCTTAAACACATTGGAGGTGGTTCCGATGGTAGCGCTCTGGATTCCGGTCGCCGAAGCGCCAGCAGTTGTCAGATCACTGATCAGGTTGTTGCTGATGGTCATGTTATTGGACCAGTCGGCAATAATTCCCGTGGTGTTCGCCGTGCTCGAGTTGACGTGATTCGAAAACGTGTTGCCCGAAATCGTCACACTTGGCGCCGACGTGGCGGTAGCGCCGGGCTGCCAGATCATGCCCACAACTCCTGAAGCCGCGGCCGACGTAGTCGTGGAGGTGATATTGCTGAAGTTATTATTTGTCACCGTCTGGACGCCAGCCGTGTTACCGCTGCCGGTCGCATTGGCGCTGAAGATACCGTAGAGGCCGGCTCCCGAGCTCAGCGTTCTGGTAAATTGGGTTCCGATCGAATTACCCGAGACCGTCATGTTGGGGGTGATGTCGTTAGAGAAGACAAAGATTGTTTGGCCCGATGTCTTCAACGTTAAGTTATTGAAGGCATTGTTGCTGATGTTCTTGGAAACCAGGGCTGTGCTTCCCACCGTCGCGTCAATCCCGTAGAAATTCCCGGTGCCGCCGGTCGCCCCCGTGAACACCAGTCCGGTAAAGGTGTTGTTCTGGATGGAAACTGTCGAAGTCGTAGCTCCGCCGGTCGACACGATGAAGGCCGAAAATCCGGCAAAGGTCGCGGTAGAGATCGTTCCCGAGTTAACGGTGTTATTGTTGGCATTGAAGGCCGCGGTTACCGACCCGGTATTGATGATATTAGCGTAGTAGAACGTTGTCGCCGTAGCCCCGCCACCATTCAGCGTGTTCGCCGTGAAGGTATTGAAGTTGGCATTGAAGGTTCCGGCTGCACCAGTGTTACGAATTCCGATGAATTGCGTCGTGGTCGTGCTGCTTCCGAACGAGCTCGTGTTCTGGATGGTGTTACCGGTGCCGGTCGTGTTGCCGATGCTCACCGTCGCTCCGGTTGCCGAACTTGAAATACCGAAGACGCTGGTTGCCGCCGTCGTCGTTCCGCTGATTCCGGCCGCGACGCTATTCGCAGTCCCGTTGCCGATGGTATTGTTAGTGACGGTATGACTTCCGGCGCCGGCTACTTCAATGCCGGTAATCGTGAATCCGATGGCCGGCGTGCCGCTCGTCGCGATCGCGCCGACGTTGTTATTGCTGATCGCCGCCCCTGTGGCCGAGGTGGTGTAGATTCCCCACACGCCCGTTCCCGTGGTCGTTGAAGTAACGAAGATATTCGATGTGGCCGATCCTGTTCCAGTCGTGGCGCCGATCGTATTGCCAGTCGTGGTGCCGATATTGACGGCGCCCGCTTTGACAATGATGCCATTGAAAACCGCCGCGCCAGCAGTGGCCGCGCCGCTTGCGGTGGTCCAATTAATACCATTGACCGTATTGCCCTGGATATTAGAGACCGGACTCGCCGCCACGGCGAAGAGGTCGATACCTACAAGGCGACCGCCGCTGTTGGTAAGCATTCCGGTGCCGGCCGCGGAAGCGAACCCGATCGTATTACCGCTGATCGTGTAGCCGCCACCTGCCGCCGTGCTGACGAAGATCGCTTCCCAGTAATTCGCCGAGGCCATGCCGCTGCGTGCGGCTGTCTCGTAGAAGCGGTTGTTATTGATCGTGAAGGCGGAACTGTTGGACCCGACTGCGATACCATTCGCACCGCTGGCTCCATAGAAGTTAAAGATCTTGTTGCCCGTGATCGATACATTGTCGTTGGTAATCGAAGCAGATTGACCAGCCGAGCTAATGGCCACAACGGGCAGGTTGCCGCCGGCATCGCCGATATTGTTGTTACTGATGGTGATGCTGTCGTTACCAGTGGTCGCCGCGGAACCGCCGATCAGGATGGTGGCCGCCGCCGGTGAGGAGGTAGCGCCGTTCTGCGCGGCAGTTCCCGTGGAAGACCCCAGGATGGTGGAGTTGGTCACTGTATTGGCAGAAGCGTCGTTGATAAACCGCAGCGTGCTTGTGCCCGCCGTTCCCGAGACCGTCGTGTTTGAAATCGTCAACGAGTCGGTGCCATTGTTCAGACCGTTAATCGTAACGTTGCTCACGTGGTTCAGGTCGATCAACGCACTACCGGCTGCAGTCGCACCGGTGACGGTGCGCGCACCGACCGGGCTAATCGTAAGCGTCGCCCAGGAACCGCCCGTCGGCTGATTCAATACCGCCGAGAGCGCAGCCTCATTCGTGTCACCATTGATAGTGACAGTGATGGTATTTCCGGTTTGCGTCGGGTTGGCGTTGATCGCGTCGAATGCGGCCTTCAACGTCGCGTAGCCGCCGTCCGCGCCAGTGGAGCCAGCGACTACTACGTTAGGCGCCGCGGTCGCTGTTGCGGTAGCAGTGGCTGTTGCGGTAGCTGTCGCGGTAGAGGTGGCTGTAGGTGTCGGACTTGGCGTCGGCGAGTCCTCGGGGGTTGCTGTCGCAGTGGCGGTAGCGGTCGGGGTTGAGGTCGCGGTGGCAGTAGGTGTCGAGGTCGCGGTGGCGGTCGGGGTTGAGGTTGCCGTTGCCGTAGCGGTTGCAGTCGGTGTGGACGTAGCCGTGGCCGTCGGGGTGGGTGAAGGAATGACTACCGTGAATTCGTCCGCGCCGATGTCAGGGGTTGTCGCGTTTCGCGTGTCCCCGTCGAAGTCGTCCGTAATACCGGCAACAGGAGTTCCACCGCCATCCAGCGTGGTTCCAACCGACGGGTTGATATGCAGGAAGGAAGCGCTTCCGCAACTCGTGCTCAGGAAAGACGGATCCTCGGTCACAGAGGCGGAGTCGCGCGTGGCCACGCGAGCCTGATAAGCGCCCAGCGTTTGATCCTGGCCGCCGGCGTTGTCGTCGTAGATCAGGTTCGCCGCGCCGGGGGTGCCAGCGTAGAAGTCATTGTTGTTCGACGAGGCAGCATAGTTCGCCAGGTCGGCGGCGGACCGCCGATGAGCCACTGTCAAGCCGGTGCCCGCGGGAATGGAGACGTTGTCGATGATGTTATCCCTGAGATCGAGCGCGGCGGTGGTAGCGGTGGAGCTGGCCGTGTGGAAGATGCCCGAAGTTCCAAAGTTAGTCCCCGAGGAAGAGGCGCTCAAGTAGATGGTATTATAATAGAGCTTGTAAGTGGTCAGAGCCGTGGCTGAAGTAACACTGATTCCACGAATCGCATCCGTCTGACTGGTTAACGGCGCCCGCAGGTCACCGATCAGATTGTTCGACACCGTCACGGTGGTGCCGCCGGTGACTGCAATTCCGTTGCAAACGCCGTTGGCCGTCGTAGCGCCGTCTCGCAGGATGTTGCAGATCTTGTTCTTGGACACGTTGCCCGTCGTCGGGCCTGCTTGGAACAGGATGCCATCGAGCACGTTTGCGCCTGCGCCACTGAGGGTCAGACCAGTGATGGTGTTGTTATTCACGTTGTAGGTCTGCCCCGTGGTGGTTCCGATGGCAGCCATCACATTCGTCGCACTCGTGGATGCTAAATTGGAGATTGCGTTGTTACTGATATTCATGATCGGAACCGCGGCAGAACCGCCAAGGATGCCAACCATTTGTCCGCCCAACCCGGTCGTATTAAGTCCCGAGATCGTGTTGTTCGAATAGGTATGTGTTCCCTGTCCGTTGCTGCTGCCGATATTAATGCCAGTGAGGGTGTTAGTGGCGGCCACAATAGGCGCGTTGGTGAAGTTGGAGATCGTATTCCCGGAACAGGTGGTCGCGGCTCCGAAGTTCACTGAGATGCCGGTCATATTGCCATTCCCGGTGGTGATGTTATTGAACGTATTTCCCGTGATTGTTTTTGTCGGGCCGCTACTGGTCGATGCGCCGTCTGTATTCGCCCAACCGCCGATCGTGGTGGCGCCGGTAGCGGTGATGTTGGAGAAGTTATTCCCGGTTTGCGTCATCGTTGAGCCATTCACCGATGAGGCATTCGAACTGTAGAAGTTAATGGTTCCACCGGCGGCAGTCTTGTTAAACGCGGTGACGATTGAGTTGTTGTTACAGATTTCCGCCCCCGTCGCCGTCATGTTACCAGCCCGTTGAATGAAGGTGGTGCCACCGGTCGTGTTCAGACTCAGGTTGGTGAAGGTATTGTTATTGACCGTCAGCGTCCCGGTTCCCGCATACGTGTTGGAGATGAGGAGAGGACCTCCCGAGCCCGTAACACTGTAAATAATCCCGCGGACGTCATTGTTGCTGTTGGAGACGTTGGCGGTCGTGACGACGCTGGTCGTGACGGCGTTAATGGCGCCGCTATTTGCCGCGCTCAGCGTAATGAAAGGACTCGCCGCGGTTCCGCAATGATTGTTATTCAGGTTTAGCGTAGTCCCAACCGCGCCTTGGCTGGTTATGCCCACGATCCCCGCGGTCGTCGCGGTCGAGGTCGTCCCCGCGACCGTATTGCCGTTGATGTTTACCACTCCGAAGTTCGAGGTCTGGAGCACGCCGAAGAGGGTGACGCCGGTCGCAGCCCCCGTAATCGAAGAATTCAAGACCGAATTGTTATTGATGTTGAGGGTCACATTCGGGTTGGCTACCGCGCTCGTGTTGGAAGCCCGGATCGCCTGGACCTGGAATGTTCCCACGGTGCTGTTGTTCATGGTCACCGTGTTGTTATTGAGGTTGTTGGTGAACGTGCCGACAGGTCCGGTGACGGAAAAGTCCGTAAAGATACCCAATGCCGTGGCCCCGAGATTCACCGTGGCCCCGGTGATAGTGTTGAAGGAAACGTTGCTGCCCACCTCGTAGTTCAGGTAGATGCAGTAGGCACTTCCGGTATTGGAAATGAATGCGCTCCCCTGAGCCGCGCCGCTGCAGTTACTCAGGATATTTCCTGTGGCAGCCGACGACCCGCCGATGTCGGTTCCGACATCCATGTTCGCGGCGACCGCGGACCCGATGAAGGTAATCCCGAAGTTCACGTTGCTGATGTTGTTGGTATAAACCTTGTTGCCGCTATTCGGCGCCGTGGTGTTGTTGGTGATGTCTTCGGCGACGGTCGCAACCGTGGCGCTATGGCGCACGTTGCTATACACACCGAAGCTGTTCGCGTAGGTCCGGTTCAGCGAGATGGTGTTGTTCTGGATCGTGTTGTTCTGCGATCCTTGCGTCGGCGACGAATGGAGTAGCGCGACGCCCCATTCCGTCATGGTGTTTGTAGCTACCGCCGTAACCGTGTTCGCCGCGTTCTCCTGCATCGTGAAGCTTTGCAGCGTGATCCAATTCGCACCGACGAATTTGAAGATCGCGTCGGTGATCGAGCCTGCGGTTTGAGCCGCGGAGGCGGTGATGGTGCTGCCGCTGCCCTGGATCGTGATAGGGTTAGCCGCGCTACCGCCACCTTGGGTGATAACGTAGCCGCCAGCCGGCGCGGTTTCGTTTCCATTAAGGGTAATAATTACCGGGCTGGTGATGGTGGTCGCGTTGAGAGCGGTGATTGCCGCGGCCAGACTTGGATAGTCTGGCGCCAAGCCCGAACCGCCATTGGTAGTCACGGGTCCAGGTGTAGCCGTTGCCGTGGCTGTTGCTGTGGCGGTCGCGGTTGCCGTGGAGGTCGCGGTTGCGGTAGGTGTCGAAGTAGCTGTAGCGGTTGCTGTAGCTGTGGCCGTTGCTGTGGGCGTTGGGGAAGGCACTGGTCCGTTGGTCAAGGCGTAGTTTACTGGGCTAATCGCCGATCCAATGCTCGCGGTGACGTTATAACTTCCCTCTGTACTGCTAGCCGTGAAGGTTGGCGCGCTTGCTACGCCTCCAGCTCCAGTAGCCTGATTCGCCGTTGCCGACGGTCCCGGGAAACTGCCGGTTGGTTCGGAACCGGGGGCGGTGAAGGTAACTGTGACCCCGATTATCCCATTGCCCGATTCCTGAACGGTCGCCTGAAGGGGCGTGGCAAACGCGGTGTTAATAGTTGCCGTTTGCGGCGTGCCACCGGTTGCGGACAGGGTGTAATTCGTTTCCACCGCGCCGATGTCTGCCCGAGGTCCGGTCATCCGGGGCAAACCACGCTGATCAGTTCCTGACACCAGCGCCGTATCGCCCGCGTCTACGGCAGGGCTGTTCGGTCGCGGGAGAAGCGTTGGGGTCGTTCCGCCATAGTTGCCCAGGGCCAGAAGGTTGGGACTGACACCGGTAATGTTGTTGGTGGTCGTGCCGCTAATGGTACCGCCTGTGACCGTCTGAATCAGATTGAAGTCCGCGGATGCGAGCCCGGCCGCGCCGCTGAGATCGACGCCTACTCCGTTGATCCCAGTGAGAGTTCCGCCGCCGATAATGTTGTTCTTAAAGGTCAGCGTACCGTTGGCTCTGAAAATATTTCCGCCGTTGTTCGCGCTATTGCCGAAAACGGTGCTGTTCGTGAGAGTCACACCTGTGGCAAAGGCCAGCCCACCGCCGCTGCCGAATGGTCCGGAGACGTTACCGGTAATAGTGCTGCCAATGATGGTCATCGATGTTCCTTCACTGAACACGCCACCGCCGAGGTAGAAGGCGCCATTGGAAGCAACGTTGTTAGTAAGGGTGTTATTGGTAATGGAACATCTGGTGATGGTGACCGTGCCGCCTTCATTGTCCACGCCACCGCCGCTCGGATTGCCGGAGTTGGTAGCGGTATTGCCCGTAATCAGACAGTCACTCAAGTTGACCGTTCCGGTAACGATGAGCACGCCGCCACCGCCATAGAAATCGGTGCCATTGGATTTGGTCGCGCCATTCCGGATGGTCATCCCCGAAATGCCCACGGTGTTTGCGCCGGCTCCGATGTTGAACACGCGACCCAGTTGGTTTCCGTCGATCGCCAAAAGGTTGGCGCCCGGGCCAGTGATGGTAATGCCCTTGTTCACCGCCAGCTCGCCCGAGGTTAAGGTAATCGTCATGACACTCGGGTCGAACGTCACCGTGGCTCCGGGGCACGCATTGTTAATGATATCGCGCAACGTGCCGGGACCATTGTCTGCGTTGCTGGTGACGACGAACGATGCCGGGCAGCTGTTAGTGAGACTAAAGCTTGTACCGGGGATAGTCGCTACGTCCGCTGCGACTAAATATGAGCCAGCGTTGTTATTCGCGGTGAATGTGGGCGCGGTCGCGATTCCGCTGCCGTTCGTGATTGCTGTCGCCGTGGTGCTACCGCCGGGGAACGTGCCGCTGGCTCCAGAGCCCGGCGCGGTGAAGGTTACTTTCACACCACTCAGCGGGGCATTGCTTCCATCCCGGACGGTGGCCTGCAAGGCGATCGGAAAAGTAGCTCCAGGTAATACCGTCTGACTGTTCCCCGCAGTGGCTGTAACAGAGGCTGGGGCGATGCCGCTAATAACGAGGGTGAAGTTCGCCGGAGTATTCGGACACCCGGACGCATCATTTGCCGTGACCGTTATCGGGAAGCTCCCGGCCTGGGTCGGTGTGCCCGAGAGCGTATTGCCAGAGAACGATAGGCCGGCCGGCAAAGCACCGGACAAAGAGAAGGTATACGAGCCACTACCGCCCGTAGCCGCGAACGATTGGGTATAGGCCGATCCAGTCGAACCGCTGGCAATTGAACCAGTCGTGATCGTAACCGGGGTGCAGGCTGGTCCGGAGCTGCACGCAGCTTTGGAGACCGTGAGCGTATAGGTGGTTGCGCCAGCTGTGCCGCCGGTCGTGGCATCATAGATGACAGTGGTAAACGACTGGCTGCCGGGAACCACGAAGGAGTAGGTCATGGTCGCGGCGCGAGTGCCGGAATCAGCGAGGTAGTTAGTTCCAGTGCCCAGGCTTGTCGCTGGCACGAAACCGCCATTGTTGAAGGTCGCCGTCTGAAGATTAGCCGCAGTGCCGCTGGTGGCTGTGACGTTAAAGCACTGGGGATTGGCGCTGGGATTCGCGAAGGTGAAGGCTGCGTATCGCCCGCCCGTAGTGGTTGAGAATCCTGTTCCAGACAAGGGCGCGGATTTCGGCACGGCGCAGGTGGATTGTCCCCCCGCTCTCGCCATCGTGCCGGTCTTGGTGCCGTCGGTTGAAGTAAAGCCTGCTCCGGTTGGAGCGGTGAGGCTCAAGGTCCCCGAAATGGTCGGGACGAGATTCGAGACTGGCCCGCCAACGGTGAAGGTGACGGGGGTAACGAACGTAGTGCCGTTGGTTAGTGTCGCCGTTAACGTCAAACTAACGGCAGTGCCGCAGGCGAAGCTTGGGGCAATGCCTACGACAAACGGTGTCCCGGTGTTGCTGGCGTTTCCACCGCTCGGGATGGTGCCGTAATTGGCGGCGCCTTGAATGATACTAACGCCTGGCGTCGTAGTCGTAATCGTGGCATTGACGTTGTTCGCCGAAATTACCGATGGATTAGTTAACTGGACGACGACATTGGCGGACTCGCCAGACTCAATAACGGAGTTGGCGTTGCTGAACGAGCCTTCAGTTGGTGTGACGGTGCCAAGAGCTAGATCGGCCTGGGTCACCCCGGCGGCCAGCACGGCCGCATTGGCATTGATGGCTCCATAGCCCGCGGCTGGATTCGGAGCGGCGCCCGCTCCTCCTACCTCGAGCGCAATGCAGTTCGTGATAATAATATTTCTGATCTGAGCCGTCGTTAAGGCCGGATTAGCTGACTTAATCAGTCCGGCAATGGCGCCGGCATGCGGCGCTGCCGCGGAAGTGCCGGAGAACGGGTTTAATCCGCCTCCCAAAGAATGGCCCGAGGTAGCTACGCCATCCGCGCCTGTTACGTCCGGTTTCTGTCGCACCACGCCACCGTTAGTGGCGAAGAGAATGTTCCCTGGCGTGACCTGGCTACCATCGGCGTTGTAGAATATTCGACGAGGACCGTCCGAACTAAAAGTCTCCGTTCGGCTGGAGGAAGTGAAGACTCCACTCGTGGTGTTCGCCGTGCTGGCGGCAGCGGCGGCAACGTTGAAAGCGTCCACCGCGCAGGCATGCCCGTGGGTGTTCCCGACGGTGAAAACCGTCAGGCGCCCGCCGTTCGCATTAAGACTTAGGGCGCGGACAGCGGCGGTGGTGGTCTTGAAGACGACGAGACGATCCCCCGTTACGCGCGTGAAGGCGGTCGATCCAATTTCCTCGTGGGGATCAATCGTGCCGGCCTGCACGTTGGTCGACGCCGCCTTAACGGTGGTGCCAGCGCTGTTCACGACGAACAGGTCATAATCGTTGGTGGAGGCGCCGAGCGGATCGGACCAATCGAGGGAATAGACAAAGCTGCTGGCACTGAGAAGAATGTTGCCGTTTACCGGCGTGCCGACGGTGCCGAAATTATGGACCGTTCCCCCTTTGCTATTGCCGGGCACGACAAAGGTAGAACCGGCGTCATTGAAATCACCCTCCCAGACACTGGCAGTTGCGCGATCGACCGAGCCTTCATTGCCTGCGGAAGAAAAATACAGCCCACCGCTGGCCGTGACGTAGTTCACTGCTTGCGCGACCGTACTGTCCTGGAACACGCCTTCATCGGAATAGGAGACGTCGTCGATGACGATGTCGCAATTGTTGGGCGCATCGCGTAGCCGCTTGATGTTAGTAGCAAAGCCGGCTTCGCTAATAAAGGCGCTGGCGAAAAATAGCTGCGCCTTCGGAGCGAGATCATGAACGATCTGCACCATCGCCCGGCCTTCATCGGAGCCCGCGATGATCCCGTTCGGCTTAGGCAGATCCTGGACCACTGTTACGGGTGTCAAATTGCCGAAAGGATTTCCCGGTCCCGGCAAGTCTCCGCTAGCGATGTCAGCCGCTTCACCTCCGAGATAGTTGTAACTATCCGACATCACGCCAATCCTTACTCCCTCACCGGAGAAGCCATACTGGGCGCGGGCCGTGTCTGCCTGGTGAGCCTTGTCACCCGAAGAGGTGGCCAGCCCGATGTCTAGGATCGGCGCGAGCGGCGGCGTCGATGCTTTTGCCAGGAGAAAGTCTATTACCTTGCTGCGGACGCGAGAAGCGCGTTCCGCAAAAGACAGGCGCCGGAGAGGGTTTAATGCGGCGATATAAGTCGGCACAATTGCGACAGTCTCGTTTTGGACCACAGCCAACTGATTCGTTTTTGCCGGGATTGCCGTTCTAATGAAGGTAACCTCCGGATAACCCGCAATAGTTTCCACCGATGCGAGTGGAACACTCGCTCTGATGGCTTGGTATTCGACCGAGGGAAACACGATCTGGCCACCGAGAGCCCGGATGTTCGCCAGCAACGTATCACTTACGTCGGCTGTGATATCGACTAACACCAGGCCAGACTCGTCTGTCGTGATATTCGCGGGTTCGAGTGCGACTCCCTGCGCCAACCTCTGTCCGCGCGATTCTCGCACCGCCTGCAATAAGACCGAAGACATTTTCTTTTGCGTCGGTGTCCGAGATTCCTTTTCCGCCTCAAGGGCCTGGATCTGCTGGATGACTGCTGGCGACAGGTCATCGGCGAATGCACGTAACGGCACCGTCGCGAGTAACAGCAGAAAACTCAGGAAGAAGCGCAGTTCAAAAAAGGCGGAGTATTTAGGTGATTTCTTTTTCATGGGATTTTCCTATCGGAGTTGCGAGAATGCCAAAGGTTGAAGCAGCGCGGCGGCAGGCCGGTCCTTGATCGCGTCGGCTCGTTCAAAAACCCTGACATGGTTGGTCCAGCCGGGTAACCGAATGAGCAGTTCGAGCGAGAACAGGTGCCGGGCCTGCCGCCGCAAAGCGTTCGCAGGCGTGCCTTGGGGACAACGGAAAGTGGAAAAGGTGCGCGGTAGAACGCTGGTCACGGCGGCGAGAGTAGAGACCCGCCGGCTGCGTGTCTGTCAGGGCACGCTGATGATTTTCTTGTAGCCGATTCCAAACATAGCCGCGTTAGGAATCCAGTACAGCGTCGCCGAGTTTGTAAGGCGGAACCCCTTACACTCGCGCGGAATACATCTCTTCCAGATAATGTTTCGCCTGCGTGCGAAGCTCGGCCGCGTTCAGCAACTTGAGCTTTACTTTGATTCGGCCCCGATAGGTCTCGATCGTTTTCACGTCGACGCGTAACGCCGCCGCGATCTGCTTCGTGCTTTGGCCGCGCCCGATGAGCTGGAAAACTTCGAGCTCGCGGTCGCTCAACTGCTCCAGCGGTGAACCCGGCTTGGGCGACGGCCCGCGGAAGAAACGGCCCACAGTCGTCGCGGAGGCTTTGTGGCTGAGATAAATTTCGCCGCTGAGAACCTGCCGGACAGCCCGGAGCAATTCGTTGGTTGGGGCGCGTTTCTCGATAAATCCGCGCGCGCCGGCGCGGATGGCACGTTCGCCATAAAGCAGCTCGTCGTAAATCGAGAAGACCAGCACATGCATCTCGGGAAATCGTGCCCGGAAATCCTTGACCAGCCCCAGGCCGTGCGAGTGCTTAAACGAAAGTCCGGTAATGACGAGGTCAGGCTGCTCGCGCGAGATCAATTCCATTGCAGTCCGAATTTCATCCGCTTCGCCGCAGATCGTCAGGTCCGGTTGGCCGTTGATCAGCTCAATGACGCGCTCCCGAATAATCGGTTGATCGTCGATGATGAAAACGCGTTTTTTGGGGGACGGTGAAGATTGGCGGCCTGACTTCGTCATCGTGCGTGGAAATTCCGATGGCGCGGTCCCAGTTCGTGTGTGCGCTCCGCCGGTTCGGAGATTCAATCAAGACGCAATTCCACGCGCAAGCCGGAAATGCATGCGTTTTCCTATCCGTGTTCCTGCACCCACCGGCTCGCCTCCAGCCGCAGGCGCGCCATGTTCTCCAGTTTCAGTTTTTCTTTGATCCGCGCCCGGTAGGTATCGACGGTCGCCGTTCCGAGCCCGAGTTTTTCCCCGATTTCGCGCGTCGTCAGGCCGCGCCCGATCAGGCGGAAGACTTCCAGCTCGCGGTCCGCGAGTCGCGCGGTGGGTTCACTGGAGCTGCCCTCGGCACCGTGCATGATTTTGCTCATCATTTGCCCCATGAATTTCGGGTTGAGATAAATTTCCCCGCCGATGATGCGCCGCACTGCGATGAGAACGTCGGCAGAGGCTTCATGTTTGGTGATGTAACCGCTCGCTCCGGCCCGCATGGCGCGCTCGGCGTAAAGTGTTTCTTCGTGCATCGAAAGCACCAGGGCCGGGACGTCGATGTCGTGAGCGCGCAATTCCTTCAGCAATTCCAGACCGCTTGCGCCCTTCAACGAAATATCGATGATGGCGATGTTGGGCCTGAGCCGGCGGATCAGCTCAAGACCCTCCTGCACATTGTCGGCTTCGCCGCACACTTTCATGTCCTCCGCCTGATTGATCAGATGGGCTAGTTGTTCCCGGAACATCCGGTGGTCCTCGACGAGCACCACGCTGGATTGTTTAAGCTGCGACATTCTCTCGCTCCGGTTGATTGCTCTCGGTCATACACCAGATCCGGGTCCCGCCTTCCTCCAGCCTTTCGATTCGAAGCTCGCCGCCGCTTAGCCGGGCCCGATATCGCATCACCGCGAGGCCCATTCCGGTTTTTGCGGGAACGTCCGCGATTCCGATTCCGTCGTCGATAATTTGCAGCGTGAGCTGGCCGCCATCGGCCACGAGCGACAAAGCAATATTCTTCGCCTTTCCGTGATTGATCGCATTACTGGTCGCTTCCTGCGCAATCCGATACAGGTGCGTCGCCACGATTTCGTTTTCGCCAACGGCGTTTCCCCCGAGGGCAAAACTGCAATTCACGCCATGCAATCGGCTGACTGATTGCGCGAGCGCTTCGAGCGCGACCACCAGGCCCACGTCGCTGACGAGTGCCGGCACGAGGCTGCGCGCGAGGTCTCGCGTTTCGATCACGGCGCTTTGGAGCAGCTTTGCGAGCTCACCGGCGTGGTTGGCTTCCTCCATCAGGTGCTGTTTTTCGAGCTGACCCCGGAGTGAGGTCGCCGAACAACTCAAAGCCGCGAGAAACTGGCAAAGGCCGTCGTGCAAATCCTGCCCGATCCGGCGCTGCTCCGATTCACTGATGTTGACGATCTCGTGCTCGAGCTGCCGCGAATGTTCCAGGAGCGCGATTCGCGCTGCGGCCATGTCGCTCTTGGCGCGGAGGGCTGCTCCCGTCCATCCTACGAGGACGAAAAAACTCACGTGCCGGGTGATTTCCCAGGCCCGCACCCAACTATGAAGTTCCGGGTCGCCATTGAACCAGTTCGCCAACCACCAGATCACCGCGGAGACCAATGCCGTGGCGATTCCCATTTTGTATTCGAAAAACCAGCCCGCGATAAAGATTGGGCCGGCGTACAGTGGCAGGAGCCGGAACTCGTAGCTGGTAATGAAATCAAAAAAACCGATCACGAGCAAAGCCAGGGCGACTTCGGCCAGGATCCAGGTGCGCGACTGTTGTGCGAAAGCTTTGATCAGTTGCATCGGACGATGGCGCCGATTGTACACAACCGGGCTGCGGACAGAATAGGAGAATTCCCAAGCCGGGGACACAAACGCGAGGTTCTCTATTTGAGATTGTAAACCTCTACGAGCCCGATGCCGGTGCCGACGGACTTGCCGTTCAGGATCGCCGTGTATGTGCCCGGGGCAAGAGTCACGAAAAGCCCCGCCTCCTTTGAGTCAGGCAAAGCCAGACCGTGGGCGGTTAACTGCGCCGCCGACACGGAATCGTTTTGCCAGTCGTCATTCGAAGCAAAGACATTGCCGTTCGAGTCGTGCAACTCGAGCGCCGGATCTATGAGAACGTCCTGCAATCCCGCCCCGGCCAAAGAGGGGCCGAGGCCGCGAATCGCGATCCGAACGCTCCCGGACTCCGCCCCGAGAGTGAAACCGCCAATCATCACGTCGTTCTCCGTGCCGACATAACCGCGGGTGCTGAGGTTGGCCAGCTCCGCACCGCTGTTCGCATCAAAATCGTAAACTTCGAATAGTCCGATTCCCTGCGTTTGGTTTTTTCCGACTACCCAAACGGTGTAAGCGCCCGGCAGCAACGTATCCAGTATCGCGGCCTCGCGGTCATCTTTGGGTTGGAATGCGGTGCCTTCGAGCGCCCTCTCAGTCGCCAGCCACTCTCTCCAATTGTCATTGAAATCGGCGAATGAACCGTCTGACTTGTTTAGGCGAATCACAGGGTCGAGCAGCACGGCGTTGGCCGGGACGCCGGCTTGAGCCAGCGACGGACCGAGGGCCCTTATCAGCACCGGCTTCTCTTCACTGCCCGTAATGATGAAACCGCCAATCGTGATTCGATCTCCAGTCTGGACCCGACCGCGGGTGGCAAGGTTGAGCGTTCGCGCGGGAGGCAATGGTCCCTGCGGATCGTCATCGTGGATCGTGACGGTGGCGGTACCGGGCGAGCCGCTGGTTGCCCCCTGGATGACGGTGAAGTACACCTCGAAGGTTTCGTCCGGCTCCTTGTATCCGTCGTTCCGAATGGGGATCTGAATATCCTTGCTCGTCTCGGACGGCTCGAACCTGACGCTGGCGGTAAGATCGTCGCCGGTGAACGTATAATCAGACGGAGCTTTCGCAGTGCCGTCACGCGTTTTGTAATACGCGGTCACCGCCTCAGTGGTCGCACCCGTTTTCGTGATCGTGAGGTGCGCGACGCCGGTCCCTTCGAGCGCGCTATAGTTGGCCGCGCTGAATTGGACTGTTGGCGGCGCGTTCTGCGCCTCGATCGAAAGATGAAACGCCAGGACAAGAACGAGAAAGCCTAACGAGCGCTTCTTCATCACGAATAAGTACGTTTCTGGACCGCGCCGAATCTTTAGCGCCGCGGCCCGAAGCCTGTCGAGACGTATTAGGTAACAGCAGATCCTGCTGGGGACAGCCGACGCTACCTCAAGCCGCCACTTCGGCGGGCGACAAAGCTTCGTCGATGACGCGGAAAAATTCCGGAATGTCGAGAGGCTTGGTGAGGTAGGCGCGAGCGCCGGCGGAAAGGAGGCGCTTGATCTGGGGCGGAGTGGCGTCGGCGCTGATGACGACGACCGGAATTTCGCGAGTTAGGTGATCGGCCTTGAGTTGGGCGAGCACTTGCCAGCCCGGGACGTCGGGCAGATGCAGATCCAGGAGGATCAGGTCGGGCGAATGTTGGCGGGCCAGCTCGAGACCGACCCGGCCCTGCATCGCGGTCATCAATTCGAGCGTGGGCCGTTCCGCCAACATCTGATCGACGAGGGTCACGTTCGAGAAATTGTCTTCTATATAAAGAATGCGACGGACGTCGTCGGTCGCGGGTTCCACGGGAACCGAGCCAGTCCGGGCAGCGGAAAGCGTCTTAAGCGGCGATTGCGCGCGAGGCAGGTCGAGCCAGAAGGTGCTGCCGTTTCCGAGCGTGCTCGAAACGCCAATCGTTCCGTGCATCGCCTGAACGAGGCGCTGGCAGAGAGCGAGGCCGAGGCCGGTGCCTTCCACGGTGGACTGTTCCGCCCCCAGTCGATCAAACGGGGTGAAAAGGCGCGCTAATTTATCGACGGCAATTCCCGCGCCGGTGTCCTGCACGGAGAGGCGAGTGAAACGGCTTCCGGATTCCGCGAACGAAACCGTCACGCTGCCTTCCATGCCGGAATATTTAACGGCGTTCGAAAGCAGATTCAGCAACACTTGTTTAAGCCGCTGCCGATCAGCCAGAACGTAGGTGGTGTTTTCGAGGGAGGCATCCGTCGAGAGCGAGATAGAGCGTTCCCCCGCCAGGGGTCGCATCAAATCCAACGCTTCGCCGATCGCTTCTTCAAGACAGACCGGTTCGACGGAAAGCTGCAGCGTTCCCGCTTCGATCCGGCTGATATCGAGCACTTCGTTGATGAGATTGAGCAGGTGACGGCCAGCGCTCAAAATGTATCGAATGCGGGGCCGCTGCGTTTCGGTGGGCGATTGACGGTCGAGTAACTGGCCAAAGCCGAGAATCGAATTGAGCGGGGTGCGCAATTCGTGGCTCATCCGCGAAAGGAAATCGCTCTTGGCGTGATTCGCCCGATCGGCTTCCTCTTTCGCTTCGCGCAAAGCTTTCTCGATTCGGGCCCGGTCGGTGACATCGTGCGCTACGCAAAAAATAATCCGGTCTTTCTCCGACCAGGTCGCCGACCAAAGGACGTCGACAGTGCTCCCGTCTTTCCGAATGTAGCGGTTCACGAAATCGTTGATCTTTCCAGTCTCGCGCATGCGCTCATCGACGGCCGTGCTTTTGACCCGATCGTCAGGATGAACCAGATCGATGTACTGCCGTCCGATCAATTCGTCCGCGGTGTAACCCCAGAGATTTTTGCACGCCGCGTTCGCGCTGAGGAACCGGCCGTCCTCGCTGACGGTGCAAATCACGTCCTGTGAGTTGTCCATGATCAGCTGGTTCTTTTGCAGCGCTGCCTCCAATTCGAGCCGGCTTTTTTGCAGCGCGGCTTCAGCCGCTTTCCGCTCGGAAATGTCTTCGACCATCAACAGGAAATGCTGCGGGGCGCCCTGGTCATTGCGAATGACGCTGGCAGTGCGGCTGACCCAGAGCACGTCGCCGTTTTTGTGGACGTAACGCTTGTCGCCGGTGTAGCGAGCGGTGCCGTCGAGCAAACTGCGCGCAAGCTGCCGGCCGGTCTCGATGTCGTCTGCGAAAGTGATGTCCTCCGCGGTGCGCTTTCGCAGATCCTCATTGGAATAGCCGACCATCTCGCAAAACGACGTGTTGACCCGGAGGAAACGCTCGTCGAGCGCGAGGATAGCCATACCGATCGGCGCGCCTTCGAAAAGTTCGCGAAAAATCGCATCGCCGGGCGCCAATCCGGCAGCGTCACTAAAGTCGGGAATAGGCGGCGGAAGCTGAGACTGGTTCATTCAAAGCAGAAAAGGAGAAAGGCAGCACGTCTGGTTTCGGTATAAACCGACGTCTTGTTTAGCAGGCGGCGTTCCATGGGCAGGGCAGCGCCAAAGGCGCGCGATCAATTAAGCCTGGGGCATCGCCCCAGGTCGGAAATCCCTCGACCTACCAGCGCTGAAAGCGCGATTCACGGAGTTCCCGTATGCGTCGCGCCTTCAGCGCTTGCCATTCTATGATCGATTTCCCAGGGGCGTTGCCCCAGGCTGGAATTGGTCGCGCGCCCTTGGCGCTCCAGATGGCGCACACCGCTGCCTGCGCCGCCGCCCGTTCATGTGCGGTCGCTTGCGCTTGTCGCCGCGATTGCTTTAATGGACTCTTCGCTTCGCGGCCCCGAGGCGATCTGTCTCAACCGCCGTTCTAAATCTATGCATCATTCCACTTTGTCCGCCGCTTCGGCTCTCGTCCGCTTCTCTTGCTTCACGGTTCTTCTTCTGGGCTGCGCGCTCATAACCCCTTGTCGAGCGGCCAAGCCCTCGCCATCGTCTTCGCCGGATTCCGCAACTAAAAAACCCGACGTGACTGCTAATCCTTTCTTCACTGAGAGCACCCTGCCTTACAACCTGCCGCCGTTCGACAAGATCAAGGACGAGCATTTCCAGCCGGCGCTCGAGCAGGGGATGGCAGACGAGCTGAAGGAAATAGAGGCGATCGCGAATCAAACGGAGAAACCGACTTTCGAAAACACAATCGTGGCCATGGAAAAATCCGGCGAATTGCTCACCCGCGCTCGCCGCGTCTTCTCCAACTTCGGGGCTTGCAACACGAACCCGACGATTCAGAAACTGGAGAAAGAATTGGCGCCGAAGTTTTCCGCGCACGCGGACGAGATTCATCTGAACAGCGCGCTTTTCGCTCGGGTCGAAGCGCTCTACAAGGCCCGCGACACCAGCAATCTCGACCCGGAATCGAAATGGCTCCTCGAGCGCTACTACAAGGACTTTGTCCGGGCGGGCGCGAAGCTGAACGAGCAACAGAAGACGCGGCTGAAGGAAATCAACGCTGAGCTGGCGAAGCTCCAGACCGATTTCGAGCAGAACGTGCTCAAGGAAAAAAATGCATCATCGATCATCGTCGATAAACGCGAAGACCTCGCCGGCATGCCGGACAACGAGATCGCGGCGGCTGCTTCGGCGGCGAAAGCGGAAGGTAAGGAAGGGAAATTCGCCATTCGTTTGTTGAACACGACGGGCCAGCCCGCGCTCGGTTCGCTGCAAAATCGAGCTCTGCGAGAGAAGATCATGGCGACCTCACTGGCGCGGAACAGCCACGGCGGCGAATGGGACAACAAGGAGGTCGTGAGCCGGACCGCGAAGCTGCGGGCGGAACGAGCTGTGATGCTTGGCTACGCCAACCATGCCGCTTACCAGCTCGACGACCAAACCGCGCATGACGTCCCAACGGTGAACAAACTCCTCGCCGACCTGACACCCGCGGCGGTTGCGAACGCGAAAAAGGAAGGCGCGGACATGCAGAAGATCATCGATCAGGAAAAGGGCGGGTTCGAGCTCGCTGCCTGCGATTGGGATTTCTATTCGGAGAAAGTCCGCAAAGCGCGCTACGCCTTCGACGAATCGCAGCTCAAGCCTTATTACGAGCTGAACCACGTCATCACTGACGGCGTGTTTTACGCGGCGACAAAACTTTACGGCATCACGTTCAAGGAACGGAAAGACCTGCCGACCTACCTGCCCGAGGTTCGCATCTGGGAAGTGTCGGACAAAGACGGGAAGCCGCTCGCGCTTTTCATCGGAGATTATTATGCGCGGCCTTCGAAACGCGGTGGCGCCTGGATGAATCAATACGTTGGGCAAAGCGGACTGCTGGGGACCAAGCCGGTGGTCGCGAACCATCTCAACATTCCGAAGCCGCCCGCGAGTGAGCCGACGTTGTTGACCTTCGACGAAGTGCGGACAGCGTTCCACGAGTTCGGTCACGCCCTGCACGGCATGTTTTCCAACGTAAAGTATCCGCGCTTCAGCGGGACGAGTGTTCCGCGCGATTTCGTCGAGTATCCATCACAAGTTAACGAGATGTGGGCGACCTGGCCCGAGATCCTGAAGAACTACGCCAAGCACTATAAGACGGGCGCGCCGATGCCGCAGGAGTTGCTCGACAAAGTTCTGGCGGCGGAACAATTCAACCAGGGTTTCAAGACGACGGAATATTTGGCGGCGTCGTTGCTCGATCAGGCCTGGCATCAATTGACTCCTGAGCAGGTGCCGACCGACACGCTGGGGTTCGAAGCGGAAGCGCTGAAAAAAGCCGGCGTCGATTATCCTCCAGTGCCGCCTCGATATCGCTCCACCTATTTTTCGCACGCCTTCGCCGGCGGTTATTCGGCGGGCTACTACTCGTATCTTTGGAGCGAAGTGCTCGATGCGGACAGCGTCGAGTGGATGAAACAGCACGGCGGTTTGAAGCGCGAGAACGGCGACCATTTCCGCGACACGCTTCTCTCGCGTGGCGGCAGCGACGACGCCTTGAAATTGTTCCGCAATTTCACCGGCGGCGATCCCGACGTGACGCCGCTTCTGAAACGCCGTGGCCTAACGAAGACTGCGCCGGCCGAAGCGCCTGCGCCATCCGCGCCGCCGAAGTAAATTCAAAACAATCTCGCTGCGATCCACCACAGCATCGCAGCGCCGCTAATGAACCACGCCGCGTGATACACGGCGCTGGCGACGCACCAAAATGCGAGCGCGAATCGATCGCGCATGGTCGGTCGCGATCCGTCGGTTCTTGCGTGGAGCCGATCACGCAACCATTCGACAGTTTTCGCCGAAAGTTCGTCTTCCGGAAATCCTTCGCGATACAAATTGGCTGAATGCCGGCCGCGCATAAACGCGCGGTAAAGTCGCCGGGGACACAGCGCTATGCCCACGGTGAAGGCGCCGAGATTCAATAACCACGCCCAACCGTGCCGGCCACAGCCGCTCGCAATTTCCCACGCCGCGATCTCCGCTTCGCCCGCCCAATCCGTCTCGTATTCCATCGCGACGTGATGAAGATCGTGAAGTTTCGCGGCTTCGACGCGGCAGGTGGTATTCGGGAAGTAAACTGGGATCGGTTTTGTTTCGACGCGAACCCACCGCGCATTATAACCGCCGTCCTCGCCCAAGCCTGACCGCGCGAAAAACAATGCCCGCGCTTCTGCCAGCGTCATCGCGTCTGGATATCGCGGCCTCATATGTTCTTTTGTAGCCGTCGCCCTGTGGGCGACGCCGGTGATCGACAATGCTCGCCAACGAAATCCGCCACTTCGCGCAACGCCTGTCCGGTTTCCGGCACGAACGGCGCGCCGTAGTGCCAGCCGTGCGGGACGTTTTCGTAAATGTGCAGCCTGCTCGAACCGCTCGCGGCTTGAATCTTCCCATGCAAGTTGCGAGCGTCGTCGAGCAAAACTTCGTCGCGCCCGACCTGGATGAGCACCGGTGGCAGTCCGCTCAAATCTGCAAGAAGCGGAGAGGCGAGGGGATTTTGCCGCGATTGATCGCCGAGATAAACGCTCGCGTAGCGTTCGATGTCGTCGCCGACAAACATTGAATCGCATTCCGAGTTTGTGGTGAGGGTTTCGCTGTTGCCCGTCATGTCCGTCCACGGCGACAGGCAGACCAGGCACGCGGGAAGTGCTTCGCCCGCGTCACGCAGCCGCAGCGCCAAGGCCAGCGTCATTCCGCCACCGGCCGAATCGCCGACCACCGCGATGGATTCCGGATTAATTCCGCTCGCAACTAGCCAGCGATAACCAGCCAACGCATCCTCCACCCCAGCGGGGAAACGATTTTCCGGCGCGAGTCGGTAATCGAGACCGAACACGCGGGTTTGCAGGCGCCGCGCCAGCGTCGCTGTGATTGGCCGGCACGATTTCGCGGAGCCGGAAATGTAACCGCCGCCGTGCAAATAATAGACGACCGGTTCCTGCTTCGAAAATTTCCGCGGCGAAACCCATTCGCCTTTCACCGGACCGTCGACTCGCCTGGTCGCTACGCCTAACGAGTGGAGTGAGACGAGCCAGCCCGGAGTTCGGAACCGGCGCCGCGTGAAATCGACCAGCGCCGATTCGCCAGGCGGTTTGCATTTCACGCAAAGCCGGACCCACCAGCAGCCGATCCGGCTTTGAAAACTCATGCGCTCAAGCCGGAGTAGGCGACCCGGTCACCGTGCTCGTCTCGGGCTCTGGAAAAACGAGTTTCTTCCTGAACTCGCGCCGCAGCAGCAACAGGTTCACACCGGCCTGAAACAGGATCGAGACGACGGACAAATACCAGACCTGACGGATGTGAAATCCAGGGCGCAACGCGATGAGGGTGGCCGGCAACGCAAAGAGCACCAAGCGGGTGCACGAACTGATCAACGGCGGCCAGGTATTCCCGATTCCCTGGAAAACACTCGAGGACGTAAACACGACTCCCATGGCCACGAAGTTCAGCGAGATGATTTGGAGATATTCCGCGCCGAATGCGATCACGCTTGGGTCTTTGGAAAATCCGCGGATGAACACGGCTCCGTAAAACTGCGCGAAGATCGTGAGCAACACCATGATCACGGAGGTAATCAACACCGCCGAATAAAATGTCTGGCGCACGCGATCGGCGCGACGGCCGCCGAAATTCTGACCGACCACGGGCGCGACCGAGAATGCAACCGCAATCACCGGCAAGAACATTGCCTGCATGACGCGGGCCCCAACCCCGAACCCTGCCTGAGCGGCGGCGCCGAAGCCGCGGATGATTGCATAAACCACCACGATATATACCGCCATGAGTGCGAACTCGGCGCCGGCCGGAATGCCGATTCGCAGCATCGACCACCAAATCTTGAATTGCGGTTTCCACTGCGAAACCCGGACCCGCAGATATTTAAAACTACGTTGGAAATAAACGATCGTCAGAACGTCTGCGATCAGGATGGAAAGGAATGTGGCCAAGGCCGCGCCGCTCACTCCCATTTTCGGCAAAGGTCCAACGCCGAAAATCAGCAGCGGCGCGAAGATGATGTTCATGATCACGCTGAGAACCTGCAGACCGACGGCTGGTTTGATGATTCCAGTCGCTCGGAGAGCTGAGCCTAACGACACCAGCGGAAACTGGAGCATCAACGCCGGGATGAACCAGCCCAGGTATTCGTAGGCGAGCTTCGCGGTCAGCGCGTCAGCGCTCAATGCGACGCTGTATTGATGACGAAGCGGAAACGCGCACACGCCCACGAAAAGCGCAGCCGCAAGCGAGAGAACGATTGATTGATTGAACCCAAGCTCGGCGTGCGGCTGATCTTTGCGACCGGCCGCGTGCGAAATCACTGTCGTCGTTCCCACTCCAAGCATTTGGGTGAGCGCGAGCACGACCATCATGAAATTTCCCGAAACACCCACCGCGGCGATCGCTTCCTTGCCGAGCGATCCGACCCAATAAAGATCCGCGAGCAGATACAACGTCTGCACCACCATGCTGACCGCCATGAAGGACGCCATGTGAAGCAAGTGCCGCGTCACCGAACCCTGCGTCATGTCATTCATTCCGCTCATAAAATGGTCAACGGTTGCTAAGCTCTGCGATCGGCCGTCAGCGCGGATATTCCGATAATGATCCCTACGATGAGAGGAAAACAGGCGACGATCCGGAATGTGTCGGGGCCGCGGTCGATCCACCAATCCTTCATCAGTTGGGCCCGGTCGGCTGGAATGAAGGCGGTGGCAATTCCAGCAACCAACAAAATGAGGGCGATTACTCGGATGGTGTTCGGCGTTCGCGTGGCGCGGGCGGCCCAGAACAGAAGCGCTCCAAGAAGGACGCGGACCGCGGCGACGACGTAGAGCCCTTTTGGCGAAAATGAAGCGATCGCCAGCGGCATCAGACCTTCCGGCCAAAGCACGCCGGTCAGGCCAAGCAACACCATTAGCGCGGCGATGAGCAACGCGATCGCCTTCATGCCTTGGATCCGATCAGCTCAGAGAACTTCTTCAAGTCAATATTTCCGCCCGAAACAATCGCGACGATCGGGCCTCTGCCGGCTTTGCCCGTTAATGCCGCAGCAAGCGGCAACGCGCCTGCGCCTTCGGCGATGACGCGCGCTTTCTCCGCCATCATTCGCATCGCTGCCTTCGTTTCTTCCAGGCTTACGACGATAAAACCGTCCACGACTGGTTTCATTCGTTCCCACATTCTCGGGAACATGCTTTGCCCGCCGGCGCCATCGACAAACGACGCCTCCCATTTTTCAAACACCTGCGGCGAACCTTTCTCGAACGACAATGCAGCCGGCGCGGCAGTCTCTGGTTCGGCTCCCCAAACCTTGATGTCGGGTTTGAGCGCCTTGATCGCGCTTCCCACGCCGGTGATCAGTCCGCCGCCGCCGATTGCGCCGATGACCGCCGCTGTGTCCGGCGCGTCTTCGAGAATTTCGAGGCCCATCGTTGCATGACCTGCAATGAAATTGTCGTCGTCGAAAGGATGGATGAACGTGCCTTCGGCGCCGGGATAAGCGCGGTCCTCCAGCGTGCGCCAGGCGACTTCGTACGGCACCGTGATGAGCTTCGCGCCAAGGGCGCGCATCCGATCGAGTTTTGCCGTGGGCGCGGTCTCAATCGCAACAACCGTGCTGGGAACACCCGCCTTTCGCGCCGCGTAGGCCACGCCTTGTCCGGCATTGCCCGCGCTGATTGTCCAGACGCCGCGCGTGCGTTCCTCGTCGGACAGCATCGCGACGGCGTTTGCTGCGCCGCGCAGTTTGTAAGCGTTGATCGGCTGGAGATTCTCGAGTTTCAGGCGCACGTCCGGAAAGCCGGGACCGAGTTCGAGCCGCAGCAATGGTGTGCGAACGATCGTGCCGGCAATTCGTTCTCTCGCCGCGCGAATCGCGGAAAGCTCGATCGGTCGAACGTTGGTCATCCCGTGAGTTTACGCCCGGGCGTCGGCCGACATCAAGGAGTCGCGGTTTGAATCGCCGCGTCTTTCCTGGAGGGACGACCGCCGTGTCGTCCCAATCGTTTCAAGGACGGGACAGCGCCCGTCCCTCCAGGATTAAGGCCGCGACGCCTCGTAAACGAGCGTCGCTGCGGCGACATCTTCTACCGCCATGCCTAACGACTTGAAGATCGTCGTCGCGCCCGGTGCGATTCGCTTCGTTTCGTTCAAAATCTCACCGAGCTCGGCGAATGGAGTCGCGCCGGAAAGAATCACGTCGCCCGATTCCTTTCGCGCGCCTTCGTAAGAATCGACGATCACCACATTCCGCATCGCGGCGTCATCCAGTTCACGCCAATCGGCCCGCGACGCGCCGACGGCATTCACGTGCGCGCCCGGCTTGAGCCATTCGCCTTGCAAGATCGGTTCGCGCGCGCTCGTCGCAGTGACGATGACGTCCGCGCCGCGAATCGCCGGTTCCAGATCCATCGCCTTGATGCCGTGTTCCTCGGCGAAGCGTTGCGCTTTTTCCGGATGATGATTCCAGACGCGGATTTCTTCGAATTGCCGAACGCGCGGCAACATTTCCAGGTGCGCCTGCGCCTGCACCCCGGCGCCGAGGATCGTTAAAACTTTCGCGTTACGCGACGCCAAAGCGTCCGTGGCCACCGCCGAAACTGCCGCCGTTCGCATCTCGGTGATGTAACGTCCGTCCATCAATGCGAGCGGTTCGCCGGTCTTTGGATCGAAGAGCGCAATTACCGCCATGTGCGTTGGCAAATTTGTGCCCGCGTTGTTCGGATAGAAGGTCACCAGCTTGATGCCCATCGACTCGCCGGAGGCCGGCATCACGCCGAAGAAACCGTTGTGTTGTCCGAGGACACCGCGCACCGGCTGCTGCCATTTCCCAGCGGAAAAGTCCGCAAGCGTTTGTCGCATCGCCGGAATCAACTTCTCAAGCGAGAGCAGCCGGCGAACTTTGTCTTCTTCGAAGAATTCCATCAGCTCGCCGTTCGAGCGCGGCGCTCAAAGAACCAAAAGGTTGTTCGAAGAAGAAAGACCAAAGTCGCCGTGTAGAGGGCGAGCACCAGGTAGTAGCCCGGCGAAAGAAACATGTCGTCGCTGACTAGTCGCGTGCAGCACAGCGTCACTGGATAAGCGTAAAGAAGTCCGGCTAAGAACAGGCGCGAGGTGAGCGATTGATACCAGGGTCCGCCGCTGTCCGAAAACATCCCCATCGCGCCGGGAATGAAGGGCAGGACCAGGGCGCAGAGAAAAAGGAACATCGGCAAAAAGATTACAAACCAGCGCAGCGATCGATAAATCGTTCGCACTCGGAATTCCGATCTGCTTATTCGGCGGTCGCGATCAGGCGCGGGCGCGCAGGCTTTCCGCCAGTTTGCGCATCTCTTCCATCCCGGCCGGGCTGCAGTAATCGCTCGCCTTATCGGGCGGAAATTCATCGCGGATGGCGATGCAGCGTTGCCGGATTTTTTCCAGCTCCGGATCGTCGATCCGGATCGAAATAAAACCGTCCCACTCCCACTGATTCTGGCCCCCACTGACGAAATCGTCGATGGCTTTCGCGACTTGTTCGGGTGTCCTTTTCATAGGTCGTAGAAACGTAAGGCGCGGCCTCCAGTCGAGCAAGGCGGAAAACGCCCTGTCGCCGCGTGAAGCGAGAGAGCGGCGACTCAGCGCCGCTGCTATAGCGCTTTGTGATAGGCGTGCTGGGTCTTGTAACGGGTATAGCCAATCCGCTCGTAAAATGGATGGGATTCAGGACGGATGACGTTGCTGCGGACCGACATGTCTTTCAGGCCGCGGTCCCGCGCCCACTTTTCGATGACTTCAATCAGGCGCCGGCCGACGCCGCGTCCGCGCTCGCTCTCCGCGACAACGAGGCCCCAGATTTCGCAGCGGCGATCCAACTCCAACATTTCCTGTTCGACTCCGTGACTCCAGCCGACGACCTCCCCATTTCTTTCCGCGACGAAGACGCAATGCGTCTCCAGGTCCAGCACGCGCGTCAACCGCGGCGCCATCGCCTCGGCACTGACGGGATAGCCGAGTGTGCCACTCAGCTCCGCCATGCGGCTCGCATCGGCTAGCTCTGCTTTGCGGACAAGAAGGTCGTTCATCACTTTGAGCTTTCCGTGGGTGTCGGCTTTTGCTCTAGCTGTTCGTCGCAGCATGAACAATCAGCCGCCCGCTGTCATCAACATGAATCTTCCGCGGCCGCCGCTGCGGTTGATCGCGGGGGTGGGGCTGGCGATCGTGGCATTGATCGTTGTCTGGGGTTGTTTTTACACGGTGCCGGCGGAATCGGAAGCGGTCGTCCTGCGCTTTGGCCGTTTTCTGAAGATCGCGGAGCCCGGGTTGAATTTTAAAATTCCGCTCGGCATCGACGAATACACACTCGTGCAAACGCGCCGGCAGTTGAAGCTCGAGTTCGGCTTTTACACTTCCGGTTACACGAACGTCGATCAGCCGTCCCGCGAACAGGTCGAAGAAAAATCGATGGTGACCGGCGACCTCAACGCGGCGCTGGTCGAGTGGGTCGTGCAATATCGAATTTCCGATCCGAAGGAATATCTGTTCGACGTTCGCAATCCGAACCAAACCCTGCGCGATTTGTCTGAGGCTTCGATGCGCGAAGTGATCGGCGACCGAACCGTGGACGAGGTGATCACGATCGGCCGGCAGGATATCGAAGTCGCGGCATTGGCGCGGATGCAGGAGCTCGCGACGCGTTACAAGCTCGGCGTTCGGGTCGATCAGGTGCAATTAAAGAACGTGAATCCGCCCCGCGAAGTGCAGGGTTCGTTTAACGAAGTCAACAAAGCGCAACAGGACCGCGAGAACGCGATCAACATCGCCAATGGCGATTACAACGAAGCGGTGCCGCGAGCGCGTGGCCAGGCCGATCAGACTGTTCGTGGCGCGGAAGGTTATCGTTTCAAGCGCGTGAACGAAGCGGAAGGCGACGTCGCGTCCTTCAACGCGATGCTCGGCCAGTATATCAAGGCGCCCGAGATCACGCGCACCCGTCTTTACCTCGAGACGATGCAGGAAGTTCTGCCGGCGATGGGCCCGAAAATCATCATCGACGATTCGATGAAACAGTTGCTGCCGATCCTGCCCTTGTCGCTTAAACCGGAGCCCGCAAAATGAACAAGCGGGGTTGTCTCTGGGCGCTGACAGTCTTTGGCGTCCTGGTATTGTTCCGACTCTTTCTCGGCTGCTTCTACACCGTCAAGCAAACCGAGCAGGTGATCATCACTCAGTTCGGCCAACCAATCGGCGACCCGATTACGGAAGCCGGCCTTCATCTCAAGCGGCCTTTCATTCAAGAAGTAAACCGGATCGACAAGCGTTTCCTGGAATGGGACGGCGCGCCGGTTGCGATCCCGACGCGCGACAAGACTTACATCCATGTCGATACCTATGCCCGCTGGCGAATCGCCAACCCGATGACTTACTTCGTCCGGCTCCACGACGAGCGCAGCGCGCAATCGCGCCTGGAGGATATTTTGGGCAGTGAAACTCGGAACGCGATCGCGAAGCACGATCTAATCGAGATTGTGCGCACCGATAAGGATCGCAAACCACTCCACGACGAGAGTCTCAAGACCGGTCCGGTTGGGATGGGCACAATCGGTGTTCTTCAGCCCATCGTGTATGGACGTTTGAAAGTAGAAGAGGAAATCAAGAAGGAGGCGGCGGTGAAGCTGGCCGAGTTTGGCGTGGACTTGCTCGATGTGCGGTTGCGCCGCGTGAATTACAATCCGGATGTGCTTGATCGGATTTACCAGCGCATGATCAGCGAGCGCCGGCAGATTGCGCAGCGTTTTCGTTCCGAAGGCGAAGGTGAAGCGGCGCGGATCGCGGGACAAAAGGAGCGCGACCTGAATGAGATCCAGTCCACGGCATATCGAAAGGTGCAGGAAATCCGCGGCGAATCGGACGCGAAGGCGACCGAAATTTACGCGCAAGCCTACACTCAGAATCCGCAAGCGTCAGAGTTCTACGGATTTCTGAAAAGCATGGAGACGTATCGCCGATCGCTGGGAAAAGATTCAACTCTCATCTTGTCGACGGACAGCGACCTGTTCAGTCTTCTGAAGCGCGCCGCGCCAAAGCCAGGGCCGAGTCCACCGATGGCGCCCACGCGATGAACTTGAAACCGCCGCTGAACGCAGCGATTTTTCATCCATGAACGAGCCGTCGAATCCTTCGGAACCGCAGCCACCGTCGCCCCCTGATTCGTCGTCGCCACCGCCACCTCCTCCTCCACCGCCGTTCACGCCGCCCCCAATTTCTCCCGCACCGCCGGTTCCGCCATCAGCTCCACCTCCGCCACGGCCTCCGGTGTACACTCCGCCGGCCGGTCAGCCGCCGAAGAAAAGCCCGATGCCCTGGATCCTGGGCGGGTGCGGTTGTCTCACGTTGATCATCATCGTGATCGTCGTCATTGCGATCGTGATCAATCGCGCGAAACAGAAAGTTGTAGATTTCAAAAGCGACTTTAAATCAGCGCTCCAAGCGGTTGACGAAAAATCGCCGACACCCTCTAAGGCTGGTTGGAACACTTACACAAATGTGAAGGCCAATTTGCCGGCTAACCTTCAGTCGGATTTCATCGCCTTCAGCTTCCAGTATCCGAAAAGCTTCGAGCTCCAGCCGCAATCGGCGGTTAATTTCGTCAAAGTCGAGAAGTATGCCGGGGGCAAAGGCAATACGGCGGAGAATTTCGCGGTCGGTTACGCGCGCTTCAACGATCCCACCGCCGAAAGCGACGCTTTGTATGACAGCCTGCTCGATCAACTCGGGCAACAACTCGCCGGCGGCTTCCATAATTACAAAGAGCTAAGGCGGACGTTTGAAACCGTGGACGGTATCAGAAGCCGCACCGCGCTTTTCCAAGCCGATTTCAACGATGCCGCGAAAACGATGATTTACGGGAAGACCATCGTTGTTCATCCCGCCGGGCAAAAGAATGGTGTCACCATTCTTATTCTCGGCACGTCCCTCGGCCACGACGTCAAGCGCCCCGACGATCTTGGCGCCAAGGGCGACACCGCCGAGATTCTGCGGTCATTCCATTTCCTGTAAGTGTTGCGTTCCCCTCTGGGCGACTCATGCGTTATCTCGCAGCCCTGACAATCAGCCTGGTTTGCTTTCAGGCGACGGCGCAGGCTGCCGAGAAGTCATCGCCGACCACGGTCTATAATGATCGCCTTGCCGCAATCTCCAAGAAGGCCCTCGGAGCTGAGCTCTCGAAGCACCCCGAGCGCCTGAGTGGTGCTTCGATGAAGCTCCGCTACACCGTCGATCGGAACGGCCGCGTCCATAACGTTAAAGTTATGTCGCGGACACCGGATGGTTGGGCCGAGAAGACCGCCGTCCGCGTTCTAGCTAAGATTAAATTTCCCCCAATTCCGATGGCCGTTCAGTTGGAAATTGGAGCAGGCTATATCGACGCTGAGGCCGAACTCCGTTACCACGCCGAGGCCGCGGCGGAATGGAAGAAAGATTCAGCTTATTACCGTTACAATACGCATGTGCACAAAATGCTGCAGGACGACCTCAGGCCCACTTTCAACGCGCCGCATCGCTTGGAGGTGGACTATGAGTTTTACCTCGACGCGCAAGGTCATGTGACTAGCACGAAGGTCCATGCAAAAGCCGGAGGTCAATCGGCCGAACAAATCATCGTGCGCAGCATTCGCCGATTAAAGTGTGCGCCCATACCGCCGCAAGTGTTCAAAGATCTCGAAGAAAAGCCGCCCCTGAGGATTTTCGGGACAATGAGCTGGGATCCACAGTGACCGTCGAATCAGACGCTGGGTTGAAGTCGTCTCGTTGGATGCAGAAGCGCGTCGTGAAATTTGTAATTGTAATCGCGTTTACCGGTCTGCCCGCCATCGCGTCGGCGCCTGCCGCGGAAGTTTATTCGGGCGAGCCGCTGGGCGAAGCGCTCGTTGATTTGTCGAAGGCCGCCCTCGTCGTTTCCCACGAGAACGTCGCGGCTTCGCCATTACGCCGCTGCGACGTGTTTCGTTTTGGCGATGGCCGGCTCCTTGCCATCACTTCTCGGGCGCGCAAGCTTGGTGAGCCCTATACGATTGAAACATTGCGCGTCACTTCTTCCGCAGAGCAAAAACTGTCCAAGAATCTCCCGGCTGTTCGAACCGTTCAATTTCCAGATCACCGATAAGCTTTTCTCGTTAGGTGCAACGCGCATTTCTTTACCTAATTGCGGTGATCAGTGTGTCATGTCCCACACTTTCGCACGCTGGAGCTAACGAGGCGGCCCCGCCGACGGTGTTGGTATTCCGGGGCACGGTAATCAAGATCACTGGTCCGACGGCAGATTTCCTGCAGCCATGGGTCATCACGACGAGAGTCGACAAGGTTCTCTCTGGCTCTTTCTCCGGCAGGCAATTCCAGTTTTCCGTTCATTCCCCCTCACAGTCTGGGCTCAATGTGGGCAAGCAGTACACGATCCGGGCGACGCGGACGAAGGCTGGCTATTCCGTAAGTGAGCTTCAGTGGCGATATGGAGTAAATGCAAGGTCATACCACGGCCACAAGCGACACAATGAAGACCCCCTTGTGAACCGTTGTGACCTTTGTGTGAGAATTACTTCGGCGTCGCTTCCGCGAAGTCACTGAGGACCGCGGAAGTTTGCTCTTGCCGGTAGAAGTCTCGTTTGATAATCCGGGGACTGTGCTCCCCATCTCTCCAGGCGCGCTCCCCTCGTTTTCCTGCGCGCGCCTTCTCATCTTCCCCGACTAGCAAACCAGATCAACAACCCTCCATCCCTGGCAACCCCATGAAAGACAAGCTCCTTACGCTTCCCGAAATGCCCCACGTCACCGAATCCGGAGACTCCCGACGGCGCCAACCCTCGCCGTGCGGATGCGATTGCTGCTGCTTTATCATCCCTTCCAAGGTGCTCGAACGTTTTGCTCGCGATAAAGAGTTGCCCGAGCAAACGCGAAAAGCTTTCGCCGATGCTGCCGCCTTCGACAAAGAGTGGCGCAAGGTTCGGGTGGCCCGGGCGAAACTGTCGATGATGGCCAAGACGATGTTGCCCGCGGGACTCGTCGCGGCCGCCGCTGGTCCACCGCAGATTACGGTTTTTGATTGCGCCCACGCCGTCACGTTACCCGGCACCTTGGTGGCGAATCCCGGATCATCTGCCGACGGCACTGCAAAACGGGCTTTCGTTGAGGCAGGCGCGGTTGCCGATTTTTATCAAAAAGCGTTCGGCCGAAACTCGGTGGATAACGTCGGCATGACCTTGTTGTCGTCCATTCATTACAGCGTCAATTACAACAACGCTTTCTGGAATGGCAGCCAGATGACTTATGGTGACGGCGACGGCGCTATTTTCATAGACTTCACGACGTCGAGCGACGTGATTGGTCACGAGCTCACCCATGGCGTGACGCAATTTACCGCGGGCCTCGCGTACACGAACCAGGCGGGTGGACTCAATGAAAGCATGTCGGACGTGTTCGGTTCGATGTTTCGCCAATGGCAGGCCGGTCAGGATGTGAAAAAGGCAGACTGGCTGATCGGCAAAGACATCATGGGACCGGCCGCCATCGCCAAAGGTTTCACCTGTTTGCGCGATATGGCGAATCCCGCGGCGAAGCATTGCCTCGCGCCGCAACCGACGAAATTTTCCCAGTACAAGGATGGAATGGATCCCCATGAAAGCAGCGGCATTCCGAATCTCGCCTTTTACAACGCGGCCACTGCGATTGGCGGTAAGAGCTGGGAGAAAGCAGGCAGGATTTGGTATCAGGCCCTGACCGGTTTTGCCCCGAGTCCAAACATGAAGATGAAAGTGTTTGCCAATCGGACGCGCAAGCTCGCCGCCAGCCTTTTCCCAACGGAAGCAGCGGTCAAAACTGCGGTGGACAAGGCTTGGACGAAAGTCGGCCTTTAAGCTTTAGTGCGACCTGAAGGGACAAGCTTATGGCAATGCTACAGGTCGAACGAATTGGCGGGTTAGCCGGGTTCGGCGCGGGTGGTTCCCATCTTCGCAGTCAGGGTGAAGTGGACATGGCTTCACTCTCATCGCACGAGCAGGAAGCCGTCGAAGCCTTGTTTCAATCCGATCCGAAAACGGATTCCTCGAAAATGCGCGATGGCTTTCGCTACAAAATTTCACGGACGACCGCTTCCGGGACGGAGACAGTGGAAGCGCCGGAATCGGCTGTTCCTCCAGCCATTGCGCAGTGCGTGAAAGACAAATTGGTTTAAGGCGGCGTCGCTTTCACGAAGTCGTTCGGCACTGAAGCTGTAAAACTCATTGCTTCGCCAGTTCGTGGATGGCGGAAGGTAAGCTTCGAGGCGTGGAGCATTTGGCGCGGCGAAGTCCCGGCCCGTTTGCCGCCATAGAGTTTGTCCCCGAGAACAGCATGTCCGAGGTGATGAAGGTGGACCCGGATCTGATGGGTGCGCCCCGTGTGAATGGTGCATTCAATGAGACTGACGTCGCCGTTTGATTTGAGGACGCGATAATCGGTTTTCGCAGGGCGACCCGCGCGTCGCGCAATACTCATTCGTTGCCGATGCACTGGATGACGCGCGATCGGCGCGTCGATCGTTCCGGTTTTTTCGCGCGGCGTGCCGGCAACAAGCGCGAGATAAACTTTTCCAGTCGTGCGTTCGGCGAATTGCTTGGAAAGATCGCGATGGGTCGCGTCGTTCTTCGCAATAACGAGGACGCCGCTGGTTTCTTTGTCGAGCCGGTGAACGATCCCTGGCCGTTCCTCGCCCCCAATCACGGAAAGGTTTTTGCAATGGGCCAGGAGCGCGTTGACCAGCGTATGCGTCTGATGCCCGGCGCCCGGATGAACCACGAGGCCCGCCGGCTTGTTCAGCACGAGAAGATCGTCGTCTTCGAAAAGGATATCGAGAGGCATCGACTCCGGTTGCGCATCGATCTTCGTCACTTCGGGTTCGCGCACTTCCACGACCGCTCGCGCGCGGACGGCGTCGCGCGGTCGCGCCGGTTTTCCGTTCACGGTCACGAACTTTTCGCGGATGAGGTTCTGAAGTCTGGCCCGCGAAAAGGCGGGGAGCGCCTGGGCGAGAAAGCGATCCAGCCGCTGGCCGGCGTCTGCGCTTTGAACTTCGAGCTTGATCATGAGTGGATCGAACCTGGAATGCTACACCGCGCAGCACGGCCGGCGTCAACGTCCGCTTGTCGTCGCGCGCCGCCTCCCGTTTACACCCGAATTGCCAATGCTACCTTACGGGTTCGATGACACAGAACCCGCCATTTCCGTCACCGGAAGAACTGAAGTCGAAGCTTTCCGAGTTCATGAAGACGAACTTCGGCGACAAGGTCGCGTTCACGACTTACACCGAGCCGGAAACGGCCCAGGCGCCGGCGGAGGAGAAGCCGCGCGAGACCAGCGACGAGCCGTTCGTGTTCGATTTTCTTCCGCGCGATATCAAGACGCACCTCGACCGGTTCGTGATCAAGCAGGACGAAGCGAAGAAGGTCCTCTCGATCGCGGTCTGCGATCACTACAACCATGTTAATTATCTTCGCCGGCTCGAGAAGGAAGACGCCACGCGAGCCGAGGAGACCGAATACGCGAAGCAGAACGTGATTCTGGTCGGCCCGACGGGCGTCGGGAAAACGTATCTCATCAAGCACATCGCGGAGCTGATCAAAGTGCCGTTCGTCAAGGCGGACGCGACGAAATTCAGTGAGACCGGTTATGTCGGCGGCGATGTGGAGGACCTGGTGCGCGAGCTGGTGGACAAGGCAGACGGCGACGTGCAGCTGGCCCAGTTCGGCATTATTTACATCGACGAGATCGATAAGCTGGCCGCGGCTGGAAACATGGTCGGCCGCGATGTGAGCGGTCGCGGGGTCCAAACGACGCTGTTGAAGTTAATGGAGGAAACCGATGTGCCGCTGCGGAGCGCGAACGATATTCAGGCGCAGCTCCAGGCGGCGTTCGAATTTCAGCGGCGCGGTGGCAAGTCGAAGCGGGAGACGATCAGCACCCGCCATATTCTTTTCGTGGTGAGCGGCGCGTTCGAGCGCTTGAAGCAACAGGTGTCGCGTCGTCTGACCCAGGGACAAATCGGGTTCAACACCGAGCCGCGTCCGGTCATGGACAACGAGCTTTTTCAGTACGTCACGACACAGGATTTCATCGAGTACGGGTTCGAGCCGGAGTTCATCGGCCGCCTGCCGGTGCGCGTCGTCTGCGAGGAGCTGGCGGCGGACGATCTCTATCAAATCATGAAATTTTCGGAGGGCAGCATCCTCCGCCAATACGAGCGTGCCTTTCGTGCCTACGGGATCGAGATCAGCTTCGAAGATGAAGCGCTTCACCTGATGGCCGAAGCGGCGGCGAAAGAAAAGACCGGCGCACGCGGGCTTCTCACCGTCTGGGAGAAGCTATTTCGTGATTACAAATATTACCTGGCCGGATCGGGGCTGACTCAATTGCGCGTTTCCGCCGAGCTTGTGCGCGAGCCGCAGAAAGTGCTCGATCGCCTCCGGGCGGAAGGCCACAAACAGGAAGAGGCTGCGCTGGAAAAGAGCGCGCGCGAATTTGCGGAGGAATTCGGGAAGGCGCACGGCCTCGAAATTACTTTCGAACCGGAGGCCATCGCGCGTCTGGTTGAGCGCGCGCATGCCGAGCGGATGACCATGCCCGATCTTTGCGCGCACTTGTTCAAGGATTATCAATTCGGTCTGAGCCTGGTGCAGAAAAATACCGGCCAACACAGTTTCGTGCTTCGGCGCGACGCGGTCGATGCGCCGGATAAATTCTTGAGTGATCTCGTAGTTCAATCACACTATCCGGCGAAATGAAGCGGCCCATCGTTGCAGCGCTCATCATCGGTGTGATCGTCGCCGCCCTGATTGTCGGTCTCGACATCGCGGGGCTGTTGGCGCGGGCGGATGGCATCGCTCGCTTCTTTCCGGAAACCACGGCGCGCCTGATCGCGGCGGCCGGCTACGGAATCGTCGCCGTCGCGGCAATCGGCGTCGCTTTCCTCGCCCTGAGTGGGATGCGCCGGACGCGAATGCTTCTGATCGCCGCGATCCTATTGGTCGAGCTGCTGGTGCTCGCCTGGGTTTGCGCGCTTTATAAATTGGAATTCCGGCCCGTGCCCGCGATGGCCGCAGTAGTGCTGAGTTATCTTGGTGTCCTGGCCTTCGAATGGTTTTCTGTCTACCTCGCGGAGCGACGGTTGCGTCCGCCCAAGATTGCCGCGGGTCCTACGCCGCGCGCTGCGCCGATTTCAGTCGTACCGGAAACCCCGGCGACCGCCGTCGCGCCTGTTGTGGCGCCCCAGCCGGTCGCGCCTCCGCCCGTCGTGGAAAAACCGCGGGCCCGCGCGCGACGCGGCGATTCCTTCACCGATTCCGGGGCGCGAGTCTGTGAAGTCACGGCCGTCGTTTGCGATCTCGCAAACAAGCACGAGATCGCCGAGGAATGTGAGCCCGCAATTTTCGCGGAAATCACCGAGCGCTTCATCGCCCACGCCATGCAGGCGCTGCGCGCGGAAGGCGCTTACATCGAATCAGCCGGCGGCGAAGGCGTCGTCGCGATCTTCGGTTATCCGGAGAACGACAAACAACACGCCGAAAAAGCGGTGCGCAAAGCGATGGGGCTCACTCAGTCTTTTGCGGAAGCGAACAAGAGCACGAAGTCCGATGTCTTGCGGAACGCGGGTGTCCACGCCGGCGTCAGCTCCGGCACGATGATTATGGCGCCGGTGAAAAATAACGGGCAGCGCAATCTTCTCGCCGCAGGCGAGCCGGTGGAATTGGCGCGCCGTTTCTGCATCGCTAATCGCTTTTACGGCTCTCGAGTTTTGCTCGGGCCGCGCACCTTCGAGTTGGCCAGCAAAATTCTGGTGGCGCGCCCGATCGATTTTCTGAGCGGGGTCGACGTTCGCGAACGGCACGAGATTTACGAACCAGTTGCGCTCGCCTTGAATGCGTCGCGTGAAGTCATCACCCGGCGCGACGCGTTCTGGAACGGCGTCGTGCTTTATCGAGAAAAGCGGTGGGCCGAAGCGTACTCGCAATTTCAAAATGCGCGCGGACCGGAGGGCGAAGAGGACCGGCCCCTGCAATTGTATTTGCGGCGCCTGGAACCGCTGGCGTTGCAGTTGACCAACACGCCACTCGATCAGTGAGTCTTCTCCGGTTTTGAGGAAGACGGAATATCCATCCGCGATCCGGGAGTTGATCGCGCAACTTCGCCAAATGCCGGGGATCGGCCCGCGCTCGGCGGAGCGCATCGCGCTCTGGATCGTCCAGGCGCGCGGTGATCAACCCGAGACGATCGCGCGCTCGATCGCGGCCACGCGCGAGACCGTCCGGCCCTGTCCACAATGCGGCTTTTTCACGATGGAACCGGTTTGCGAGATTTGCTCCGATACATCTCGCGCCGCCGACCTGCTTTGTGTCGTCGAACAACCGACCGACATCTTGCCGTTGGAAAAAACGAGCGCGTTTCGTGGCCGCTACCACTCGTTAGGCGGCCGGATCTCGCCCTTGGATCACGTTGGTCCTGATGATTTGCGAATCAAAGAGCTGCTGGCGCGCGTTGAGACCGAGAAATTCAGCGAGATCATTCTCGCCCTGGCCGCCGACGTGGAAGGGGAGGCGACCACGAATTACCTCGTCGAGTTGCTCAAGCCGTTTCCAGTCACCCTCACTCGGATTGCGCATGGATTGCCTGCGGGCGGGGGATTGGAATCAGCGGACGAGCTGACGCTGTATCAGGCCCTCTCCGGGCGAACGAAGCTTTGAAGAAAGTGACGAGTGACCTGTGACGAGTGACGTGACCAGAAGCGCGGCGGCGAGAACTTGTCACTTGTCACTCGTCACATGTCACTCTTTCTTCCCCTGATGTCTTGTATCAAAATCGATCCGGCACTCCACCAGGCGCAAAAGCCGCCGTGGATTAAGGTCCGATTGCCGTCGAACCCGGTTTTCTTTTCGACCAAGGCGCTTATCTCCGATCTGCGGCTGCACACGGTTTGCGAAAGCGCTCAATGCCCGAATCGCTGGGAATGCTGGAGCCAGGGCACGGCGACGATGATGATCGCGGGGGAACGTTGCACCCGCGCGTGTGGTTTCTGCGCGGTCACAACCGCGAAGCCTTTCGCCTTGGAGGAAGACGAACCGCAGCGCGTGGCCGAAGCCGTGCGCCGGATGGGATTGAAACACGTCGTGGTCACCGCCGTTGCGCGCGATGATTTGAAAGATGGTGGCGCAAACCACTTCGCGCGGACGATCGAAGCGATCCGCGCGATGGATCCCTCGGTGATCATAGAAGTGCTCGTGCCCGATTTTCACGCACAAACCTGGTGCATCCAGATCGTGCTCGATGCCGCGCCGGATATTTTTAATCACAACCTCGAGACGGTGGAACGATTAACGCCGCTGGTCCGTTCGCGCGCGAAATATCGGACGTCGCTCGATGTCTTGCGTCAGGCGAAGGAACTCGCGCCCAAGATCGTGACCAAGAGTGGTGTGATGCTCGGCCTCGGCGAACAGGAGCCGGAACTTTTCCAGGCGATGGACGATTTGCGCGAGATCGGATGTCAGGTTCTGACGATGGGTCAGTATCTGCGCCCGAGTGCGAATCATTTGCCGGTCGTGGAATTCGTCTCGCCGGAACGCTTCGAAGCTTACGGCGAGATCGCGCGCGCGAAGGGATTCGCGCACGTCGCTTCGGGCCCGCTGGTCCGCAGCTCCTATCACGCGGCCGACTTTCATCCGGTCGTCCGCTGACATGGCGGCGCCGAACGACACAGGCGCGATTGACCGGATAAACGTCGCGGCGATCATCCCCGCTTATCTCGAAGAGAAACACATTGCCGATGTTGTCCGGCGGACGCTGAAGGAACTGGTCAATGTCGTCGTGGTCGATGATGGCTCGACCGATACAACCGCGGAGGAAGCGCGGAAAGCCGGCGCGGACGTGATCGTCCACGAACAAAACCGCGGGAAAGGGGAATCGATTAAAACGGGTTTTCGTTATTGGCTCGACCACGGCGCGACTTACGCGATCATCCTCGACGGCGACGGCCAGCATTTGCCGGAAGAAATCGATCGCTTCATTTCCACGGCGGCTTCATCGGGCGCGAAGCTGCTCGTCGGCACCCGGATGAGCGACGTGCGCGAGATGCCGCTCGTCCGGCGCGCCGTCAATCGTTACATGAGCCGCAAGATCAGTCGCGCTTGTGGCCAGACCATTCCCGATACCCAATGCGGGTTCCGAATGGTGCACCGCGACATCATTCCAAACTTGTTAGGCGGTACCGAGCGTTTCGACTACGAAACCGAAATGCTCATCCTGGCCAGCCGTGCCGGTTGCCGCATCGGCGCGGTCCCCATCAGCACCGTTTATTCCGACGAAGTCAGCAGCATCCATCCTGTGCGCGATACGCTCCGCTTCTTCAAGCTGATGCGACGTTACAAATAGCCTTCGCTAAACTTTGGTAGGGACGGCGCGCTGCGCCGTCCGCGAAGCTCAGTTTAGCATTCGCTCCAGTTCCGCGGACGCCGCAGCGCGGCGTCCCTACCTACACCAAGTCGCGCTTTCGGAAATCGCCGAGGTTGCCGCCGCTGGAACGTTCGATGAGATCGATGGTGAATTTGAGGAGGCAAACTTCCCAGGCGTCGTCCACGCCCTGGATCACGGCGCTGAGTGGTTCTTGCGAACTTTCGACCTGACGGCGGGTCCGCTCGATCACGGCGTCAATTGTGTCGCGGACGCGGCTTTCAACGACCTCGGTCTTACGAAACTGGAAGCCGTAACGGAGCACCGCGATGCCTCGCGTGCGCTCGCGCAAGAATTCCGCATATTTGGCGGCCTTGTCGCCGAAACCCTCGAGCAACAGCCGGCAATAATGTTCGGGAGTGAGAATCTGCGGCCGCTCGGCGTGGATCCGACCGTCGCGCACCCGGATTTCGTTCACCTGATCCATCAGTTCGGAGATTAGGTAAAAGCGAAAGCTGGTGCTGCCGAACGTGGCGATCTGTTGGTCCGGGGCGAGGATCACGCGCGTATTTTCGATCGCGTATTGGAAATTGTCGTCAGTCACGCCCGGCTATGATAGTCGGGTCCTGCCGAATTGGTAGCGGGAGCACGCCGGGAAATCCCAAATCCCAAGCTCCAAATTCCAAACAAATTCCAATTCTCAAACTCAAAAAGAATTACCACGGGTGCTCGCTTGAGATTTTGAATTTGAAAGTTGTTTGGGATTTGGGATTTCCGCGGCCACGGTCAGTGTGCGGCTCGCGCCACTGGCTCGCGGAACGCTTCGCGTTCGCGATCGGCGCGCCAGCGCCAGATTGCTTCGGCGGTGAAAATGATGAGCGCGATCCAAATGAAAGTGAACGTGATCAGGTGCGTCCGGGTGAACGGCTCTTGATAAAGGAAAACACCGAGGAAAAAACTGAAGGTCGGTGACAGGTATTGGAGGAACCCCAACGTCGTCAGCCGAAGATGCCGCGCCGCGTGCCCGAACCAGACGAGCGGCACGCCGGTCACGATCCCGGTGCTCATTAAGAGTAGAATCATGGAGGCGCTGACGGAACTGAAAGCGGAATGTCCGCTGCGCTGAAGATAGATGAGATAAAGGGCGGCGATCGGAGTGAGCAGCGTCGTTTCGAGGAACAAACCAGGGATAGGCCGGACGCCGGATTTTTTTCGCAACAATCCGTAGAGCCCGAACGAGACGCAGATCGTGATCGCGAGCCAGGGGAACCGGCCGTAGCCGAGCGTGAGATTCACAACGCCGACGAGCGCAAGCAAAACGGAAAGTAATTGCCAGCGCGTCAGACGCTCGCGCAGGAACGTCGCGCCGAATAGAACGTTGACGAGCGGCGTCATGAAATAACCGAGGCTCGTTTCGATCACGCGGCCGGCATTCACCGCCCAGATGAAGCAGAACCAATTCACCGAGATGGCTAGTCCGCTCGCGATGCAATAGAGCAACGCTCGGCGTGATCGGGTCGCTTCCCGCACTTCCGGCCAGCGCTGTTGCCAGCTCAGCAACCCGACGAGGAAAGCAGTGGTCCAGACGAAGCGATGCGCCAGAATTTCCGACGCGGAAATGGTGGTGAACAGTTTCCAGTAAACCGGGATCAAACCCCAGGTTCCGAACGCCGCGATCCCCGCGAGTAGGCCAGACCGATCTTCCTTCGTAACGGAAGAATGTTTGCCTGCTGCCGGTCGCATTTAAGAGGGAAGATGTGGGAGACCTTGTGTCAAGCGGAGCTACATTCTAAAAGCGACCGAGCTAGACAATGGACGCGCGCAAATTTTTTACCGAACTGAAGCGGCGGAAAGTTTACCGCGTGGCGGTCGCTTATGCGGTCCTGGCCTGGCTGCTGATCCAGATCGCGACGCAGGTTTTTCCATTCTTCGAAATCCCAACGTGGGCGGTGCGGATGATCATCGTTGCGTTGGTTTTGGGATTTCCGGTCGCGCTGTTTCTTTCCTGGGCTTTCGACCTGACTTCGGGCGGGATCGTTCGCACCGAAGATTTGGAACCGACGCGATCCCTGGCGCCCCTCGTTAGGCGCGAGCCGCCGGAGAAGAGCATCGCGGTGCTGCCGTTCGAGAATTTCAGCGACGATCAGCAGAACACTTATTTTGCGGACGGAATTCAGGACGACATTCTCTCAAGTCTGGCAAAGGTCGCCGATCTTAAGGTCATTAGCCGGACGTCGGTTCGACAATATCGGACCGGGACGCGGAATCTGCGCGACATCGGCGAAGCGCTCGGCGTCGCGTACGTGATGGAGGGGACAGTGCGCCGGGAAGCGAATCGGGTGCGGATCAACGCGCAGCTGATCGACGCGCGGACTGACCTCCATGTTTGGAGCGACACCTACGACCGTGAAATTTCCGACCTCTTCGTGCTCCAGACTGAGCTGGCGCGGCGGATCGCGTTCGCTCTGCGCGCGAATCTTTCGCCGCGGGAAAAAGCCAGCCTCCAGATCCATTCGACACATGACCTCGACGCCTACGATTTGTTTCTTCGCGCGCGCGATCTATTTCGCTGGAGCGGCTCCGGTGATCCGCGCGAGAACGGCGAGCGCGCCTTGCGCCTGCTCGATGACGCGATCGCGCGCGACCCGCATTTTGCGCTGGCCCATTGTCTGGCCTCAAGATTTCACGGCGAGCTTTTTTGGTACGGCTACGATCGGAGCCGGAACCGGTTGACGCAGGCGAAGCTGGCCGCGGACACGGCGTTGCGACTCCAACCGGAGTCCAGCGATGTCCGACTCGCGCTCGCCTACTATTATTACTATGGCTACCGCGATTACGAACTGGCGCGCACTGAACTCGCCATCGCGCAGGAATTCGCGCCGAGTGACGCTGAAGTCTGGGATGCCGCCGGCGCCGTCGACCGGCGCCAGGGCCGTTGGGAAGACGCGCTAAGGAATTTTGAAAAAGCGAAAGAGCTTGATCCGCGCAACGGCTCCGTTCTTTGGAACGTCGCGGAAACCTACGGCTGTCTCGGTCGAGACGACGATGCAGCGCGCGGATTTGCCAGCGGGATTGAAGCGAATCCAGACGCGCATTTATTTTCAATCGCGCAGGCAGCGATCGCGTTCCGGGCTTCGGGAGACCTTGCGCCGCTTCGGGCGACGTTGAGCAAAATTCCGTCGGACTTCGATCCGGGCGGCGGCGTTACCAATGTCGCGTTGCGTGTCTGTCTGATGGAGCGCGATTACGAGGGAGCCGAGCGCTGGCTCAAGGAGTCCCGTTACGAGCGGTTCCACGATATCGGCGTCGGGGGCCCCGCGGCGATTTTGGACGGGTACACTTTTCCGAAGGCTTGGTACGAGGGCCTGATTGCGACGGGTATGGGAAATAATTCCGCGGCGGAGGCGGCTTTCGCGGCGGCCCAGAACGTCGTCGAAGACGATCTCACAAGATCGCCCGAGGACCCAAAGTTAATGGCGATGCTCGGTTTGGTTCATGCGATGCGAGGCCGAAAGGACGACGCAATCGCGATGGGACGTCGCGCCGTCGACCTGCTGCCAATCGCGAGAGATGCTTACGACGGCCCACTGCTTGCGGCGAAAATGGCGGCGATTTATGCGCACTTCGGCGAAGCAGACCGCGCTCTGGATTTGCTGACGGAGCTGGTCGCCGTTCCGAATGGACCCACAAGCGGCACCCTGCGGGTCGAGCCCGAATGGAATCCGATCCGGGACGATCCGCGATTCGCCAAACTTCTCTCGGGGTAGCGACGCTTAATCCGTCCCAGTAGCGGGCGCCGTCTGCTGGAACATCGGAACGAATTCCAGAAAACCTTCGCTCTTCAATTTTTCCGCGGGAACGAAATGGAGCGCGGCGGAATTGACGCTATAACGAAGTTTGGCTGGGGGCGGGCCATCATCGAAAATATGGCCGAGATGAGAATTGCTTTTCCGGGCGCGAATCTCTCTTCGCACCATGTTGTAGCGGTTGTCGATTTGCTCGACGATGTGTTCGGACGCGATGGGCTTGGTGAAACTCGGCCAGCCGGTGCGCGCGTCATATTTGTCGAGCGAAGAAAAGAGCGGCTCGTTGGTAATGATGTCGGTGTAAATGCCCGGCTTGGAATTGTCCCAATAAGCATTGTGAAACGCGGTCTCAGTGCCGTCCTTGCGTGTGACCTCAAACTGCTCCGGGCTTAGCTGGTAGCGCAGTGCCTTCTCCGAGGGCACCGGGAATTCATCCGGATGCGTCTTTTCCACCACCCTTTGGTCCCGGTGGTGGCTCCACCAAACGGTTCCCGCGGCGACGACCACGGCCGCCAGGAGAGCGGCCAGAAGCGTGAGCCGGGAGGAAACCTTCGATGGATGCTCAATTCTGCTCATAGTGAACGAAAATTATACCCTTAGACATCGGCAGTGCGCTAGTGTTCGCGCGCAGATTTTCTTATTAAGTAACAGCCTCGCGACCGGCTTCCTGAACCCGGATGTAACTCCGCAAGATCAAGAGGCCAAGCGCGCGACTGCGGGCACGCAGTTCGGGCTTGCCGCGCCTGAGAGCGCTGCCTTAAGTGGCTCGGTGACGTGTTTCAACTCGTTAGCCAGCTAAAATGGCGTTAAGCAGATTTTGGGTCGGCCTCTTTCTCGCTTCGATCGCTTATCTCTTCTTCCTGCTTTTTAGCGGGCGATTCTACGCCCTCGAATTTGCGGTCAACGGAAAAAAGGATGAGCCGCTGCTGCAACGCGAGTTGTATGTCGAACAAGCGTCGCCGGAATTGCGGAGCAGCTTGGAGAGCTCATCCGACCACACGGTCACGATGGGCGGCGTGCAATACAAACTCGAGAACGGCGTGGTAAAGGTTTTCTCCGGCAAACAAGCCGCGGATGGAATTTTGCCGACGTGCAAAAGTACCGTCCTCGATTTGCTCTTGCCGCTCATCGCATACCTGTCGTTCTTCAGCGGTATCCTGCAATTGTTGATCGACAGCGGTGCTTCGGAACGCCTCGCGAAACTTCTCAGTCCGATTTTCGTCCGTGTTTTTCCCGAAGTACCGCGCGGTCACCCATCAATTTCGTACATGACATTGAATTTCGCCGCCAATTTCCTTGGACTCGACAGCGCGGCGACGCCCTTCGGCTTAAAGGCGATGGAAAGTCTGCAAGAGCTGAACCAGGACAAGGATCGCGCGAGCAATCCGCAGATCATGTTCCTGTGTTTGCACGCTGCCGGTCTCACACTTATTCCGACGTCGATCATCAGCTATCGCGCGGCGCAACACGCCGTCAATCCGGCGGACGTGATGCTGCCGTGCATCATTACTTCATTTATTGGCACAGTCGCGGCGCTGGTTGTAGTCGGTATTCGCCAACGGATCAACTTGTTCAACGCTACGATCGTCGTCGCCATTGGCGGGATCGTCGGCATCATCACGGCGCTGCTCATTTACATCACGCGACTCGATGTCCTCAGCAAAAGTCATTTCACCGGCAATCTCTCCAACGGCGTGTTGCTGAGTCTTATCCTGGTGATTCTCGGTTACAGCTTGTGGCGGGAGAAAGAATTCGCCGCCAAAGGCACGACTCTTTTCAATTCGTTCGTCGAGGGCGCTTACAACGGCCTGACGGTGGGCCGTATTATCTTCCCTTACATCCTTGGCATGCTCGTCGCGATCTCGCTTTTTCGAAACAGCGGGTTATTCGATATGTTCGCCTCCGCTCTGGCGTGGATTTTCCGCGCCTTCCACGTGAACGAACAAATCGTGAATGCGCTGCCCATCGCGATCCTGCGGCCATTCAGTTCCGCCGGCAGTCGCGGATTCCTTCTCGATGCCATGGGAACGTACGGCGCCGATTCGTTTACCGGCAGGCTCGCCTGCGTGTTCCAGTGCGCGGCCGAGACGACCTTCTATGTCATCGCCGTTTACTTCGGGAGCGTGAAGATCAAGCACACGCGATACGCCCTGAGTTCCATGCTGTTGGTTGACCTGATCTGCGTGTGCGCGGCCATCTTCGTCTGTCTCGCGTTCTTTCAACTATCGGCAGCCGCTCCGATCCCGCGTTAGCGATTCTCAGATCATGTTCGCGATGAAATCGCGGCCGTCGAATGGCGCGATGTCTTCGAGCTTTTCGCCGGTGCCGACGAAGCGTGTCGGCAAACCGAGCTCGTCTTGGATGGCAATGACAATGCCGCCCTTGCCGCTGCCATCGAGCTTCGTCACGATCAATCCCGTCAGGCCAATCGCCTGATGAAATTCGCGCGCCTGCGAAAGCGCGTTGCTGCCGGTGGTCGCGTCCACGACGAGCAATATTTCATCCGGCGCTTTCTCATTTTGTTTCGCCAGGCTGCGTTTCACCTTGGCGAGTTCGGCCATCAAATTGCTTTTGGTGTGAAGCCGGCCGGCCGTGTCGCAGATCAGGAACTCGATATTTTTTCGATCGGCCGATTCATAGGCTTCGTAGCAAAGCGCGGCCGGATCGGCGTTGTAATTGCCGCGAACCATTTCCACGCCGATCCGATCCGCCCAAACGCCAAGCTGTTCGATCGCCGCGGCGCGGAACGTGTCCGCCGCGGCCAACAAGACGGTGTGGCGGTTACGCTTGAAATAATGCGCGAGCTTCGCTGTCGAAGTCGTCTTGCCGGTTCCGTTCACGCCCACGATTAACAAAACCCTGGGCCGCGCCGGATGCGGCGTGATGGGCAACGGCGCCATCGGCATAATCCGTCCGATCTCGTCGCGCGCGACTTCCGCGATGTCGTTTGAGGTGATCGCAGTCGCCTCGGCCCGACGGCGGAGCGCTTCGATGATGCGCAACGTCATCGACACTCCGAGATCGGCGCGAATCAACATCGCTTCCAGTTCGTCCCAGTCTACCGGACGGCCGGTGAATTTTTGGACAAGTGATTTGAGGAAATTCATTCGGCCGCTTCGGACTTCGGCGGCGCAGCTTCCCGCAACGGCCGGCTGAGATCGTCTTTCACGCGGTCGAGAATCCCGTTCACAAAGCGGCCCGAATCAGGTCCACCGAAAGTTTTTGCGAGCTCAATCGCTTCGTTAATCGAAACTACAGGCGGGATGTCGTCGCGATAAAGCATTTCGTAAATCGCGAGCCGAAGGACGTTGCGGTCTACCGCGGAGATCCGCCGAAAATCATAGTTCTCGCAGTATTTTCGGATCCGCTCATCGATCTCAGACAAGTGCGCGATCATCCCGTCGATGAGGGGTTGCGCGAACTGGCGGACTCGCGTCGGCGCCGGACAAAATTCCCAGAACTCGTCCATTTTTTCCGGAGCGTCGCCACCATGAAGATCGCGCCAGAAATGAAATTGCACGGCGGCCTGCCGTGCTGCGCGCCGTTTGCCCATAATTATTTTGCCCGCAAATCGTCCAACACTTCGCCGACGGTCACCGCCGCGCGGGCCGCTTCCGTGCCCCGATTAATCTTCGACCCGAGGCAACGCTCGCGCGCCTGCACCTCTGTCTCCACGCTGAGGACGGCGTTGATTACCGGCACGCCGTAGTCGATCGCGATTTTTTGCAACGCGTCGGTTACCGATCGCGTGAGGTTTTGAGCATGGCTGGTTTTGCCCTGCAGGATCACGCCAAGCGCAAGGATCGCGTTCGCCTTTTTCCGCAACGCGATCTCACGCACCACGATCGGAATCTCGAACGCGCCCGGCACTTGATGGATAAAAATATCGGCCGCCGGCGACAGGGAACGCAACTCGGCCACGGCGTGATCGACAAGCCCCTGCACATACAGCCGGTTAAACAGGCTCGCGACGATCGCAAAATGCTGTTTGCGTCCGGAACCGCGCGGCCGAGGCGGAGCAAGCTTCGACATCTAAAGCGCGTGTCCCATTTTCTCGCGCTTCGTTTCGAGATAACGCGCGTTGTGCGGGTTCGCTTCGCTCCGAATCGGCACCTGTTCGACCATCTGAATTCCGTAACCTTCGAGACCGACCACCTTCTTCGGATTGTTCGTCAGGAAGCGGAACTTGCGGACGCCGAGATCGAAAAGGATTTGCGCGCCGATGCCGTAATCTCGCAGATCGCTGGGGAATCCAAGCCGGGCATTGGCTTCCACCGTATCGAGCCCTTCCTCCTGCAATTTGTAAGCGTGAATTTTCGCTGCGAGACCGATGCCGCGTCCTTCCTGCCGCATGTAAACGAGCACGCCGTTACCTTCGTCGGCGATTTGCTTGAGCGCCGCGTGCAATTGATTTCCGCAATCGCAACGCCGCGAGCCGAAGACGTCGCCGGTCAGACATTCACTGTGAACGCGGACAAGTGTAGCGCGGTTCTTCGAGATTTTGCCTTTCACTAGCGCGAGATGATGAGCGCCATCGAGCTTCGAACGATAAAGATGCAGATCGAAGTCTCCGTAATCGGTTGGCAATTTCACGACCTGCTCCGCGACCACCAACTTCTCGGTAAGTCGCCGATGCGCGATCAGGCTTTGGATCGTGCAAATCCGAAGGCCGTGCTTCTTCCGGAACTCCATGAGCTCCGGCAGGCGCGCCATGGTTCCGTCATCGTGAAGGATTTCGCAAAGCACGCCGGTCGGCTCCAAGCCTGCGAGTCGCGCGAGATCAACCGCGGCTTCCGTATGTCCGGCTCGGCGAAGCACGCCGCCATCTTTGGCGCGCAGCGGGAAGACATGTCCTGGCTGGACCAAATCGTCCGGCGTCGATTTCGGATTCGCGATGATCTGAATGGTCGCGGCGCGGTCATGGGCGCTGATGCCGGTCGTCACTCCGCGCGCCGCATCCACTGACACGGTGAAATCCGTCCGATACATCTCGCGGTTCTGCGCCACCATCCGTTGCAACCCTAGTTGCTCCGCCCGCTCATTCGCGATTGGCACGCAGATCAACCCGCGCCCATGCGTCGCCATGAAGTTAATTGTCTTCGCTGTCGCCTTCTCCGCCGCCATCACCAGATCGCCCTCGTTCTCCCGATCGGCGTCGTCAGTCACAATCACCAGCTTGCCCTTGGCGATATCGCTCACGACATCCTCGATCGTGTCGAATTGAAAAGCCTCGGACGTTTTTGCGATCATGAGCCGCTAATGTTACGCCCACGCTCCTCGCGAGCAACTGTCGGGCGGGCGCCGCGGCCGCGGTTTACTTCGGGACAACGGTGTCACCTAATCAGGCCTTCGGTGGGGTGCTTTGGCATACGAAATTTATTGCATTGCAAATAACGGGACGGGCATAGTCCCACTAAACCCTAAACCCCCTATGCCGACAACGCGCTCAGGCGACACTCACTTCTCTCCTTCCCAGTCGATAGCAGAGCGGCTGTTTTTTCGGACTGCAAAAGGCGATCCCGAGGCTCATGAATTTTTATGGCGAACGCATCTGCTGTAACAGTTGATAGTAAGGTAGATCTTCCCGGCCGGGACATTCCAGTCACGGTCTCCCTGGAAGCCAAGGGAGTTGGCTTCGTCGCGTTTCGAATGGATCTGGTGCGCGGGGACACCGTAATCAGGAAGATCGTCGAAAACGGAACGGAAGACGATCTCGGGAAAGAATTTCCCTTGGGAAATGCGAACGACTTGCTTGGTCTTGTTCTCGTTACCCGCGGTTCAGCAGGGGCGGCGGTGGCTGGCCCCATCGAATTACAAAACGATTTTCACTTTAACGACACCGTCGCGTCATCGGATCCCGCGGTCCTGGACATCACCCAGACCGCAAGCAGTCGGGTTTTCCGGATCCGGTCTCTTTTCCAATGAGATTTTCCTGGTTCCGCCACGTCCGGATCATGGGCGCGCTCTTGGCGGCGATCACCGCCAGTGCGCAGGAACATGTGCCAGCCTTCCGAGTAAAAGCACCAGAGGGAATGAAGGCCGTTGTAACTCAAAACGGGGACGTCGTTGAAATCCAATTCGTCCCTCAGGATGCCGTCGTTGCTCCGGCTAAAACCAAGGTAAAGACCGAGTCAAAAACAATGGCGGCGGTCACCGCCGAACCTCAAGAATCAGCCGTCAGCCCTGCTCGCAAACAACTCGACACCAAATTCTCCTCTCTTAACCTGGACCGCCCGATCTCTGCGGTTCCGGCGTTTACGGCGCTCGATATTTCTCCAGAATCGGTGGCACATCCGGCGAGTCCCCGTGATTTTGCGGCGGCTCTGTTGAATGGCGTGGACCGTCAAGGGGTCCTCCAAACCGGGCTTGCGATCGAGACCGCTCCTTTCCGCATCATCCCAGGATGGAAGCAGGATTTTCCGCACTATCAGACGAATTATTGGACCCGCTTTCTCTACAATTTCAGCCTATCCTTAGCGACCGCGAAAGCTTCCGGTGACCAGGACAACAAGGCCGTTAATCTCGCCGTCGGTGTCCAAACCGTGCTTTGGGAGAGTGCCGAAAGCGATCCGCTGCGCAATCCAGCCCTGCAGAAAGCGTTTCATTCCAGCTACACACCGGATGTCTTGGCTGATATCCCCCTTTCCGGGGACATTAACACCGAAACGGGAAGCCTCGCGGGAGCGGCGAAAAGTTTCCAAGCGGCGGTGGAAGAATTCAGGCAACGCCATTGGGTGGGGACTCTTTGGACGGCGTCGGTCGCGCCTACTTGGAACTCCCAAAGCGGCAAAATCGGCAATTTGGAGGGTACCGGATTCGCCGCCTGGAGCACATTTGCTTACGCTTTTGACGGGCCTTTCGCAAACAATACGGCGCGATTCCAAGCGCTTGGACAATTGCGATATCGCCAGGGAGAAACGGTCGTCGATCCCAATAACAGCAAGCTGACGGCGCAACAGGATTCGCTCCTGGCCGCGGCGCGGTTGCGGGTCGGTTCGCCGGACTTTAATGGCTTCGCGGAGGCGGGATACCTGTGGATCTGGGGTGGTTTGAATGGCGATGGACAGGCTTATCGCGCTTCAATCGGCTTGGAACGACGCGTTGCCGAAAACGTCTGGCTGGTCCTAAGCGGAGGCCAGCAATTTGGCGGCGCCTCAAGCACAGACGAATTCTTTGCCCTCGGCACTTTTCGCATCGGCACTGCAGATAAACCGCAATTGACTCCACCCTGACGCGAAAATCGCAACCCACGCTTCATGAAATTCAAACAATCACCGCCCGGGTTCCGCAATGTGAGCGGACCAATCGTGCAGACTCTTCAGGCGCGTTTGAACCGCGCTGGGTTCGACGCCGGAAAGGAAGACGGGGCGTGGGGTCGAAGCACCATGACTGCATTGAAGGCGTGGCAGGGGGCACAAGGAATGGAGCAGACCGGCATAGTGGACGATCAGGTCTGGGCGGCGCTGGTTGCGACGCCAATTCCAAATCTGCCCAGCCGTGCCCTCCAGCTCACCGGGGTTTGGGAAGGCACCGGCTACGGCGGCGCCAACGGCAACTTCGACGGGCAGGGGATCACCTGGGGTGTCGTCGGATTCACCTGGGCCAACGGGGAATTGCAGGGGATTCTGAATGAAATTCGCGAGCAATTCCCGCAGATCTTTACCGCCAGCTTTGGAGATTTGGAGGACGAAATCTCGGATGTACTCGAGCGGCCACGCCCTCTCCAGATGCTTTGGGCCCGGGGCATTTCCACGAATGGCGGGGAGAACATTGAGGCGCCCTGGGATGCGGCATTCAAGGCGCTCGGCGCCACACCCGAAGTGCAAGGCGTCGAGAATGCCCATGCCCAGCATTATTGGAATGCCGGACTGCCGCTGGCAGCGGATTTTGGTTTACAAAGCGAGGCCGGGCTCGCGCTCTGTTTCGATATCGCGGTGCAAAACACGGTGACCGACGGCATGATTGCCGAGATTCAACACAGGATCGGGAACCAGGGAATGGATGAGGCGGACAAGATGCAGATCGTGGCGCACGTTGTGGCCGAGCACGCGAATCCCAAATATTTTAACGACGTCTTAAAGCGCAAAATGACGTTCGCGACGGGCCAGGGCACCGTTCACGAGGATCTCTACGACATCAGCTGCTGGGGAATCGGCTAGCCGACCCATCGAACTACGCTTGGACTTCGATGGCCGTTTCCAGAAACGGCAGAACGGAACGCAGCGTCTGATCGCTTCGGGCGTGGATGCGCAGCAAAGGCTCACCTTTTTCCACCCGCTCGCCAACTTTCTTGATCTGGGAAAGACCGACCGAAAAATCAATCGTATCATCAGCGGTTTTGCGGCCGCCGCCGAGGAGGAGAGAAACGCGACCGATTGTTTCCGCATCCATTTTCTTCACTTTGCCGGCGGACTTTGCGGCGAAAGGTTGAATCACCGGGGCTCGATGCATTTCGCCCAGTTTCTCGAGCGAAGAGGCATCGCCGTCCTGCGCGTAAACCAGTGAAATAAATTTTTTCCAGGCCGTTCCATCCGCAAGCCACTTCGCCAGCTGCGTCCGAGTCACGGTGGAAACTTTCTCCGCCAGATCGAGGACCAGTTCCACCACATCCGGCGGCCCGCCTCCTTTTAGTACCTCGACGCATTCGGCGACCTCGAGCGCGTTACCCACAGTGCGGCCCAAAGGTTCGTCCATGGGGCTGAGCAGGTGACTCACTTCCACGCCCATCAGCTTGCCGACTTGCGTCATCGCCGCCGCGATTTGTTGCGCTTCTTTCTTCGTTTTCATGAACGCGCCGCTGCCGAACTTCACGTCGAGCACAAGTCGATCGAGATTTTCCGCGAGCTTCTTGCTCATGATGCTTGCCACAATGAGTGGCTGCGAGGGCACGGTGCCGGTAACGTCGCGCAACGCGTAAAGCTTCTTGTCCGCAGGACAAATGTCCGCGGTCTGCCCAATCATGAAAACGCCGATGCTTTTCAGCTGGGCCTGCGCGCGTCGCTCGTCGATGCGAATGTTGAATCCCGGAATACTTTCGAGTTTGTCGAGCGTGCCGCCCGTGATGCCGAGCCCGCGCCCCGAAATCATCGGCACCCAATTTTCCGCGCAGGCGAGTAAGGGAGCGAGCACTAAGGAAGTCTTGTCGCCAATGCCACCCGTGGAATGCTTGTCCACCTTCGGTGGCGACCCTTTCGGGTAGGCGAGGACCGCGCCGCTTTGCATCATCGCCGTCGTGAGATGTTGAGTCTCCACCGGCGTCATCCCCTTGAAGAAAACCGCCATCGCCCAGGCGCTCATTTGGTAGTCGGCGATCAGTCCCGAAGTAAAACCTTCGATGAGAAACTCGATCTCCTCTTTGGTCAGCTCCTGACCTTCGCGTTTTTTCTCAATGAGGCTGGGGACATGCATGATTGATTTCACAGCTAATTCGATGCCCTCAATTCCGCCCGTTCGGCGTCCTTTTCGAGAGAAAAGATTCGGCAACCGGCCAGGGAGACGGGAGCTCGAAGTGGACGGCGAGCGTCGCGGCAACGTCGGCATAGGTCTCGCGGGTGCCGAGAGGTCGCGTTTCGTTCCGATGCAAAACGAAAAGCGGTACCTGCTCGCGCGTGTGATCCGTCCCGCGGAACGTTGGATCATTTCCGTGATCGGCCGTGATAATCACCAGGTCCGACGGCGCAATCTGGCTCATGAATCCACCGAGCGATTCATCAAATTGGATCAGCGCAGCAGCGTAGCCATCAACGTCACGCCGATGACCGTAAAGCATGTCGAAATCGACGAGATTGGCGAAGATCAGTCCGTCTTCAAGCCGCTCCCAGTTTTCCCCGATGCGCTCCATGCCTTCCGCGTTTCCGTCGGTCGGAAACGATTCCGTAATTCCTTGCCCGGCAAAAATGTCGCTGATCTTTCCGACGCCAATCACCGCGCGTCCGGTCTCCGCGATGGCGTTCAAAATCGTGCGCGGCGGTTTCATCGAAAAATCGTGGCGACGCGAGGTACGCGAGAAATTGTCTTCGGACCCGATGAAGGGACGGGCGATGACGCGGCCGATATGAAACCGATCCGCATGTTGCCGCGCCACCGTGCAAATGTCGTAGAGCCGATCGATTGGGATCACCTGTTCGTGGGCGGCAATTTGCAGGACGGAATCGGCGGACGTGTAGAGAATTGGTTTGCCGGTGCGCACGTGTTCGGCGCCCAGCTCCTTCAAAATGGTCGTGCCACTTTGCGCATAGTTTCCGAGGAACTGCACGCCCGCGTCGCGTTCGATGCCGCGAACGAGCTCGTCGGGGAATCGTTCGAACGTCGCGAAAGGTTTCTCCAAAATAACGCCGGCGATTTCCCAGTGCCCCGTGGTCGTGTCCTTGCCGGCGGAGCGTTCGGTCATTCGGCCGTAGCTGCTCCCATAGGTCGTATAGGACCTATGTGACCTATAGGCGGGAACCAACTGACCCAGCCCTAATGACTCTAAATTCGGCAACTGCAGCTCGGGCTTCCGCTCGAGAATATGCCCGAGCGTATTCGCGCCTTCGTCGCCATAACTCGCGGCATCCGGCGCGCCGCCGATGCCGACGCTATCGAGAACCAGAACCAGGGCGCGCATCGGAGTGAATGTAGCGGCGGTCTATGAACGCCGAAAAGCGTTTTGAAGTTCGGCGGTCACAGACCGCCGCTGCAGGCTAGAGCCCAATGGGATGCCACGCCGTTTTCATCTCAACCGTGTCGAGAATCCAGTAGGGATTTTCTGCCTCGGTTTTTGCCCAGGCTGCATCTGCGAGGTTGCGGCGAAAATAACGTTTCACATTTAGCGCCCCGCCCCGCTGCAAGACCCGGCCGGTCTCGTCGTCCCCCGATCCGTCGACGATCGCGTTTACGTCCATGTGACTCGCAAAATGCGGCGCCAACTCAGCGCGATCGCCCGCCAGAATGTTGACGACGCCGCCCGGCAAATCGCTTGTCGCGATGATTTCGGAAAACGTCAGCGCGGGCAGCGGACTGCGCGCGGACGCGAGGACCACCGCTGTGTTGCCGGACAGAATCACTGGCGCGACCAGTGAAACCAGAGCCAGCAGCGGCGATGCATCGGGGCAAACGATGACGACGACTCCGGTCGGCTCCGGCGTGGTAAAATTGAAATGCGAGCTGGCGACTGGGTTCACGGCGCCAAACACCGAACTGAACTTGTCCGTCCAACCAGCGTAATAAACGAGCCGGTCGATTGCAGACGAAACTTCGCTGCGCGCTTTCTCGCCCCCCGGGCCGCGGGCGATTTCGCTTCGTAATTCGCCTTCGCGCATCTCCAGCATCTCCGCCGCGCGATACAAAATCTGGCTGCGCAGATACGCGCTTTGCTTCGACCAGCCGCCGAACGCCTTCCGTGCCGCAGCCACCGCGTCCCGAAAATCCTTCCGCGACGCCCTGCTGTAATTCGCGACCGTTTTTCCGTTGCCGCCCGGCGCAGCCGCCACGCGCCCGCTCTCGCTTCGAACGAATTTTCCGCCGATCAAGAGCTTGTAAGTCTTTTGAACTCCGAGCCGCGCACCATTTTTTCGCACGAACTGAGGATTGCGCATTGAGGGAAAAAAGAAAATGGTAAACGCACTCTCTCGCCGCCCGTGGACAAATCCGACAAAATCTTCATCGCGGGCCATCGTGGGCTCGTTGGCAGCGCGCTCGTCCGCCAGCTCGAGCAGGGCGGCTTCACCAACCTAGTGACCCGGGATCGCGCGACTCTTGATCTGCGAAACACCGAAGCCGTCGATCGCTTCTTCGCCGCGGAAAAACCAGCGCTGGCCGTGGTCGCAGCCGCGAAAGTTGGCGGGATCAAGGCGAACAACGATCTGCCGGTCGAGTTTCTCATCGATAACCTCGAGGTGCAGAACAACGTCATTCAGGCCGCCTACGAGAACGGCGTCCGCAAGTTGTTGTTCCTGGGCAGCTCCTGCATTTACCCCCGGCAAGCGCCGCAACCAATCCCGGAAAACGCGCTGCTGAGCGGACCGCTCGAGCCCACGAACGAAGCTTACGCCATCGCCAAGATTGCCGGCATCAAGCTCTGTCAGGCTTACGCCCGTGAATACGGCGCGAATTTCATTTCGGCGATGCCGACGAATCTCTACGGACCTAACGACAACTTCGATTTGCTTTCCTCGCACGTTCTCCCCGCCCTCATGAGAAAGGCCCACACCGCAAAGCAAGAGCGGCAACGCGAGTTAGTGGTGTGGGGTTCCGGGAATCCGCGGCGCGAATTTCTCCACGTTGACGATCTCGCCGCCGCCTGCGTTTTCCTGCTCGAGAAATACGACAGCCCCGAGATCATCAACGTGGGTTGCGGCGAAGACGTCTCGATCCGCGAACTGGCCGAGTTAATTTGCGATGTCGTCGGCTTTCAAGGCGAGCTCGCCTGGGACACGACCAAGCCGGACGGGACACCGCGCAAGCTGCTCGATGTTTCCAAAATCCACGCGCTCGGCTGGCGGCATCAGATCGGGCTCCGTGAAGGCATCGCCCGGACCTACGAATGGTTTCTGAAAAACGAGGCGTGAAAAAGCCGCGCGTTGGCGTGGTCGGCGTGGGCCACATCGGGAAGAACCACGCGCGTCTTTATGCGGAACTACCGGGAGGAGAGTTCACCGCGATTTACGATACCGACCGCGGGATCGCCGAAGAACGGGCCGCAGAATTCGACGTTACTGCGGTCGCGTCGCTGGAAGAATTTGCCGAACAAGTCGACGCCGCCTCGATCGCGACGCCGACGATCACACATTTTGAAATTGCCCGCGACCTGCTCAGCCGCGGCAAACATCTGCTCGTCGAAAAACCAATCGCCGATAACACCGCACATGCGACTGAGCTGGCGGAACTGGCGGCGGAGCGTGGTCTCGTTCTCCAAGTCGGCCACGTCGAACGGTTCAATCCGGTTTTGGGCGCGCTCGAAAAGCGTCTGACGAATCCGCGTTTCATCGAGGCCCATCGGCTGTCGCCTTATCCAAATCGGAGCACGGACATCGGCGTCGTCCTCGACCTGATGATTCACGATCTGGAAATCATTTTGCATCTTGTGCGTTCGCCAGTGGAAACCGTCGACGCCGTCGGGGTGCCAGTCCTCAGTCGTCGCGAAGACATCGCCAACGCCCGCATCCGCTTCGAGAACGGGTGCGTCGCGAACATTACTTCAAGTCGAATCAGTCCCGAGCAAATGCGCAAAATCCGCGTCTTTCAGGAGGATGTTTATCTCTCGCTCGATTACCAAAACCAGACCGGCGAAATGTATCGGCGAACCGCTGAAGGCTTGCAGCGCCACGATGTGGAGATCGAGCGCGAGGAACCGTTGAAACGGGAGCTCGCCGCCTTCATCGAATGTGCTGCGACCGGCCGAGCCCCAAAAGTTTCCGGATTCCAGGCCGCCGCCGCGCTCGAGCTCGCCGTAGATATCACGCGGCGCATCAATCAATGAGGGCGGCTACTTCATCCCCGGAGGGACGCGCTTCCGCGCGTCCGAACGATGCGTTATCGGCTCCGATACAAGAAAGCCGGACGCGCAGAAGCGCGTCCCTCCGAGAAAATGAAGAGCGCAGGCATCCCAATCGTTTTTCGCCACTTGAAGCGCATAATCGCGCGGTCATTATTTATGTCACGATCTGCACGGCGAAACGGCGAGCCATTCTGGCGTCGCCATCGGTGCACGAAGCGGTCGTGAAGGCGTGGCTGCAAGCATCGACCTGGCTCGTCGGCCGATATGTTGTTCTGCCGGATCACGCACATTTTTTCTGTGCCCCGAACGGAATTGACGCGCCTTCGCTGGAGCGGTGGATGCGCTTTTGGAAATCGCGGGCCATCGTTGGCATTCGCAAGCACAAAGGCGAAGTCTGGCAGCGTGATCATTGGGATCGCCAATTACGCCGCGGTGAGAGCTATGATGAAAAGTGGGAGTACGTTCGGAAACAATCCGGTTCGCCACGGATTGGTGAAGAACGCCGAGGATTGGCCCTATCAGGGCGTGCTCAACGAGTTGCGATGGTAATCCTCTCTTCGGAGGGACGTGTTTCCGCGCGTCTCAATTTTTTTCAGTCGGGCCAAAGGAAAACCAGGGACGCGCAGAAGCACGTCCCTCCGAGATGAAAATCTACGTCGTTGCGGGCGAAGCGAGTGGGGACGAGCACGGCGCCGCGTTGATGCGCTCTCTGCGAAGTCTGGCGCCAGATTGTGAATTCCATGGGCGGGGAGGTCCGCAGATGAAGGCGGTCGGCGCAGACGCCGTCATCGATTGGGTGGACGCGGCCGCGGTCGTGGGGCTCTGGGAGGTGGTGAAACGCTACGGATATTTTCGGAAGCAATTCGCAGACACTTTGCGCGAAATCATGGCGGCGAATCCGGAGGCCGTGGTTCTTATTGATTACCCCGGATTCAATCTTCGCCTGGCGCGCAGTCTTCGCCAGCGATCACCGGACCTGAAAATCATTTATTACATCAGCCCTCAGGTCTGGGCCTGGAATCGCGGACGCATTGCCCAGATGGCGCGTTACCTCGACTTGATGCTCTGCATTTTTCCCTTTGAAGCCGAGCTCTACAATGCCTCCGGACTCCGCACGGTTTTCGTCGGCCATCCCATGATCGAGAATCTCGCCGCGCGTCGGACAGGCGAGCCGCGCGATCCAAATCTGATCGGCCTTTTTCCGGGCAGCCGTTCTCGCGAAGTGAAAAAGATTTTGCCGGTCATGCTCGCGGCGGCTGGCAAGATTCTCGCGCAACGCCCCGCGACTCGTTTCGAAATTGCCGCCGCGTCCGACACGCTCGCCCGCGAGATCGCGAACATGATGGCTCGCTCACCGATCCGCGAACGTTTGCGCGTTGTGACCGGCGATAGCTCTGGCACGATGCAGCGCGCCTTCGCCGGGATGGTCGCGTCCGGTACGGCAACGCTTGAGTCCGCGTTTTTCGGACTGCCTTTCGTTCTTGTTTACAAGGTCTCCTGGCCGACTTACTTCGCCGCTCGCCTCGTCATGCAGACGAGATTCCTCGGGATGCCGAATGTTCTGGCTGATCGCGAAATCGTTCCCGAGTTCCTGCAACATGAAGCGAAGCCGAGACAGGTCGCCGAGTCCGTTTTGCAGTTGATGAATGATTCCCCGCGTCGTGAGCAGATGATCGCCGACTTTGAGGCCGTCATCGCGAAACTCGGCGAAACCGGGGCGAGCGGAAAGGCTGCTCGTGCTATCCTTTCCGAGCTAGGTCAATAATTCGATGCCGACTGAATCCATCAAGATTCGTAATTTCATCGACGGCCAATTCGTCGAACCCAGCACCGCCAGGTATCTCGACAACATCGAACCGGCGACCGGCAAGCCGTACTCGCAAGTGCCCGATAGCGATGCGCGCGACGTGGAGGCAGCCGTGGTCGCGGCGGAAAAAGCGTTTCCGGCCTGGTCGAAAACCGCGACAGCGGAGCGCTCGCGCCTCCTTCTTCGCATCGCTGATTTGATCGAGCGCGATCTTGAAAAACTAGCGCGAGCGGAATCGATCGACACCGGCAAACCGCTCTCGCTCGCTCGCTCTCTCGACATTCCGCGCGCCGCCAGCAATTTCCGTTTTTTCGCGACGGCGATTCTTCACACGGAAAACGAAGCGCACGTCACGGACGGCGTGGCTTTCAACTACACGCTTCGTCAACCGCGCGGCATCGCAGGCCTGATCTCGCCGTGGAATTTGCCGCTCTATTTGTTGAGCTGGAAAATCGCACCCGCCATCGCAGTCGGGAACACTGCTATTGCGAAACCAAGCGAGTTAACCCCGATGACGGCATTCCTGCTTTGTGACATTTGCGTCGAAGCCGGTTTGCCCAACGGAGTCCTCAACATCGTCCACGGCACCGGGCCGAACGTCGGCTCTGCCATCACCGCGCATCCGAAGATCGGCACCATCTCGTTCACCGGCGGCACCGTTACTGGCCGCAAAGTTGCGGAAGCTGCGGCGCCTTTGTTCAAGAAAGTGTCGCTCGAGCTCGGGGGAAAAAATCCAAATATCGTCTTTGCTGACGCCGATTTGGAAGCGGCGATTGCCGGCAGCGTCCGTTCCTCTTTCGCAAATCAGGGACAGGTTTGCCTCTGCGGCTCGCGCGTGTTCGTTGAGCGCTCCGCCTACAAGGATTTCGTGGATCGCTTCATCGGTAAGGTCGCGCAGTTAAAACAAGGCGATCCGTTGGATGAAAACACTGAGCAAGGCGCAATCGTCAGCAAAACGCAGCTCGACAAGGTGAAGTTCTACGTCGACCTCGCCCAGAAAGAAGGGGGCAAAGTCGCGCTCGGTGGCAAGGCGCCTGACTCAATCAACGACCGCTGTCGCGACGGCTACTTTTTTCCGCCCACCGTTTTGACCGATCTGCCTGTTTCCTGTCGGACCAACCGCGAAGAAATTTTCGGCCCGGTTGTGACGATCACCCCGTTCGACAGCGAAGAAGAAGTGATCGGTTACGCGAACGATTGCGATTACGGCCTCGCCTCGAGCGTTTGGACCCAAAATCTCAGCCGCGCTCACCGCGTCGCTGAAAAAATCCACACCGGCACCGTTTGGATAAATTGCTGGCTTGTCCGCGATCTTCGCGTCCCCTTCGGCGGCATGAAACAAAGCGGCGTCGGCCGCGAAGGCGGTGAAGAGGCCCTGCGTTTTTTCACCGAACCGAAGAACGTCTGCATCGCGAAATAGCTGGCAACCGCTATTCGCGAGCGGAAGAAACGTCCGCAGATTTCGCAGATTCGCGCAGATTTGGAGGCGAAACAGAGGAAAAAAATCTGTGTAAATCTGTGTAATCTGCGGAGGCAAATTCCGAAATCGCGATCCAGAGCGCCTCTGTATCGGCTTGGCATTCGCAGCCCCGATTGGTTTACTCGGCTCGGTGAAGTACTGGGCGTTCATCAGTTACAGCCACAAAGACACCGCAATTGCGGATTGGCTGCATAAAAAGCTCGAGACCTATCGCGTTCCGCGCAGTCTGGTCGGCACTCCGACGCGCGATGGGACTGCGCCAGAGCGGCTGATTCCAATCTTCCGCGACCGCGAAGAATTGCCAACGTCCTCGCAACTTGGAGATAATTTGCAGCGATCGCTGCAGCAATCGCGCTATCTCGTCGTGATCTGTTCGCCTGCGTCCACGCAATCGCGCTGGGTCGAAGAGGAAATTCGGTCCTTCAAGAACTGGCACGGTCGCGATCGCATCATCGCTTTGATTGGCAGCGGAATTCCGAATGCGACCGATCCGGCGGACGAATCGTTTCCGCACAGTTTACGATTCGAAAGTAACGGCGCTGATTCCGCCCCGGTTCGAATAGAACCGATCGCGGCTGATCTTCGGCCGGAGGGCGACGGCCGGCAGCGCGCATTTCTGAAAATCGTGGCCGGGCTTCTCGGTGTCGGGTTCGATGATCTGTATCAAAGGGAAAAGCGGCGCGAACAGCGTCGGCGAATGTTGCTGACCGCGGCGATTGCGGCCGGCATTTTGATCCTGGCCGCGATCTACTGGTCGTTTCGAAGTGAGCTCGGCAGCGTTCGAAAAGAAGCGGGTCTGCTCACCACCGAATACAAAAATGTCCGGCCAAAAAACAAGGACGCCGAAAAACGGATTATAGCGGCCGCACAGGAAGTCGACACGGCATTGACCGCATTGGAGCAGGCTCAGAAGAACACGACGACAGCGGCGGATTACAAGTCGGCCATGGCAAACGTGCAGAAAGTTTTGACGAAACCCGTGCAGGCGGCCAGCACGACGGACGAATCGATTTTCGCGATGGAAGTATCCAAGCCGTTAAATGAAAGGCTGGCGAAGATTCAACCGGAGTATATCGAAGAATTGAAGCGCCGTCTGGTCGACGAAGCGACAAAGGCCTACGAGAAAAAGCGTGACGCAGAGAACGCAGCCAAGAAATAAACAAATCCGTTTTCATCCGCGCCATCCGCGGTTAGAAATTCTGCGATAAAATACGGTTGCGCGGGAGCACGAGCACGAGCACGAGCACGGTTACGAAATCGAGGAGAAAGCTATGAGTGGAGTACGAGTTTTGGTTGGAACGAGAAAAGGAGCGTTTGTCCTGACGTCAGATGGGAAACGCGAGAACTGGCAGGTGGACGGGCCGCATTTCGCGGGATGGGAGATGTATCACCTAAAAGGATCGGCGGCGGATCCGAACCGCATTTATGCATCCCAGACCAGCGGCTGGTTCGGCCAAATCATTCAACGATCGGATGACGGCGGGAAGACCTGGTTCCAACCCGGACTGGCACCGGGCGAAGCGACGACGACGCCGGATGGAATGCCCAAAGGCGAGAGCAACAAGTTCGCTTACGACGTCTCGCCGGAAACCGGCAAGCCGCTCACGACCCACATGTGGTACGACGGCACCCAGCATCCGTGGGAGTTCAAGCGCGTATGGCATCTCGAACCGTCGTTAACTGATCCGAACCACGTTTATGCGGGAGTCGAGGACGCGGCGCTGTTTGAATCAAAGGATGGCGGGCAGAACTGGGCCGAGCTGCCGGCCTTGCGCGGGCACGACAGCGGACCGAAATGGCAGCCGGGAGCGGGCGGAATGTGTCTTCACACGATCCTGCTCGATCCGAAAAATCCGCAGCGAATTTTCATCGCAATCTCGGCCGCGGGCGCGTTTCGGACCGACGATGGCGGCAAAAGCTGGAAGCCGATTAATCGCGGATTGCGTTCGCAATATATTCCCGATCCGAACGCGGAAGTTGGCCACTGCGTTCACCACATCGCAATGCATCCTCAGCGGCCAAACGTTCTCTTCATGCAAAAGCATTGGGACATCATGCGGAGCGATGACGGGGGCGATTCCTGGCGCGAGGTGAGCGGGAATCTGCCGACGGACTTTGGGTTCCCGATCGACATTCACGCTCACGAACCGGAAACAATTTACGTCGTGCCGATCAAGAGCGACTCGGAGCATTTCCCGCTCGACGGTAAACTGCGCGTCTATCGCAGCCGAAGTGGCGGAAACGAATGGGAAGAGCTGACAAACGGTCTGCCGCAGAAGGATTGCTACGTCAACGTGCTCCGCGATGCGATGGCCGTTGATTCGCTCGACTCATGCGGAATTTATTTCGGCACCACCGGCGGCCAGGTTTATTGCTCGCCCGATGCCGGAAATAACTGGAAGCCGATAGTGCGGGATCTGCCGGCAGTGTTGTCGGTGGAAGTGCAGACTTTGCCGTAGGCAATAAATTTCAAATCCCAAGCCCCAAATTCCAAACAATTTCCAATGCTCAACTCTCAAATCGGGAAACGGCGTGCGCGAAAGCCTTGGTTTTTGAAGATTGAGATTTGTTTGGGATTTGGCTTTTGGGGTTTGGAATTTTTGAAACCATGATTCGCGTCGTCCTTCCCCATCACCTTCGCACTCTTGCTCGTGTTGCCGAAGAGGTTCACCTCGATGTGAACGGTTCTGCGACCATTCGTTCCGTTCTCGACGCGCTCGAACAAAAATATCCGATGCTCCAGGGAACGATTCGCGATCATGGCACTTTGAAGCGCCGCCCAATGGTGCGCTTCTTTGTTTGCGGCGAAGATTTGTCCCTCGAACCTCCCGACACCCGGTTGCCGGACGCAATCACGAACGGGAGCGAGCCGTTCTTCATCATGGGCGCAATCGCGGGCGGATAGAATTTGGGCGGAACTGAAACAGATTTACAGAAAATAGCCGAGAGAACTTATGTGCCGAAATATCAAAACTCTTCATAACTTTTTGCCGCCGGCGACGCACGATGAGATTCACGCGTCATCGCTTCAGTTCGTCCGGAAGCTGAGCGGCTTTACGAAACCGTCGAAGGCGAACGAAGAAGCGTTCAATCGCGCGGTGCACGATGTCAGTCACGCTGCCGAGCATCTGCTCCACTCGTTGATAACGAATGCGCCGCCCCGGGATCGAGAAACCGAAGCGCAAAGAGCGCGGCTGCGTTCCGCCAGACGCTTCGGAAGAACAGGTGTGGTTGCGACAATTGGCTCGCACAACGGGCACAAAGGATCCCAAAGAGAATAATAAACCTTGGTGAACCTTTGCGACCTTTGTGCGAGGTCATCCGATGCCTGAAACATTCGAAAGCTCGCGCGCCCCGGAGCCAGTAGGCGCGTTTCCCCACGCGAAGCGCGTGGGCAATTTACTCTTTCTTTCCGGGATCGGACCACGGGTGAGGGGAAGTAAAGAGATTCCCGGGGTTAATCTCGACAGTGCCGGGGTTGTCGCGAGCTACGACATCGAAACGCAATGCCGCGCGGTCTTTGAAAATGTGCGGCTGGTTTTGGAAGACGCCGGCGCGACCTGGAACGACATCGTCGACGTGACTGTGTTCCTGACGAATATGAAAAAGGATTTTCCCATCTACAACAAACTCTACGCGGAATATTTCGCGGGGGAGGGGAACCCAAAGCCGACGCGCACGACTGTCGAAGTCACCTCTCTCCCAACGCCGATCGCGATCGAGCTGAAAATAATTGCGGCTCTAAGCTAAATCCGAAGTTCGAAGCACGAAATTCGAAACAAGGTCCGAAAAAGAAAAGCTAAGAAATTCTTCGAAACAGCCAGGTACGCCGGTTTCGAGCATTCTCAGTCTTTGGATTTCGAAATTGTTTCGGATTTCGAAATTCGAATTTCGAGTTTAAACCACCGCCATGTCTTTCCGTATCATCGCTGCCGATCACACCGGCATCACTGTGTCCGATCTGGAGCGTTCTCTCGCATTCTGGCGTGATGTGCTCGGTTTTGAACTGTCCCATCGAGCCCATCAAACGGGTGATCTAGCCGAAAAGATCACCGGTGTTCGCGGCGCGGAAATCCTGATCGCGGTGGTCAAAGCACCGGGCCACAAAATTGAGCTGCTCGAATACCGCGCCCCGGCCGATCGCAAAAAGCTGGAGGCCAGAGCCTGCGATGTTGGTTCGATGCACGTAGCCTTAATCGTCGATGACGTCGACGCGGTGCTGAAAACAATCGCCGCCTCCGGTTGGCAAGCCGCTGGAGAACCACAGACCCTCACGGTCGGGCCCAATGCGGGAAAGCGCGTGATCTATGTCCGCGATCCGGATGGAACAACGATCGAGTTCATGCAGATCCCTGAAGGAACTAACCGCGGATAACACGGATGGCGCGGATAGGGAGGGCACTTGTTGCGTCTTTCGTTTTGAATCCGTGAAATCTGCGTAATCTGCGGTCCAATGGATTTTTCTCCTGACGAGAAGTTCGCGAGGCAACTCGACGCCGACGATCCGCTGGGCTCCTTCCGCGAGAAATTTCATCTTCCGCCGAGGAAAAAGGGCGAGCCGCTGATTTATTTCGCGGGTAACTCGTTAGGCCTGATGCCGAAGGCGGCGCGAAAAATCATCGAGCAGGAGTTGGACGATTGGGCGGCGCTCGGTGTCGACGCGCATCTGGAGGCAGAAACGCCTTGGTATTCGTATCACGAGAATTTGCGCGAACCCCTCGGCCGCATCGTGGGCGCGAAGCCGGTCGAGGTAATCTGCATGAACAGCCTCACGGTGAATATCCACCTGATGATGGCGACGTTTTATCGGCCGACGAACGAGCGCTTCAAAATCCTCATGGAAGATCCGGCGTTCCCTTCCGACACCTACGCGATCAAGACCCAGCTTCGGCACCGCGGTTTTGATTCAAAGGAGGGCCTCGTCCTGGCGCGACCACGAGAAGGTGAAGCGACGGTGCGCACGGAAGACATCGTCGCGCTGATCGATAAGAATGCTGATAGCCTCGCGCTCCTTCTTCTCGCCGGCGTCAATTTTTTCACGGGCCAACTGTTCGACATCGCGGCAATCACGGCCGCAGCGCAGAAACATGGAATCATGGTTGGCATCGACCTCGCGCATGCCGTGGGCAACGTGCCACTGTCGATGCACGATTGGAACGTCGATTTCGCGGTGTGGTGTTCCTACAAGTATCTTAATTCCGGCCCGGGTGCGGTCGCCGGAGCGTTCGTCCATGAGCGCCACGCCACGAACACCGAGTTGCCGCGGCTCGCCGGCTGGTTCGGGAACGATCCAAACACCCGGTTCCGCATGCAGCTCGAGCCAGAATTTATTCCAGTCGCTTCCGCGGATGGCTGGCAAATCAGCAACCCACCGATTTTCTCGATGGCGCCGTTGCTCGCCTCGCTTGCCATTTTCGATGAAGCGGGCGGGATGACGGCGTTGCGGAAGAAATCGGAAAGACTCACCGGGTACTTGGAATTTCTCCTGGAACGCGCCGGATCAAATCGTTTCACAATTATCACGCCGCATGACCCGAATGCGCGCGGTTGTCAGCTCTCGATCCTTGCCCATCAAAATCCGAAAGAATTGCACAAGGAACTCGAAGCCGCGGGGGTGAAAGCCGACTTCCGTGAGCCGAACGTCATCCGCGCCGCGCCCACGCCGCTTTACAACTCATTTCACGACGTGTGGCGCTTTGTCCAAATTCTGGCCGGCCATCAGTGAATAAAGAGGAGATCGGCGGTCGCAGACCGCCGCTACAGCCCGATGATGTCGCGGCGCGCCTGCGTGGTTTCGGTCCACTTGGGATTCTTTCGATCCTGTTCGTCCTCGCGGGGAATTTTTTGATCGCACCGCTCAGCGGAATTCTCGCCGTGCTCTGGACCTGGCTCTCGCGCACACCGTGGCGCGAGATCGGTTACGTCCGGCCGCGCAGTTGGCTGCGCACGATCGCGATCGGAATTGTTTTCGGCGTCGCACTCAAAGTCGCGATGAAATCGATCGTCATGCCGCTGCTCGGCGCGCCTCCGGTCAACGCCCCGTTCCATTTCCTCGCTCACAATCCCGGCGAAGTGCCCGGGATGCTCTACCTGATCTTTGTCACCGCGGGATTTGGCGAAGAAACCGTCTTCCGCGGCTGGGCCTTCGAGCGATTCGGGAAATTACTCGGGCATTCTGTCTGGGCAAAAGCGATCGCGGTGCTGGTGACTTCCCTGTGGTTTGGCTTCGCGCACTATGGTTTCCAAGGACTAGCTGGGGTCCAAAACGCGACCGTCGTCGGGTTGGTCTTCGGAACGACTTTCGCCGTGACCGGCCGCCTCTTCCTCTTAATGATCGCGCATGTCGCGTTCGATCTCGCCGCGTTCGCGATGATTTACTGGGACTGCGAAACCGCGTTCGCGCAATTCTTCTTCAAATGACTTTGGGTAGGGACGTCGCGCTGCGGCGTCCGCCGGGGCGCATACTACGGCCCGTTTGAAGCATAAAGCGCCCGGACGGCGCAGCGCGCCGTCCCTACCTCGGGCGGAATATCAATGGCCGCGTGTTACACATCGGCGGCAAGCAATTCCTTCACCGCCTCGATCAATTCATTAATTGGAAACGGCTTGACCAGGTGCCGCTGTCCCTGCTCGCTCAGGAAGCGTTTGTTATCGGAATCGGCCGCAAACCCGGTGATGAAAATGAAGCGTTCTGCCAGGGCCGGACGCAGTTCGGTTGCCTGGAAATAAAATTCATCGCCGCGGAGCCGCGGCATGAGGAGGTCGCAAATAATCACGTCGTATTCGTGGACCTTCAACTTGAGGAGCCCTTCCTCTCCGTCGTAGGCGACGTCGACGAGATAATTTTCGTCCGCCAGGATCCACTGCAAAGCCGAGGCCAGCTGTTTGTCGTCGTCCACGAGGAGAATCGCCTTGAGAGGCTGAGGATGGATAGATTCCCGGGAGGCCGACGCCGTTGGTTGTTCTTCCGCCATGACAATTCGAGGACCAGTGTCGCTACAGTCATATCGCACCAGCGAGCGCGTCTGCTCGGGCCGCAGTTAAGAATTCCATTTCAGGCCGAAGTCGGATAATCACGGGATAACACTTTATGAAATACGTCATCGTCATTGTTCGTGTCCTGCTGGGTCTAGCGTTCGTCGTCTTCGGCTTGAACGCGTTTTTTCAATTCATGGGCAAGCCGCCGGAAATGCACGGCCAGGCCGGCGCATTCATCACCGCCTTGATGAGCAGCGGCTATATGTATGTCATCGCGGTTTTACAGGTGCTCGGCGGCCTTTGCCTTCTCCTCGGCGCGCGCTTCGTCGGGCTCGGGCTGACCTTGCTCGGACCGATCATCGTAAACATCGTCCTGTTTCACGTCTTCCTTGAGCCTCAAGGTATTCCGATCGCGGTCGTGACGGCGGCCCTCTCCCTTTTCCTGCTTTGGGTCTACCGCTTTAAATTCCCCGCGATCTTTCAGCCGTAGAGCTTCCCGTTGTAGCGCCCTACTTTTTCAAAGCCCTGCCGCGCTATCCGAGATCGTCTACGTTGTGTCCTTTGTGACCGCTGTGCGAGATGATTTGGAGCACGGTTCAGTCTCATGGCTATGAAATTTGTTTTGATCGGAAGCGGCCTCGCCGGCGGAGTGCTCGCGGCCTATCTCGGCCGCCGGGGCTACGAAGTGGAACTCTACGAACGTCGCGCCGATCCGCGCGAAGGCAACATCGTCGGTGGGCGGTCGATCAATCTCGCGCTTTCGACTCGCGGCATTCACGCGCTCGAACAGCTCGGCATTGCCGATCAAGTTCTCCAGCACGCCATCCCGATGCCTGGCCGGATGATCCATGACAAATCGGGCGAACTCCATTTCTCTCCCTACGACCGCGACCCGCGCAATCACATCAACTCGATCGGCCGCGCCGCGCTCAACACGACCGTCATTGAAGCGGCCCTGCGTTACCCTAACGTCCGCGTCTTCTTCAATCATCGCTGCACCAGCATCGATCTCGATGCAGCGACCGCGCATCTCGTTCAAACTGATGTAGGGGCGGGTGTCTCACCCGCAGAAAATCGGACCACCACCGTCACCGGCGATGCCATCATCGGAGTCGATGGCGCCTTCTCTGCCGTCCGCCAATCGATGCAGAAGCAAATTCCGAATTTCCAATACGACGAAAGCTATCTCGCTCACGGCTATAAAGAGCTGACAATCCCACCGACGGCCGAGGGCTCCTGGCGCATGGAAAAAAATGCGCTCCATATCTGGCCCCGAAAAAGTTTCATGATGATCGCGCTGCCGAATCCCGACGGTTCCTTCACCTGCACCCTCTTTTGGGAATTCAAAGGGCCGCGCAGTTTCGAGACGACGACTAGCGATGAGGCTATCCGCCGTTTCTTCGAGGAAGAATTTCCGGATGCTGTTCCACTCATGCCGACGCTGCTTGAAGATTTCCGCGAAAACCCGACCGGCTCGCTGGTCACGATTCGATGCGCGCCCTGGTTTCATAAAGACAAAGTCGCGCTTGTGGGCGACGCCGCCCACGCCGTCGTTCCGTTTTACGGGCAGGGGATGAACGCGGCGTTCGAAGATTGCGTCGTCCTTGATGAATGCCTGAAAAAATTTCCGGAAAATCGAGAGCGCGCCTTCGCCGATTATTTCGAACGTCGAAAACAGAACGCCGACGCTCTCGCCGATCTCGCCGTCCAAAACTTTATCGAGATGCGGGACAAAACCGCGTCGAAAACTTTTCGCGCGAAGAAGAAACTCGATCACTGGCTCGAGGCCGTCCTCCCCGGGATTTACCTGCCTCTCTACACGATGGTCACGTTCACTCGAATGCCATACGCGCAGGCGGCGCGGCGCGCGCGCCTGCAGGATGCAATCGTGTTCGGAACTGTCGTAGTCGGAATCGTTGTTCTAAGCGCGCTTCTTTGGTTTTTGCTGTAGCGACGGCGCTCTGTCGCCGTACGAGCGCGCGTCACGGCGACACAGCGCTCGCCTTTTCTAATTCGGAGGGACGCGCTTCTGCGCGTCCGCCTTCCCTTTGGACATGCTACAATCGGACGCGCAGAAGCACGTCCCTCCGGGCGTTATCCGCGCGCTAACCGTGCCCGATAAAAAACCTGGGCGACCGCGATTGCAGCGATGCTCAGGCAAACATAGAGCACGATGGTCGTTCCCGTGAACCGGCCGTAAAACCCGGCGAAATCCAAGAGCGGACTCGCGCCTTTGTCATTCATCACCACATACCAGAAAGTCAAAAACCCGACGATGAACGTCTTCGGGTTTGCGGTCAGGATACCAAGCGCGGTTGCCATTGATGCGACGAGGGCGATTCCGCAAATCAGCGCCGCGACCGCTACCCAGCCGTGTGAAATTGTCCTGAGCAACGGTCCCGCGCAAAATAGAAGACCGAGCAGCAGCGTCGAAATGAGTTTCCAGCAAACGTAGTTCTCTCTCAGCCGTGGCACGGCCCGCACGCTCGCAAGCGTTCCCGCGCGCCCATCACGCGTCGCGACGTCCGAAACCATGATAGCCAGCAGTCCAAACACGATCGGCAGGAGCGCGGCTGGCCGCGCGAAGAGGCTTGCGATCGTGATCCCGACGAACGCCACAAACGCGAACGGAAGCAGAGTCAACGTCAACAGCGCGTCGACCCACATGGCCCCGACGAACGATCCGCCGCGCCCCGGCATTGTCAGGAGCGTGACTGCTTGGCGGCTCAGCGGTTTGAAAAGATTTTGGATTTTGCCGAGCCAATTCCGCCGGCCTTTTCCGGAGATTTGTTTCGTGCGCACCGGATCGAACCGATGGAAAAAGAGCGCCGCGACGGGCAGCAGGAGGAGGGGAGTCAGCAGCGAAACGAGCCGCGGCAGGATCCACTCGTGCGTCAGGGTTAACCCGGGAAAAAGAATGGTTGGTTTCGTGGCATCGAAGTCCGACGCGCCGATCGAAACTGAGTTGGTGTGCAAGCTCCGCTGCATTTGATCGATCATGAAGCCGAACCCCGTGAAATCGAAGCAGCGCGCCCAATTGATCGCGCCACGCGTGGTTTCGTTGGCCACCACCAGTCCGATCACCGTCATCCAAAGAAAAAAATAAAGGACGTCGCCCAGTTTGCCTGAGAGCCAGCGGATCGATTCGAACAGGACTGAGACCGCGGAGACGAACACGATCGCCGGAGGAGTGAGCAGAAGATATTGCTCGATGAACACCAGCGGCTCGATCCGCGCTTCGCCGCGCACGAGAAGCATCGCCATCGAGCTGAGCATGAATCCGCAGACGAAGGTCGCCAGGAAGGCGAGGTTCCCGAGGAATTTCGCGAGCAGATATTCGCCTGAGCGCATCGGCGTCGAAGCTGCGATCACGCCGCAGCGAGTGATGACGTCGCGCCGGATTGCATTCGAGATCACGTAGAACCCGAACAGGCCCACGAAAATCATCCCGAGCGACGCCGTGCCCATCCCGATCGCGCCGGAATTGTAGATCGCGCGCTGGCCATCGATCTGGATCAACGTGCGCCCGGTGGAAGGCGCGGGAATCCAGACGTAGGCAAACGCGCTCAGCAAAAGAAACACGATCACCGTCGAGACACGTCGGAATCGGATCCGGAAATCCGCGCCCACAATAGCGCCGATCCGCGAGAGCGAAGCCGTCATGGCGATGGAGGGACGGGCGCTGTCCCGTCCTTAGGATAAAATGGCGGCGCAGACGGACCCGATCCGAAGTTCATCAAATAAAGAAACGCGTCCTCCAGCTCCGGCTCCGCCTGGTCCGCGGCAATCGCCGCCGCCGGGCCCACGAATCGGATATGCACGCCATCCGGTTTCCGGACCGCACTCGAAATTTTCAGCGTCGTCCGCAGCTGATCGAACTGCTCGGAGCTCACGACGCTTTTCCAGACGTGCCCGTCGCACATTCGCAACAGGGTTTCCGGCGTCGCCATCGCGAGAAGCGACCCTTCTTTCATCACCGCGATCTCCGTCGCGATCGATTCCACGTCGGAGACGATATGCGTCGACAGGATCACCAGTTTTCCAAAACCAATTTCCGAAAGGACGTTCCGGAAACGGACCCGTTCTTCGGGGTCGAGCCCAGCCGTCGGTTCGTCGACGATGACCAGCTCCGGATCGTTGATCAGCGCCTGGGCGATGCCGAGCCGCTGTTTCATTCCTCCGGAGAACCCACCGACGGTGCGGTTCGCCACGCCATGCAGGTTGACGCTCTCGAGCATTTCCATGACTCGCTTCTTCGAGCGCACGCCTTTGAGCGCCGCGAAGTAAGTGAGAAACTCGGTCGCCGTCAGGTTGTCGTAGACGCCGAAATCCTGCGGCAAATAACCGAGCCGGTGCCGTAACTCGTTAGGCCGCTTCGCCACGTCCTGGCCGTGAAACAGGATCCGCCCGCTTGTGGGCCGCGTGATCGTCGCGATCATCTGCATCAACGTCGTTTTCCCCGCGCCGTTCGGCCCGAGCAACCCGATCACGCCCGACTTCACCTCCAGCGAAAGATCGCGCACCCCGTAATTCCCCGCTCGAAACCGTTTCGAAATTTTCTCAATCGTCAGCACGCCCCGATTATGTCAGGGCCGCTGCAATAACGTCACGGCATACTTAATCTAAACCGCGGATGTCGCGGATATCCCGGATGGGGATTTCCGGATTCTTGTTGCATCCGTGTTATCCGCGTAATCCGCGGTCGATTTCTCCGGGGAAAAGTCAGATTGGACGTTGGGTATTGGGTATTGGAACGTCTCTCATCCTATGAGCAACGACCTCGCGCAACTGGCCAACGACCGCTACGAAATCGGTGACGCCCTTCACCGCTACGCGTTTGGCCTCGACCATGGCGACGCGGATTCACTCGCATCCGCGCTCACCGAAGATTGCGTGTTCGATTTCCGGCCTGCCGGTAAAAAACTTCACCTCGATTTCCCACGCGTCGAAGGCCGGCAAGCCATCCTCGATTCCGTTCTGCCCCTCATCGGCCCGCTCGATACCAGCCACACCCCGAGCAATCTCCAGATCGAGATCAGCGACGATTCCGCCACGCTCTCCGCCTACGTCATGTCGCAACACTTCATGCCTCGCGAAGGTTCCCGGCGCGGCGCCGAGAACGCCCTCCTCATGAATCGCTACGATTGCGAGCTGGTCAGGGACGGCCAGAAATGGCGCTTCAAACGCCTGACGATCGATAACGCCTGGGCCCAGGGCGACCCCGAGATCCTCAACGCCCTCGCCACCTACCGCGTCCTCACTTCAAAACCAAAACCAGCGAAGTAAGTCTCTGTCGCTTTCGTCTCCATTTGACGGTGGACATTGGGCGGCCTGCCCCGCCGTAGCTCTCGTCCGGACGGGTTCGCCGTCTACTTCTGCTCGGTTTTTGATTGCCTGCCGCCCACGGTTGCTAGAGACTTCGGGCGGCTTTCCTCCCATGCTCGCTTCCGCTCCGCTCTCCTCCGCGTCGCCGAAATTGCTCGATCGCGTCCGTTGGCATCTACGCGTCAAACGCTACAGCATCCGCACCGAGCAGAGCTACGTCGACTGGATCCGCCGGTACATCCTCTTTCACAAAAAGCGGCACCCCACCGACATGGGCGAAGCGGAGATCGCCGCCTTTCTATCGCACCTTGCCGTTAATCGGAACGTGGCTGCGTCCACTCAAAACCAGGCGCTCTCCGCGCTGCTCTTTCTTTATCAGCAGGTGCTCGACTGCAAGCTGGATTTCATCGACGACGTTAAACGCGCCAAACGCCCGCCTAAGGTCCCGGTCGTTTTTACGAAGGCCGAGGCGCGGGCAGTCATTGGGCGCCTGGATGGGGATTATCGTCTCATGGCAGAATTGCTTTACGGCGCCGGGCTGCGCCTTTTGGAGATGCTGCGTCTTCGGATCAAAGACATCGACTTCGGTTACAATCAGATCATCGTTCGTGCCGGGAAAGGCATGCGTGAACGCCGCACGATATTGCCGGCCCGGTTAAAATCGCCGCTCCATTTACATCTCGCGCGCGTTCGCGAGAAGCATCGGCACGATCTCGCCCGCGGCGGCGGCTCTGTCTACCTTCCTTTCGCTCTGGACCGGAAATATCCAAATGCCTCGAAAGATTGGCGGTGGCAATACGTCTTTCCCGCACCTAAATTAACGGTCGATCCACGCAGCCATGCCCTTCGGCGCCATCATGTCTCCGAGAAAAATCTCCAGAACGCGATCAAGCTGGCGATTCGCGCCGCCGGCATTCCCAAGGCCGCCAGTTGTCACACTTTTCGACATAGCTTCGCGACTCACCTCCTGGAGCGGGGCACCGACATCCGATCCGTCCAGGAGTTGCTTGGGCACAAAGACGTTTCGACCACGATGATCTACACCCACGTCTTGAACAAACCCGGCCTGGGAATTCCCAGCCCACTCGACGATGATTGATCAAGCTCTTCCGCAATTTGAACGACTTATGTCCCGAAATAGGCGAAAAATGTTCGCCTTTAATTACGAACATTCGTCTAATTCTCGTTAGATGCTGAGACCACATCACGCCGTCTGCCTTGTCGGCCTTCTTTTCGCCGCCTGCGGGTCGCAGCCCTCCGAAGCACAGATCATCGGTTCATGGATTCCCATCTGCAGCATGGACGTTTGTACGATCATCACGTTCGCCCCTGATCACACATTCTCTCAGCGGTTCGAGGACAGTGATTCGCCATACGCATCGGGGACTTGGCTTCTCGAGCGTGGACAGCTCGTGATGCGCATCCTCGACACTCGAGTGCCAGATATGAAGCAGTCGATCGGAAAAGAAGCGCGCCTCTACGTTTCACATGTCCAGAAAGACAGCTTTGCCGCTACCAACCCGAACGACGGGATAACACTCACATGGAAACGCCATCACTGAAGCCACGCCCGCATCTAACCAAACGATGGAGCGAACGGCTGGCAGCTTTGATTCCTCACCTTCCATGAAATTCCATCCTCAACCCGCAGCGACGCGCCCTCCCGCCAGTCGTCGCTCATCTTGTTCTCGTTAGATGTATGAGCGCGATCGCCGTCTTCAAACGTTGGCCGATCGCCTGTTGGCTGTTTTGTTTGCACGCTCTGCTCATTCTTGGGGTTTACATCCTTTGGCTCGCATCGAGCCGCGATGTCGAGCGAGATATGATCTGGCTGTTCGCCCGTCTATTCGACTTTCCGGTTTCCCCGTTGGAAGACATCGTCAACCCGCGGTACGGGTTTCCGGCCGCCATCACATGCATCCTCATCGGCGGAGCACTATGGGCACTCGTTGGTTTGATTCTCGATCTGGTGCGACGCAGTCTTATGCGAGGCGCTTCTCTCCGTGGCAGCCGAAACATCTAACCATGCGATGGAGCGAACGGCGGACCGCTGTGCGTTCACATTTGAGATGACTTCCACATCTTCGCTGCGGGCGACGCGCGCTCTCGTCCGCCGTCGCTCATCTTGTTCTCGTTAGACCCATGGAGCACACCTACAGTATTGGAGATCGTGTGCAGATCGCGAGCGATCACCATTGGGCGCAAGGCGCCTTCGGGACGATTGAGCGTTCGGCATGGCACGGTGCCAGCCCAGATGCGTGTTCGCGCGAGGTTAGCTCGCTCCGGGGCACCTTGGTTTTTTACTCCGTTCGCTTTGATGAGCCTCAGACTGATGGCGAGGGAGAAAGCGGCTACACTGGAGGAGAGATCGATTCGCGCTATCTTGTACCAGCGCCGCCGGTCTAACCATGCGATGGAGCGAACGTCTGGCAGCTTTGGTTCCTCACTTTCCATGAAATTCCACCCACAACCCGCAGCGACGCGCTCTCCCGCCAGCCGTCGCTCATCTTGTTCTCGTTAGGTCTCATGCGCCGCGTTTTTCTTGCGTTCGTGGTCGGAGCTTCATGTATCGCCGCGGATAGCGATTCGGCGTTTTACGCCGCGTATGGGGATGTTGGGGAACAGCATTTCCAGTCGAAGGCCACTTGGACGCAGATCGAGCGCGCCCCCAAATGGTCGCCCCACGTCGAAGAGATTCCGCCACTGCCGCCAGGTCGCGCACAAGCGATGGCCCGTAAGCAACTAGACCGCCTCGTGCCACCGAGGCAGGCATGGCACCTCGACGCGATTCGCCTTGTGGATGGCGGTGAGGGTACCCATTGGCTTTACGAGGTTTCTTTCCGCCGCGACTATCCGGAAAAGATAGAAGTGTTCGGGGGGGATTATCTGGACATACTGGTGCTCATGGATGGCACCGTCATCGAGCCTCGCCCCATTCCTCGTCCGGGGCCCGATCACCCACGATCAGACCTAACCACACGATGGAGCGAACGGCTGGCAGCTTTGGTTCCTCACCTTCCATGAAATTTCACCCTCAACCCGCAGCAACGCGCTTTGCCGCCAGCCGTCGCTCATCTTGTTCTCGTTAGATCATGAAGGCCACGTCGATCTTTGTATTCCTGATGTTCGTGTCGTTAGTGCGGGGTAGTGCCGAGCCCGCGTCATCGTTCGATGGCACGTGGTATCGCACATGGTCGATGACCACGCCTAAGGGGTTGCACACTGAAGGCCGCGGCACACTTACGATCAACGCGCACGGCAAGAGCACCCAACTTTCTGATATCACGCTCACCTTACGCCGCCCGAACCCACCAGCGCCGCTCCACATTGTTCAGTCATGCTATTCCACCAGCATAACTGGTCGCGATTCCTCTCTCACGGTTCAGTGGTCCGCTCTCAAACTTGTTTCGCCGCGGCCCCAAGACATTCCACCCGCGCTTCACCTTTGGACTGCGCCTCTTCAGCAGACTTATGTTCTGCGCGGAGACACGTTGACGACCAGAGGAAAAGAGCCAGTTACTTGGCACAGAGCAAAGTCACGCGAATGATCTAACCAGACGATGCAGCGAACGCCTACCCGGCATTCGCCCGACATTTCTCATGACCAAACCATTAAACCTCCGATCAGCGCTCGCCTCCGGTAGGCGTCGCTGATCTTGTTCTCGTTAGATGCTAAAGCGCATCGTCAGCAGATGTATTGTTCTCGCGGCTGCCTTGCAGCTCGTCGCATGTCTCGGCCTGCCGTCGGATCAGCAGGTTGCGCAGAAGTTCAAGCGTGACCACCCGGCTTGCACGGTCCAGAGTGTTTCACACACCATGACTCCGTTCCCGGGCGAGACTATGCCAGTTCACGCGGTGTTTCGTATCGTTTACACGGAGCTCGGCGACCCGCGGCCTCATACGTTCGAGCGTAAGTTCGGGAGAGTTGCCGAAGGCTGGCTGGAGCGCCCAAGCAATGTAAGGGACTAGTGCGACCGCCAAAAGCATCTAACCAGGCGATGCAGCGAACCGCTGGCCGCTCCGAGTTCTAGCTTTCGATGACTTCCACATTAAACCTGCAGCGACGCGCGCCCTCGCCAGCGGTCGCTGATCTTGAGTCTCGTTAGATCTATGAGCATTCGTCGCGGCGAAGATGGCGAAGACTACATTCGGAAGTACCCACGATTTGCGCATTGGATCGTCACCTGCTTGGCCTGCGGCAGGCGCGGGCACTGCCCTGACATGCCACCAAATGATGATCCAGATTTTCACGGCGAGAATTTGCGCCAATACTTCCAGCCTCTGCATCTCGACCCTGACGGACTGTGCGATCAGTGCAGTCACGCCCAGAAAGAGCAGTCAATTCAAAGTCAGTGAGTGAGCTACGCAATAGATTTAACCATGCGATGGAGCGAACGTCGGACCGCTGTGCGTTCACATTTCAGATGACTTCGACACTTCCACTCCGAGCAGAGCGCGCTGTCGTCCGCCGTCGCTCATCTTATTCTCGTTAGATGGTGAGACCGTCGCGATGGACATCAGCCATTCAGGTCACAGCTACCACACAACACGCGGCTCCGACGTTCAACGGGATGGCATGTTCCTCGAACTTGTGGTTGATGATCGCACAGAGGCACCCGTGATGGAGGCGTTCTTCAGCGATGCGACAGGCGCGCTCACTGTGAACACTTTCGATCGAACGTCTGTACCAATCGAAGTTCTGCGGGAATTTCTTGCGGAAGCGCAGCGGCTTTTCCCGCCGATCGGGAAGAGTGCAACAGATGCTGCCACACCAACCATCTAACCAGTCGGTGGAGCGAACGGCGACCCGCCTTGTCTCCACGCGCAGAGTACGTACAATGTCCTGCATGTTCTCCACCCTCGCTCCCGGTCGCCGTCGCTCACCTTGTTCTCGTTAGGCCATGAAGATGCGTCGTGTCGCGATAGCGGGACTGCTGTTGTTGGCGGCGTATGTTGTCGCATATGGTGCGTGTTCTGAGCGCGAATGGCAGTTCAATCCGCATCACCATGCGATCTATCACTTTCGCCGTTTTCGGCATCTTTGGGAGGTACGCTTGTTTATACCTGCTGCGCGGACGGAATGCGCTATTATCCGTGCCGCCCCCTCGCTTTTCAGTCCTGGTAAGTCGGCTTCACAGTTGGAGCACTTCCTGGTCATTGAGAGTGGTGGAGACGGGCGGATTTACCCGTATGTATACTGCGAGGCCTAACCAGGCGATGCAGCGAACGTCTGGCAGCTGCGGGCTTGGATTTTGGGCGACTTCAACACTTTGTGCGCGATCATGTGCTCTCTCGCCAGCCGTCGCTGATCTTGTGTCTCGTTAGACCTCAAAGCCGCCCACTATGTCACGCGCTAAGCAACTCACATTTGCAGGCGTCGCGCTTCTCGTCGGCATCGTTATCGGTATTGCGGGCGCACTCGTCGCTCTTCGTTCCAGCTTCCCGTCCCAATGGTTCGCACTCGTCGCGACCGAGTCGGATGCAGCCGTGCCGCACGGCAATTCTGTGGATGTCGGCGCGCCTCTGTCGGTCAGCTACGGGGAAGCGGCGATAGTTGAGTCTGATATCGCGACACCCAGTATCACTTCGCTTTCGGGGAAAGCGAAGTTCTTATCGGCGACTTCGACCAGCGGCACTAGCGCGCCGCTCGGCTACGTTGTCGATATCGGTGCGGATGGCCTCGATATCACGAAGCTTCCGGAGAAGTACCGTAAGGAGAAGGTAATTCAGACGAAGGGAGGTCCTCTTACTGCGATGCCGCTTGAGCAGGCGACGTACGAAGTTCATTTCGTGTTCCGCCTGCTCGACCGCGACGGGTTCCAGCTACTTAGCCTCGACTCCCCCAAACACACTTTAGAGTCCGGCAAGATTACGCATATCCAATCCCAGACACAGATAGTCGTGCCTTCTCGCGTAGCAGCGCACACTCGCACGATTGTGCTTCACCTCGTTATCGACAAGTGCTTGAGTGCAACACCGGACTAGCACAATGAGGTCTAACCATGCGATGGAGCGAACGGCGGACCGTTGTGCGCCCCACTTTTAAGATGACTTTCACACCTCCCATCCGAGCGACGCGCGCCCTCGTCCGCCGTCGCTCATCTTGTTCTCGTTAGACCCTCATGACACCGTTCGAAGGCACATTCACACGCATAAGCCCCACCGCCTTTTCGGAGCGTGCCGACTTCCCTGCCGGGTGGTTCGCTGTTTCTTGGCGCTGGGTCCCGCCGCGAGCGGATCGACGTTGGGGCCATGGCAAGTGGTGCAAGATTACTAGCGAGCATAAGTCCGTTTACCGCGTGCTTCGATTTTCGACGCAGTTGGAAGGTTCCCCCACCGCCGGTACAGGCCAGTTAGTTCTCGATTGGGGTGCATGGCTTGATCTTTTCGGCCGCGCCGATGACGTGGACCAGCCCCTAAAGCTCACGGTGAGTTCCGCGCCCTGGTGGGCATTTCCTCGCTTTGCGCTTTCTCATCCGGATCCCACCATCCGGCTCGCCGGCTTGTTGGCTTTGCTTTCTGTGGCACTCGGCGTTCTATCGGTTATGCTTACCGGCTTGCAGTTTTTGCCCTACAGGTCTAACCAGGCGATGCAGCCAACCGCTGGCCAGCGTACGCCTAAGGTTTTTGTAACTCCAACCCCGTCGCCCGCCGCAACACGCACTCCCGCCAGCGGTGGCTGATCTTATTCTCGTTAGATCTACATGCCCCAAGCGCCATCAGATTCTCCAAAGATGAAGTCCGACGAGCTCGGCCCTCTCCTACTTGGGATTGTCATGGTTCTGGCTGGCATCAGGGCGCTGGTCACCGGACAGCTGGCGTCTCCACTGTGGTACATCTCCGGGTCGCAAGCCTACATCAGCGGCATTCTGTGTCTCGTTCTGGGGGGCATCTTGCTCGTGCACTCTCTGCGGAAAAGAGCGCGGCGCGCAGACGCGCGGCGAGCCCAAGCCGAGCTAAAGCGATCTAACCAAACGATGCAGCGAACGCCTACCCGTCGTTCGCCCGAAATCTCACATGACTAAATCATTCCACCTCCGATCAGCGCTCGCCCCCGGCAGGCGTCGCTGATCTTGTTCTCGTTAGGCGATAATCACGCGATGAGCCATTCCGATGAAGATATCCACGTTGCGGTGCGAGCTTCCTACAGCCGGGGCGTTCCGGAGGGTGCCGATCAGCCATCGGATGTGCTTACCGACTTTGCCTTCCATCGCGGCACGAGCCATCGAGTTGATGCGGCACACTTGGCACTGCGGGGCTTACCGCCTCTCACGTTCTCGATTGCCTTCGACGGCGCCCGCGGCAGCTTCTCGGTGTCGGTCGTGCATTCGGGCCACAACATTCTCGAGCTCGGAAACTTTATCCCAGCTAGCAACAGCTATTTGGGGGCTCGCGTTTCTGACTCGGTATTCCTGCATGTCGTCTTCCTCCAGCCATGCGCAACCGCCTAACCATGCGATGCAGCCAACGCCTACCCGGCGTTCGCCCCAAACTTCCCATGACTAAACCATTCGACCTCCGATCAACCCTCGCTCTCGGTAGGCGTCGCTGATCTTGTGTCTCGTTAGACCTTGAAGCCACGTCTCGTCTTCAAACTCCTTATCGTGAGCACGGTTTTGTTCCCGATTCTCACTGCAGTCATCGGGGCACTGCCGTTCACCACGCTTCCGATTCCGCTTTCGGAGTTCCTGCGGTCGCAGCCCACCGGTTCAGCAGCGATGTTCGCCGGATTCCCGCGTTCGCTCATCCTGCTGCTCGGCATCGCGGTCGTGATCGTTGTTCTCGCCGCGTTCGTCGGCCTCTGGAGATTCCGACGCTGGGGTAGAGCGCTATACGTGGCGGTTACGGTAGTCTACGCTGTCTGCATGCCTCTTATGGGTCCGCTCGTTCTCCCCGCGTCACTGACACCGCTATTTTACGTCGGGTATCTTATTCAGGGAGCCGTCATCGCGATGGCTTACCTACCTCCGGTCGCCGATGTGTTTGCCACGAAAAGGTCTAACCAGGCGATGCAGCGAACCGCGCCCCGCTCCGATGCGTAGCTTCCGTGTCGCTAGTTCGTCGTGCTTGCGGCCACGCGCGCTCTGGGGCGCGGTCGCTGATCTTGTGTCTCGTTAGATGTGACAGCCTCCACCCCGACACAGTTCTACCTGATTGAGCTACTGAAGGTCGCTGTGCCGACCGTTGGCGTTGCATTCGTTCTGTTTGCCACGATCCGCCGGTATCGCGTTGCGCCTAGTCCATCCCTACGCTGGTTGGTCGTCGTCACGGCGCTCTGGCTCCTGGTCGCCTTTGCAGATCGCTTGGCGTTGAGCGGGCCAGCTCGCAGTTACTTTATATCAGCCGCGATGGAGCGTTACGCCACATCGCACCGCGAGAGCCTTTATTTCGTCGCGACCGAGTGGCTGTGGACAGCTGAGCAGATGAACATTCTTGCATTCGGCATTGCCCTATTCTTTGCGCTTCGTGATCAGCCACGCCAACACATCTAACCATGCGATGGAGCGAACGGCGGACCGTTGTGCGTCACATTTTGAGATGACTTCCACACTTCCACTCCGAGCGACGCGCTCTCCCGTCCGCCGTCGCTCATCTTGTTCTCGTTAGGCCTTTGACAGCGCCACTCATTCGCAGACTCCAAAAGGTCCTTGTGATCACGCTTCTCGCGACTGCTCTTGGCTCGTTCTTATTTCTCGGCCAGATCGGATACTACTACTACAACGCGCGTCCCCGTGAGCCCCATCCAGAGGCAGGCCGCATCTACTCAGAACACGTGAAGGGCATCGGCGGTGTTGCCGAGGTTTACCTCACCCGCCTCGAGCATCTTCCGTATGATTACGCCATTTGGATTCAGAGTGGCAGTGGTCTCTTGGCCGTCGTCGCATTTGTCTTGAATCACCGTTGGAGAGTCATCCATACTCCCACATACAAAGCGCCGAAAAAATTTTACTGACAGCCACGCCCAAGGCCTAACCATGCGATGGAGCGAACGGCGGACCGCTGTGCGTTCCACTTTTGAGATGACTTCCACACCTCCACTCCGAGCGACGCGCGCTCTCGTCCGCCGTCGCTCATCTTATTCTCGTTAGACCTTGAAGCCACGTCTCGTCTTCAAACTCCTTATCGTGAGCACGGTTTTGTTCCCGATTCTCACTGCAGTCATCGGGGCACTACCGTTCACCACGCTTCCGATTCCGCTTTCGGAGTTCCTGCGGTCGCAACCTATCGGCCCAGCGGCGATGTTCGGTGACCTTCCGCGTGCGCTCATGTTGGTGCTGTCCATCGCAGTCGTCGTTGTCGGCCTTACGGCGTTCATCGGACTTTGGAGATTTCGTCCTTGGGGTAGAGCTCTATACGTTGGGCTTACATTAGTTTACGCGCTCTGCATGCCTCTTATGGGCCCGCTTGTTCTGCCGGCATCACTGACGCCTGTGTTCTACGTGGGTTATCTTCTTCAGGGAGCGCTCATTGCCATGGCCTATTTGCCGCCGATAGCCGATATGTTTGCCACCCGAAAGGTCTAACCAAACGATGCAGCGAACGCCTACCCGCTGTCCGCCCGCTTTTCCCATGACGAAAACCCTCCCTCACCGATTGACGCTCGCCCTCGGTAGGCGTCGCCGATCTTGTTCTCGTTAGATGGTTACACATCACACGACAGCACTTCCTGTTGAGCCATTATGAGCTGGGCCGCGTTGAACGAACTGCTCTGGTTCGGGGTTGCCACGTACATCACGTTGTTAGCCTTCGGCTGGCTTCCTGCGTCTCGGTTCAAGGGATCGGGCCATCCGGCTCTGAAGAGGGTCAAGATCTTAGGGCCACTGGGCATGCTTTTCATGTTTATCGAATTTTTGCGCCACCTGAGATGATGAATCCACGTCCACCATCTAACCATGCGATGGAGCGAACGGCTGGGGGCTTTGGTTCCTTACGTTTGATGAAATTCCGTCCTCAACTCGCAGCGACGCGCTCTCCCGCCAGCGGTCGCTCATCTTGTTCTCGTTAGATCTCAGTGATCGCTGCCACCACAAACCACCCATTTCCATGGCCCCTGATTCCAGGGCTTATCGGCTTTTTCATCGCGTTCTTCGTTCAGTTCAGGCTCAAGTATCACGTCGATCGCGAAAAGGTTCTCGCCCACAAAGATATGTCCGAGCTCTACAGCACCGGCATGCCGCCGCGAAAGCTCCTTACTGAGCGGGGGCGACGTTTGCACACTTGGCTGGTCATCGGTGGCGCGACGTTCGGGGGCAGCGGCTTGCTGTGTATCTTGTTGTATGCGCATTGAACGCGAGAGATCTAACCATGCGATCGAGCGAACAGCTGGCAGCAGTGGAAAGTAAGATTTAAGAAGTACGAAGGAAAAAACCGCAGCGACCCGCTTTCCCGCCAGCCGTCGCTCATCTTGTTCTCGTTAGGCCCCAACCACATGTCACCTGAGATCATCGACAAGGCGTTCGCCACGATTCGCGGTGTCCCTTGTTGGCACGTCCAGCAAGGATATGGCTCTTTTTTGACGCTGCAGTTTGGTGCACCCCATCAAGAGATTGGCGAGGTTCGCCCTCGCCGCGACGACGATCCGCGCTCTCACGCTCGCCGACCTGTTCACATCCGAGGAGACGCGCATCTGATGTTTTACTGCTGTGGCTGGAGCATCGCGCAGGATGGGAATGTTCTTGTTTGCAACGAGTCCACTAGAGAAAGCATTGTTACGGGATGCCGCGCTTTGGAAGGCCAGGCTTTCAGCGAATTCTCCTTTCGACCCGAGTCCGGCTGCAGTCGTTTCATGTTCGATCTCGGCGGAAAGATTTCTACAGGTCCCTATGATGACGAGCTTCTTGAGCAGTGGTTGCTCTTTTTGCCCGACGGGTATGTTCTCACGTATCGTTCCGACGGAGCTTTCAGCTATGGCCCTTCAGACACCACTGACAAACCGTTTGAGCAGGTCACCAAGGCCTAACCAGGCGATGGAGCGAACCGCGGACCGCTGTGCATTCCGCTTTTAAGATGACTTCCACACTTCAACTCCGAGCGACGCGCGCCCTCGTCCGCCGTCGCTCATCTTGGTCTCGTTAGGTCTATGCGATACCTTGTTTTTGCAGCGATGACGATTTTGCCCGCATGCGTCCCATATCATTCACACGACGCCCCGCACGTTGCCGGCCGGGTCGTAAATAGGGTGACCGGCCAGCCGATAGCTGCTGCGACCGTAGCGATGTCAGCAGACGCCGCTTGGGACGGCAAGGGGCGCACCGTGCGTACGCACACAGATATACACGGATACTTCAGCTTGCCCGAAATTGACCATTGGTTCGTTGCGCCTCTTTCCGACGGCATCGTCGATGGAGAGGGCACCTTGAGCGTCGAGGCCCCTGGTTATCATCCTCACCGCGAGAAACGCACACTGAGTACGGAGACTTTGAATATTGTATTGGCACCAAAGACCTAACCAAGCGATGGAGCGAACGTCGGACCGCCGTGCGCTCGACTTTTAAGATGACGCCCACACTTCCACTGCTCGCGGCGCGAGCCCCCGTCCGCCGTCGCTCATCTTGTTCTCGTTAGGCCTATGAAAACATCACTCGCCATCATCACGTTAATCTCACTGGCTGCTGCGTCGGCTTATGCCCGAGTCGGCGAGACCGTAAAGCAGGTGGAGGCGCGCTACGGGAAGGCGCAGCGAGTGCTTCACGAGCACGGCAGTTTTCGCGAGCTCGGCTACGGCTACCGCGGGTTCATGGTCGGCGTCAGTTATGTTGGCGGCGTCTGCAAGAGTGAGGGATTCGCTCGGCCGGATGTGCCCCAGTTGTCCGAGTCTGACGTTCAGCAGATCCTTGCGCTCAGCGCGGCGCCGGGCACGACCTGGAAGCTCGCGCCGGACCAGAATAGAGATCGTCTGTGGGTCCGCAGCGATGGCAAAGTCGTGGCACTGCTCAACGCGAAGAAGTTTCTGCAGGTGCAAGAGAAAGGTTTCCACCAACCCACGCAATAGGCCTAACCATGCGATGGAGCGAACGGCGGACCGCTGTGCGCTCCACTTTTGAGATGACTTCCACACTTCCAATCCGAGCAACGCGCGCCCTCGTCCGCCGTCGCTCATCTTATTCTCGTTAGATGGTGAGAGCGTGTACGATGAAGAAGTTTGCGCGATATGGGGTCGCTCTCTTAGGAGCATATGCTGTCGCATGGACTCTCTCGTATATCGTCGTGTTCTTCTCCCGGGGCGACGGTTTCGACTTGCGATACTTCTTTGAGTACCTTGCGCTCGCATGGAGCTTCCAGGCTGGCGAGCTTCCGGCCTTTATTTGGTTTCTGAGCGTCGCTGCATTTCTTCTCATCGCGCCGCTCGTTATTTTTCTGCTGCGAAGACGCTCGGCGGGCAGATATACTAGCGAGAAAGTCAGTGGGCATGCGACGCCAACCATCTAACCATGCGATGGAGCGAACGGCTGGCAGCTTTGGTTCCTCACCTTCCATGAAATTCCATCCTCAACCCGCAGCGACGCGCTTGCCCGCCAGCCGTCGCTCATCTTATTCTCGTTAGGCGTATGTCCCGGCTGACCCAAACTGCTTTGTGGCTCCTTCCTTGGTTGCCTCTTACCATGATTATTTGGCTGCTTCTCGCCTTTTTCCGCGGGTGTGACGCACTTCTCTTGGACAATTATCCAGGGCCCGTCTCAGGCCCATGTAAGGCGTATAGCTACTTCGCTCCTGTTTCATTTTGGGCGTTCGCTCTCGGCCTTTTGCTTCTCGCGGTGGCCGGACTACGATGGCTTTCCAGACTGCGGAGGCCGAACGCCTAACCATGCGATGGAGCGAACGGCTGGCAGCTTGGGTTCCTCACTTTTCATGAAACTCCACCCTGGACCCGCAGCGACGCTCTCGCCCGCCAGCCGTCGCTCATCTTGTTCTCGTTAGGCCCATGAAGACTCGCGCGGACTACGATTCTGCCATTGACGTCGTTGGCGCGGTTATCAACGCCTGGGATCCTGGCTCATTGCTCGCGAGCGGTGCACCACGCGACGAGTTCGACATGGAGATCGCTCGTCTCGTCACTCGCATTCGAGACATTCGTTCCGCCGCGGATGCATCGCGCGAGGTCGCGGCAGTATTTTCGCACTACTTCGGCCCCGAGGAGTTCTCCGTTGACTCATGCTCAGAAGTTGGCGCTAGATTATTCGATGAGCTTCAGAAGGCACATTTGTTATCGGCGCCCACGGCCTAACCAGGCGATGGAGCGAACGGCGGACCGCTTTGCGCTCCACTTTTGAGATGGTTTCCACACTTCACTTCCGAGCAACGCGCGCCGTCGTTCGCCGCCGCTCATCTTGTTCTCGTTAGGCGATACACCCCAACCTCGTGAAAGCATTCTTCATCGTGTTGTTGTTTATTTCGCTAGTGGTACCCATCTACAACATCACTTCAGCTCTCCAGATTATCGTGCACAACCAGTACGAGGGTCGCTGGGAGCAGCTCCACTCTACTCACTGGAATGGGTATCCAAGTCGGCATCTCGGGCTCACCGCGCCCGAGCTAGCTGCGCTTCCTCAGGAAACACGCGATGCCTACGAGGACGCAGTTTACGACGGCTATCGGATTGGTCGTGGTTATGGTGTGCTTTGGTTCGTAACGATGGGTTTCAGTGTTCTTTTATTGTTGAGCAGCATTTTGGGACTGTTGTCTGTCCGGCGGCTACGCCATCGCCTAACCAAGCGATGGAGCGAACGGCTGGCAGCCATGGAAAGTAAGATTTAAGAAGTATGAAGGAAGAAACCGCAGCCACGTGCTTTCCCGCCAGCCGTCGCTCATCTTGTTCTCGTTAGATGTAATCCTAGTGCGAGCGATCATTCTACGATGGCCTTTTGCGTTCGGCGCGTTTTCGGCGCATACGCTTGTTGTTCTCATAGCCACCCTCAATTGGGCATTCGCAAGCGGTCCGGAGCCAGAGATGCGCTGGCTGTGGCTGCTGTTTCTGGACATCCCCGTCTCGGGTGCGTACCTCAGATCCGTCTCTTTCGCGCACGGTGAGAGCATCGCGATTACATCCTTTTTTCTCGGCGGCGCACAGTGGGCTATCGTCGGTATTGGATTTGATCTGTTGCGAAAGTTTTTTGTTCGGAGATCTACTCTTCGTGGCGCGCGAAACATCTAACCAGCCGATGCAGCGAACGCCTACCCGTCGTTCGCTTCACACTTTGCATGATTAAACCATTCCACCTCCGATCAGCGCTCGTCTCCAGTAGGCGTCCGCTGATCTTATTCTCGTTAGATGGTAAAGCTGGGCAGGAAACGCCTTTTCGCCGCCAGCGCATTTGTGCTCGCGATCGCTTTTCTCGTAGCGATCTCATACTTGTGCGCCAGTTCGCGGTCTGACGCGCTCATTGCCAAGGACAAGGAGCCTTGGGAGCGAGTTCGCAGCCGTCTTGTCGTAGTGCGTAGCGCTACAGGTGGCTGGGGGCCATCTTGGGATTTTAGCTACGATTGCCCAAAAAATTACTTCGGCGTGGGATACGTGACGATACGTATGAGCTTGCTCGGGCGCCCCCTCGGGAGCAACCCATTCGGAGCGTTGGCGGAGTTGCAGTCGCATCCATGACACGCGACCATCTAACCATGCGATGGAGCGAACGGCTGGCAGCTTCGGTTGCTCATTTTCGATGAAATTCCACCCTGAACCCGCGGCGATGCGCTTTGCCGCCAGCCGTCGCTCATCTTGTTCTCGTTAGGTCTAATGGCGCGCGGCGACCCAAAGTTCGCATCCCAGCAAGGCGATCAGTGGCTGCCACACGATTTCGGTAAAGTGTACGCGCAGGAGAAGACTTCCACGCAGCCGCGCCTTGGCGTCGCGGCGTCATTTGACGGCACGGCGCTGCTTCGCGAGCTGACGCTCGCTCTGGCCGAGCCGTTCCTGCTTCTTTATGTGCTTGTCGTGCCGCGCGGCCGGAGTGAACCCGGCCGCTACCAAAGCGGCGAGCTTTCGCGAACCGAGCTTGATGCAGTCTTCCAGCAGTTTGCGCAGTTTTGGGACAGCGATGGGCGACATAACATTTGGATTCGATCTTCAGACGACGGCATGCTCGTTTATGACCGCCACAACCTAATTTACGCTTACGGACCGCTCGAGCGTTTCGAGTCCGTGCTTCGCGAGCGCGGTTATACTATTGCGCCCGGCCTGTCCCTCGACTTTCCCCATCAGCACTCTTACCATCAGGAGTTCGACGATTTGGAGCGCGAGCTGAGTACGCGGTTTGCAGTCAACCGATCCGAGTTGCGCGAGGGAGATGAGAACCCGTAAAGACCTAACCAGGCGATGGAGCGAACGGCGGACTGCTGTACGCTCCACTTTTGAGATGACTTCCACATTTCCACTCCGAGCGACGCGCGCTCTCGTCCGTCGTCGCTCATCTTGTTCTCGTTAGGTCTCATGCGCCCGCTTCACATATTTGCAGCGGGAATAGCAGCCTTGGTTTGGAGCATCTGGCCAATACTCTGGTCCCTTAACCTCGCCACAGCACCGAACGAACCAGTTGGCTGGCCGATGGTGGTCATCACGTGTGGAGCGGTCCTTTGCTCTCTCGCTTTTCTCCGCAGACCCACGAGGTGGCTGTCAGTCCCGATGTTTGTCCTCTCGCTTCTGATGGCGGCTCTGTTTATTTTCGCGGTTTTGCAGCACGCGAGGTGGTGTTTCTATGAGGCCCCACCATACTCCTGGGCGATCCGTGAGATGATTGTCATGGGCTGGCCCCGGCTCTGTCTCGCAATATTTTTCATCGTACTTACTTCGCTTTGGGCTATCATATCTTTTCGTTCACGCCCCGTCGTACCCCGGACCTAACCAGGCGATGGAGCGAACGACGGACCGCCGCATGACAAGTATGAAGGAAAAATTAAGAATTAAGAAGTATTCGGAGCGCGCCCTCGTCCGCCGTCGCTCATCTTGTTCTCGTTAGGTCTCATGCGCCGACTCGCCATTGTTCTTCTTTTCTTGGTCGGTCAGACGTGCCTGGCGGCGCGGCAGAAACCGCTTCCCGAGAGACCCGCCAATACGTTTACCGCGTTTGCGCTCCTTGTTGGCGAGTTTTACTTTTTTCATCACGCGTGGCCCACCAGCGAAAGGCAATTTCGCGAGTTTGCTGCGCAGCTCGCTCGAAAATTCCCTCGCGACTCGCAGGAGATCATGCCCACCGTTTTGTCGTATATGCGGCACATCGAGTTCACACCACGCGGAAAGGATGTTCTCTTGAGCGCGCGCTTTCACGAAGACGGACGCGACTACACTTACGCCGCGATTCTTCATCCCGGTCACTCCGCCGAAGAGATCGCAAACCGCATGACCCCACAATGAGACCTAACCATGCGATCGAGCGAACAGCGGACCGCTGCATGACAAGTATGAAGGAAGAATTAAGAATTAAGAAGTATTCGGAGCGCGCTCTCGTCCGCCGTCGCTCTCATTCTCATTAGACGGTGAGACCACTCGTTAAATTTGTCCGCATCTTTCTAGTCGCGCTCGCGTACTCCAGCACAGCTGTCGCGAGCACCACGCCCGAGGAGCGTGTTTTCGTCTGTGGCGATCGCCTCGCACCAATCGAATTGGCTTATTCGAGCGATCTGACTGTTGCCAAAGCCATTATTGCGGCCGGCGGTTACGGCGATTTCAGCGGTAGTAAGATTTACCTAGTTCGCGCCGCTCAGGTCACAACGCTCGATATTAGGGCTGTGGTCGAGGGCGGAAAAGATGTTCCATTGCAGCCATGGGACATTATCGTTATCGGAAAGACTCTAAGGTCACGCCCCCGATGATTGCACACGTACCGTCTAACCATGCGATGGAGCGAACTCCGAAAGCTTTCGCGAGCAGGCTGGCGGGCAGCGATGGAAAGTAAGATTTAAAAATTATGAAGGATGAAACCGGCATTGCGGTCGGCGCGTCTCGTGGCCCTCGTCGCTGAGCTGGGATCGTTAGACGTCAACTGACCTCTGCGTGAAAAAGATTCTCATCGGATGCGGCGCGATTTCAATTGTGCTGCTGTTGATCGCGGGAGTCCTGGCAGTGATTTTTATTCCGCGCTCACTGCGCCTGGGCAACGAGGCGACGGCCTACATCGAGGACGCAGTTCCTCAGATCGCGAACGCATGGGATCCACAAGCGCTGATCGACCGCGCTTCACCAGAATTACTTGCTGCGGTGAAGTCGCAAGACGACTGGGACCGTCTCTTCACCGCCTACCGACGCCTCGGCCGGCTCCAGAAACTTGAGAAACCGATCGGCAACGTCACGAGCGGCGCCTTCTCCCAAACTGGCTCGTTCACGATCGGCCAGTACATGGCGGACGCCACATTTGAGAATGGGCAGGCGCAGGTACGAATCCAGGTGCGACGAGTGGGCGATACTTGGAAGATCGATGCATTTCAGATCAATTCCGATTTGTTTTTGCCGCCAAAAGCCTCCCCGACCGCTGACGCGAATGGCTAACTCTTAGCCTGTTCATGAAAGAAAGAACGGGAGCTCCCGAGACGAGAGCGTTTGAATTCACAGGGAGACTGCGCAGTGTCCGTCACGCGCTGGCCGGTATCGCGCGGATGATTCGGTGTCAGCACAACGCGTGGGTTCATGCGGCTGCGACGCTCATTGTCCTGGCAGCGGCCGTTCTCCTGGGCATCTCGGCGGGCGATTGGTGCTGGATCATTCTGGCGATCTCAATTGTCTGGACGGCGGAGGCACTCAATACGGCGTTCGAATTCCTGGCGGACGCGGCATCGCCGGAATTTCATCCGCTGGTGCGCGATGCAAAGGATGTCGCGGCAGGTGCGGTTCTCATCACAGCGGTCGCCGCGGCGGTGATTGGTGGAATCGTTTTTTGGCCGTACGTTTTAAAGTAAGAAGTAAGAAGGAAAAAGTAAGAAACGGAATGACGCCGCTCGATCTCACGAAAGAACCGCCGCGATCGCCGAGGGAAGAGCTGGGCGGATTATGCATGTTGCCGAGGATGATTGATGTCGCGCGGGCGAGACTGCCAGGCGGTGACATTGGCGAATATCAGATCGGGCGCGGGATGAGTGGGCTTGTGCTCCGACATCTAGGGATGGAGGTCGGCGAATTTGTCGAGTTGGTCCGGAATGCGAAAGATGACGAAGAGGTATGGGCGCAACTCGGCGGGCTGAAGACGGAAAAGGAAAACGGAATGGTCAGCTTGAGGTTGCGTCGAGTTACCGTGAAAGATGTGCCGGACGATTTACGCGAAAGTTTTGTTCGCTTTTACGGAGCTGATTTGTCGCCAGAGAAACGGGTGATGGACGTTTTAGAGGAAGACGACGCCCGGGCCTTCGGCCCGAAGTAAAAAGGAAGAATTAAGAAGTAAGAAATTTGCTGGTGACGACGATTCGGTATTCGCAATCAACCGCGGATCACGGCCGTTTCATCAGCGGTCGGCTTTTTTGGTAGGGCGAGACGCTGTCGAGCCGAACATGCGTCTGTCAATCCACGAAGGCCCGACAGCGTCTCGCCCTACTAGCTTGGCAATCCGGCGCTTCCTGCCTACGTTGCGTCGCTCTCCACGAAAAAAATGGAAACGTTAGATCATCTTTTCGAAAAGAATCGCGCCTGGTCGGAAGGGATCCGGCAGGTGACGCCGGGATTTTTCCTCGAACTGGCCCAGCAACAGGCGCCGCAATATCTTTGGATCGGTTGCTCCGACAGCCGGGTGCCGGCGAACCAGTTATTGGGACTAGCGCCGGGCGAATTATTCGTTCATCGCAACATCGCCAATCTCGTGGTCCACACCGACCTGAATTGTTTGTCGGTGATGCAGTTCGCGGTCGATATGCTGAAAGTGCGCCACATTATCGTCTGCGGCCATTACGGGTGCAGCGGGGTGGGGGCGGCGATGCGCCGAGAACGGCTCGGGCTCAGCGATAACTGGCTGCGGCATGTCCAGGACATCCACCAAAAGCACGCGGAAGCCATCGCGGCCCTCCCGGAAACGCAAGCGATCGACCGGCTTTGCGAGCTGAACGTTATCGAGCAGGTGAGCAACGTATCCCGCACGACGATCGTGCAAGATGCGTGGGCGCGGAGGCAGGAACTCGCGGTGCACGGTTGGATTTACGGACTGCATGGAGGGTTGCTGAGGGATTTGGAGGTAACGGTCAGCGGGACGCAGGCGGGGTAAGTTCGAAGCTCGAAATCCGAAATTCGAATTTTCATAACGAAATTTGTGGGCAGCATGTGACCGGCGCGATATGATCGACGCCGAGCATGGACCAGCTTCAGCAATTGCACTCTGAACCCGGCCCCGAAAACGCCGACCATTCCGCCCGGATTCTTAGCCCCGAGCTGAAACAGCAGTTCGACACTCTGCGCAATCTGCTTCAGCGCGCGCTCTGGCTGGCGGAACGGTGCGCGGACGTTGAAGCGACCCAGATTCTCCGGGCGCGGCTGACGAATCTCCAGGCTGCGGCGCTGCTGGTTATCGTCGGCGAAGTGAAGGCGGGCAAGAGCAGCTTCATCAACGCGCTTTTGCGGGAGGACGTTTGTGAAGTGGCGCCGGGACCGTGCACGGTCCGGATCCAGGAATTAGTTTACGGCGCGGAACGCCGGATCGAAGCGCTGGGTGATTCCTGGCAGCGGATCGCGTTGCCAAAAGAAGTTCTGCGCGAAATCAGCATGGTCGACACGCCGGGGACGAACTCGATCGTGAAAGATCATCAGACGATCACGGAGAAGTACATCCCGCAGAGCGACCTCGTGGTTTTCGTTTTCTCGGCCGTGAATCCGCATACGAAATCCGCGTGGGAGCTGCTCACTTTGATTAAGAAAGAGTGGCACCGGAAAGTGGTCTTTGTTCTCCAGCAATCGGATCGCGCCACCCAGAAAGAGCTGACAACGAACCTCGAGCATGTGCGGCAATACGCCCACGAAAGGCAGGTCGATAATCCGAGCGTGTTCATCCTCTCGGCGAAACGCGAAATGGAAGGCATCCCGGAGAATGCGTTCGCCGAGTTTCGGAATTTTCTTCAGAGCACGATCGCATGCGGGGAAGCGTGGCGAATCAAAGTGGAAGGGTCGTATCAGACGATACGGTCGGTCATGACGCGGTTGCTGGCGCATCTGCGGGCGGAGAAAATCGCGGTCGATGAGGAACGGGCGTTTTACCAGGGATTGCTTTGCCAGGTGGACGCGCGCGAGGAAAAAGCAAAGGGGCTGAAGCTGCTCATCGTCGACAAACTGGCGGCCACCTACGACACGCTCGCGCGACAGTCGGAAGACGAGTTCGCCCGCGGGTTGCGAGTCGGCAAACTCGTGCGGCGCGCCATTCCTTTTCTCCGCGACAAAGACACGGACGCCTGGTTGCACGATATAAAATCAGGCTTCGAAACATCCGCCCGCAAAGAAATCAAAGTCGAAGCGGCCCAGGTCTCGATGGATCTGTTCAACGAGATGCGCACGATGATGGAAGATCTCACCCAGAGCATCGCGCGCCGGCAGGAACGCATCCGGGCGGACGTTACGTTTCCGAAAGCCGGCGACCAGCTCGGGACGTTGCAAAAATTGCAGGGGAAACTCGACGGTGTCCGGATCGACGAAAATATTTTGCGCGGCAAAGTCGCCGAGACCAGCGATGTCCGGAAGCTCGCGGTCGCCGGCACTCTGCTGGCCGGGCTCGGCGTTGTCATCGCCGGGCTCTCGCCGATCCTTTGGCTCGATATTACCGGCGGCATTTTTCTTGGGACCGGCATTTTTCTGGTGGCGGTCGGTTTGTTCTGGCGGCGAACCAGTGTGATGAAAGATTTCAAGCAGCGGCTCGGAGATTCTCAGCAGCAATTCCGCGATCGGCTGGAATCCGAGTTCGGCGAAATCTTCGATCGTTTGTTCTACGACGTCCGCCAAGCCCTGACCGAGTCACTCTTCCGCCTCGATCTCCAAGCCTCGTTCAACGCCCCGTTGCTCGAGGAAACTTTCCAAATCGGAGAAGCCGCCTCCGACATGGTGATCGTCTCGCAGCGTCTGCGCGTCACCCAATCGCCGGAGCAGCCCTCCGTGGCAGCCTGAGTCGAGACCAAGGAGCGGCGGTTTACAAACCGCCGTTTTTGCCCGTCGGCGGTTTGTAAACCGCCGTTCCTTGTTTTTCAGGCGGGTGTCCTCAAATCCGCGACTCAGCGACGCGCGCCGCAAAATTCTTTAGACAGAAATCATTTTGAGATTCGTTTAAATCATATATTGCTATGTCATATATGGCTTCACCAATCCTTGATCGTGAGCTGAAGAAGGGCAGTGCGGAGTTGCTGATCCTGTCGCTCGTGGAAGATCGGCCGCGGCATGGCTACGAGCTCGGGCAGCTCATCGAAATGCGTTCTCGCGGGGCGTTGCGCTTCAACGTGGCGTCGCTCTACCCGCTCCTTTACCGGCTCGAAAAACGCGGATGGATTCGTGGCCGCTGGGTGGAGAAGTCCGGACAGCGGCGGCGCCGTTATTATCGACTTACGCCAGCGGGCGGAAAGATTCTCAAGGCGCAACGCGAGGGATGGCGTGAGTTCGTTGAAGCCATCAACCTGATCACAGGGTTGCAGCATGCCTGATTTTAGAAACGAAATCCGGAAGCGGCTGGAAGGTTTGAGGCTTTCGCCGGCACGCGAAGCCGAGATCGTCGAAGAGCTGGCGCAGCATCTCGAGGATCAATACGACGAAGCGCTCAGCCACGGTGCCGGGGAAGATGCGGCGCGCGAGAGCGTGCTCACGGAATTAAGCCAGACCGATGTGCTGTCGGCGTCGCTGAGACGCGTGGAACGGCGCGTTCCGCAAAATCCGATTCAAATGGGAACCGAAAGGAAGACACATATGTTTGCAGATCTGAGTCAGGACGTGCGCTACGGCGCGCGAATGTTGTTTAAGAACCCGGGCTTCACGGCCATCGCGGTGCTGGCGCTCGCTCTCGGCATCGGCGCGAACACCGCCATCTTCAGCGTGGTTAATACGATTTTGCTCCGGCCATTGCCTTACAAGAATCCGAGCCAGCTCGTCGTCATCTGGGAGAACGCGACCCATCTCGGGTTCCCGAAAAACACGCCGTCGCCGGCGAATTTTCTCGACTGGCAAAAGCAGAACACGGTCTTCGACGCGATGAGCGCGTTCGCCGAGAAGAGCTTCAATCTGACCGGCGTGGGCGAGCCGGAGCGTCTCGATGGCCGCCGCGTTTCCGCGAATCTCTTCGACTTGTTAGGCGTGAAACCAATCGTCGGCCGCAACTTCGTTGCCGAGGAAGATAAGCCCGGGACGAAAGTTGCACTCCTGAACGAAAGCTTGTGGAAGCGGCGATTCGGCGGCGACCCCGGCGTTATTGGCCGCGCGCTCGAGCTGAATGGCGAGAGCTACACCGTCGTCGGCGTTCTGCCGAACAGTGTTAGGTTGCCTGCCTACGGAAACTGGCGCGACCAGGTCTGGGTGCCGCTTGCATTTTCATCCGAAGAGGCAAACAACCGTGGCGATCATTTCCTCCAGGTGATCGGCCGGATGAAACCGGGCGTCACTTTGGAGAAGGCGAAGGCGGAGATGGAAACGATCGCGGCCCGGCTCGCGCAGGAGTATCCAAAATACAACGTCCGGATCGGCGCGGTCGTTAACCCGCTCCATGAAGAGATCGTCGGCAACATGAAGCCGGCGTTGCTCATCTTGTTGGGCGCGGTTGCCTTCGTCCTGCTGATCGCGTGCGCCAACGTCGCGAATCTGTTGCTCGCGCGGGCGGCGGTGCGGCACAAAGAAATTGCGCTCCGACTTGCGCTCGGAGCTGATCGCGCGCGCCTGACGAAACAGCTCCTGGTCGAAAGCGTTATGCTGTCGCTCCTCGGCGGCGTTGTTGGTTTGCTCTTCGCTTATGCCGGCCTCCGTCTACTCGGCAGTTTCATGCCGGCAGACGTCGCTAACGCCGATACCATCTCGATTGACGCAAAGGTGCTCGTGTTCACTCTCATCGTTGCGGTTGTCACCGGAATCATCTTCGGCCTGGCGCCGGCGAGTCAGGCGTCTCATTTCAATCTAAACGACACCTTGAAGGAAGGCGGTCGCGATTCTGGCGCGGGCGTTCGCGGGAAACGTCTCCGCAGCACGCTCGTCATCGCAGAGGTGGCCGTCTCGTTCATTCTGCTTATTGGAGCCGGGCTTCTCATCAACAGCTTCATGCACCTGCGAAATCTCGATCCCGGTTTTCGCGCCGATCACTTGCTCGCACTCAACATCGATCTATCGGAAGTGAAGTATCCCGACAACGCGCGGCGTACGGCGTTTTTCGATGAAGTCCTCCGGCGCGTCCAGGCTTTGCCCGGGGTCCGATCCGTGGCTGTCGCCGGCAATTTGCCCTTCACTTACAACGGCGACTCCATGCCGATCGCGGTCGAAGGCATACCCGATCCGCCGCCCGATCAATGGCCGGACGTGATCTATCGCGCGGTCGGCGCCGGTTACTTTAGCACGATGGGGATCCCGTTTATCCGCGGACGGGATTTCAGCGATCAGGACACACTCGATTCCACCATGACCGTCGTGGTGAGCGAGAAAACCGCGAAGCATTACTGGCCTAACGACGACCCGATCGGCAAACGGCTAAAGGCTGGTTCAACGACTTCGGAAGGTCCGTGGCGAACGGTCATCGGTGTCGTCAAAGACGTGCGCCAAAACGATTTCATCGCCGAACCGAAAATGCAGATGTACTTTACCTATCGCCAGCTAAGGAGCCTGATGCCAAACGCGCTTGTCGTGCGCACCGCCGTCGATCCGTTGAGTCTCGCCACCTCGGTCCGTAACGCGATCTGGGCCGTGGATAAGGATCAGACCGTGGCGAACGTCGATTCGATGGAGCACATCGTCGCGGGGGCCGTCGCCCGGCAACGTTTCAGCATGCTGTTGCTTGCGATCTTCGCAGCGGTCGCGCTGGTCCTGGCGGCCGTCGGCATTTACGGCGTAATGAGTTACTCCGTTGCCCAGCAAACCCGAGAGATTGGGATTCGCATGGCGCTTGGCGCGCAACGAAGCGATGTCCTCAAGATGACGATCAAACAAGGGCTGAAGCTAGTGGGTTTCGGGCTGGTCATTGGGCTGGCCGCGGCTTTCGTCCTTACCCGAGTAATGGCGACCTTGCTCTTCGGGATTACCGCGACTGATCCGGTCACATTCCTGACCATTTCTTTCGTACTTCTCGTTGTGGCGATGCTGGCTAGCTACATCCCATCGGTTCGCGCGATGCGTGTCGATCCGATGGTGGCGTTGCGATACCAGTAACGTAACGAACCCAAGTCTAAGGCTCGAGGACGTAAATCTCAACCAGGCCTATGCCGGTCGCGTTGTTCTCGCCGGCTAGTAAGGCTGTGTATTGACCGGGCGGCAGTGTCGCGGCAATGGCTGATTCAAGATGATCGGCAGGGGCGAGATTGGCGGCCATTAACTGGGCTGCTTGAGCGGGATCGTCCTGCCAGTCCTTGTTCGCGAGCAACAAAGCGCCGTTGCCATCGCGTAACTCCAGGTCGGGATTCGCCAGGGCGTTACTTATCCCGGCAGAGTGCAGGCTGGGTCCAATTCCGCGGATAATGACGTGCCCGGAGCCATCGTTACCGCCAAGAATGAAGCCAGCAATTGTGATCGCCCCGCCAGTGCCGACAAAGGCACGCGTGCTCAGGTTAGCGAGGTGGCTGGATGCCTGATTAAGGTCGTAAACTTCGACGAGGGCCACGCCGCCGCCGCCGTTGTTCCCCTTGACGATTGCGGTGTAACTCCCGGGAGTAAGGGTAGTATCGATAGCCGACTCAAGATCATTGTTGGGCGGGATGCCTGTTCCCCTGATTGCTGCCTCCTGCGTGTCCTTCCAGTTGTTGTTAGAAGCGATTGGCGCTGGGCCGGACGCGTAAAGTTCAAGGAAGGGATCGGCTAGCGCGTCCGGAACGCCGAGCGACGTCAACGACGGACCGATCGCCCGGATAAGAACATGTTTCGGCGTGGTTCCTTTGATGATGAAACCGCCAATCCCGACGTTGTCGCCAAGGTCCACTCGCATCCTGGTGGAAAGATTTAGGGCTTGAGCGGGGGTCGCTGTTGCTGTGGCTGTAGGTGTAGCTGTAGCTGTCGCGGTTGCAGTTGAGGTAGCCGTAGCAGTGGAGGTGGCGGTCGCCGTGGCGGTCGGAGTTGACGTAGCGGTAGCAGTGGGAGTCGAGGTAGCACTAGCGGTGGGAGTTGAGGTGGCAGTAGGAGCTGCGGTCGCTGTAGCGGTGGCCGTGGAAGTAGCGGTGGCGGTCGCGGTAGCTGTTGAGGTTGCGGTCGCCGTAGCGGTAGCTGTAGCGGTCGCAGTGGCCGTCGCGGTCGCGGTGGGGATGGGAGAGGCGGTCGCGGTCGCCGTCGCAGTGGGGGTTGGACTCGGAGTGGGAGTTGGTAATGGCGGGGTGCCGGGAGGAGCTACCCGGACATAGTATATGTCTTCTTCGCCATTAAACGTGGCGGTGTAAGCGACGTTCCCACCGAAGTTGTCGGAAACCATCGTGATGTAATCGCCCATCTTCTGCTGGACGGGATAACCCACAAACGGGTTGAACGAGTTGCTGACCGAAACGTTGGCCGAAAAGGTAGCTCCGCCGTCGGTGCTGTAGGAATAGAAAAGTTGCGAATCGGTGTTATTCGCAGCGTTCCGGGTGTCGAGCCAAACCACATCGATGCGTCCATTCGGCGCGACCGAGAGAGTACCGAGCCAGTGCCACTTACTCTGATTGATAGGATCGTCGCTCATCCGCCGGGGAGCGCTGAAGGTGTTGCCGCCATCAGTGCTTCGGACAAACATGACATCGCTCCCATCGCTGGCGCCGAACCGCTGCACGCTGGCTAACATGTAGATGTTGTTGTTCGTCGCGGTGCCGGACCGGTCCACGGCCAGGAACACTTGCCCCACAAGTCCTTCGTTGTTGATCCCACCAATCACTAGCTCGCCATCAAAATCGACTGGGGTCGCTTGATCGAAAGTCGGAGTTACCGCCGGATTTTTTGCGTCGCTCGACCGAACGCACCAAAAGTCGTACGTCTGAAGACTTACGCCTCCGATAAAGAGATTGCCGTTGGTGTCCACGTCCAGCGTGCCCACCGAGGTGGCATTCGGAATATCGATCGGATCCATCCAGGTAAGACCGCCATCGGTCGAACGCGTAAATTGCCGTGAGCCATAGTCGCTGGCGCCGCTGTCCCAGTATTGGTACTGGAAGCCGTGTCCGGTGCTGTTGGTCCGGTCAATCGTAAACCATTGCTTGTCGCCGCCGGCAGCGGGCCCGAGCCGCGTCCAGAATTGTCCTTTGTTGAGCGATCGCCACATGTCGCATCGAAAATTCGCGACCAAGCTCAAGTAATAGAAGGTCCCCGCTTCATTCGAGAAGAGGACGGGGTCGCTGCGGAAGACGCTGTCGAGGACACCGGGAAAGGTCCACGACGCGCCGGCGTTAGTCGTGTAAGCCCAGCCGCCCTGGCGAAAACTCGAGGCGTTGGAGTTGAATTGCCGCCACCCGACCGCCATCCTGGTTGGGTCCGCTGGATTGATCGTAATCGAGGGCTCATTCGCGGCGTCCCCGACAATGTTATCTCCATCTTCATTCACATTTACCTGGACACTCGTGAAGCTGCCGAACTGTGAAATTTTTCTCGGCGATGTATCTGTTCGCCAGACAAACGCCGGCGGGTCCACCTGTTTTTCGAACCGCTCGAATGCGAGCGGCCGCCGCACACTTTGCGCGCCCGACCAAACGGCTCCACTCGCCAGCAAGACCGAAATCAACAGACTTGTTTTGACCATCGCAGAAAACCTAGACGAGAATGGGACATAGAACAACTATGCACAGCACTCTTCCAACGCCGAGTGGTTGCGCCAATCGGAGGATTCGCGAGATTCGCCGCCGCTCCCATGCTCACGATTTCCCAAGTCACCAAGGCCTTTGGCGGCCGGACCCTGTTTGAAGACGCTTCTCTTCAGGTGAACCGCGGCGATCGGGTGGGCTTGGTGGGGCCGAATGGCGCCGGAAAATCGACGTTGTTCGCGCTCATTCTGGGCGAGGGATCGCCGGATGAAGGGAAAATTTCCCTCGAGAAATCGGCCACGGTCGGATTTCTGCCGCAGGAACATGCTCCGGCCGCTGACGAGACGGTGCTCGAGCTCGCCTGTGCGATATCGCCGGAGCTGGTGAAAGCACAACGCATCCTGAAGAGCACGCCGGAAGATTCAGCGGAGCATCATGAAGCGTTGCATTCCTTCGACGAGCACGGCGGCTGGCAGCTCGAACCGAAAGCAAAACGGATCCTCGCGGGGCTTGCCTTTCGCGAAACGGATTTCGACCAGCCCGCGAAAACACTCAGCGGCGGCTGGGTCATGCGTGCGCATCTCGCTCGCCTCCTCGTTCAAGAGCCGGAACTCCTTCTGCTCGACGAGCCGACAAATCACCTCGATCTCGAATCGCTGGTCTGGTTTCAGGAATATCTGCGAAATTATCCCGGCGCGATTCTGATGATCTCGCACGATCGCGAATTCCTGAACCAGCTCGTGGGTTCGATCGTCGAGATCGCGCACCGGCGGTTGAATCGTTATCGCGGAAACTGGGATACCTACGTCGAGCAAAAGGCGGCGCGGGAAGAGCAACAGCTTGCGGCTTATAAGAATCAGCAGAAGGAGATCGCTTCGCTCCAATTGTTCGCCGATCGCTTTCGCGCGAAGGCCAGTAAAGCGTCGCAGGCGCAAAGCAAACTGAAGCAGATTGATCGGATGGAAAAAATTGAAGCGCCGGTCTCACGGGAAAAGACCGTCCACTTCCGTTTTCCTCAGCCACCGCGGAGCGGGCATCGCGTGATCACGTTGAAAGAGGTGAATCACGCTTACGGCCAGCTCTCGGTTTATCGCGGCCTTAACTTTGAAGCGGAAAGGGGACAGCGCACTGTGCTCGTGGGTCCGAACGGAGCGGGTAAATCAACGCTGCTGAAATTGCTCGCTGGTGTTTTACCGGTGCAAGGCGGAGACCGCGAGCTCGGGCACAACGTGAAAGTCGGTTATTTCTCGCAATATCGCGTCGACATGCTCGATCCGAAAATGACGGTGCTCGAGACGGCGCGTGACATGCCGAATCCGGTGTCGGAGCAGGTCGCGCGGACTGTTCTCGGTTCGTTTCTATTTCGCGGCGACGACGTTTTCAAAACGACGGCTGTTCTGAGCGGCGGCGAGAAAACGCGTCTTGCGCTCGTAAAGCTGTTGCTCGATCCGCCGAACCTTCTTTTGATGGATGAACCGACAACGCATCTCGATGTCGGTAGCATCGATGCGCTCATCGGCGCGCTCGGTCAGTACGAAGGCACCCTCATCTTCATCAGCCACGACGTTTATTTCATCCGGGCTGTGGCGAAGACGGTCCTGCATATCAATGCCGGAAAACTGACGCCCTATGCTGGCGACTACGATTATTACCTCGATAAATCTCGGGCGACGTCAGCGCGCGCGGGTGTTGTAGCCGGGATCGGTGATCCCGGCCGCGAAAAGACGGCGCCCCAAGCCGGGATCAGCGATCCCGGCTACAACAAGCCGGGGATGCGCGAAGCGCGTGAGCAGCGGCGCGCCGAGGCCGAGGAACGCAAAGCCGAAGCGAAAGCGAAGCGAGACCGCGAAAAGAAAGTCCGCGATTTGGAAATGCAGATTCTCAAACTGGAAGGCCGGCAAAAAGAGCTGACAGAAGAATTGGAAAAACCCGAGACCTACGAAAGGGGTGGTGCCGCGACGCAATTGAATCGCGAACTCCAGATTGTCACAGCCGACCTCGCTCGTTTGACCGCGGCGTGGGATGCGTTGGCCGTTCGCGCGGGCTAGCGGAAAGCGGATGCGTAGGCTCCCTACGCGTGCTCGTTCTTCGCGACTCCGCGAATGTTCAGGACCGCCAGACCAATTTGCAACACGATCAAGGCATAGGCGTGGTCATGCCAGCCCCACGCCACCCAGAGCACGTTGCTGAGGAGGAAAATCCAGAAGCCCCATTTGCGTTTAGTCTTCGATTGCTCGGCGACCAACCATGCCGAAAGCAGCGTCGCGATCATGGCCGGCCATTGCAGGTGTTGCATCCAATCCACACGAGGTAAACGCATCGGGGCCCAGTAGCGGCGGTCTATTCACCGCCGAAAACGACGAGTGACGATGGTCGGCGGTCATAGACCGCCGCTACAGGGCTGCGAAGCGATTATTTTTCGTATGGCCAAACGAAAATCGTTTTTGTCCAACGGCTTCACCTTGCTCAAACAGACCGCGATGGAGTGGTTGGATGACAAAGCGCCGCAGCTCGGCGCCGCACTCGCGTATTACACGGTTTTCGCGCTCGCGCCCCTCGTTCTTCTTTTGCTCGCGATTATTGGGCTCATTTTCCGCGACGATCCGTCCGGCGCCTGGACTCGCGTGACCGAACAGATGGGTTACTTCCTCGATAAGAGCGCGATTCAGGTGGTGACCGACATTGCGCAGGATGCGTCGAAGCCGGGCAAGAGCGCGCTAGCTACGGTGATCGGTATCGCGCTGGCGCTATTCGGAGCGAGCGGTGTGTTCGGTCAATTGCAGGACGCCTTGAACACGATCTGGGGGGTGAAAGCGAAGCCGGGCGAGGGGATGATGTCATTTTTGCGCGCCCGTTTCGTTTCGTTCGCCATGCTGGGCGGCGTTTTTTTTCTGCTGCTTGTGTCGCTCACCATCGAAGCGCTCTTGAAGGGCTTTAGTCACTATGTGCAAAGCGCGTTACCCGGAGGATTAGCGATCGCTGTCTCGGTATATCTGATTTTTGATTTCGCGGTGGTGACCGTGCTCTTCGCGATGATTTTCAAATTTCTCCCGGACGCAGAAATCCAGTGGCGCGATGTCTGGATCGGCGCAGTAATGACCGCGATCTTTTTCGGGATCGGGAAATGGGCGCTCGGTCTTTATCTAGGGAGCGGCGCCGCGGCGTCGGCCTACGGCGCGGCCAGTTCGCTCATCACGCTGCTGCTCTGGATTTATTATTCGTCGCAGATCCTGCTTTTCGGCGCTGAGTTCACCCAGGTCTATGCGACTCAGGCCGGTCGTCGGGTTGAGCCTAGCGAACACGCCGTGCCGATCGTGACGACGGAACACGAACGGCCGCATCCGAAGAAGCGGTGAGGGTGATTGCTCTTCTGTAGCAGCGGCTCTGTGGGCCGCTGGCGAAGCGCTCTTCAAGTCGTTTTCGCTCTCGCGCTTCGCACAGCGAAGCGGCTACAGAAGACAGAATCCTACGCGGGGCGCCAATCGAGATCGCCTTCCTGGGCGAGAGCGGGCTCGGGCAGCTCGCGGGCGTCCGAAGATTCGGGCGTCTCTTCGCTCTCTTCCTCCGCGGCGAACTCATCCTCGCGGCCTTCGTGATGTTCCTTCGCGATGAGCATGTAGAGCGAAGGCACAATAAAGAGCGTAAAGATGGTTCCGATCGTCATTCCGCCGACAAGCACCAGACCGATTGAATTTCTCGCGGCCGCGCCGGCACCGGTCACCAGCGTCAACGGAAAGTGACCGGCAACAGTCGCAACGGTCGTCATCATGACAGGGCGCAAACGCAGACGCGATGCCTGCGCGATGGCGTCCAGCTTACCCAAGCCCTGGCGTTGAAGCTTGTTTGCAAACTCGACAATCAGGATGCCATTCTTCGCCACCAATCCGACCAGCGTAACCAATCCGACCTGCGAGTAGATGTTCAATGTTGTGGTAAACGGATCGGTCCAGAATTTGCCGAACGGCATTTTTAAAAACGTGAACAAGAGCGCGCCAAACATGGCCAGCGGCACGGACCCGAGCAAAATGATGAACGGATCGCGGAAGCTGTTGAACTGCGCCGCCAGGACGAGGAAAATCAAGACCACGGCGAGCATGAACGACGGCAGGAATTTGTTCCCCTCCGTCCGGAGCTGACGGGACTCGCCGGTGTAATCAACGACGTACCCTTTCGGCAGCGTTTTTTCCGCTTCGGTCTCGAGAAATTTGAGCACCGTGTCGAGGGATCGCGTCGGGACGCCGCTGAGAGTGACCGCGTTCAACTGCTGCATCCGGTTGAGCGAGCGCGCGACAGTTCTCCGTTCGATGTGGGCAATGGTGCTGAGCGGAATGAGTTTCTTGTCCGGTCCCGTGACGTAAATGCTCTCGAGCTGTTCGGGGTTGAGGCGATCGATGCGTTTGATTTGCGGAATGACCTTGTAGCTGCGTCCGGCGATGTTGAACCAGTTCACGTAATTGCCGCCGATCGCCGCGGACAAGTCAGCGCCGACCTGTGACATGTCCAAACCCATCGATGCGACCTTATCGTGATCGAAAACAATCTGTGATTGCGGTTGATCGATCTTCGTGTCGATGTCGGAAAAGCGGAACATCCCTGCCTGCATCGCTTTGGCCTGGAGATCTTTCGCCAGGTCAAGAATTCGATTTTGATCGGCCGTGGAAGCGATGACAAAACTGACTGGCATCGTCTCGCCGCCCGGCAACGGTGGCGGCATGACCGGGAACATTTGGATCCCGGGAATGGCGCTGAGTTTCTGCTGCATCAGCGGGATGTATTGCGCCGTCGGTGTTGTGCGGATGCCCCATGGCTTCAGCACCATCCCGCCAAAGCCGCCGCTCGGATTCGTGATCTGAAAACTGAATTGCGTGTCGGGAATGCTGTGGAAGGCGCGCCCCGCGGCGTCCGCATAACGAATCGTGTCGTCGATCGTGGCATTCGCTGGCGCCGTGACGATGCCGAAGATGACACCCTGATCTTCGACCGGTGCCTGTTCCTTTGATGATTGGAGGTAAAAAAGAACCGCGAAAAGCGAGAGGCCGATCCAGACCGTGTAAACCATGGGCCGCGCTTGCAGCGTCCGATCGAGCCTGGCGCCATACCAGTCGCGGAAGCGATCAAACGTCCGATTCACCACCCCGGTGAAGCCTTTGTCCGCATGGCCGGCCCGCAGCAAATACGCGGACATCATTGGGGAAAGCGTCAGAGCCACGATGCCGGAGATCGTCACGGCGCCGGCAAGGGTGAGGGCGAATTCCCGGAAGAGCGCGCCGGTCAATCCACCTTGAAGAGCGATCGGCGTGTAAACCGCCGCGAGGGTGATGGTCATCGCGATGACGGGCCCAATCAGTTCGCGAGCGCCTTTCAGCGCGGCGTTCATTCGCGACATCCCTTCCCGCATGTGGCGTTCGACGTTTTCGACGACAACGATCGCGTCGTCGACCACAAGACCGACTGAGAGGACGATCGCGAGCAGGGTCAGCAAATTCAGGCTGAACCCGAACACCTGCATGAGGAACAGCGCGCCAATCAGCGAAATCGGGATCGCGACAATCGGCACCATGACGGACCGGACTGACCCGAGAAAGAGGAAGATGACGATCATCACGATGAGCAACGTGTCGATCAGCGTCTTCACGACTTCGTGGATCGCGTCGTTGATGTAGGCAGTCGAATCGTAGGCAATCGTCCCCGTCATCCCGGTCGGCAGTTCCTTCTGGATCTGGTCCATCTCGGTGCGAACGCGCCTTATGACATCGATCGAGTTTGCGTTTGGCAGAACCCAGACGCCCATGAAGACGGCGTTCTGCTGCGAGAAACGCACTTCGGTGTTATAATCTTCCGCGCCCAGCACCACGTCGGCGATGTCGCCCAGCCTAACGAGTGTTCCGTTGCTCTGCTTCACGACCAGTTTCTTGAAGTCGTCAGCCGTGTGCAGATCGGTATTGGCCGTCAGGTTTACCTGGAGAAGCGAGCCTTTCGTGCTGCCGACGGCAGCGAGATAATTGTTCTTCGAGAGCGAGCTGCGCACGTCCGCTGGGCTGATGTTCAGCGCGGCCATGCGTTCCGGTTTCATCCAAATGCGCATCGCGAAGGTGCGTCCGCCGAGGATATCGGCTTTCTGCACGCCAGCGATGGCGGTCAGTCGCGGTTGCACGAGTCGAACCAGGTAATCGGTGACTTCGTTTGGCTGCAGAATCGTCGAGGTAAAACTGAGATAGCAGGCGGCGAATTGCGAATCCGCCGCATTCAGCGCAATGATGGGGATCTGTGATTCAGGCGGCAGATTGTTGCGGATGGCGTCAACCCGAGTGCTGATGTCCGCCAGCGCCTTGTTCCCGTCATAGTTCAATTTCAAGCGCGCCGTGATCGTGGAAATACTCTGGGTGCTGGACGACTGGATGTAATCGATGCCGTCCGCCGCGGCGATCGCGCGCTCGAGCGGCGTGGTGATGAATCCCTGGACCAGCTCCGCATCCGCGCCGACGTAAACGGTCGTAACAGTGATCGAGGCAATGTCGCTGCGTGGATATTGCCTGACGACCAAACCGCCGAGGCCCTGGAGATTCGGAAACAGAATCGGCAGCAACGCCTTTGATCCGGCGATGAGAATCACGAAGCTGACGACCAGCGACAGGACCGGGCGCCGGATGAATAAATCCGTGAAAGATTTCATGGCGTTCTAAGTATCTGCTGGTTTCGGATTCAGCTGCGGTTTGGGAGCGAGATCGTTGTTGATCACCACGGGAATTCCGTTGCGTAGTTTGAAGACTCCGGTGCCTACGATCTGCTCGCCGCCTTCAAGTCCTTTCGTGATCGAAACGAAATCGCCCCGCGCTTCTCCAACGCGCACAAATTGCTGCCGCAAAACCTGGGATTCCTTGCCGGTTTTCTCGTCCTTCTTTTTCTCGATCACGAAAACCGAATCACCGTAAGGCGCATAGGAAACCGCGGTGCCAGGCACAATCAAGGTCTGCTGTTTGTCCGCCAGGAGAACATCGATTTTGGCGAACATTCCCGGCCGCAGCGCGTGGTCCTTGTTTTCAATCGTGGCCTGCAACGTGACATTGCGTGTCACCGGATCGACCGACGAATTTAGCGCGGTCAATTTTCCAGGAAACTCGCGTCCCGCCACGACATCCGTGTGAACGCGAACTTCAAGACCGGGCGAAAGTTTGGGCAAATCCTGCTGAGGCAGCGCGAAATCGACGTAGAGCGGATCAAGCGCTTGGAGCGACACGACCTGCTGCCCGGCCGTGATCGTCTGGCCGACGTTGACCTGGCGAATACCGAGCTGACCGTCGAACGGCGCGAGGACTTCCTTCTTCGAGATCATCGACCGCATGTTGTTCACGACGCCTTCCTTTTGTTTGAACTTCGATTCGGCCGCATCGAGTTCCGCCTTGGAAACGACATTGCGCGTCGCCAGATCGCGGGCCCGGGACAAATCCGAACGCGCTAATTCCAAATCGGCCTCCGCGCTCTTCATTTGCGCGTCTTCCGAGGATGTGTCGAGCCGCACAAGGACATCGCCCTTTTTCGCGACAGCGCCGTTTTCAAATTTCACTTCCGCCACGGTGCCAGCCAATTCCGCGGAAACGGTCGCGCCTTGGACGGCTGAGATCGTCCCGATCGACGAGAAAATCGGCGGCCAATCTTCCTGTTTCACCTGCACGCTCGAAACGGTGGTCGGCGGCATGACCATCGGCATCGACATCATCTTGCGGATTTGCATCGCCTTGATCGCGACGAGCAGCACCAGGGCGAGAATCAATCCGAGCACGCCGGAAAGGATCGGATGGCGGCTGAAGAAACCGGCGAAGCGCCGTTTCACGTTTCGTTCTTTCACAGGTCTGGCCACGTCATGCATAAACTGGTTCGCTTTCTGTCTTGAACAAGAGCCGCCAGAGACGGCGGGTCACTTCGAGTTGCCGGGTCCGTCGTTCGGCCGCGGTCATTTCCTGGGGCTGAAGAACATCGAGCATTAACATTCCCCTCGCGACGGCAAAGATGAGTTCCGCCAATTCGTTTGGTTGCAGCCCATGCGTCGCGCCGCTCTGAGCTTCCGGCGACCGCGCGATCAAATCCGTCACGCCCGTCATCGCAGTGTCCAAAACGTCGCGCACCAAATCGGCGATATCCGGATTGCGCGAAGCCTCTGCGTAAAGGTCCACCACGAAAGCGGAAAGGACCTTCGGTGAATTTTCGCAGCAGTGGGCGGTGAAAAGGATCTCCAACGATTCGAATAAGGTCGGGGCTTGTTGCGCGCGCTCCAAAAGCTCTTGGATTTCGCTCTTATGCCGATCCGCCATGGCTGCGATCACCGCCTCTTTGTTGGCGAAATAGCGGTAGATGAGCCCGACACTGATCCCAGCTTCGGCGCTGATATCGTGCATACTGGCCTGGTGAAAGCCGCGCTTGGCAAAGCAAATGATGGCCGCCTCAAGGATTTGGGCGCGCCGGTCAAGTGAGGACTCAGGTGGGACTTGCGGCATGGCGGGAACAATGAATGAACGTTCATTCATTGTCAAATCGCCCCGTGGTCCCGGGCTTCCTTTGTAGCCGGGATCGGTGATCCCGGCTGGAATTCAGCGCGACGGCGGGCCGGGATCGCCGATCCCGGCTACAGCGCATGTTTGTAAACGGCCGTTCCTTGATGTCTCCTCAAGGCGTGGAGCTTTCGTTGCCGAAGGAACTGGTTGCCAAGTTTCCGCCCACGCGCCGCTATCTCGTCGGTGTTTCCGGCGGTCGTGATTCAACCGCGCTTCTGCATCTCCTCATAGAAAACGGTTATCGACGGCTCATTGTTTGCCACCTCGATCACCAGCTGAGGGGACTCTCGAGCGCAGCCGACGCAAAGTTCGTCAAGGCGCTGGCCACGAAGCTGAAACTGGAATGCGAAATCAGCCGGACCGATGTCGCGGCATTGGCAAAACGAACCAAACAATCCATCGAGACCGCTGGCCGAACCGCGCGCTATGAATTTTTCGCCCGCGTCGCGCGGCGCCATCGCTGCCGGGCGATTTTTCTCGGACATCATGCCGATGATTTGGCGGAAACTTTTCTCCTGAACCTGTTCCGCGGCGCCGGGGCGACCGGTCTGTCCGGGATGCGGCAAGTCGCGACCCGTAACGTGAAAGGCGTCGAGCTTACGATCATTCGTCCGCTTCTCGGAATCACGCGCGACGAGATCAACGCCTATCTCGAAACCCATCGTTTCAAGTATCGCGAGGACGCCACAAACCAAACTCTCGCTCCGCTGCGCAATCGAATTCGGCACCGGATCATTCCGTACATTGAAAAGCAGCTTGGCCGCAAAGTGAGCGGCGCCCTTCGGCGCGCAGCCATCATTTCGGCTGACGAAGCAGAATGGGCTGACGCGCTCGTCGATTCGACGTCGACGCGAAGCCGGGAGTTGCCGGTCACGGAATTGCGAGCGCAACCGCGCGCCTTACAGCGTCGAACGATTCAGCGCTGGCTTCATTCGCGCGGCATTGTTGACCTGGATTTCGAAACCATCGAACGGGTTCGCTCCCTGGTTGAACCGGAGGCACCGCACGCGAAAACGAATCTTCCTCGCGATCGCCACGTCCGTCGCCGCAGCGGTAAACTTTTCGTGGAGTAGGTTGCTGCTACAATTGTCCGAATGAGTTCCGATGTTCGTGTTCGCTTCGCGCCCTCGCCAACCGGCTACCTCCACATCGGCGGGGCGCGCACGGCGCTCTTCAACTGGCTGCACGCGAAACACACGGGCGGCACTTTTGTCTTGCGCATTGAGGACACCGATCGCTCTCGAAACACCGAGGAAGCCGCGCGCGCCATCTACGATGGGCTTCGCTGGCTTGGGCTCAACTGGGACGAAGGCCCGGAAGCGGGAGGAAATTTCGGCCCGTACTTTCAAAGCCAACGCGAAGAGATTTATCGCGCCTATCTTGAAAAATTGCGCGCCGCGGGCCGTGTCTACGATGACGAAGGTGCGGTCCGTTTTCGATTCGAGCGCGAAAGGGTGACGGTCGACGACACCATTTGCGGCCACGTCGAGTTCGATCTGTCCGACGCGGAAACGAATCCCGACATGACGATCCGTCGCCCCGATGGCTCGTGGATTTTCCATTTCGTGAACGTGGTGGACGACATCGAGATGAAAATCTCCGACGTGATTCGCGGGGAGGACCATCTCTCGAACACGCCGAAGCACATCCAGCTTTATCGGGCGTTCGGCGCTACCCCGCCGCGGTTCGCTCACATTCCGCTCATCCTGAATCTTGACGGCTCGAAGATGAGCAAGCGCGACCAGGGCGCGAGCCTCGTCACCTACATGGAGAACGGTTATCTCCCGGAAGCGGTCCGCAATTTCTTGTGCCTGCTTGGTTGGTCGCCGAAAGACGATCGCGAAAAACTCGACCTCGCGGAGGTCGTCCAGCTTTTCGATCTCGCGAAGGTGCACCGCAAAAATGCAGCGTTCGACCTGGAGAAATGCACCTGGCTCAACGGCGAATATCTGCGCGAATTGAGCGACGATCGCTTTCAGGAAATGGGGCGCCGCGCCCTCGAACGAGCCGGCATCGATCTCTTAAAATTTTCGCCCGAATACGTGCGCGCCGCGCTCGACACCTGCAAGGGCAAGTTCCGGATCTTCAACGAACTGCCTGCTTACGGGGGATTTTATTTTCGCGATGAGCTCGAATTCAATCCCGACGGCGTCGCGAAACATTTCGTGCCGGAGAACAAGCCGCGACTGGAAGCGGTTCGCGCGGCGTTTGCGGGGCTCGAAAATTTCGACCCCGCTAATTTGGAGACGACTATGAAGGCGACGGCTGCGAATTTTGGCGTGAAAGTCGGCGCGCTCGTTCACCCTACGCGTTTGGCCGTCACCGGCAGCAACGCCGGCCCGAGCCTGTATCATCTGCTCGAAGTTCTCGGCAAAGAAAAAGTCCTCGTCCGCCTCGATCGCGCTCTGGCGATGTTTTGATGGAGGGACGACCGCTGTGTCGTCCCAGGATTCAGGGACGGGACGGCGCCCGTCCCTCCACTTTCGCCCACGTATCTTTCAACGTGATCGTGCGATTGAAAACGAGTTTGCCCGGCTTCGAATCGGGATCGATCGCGAAATACCCGAGACGCTCAAACTGGTAGCGTTCCCTCGCATCTGCGTCCGCCAGCGACGGCTCGCATTTCGCCTGCGCCACTTCCAATGAATTCGGATTGATAAACGATTTGAAATCGCCGCCGTCCGCATCGGGTTGCGGGACGGTGAAGAGCCGGTCGTACAAACGCACTTCCGCATCGATCGCCTCCGCCGCGCTTACCCAATGAATCGTTCCTTTGACTTTCCGATTCGAAGTCGCGCCACCTGATTTGCTCTCGAGATCAGCCGTGCATCGCAGCTCAGTCACATTGCCGGCCGCATCCTTCACGACTTCGTCGCACTTGATGATGTAGGCGTATTTCAATCGCACTTCGCCGCCCGGCTTGAGCCTGAAATATTTTGGAGGCGGGGTTTCGGTGAAATCCGCCGAATCGATAAACAGCTCGCGGCCGAACGGAATTTTTCGGGTGCCGCTCTCCGGATTCTCCGGATTATTGACTGCCTCGAGCTCCTCGGTTTTGCCCTCGGGATAATTTGTCAGGGCGATCTTGATCGGTTTCAGGACCGCGAGACGGCGTGGCGCGGTCCGATTAAATTCTTCGCGGACGGCGTGCTCGAGCAGCGCCATTTCGTTCAAGCTCGGATATTTCGTGATCCCGATGTTGTAAGCAAAGCTCCGGATCGCGCTCGCGGTGACTCCGCGACGGCGAAAGCCTGAGAGGGTGATCATGCGGGGGTCATCCCAGCCGTTGACCAAACCCTCTTTGACCAGCTGGATGAGCTTGCGCTTGCTCATCACGGTGTAAGTAAGATTGAGCCGCGCGAATTCGATCTGGCGCGGGCGCGGCGACGGAAGCTCGAGCGATTCCAAAATCCATTCGTAAAGCGGCCGGTGCACTTCGAACTCGAGCGTGCAGAGCGAATGGGTGATCCCCTCGATGTAATCGCTCAGGGTGTGGGCCCAATCGTACATCGGATAAATGCACCATTTGTTGCCGGTATGATGATGTTGGGCGTGGCGGATGCGATATAACACCGGATCGCGCAGCCAGACATTCGGCGCCTGCATGTCGATCTTCGCCCGCAACGTTTTCGCGCCGTCGGGAAATTCGCCGGCTTTCATGCGGGCCAGCAAATCCAGGTTCTCCTCGGCGGGCCGATTGCGGAACGGGCTTTCGCGACCCAACCGCCGGTATTCGTCCGTCTGATCGGGCGGCATCTCATCAACGTACGCTTTTCCTTTGCGGACGAGCTCGACCGCGTAGTCGTAATGTTTGTCGAAGTAATCCGAAGTGTAGAGCGGCGCGCCGCCGAGATTCTTGTCCGCCCACCCGTCGATGAGCCAGCGAACGTCGGCCATGATCGAGTCGACGTATTCAGTTTCTTCTTTCGTCGGATTTGTATCATCCATCCGGATGTTGCAAACGCCGCCGAACTCGTGGGCCACGCCGAAATTGAGGCAGATCGCCTTGGCGTGGCCGATGTGGAGATAACCGTTCGGCTCCGGTGGAAAACGAGTGCAAATCTGCGAAACGCGGCCGGTTTTCCGATCCTCGATCACGATGTCGCGGATGAAATCGGACGGGGCGGGCGCTTCGTTGGATGGCGTTGTCATCTGGTGCGGCGACAGTATTCCAAGGAGCGGCGGTTTGAAACCGCCGATCTTGGTAGGGCGAGACGCCGTCGAGCCGTCGAATGTGTCAGGACCAAACACGGCGGCTCGACAGAGTCTCGCCCTACCAGCCATGATCTCGGACCCGTGAAAGAAGTTTACGCGCTAGCCGACCTTGAAAGTTGGGCTCCTGAGAAGACCAAGACCCCGATCCGGCTCGGCGTGCTCGGTCAGCCGGTCGCGCATTCGCTTTCGCCGGAAATGCAAAACGCGGCGTTGGCGGAATCGAAGTTGAAAATGCGTTACGGCCGATTCGAAATTGCGCCGGACGAATTGCAGGCCGCAATCCAGTTTTGGCCGCAGCTGGATTTTCTTGGCGCGAATTTGACGGTGCCGCATAAAGTCGCGGCGCTCGACTTCATCCAGGACCTGGACGATTCGGCCCGCGAAATCGGCGCCATCAACACGCTCAAAATCGAAAACGGCAGGCTGCGAGGGTTCAATACGGACGGGAAAGGATTCGCGCGCGCGATTCGCGAAGAGTTTGCGGTGGACTTGCGCGATCTCCGAATTCTCGTTCTGGGGGCAGGCGGCGCGGCGCGAGCAATCGCGCGGCAGTGCGCGAAGGAAAATTGCGAGCGGCTGGTGATCGCAAATCGTAACGCCGACAAAGCCGCGGCGCTGGTGGATCAATTGCGTCCGTTCTTTGCCGATCCCCGTGTGCTGGGCCCGGTTGCGCGCTTGCAATCGATTCCGCTGGATGATGAGGCGCTGCGCTCTCAAATTGCCAACACCGATCTTGTCGTGAACGCGACGCCGCTCGGGCTAAACCGCAACGATTCGCCGCCGGTTCCCGCGCGCCTGCTCGCGCCGCATCTGATGGTTTACGACACGGTGTATTCGCGTGGCCTAACGAATTTCGTCGCCGCAGCTCGCGGAGCTGGAGCGCGCGCGGCGAATGGATTGTCGATGCTTTTGCACCAGGGCGGGCTCGCCTTCGAGATCTGGTTCGATCAAGCCGCGCCATTGGAGGCGATGCGAAAAGCTCTTCTGTAGCCGCTTCGCTGTGCGAAGCGCCCTGTTGTGCCTTGTATTCCGAGTCGCGCTCATGTCGCCCACAGGGCGACGGCTACAGAATTACGAATTCTCCGCCGCCATTTCGGCGCCGCGTTTTGTCGCGGCTTCCACGGCGGCAATCAATCCGTCACCAGTCTTCAGCTTGTCCATGGCGGCGAGTCCCGCGGCGGTCGTGCCGCCAGGCGTGACCACCATGTTGCGCAATTCTTCTGGCGAAAGTTTCGTCTCGGTGGCGAGCTGCGAAGCGCCGAGAACAGTTTGGGTCGCGAGCGTGAGAGCAGCATCGGGCGCGAGCCCCATTTTCTCGCCGCCCTGCGCCAAGGCTTCGATCACGCTGTAAACGAACGCCGGGCCGCTTCCGGCGAGAGCCGTGACTGCATCGATCTGATCCTCCGCGACTTCGACGACCACGCCGATCGTCCCAAAAATTTCGCGAACGGCCGAGAGCTCGCTGTTTGTCGTTCGGCTCCCCCGGGCGAGCGCTGTGGCGGCGCGGCAAATCGCAGACGGCGTATTGGTCATCGCGCGCATGAAATGCGCAGCGGCCGCGCGCTCCATGCTCGCCACCCGCACTCCGGCCGCGAGCGAGACGACAAGCTTGCGTTCGAGCAGCGGCGCCAATTCGTTCAGGACCGGCACTACCACCGACGGCTTCACCCCGATAAGAATTACTTCGCTCTTCTGCGCGATTTCCGCGTTCTCCGCCGTCCCGGTGATCCCGAGCTCGTGCTCGAGGACACTGCGGGTGGCCTCGTTCGGTTCGCTGACCAGAATCAGCTCGGGCGCGCAAAACCTCGCTCGCACCAGGCCGCGGACTACGGATCCGGCCAGCTTTCCGCCGCCGATAAAACCGAGTCGATACGAAGTGGCGGTGGTTTGAGAATCCATGGGTTGGTCGCATATTAACCAATGGTAGCCGCCGGTGTAAATTTCGGTTTGGATTTGGTCGAGGAGATCGCGGAGCTCAAGCGCGAGCGGAATGCCGTGATCCTGGCGCACAACTACCAGGTGCCTGAGCTCCAGGACATTGCCGATTACGTGGGCGACTCGTTAGGCCTGAGCTACCAGGCGGCGCAGACTAATGCGGACGTGATCCTCTTCTGCGGCGTTCATTTCATGGCCGAGACGGCGAAGATCCTTAATCCGACGAAGAAAGTTCTCCTGCCCGATCTTGACGCAGGCTGTTCGCTCTCCGAATCGTGTCCGCCGGAAAAACTAAAAGCGTTCCTCGATGCCCACCCCGAGAAAAATTATTACGTCATCGCCTACATCAATTGCAGCGCCGGGGTGAAAGCGCTTTCCGACGTGATCTGCACCAGCGGGAACGCCGAGGAAATCGTCCGGAGTGCACCGGCCGATCGGAATATCCTTTTTGTGCCCGACCAAAACCTTGGCGCGTGGGTTATGGAACGGACCGGTCGGAAGATGGATTTGTGGCAGGGCAATTGTTACATCCACGTCGAATTCACGGCGCGCAGCATCAACAAGATTCGGGAGCAATATCCGAACGCCCCGGTGGTCGCGCACCCCGAGTGCACTTACGCGGTTCGACTGCTGGCCGATGAAGTTTGTTCGACCGAAAAAATGATCGGGTTCTGTCGGGAATCTCCGGCCCGCGAAATAATCGTGGTGACCGAGGCGGGGATGCTGCACCGACTGAAAAAGGAAGTGCCCGGCAAACTCTTCATTCCCGGGCCAACCGAGAATTGTTTCTGCGGCGAGTGCCGCTTCATGAAGATGAACACACTCGAAAAAGCGCACGCCGCCCTTTTGAACATGGCGCCCGAAATCATTTTGCCCGAGGCCATTCGCAAACGCGCGGAAATGCCAATTTTAAGGATGCTGGAGCTCAGTAAAAAGTGACCAGTGGCCAGTGATCACTGATCAGTTGAATTTGCCGGCTGATCACTTGTCACTTGTCACTGGTCACTTCTTCTCCTTCACTTCTGCGCGATGCAGCGACCCACTCTTTGGCTAATGCTGGTAGTGCTGCTGCTGGGCCTGCTTTTCCTCCGCGAACCTCGATTCGAACGCTCGGAGGAATTTTTTCTGCGCTGGCTCTTGAAGAATTCCGAGCCGCACGCCAAGGCGGCGTCGCTAACTGTCGTCGACATCGGCCACGATAGTTTGATGGAACGGGAGCCGGCGAAGGAAGGCGACGAAAATTCGCCGCACTCCGGCGGAAATGTTGTCTCACCGATGGAGTTCGCGTTGTTCCTCCAATCGGCTCTCGAATTTCAGCCGACCGTGATCGCGTTCGAGAATGTTTTGAAATGGCGCGACACGGAAAAGGACCAGGAGCAGGTCTTCATCGATCAGGCCATGCGGGTGCCCCGGCTCCTCCTCGCGGCCGAACTTACAAACACGCCAGACCCCGACGCGCCCGGGCTCGAGATTTCGGGCTTCACCCAGGTCACCGGTAAACGCGGCGATCTCGTGGAATTTTCCGGCGTCGGGCGCCAGCCCAATGAAGAGATGCGGCTGATCGCCACCGCCGGGTTTACCAATCTGCCGGACGAAATCTCTGATGGCATCCATGTCCCGCTGCTCTTTCGCTATCGCGGTGAAGTCATTCCGTCGTTCGCATTCGAGGCGATCCTGCTCTGGCTGCGCGTGACGCCGAGCGAAGTCTCGATTGACCTCGACTCCCACATCTCACTGCCGCACGGCCGTACGATTCCGATTCGTTCCGACGGCACCATGCTCGTTTTTCCGAACGCCAGCCGGAAAGCTCATCATATGGCGCTAAGCGATTTGCTTGTCGCCGCCCAGCAACGCGACACAGAAAAGAATTCCGACCTCGGCTCACTTCGCGATCAAATTGTCCTCGCGCGCACTCCCGCGAATCCGCTTTCGCCGCCGGATGTTTTCGCAGCGACCATCGCGACGATCCAATCCAACGCTTACGTTCGTCGCGTCAGTTGGATCTTCGATTGCGTCGTCCTTCTCCTCGCAGCTGCGGTCGTCGGCAAACTGCGCGACCTATCACGGATAAACCTGGTCCTCGGCGCAATCGCGTTCACCGCCGCGTATTGCCTTGCCGCACTCGGCATCATTTCTCGCTGGCTCATCTGGGTGCCGGGTTGTCTTCCGCTCGGCGCGGTCTGGTTGCTCGTCATTCTCTCGGTTTTGATTCCGCATCGTTACCGCGCCCGCCGCGATGTCATCGCGATGCCGCCGCCTGCGCCGTGAGCGAGACGATCGACGAACACGTCGCCCGGCTCCATCGGCATGGCGTGATCGATATGCACTTCGATCTGCCAATGGATTTGTACGACAAACGCGACCGAAAAAATGTTCTCGCGACGGATTTTCTTGAAGACCTCGAAGCCGGCGACATCGGTGTGGCCGGCGCGGCGATTTACATCGAGGATCGATACTTGCCCGAAATGGGGTTGCGCGTCGCGCTGGATCAAATCGCGCGGCTTTATATCGAAGTCGGGCAGTCGAATCGTTTCGCGGTTTGCCGGAGCCACCGGGAGATTTTGGAGGCGCGGAAGCAGAACAAGATTGCGTTCCTTCTCACGATGGAAGGGGTCGAGCCGCTCGGGGCGGATCTCGATCTATTGCGGGTCTTTTACGAGCTCGGGCTGCGGTCGCTCTGTCTCACCCACGCTCGACGCAACGCCGCTGGCGACGGTGGCCTTTTTGCCGCCAGCGGTTCACCGCACGGCGGGCTCACCGCTTTCGGCCGCGATGTAATTCGCGAATGCGAAAGGCTCGGCATCATCGTCGATCTCGCCCACATCAGTCCCGTCGGCTTTGACGATATTCTCGAGATCGCGACGAAACCCGTGATCATTTCGCACACGAATGCGCGAAAATTTTACAACATCGAACGCAACGTGACCGACGAACAAATCAAAGCCGTCGGTGCCAGAGGTGGCGTGATCGGGATCAACGCCGTCCTGGTTAGCCCCCACAAGGAAGAAGCCACGCTCGACCGTTACATCGACCATATCGAGCATGTCCGCGACTTAATCGGGATCGATGGCGTGGCGATTGGCTTCGATTTTTTCGAGTTCATTTACCGGCAATGGTCGGAAGCAGAGCAGATCGCGTTTCAGAACAAATTCACGAACGCGCATTTTGTGCCTGAGCTGCAGAAACACTCGCAAAGCCGCGCCCTGACCCGACGCCTCATCGAGCGGGGATTCACCGACGACGAAATTGAGCGCATTCTTTTTCGAAACTGGATGCGGGTTTTTGAGGAGGTTCTTGCTTGAAAATCTTACTCTTACTCGTGCTCTTGCTCTTACTCCTCGCAACGCCCAATCTCATTTTATGCGTCCCTATTTCGATCACGAGAAACTCAAAGTTTACCAGTCAGCGATTCGATTCGTTACATGGTCGACCAATTTGCTAGCGGGAATCAACGCCAAAGCCGCTGCCAAAGATCAACTGGATCGCGCCTCGACTAGCGTGCCGCTCAATATTCCTGAGGGGAATGGCAAATTTGCGATCCGTGATCGGTGCCGCTTCTTGGACATCGCGCGCGGTTCGGCTCTCGAATGTGCGGCTTGCCTCGATGTGCTTGTTGCAAAGAGACTCGCTGGAGAAGAGATAATTCAGCCAGGCAAAGACCAACTGTTTGAGGTTGTGTCGATGTTGGTCGGTCTCACGAACAGCTTGACGGCTCGCATCGGGGAAGAAGCGCCGACTTATGGGGGATCGGAGTAAGAGCAAGAGCAAGAGTCGAATTGAAGTTTATTAATCTCACGCGCCGGACTGAGATCGGCGCAAATAGTTACTACGTCGAAGCGGCGGGTCAGAGCGTGGTCCTGGATTCGGGCATGCACCCGAAGAAAGAAGGCGACGAGGCGTTGCCGAACTTTCGCGCGCTCGGCGACCGAAAACTGGACGCGATCGTGCTTTCGCACGCTCATCTCGACCATAGCGGGACGTTGCCGCTGTTGATGCAGCGCCAACCCGACGCGCGCATTTTCATGACGGAAGCGACGGCGGAAATTGCGAGCGCGCTTCTTCACAATTCGGTCAACGTCATGACGCGGCAGCGCGAGGAGCTCGGCCTGGTCATGTATCCGCTCTTCACCCATCGGCAGACCGATCGCGCAACCGACCAATGGCGCTCCTGTCCGTTTCGGCAACCCTTCACGCTCGAGGGCGAACGAGCCCGGCGCGAAAATGAAGAGGGGATCACGGTTGAATTCGTCGATGCCGGCCATGTCCTCGGCGCAGCCGGCGTAATCCTGCGCGCTGAAGGCCGGACGATTTTTTACACCGGCGACGTGAACTTCGACGATCAAACGATCACTGCCGCGGCGACTTTCCCGGAATCCGACGTGGATGTGCTGATCATCGAGACGACCCGCGGCGACTCACCGTTACCTGTAGGATTCGCCCGCGCCGCCGAGGAGCGGCGGTTGGCGGATGCCATCGATCGCGCTTTCACTGCGGGTGGTTGCGTTCTCATGCCGGTCTTCGCGCTCGGGAAAACTCAGGAAGCGCTCGGGATGATTTATAATTTTCGCCGGGAAAAATTGCTGGGCGAATTTCCGGTTTATATCGGGGGGTTAAGCGTAAAGATGACGGAAATTTACGATCGGCGCGCGCTCACGACTCGTCGCCTGTTGCCGCGCGTGCAACTGCTCGAGGAAGTCGCTCCCTTCGTGCTAAATGGCCAGTCCATTCGCGAAGCGCCGGCGCGCCCGGGAAGAATCTATGCGCTCTCCAGCGGAATGATGACGCCCAAGACTTTGTCGAACATCTTCGCCCGCCGTGTCATCGAGGATCCAAAGCATTATATTTTCTTCGTCGGTTACGCCGATCCCGAATCGCCGGCCGGTCTCCTTCGGAGTGCGAAGCCGGGCGATGTCGTCACGCTCGATCCCGAAGAGCCGCCGCAGCGACTTGCGTGTCACATCGAGCAATTCCAGTTCAGCGCTCATGCTTCGCGCGAATCGATCGTTGAATACGTGAAGAAGCTCGCGCCGAAAAAGATCGTGCTCGTTCACGGCGACGTTCCAGCGGTGGAATGGACCCGGGCGCAATTGGCGGCGGCGTTGCCGGAAAGTGAAATAATTGTGCCGACGCCGGGGGTGGAGTTGGAGCTGTGAGAATTGTTTCGTGGAACATCAATTCGCTGCGGCGCCGGCAAAATCGTTTTCTGGAATGGCTCGCTCAAACCGAGCCGGACGTAGTTTGCCTCCAGGAAACGAAATGTACCGACGAACAATTTCCCGTGCTCGATCTGAAAGCGGCCGGGTATCACGCGGTCTTTCACGGGCAGAAATCGTATAACGGCGTTGCTATCATTTCGAAAAGCGAGCCGCGCGAAGAGAGGGCGTCGATGTGCGATGAAGAGGACGATCCGCAGGCGCGGGTGATTGCGGCGACGATCGGTTCGCTCCGAATCTATTCGATCTACGCGCCGAATGGGCAGGCGGTCGGTTCGCCGGCTTACGATTACAAAATGAAGTGGTATGGGCGGCTGCGGAATTGTCTTCAGCGCGAGGCACCAGAACAGCCGCTCGTCGTTTGTGGCGACTTCAATGTCGCGCCGAAAGACGTCGATATTTACGATCCCGATCTTTGGCGGGGCGCGATCATGTGTTCGGACGGCGAGCGCCGCGCGTTTGAGGAGCTGTGCGCAACCGGTCTGGTCGACACATTGCGTCTGCATCATCCCGAAACCGGTCTTTTCAGTTGGTGGGATTACCGCATGCTCTCGTTTCCAAAAAACCGCGGACTGCGGATCGATGCGGTCCTGGCGAGCCAGAGCCTCGCGGAGAATTGCACGGCGAGTGGGATCGATCGCGAGATGCGGAAGGGGAAGGAGCCATCGGATCACGCCCCGATCTGGGCGGAGTTTGAACTGTAGCGGCGGTGCTGACCGCCGGCCTCATGCTAAGGAAAGTCGATCGGCGGTCGTAGACCGCCGCTACAGCGGGCAGTGGACGATTAGTCGAGGACATCGCAACATGCGTTCATGGCGCATGGCCGTGTATCGAATCCCCCAGAAAAACCGCTGCTGATTTTCGACGGGGATTGCCATTTTTGCCGGCGCTGGATCGAGCGCTGGCGCGGGCTCACTGCCGGCGCGGTCGAGTACGCGCCTTTTCAAGAAGTGGCGGATCGGTATCCGGAAATTCCGCGCGAAGGTTTCGAGCAGGCAGTTCATTTCATCGACGCGGATGGAAGAGTTTATCGTGGCGCCGAAGCGGTTTTCCGTTCGTTAGGCTCGAGAGCAGGCGGCTGGTGTTGGTGTTACGAGCACGTCGTTGGCTTCGCGGCGATAAGCGAAGGCGCCTACGCCTTCGTCGCGCGTCGCCGGCGCTTTGCATCGTTCTTCACGCGGCTTCTTTGGGGCAACGACGTTCGCCGGCCCACCTACTTCCGGAGTCGCGCTCTTTTTCTGCGGGCGCTGGGCGGCATTTACCTGATCGCTTTCGTTTCTCTCTGGCTGCAGGTCGACGGCCTGATCGGAGAGCAGGGGATTCTGCCTGTCGGCCGGTTCCTTCAAGCTGCCTACGAACAGCTTGGCTTCCAGGCATTCTTCGTTCTGCCGACGCTTTGCTGGCTCAATTCGAGCGACCTCTTTCTCCATTTTCTCTGCGGCGCGGGCGCTGTTGTTTCCATTTTGCTCATTGCTGGCCTGGTCCGGGGTCTGTCGCTGGTTCTCCTTTTTGTCTTTTATCTGTCGCTGACCATCGCCGGCCAGACGTTCCTCAGTTTCCAATGGGACATCCTGCTCCTCGAGACCGGATTCCTCGCGATCTTTTTCGCGCCTTGGCAGTGGCGAGAGAAAATGGGACGTCCGGCGCGATTCTCGAACGTCGGTTTTTTTCTGCTAAAGCTGCTGCTCTTCAAACTCATGCTGATGTCGGGCGTGGTGAAGCTGACCAGCGGTGACGATTCCTGGTGGAACCTGACTGCGCTCGATTACCATTACTGGTCGCAGCCTTTGCCGACGGTGCTCGGCTGGTGGGCACACCAGCACGCGGAATGGTTCAAGAAATTTTCAGTCGCGCTCTGTCTCGTCGTCGAGATTGTCGTGCCGTTTTTCATCTGGGCGCCGCGCCGGCTGCGGCACATCGCCGGTGGGCTATTGATTCTTCTCCAGGTCGTCATCGCTGCGACCGGCAACTATTGCTTCTTCAATCTCCTTACAATCGCGCTTTGTTTGTTGCTCTTCGACGACGCCCTTTGGCGGCGGACTGCGCCGCGCGGTGAGGGAAACCGCGATCCGCTGCATCCCCGGGGCCTGCCAGCTCTCCTCGTCCTCGTGGTCACTTTGCCGATCAATGCCGCGCTCATCTTTTCCGCATTTAAGCCGGAAACCGAATGGCCGAGCCCGATCGCGACCGTTGCGGGTTATCTCCAATCGTTTCGAATTGTGAGCGGCTACGGATTGTTCCGGGTGATGACAAAATCCCGGCCGGAAATTATTGTCGAGGGCAGCGCGGACGGAATCGAGTGGCGCCCGTACGAATTCAGGTGGAAGCCTGGCGACTTAAACAGGCCGCCGGGTTGGAACGCGCCGCACCAGCCGCGGCTCGATTGGCAGATGTGGTTCGCCGCGCTGAGCGATTACCGCCATAACAGATGGTTCGTCAGTTTCGTTGAGCGATTGCTTCAGAACACTCCGCAGGTCACGAGTCTTCTGGCCAAAAATCCGTTTTCGCACGAAGCGCCGCGATACGTTCGGGCCCGGCTCTACGAATATCGATTCACCACCGTTGAGGAGCATCGCGCGACTGGCGCCTGGTGGAAGCGCGAGGAAGCGGGCGAATATCTGCCCGCCGTCTCCCTGGAAAATTTTACAGGCCGCTGATTACCACGCCCAGCTTCCGTTCGGCCCGGATTGGGGCGGGGGAGTCGCTTCGCCCGCGACCGGTTCGTGCTTATCGTGGGCGAAATCCAAAGTCTCGGAGGCACAGCCGCTTAGGAGTCCGAGCACGATGAGTAGCAAAACGAGGCGCACCATTTATGGAGAATTTCCCGAACAACAAAGGAAGCGCAAATCAGGTCGCCAGGTTTTGCGCCTTAGCGCTCGCAGCCGCGGCTCTGAGCAGTTGCGGCACATTGAACACGGTGAGCGATCTGGTCACTTCACACGTTCCGGAGCGCCACAGCGGGAAAGCGTCCATCGTCGTCAATCTTGGCGAACAACAAGCGTACTTGTATCGGGGAAAATATCGGACCGCGGCCTCGCGGATCTCAAGCGGACGTGAGGGGCATCGTACTCCAATCGGCCACTTCACCGTGATCCGGAAAGATATCGATCATCGATCGAGCCTCTACGGCAGTTACGTCGACGATTCCGGTCGGGTAGTAAAAGGGAATGTCGACAGTCGGAAGGATCCCAAGCCGCCGCACTCCCATTTCCAAGGGGCGCCCATGCCGTTCTTCGTCGAATTTTCGCCCGGCTACGGATTACACCAAGGTTACCTGCCCGGCGTGGCAGCTTCACATGGTTGCATCCGGATGCCTTACTGGAAAGCGCGGCAGTTCTATGAGGCCGCGCACATCGGTACGTCGGTCACGGTGCGTCCGTGACGGTTAGCTTTCCGTAGCCGCTTCGGTGCGCGAATCGAACAATCGGGGCGCTCCCGCATTGGCGTCGCCCACAAAGGGCGACGCCAACCGGAAGCCGCCTATTGCAAATTGTAAATCTCGACCAGGGCGATACCGACTCCACCGTTTTTCCCGGCGACGATGGCGGTGAATTGCCCGGGTGCGAGAGTAGCAAAAATGCCTGACTCCTTCGGATCCGAAAGCGCAAGTCCATGCGCCGTGAGTTCAGCCGCCGAGACAGGATCGGTCTCCCAGTCATCGTTTGTGATGACCATTGTGCCATCGGCGTTGTGAAGCTCGAGGGTAGGATCAGCCAGAAGGTTCGTTAGGCCATAACTACTCAATGACGGACCGCGCGCGCGCACCGCGACTTCAGACGGATTGTTATTCCCGCCCAGAGCGAACCCGCCGATCATCACTTCGTTGCCGGTCTGGACAAAGCCACGAGTGCTGATATTGGCCAGTTCGGAATCCGCAGCCTGATTGTTGTCGTAGACTTCCACCAATCCGATTCCGCTCCCCTGATTCACTCCGCTTAGGATCACGGTGTAGGTCGCTGGGGGGAGGGTCGCCACAATGACCGCCTCACGATCGTCCGAAGGCTGGAACATGGTTCCCTCTATCTGTGAACGTTGCGGGCTCTCCTTCCAGTTATCGTTTGAAGTAATCAGGGCGCCGCTCGCTCCGCGCAATTCCAGGTAAGGATTTTGCAGAAGCGTGGATGCCGGCATTCCAGATGAAGCGAGCGAAGGCCCGAGACCTCGCAGGACAACTGCCTTCGGAGAGTTCCCGGTGATAATAAAGCCACCGATCATGACCTTGTCGCCGGTGTCGACGCGCAGGCGAGTGGAAATGTTCAGGGCCTGGGCTGGGGTTGCCGTAGGTGTAGCCGTCGCGCTTGCACTAGGTGTAGCAGTTGCGGTGGCGGTGTTCAGGGGCGTAGCCGTTGCGGTCGCCGTAGCTGTAGGCGCAACAGTCGCCGTCGCTGTGGCAGTTGCAGTTGCAGTTGCAGTTGGCGCGACGGTCGCGGTTGCTGTTGCAGTTGCAGTAGGCGCGACGGTCGCGGTTGCTGTTGCAGTTGCAGTAGGCGCGACGGTCGCGGTTGCTGTTGCAGTCGCAGTAGCTGTAGGCGCGACGGTCGCAGTGGCAGTCGCTGTAGCGGTAGGTGCAACCGTCGCAGTGGCAGTAGCTGTCGCGGTAGGCGCAACCGTAGGAGTAGCGGTGGCAGTTGCAGTGGCCGTAGCGGTCGCGCTTGGTGATGCCGTGGCGGTGGCCGTTGGCGTAGGCGCGGGGCCGGTGTTCGGAACACCTTCCACGATGATGGCGATGCCTTGGTAATCGAGACCGCTCAACGAACGGGCATCGCTCGAATCGAAGTTGAAGTCGGTTCGCCCACTGGCGTTACGGTAATAACCGTAGGTAGGATCAACTCCAGTCAGGATCTGGCCGGCGGCGTAGTCGTCGCCGGAGTTGGACGTAATCAACGAGGTCAGGTTCGAGTCGTCTGTCAACCCGCTGCCTGTGTCGCTTTGGAAGTTCTGGGCAAAGCCCCACGCTGTTCCAGAGCCTCCGAGCAACGTAACCGGAGTCACCAGCGTCACTTCAATCGTGTAGAAGGTGGTCGCCGCGGTCGTAATCGGGCCGAGATCGACTAGGATCGTGCCTCCAGCGGGATTGGTGAACACCGGTGTGTTCGCCGCGTTGTAGCTGTTCCAGAATTGGACTCGCGCCACCACGTCGGTGTAAGTGGCCGCGGCCTGAGACACCATGTAGAGCGTGATCTTGGTGATGTTAAAGGAGGTGGTTCCTCCCGGCAGGGTGTTATTAGTAAAGCCGTCACCCATGTAGGTGCGTGGCATACTGTTGGTGAAGCTCGCGCCATCGGCGTCGGTGAAGGTGTCAAGCAGGACGACGTTCCCCGGACTGGCTGTTGCTGTCGCCGTAGGTGTCGCACTAGCGGCAGCCGTTGCAGTCGCGGTAGCCGTAGCTGTGGCGGTAGGCGCGACGGTCGCGGTTGCAGTAGCTGTCGCGGTAGCTGTAGGCGCAATGGTCGCGGTTGCAGTAGCAGTAGCTGTAGGCGCGACTGTGGCTGTAGCAGTCGCAGTGGCTGTCGGGGTTGGGGATGCTGCCGGCACCACATCGAAATAGGCGACTGACGGATCGTGATCCGACAGTTTTTCGGGGCGGTTCGGATCGCTTCGGTAGGCTTCCGGATAATCGGCATCCATTCTGCCGTAAGCGACCCGAGTGAAACGCGTGAGCATGTTCCCGTTTACCAGCTCGTGATCGAGCGCCTGGGCGTCCCCATCGAAGGTGTAAGAATAGTTTTGTCCGGCCGCGGCAAACTGGAGCAGATCAGTCATGTTCGTCGTGATGGTAGCCGTAGGCTGCACTACCTTGTCCGGTGGCGCGGGCGTTCCGAGGACCGTGCCGACAACGTCTACATACCCGTCGTTAAACTCGAATGAATTGTAATCGCCGAGCGATAGGATGTTATCGTCGTAAGGCGCTACACGATTCGGATCGCCCGGAGTCTCGAAGGAATGAATCAAGGTCGCGAGCGATTCCGCCTGCTTCTGTCGCTTTACACGGGTGTGGGCGCTGGCAAGGTCGTCAACCCCGCTGAGCGATCGCAGGTGGTTTGCGATCACAGTAAAAGAGTAGACGCTGCCGGCCGGACCGACGCTCGCACGCAACACTAGCGGTGGTCGATCGTTGAGCAAAGCGGAAGAGTTGGTATCCGGATCAGTGTACATTTCGTCTTTGTTATACTGGGTGACGCTATTGACAGTGATGCGCGGAAGCCCATTGGCCTGGGTCTTGACGAGAAAACCGACGTCGATTCCGCCTACGTCGTTACCTTCCACAAGATAAGCCTGATAAGTCGTGCCAGCGCCGGCGTCGGCATTCACTTTGTTCGCGACAGCTTGGAGCGTTGTCAGGTTTTCCATCTCTTCGACGCCGATGACGTCGGGCATGAGCAGGACATTGCGAATGGCCAGTGAAGCTTTGTTGAGACGATTGTTAAACGCTGTTGTCGTAAGCGCGACATCGCTGATGCCTGGATCGTTCACCGTGTCGAAGAAGCGCTCCATGTTGAAGCTCGCGATCGTTATCTCGGTCGCTGTCTGAGCAGGCACGGGAACAAAACCAACGATACCACTTACAACCGGTGGCGAGGCAGGCTCGACGTCGATCGTGTAGGTCCGAAATCCGTAGTCGAGCGGTCCGACTACGTTTGTCAGCGTGGCGCCCGTCGTAACGTCGAGGCAGGGAGCGCCGACGAGCGCGCAACTGCTCACTCGTATCCGCTCCGGATTGAAATCGAAACGCGGAACGTTTGCGGGTACAGGTCCTGACGGATACGGCGTCGGCACTGGATCGGGGACTTCGATGCCGGGTTCGCGGAAAGGTCGCGGCACACCGGTAACTACGCCGTAGAAAACCCCATTCGATGTCGACGTGGCGTTCGCTTCGTTAATCGTCCCCTGCGTCGGCGCGACAACAGTCAACGAGTTCACCTGGACCCGCATCCCCTCGTATTTCTCGAGATTGTTGAGATCATTAACCTCAGTGTCGGCGGCCGTGATGGTTATTGGTGCGGGCAAAGGGTTTCCGGTGGAATTGAGACTTACCGAAATCGTTCCGCCAATTTCGGTGGTAGACGGACTACTGGGATCCGCGCTCGGAACAAATTCCTGGACGGTACCGGTAACGTTGACGGAATTGCCGATGGCGGCGGAGGCCGGCGGCGCGGAAGAAGTGAAAACAAAAACTCCTTCGGACGTGTTGGGATCAGCATCCGCGTTTGCATCCGGCGTTTGGAGGAAGAACCCGTTGGTTCGCAGGGCGGTGACGATGCCGGTAGTGCTTACTACCTGTCCAACCAAAGGTGAAGTCGCGCCATTGCCTTGAACATCGTGAACCGGAATTGGTGCGACCGTCGCCGTGGCCGTAGCAGTTGGGGTAGGAGAAGCAGTCGCAGTCGCCGTCGCAGTTGCCGTAGGCGTAGGCGTTCCAGTGGCGCCGGCCGTAATATTAATGTCGTCGACGCCGATCCATTCATCAGATCCGACGGCGTCCGTCGTTAGGATTCGAAGCTGAACGACTGGCTGATTTTCGCAGGCGGCGGGAAGAGTAACACTAACCGCTGTTACGAGGGTCGCGAGGCTCGGGCCGGAACTTGCATCTGCGACAAATCCGGCCGGAATATTTGTGTAGTTGCCCGATGAACCGACTCTGTATTGCAACGCCACCGGCTGGACGGAATTATCAGCGGAGCCATCGATGTCGCGAAGGTTGTAACTGACGTTAATGTTTGTTTGTCCGGTCGTATTCAGGCTAATCACGAGGTGGGGAACACGCGCGGTGCCCGATCCCTGCAACGCAACCACCGGATCCGTGATCTCAAATTCCGTTACGCCCCCCGTTGTGTTGGTGTTCGGATTAGTTTGATTCGCGTTGACGTCGATAACACCCGAAAGATCCGCAACGACTGTTTGCGGATCGACTCCGGTCGAACCCGCTCCTCCGTCTCCGCGATAACCAATAATTCCGGGAACGTTACTCCAGTCATCACTCGTCGTGATCAGAGCGGTATTTGTCCAATTTTGGCTAAACGGCAGAGTCTGTGGGGTGGTATCAGCCCGGGCGGTGACCGCCGAACTACCGATTACTGACGCCAAAACTGCTGTTAAAAAAATGTGTGTTTTCATGGGATTTGCCGAGGGGCGGGTCGCATCCTATGCGGACTTCGCGTTGCGACGCCAGAATTAATTACGAAAAAAACGTTGAACGCCTGTCAGTGGGGCGGCGCTTCGTTTCCGGCCGCGGAGCGCGCGCCCCGCGACATCGCCTATTTCAGGTTGTAGACCTCGACAAGCGCGATCCCGACGCTGCCGTTTTTGCCGGCGACGATTGCGGTGAATTGCCCCGGGACAAGCGACGTGAAGATGCCTGACTCCTTCGGATCGGAGAGGCCCAGGCCGTTCGCAGTCAGCCCTCCCGCCGAGGTGGGATCGCTCTGCCAATCATCGTTCGTGATCACCATGGTACCATTGGCGTTATGCAGTTCGAGCGTAGGATCAGCCAGAACGTTGGTCAGACCATAACTACTCAACGATGGCCCAAGCGCGCGCACCGCGACCCGAGACGGGTTGTTGTTCCCACCCAGGGTGAACCCGCCGATCATGACTTCGTTTCCGGTCTGGACAAAGCCGCGAGTGCTGATGTTGGCCAGCTCAGAATCAGCCGCCTGATTGTAGTCGTACACTTCTACCAGACCAATGCCGCCCGTTTGGTTTACGCCTGTGAGGATGACTGTGTAAGTTGCTGGCGGCAGCGTCGCCAGGATGACCGACTCCCGATCATCGGTCGGCTGGAAAGCGGTACCTTCGATCTGGCCTCTTTGCGGGCTGTCTTTCCAGTTATCGTTGGAAACAATCACGTCCCCGCTTTCTCCCCGCAATTCCAGGAACGGATCTTTTAATAGGGTGGCGGCGGGGAGTCCCGATGAAGCGAGCGAGGGACCGAGGCCGCGCAGAACCACTGCCTTGGGAACGTTCCCGGAAATAATGAAGCCGGCAATCATAACCTTGTCGCCGGTGTCCACGCGCAGGCGGGTGGAAATGTTCAAGGCCTGAGCTGGGGAGGCTGTAGGTGTCACGGTGGCGGTTGCAGAAGGCGTGGCTGTTGCCGTAGCAGTCGCTGTTGCGGTAGCGGTAGCGGTAGCGGTAGCGGTCGCGGTCGCTGTAGGAGTAGCCGTCGCCGTTGCTGTCGCGGTAGTGGTGGGCGTAGCCGTTGCGGTGGCTGTGGCGGTCGGTGCAACGGTTGCCGTCGCCGTGGCCGTAGCGGTCGCAGTAGCAGTAGCTGTAGCTGTCGCTGTAGGCACAACGGTCGCAGTGGCAGTAGCTGTCGCGGTAGACGTAGGTGTCGAGGTAGCCGTAGCCGTAGCCGTCGGCGTGGTAGTGGCCGTGGCCGTCGCTGTAGGAGTAGCGGTTGCAGTAGCCGTCGCCGTTACTGTCGCGGTAGCGGTGGGCGTAGCCGTTGCGGTGGCTGTGGCGGTCGGTGCAACGGTTGCCGTCGCCGTGGCCGTAGCGGTCGGGCTCGCCGTTGCGGTGGGCGTTGGCGTGGCCGAGCCAGCGGGGCCCAGCGCGATTACTATCGGGGATAACGTCGGTAAACTGCCGCAGACCGTCTTCTGTGCGAAATCTCTTCCCGTCGTTCGATCAACGAGGACACCACCTTCCCGGTGTAACAGGCTCAATCTATCAAATGCCGCGGAATCAGTAATGTATGGGATGCTAACACAGACGTTAATCGGCGGAGATGCAGTCGCGGTGGTCGTAACATCGAAAGCGGGTCCCACTAAGCTATAGCCGGCAAGCGGCGGTCCGGCGCTACTGGGTTCGATAGGATTCGCGGTTGTGGTGCCTGACGCTGAAACACTAGCGAACGTAACCGTTACGTCGCCCACTTGAGTAGTTACATTTGAGCCTGAGCCCGTCGGCGCACTCTGTTGAGTGGGGAAGGAAATATCGAGGATCGCATGGAGCTCGATGCCGTTGGGAGCTACGCCCGTCTGACCGTGTAAAAAGTCAAAGAAGCCTACGCCCGTGATTCGAACCGGGATGTTCGGATTCTGAAAAAAGTCTGTCGCCGTCAATCTACCGTCAAAACTCTGACGCGCTGCTAAAATTCTAGACTGAAACGGACTGCCGTTTGCGCAACATGGGCAAGGAACCTCCGTGATGACTGTATTGCCAGAGCCGTCCTGGACGACGATGTGATAGTCGACATCGTCCTCTTCCTTGTAGTCGATCAAAGTCCCGTGCACTACCCAGACGGTCGTCTCGTAAGGGGAGACGCGAGCGTTGAGCGGCGGCGACCCCGGCGCGGGCCAACCCCTCATCGTCGCGAGCGTTACCGGCGTCGCTTTGTTTAGATCGACCAGACTCGCATCGGGATCAGTCCCGACCTTAACCGACCAGCGCTCCACACCGCACGTTGGACTGTGCACCGACAGGGTGATTGTTCCCGATGAGTTACGCAGTTGAGCATCCGCGACGGTAAATGGAATTTGCTTGGCTCCCGTCGTGGCACTGGCAGAGATCGTGGCGAAATATGAAAAAACGTTATCGCCACTGGTAAGGTCGCCATGAGTGCCGTCGTCGTAGAACTGCTGCGTGGAGGAGCCGCCAATGCTCCCTAAGTCTCCAACAACGGTAATTCCGGTGCTCGATGGGCCGGTCGCCGGGGTAACCGTCACCGTTAGAAGTGAACTACCTCCAGGATCAAGGGAATTTGGGCTCGCAGAACCAGTTCCCGAGAGAACACCTGCGGTTGAGCAAACGTTTCCAACGGAGCTATTGCGGGGAATCGGACCGACCAGATCGAAGTCAAAGGAGTTATTGTCCGTATCCGTGCAGCCATTGTTTTTTCTGACTGCGGCAGTCGTATTGTTGAGCACGTTAGTCGGGGACGTCTCGGCACAGTCAGCGGCGCCATATCCAACAAAATCCACGATGCCGTTGGTCGCGAAGTTCGGGCAGTTGCCGCTCAAAACAGTGGTGTTATTTACCAGCGCAACTTTCCCCTGCGTCGATCCGACCAGTATACCTCCGACGGCATCAGGTGTTGGCAGAGCAGTAGTTCCGCCAGCCCCCTGCGATTCCTGGATCAGATAATAGTGACCCGGCTGAATAATGCCCGAAAGGTTGGTCGTTAGCGGAGTTGGAGGCGAGGCCGTTGTCTGCGCCGCAAAGGCGCCAGTTGGCGTGGTGAATTGAATAGACCACCCTGTTAGATCCACGGGGGTGGACCCGCGGTTGTAGAGTTCAATGTAGTCATTCTTAAATGTCGACCCGCTGTTGCCGCCGCCACCGTACACCTGGCTGATAACGATCGCCGAATTTCCGACACCGTCGTCGTTAATAATTGTTCCCACTCCCTGACTGTCACCGACCCCTGCCCCTGTGACGTTCGAAACGTTTACAAAAAACGTCTCGGTTGGTTCGATCGTGGGGTCTCCGTTAACCAAGACAGTCACTGTCGTGGATGAAGCGGCTTCTGGGATAGACACGCCGGCAGAATGAAGGGGGACGTAGTCATTGTTCGCAGCCGTAGCCGTGTTGTCGGCCGTATCGACGTCGAAGGTCACGCCGCCGGCGGCCGCTGGTTGTGACAGGCTGATTGTGAAAGTGTATGAAGTCGTGCCGCCATTGCCTTCGGCATGCGACACATCATTAATAGTAAGGGAAGGTGTCGGCGCCACCGTGGCAGTAGCCGTCGCAGTCGGAGTGGGAGATGCGGTCGCTGTGGCGGTGGCAGTCGCTGTAGCCGTCGGCGTCCCGGAGGGAGTCGGTGTTGGACTCGATCCACCCGAACACGACGGCACCGTCGTTGAAGTATTGCGCGGGTTAGGCGTACCGGTACTGAAGTCCGATGAGTTGCTATCGGTGTCCACGCACCCCCCCGAGGCCCTGAGATCAGCGACCGTATTGCTTGGAGCGGGTGCTGCGGCGGTACCCTCGAAGCAATTAGCAGTAGTACCGTAGCCCACGAGATCAATAATGCTGGTGCCTGTTGGACACGCGCCGCTAAGGGCCGTGGTTGAGTTTACCAGCGCGACCTTGCCCGCCGTTGCCGCCATCGGGATAGTCCCGGTGGCGTCGGGCGTAGGCAGATTGACAGTTCCTCCAGCACCGACGGCTTCTTGGACCAGGTAGTACTGGCCGGGTTGAATAGTAGCGCTGACCAGGTTGGTCACTTGCCACGAAGTCCCGGTCGCCGAAGCATACTGCACCGACCACCCGGTGACGTCTACGGCGGAGCTCCCGCGATTGAATAGTTCAATGAAATCGTTCTTGAGAGTGGCGCCGCTATTTCCACCACCGCCGTACACCTGGCTGATAACAATGCCCGTCGAGGGGGCGGCAGGCTGTGAGCGGTGAACAATCGGGAGCGCGATGCTCAGCGTTTCCTGCATTGCGCGATCACTATTGCGCTCGACTGGTGCGGCCCTCTGTGCGTCGGCGTCGAAAGCCGAACTTCCGATTGCCAACGCCAAAACCGCTGTTAAAACCCCCGTCGTTTTCATTGATTCGCGGGGGGGCGATTCGAATCGTATACGTATTAAGGCGTATTACGCCAACATTAATACGAAAAAAACGTGACCGCGCTACCGGCAACGCTAGGTCGACTGCTTCCGTTCGGATTTCGTCCGCGCTCAGGCGGCGCCCGGATTTTCGCGGACGGCGCGGAGCCTCTTCCTGCTGATGATCCGATAGAGTGGGACCAGGAGACTCATCAGGAAATAGCACCAACCCGCCCACCTAATCTGATCGGGCGGAAGGGTGAGCGCGAGGACCAGCGACAGGGTCCCCACGCTGACCGGAATGCACCAGCCAATAACTTCCATCTGGGTAAGGGTGCGTTCGAGGGCGTTTAACTGGAGCGCGCGACGGAGTCGCCACGCCCGCAAGTTGAGCAAAACGATTTCGAGCGCGAGCGCGATGAAACCGAGCGCATACGCGGCGAAAAGGCCGCGCGCCTGGCCCAGGGTCTGGACGGTGATGGGCTGGCCCGCTCGGTGGCTGGTCAGCGCATAAAACATCCCCGAGAAAATAATCTTCAGAGGATAGACGTAGATGAGCATCGTGAAGATGAGCGCCCAGCTGATGAAAATGGAGACGCCATCTTCCAATCCGAAGCGCCGGCTCCAGAGCCAATGGCCGCGCCAGAAGATGAACAGGCTGGCGACACTGGCCGCAAAGGCCGGCACATTCTTGAATGCACTGAGCAGAACGTCCACCTGATCGGGCACTTGTTGCCCGGCGATGACGAGCATGGTGATGGCGAACGCGAAAGTGGCGTCGACGAAAGTTTCCAATCGCGTCATCTCGATCCCACGCAGACGGAAGCCTCTGAGCTGCGGCAGGGAATCGAGGTCCCGGGGAATAGCGGAAGCGATCTCGCGCTCGCGCATGGAAAGCGGTGCCGCTTCGTTCACGAAGAAAGTAGAGGGGAGAAACTCTGAAGTAGAAAGGAGAAAACGAGCGGGCGGAAGCGGCCGCGTTCCAAACGCCGACAGTTAGTGCACCCGGCTTGCCTTATTGAGGCAAGCCGGGCAACGGCTAAAAAGAATGGTCCTTACCTAGGATTGTAAATTTCGACTACGGCGATACCGACGCTGCCATTCTTGCCGGCCACGATGGCGGTGAATTGGCCGGGCGGGGCCAGGGCGGTAAAGATTCCCGATTCCTTCGGATTCGAGGGGGCGAGGCCGGTCGCGGTCAAGAGCGCGGCCGACACAGGGTCGTCCTGCCAATTGTCGTTCGAGACCATGATGGTCCCATTGGCGTTGTGGAGCTCGAGGGTCGGATCGGCCAGGACGTTCGTGAGACCGAACGCTGCCAGCGACGGGCCGAGCGCGCGCACGGCGATATTTGTCGGGTCGGTGCCTGAGTCGAGGGTGAAGCCACCGATCATGACGGCATCTCCAGTCAGGACAAAGCCACGGGTACTAATGTTAGCCAGATTCGAATCGGCCGCCGGATCGTTGTCGTAGACTTCTACGATGCCGATGCCGGTCGTGTTGCCGGCGCCCTTCAGGATGACGGTATAGGTCGCTGGCGGCAAGGTCGCCAGAATCACCGATTCACGATCGTCGGTGGGCTGGAACACGGTGCCCTCGATCTGGCTCCTCTGAGGACTCTCTTTCCAGTTATCATTGGAAACGATCAGAGCGCCACTCGCTCCGCGCAGCTCGATCACCGGATCGTTAAGAACGTTGGCCACCGGAATCCCGGAGCTGGTCAACGAAGGCCCTAGTCCGCGCAGCACGACGGGCTTGGGCGCGTTTCCGGTGATGATGAAGCCGCCGATCATGACATTGTCGCCTATGTCGACTCGGAGCCGGGTCGCAATATTGAGGAGCTGAGCGGGAGTGGTTGATGGCGTTGCAGTAGGTGTAGCCGTAGCTGTGGCGCTGGCGGTAGCTGTAGCTGTAGCACTAGGAGTCGCTGTAGCGGTTGCCGTAGCTGTCGCTGTTGCGGTTGGAGTAGCGGTAGCTGTTGCGGTAGCTGTTGGGGTTGCAGCCGCGGTAGCCGTGGCGGTGGCCGTTGGGGCTACCGTGGCCGTCGCTGTAGCGGTTGGGGTAGCAGTCGCCGTGGCGGTGGCTGTTGGAGCTACCGTGGCAGTTGCGGTAGCTGTCGCAGTAGGAGCAACAGTCGCAGTTGGAGTTGCAGTTGCCGTCGCTGTTGGAGCTACCGTGGCCGTCGCGGTTGCAGTAGCTGTTGGAGCCACGGTTGCCGTAGCCGTCGCGGTAGCCGTTGGGGCTACGGTTGCAGTTGCAGTGGCTGTGGCAGTCGGAGCCACGGTAGCAGTAGCGGTTGCGGTCGCAGTGGCAGTCGGAGCTACGGTGGCGGTCGCAGTAGCAGTGGCTGTTGCAGTCGGCGCCACCGTGGCGGTCGCGGTAGCGGTTGCGGTTGGGGCTACGGTAGCTGTCGGGGTTGCAGTAGCAGTCGGCGTCGGACTTACGCCGCCGGCTGGCTGGACTTCGAAGGCGCCAATGTCCACGACCGCGGTCGTGTCACCGTTGCCATCCTGGATCCGCGGGAAACCAGTTCCCCGCTCGTCCGTCGTCAACGTGACGTTAGACGCGTCTTTGGCGAGGTTGTTATCGCCTGCATCGATTGCCGGGCTCGTGGCCTGAAGCCGATGCGTGTCGATGTTGCCACCGTAATCGGCAAGCGGATCGAGCTTCGGATCGATCGGGCTTGCCGCCGTCCCGACTTGGTCGCCCGGTCCGCTAAAGGTCACGGTGCTCCCGTTGTTCGGATCGTCATTGTTTCCAATGAGGTTGTGACCATTACTCGTAAAGGTCCCCGATCCGAAAAAGGTGGAAACGTCAGGCGCTCCGCCGGCGGCAGAACTATTTTTGGCGATGATCGTGTTTCCGAGAGTAACGTTCCCGACCACGGCAACCCCGCCGCCGTCCTCGTCGGCGTCGTTGAAGGCAATCGTTGAGTTGGTCAGTAACACCGTCCCGTTATTATTGAAGATACCGCCGCCGTCGCCATCCGCGTGGTTGCCGCTGATGGTGCTGTTGATGAGCTTCAGCGACGCGGCGTTGTCATTGTAAATGCCGGCGCCCTGCTGCTCGTCCGTAGCGTTAGCCGTAAAGTTTCTGACGGAATTGGCGCTGATCGTCGTTCGTTCAACGACCAGGGTTCCCTTGTTGTGGATGCCGCCGCCGGTGCCGACGGCTGCCACCGCGCCGTTGTTATTCGATTTGATCTCGCAGCTGGTCACGTTAGCCGTGCCGCCGGCGACGTAGATCCCGGGCCCGATAGTGGCGCGGTTATTCGTGACCAAGGTGTGGGTGAGGTTCGCATTTCCGGAAGTCCAGATACCGCCACCGGATGGATCAAAGCTCGTCAGGGACTCGTTGTCTTCGATAACAGTCGAATCGATGTCGAGCTCGCCTGTGCTGCGGATGCCGCCGGCGTCGCTGCTGAACAGATTCGGGTTATTCGTGTCGTTCCCGTTGGCCTTGTTACCGCTGATCGTGCAGTTGAAAATGTTGACCGAGAGACTGGCGATCGGCGCCATGTTCGGATCGAGCCGACTGTCGATGCCGCCGCCCTGCGAACCGTTCAAGGCGCTGTTATTCATGATCCGCACATCCTGGAGATTGAGCGCGCCGCTGTTGCTGATCCCCGCGCCGTGGAAGAACCGGTCGTTCAATAACCCGTTGGTGATGTCCATGCCGGTGATGTCGATCGTGACGTTGCTCCGCGTCTCGAAAATCCGGAATGGATTCGTCGAGTTACGCGTGACCACGAGTAAGCCCGAGCCGTTGCCCGCGATCGACGTTCCTTCGCGCACCGCCGGCAGACCAGTCGTGAGAGCGATCGTGCAGACGCCACCGACGCAACCGGGATCGCCGGCCGCAATCTGGAACTGAATCACCTCACTGCCCGGATCGCCCGTGGCGGCGAGGATCGCTTCGCGGAGCGAGCAATCCGAATCGCAAACGCCGTCATTCGTATCGGCCGTCTTAGTGACAAAAATGAAGCCGGTCGTATCGGTGAGCGCGACAAATGTCTGGCCGGTGTTCGCCGCGTTCTTCGTGTTGGTGATCGGGCCCGCCCAGGTGAAGTCGCCGAGGCGATTGCCTGTTCCTTGCAGTTGCAGTGACTGATCCGGCGCCGTCGCATTCGATTCCGCCACCGCAATCTGCGTGCTCATCTGGCCGGCAGCCGGTCCACCTGCCGGATAGGCCGCGCCTGTGATCACGCCATTCACGCTGAAAAATTGCGTCACCATCGATCCATCGACGAGGGCGAAACCGCGCACCGTTCCGGGCGGTGGGTTGCTGGGATTGGCGAAGTTGAAGGCCTTCGTTCCAAAGCCGTTGCTCTGGTTGGTCAGCACTCCGCTCAAAAACAGGACGCCGTCCTGGCTGCCGTCGGCCTTGTAAGAGATGAGGCGGTAACCAGCGAGGTCCGTCCCGGCCGGTCCCGCGACTTCGATGAAGTGAGCGGTGTTGTTGCCCGAGTTATCGAGGTAATGAATCTCGTTGATGAAAACGACTGGGCCGGCCGAGGTCGATGCCGGCGGCGTGGCCGTAGCCGTTGCCGTTGCCGTCGGAGTTGCTGTCGCAGTGGCAGTCGCGGTCGCAGTAGCGGTAGGTGTCGGTGAGGCCGGAGCATCCACGACTACGGTGAACATCCGCTGGAAGGTGTTGACGCCGCTGTTGGCCGTGCCGCCGGTATCCGTTACAGTGACGGTAATGTGGGCGGTCCCCGATTGGGCGGCCACCGGAGTGTAGGCGAGCGAGCCGTTCGTGTTCGGACTGGTGTAAGTCACCGTCGGATTCGGAATCAACCCGGTCGCGTCGGATGACGCGCTCACGGTGATCGGCGTCTGGCCGGATTCATTCGCCGGTCCGGTGCTAATCCCGGAGAGGTTGACCATTTGCTGTCCCGAATTCTGCGGAATCGCGGCGGGATCGACGATGACGTTCAAGGTCGGCGGATCGTTTACCGCGGTCACGTTGACCTGGAACGTCCTGGTGACCGTATCGACGCCGGGCGAGGTGCCGCCGTTGTCTTTCACCGTGACGGTGATCGTGACCGGGCCGCCGTTCGCGTTCGCCACCGGCGTGTAACTCAGCGAGCCGGTCGCGTTTGGCGACGTGTAAGTTACCGTCGGATCTGGAATGATCGCCGTATTGCTGGAGCTGGCGGTCACGGTCAACGTCTGGGTGTTCTCGTTCGCCGGACCGGCGGTAATGCCGGTGAGATTCACCGTTTGCTGGCCCGCATCTTCCAGGATCGCTGCGGGATTGCCAATAGCGTCGAGCGTCGGAACGTCGTTGACCGCGTTCACCGTGACGTTAACGGTCGCGCCCCTGCTCGCGAAGAGGGTGCCGTCCGAGCCATTCCAGTTGAAGCTATCGGGCCCGTTGTAGTCCAGATTGGAGGTATAGGTCAGATTCGCGATGCTGCCGATGGCGATATCGAGCGGCAACATGCCGGCCGTGATCGTGGTGGCGCCGTTCTTGAGCACCCCGTTTGTGGGCAGGGAAGTAATCCGCACGGTGGCGAGCGCGTCGCTGTTCGGATCGTTGTAAGTGGCGGCCGTGTTGAAGTCCGCCGCGGCGAAGGCGGTCTGGACCTCTTCGTTTACCGTCTTACTGACGTTGCTCACTGTCGGCGGCAACTCGACCGGCGTCACGGTCGGATCGCTCGCGCCGCCAACCTGCGGATCGTCGGTTAGTTTGGTGGTGAAACCTCCGCCGGCGACGCTGCCTTGATTGGAAATGGAAGTCGGCGTGCCGGTGACCGTGACGACGTAGGTAATGGTGACGGTCTTGCCGGGCGGCAGATCGCCGATGGCCAGAGCACCGGTCAGGAACTGCGGGCCTGACTTCTCGTTAGGCTTCGAAGCGGCCGCCTGGTTCATCGCTGGCAAGCGCCGTTCACCTTTGGTCAGGAAGCCATACATCACGCTGTTGTGGTCCCGGTCGTCGTAGGAATCCGGTAAGCCGAGTGCGTGACCGATCTCGTGCATTACTGTCGTTAGAAGATCGAGGCCGACTTCATCAGTGACGCTCCAGCCGTTGCCGGCAGCATTTCGGTCTATGCGAATTTGCTGCCCGGATGTCTCGCCGAGCTGCATACCGGGAAGATCCGCCACTTCAAAGTGCAAGCTCTGCAACGTGCTGCGTTGTTCCGCGGAAAGACCGGCTGCTGCCCAGCCTTCGACTGCTGCTACAACGACTTCATCGAGCTGTGCCTGGGTAAGGAATGCCTGCGGCCGCGCGACGACTTTCTCCGTCGCAGGCGACATCGACTCTGTTCTCGCGCTCGCTTTGCCTAACGACTTTTGCGCCGGTTCAGGAATGGACGCCGCAAAGAGTGGCAGCGCTGGTGGAGTCGAGGCAGGAACCGGCGTAGCGCAAGCAGAAGGCCCCGCTTCCAGCTCGCCCGAGAAGTTGAGCGCGGTCGGATTGCCGACGTTGCGGCTTTGGACGTAGGGTTGGAGGTTCGTGCTGGCGGGGGGCGTGAAGCCAGGCAGCTTGAGATGTGAGCCGGCTGCGGCACTAAGCCTCCGGGTAGCCATGTCCGTGACGCCACCACTCGCCTGACCAGCGAAGTCGTTCCCCGGCGGGTTGGCATTGTCGCCGCCCGCTCCGCCAATGTCGCCGCAAACGGTAATCACATCGGTGTTGAGCGATCCCGACTGAAGGAAAATGGGTTCGTTGCCAGAGCCGACGGTTCGGATGGTGTTACCAGTCACCGTGAAGTCCGAGGTGCCGGCGCCATCGTTGTGCCGCAAGAGCATGCCGAACTGGGAGGTGCCATTGATGTGACAGTTCTTGATCACGATCCTGGCCCTCGTGTTCTCCGTCGGTATTACGCGAAGCCCTTGACCCGTCTTCGAGCCCGAGCCGGGGACGCCCACCGTGCCAACGGTCACATTGTCGAGAGTGCAATCGAAGTTCGATGCGATCGCAGCTCCCGGACTGGAGCTGTTCCCGATCGGATTGATGATGATCGCTGAGCCGGCGTTCGTGTCGGAGTTACTGATCGTGCCACCGGTCATCGAGACTCGAACGTTGGATGTCCCGTTCGAGTCGAATTGCAGCGTGGAATGGGCTGAAGCCCCGAGTGTGTTCGAGGTGAGCGTGTTGTTGTTAAACGTTAGGTCTACGGTGCTTCCGCCGTTCGCGAGCAACTGGAACCCGTCGTCTTTGTTGTTGGTAAAGGTGCTGTTCTTGACCAGGGCCTTCACCGTGGCTGTGAGGTCGGTGTTTAGGAGCAATCCATCACTGCCAACGACGGTATTCGAGAAGGTTGAATTATCGACGGTCAGGAACTGAGTGCCGTTATCGTTATCGAGGCGGGCGTTGAAGTCAGCGTTGCCGTTCAGGGTGCAATTTACGATCGAGCTCGTTCCCAGCACATTGTCGTAATCGAGGCCGTTCTCGTTCACCGCGTTGCCGTTTGTTAAGATGACACTGTTAGCCAGTGCGATCCCGTTGCCGGCGCTGCTGCCGACGGTTATCGCGCTGATGCCATCGTCGCCGCCGTTGTTCACGCTGATAAAGCTGAAGCTCGCGCCTCCCGGCACGCTGGTGAGTGAGATGCCTGGACCGGTGGAGTTCTGAATTGCGCCGCCGGTGCAGTTCGCGGCGCTCGTGCACGTGCCTGCGTTGCCAACGATGATGAGCCGTCCATTGACATTCGTGGTGTTGTTCAGAACGATGCCGCTGGCGGCGCCGTTCGAGGCAATGCTGCGGAAGGTGAGGCCGCTGTTTCCGATGGTTGTGTTGACGACGTTGAGCGCTGTGCCCGTCGTCGTGGTTAGCGTGTTAATGATCGTGCTGTTGTCTTGCGTAGCGCTGACTGTCCCGCCGCCTGTGGCCGTGAAGGCTGGATTACTTGTCGTGCTTAGGCTTAGACCGCCGGTGAAGTTGAACGCGCTGCCGGTATTTGCGTTCAGGAAAATGCCCGTGCCGGTGTCGTTGATCGCGCCGCTGAACGCCACCGTTCCTCCGGTCTTGTTCTGAATATCAATCGATCGACCGGCCGTGTTCGTGATGGTCCCGGGATAGGTCAAGGAAAGGGTGCCGCCGTTGATAAGGATGTCCGCACCGGTCGCGCCGCTGATTGCGCTGGTGTTGGTGTTGACGGTCAAGGTGCCATTGACGGTCGTCAGGCTGATCGCGTTCACGCTGCTGCTCGAGCTGAGCGTTTCGTAAGTGGCGTTGAGCGTCCCACTCGTCAGGCTAAGTGCCTGGCCAGTCCCGGTGTCGCTGAAATCCGAGACGGTAAGAGTGCCGAAGGTGGTAGCGCCAGAATTCATCGCGATGCCGGAGCCGGTGGTGTTACCAACATTTAAGCCGCGGATCGTCGCACTCGCTGCATTCGCAATCTGAATCGCGTTGGTGCTCGCAACCGTGGTCGTGATCGAGGTCGTGGTTCCGTTGGCGCTGTTCATCGTCGGATAGACGGCGTAAGTCGGTTGCGGTAGACCCGTGATCGTGGCGAGGTCGGCCGTCGCATCCTGGCCGATCAGCCTTTGTCCATTGAGCAAGGTGACGGGGCCGGTATACGCCGTGGCGCTTTCGAAGAGAAAGATATTGTCGTTAGCCGCCGGATGATTGCCGGTGCCATCATTGAGCGCCTGGAACGCTGCGATGCTGTTGAATGGACTGGTCTTGCGGCCATCGCCCGCGGCGCCGGCATTATTGATGAACCAGATCATGCCCGTGACCGTGATCGAGCAGGTGGCCGTGTCGGTGCTCCCTTCGCTATCGGTTAGCGTGTAAGTAAAGGTGTCGGTGCCTTCAAAACCAACGGGCGGATTGTAAGTGAAGCTGCCGTTCGCACTCACGACGACATTGCCGCCGTTTGCGCTCGTGGCGCCCGCCGTCGCAGTCAAGGTCCCGACGCCATTCACCGCATCATCGGGATCGTTGTCGTTGACCAGGAGCCCATTCGCGATCGGAACGGTGATCTGCATGTTCCCGACCGTGGCGTAGCTGTCGTTGCGCGCGATCGGTGTCGTCTGCAGCGAAACGAAGCTGGTATTCGCCGGATCGCCATCGGTCAAAGTGACGCCGGTCGCGGTGGCGTCGCCCGTGTTACCGATCGAGATCGTGTAAGTGATCTGATTGCCGACCTGCTTGCGCACGCCCGGAGCGGTGTTGTCGTCTTTGCTCGCGCTGATGATGGGCGCGGCGATTGACAGGCGCGCGAAGATCAAAAGGGTAATCGCGAATAGGCCGCCGGCAAGGCGCCCCCGCTTGAGGTCGTGGAAATGCATAGGTTTTTTAGAGCGGGGGCTCTTAAGCTGCAGTTGGACTAAAGTTCGTTGTTTTTAAAGAAATTGCGGAAACCTGTCGAGCATTCTTTCAAGGCTTTAGACCGGAAATCAGAGATCATCATGCGCGTCTCCGTTCTGGCGTAAGAACTTCGGTTCACTGCGTCCAGATATATTTGGTAACATCCCGCCTGACGATTGTTCGCGCCGGTGCGGAAGAAGCGGCCAAGCGGTAGCAGTTGAGATCGCCTCGGGTTTTGTCTATGATCTGCCCGTGCCCAAAGAAGAGCAGATCGTGACCGAAGGAACGGTGACGCGGGTCTTGCCCGGGACGATGTTCCGGGTCGAGCTGCCGGGCAAACGCGTCGTGCTCGCTCATATCTCGGGCAAAATGCGGAAGCATTTCATCCGGATCGTCCCGGGCGACAAGGTCGAGGTGGAACTTTCGCCCTACGATCTGACCAAGGCGCGAATCATTTTTAGAGAAAAATGAGAAAGTGACGTGTGACATGTGACGAGTGACGTGTTGAAGATCGGCGAACTCGTCACACGTCACTCGTCACAGGTCACTTTCTTCAATGCCGTAAGCGCAGTTAAAACGTGAGTTTCGTTTTAGTTGAAGAGGATTTAAGGTTGATGCATGCGTGAGGTGAAGAAAACGCAGCGAACGAAAAGACCGAAAAAGAATCAGGACAATATCATGGCAGAAGAAAATAAAACTACGACGCAAGGCGATGGCGGGACGATCCCACCGGCAGCCGAAAGAAAATTCGAGAGCAGCAAAACCCATGTGCGCAAAGCCGCGGAGGATCTCCGTTCCGCCGCCGGCGTAATGGCCGGGGATTTGAAATCGGCCGCCGGCGCAATGGCCGGGGAATATCGGGATAAAGCCGAGCAAGTCTGGGAAGACGCGCGCGAGCGTGCCCGCACTCTACAAGATGACGGCGAACAATACGTGCGCGAAAACCCGACCAAGGCCGTCTTCACGGCGCTCGGGATCGGGTTCGTTCTCGGCTTAATTTTCCGCCGCTAAAGATCGGGCCGCATGGCTGGCGAAACGATGCGGTTCCGCAATCCCGCGGGACACGCCGGCTTCCTCCACAATCTGGTCTCGCTGCTCAACAGCCTGATCGGGTTCCTGGAGAGCCGGGTCGCGCTTTTCGCGAAAGAATCGAAGACGGCGCTGGTTCACGTTCTGGTCCTGGTGGGTTGCCTGGCCGGGGCGGCGTTCATGCTGGTGTTCGGCTACCTCTTTCTCGTGGCGAGCGCGATTGCGGGGCTCTCGCAAGCGCTCCACGTGTCGTGGATCAAGACCACGTTGATGGCGGCGGCGTTGCATTTTGTGCTCGCGTTCATCTGCGTGATGATCGCGCGCAGCCGAATGCACAAACCAATGTTCGAAATGACCGGGGTGGAATTGAAGAAGGATCGCGAATGGCTGAAAAACCAGAACAAGGAAAGTCGCTCCACCAACTAAGACAGGAAGCGGCCCATTCGCGGGACCGGCTCGGGCGGGATCTTAGCGGCCTGCGTTACGAGCTGGATTTTCCGCTGAAATTCCGGAAGTCGTTTCAGCGGCAGACAGTGATCTGGATCGGCGCGGCGATCGTGATCGGTGTTCTGATCGTGGCGTTGCCGCCGAAGACAAAGAAGGTTCGGGTCAAGATGCCGAAGAGCAAAGGCAAAGGCGAACACCAGAAGGAAGGACTTCTCGGCGCCGGTATGGCGCTCGGCGCGCTGAAGCTCGTCGCGACGTTGCTTAAGCCGACGATTACCCGTTACGTTGCCCAGAAGATGAGCGGCTACGCCGCCGGCGGTGGACCTAGGCGAAGATAGCAGTACCAAGGAGCGGCGCCTTCCAAGCCGCCGACCTTAATGCGGGCGGCGGAGCCGCCTCACTCTAACTAATAAAGAGGGCGGTTTGGAAAGCGCCCCTCCTTCGTTTACTTCACCGTCGCTGGAACGGGGATGACGTATTTGCCGTCTTTCTCGGCCACCATGCTTTCGCTGGTGCTGTTTGAACTGCCGTTCTCGTCCTTCGTCTCGAGGCTGATCTTCAATTTCTTCACGGGCGTCAGCGGAAGTTTGGCTTTGCTGCCGTCGGGGCCTGTTTGAACTTCGGCGGCTTTCTTCACGTCTTCCGGAGTGAGATCAACCAGCTCGATCTTCGAAATCTTGGCGGTGCCCGCGCCTTCGGTCGCCATCATTTTGAAAAACTCGAGCGCCATCGGGTTCGCATCTTTGGTATAGAGAAACGATTCGAGCGTGGCTTTGTCGCCCTTTTCAAACGCCGCTTTGTATTTGTCGACAAATGCCTTGTCTTGCTCGGCCGTTCCGGCGAACAACGAAAGGCAAATTGATGCGATTCCTAACACGAGAATTGGCAGCCTGGTTTTCATGAGAGCCGTCAGTTAGACGAGGAGACGGAACCGCAGCAAGCTTATTGTTAGGCCATGAAGGTTCTTGTCGTCGAAGATGATCCGCGAATTTCGGAAGTGCTGGAATACGCGCTCAAAGCGGACGGATACGACGTCCTGAAAGCGCAGCGCGGACGGGAAGCGATCGAATTGGCGAAACGTTCCCACCCCGAGCTCATCGTGCTCGATATCGGGCTGCCGGATATAGATGGATTCGAGGTTTGCCGCGCTGTTCGCAAATCGTCTGACGCTCCAATTATTTTTTTGACGTCCCGAAGCGATGAGATCGATCGCGTGGTCGGTCTCGAGATCGGCGGAGACGATTACGTGGTGAAACCATTCAGTCCGCGCGAACTGCTGGCGCGGATAAAAGCGATCCGGCGCCGCCACGATCGCGCAAGCGCGCGGCCGGATGAGACGCAAAGCGAATCTGAGTTGCGTTACGGCCCGATCACGATCGATCCGGAAAAGTTCCGGGTCCGCTCCGGCAGCCGAGAGATCGTGCTGACGGCTCAGGAGTTCAAGCTCCTCCAACTACTCGTTAGGCATCCGGGCCGCGTCTTCACCCGTGAACAGGTGCTGAACCGCGCCTGGGGCGACGGCGGATTGGTGGCTGATCGAACGATCGACGTCCACGTGAAAAGTCTGCGCAAGAAATTCGGGAAATTCGATTTCATCGAGACGGTGCGCGGGATCGGCTATCGAGCGCGGGAGTTGTAAATGCGGCTTCCCGGGTTGCACAGCATCCATTGGAAGGTGTTCGTCTTTCACCTCGCGGTCCTCATTCTGCCGCTGGCCTACATTTCGTACAAGGTGCGGACCAGTATCGAGACGAGCTACCTGCACTCGACGGAGGAGGGTATGATCGATACCGCGGCTGCGGTGAGCGAACTCTATGCGCGCCTCTACGGACAATTCGGGACCGACTCCGAGAAGGTGGCCGCCGAGTTATCGCGCGTGTATTCGAACCTGAACGAGACTTACGAGATCAAGGCGCGCCTGTTCGGTTTCACAAGGGCGGAAGTCGATACGCGGCTGCTCCTTTACGATCCCGCGGGTCGCGTCATCTTCGACACGAAAGGAATCGCGACCAACCAGGATTTTTCGAAGCAGATGGACGTGAGCCGCGCCTTGAAGGGCGAATACGGATCGCGTTGGGAGCTCGATAAGCCGAATCAGCGCGTAGATATTTACAGCACGCTGCCGGTCTTCGTGGATGGCAAAACCGTGGGCGCGGTCAGCGTTTCGAAATCGACCAACCGGATCCGCAATTTCGTTTTGCGATCGCTCCAAAGTTTTCTGGTGCCTGGCCTGATCGCGCTGGTCCTCGCCACGGCGATGGCCTACGCGCTTTCGGCTTACATCACGCGCATCATCTGGGACCTCGCGTGGCGAGCTGAGCGCGTCGCGGCCGGCGAGCGAAACGTGCGTCTGGAAACGTGGACGCGCAGCGAGCTCGGCACGCTCGCGCGCGCAGTCGAGCGGATGCGCGAGAAGCTCGAGGGCAAAGCCTACGTGGAAGAAATGGCGACAAATCTCTCCCACGAGTTGAAGACGCCGCTCGCCGCAATCCGCGGCTCGGCGGAATTGCTCGAAGGACCCGCAAGCGACGATCCCGCCGCACGAGCGAAATTTCTCGCGAACATTCAGAGCGAAGTGGCTCGGCTCGATCGGATTGTGAGCGAGCTTTTAAAGTTGTCCCGGATCGAGGCGCAACCGGCGGGAGGAGAGATTGCGCCGATTGACGCGCGATCTGCCGCCACGGAGATCGCCGAAATGTATCGGAGGCGGGCGGCGGATCTCGGACTCAAGTTTGAAACGGCAATTGCGGAGACCGCGTTGCCGATTCGGATTGTCGATCTGCAATTGAAACAATTGCTCACGAACCTGCTCGATAACGCTCTGCAGTTCACCGCCGCGGGGCACGCCGTCTGGTTCCGGGTCGCCCGGCAAGACAACGCCGTTGAATTTGAGGTCCGCGATGAAGGGGCGGGGATCGAACCGGAACTGTTGCCGAAAATCTTCGATCGGTTCTTCACCACGCCGAATCCGCGCACCGGCAACCGTGGCACCGGCCTCGGACTCGCGATTGCTAAATCCATCGCGAACGCGAACGGCGGCCAGATTTCCGTGGCGAGTGAATTGGGTCGCGGCAGCACGTTTACGGCAACGTTCCCGGCGGCCTAACGAATCGATGATTCCTGCTGTAGCGACGCCGCTCTGTCGGCGTAAGGCGCTTCTGTTAATGACATGCGTGTCTACGGCGACTGAGCGCCGTCGCTACAGCCTATCGATCTGAAACTTCATCGAAGTTTCACGTGAGCTTCATCAAGGCTTCACAGTCCCGCACGAATCTAGGGCATGGTTACAAAGATTCTTGCGCGACTGGGCCTGCTGGCTTTCGCGGCTTCTGCTTACGCGGCCGCACCTGCTTCGACGCCGGATTTGAATGAAGCGAGGGTGACGTTGCCCTATTCGGAACTGAAAGCGCTTTGGGAGGCGGCGCACCGCGAGGAGTCCGAAAAGCGCAAGCCGCCGGTCGAAGCGGCGCTTCTTTCCGCGCGTTATCAAATCGCGGTCCACGGCGACCTGGGAGCCGGCGTCGTCGATTACGAAATCGAAAATTTCACGGACGACTGGATCGCGATCCCGCTCGTGGGTGCGCAAACGCAGGTGGAGGAGATTGAGCCCGCCGACGTGCAATTGATCGTGCGCGGAGATCACTACGCCGTTGTCACGAACCGCCCCGGCAAACAGAAGCTGCGACTGAAGTTCGCGGTGAAACTGAACGGCGCGGTGGAGGCTCCGCATTTCGCGCTCGTCGCGTCACCGGCCGCGATCAATACGCTGTCGGTTTCCGGTCTCCTCGAAAAACAAATACTTCGAATCGCCGACGCTATTCAGCTTTCGGCCGAGAAGGATCGCGTCAGTTTTCGGCTGCCGGCGGCCGACCGAATCGAATTCGAGCTCGTGCCTGAAAAAACAGTCGAGCCACCGAAGGAGCCGCTCGTCGAAACCGCGCAGGCGGTCGTGGAAACAGCGACGGCGAAAACGCGGATCGTTTCGGACGGCGCGCTGCTCACCGAAATCGATTACAGCATTCGCCACAACCGCGCTTTGCCCTGGACCGTCGACCTTCCGGAAGGGAGCGAGCTTATCGAGGCCCGGATTGACGGCCAGGCGGTACGGCCGATCGATCGCGGGGAACGCATTCTGGAATTCGCCATTCCCAGCGGAAAGGAAGTCAGCGCCGTGTCGTTCTCCTACACTGCGAAGAAACCGGCGTTCAAACCCGTCTCCGGACAGATCGCAGTCGAGCTTCCGCAGACCGATCTGCTGATCCACTGGCTCGACTGGGAGCTGCGAATCCCGATCGCTTACGAGATCGCGGCGTTCGAAGGAAACGTCGAGACGGTGCCCTGCGACAAAACCGAGGGGAGCTCGCGCATTGTCCCGTTGCACAAGGAGCTGTGCAAAAACGAGCGGCCCCGCGCCGAATTTTTCTACCAGAAACCGCAACCTAACAAATGATCCTGATGAGATTGACTCACATCGAAAAACGACTCGAGCGCCTGATGACATTCCGTCCTAAACGACATCGCACGGCGACCCCGCGTCGCGGCTCCAACAACAAGAAACTTCGCAAACGAAAGACTAATCGCTCATGACATTTCCAAGACTACTCGCTATCGGCGGCATCATTGTCTGCACCGCCGTCGGATGGTTCATCCTCGGCTCGAGCGTGCTCGTGCGCTCTGGCGTTTCGCTGAACAACTGCGGCCCGGCGGTCACCGGCGGCTGGGGACCGATCATGCTCCAGCCGCATCCGGTCACCTATTATAACTCGCCGGGGAGCGCCGACGGCCGGCATCTCATTCAGCCGTCGCGCAGCGATGTCTCGGTGGACTTGCGCTACGAGCCGAAGAAGAAAGGCTTGCTCTGGTATCGCACCTACCTCGTCGACTTCCGCGGCGAATACAGCGTGCAGAATCCGACCCAGATCACGCAAACGATCTATGTCCGATTCGAGTTTCCAGCGGCGGACGCGAGCTACAGCGATTTCTCTTTCTTAATCGACGACAAGCCGGCGACGGGCAACAGCAAGACGGCGGAAGGAATCACGGATGCGGTGACGCTGGCGCCTGGGGCGAGCGCGAAGTTTGTGGTCGCTTACAAATCACGCGGCACGGAGCGCTGGGGTTACACCTTCGGGAACACGTCGCGCATTCAGAATTTCCGGCTCGCGATGACGACGAACTTTTCTGAGTTTGATTTTCCGGCCGGCACCGGTTCAGCGACGGAGCGGGCGCGGACCGCAAAGGGTTGGCACTTCGTTTGGTCATACCCTGACGTGATCAATGCGCAGTCGATCGCGATGGGAATGCCGGCGATCGCGAACCCAGGCCCGGTCGCGTCGCGCATGTCGTTCTTTGCCCCGGTCTCGCTACTTTTCTTTTTCGCGGTCTTGGTCCTCATGGGAATGGTCTGGCGCATCAGGTTGCACCCGATGAATTTTTTCTTTCTGGCCGCAGGCTGCTTCGCGTTCCAGTTGCTCTTCGCCTATCTCGTCGACCTGATTCCACTGGCGCCGGCGTTTGCGATTTCGGCAACAGTGTCGCTGGTGCTGGTCAACGGATATCTGCTCGCCGCCGTCGGCCGGCGCTTTGCGCAGCTGGGAGCGATCGCTCAATTCGCCTACATGATCCTATTTAGTTACAGCTTCTTTTTCGAAGGGCTCACCGGCCTAACGATCACGATCGGCGCGATCGTGACCCTGGCGTTGTTGATGGCTGCGACCGCCCGCGTCAACTGGGCGGACAAATTCGGGTCGAAGAATGCGTCGGGCGAAATTCCGCCACCGCTGCCGCGTGTTCCGGCATGATGGCCGCGCTTGTTCTGCCGGAAGCGCGTGCGTAGTTTCGCCACATGTTCGATCGCGAAATCGGCCGAGACGATGCTTCGACCGCGGCGGAGCTGATGACATCGATCGAGGGCAGGAAGAAAATGTGACTACAGCGATTCGTGCGCTCCTGGCGCAAGCCATCGATTACGCCGGACTTTTCCCGCCGGCGAGCCTTGCCCTCGATCCGGCCTTGGAAAACTACGCGGAGTATATTCGCACGCCGGATGTCTGGATGCTCGGTGCCTTTATTCTTCCGGTCGCCGAATTCGCAGCCGCGGCGCGTAACTTGTCACAGTTCGATCGCCAGAATCCGCTCCGTCTTTCCGCCCTGGGACCGAAAACCGATAGTGGCGAAACTTTTCGCACGGTGCTCCCGGCCGCGATGCAGGCGATCAGTTCTTTCCAAGGTAATTTCGGCGCCGCTGCGTCGATCGAACAATTCGAGATGCCGCTGCCGGCGGAGATGAACGCGGAAACGTTGAAGCTAATTCGCTCAACCAGCGATCCAGAGCTGCGGACTTTTTGGGAAGCGCCTGTGGAAGCCGCGGAGCGCGCGATCAAATTAATAGCGGACAGCAATCGCGCGCATGCGAACCGGAAGCTTGGATTCAAACTGAGGACGGGCGGCGTTACCGCGAATGCTTTTCCCACCTCTGCGGAAATCGCGTGCGTTCTTTGCTGTGCCGGAACCCATCAGGTGCCGATAAAATTTACGGCGGGCTTGCACCATCCAGTTCGGCTCTTTCACGACAGCGTTCAGACAAAGATGCATGGCTTCCTGAATGTGTTGGGCGCCGCGGTGCTAGGGCTAGAACACGATTGGACGGAAAAACAAATCGAGGAAATGCTCGAGGACGAAGAGGCAGCGGCTTTCTCTTTCACCGACGATTCATTTGCCTGGCGCGATTGGCGCGTGACGACGCAGCGAATCGTCGAGCACCGCGAACTGGTAACGTCGCTTGGAAGCTGCAGCTTCGATGAGCCCCGCGACGATTTGCGCGCGCTGAACCTTCTTTAAAAAGCGGCGTCGCTACCTAAGGTTTTTCTGCTCGAAAACCCGGAGGCCGGCGACTTCTTCTGCTTGCGTGTAATGCGCGCGCACAAAGGATTCGAGCTGGGGGAAACTCTCGATTCCCTGGGTAGCGCGATCCGTAAATAACAATTCGCCTGGCCTGACGGCATCGACGATGACGCGGGGTGAATGCGCCTGAAGATCGGAGATAAATCGCTTGCGAAAATATTCGCGATACCGCGACCATACCATGAGCGGCAGGATTCCCGGATCACTGGTCGCCATGATCGTTTTCGTTTGAACATAGAAATCCGGGCGCCAGCCCCACACCGCCATCCGATCGCCGGGCCTGGCATGACGAGAGATAGCTAACAGGTCTTCGCCCGTGGGACCGATGGCTCTGGGGCTGATGTTGAGTGATGAGGTGAGGGTGGCGAATTCGATTGGAATAAGAAAGACCGCGGCAAACAGACCGCGCGCCCACCCGGCGTGGTTCTTCCCCAAACCGGCGCGGTGCAGGAGCCCGATCACGTTAGCGACGCAGAAGCTGACGGGAATAATGGAGAAGAGGAGATAATGCGTGAAAGGATTGTGAGCGCGGTAAATCGCAAAGAGCGAGGCCGTCAACCACGAGATTGCGGAAAGTAACGCCCAGATTTCGCATCTGGTGAGTTTGATCCGCGAATAAAGAGCCGCTCCTCCAGCCAGAATGACGGCGAATGAAGCGATCGCGAAATAGTTGTAGTCGCGCGCCCCAATAAAAAAGAAAGAGGGCGCGACTGGCGGCCCGCTTTGCGCGAAGACGAGCGTCATCTTGAAATAAGAGATGATCGCGTTAGTGAGGCCGCCGGTTGCGCAAAGAATAATCAGCACAACGCAAGGGACGACGATCAGGCCGGCTCCGATCGCAAAGATTTCCGCCTTTCTGATTCTCGCGGAAGGCGAACAGATAATCAGGATGGCCGCGAGGCAAATCAGAACCGCCAAAGCTATGGGCGCGGCTTGGAGTTTCGCCAGGAAAGGGCAGCCCAGGAACAGACCGGCGGTCGCGCAGGCGATCAAACGCGCGGATTTAGAAGTCGTCTCACGCGCCAGGAAAGCGGCAGCGGCGAGTGGAACGGTAGTGAGGAATATAGGAAATTGTTCGCTCGAATAGTGAAGGAAATCGGTCGTCCGCGTGAGAGAAAACAACAGCACGGGTGGCAGGACCGAGAGACGCGCGACACTATCCCCGTAGATCCACTTCACCGTGTAGTAGAGAGCGCAGAGCGCGCCTGCGATGAGACCGAGTCCGATGACGCGCGCGGAGAAATACCCGATGTCAGCTGCGAACAGACGAGGGAGTAGGAGAATGTAGCAGTTCAACGGGCCACTGGTGCTGGCGTCGAACCCGTGCCACGGAATCCAGTCGACCGTGGCCTTCAGAGCGCAGGCGATCAAACTGGACTCGTCGACGTTAAACTCACCAGGCCACACGAAAGTGGGCCAGCGGCACGCAAACAACACCGCGCCTATCGAAAGAAGAAAGACCGACTCAAACTTCCATCCATTCCGACCGGGAACCGGAACAATCGCGAGACTGACAAAGGCCGCAATCGCTATCCCGGCGAGCAGATAGTAAATAGTGGGCTGTTCGAAATGAAGCGATTGAGTCATCTACACATGTCAGCGCGGAGAGGATTGTTCTTCGTGGCCCTGTGATCCAAAATGGAGCGTCTCGTTCTGGTTAACGAGAAAAACCGGCCCATGCGACAACTCGTCCAGCGCGTTTCCCGGTCCGCGGTCAGTTGGAGTTTGGTAGCGGCCGCGCTCCGTTCTGGTTCCGCCCTTCTGCTTTTGCCGCTCATTTTGTGGCGGATTCCGTCCGACGAGCTCGGACTTTGGTACGTCTTCGTCTCGTTAGGCTGGCTGGCCGGGCTCATGGATCTCGGATTCGCGCACACGGCCACTCGCGCCGCTGGTTATCTTTGGGCCGGTTCCCGGATGCTCCTTCCATTTGGGATTGATCGCGGGGTTCCCTCTGTGGAGACCGACGAAACTGGCGCGATCCCGCGCGAGCCGAATCTGCCGATGCTGTCCAATTTGGTCGCGTCTCTAAGAGTCTATTATTTCGCAGCAGCTGGGCTGCTGCTCGTATTGTTAACGACGGTCGGCGGGGTGTGGATCTGGCACAAAAGCGCGGGTCTCGCTCATGCGCAGTCCATGCGTTTCGCGTTCCTCGCTTACGCCATAGGCGTTTCGTTAGGCTTCGCGAATAGCGTTTGGCCATCGTTGCTCGCGGGAATTAACGCCGTGAGAGAAGCGCAACAAATTACGGCTGCCTGTCTGGTCGTTTTTGTCTGTCTGACCGCCGCCGGGTTGCTGGCTGGTTTGGGAATGTGGTCTCTCGTCGTCGCCACGATTGTCGCCGGGTTCGCCGAGCGTCTGATCGGCCGGACCGTGTTTTACCGATTGGTCCCGCCGACGCCCGGGAAGTTCGACCTCTCGGTCCTGCGAGCGCTGTGGCCCAATGCCTGGCGGACCGCGGCCGTCGGTCTGGGAGCATTCATGATTTTCCAGGCAAACACGCTCATCTGCAGCGCGTTTCTGGATCTGCGAACAACCGCTTCCTATGGCTTGAGCCTTCAGGCGGTCACAGCGTTGGTCGGTATCGGCAGCATCTGGGTAAAAGTGAGATTGCCGGAGATCAATCAGCTGCGCGCACGGGGACAGGTAGGACTTATCGCGCCCGTGTTCCGGCAACGAATTCTCTTTGCGCTTCTTACCTTCGCCGCTGGAGCGGCGGCCCTGCTCTTGTTCGGCCGCTCCGTCTTGCAGGTCTTTAATGCCGGCACCCAACTACTCCCGGCCGCTCTCCTTGCCACCTTGCTTTTGATCCAACTGCTGGAGATGCATCACTCTCTTTACGGGGAGCTGGTTTATTCGGAGAACATCAACCCCTTCGTAAAGCCGGCGCTGATTTCCGGCGCGGCGATTGTGATCTTGAGCGTGCTGATGACGCCGCGCTTCGGCGTTTGGGGAATGCTGCTCGCCACCGGATTCGTTCAGCTTTGCTTCAATAATTGGTGGCCGGTCCTGCGGGCGATCCGCGGGTTAGGGCCGGCGGGCCAAGATTACTGGCGTCGATTTTTTTCGTTCAGGTAGAAACGCGACGAGCGGTTCGACACTCTTCGTAACAAGCGAACGTCGCGATCGCGAAATTTTCCCAGCGAAACGCTTGAGCCCGCTTTAATCCGGCCGCGATCGTCTGGACGCGGGCGACTTCATCGCTGAGTAACGTGCGCATCGCCGCGGCGAGTTTTTTCGAGTCGTTAGGCGGAACGAGGATGGCGGCATCGGCGAGATTTTCGCGCAGCGATGACGTGTCGGATGCAATCACGGGCACGCCGCTCGCCATCGCTTCGAGCGGAGGAAAACCGAAGCCCTCGAGGAGTGAAGGATAAACGAAAAGCGCCGCCCCGGCATAAACGAACGGCAGATCTGCTTCGGCGATGTAGCCAGGCAGATGAACCCGAGACGCGAGTCCACTATCAGCGATGCTGGACGCTAACTCGCCCTGCGACCAACCGGCGCCGCCTCCTAAAACGAGCTGTTCCGGACGACCGTCAGCGACAAGCTCCCCGAAGGCCTCGAGCAGGGTCGGAAGATTTTTCCGGGGATCGAGCGTGCCGAGATAGAGCACGTAGGGCGTGGGAATTCCGAGACGCTTCAGCACCCGGGCTGTTCCCACCGGACCGCGCGCGCGAAAAGCATCGTCAATTCCGCAAGGGATGACGCGAATTCGGCCCTCGCTCACGCCATCGACGAACCGCAGGATGTCAGCCTTCACAGAAGAAGAGGGAACGCTGACCAAAGCCGCGCGCCGGATGCTCCCGCTGACGATGCTTTCGTAGAGCGGTCCACGGCGAATCGGCGGATGACAATGCGGCAGGACGAATGACGACATGTCGTGGATCGTCAGAATATGCCGGGCCCGTCCACGCCACGCCGGCATGATGAACGTCGGTGAATGGAGGACATCGATCCTCAGAGCGTAGAGAAGAAGAGGTTGGAGAATTTGTTGGAAAAAGAGCCGGACAACGCGCGGCCGAAAGCAGCACGGCCAGACATGGCAATGCGCCGGCAGCCGGTGCGATCCAACGAATCGCGAGCGATCCTCTACGTTGATGAACAGGAAAAATTCCGCGTCGCAATCGAGCAAGGCGAGCGACCGCACCATTCCGAGGAGATAGCGATCGATGCCGCTCGCCCGCGCATTCAATGCGGTAAGGTCGATGGCGATCCTCATGAGGCAGATGCGATTTCGCGCAGGTGTTGCTCGATCTCGCTCAGCATCCGCTTGTCGTTGAAAAAGGCGAGGGCCCGCGCCCGACCGGTCGCTGCCATCTCCGCCGCCGCCCCTCGGTCGGAAAAAACTCGTCGGAGCGCGTTAGCCAATTCATCCGGGCTTCCGGGCGCAATCAAGATTCCGCTCACACCATTTTCAATGATCTCTGGGATGCCGCCGTACCGCGTCGCGATAACGGGACGCCGTGCGAGCACGCCTTCGACCACGACGCGTCCGAAAGGCTCCGGATCAGTTGGGACATGGACGACGCAATCGACCGCGCGCATGAGCTGAGGAACGTCTTCACGAAATCCGAGGAAGCGGACGCGGTCCGAAATTCGCAGTTCGTGGGCGAGACGACGAAGCTCTTCGGCGAACGCGGGGTCCTCCTCCGCGCCGACGAATACCGCCACCACAGATGGAACGTTGACGAGTGCTCGAAGGACGACGTCCTGTCCTTTCCATCGAGTCATTCGACCGAAGATGCCGGCGATATACGACCCGTCCGGGCGTAGGTCCGCGCGCAACGCACTGAGTTCGACTCCGGTGTCAGTAAAAGGAGCAGCATCAACTCCGTAATAAACCACGCGTGTCCGATCGCCGCGTCCACCAGCCGCCACAAAAGCGGCTGCGGTAGCCTTCGAGTTGGCCACGATGCGAGCGGCGGTTCGATTCGCTGCGGCTACCAGAAGCCGAATCGATTGCGGACTGAAGTGAGTTTCAATCAGCAAGTCGTGCAAGAACCAGATCACCGGCTTTCGCCTAACGAGTCGCGCAATGCTGACGACGAGAACAGCCTTTGGCGAGTTCGCATAAATCAGGTCTGAGCCGCGGGCGGCGTGCGCGGTAAGCCAGACCAACCGGATGACGCTCGCGATGTTGGCAAAGCTGAAGCGCGGACCCTCGCGTCGAACCCCGCGTACAACCCATCGGCTGCCGAAAACACGCACCCTGACGCCGGCCGCCTCGAGCGCCTGTCGAAAGGGACCGTCGGCAAACAGAACCACGGTGGCCGATTCACGAAAATGCCGCGCAACGGACAGCAGATGCAGTTCAGCGCCGCCGATTATCGCGGCGTCATGGACAAAAAGAATGCGGGTGGCCATTCACCTTCAGCTGCCGCGCAGATGTTGTCTAAGCCGCCGGAGTGTTTCCCCGGCGCCGTATGTTTTGAAAACGCGCCAGGCCGACGAGGCCAGCATGGAGGCATCTTTGACTGGTGTAGCAACGTGAGTCAGCCGGGGGTCGCGACAGAAGTGGACGAGCGGTTCTGCCGCATCGCTCCAATGAAACAAATGGCGACTTTCAACGATTCGTGCCCGGCAGGTCGCGGCGAAATCCGCGTCCGTGCAGATGCGTTGGGTCGCCTGCGCGAGCGCCGCGTCATCTCGCGCGGGAACGGCAATCCCGAATCCATCGCGTGCGACTATCTCGGCAATCACGTCGCCCTCGGTGCAGACGATCGGCAAGCCGGCCCAGACGCAGTCCAGCAAGCGCGTGCGGTAAGCAAAGTGGCTCTCGAGATTTGTCCGATGAGTGCTCACGGCCGCGTCACACTCCGCCAGATACCGGCCCCGCTCGCCGTACGGAATGTAGTGGTCAATGAAGTGGACCGACCGACCATTGAGTTGAAATTCGTTGGCGAGCGCACGCATTTTCCTCGCCGCTGACGTTTCGACGTGCCCTTCCGTCGGATGGGTGGCCGCAAAAAGAACGAGATGAATTCCGGGCGAGCTTTGCGCGACAATGCGCATTGCCTTCATCACGATTTCCGAATCGGCCCAATCCCAGATCGCGCCCGGCCAAACGATAATCTTCTCCGCCCCGGCGAGAGCGGGGAGGGCCGCGGTAAGATTTGGGCGACCGGGAATCGCTGGCGCGATTGGGGTTGAATCGATCCCAATTGGAACGACGTCGATCAGATTCCGCAGTTCCGGATCAGCCGTGGCGGAAGCAGGAACGCGTCCGTTCGCCGCGAGCGCGCCTAACCAGAAGTCGCGTTGCCTTTCCGACGCGCAGATGAAGAAGTCGCCGCGCCGCAGGACGCGGTTGAAAAGGGGGGCGTAACTCTCCAATCGTTCCGTTCGATTCTCTTCCCCAGCGTCCGAAGCGCTTTCCATCAATCCAAATAAGAGCGGATCGTAAATGTCGAAGACCAGTGGAACCGTTACCTTCCGCAGAAGAGGAAGTCGGGCCAAAGCGTCGAGCGGGACAACAACGCATGCGGCGGTTTTCAGCAGTGATCCGAGACTCTCGCGCGGGCGCGCCTCATCGAATGCGCGGATCGGAGATGGGTGATCCGGGTAGCCGTCCTCGACGCGCGCCGCGGCAATCGTCGGCAAGTGACCCGTATCCGCCAGCGCGCGGGCGAGACCGAGGACGCGAATCGCGGAGCCGCCAATCCGCGGTCCGATCACATCGAAGGTGATGAGGAGAATTCGCCGAGCTGCGCCCGTCACCCGCTGACGCAACCATTTCCTCGATGCGGATGAAAGGTCAAAACCGCTGCGAGCGGGCGAATCTTCCGAAGCGATAGGTTGACGTCGCCAGCCTCGAACGCTATGACCGGTGCGCCTCCATGAAGCGACTCCCGCACGCCGATGCTTCTGCGCTTAGTTTCAGCGTTGTCATTCCAGTGTGGAACGGCCGCGCGCATTTGGAGCATTGTCTGCAGGCGCTCGCTGCTTCGGTTCGAAAACCGGATGAGATCATCGTGGTCGATGACGGTTCCAATGATGATTCGGCCGCGGTAGCACGCGCGCATGGCGCCAAAGTCGTCACCGTCGCCGGTGGTCCGTTGGGACCGGCGCTGGCTCGCAATCGCGGAGTGAGCGCAAGCTCCGGCGCTATCATCGTTTTCATTGACTGCGACGTGGTCGTGCATACTGAGACGCTCAGCCTCATGGAGCGGAAGTTTCTTTCCAACCCGGACGCGGCCGCGCTGTTCGGATCTTACGATGATCGGCCTACTGAGGCCGGCCTAACCTCCGGCTACAGAAATCTGCTGCATCACCATGTTCATCAGCAAAGCCATCAGGAAGCCTCCACGTTCTGGTCGGGTTGTGGCGCGATTCGAAGGGAAGCGTTCGAGGCTGCGAATGGGTTCGATGAAACCTATCGGTGGGCCAGCATCGAGGACATCGAGCTCGGCTTGAGGTTGCACAGCGCCGGTCATCGGTTGCTGCTCTGTTCTGAGATTCAAGCCACGCACCGAAAGCGCTGGAGTTTTTGGCAGATGATTCAGACCGATATTTTCCGCCGCGCGATTCCGTGGACGAGACTGCTTATGAGCCACGGTTCGCTGCCTAACGACTTAAACCTTCGAATCGAGAATCGGATCAGCGCGATCGCGGCGTGGGCGCTGGTGTTTCTGCTAATCGTCGGGCCGACTCACTTGCGGCTGCTAAGCGCCGCCTCGCTTCCGGTAGCGCTTCTCGTTGCCTGTAACTGGTCTCTCTACCTCCTTTTCCATCGGCGTCGGGGATCTCTCTTTACGCTGGGAGCGATTGGTCTGCACTGGCTGCACTATTTGTACAGCTGCGCGGCGTTTGGTCTCGCCGCTCTCGAATCTTGGCTGCGGTCCCTGACTCGCTCTCCGCGACAGCTTTGGCCTTTGATCGTGCACGATTGAAATCGGCACACCGGTCCGCCGAACCCTGACTTCAGTTTTAGTTTGAGCGCCCTGCAGGATATGTGCGATGGCTTTAGCACATGCCCGCCGAGCTCAAATCTTTCATCGAAGTCGCGCCCGATTCGCATTTTCCGATCCAGAATTTGCCGTTTGGGATTTTCAGGTCGGGGCACGGGGCGGCGCGAGTGGGAGTGGCGATCGGCGACTTCGTTTTGGATCTGTCAGTGCTGGAGGAGCGGGGCCATTTTCGCTTTCCAGAGTTTGGTCAAGCTGCCGTCTTTAATGACGGTGCCCTGAATTCGTTTCTGAGTCTTGGCAGACCGGCGTGGACGAAGGTCCGAGAAATTATCCAGCATTTACTCAGCAGCGACACGGCAACGCTTCGCGACGATGCCGAACTGCGCGGCCACGCGTTCCATGCCCAAAAAGAGGTGACGATGCAATTGCCGGCGCGGATCGGTGACTACACTGACTTCTATTCTTCATTTCATCACGCCCATAATGTCGGCACGATGCTGCGCGGGCCCGAGAACGCGCTTATGCCGAATTGGAAATGGCTGCCCGTCGCGTATCACGGCCGGGCTAGCTCCATCGTCATCAGCGGCACCGATGTGCGCCGGCCCCACGGCCAGATCAAACCGCCAGACGCGGCCGCGCCGCTCTTTGGGCCTAGCCGAAGCTTCGACTACGAATTAGAAACGGCGTTTCTGATCGGTCCGGCGAACCCGCTCGGTACGCCGATTCCCGCCGACCGCGCGACCGATCACATTTTTGGACTCGTGTTGATGAACGATTGGAGCGCCCGCGATATTCAGGCCTGGGAGTATCAGCCGCTCGGTCCGTTCCTCGCGAAGAATTTTTGCACCAGTATTTCGCCGTGGGTGATAACGCTGGACGCGCTGGACCCGTTTCAACGAGCCTTGCCAGCCCAGGATCCCGAGCCGCTGGCTTATTTGCGGCGGCCTAACGACTTCAGCTTCGACATCCAGTTGGAAGCGCGACTACAGACGGACAAGCTTTCGCAGCCGCATGTGATCACCCGCACCAACTTTCAGAATTTGTATTGGAGCATCTCGCAGCAGCTCGCCCATCACACGGTGAACGGTTGCAATCTTCAACCGGGCGATTTGCTCGCGAGCGGAACGATCAGCGGCCCCACCGAAGAATCGCGGGGCTGCATGTTGGAATTGACCTGGCGCGGAGCGAATCCGCTCGCGCTGCCGAACGGCGAAACCCGGAAATGGCTGGAAGACGGCGATCGGCTCACGATCACGGGCTGGGCGCAGGGTGAGGGCTATCGGGTAGGCTTCGGCGAAGTCACCGGACGAATCATTCCGGCCGCCTAACGAGCGGTTTTTTCGCCGGAACCGGTTCAAACTGAGTCGTTTTTGGGAACGGCTCTTGCTATAATTTCCATAATTCCGGCCAGTTCTCCTCGGCCGAATTGCAGTCATTCAAACAATCAAATCAAACAATGAAATCCATTATTAAATATCTGAACCTCGCTTGTTGCGTCGGCCTGACGGCCGCTGTAACCGCCCTCGCAGAACCAACTCCCTCGCCAACGCCAACCCCGCATTCCGAACCTTCGGCATCGCCGACGGCAACCGGCACGCCGCACCATGAACCGACACCAACGGCGACGCCTACCGGCACTCCGGAGGGCGATCATGATCACGGTGAAGTAAGTCTGCGCGGCGTCTATGGCGCCACCACGCCCACAGGCGGCCTCATCGTGTTTTGCATCGAGAAAAACACCTTCGTGCAAATCAATATGCTCGACGTCGCAGGCCAGGTAATCGGTTTCGCGGAAGGTCCGCTTTCGCACGGATCGTTCTCGATGACATTGACAACGGGCCAGGCAATCGTCGGCGCAGCCAATGAAAACGGCATCGCGTTCACGCTCGCCGGACAACCGTTCCAAGCCTCGCGCTTCGCGACCTTCGGCACGAATTCGGCGATTGCCGGCCGCTATTTCGGCGTCGCCCACGGACCCACCGGGGAAAGCCAGGTCATGTTCATCATCGATTCGAACAAGCACATCATCATGATTCAACGGACCGGCTCCGTGTTGAGCGGCGGTTTCGGAACGGTCACTGCGCCGACGTCACCGACGACTCCTTACACCTTTACGCTCAGTTCTTTCATCGGCAGCGCGAGCGCGATAACCGGCAGCTTCACGATTACCGACGGTGTCTTCACCGGCATGTTCCAAACCAGCGCCGGAACATTCACGGTCAACACGTTCAAGAATTCGCTCTTCAACCGGATGGCCAACATCTCGACGCGCGGGCTGGTCGGAACCGGGCAGGGGCAGCTCATCGGTGGTTTCATTATCACCGGCGGACCGAAGCTGGTCATGATTCGAGCGATGGGACCGTCGCTTGCAGCGGCCGGAGTTTCGCCAGCCTTGGCGAATCCTTCGCTGACGCTTTTCGCGGGCAGCACCCAGCTCGCGTCGAATGATGATTGGAGAACCAACGCGAACGTCGCCGACATAATCGCGAGTGGCATCGCGCCGGCCGACGATCTGGAATCAGTCCTCCTGATTCGCCTCGAGCCCGGCATCTACACGACCGTGGTCAGCGGCTCCGGCGACACCACCGGCATTGGCCTTGTGGAAATCTACGAAGTCGGTTCGGACTAAACTAACTGTCCTCAGAAAACGAAGGCCTCGCGTCGATATCGGCGCGGGGCCTTTTGTTTTGCACCTCAAAGTTGCGCAATCACCTCGACCATTAGACGGCGTTGGCTCGTGTCGGGAAGGCGACCGATTCCAGCGCGCATGTTGTCTTCGAGATGATTCACGTTGGCGGTGGCGGGAATGGCGCAGGTCACGGCGGAGTGAGAAACGATCCACTTCAAAAGGAATTGGGCCCACGAGTTGCAATCGAATTCGGCCGCCCACTCTGGCAACGGCTTCTGCCGCACCCGGGAAAAGAGATCGCCGCCCCCGAACGGGCGATTCACGAGGACAGCGACGCCGCGATCCTGGGCGAGCGGAAGAATTTCCTTTTCCGCCTCGGGTTCACCTAACGAGTAGTTGATCTGGAGAAAGTCGACCTTCTCGCTCCGCAGCAGTTTCGCAACTTCGGGATAGGCGCTCGAAGCATAATGGGTGATGCCGATGTAACGCACGCGGCCCTCTTCCTTCCAGGACCGCAAGGTCGCGAGGTGAGTGCGAGCATCGATCAAATTATGGACCTGGATAACGTCGAGTTTCTTTGTCTGCAACCTTGTGAGTGAGCGTTCCATCGAAGCGATGCCTTCCGCTTTGCCAGTCGTCCAGACTTTCGTGGCGAGAAAGAGAGCGGATTGAAGGCCCAACTTCGCCGCGATGTCGCCGATGACTTGTTCGGCGCGACCATACATTGGCGAGGAGTCGACGACGCGACCTCCCAGCGCAACGAAACGCGAAAGCACCTCTTCGAGCGGCCGTCGCTCAGCGGTTCCCGGACCGACGTCGAAGACCTGCCAGGATCCGAGGCCGATTACGGGAAGCCGTTCTCCCGATGAAGGTATCGCGCGTTGTAACAGAGTAGGCTTCTGGCGCTCGGGCGTTTCCGCGGTCATGGCAGTTCGGGTCAACAACAATCCCGCGGACGATCGGGCGATAAGAAGGGCCGCTTCTCGCCGCGAGATCTTCAATTTCGAAACTGGTAGTCTGCTCCGGATAAGTTCCCCACATGCGTCGTGCCGTAGGGCATGACAACATAACCACGAAGCTTTCGTTGGTTGCGCCTCGAAACAAAGATGCCGCCGTCATGCCCGACGCGACCGGAGAAAGATCGCTCATACACTTTCGCCGGAGCCCGGTAGTAGTAGCCGTTTTGATCCTCGCTCTCGAGCGAGTAGAGGCCGCGTAGAAAATGAATGGTCCCGGCCGAAGTATCGGAGCGCAACTCGATGAACCGCGCGACCGTAGCGGTGGTAGCCGCGTTCACCGGTCGCCGTCGATCCGTTCCGCCGCAACCGGCAAGAACAAGCGTGAACAGAATCAAGGCGGCTCCTATTACAACGCGATGCGTTTTCGACATGAAGGTCAATTCGGCGCGCGCCTTCCTTCCGTCAATGGGAAGTTGCGTTTGGGAAAAACGCTGACCATGCTTCAGGCTTCATGACACCAATCAAGCGAAGACAGTTCATCAAAGTCTCGGCCGCGGCCGGCGGCGCTCTTAGTCTGGGAGTTTTCAGAACGACAGCGGCGGAGAAGCCGAAGCCACTGCGAATTTTGATTCTTGGCGGCACCGGCTTTACCGGACCATTCCAAGTTCGTTACGCTTTGGAGCGCGGTCACAAGGTAACCGTGTTTAACCGCGGCAAGACCCATCCGGGCGAAATACCGAAGGAAGTAGAGCAGCTTGTCGGAGATCGGAATGGCCAGCTCGACGCCTTGAAGGGCCGCCAGTGGGATGTCGCGATTGATAACCCGACCTCGGTTCCGGTTTGGGTGCGTGATGTCGGTCAGATCCTCAAAGGCAACGTCGATCGCTACGTCTTTATCTCGACTATTTCGGTTTACGCCGATGCCAGTAAGCCGAACATCAGCGAAGACGCTCCGCTCGCGCAGTACACTGGCGCGGATGCGATGAAAGAATCGCGCGACAGCCTCATCGCGTCGAAGTTCCAACTTTACGGACCACTCAAGGCTCTCTCCGAAAAGGAAGCGGAGAAGTGGTTCCCAAAGCAAACGCTGATTATTCGGCCGGGACTAATTGTAGGGCCCAGGGATGAGACTGATCGATTCACCTATTGGCCGGTCCGAATCGATCGCGGTGGTGAAGTCATGGCGCCCGGTGATCCAAGCGATCCGGTGCAATTCATTGACGGCCGCGACCTGGCGGAATGGGTTATTCGAATGGCCGAAAATCGCGAAACTGGCATCTACAACGCGACCGGCCCGGACAAGACGCTGGGAGTCGGCGCCATGTTGGAAGGAATTAAGAGTGCGAACAATTCAAAGGCGAACTTTACCTGGGTGAATGCCGACTTTCTCGAAGCGCAGAAGGTCGCTCCCTGGTCCGACATGCCGGTCTGGGTGCCGCCTCGTAGCGAAGAAGGGGGAATGGGTAGCATCAATATTCAGCGGTCCGTCGGCAAAGGTCTTACGTTCCGGCCGCTGGCCGTGACCGCGCGCGATACCCTGGCCTGGTTCAAGTCTCAGCCTCCGGAACGGCAGAAGCTTAAGGCGGGAATAACTGCGGAGCGCGAAGCCGAAGTGTTGGCGGCGTGGCACAAGGAAAAAGGCTAGGCGCAAAGCCAATTAAGCGCTTGTTCGGGTAAGCCGATACCATCTCCGGCCGAAGTCGAGTTGTACGATATTCCGTGAGAATGGGCGGTGAGGGTTTCGAACCCCCGACCTACTGGGTGTAAACCAGCCGCTCTACCACTGAGCTAACCGCCCGAAGTGCGCGAACTATAACCAACCTAATGGTGACTGGCTAACTTATTTTCTTCTACGTTGATTCAGTAACTTCGAAGATGGTCGTTTATAGTTAGCGAAGTATTTCGCTTGCAGTTCCGGTGAGGAGAGCTATCTACTGAGCCCATGGACTTATCTTTTCAACAACTCACGCAAGCCCTTTCGATCAGAAAGCAAATCAGCGCTCTCGAAGATCGGCTGTCTTCTCTGTTTGGAGGCTCAACTACTCCTAGTCGCGGTCGCCGCGGTGGTGGAGGTCGTACTCGTCGCAGAATGTCTCCAGCGACGCGCGCAAAACTCGCAGCCGCCGCTCGTGCGCGTTGGGCCAAGCGCAAAGGTACCGGAACCACGGCCGCCGCTCCAGCAGCTAAAACATCTGGCCGTCGCAAAGGTTTAACCGCGGCTGGTCGCCGTAAACTTTCGGAATCAATGAAGGCTCGCTGGGCCGCACGACGCAAGTCTGGCGGTGCCGCACCGACGACGACAACTAAAGCGGCCGGGAAAAAGAAACGCGGTCTTACCGCGGCTGGCCGTCGCAAGCTTTCGGAATCGATGAAGGCTCGCTGGGCTGCGCGGCGCAAAGCGGCCGGCAAGAAGTAACAAACCTAACGTTCGATTTTGCATCAACGCGAGCGGCCTCCGGGTGGCTCGCGTTGTTTGCTTTCTAGGTCTGGCCGATCCAGCCCGGCGGGGCTATCTCTTCCCATCGCTCGCGGATCGCGGCGTACTCCGCGTCGGACAGGTTTCCTTTCGCAACCAGTCTCGCGTTTTCCTGCCAGCGCTCCGGCTTAGTGGTGCCTACAATCGCGGTATGGACACCGGGGACGCTCAAGGTAAAGCGCAGTGCGTGATCGACGGAATCCTCCGTAGGAAGATCGCGGATAAAATCGTAGCGAAGCTTGTTGAGACGCTCCCAATACGTGTGGTGATAGCTGCTGATCGGCTTGTGGCTTTCCTTCCAGGCAGCATTAGCGATCGGGCGTTTAGCGATGACCCCGATTCCTTTCTCGCGAGCAATAGGTAGCACCAGATCAATGGCCTCCTGATCTGCGATGTTAATCGAAGTTTGCAACGTATCGAACCTGCCTGACTCGACGGCGTAGCGGGCCGCCTGGTTGTCACCACTGTAGCCAATGTACCGGGCGTATCCTTTAGACCGCGCGGTTTGCAACGCAGAGATAGCCTCTCCTTTACGCAGGACTGCTTCGGAACAGCTATGGAGCTGGATCAGGTCGAGCCGGTCGGTCCGCAAGCGACGCAAGCTCCGCTCAATGCTTTCCAGGACAGACGCTGCCGACCAATCTTCGCTCCCAATTCCGCGAGGATGACCGCATTTCGTGAATAGATAATAATCGTCACGCCGATCGGCCACGGTTTTTCCTATGAGCTCCTCACTGCCTTCATAACACTCACCCGTGTCGATGACGTTCAAGCCGGCATCGAGCGCACCGGTGAGCACGCGCGCGACGGTTTCTTCGTTGGCTCCCTCAAAACCAATCTCGGCGCCGCCGAAGCCGAGCACGGAAACGTGCATATCGGTCTTACCAAGCTGCCGCTTTTCCATCCTTGAACTGTAGGGCGTTTCTGGGAAACGCCAATCCATCTCTCCCATTCTAAAGTGTCATCCTGAGCGAATGCGAAGGATCCCTGACTATTCTCCGCTCAACGCCGCAGCGAACCGGAAATGATCAGAGATTCTTCGCTACGCTCAGAATGACAACGCTATGTCGGGGACCGCTCGTCGAATGTAAGCCGCGTTTTTCCTGACCCTTTTACGATGCGTCCAATCCGTTTCGCCTTCAGCATCCGCGCCGCTTTTTGAGAATCGTTCGCGGCGACGATGGCTACCATCCCGATTCCCATGTTGAACACCTGGAACATTTCCAGTCGATCGATTTTGCCTTCCCTTTGGAGAACTTCAAAGATCGTTGGCACGACCCAGGCGCTTGTCTCAATGAGCGCATCACAATTTTTCGGCAGAACCCGCGGGAGATTATCGATCAGTCCGCCCCCGGTGATGTGGGCGAGACCGCGGATCATTCCGGCGGGAAGCTTGGAGAGGCGTGGCTGATAGTTCGGATGAATGCGAAGAAGCTCTTCACCTAACGAATGCTTCAGTCCTGGAAGGCGCGAGCTGGGTTTTAATTTCAGGCGCTCGAAGAGAATTTTGCGAGCGAGCGAATAACCGTTGGTGTGAAGACCATTGGAAGGCAGGCCAAGCACTACATCACCCTCTCTTATCCGACTGCCATCGATCATCGCGGTCCGATCAACGACACCTACGATGCAACCCGCCAGATCATACTCACCCCTTCGATACATTCCCGGCATCTGCGCTGTCTCGCCTCCGATCAAGGCGCACCCGGCGGCGCGGCAGGCTTTCGTGAAACCAGCGAGTAACTGGTCGAATACGCGTGGCTCAAGCTTCTCCGCGCCGATGTAATCCAGAAAGAAAAGCGGTCGTGCGCCCAGGACTGCAATGTCGTTGACGCAATGGTTCACCAAATCGGCGCCGACGGTATCGTGCCGGTCCATCGCGAAGGCGACCTTCAACTTCGTGCCGACGCCGTCCACGCTTGCGACCAGGACTGGTTCCCGCATTCCGGAAAAATTCGGCGCGAACAATCCGCCAAACCCACCGACCTTTCCCAACACCTCCGGGCCATGCGTGCCTTTGACCCGCGATTGGATGCGGCGTTTGACTAGGTTTCCCAGATCAACATCTACGCCGGCGCGTGCGTAAGCTTTTTTTTTCATGCTGAGGTAGGGCCGGCGCGCTGCGCCGTTCGATCCGATATTGAGTTGAAATAACTAAGTTCGCGGACGCCGCAGCGCGGCGTCCCTACCTCGTCTGTCATTTCAGGTTCGCGAACAGATTCGGATGCGCTTCTTCCGCTGCGAGGGCCTTCGAACGACCTTCCCGTTTTTCCATGATGTATTTGTCGAGCTCGGGATCGACGGGAAGGGGATAGTTGCCGGTGAAACACGCCAGACAAAATTTGTTGGTCGGTTTGCCGGTCGCGCGCACCATTCCTTCTACGTCGAGGTAACCCAGGCTATCGACCCCCAGATATTTGCAGATCTCATCCATCGGCATCTGGTTCGCGATCAATTTTTCCGGATCGGGAAAATCGATTCCATAATGGCACGCGAACCGGTGCGGGGGACAGCTCACCCTCATGTGCACTTCCTTCGCGCCCGCTTCCCGCAGGTTCACCACCCGCGCCCGCGCCGTCGTTCCGCGAACGATCGAATCGTCCACGACCACGACGCGTTTTCCTTCCACTGCTTCCTTGATCAGGTTCAGCTTCACCCGCACATCGAAATCGCGAATAAGCTGGCTTGGCTGGAGGAAGGTGCGCCCGATGTAGTGATTCCGGACGAAAGCATGTTCGTAAGGCAGATTCAGTTCGTGCGCGAACCCCAGCGCGGCGTAGTTCCCCGAGTCAGGCACCGGCACGACGATATCGGCGTCGACTGGAAAGCGCTTTGCCAGCTCTCGGCCCATCTGGGTCCGGACCTTGGCGACATTGACGCCGCCCATGATGCTGTCCGGCCGCGCGAAGTAAACGTATTCGAACATGCAGAACGCTTCCTGTTCCCGCGGGAACGGCCATTCCGAGCGAATGCCGTCGTCGCTGATGATTACGACTTCGCCCGGCTTTACTTCGCGAATGTACTCCGCGTGGACGAGATCGAAGGCGCAGGTTTCCGAAGCGAGGATGTAAGCGCCATCGAGCTTGCCGAGAACGAGCGGCCGGAAACCGAAGGGATCGCGGACGCCAATGATCTCGCGTTCGCTCATGATGATGAGACTGAACGCGCCTTCCAGCCGGCGCAGAACGCTGAGCGGAGTGCCGCCGTTCTTCGAAGGCTGAGCGAGCAGGTGCGGGATGATCTCGCTATCAGCCGTGGTTTGGAAAATGGAACCTTTGCGTTCCAACTCGTCGCGGAGGACAGCGGCGTTAATCAGGTTTCCGTTGTGCGCCACCGCGATCTGGCCACGAAAACAATCAACCACGAACGGTTGCGCATTTTTCAACGTGCTGGAACCAGTCGTCGAATAGCGGGCATGCCCGAGCGCGCGAGTGCCTTTCAACCGCTCCAGCTCTTCCGCGCCGAACACCTGCGAAACCAGACCCATGTCGCGGTGGAGCTGGAAGGTCGAACCCTGACCGCCGCTCGTGACGATGCCGGCGCTTTCCTGGCCGCGATGCTGGAGCGCGAACAAGCCGTAGTAAGTGAGGACCGCCGCGTTTGGATGACCGAAGACGGCGAAAATTCCGCATTCATGCTGCGGGAAAGCCAGCGCGGGGTGTTCGGAATTCAGAGCGGACTCGTGGGCCATGGTTACGACATCATCCGCCAATCGAAACGCGAATCAATCGGCGGGATGATCACAAACCGCGAACCGGTTCGGCATCGCTTTCGACCGCGCGGCGAATCGCGTTGAACCAGTCGTCGTAGATCGTTTCGATCGGCCACGAGAACTCGTTGATCGAAAGCGTTTCGCTGGCGACCCCGCCGAGTTTCTGGTGCGGAACATTTTTCGTCCGCAACATCGCCTGGATTTTTTCCGCATTCTCCGGTGCGCACGAGATCACAATTCTTGACTGCGATTCATTAAACAGCGCTGTAGGCGCGTCGCTGAACTCGATGTTCGCGCCGAATAGTCCTTCCGGATTGAAACACGATTCCGCGAGGGCGATGGCAAGCCCGCCTTCGGAACAATCGTGAGCGCTTTGCACCAATCCCGCCCGGATCAATTCGCGCACAGCATTTTGCACCGCCATCTCGCGCTCGATATCAAGTCGCGGGGGCAAACCCGCCTTTCTTCCGTGACAAACTTTGAGGAAACGGCTGCCACCCAGTTCGTCGCCGATTTCGCCGATCAAAATAATGATGTCGCCGCCCGCTTTGAAAAACTGGGTCGTGATGTGTTCCTCTTTCTCGATCAGCCCGACCATCGCCACGGTGGGCGTCGGATCGACCACGCCGGCCGGGCTCTCATTATATAGAGAGACATTGCCGCCGACGACAGGCGTCCCGAAGGCGCGACAAATTTCCGAGATGCCTTCGACGGCCTCGCGGAGCTGCCAGAAGTTCTCCGGCTTGTAGGGATTCCCGAAATTCAAATTGTCGGTCACGGCGAGCGGCGTGGCGCCCGAGCAAGTGAGATTGCGAGCCGCCTCGGCCACCGCAATGCGACCTCCTTCTCGCGGATCGAGCGCGCAGTAGAGCGAATTACAATCTGCGGTCGCCGCGAGGATCTTATTCGCCTCCCGCACGCGAAACACCGCGGCGTCCGATCCTGGCCTAACGACTGTGCCGGTTCGCACCATGTGGTCGTATTGCCGGTAAACCCAGTTCTTGGAGGCAATCGTTGGGTCGCGCAACAATTGACGAAGAGAATCGACCGCGGATTTCGCGGATGACTCGGATATTTCTTTGATCCAATCCGCGTCCTCCGCGTGATCAGCGGTTCCCTTTTTTGCTTCGCGTGAATAGAGCGGTGCTTCATCTGCGAGCGGCTTTGCGGGAATTTCCGCCGCCAGCGACCCGTTGTTTCGCACTCGCATCATCCCATCGTCGGTGACTCGCCCGATTTCCGCGCACGGCACGTCCCACTTCTCGAAAATTTCACGCACCACATCTTCGCGGCCGCGCTTCGCGATGATCAGCATTCGTTCCTGCGATTCGCTGAGAAGAATTTCGTACGGCGTCATGCCCGGTTCGCGCTTCGGCACTTTCGCCAGGTCGATTTCCACCCCGGTGCCACCGCGGCTCGCGGTCTCGCACGTCGAACAGGTCAAGCCTGCCGCGCCCATGTCCTGAATTCCTGCGACTGCATCGGTCGCGAGAAGTTCGAGGCAGGCTTCCAATAAGAGTTTCTCTTTAAACGGATCGCCGACCTGCACCGCTGGCCTGTCCTGCTTCGATTCTTCCGTCAATTCGCGCGAAGCGAACGCGGCCCCGGCTAAACCGTCTCGCCCCGTCTCCGCACCAACATAGAAAACCGGATTTCCGATGCCGCTTGCCGCGCCGCGCGCCAGTTGCTCATGGCGCAGCACGCCGAGACAAAAGACGTTTACGAGCGGGTTACCCTCGAAGCTTTCATCGAAATAAATTTCGCCGCCGATCGTGGGAACGCCGATGCAATTGCCGTAGTGCGCAATCCCGGCAACCACGCCGCTGAACAGACGCCGGTTCGTCTTCACGTTTGGCGAGTCGCCGGCGATCGGGCCGAAGCGGAGCGAATTCAGACAAAACTCCGGCCGCGCCCCCATCGTGAAAATATCACGAATGATTCCGCCGACGCCGGTGGCCGCGCCCTGGAATGGTTCGATCGCGCTCGGGTGATTATGGCTCTCGATCTTGAACGCGATTGCCCAGCCATCGCCGATATCCACCACGCCGGCATTTTCTTCGCCGGCCTTCACGAGAATGTTCGGTCCGGTCGTCGGAAATTTTTTCAGTTCTTTTCTCGAATTTTTATAGGAGCAGTGCTCGCTCCACATCACGGAGAAGATTCCCAGTTCCGTAAAATTCGGCTCGCGTCTGAGAATTTTTTTTATGCGTTCGAACTCGTCCGGCTCAAGACCATGCTGCTTCACCAGTTGGGGAGTGACGATGGGATCGGACGCAACGGCCATGTGTGGCGCACGTTAGCGGATGTGGCGAAACGCTCAACCCACGAAACTTTTTCCGTGTGTTCGCGAGATTGAAATTTCGTTGAATAGGCGCGCCCCGGGCGGTGTCTAACCTTCACTGGCGCCGCTTTATGGATGGCCGTCCGGTTCAGGGTTTAGAAACGAATCTAGACCAAAACAAAACAACCAATCCTGGAGGGAAATATTATGAAAAAGAGCATCCTCATTCTGGCTTGCGCGGCGATCGCGCCTTTTGCTTTCGCGCAGACAAGCACAACAACGACCGAGTCGACCACCACGAAGACCAATCCCGTGGCGAGCACGACTGAAACGACCACTACAACCACCTCAAGCGACGGCACGGTTACGACTTTCGAGCCGGGCAAGACCATCGTCGTCCGTCGGACTGACGCGGACGGTCCAATCAGCTATGCGCTGGGCAAGACAGTTCGCTTCCTGAATCGGGCCGGCGCTGAGATCAAGGCCGAAAGAATCCGGCCGGGAACTCGCGTGCACGTTTACTATGACGGCAACGGCGACGCCCGTGTCGTGAATCGCGTTGTAGTCGACGAATAAGACTTAACGAAAAGCTAACCGAGAAGCCGCAGGTTCCGTGTGAACCTGCGGCTTTTCATTTTCCCCCAAACTCGCCACAATGCCGGAATGGATATCAGCACGATCGCGAATGTGGCGACGGCGATCACGGTGCTGACTGGTGTCATCTTCGGCTGGTTCGAAGTGCGGCATTTCCGGCGGGAACGCGAGGAACGCGCCGCGTTCGAATTGCTCCACACCATGCTGACCGCCGAATGGCTGCGTTCAGCCGTTCTCATCGATACCGTGCCGGACAATGTTGCGCCGGAAGTTCTCGAAGCCGACGCTCGCATGCTGGATGCCGCGCATTCCATCGGATTGATCCTGGAAGCGGTCGGCTACGCGGTTTACTCGCGGATCGTACCGATCTCGATGGTGGACGACATGATGGGCGGAATCGTGCGGGTGGCCTGGCGCAAAATGGAGCGCTATGTCATGCACGATCGAGCGCGGAGCGGTTCGCAGAAAGGCTGGGAATGGTTTCAGTGGCTCTACGTCCAGCTCGAGAAGCACAGCCGGAGCAAAACGAGTCTGCGGCAGGGCGCGTTTGATGTTCATCGGGATTGGAAGCCGTAGAGTTGCGTTTGCCCCCCAAATCGCAGACCATTGCCCGTGGGTTTTGACCTGAAAGAAATCGTCGCGGCGCGGCTGGGGGAGAACTACCAGCTTCACGAGCGCCATCTAAACCGGACGCTGGTCGCGGCTCAGCGCGTCATCGGTTTCGACAAAGTCTATGCCCGTGCGGAGGGCGCGTACCTGTATGACATGGATAACGCCGCTTATCTAGATTTCCTCAGCGGCTACAGCGTCTTCAATATCGGTCGGAACCATCCGGCAATTAAGAAAGCGATCACTGACGTGCTCGAGCTGGATTTGCCGAACATGGTGCAAATGGATTGCTCGCTTTTGAGCGGGCTCCTGGCGGAGGCGATTACGAAACGAACCCCGCCGCATCTCGACGCGGTCTTCTTTTGCAACTCGGGAACGGAAGCGATGGAGGGCGCCCTGAAATTTGCGCGCGCCGCCACCCAGCGAACGCGGGTAATCTCACTGGAAGGCGCGTTCCACGGGCTCAGTCTCGGTTCGCTTTCCCTGATGGGGTGCGACAGCTTTACCGAAGGTTTCGGGCCGCTGATGGAAGGATTCGAAACGCGCATCGGCCTCGACGACATTGAAACCCTTGAGCGCGAACTGGCGAAGCGCGACGTCGCGGCGTTCGTCATCGAGCCCGTGCAAGGTAAAGGCTGCAAATCACCGGCGACCGATTTCTTCGAACGGGCGCAACAACTTTGCCGGAAACACGGCACCCTGTTGCTTTGCGACGAAATCCAGACGGGCCTCGGTCGCACCGGAAAAATGTTCGGATTTCAACATTGGAACCTCGGGCCCGACATCATCACACTCGCGAAAAGCCTGAGCGGCGGTTACGTCCCGTGCGGCGCGATCGTGACCCGGCGCGACATCTACCAAAAAACTTTCAGCCGGATGGACCGCTGCGTTGTTCATTCCACGACGTTTGGCCGAAACAATCTCGCCATGGCGTGCGGCCTCGCCTCCCTGGAAGTGCTCGATGACGAGAAGCTCATCGAAAACTCCGCGCGGATGGGCGCGCTCTTGATCGAGCGCGTCGATGCGTTGCGGGCGAAACATTCCTTCATCAAGGAAGTCCGTGGCAAAGGCCTCATCATCGGCATCGAGTTCCACGAGCCGACAGAGTTCAAACTGAAGATGGCGTGGAAGCTCCTCCACAAAGTCGACAAGGTTCTCTTCGCGCAAATGGTCGTGACCCAGATGCTGAGCAAACATCGCATCCTGACTCAGGTGGCGGGTCACGCGATGGACGTAATCAAGATTCTCCCACCGCTGATCATCACCGAGAAAGAGGTGAACCTTTTCGTTACTGCGCTGGACGATGTTCTCACGGAATGCCGCAAATTCCCCGGCCCAATGTGGGAAATTGGCCAGAACTTCGTCCGGCACGCGCTCGGATCGAAGCGGTCAGCCGCGCCAGTTGGCGCCTGAACCGTTGGATTTGCTTGCCGCGTTTTCGGCGCGGCCCTAACTTCTCGAAGACCGAAGAGCTTCGGTAATTCTCACGAGGTAAAATCATGACGACCGCCACCGCCGAACAGGAGAAGACAGCGACGAAACTCAGCCAGCTCGATCAATTGAAGAAATTCACGATCGTGGTGGCCGATACCGGTGACTTCCAAAGCATCAAGGAATTCAAGCCGCGCGATGCGACGACGAACCCGAGCCTCATTTACGCGGCCACGCAGAAGGAACAGTATTTCCATTTGCTCGATGAAGTGCTGGCCGACCGAAAAAGTTCCGGGTTATCCGGCTCCGCGCAGATCGAGGACGCTATCGATCATCTCCTGGTGAGTTTCGGCTGCGAGATTCTGAAGATTGTGCCGGGCCGGGTGTCGACGGAGACCGATGCGCGGCTGTCGTTCGATACGGAAGGCTCGATCAATAAGGGCCGGCAATTGATCAAGCTTTATGAAGAGAAGGGGATCGATCGGAAACGCGTCTTAATCAAAATTGCGTCGACCTGGGAGGGAATCAAAGCCGCCGAAGTCCTGGAGAAGGAAGGGATCAACTGCAATCTCACGCTGATGTTCTCGCTCCCGCAGGCGGTGTTGTGCGCCGAGTCCGGGATCGAGCTGATCTCGCCGTTTGTCGGGCGGATTTACGATTGGTTCAAGGCCAGCACCAAGAAAGAGTACAGCGGGGCCGACGATCCCGGCGTGCAATCGGTCCAGGAGATCTACACTTATTACAAGAAGTTCGGTTACAAGACCGAAGTGATGGGGGCGAGTTTCCGCAACATCGGCCAAATTCTGGAGCTGGCCGGTTGCGATCTGCTTACCATCAGTCCCGATCTGCTGGAAAAACTGAGCGAATCCGATGAGGCTGTAGAGCGCAAACTCGATCCCGAAAAAGCGAAGAGCGAGAACGTGGAGCGACTCGAACTGGACGAGAAAAAGTTCCGCTACCTGTTTAACGAAAACGCGATGGCGACGGAGAAAACGTCGGAAGGCATTCGCAAGTTCGCCGCGGATATCGTGAAGCTGGAGAAGTTTGTCGCGGGCAAGTTGTAATCCTGTAGCGGCGGTCTATGACCGCCGAGATCGGCTCTTGCGACAGCGCGTTCGGCGGTCATAGACCGCCGCTACAGCAATCAATCCGATGTTTAACGCCGTCCTCGTCGAGCCGGAGATTCCACCGAACACGGGCAACATCGGAAGGCTCTGCCTGGCGACCGGTTCGACGCTGCATCTGGTAAAGCCGCTTGGATTTTCCATCGATGATCGGGAACTCAAAAGGGCCGGCCTCGATTACTGGAAGGAAGTCGACGTGAAACTCTGGGATTCTTTCGAGCAACTCCGGAACGCGAATCCGGATGCCCGCTTCTTTTTGCTGACCACGAAGTCGGATCGGCCCTATTACGACGTTAATTTTCGGCGGGGCGATTTTCTTGTGTTTGGTCGTGAGACGAAGGGCTTGCCCGAAAGTTTGCTGGCCGCGCATCGAGAAGAGCTGCTGACGATTCCGATGGAAGGCACGCGCAGTCTGAATCTCGCTACCGCCGTCGCTATCGTTTTGTTCGAGGCGGTGCGACAACAACGGAGAACCTGAGCATGGGAATGCCGCGGCCAGTCGCCGTTTTTCTTTATCACGCGCTCGGTCGAGTCCAGGCCCTTGCCGCTGCGCTCGCGAATTGCGGCCGGACAGTCCCACGCGAGTATCGCGCTTACGACGTCTGTAAACTCCTGCGCGCGCATCGGCTTGCCCAGCGCCTCCATGATGGCGAAGAAGTGCTGGATGTAGGGTGCGGCGATGCGCGGCTGCTCCGCGATCTCGGGCTGTTCCGCTCGTTGAAGCGGCGGGCCGGCATCGACGTGGATCTGCCGAAATCACCCGACCCAGCGATTGAAGTCGCGGCATACGATGGCCAGACGCTCCCGTTCGCGGATCGGAGTTTTGACTCGGTGGTGTTCGGTTATTTTCTCCATTATCTGACGCGGGACCATGCGGTTCGATTGCTGGAGGAAGGCTGTCGGGTGGCGCGGAGCAATGTGTTTGTGCTCGATGACAGTCAGCCGCACTGGACTTTCTGGTATCGCGTGCGAAACCGCCTCGAGCGTTTGCGGAGCGATATTCTTTATCGCGCCGTGAGCGGTGAGCTTTATCAAGGAGCCGGGAATGAAGACATGTATCTGACCTACGATGGCTGGCGCAGGTTATTGGAGGAGGTTCCCGGGGTTGCGACCGTGGAAGTGGAGCCGCTGGACCGCGTCTCAGCGCTCGTTCACCACACCCTGTTTCAGGCCCGCCTGAAAGCCGTTACCAGCCGGGTTGAATAAACGGCAGCGGCGACGGTCTAATCTTTCGAGGATAATTATGAAAACACTTTTACTTTCAGCACTTGCTTTGACGGTCGCGGCCGCGCCGATGTTCGGCGAGGAGCAGGATCAAGCGAAGCACCCACAAAAGCAGGCGCCACCGCCGCGCCACGTCAATAATGTTCCGCGCAGCTACACGCCGCGCGTCCAACAGCAGTTGCAGACCAAAACCCAGTCGCTGCAAAACAAGCAGAACTTCAATCGGACCAATACGACTAAAACGTATACACCGAACGTGCAGACCCAGACGCGCACCTACACTCCGAGCCAAAACACGACGGTCAATGCCGACACGAACGCGAACAATCACAATTGGAACAAGTATCGGAACCGCACCAAGACCACGGCGACGACGACTCCCCTCAACACGACGACCCAGGCGAACACGAACACGACCGTTCGGAACCGCGACTGGCACAACCGGACCAACACGAACACGTCCGTCCAGAATCGCAATTGGCAGAACCGGAGTAACACGAACACGTTCACCTACGAACAGGCGCGTCGGAATTTTAGCCGGGAACATCACAACCGCAGCTGGTGGAGAAGCCGTTACAACCGGATCGTTCTTTTCGGCGGCGGATATTATTATTGGAACGACGGCTATTGGTATCCGGCCTACGGCTACGATCCCTACTACAGCACCTACGCTTACGATGAGCCGATCTACGGCTACAACGATCTCGCGCCGGGACAGGTGATCGCCAATGTCCAGAGCGCGCTTCAGGAACAGGGTTATTATCGCGATGCGGTTGATGGCCTGATCGGCCCGAACACCCGCGCGGCCCTCTCGGCCTATCAGCGCGATCACGGTCTGCCAATCACGGCCGCGATCGACGGACCGACTTTGCAGGCGCTTGGGCTCGCCTAAGCACCAGTCATAGCCAGAAAGCTGTCCCGCAATTGCGGGACAGCTTTTTTCTCTGGAATTGCGCCCGGCGGCGAATGAGCGAATGCTTCCGCCGCCATGGCCGAACCGCAACTCGTCGCTCGCGATCTCTATCGCTCGTTTCGGATTGGCTCGCGCCGGATCGAAGTGCTTCGCGGAATTTCGATAGACGTGGCTTACGGCGAAGCGGTTTTTCTTTGCGGCGCGTCGGGCGCAGGCAAGACGACGCTGCTCTACACCCTGGCTGGATTGGAGCGGCCGGAATCGGGCACGGTGGAATTTGAAGGACGCCGGCTTTATACCGGCAGTGCCTCTTCGCAGGCGGGAGTACGCAATCGGAAGATGGGCTTCGTTTTCCAGGGTTACTTTCTTCTCCCGGAACTGACCGCGCTGGAAAATGTGATGCTGCCGGGATTAATTCGCGGAAAACAAAATCAGGCGGCGGGCGAAACTTCGCTGGCGGACGTGGGTTTGACGGAACGGATGCATCACTTGCCGGCGGAGCTTTCGGGCGGCGAACAACAACGAGTCGCCATCGCCCGCGCTTTGACCAACGATCCCGACATCATTTTCGCCGATGAACCGACGGGCAACCTGGATTCCAAAACGGGCGACGCCATTATTGAGCTGTTGCTCAAGCTGGCCCGGACCCGCAACAAAACGCTTCTCGTCGTCACCCACGATGTTCGACTGGCGGAACTGGGCGATCGTCAGCTGCGGATCGTTGACGGCGTGCTTGCGTAGGTCGGAGGGACGCGCTTCGGCGCGTCCAACTTTTCTCCGAATCGCATCTCAACCCGACCTTGGGGACGCGCGGAAGCACGTCCCTCCGAAATGGAACTTGAATTGCCCTCGGAACCGCCGGAGATTTTTTCGTGCTAACAAAAACCACTGGTGCAGCGGTCATCGACGAACCGGAACAAAAGAAGACAACGGCAAAGGCTCCGGTTAAGCCTGCGGTAGATTCGCAGAACAAAACGGCGCCGGCCCCAGCGCGCGAATTGACGATTTATCTGGATGGAAAATTTGTGCCAGAATCCGAGGCCAAAGTTTCCGTGTTCGATCACGGCCTTCTGTATGGCGACGGGATTTTCGAAGGCATTCGTTTTTACAACGGTCGTGTCTTCCGGCTCGAAGAACATCTGGACCGGCTCTGGGATTCCGCCCGCTCGATTTGCCTCGAGATTCCGAGGAGTCGCGGTGAAATGACCGAGGCCCTTTTGGAAACGATCCGGCGCAACGACCTTCGGGAAGGTTATATCCGCCAGATCGTGACGCGCGGGGTGGGCAATCTCGGGTTGAATCCGGCGCAATGTAAGCGGCCGAGCGTGATCATCATCGCGACGACGATTGCGCTTTATCCGAAGGAAGTTTGCGAGAAAGGACTCACGGTCGTGACTTGCGCGACGCGACGGACGGGCGCGGCGGCGCTGAATCCCGCGGTCAAGTCGCTCAATTATCTGAACAACGTCATGGCGCGAATCGAAGCGAACCTCGCCGGAGCGGATGAGGCGTTGATGTTGAACGACGCCGGGAACGTCGCCGAATGCACCGCCGATAATGTCTTCATCATCAAGCGCGGCCAGATTTTCACGCCGCCGATTTCCGCCGGCGCGCTTCGCGGGATCACGCGCTCGGTCGTGTTCGACATCGCAGCCGAACTTGGAATCAAGATCACGGAGACCGACGTCACCCGCCACGATGTCTTCATTGCCGATGAATGTTTCCTTACCGGAACGGCGGCGGAAGTGATTCCGGTGGTGAAAGCTGACGGCCGGACAATCGGCACCGGCAAGCCCGGTTCGATTACGATGCGGATGATTGGCCGGTTCCGGGAAATGACGCGCGAAACCGGCACACCAATCTTTGACTAAGCCAGCCAAAGCGCGACCGGCGCAGAAGGTGCTCAGCCAGTTGAACGTTGAATGTTTCGAGCGGTTCGAGGTCTAATCTAGAGAGATGTTGTGCGACGTTTGCAAATGTAATGACGCCACGGTTTTCCTGACGCAGATCACCGAAGGGAAAATGCAGAAGGTGAATCTCTGCGAAGCCTGCTCGAAAGAGAAAGGCGTTCAGGATCCGACGGGCTTCGCGCTCGCCGATTTACTCCTGGGTATCGGCGCGGCGGAAGAGATCGAAAAGGGGGCGCCCGCGCAGAAATGCCCGATGTGCGGATTCACCCAGGCAGATTTCAAGAAGACCGGCCGGTTGGGTTGCAGCGTTTGTTACGTCACGTTCGCGGAAGGGCTTGGGAGTTTGTTAAAGGCAATGCACAAAGGCACCGAGCACGTCGGCAAGTTGCCGCAACGCGCTCATCGCGAAGTGGAGCGCGACGACCGGATGCGTTCGCTCAATGAAGATTTGCAGAAGGCGGTCGCGGAAGAGAACTACGAAAGCGCGGCGGCATTGCGCGACCAGATCAAACAGCTCGAGCACGAGAAAGCGGTTTAGTTATGAAATTCGCGAACCTCATGTCGACCGGCGGCGAGTGGCTGCGCGGCGAAGGGCCGCATCACCAGATCGTGATCAGCAGCCGCGTTAGGCTGGCGCGCAACCTCAAACAGCGGGCGTTCCCTGGTTGGGCGAAGAAAGGGGAACGAACGTCGATCCTGGAGCTGATCAAGCCGCGTGTCGAAGAACTGCCGGAGATGCAGGATTCATTTTCGGAATTGTTGCAGGACCTGTCGGCGCTGGAAAAGCAGGTGCTCGTCGAACGCCACCTGATTAGTCGCGAACACGCGGCCAAGAGCGTGGGCAGCGCGGTGATTATGAATCGCCGGCAGACGTTGAGCATCATGATCAACGAAGAAGATCATCTGCGGATGCAATCGATCCGCTCTGGTCTGCAATTAAAGAGCGCGTTCAAGTTGGTCGATAAAGTCGACAGCACGCTCGAGTCGAAACTGGATTTCGCCTACGATTCGAAGCTCGGCTACCTCACTGCTTGCCCGACAAATGTTGGTACCGGCATGCGCGCTTCAGCGATGCTGCACCTTCCCGGCCTCGTCCTGAGCGAAATGATCAACCAGGTCATCCAGGCCGTGAACAAGATCGGACTCGCCGTTCGTGGTCTCTACGGTGAAGGCACCGAAGCGATGGGAAATCTTTTCCAGATCTCGAACCAGACGACGCTCGGCGAAAAGGAAGACGAAATAGTGAATCGTCTCAGCAAAGTGATCGAGACGATCATCGAGAAGGAACACGACGCTCGTCAGATGTTGATCCAGAAAAAATCGAACACGCTTTGGGACCAGATCGGTCGCGCCTATGGCGTGCTCACGTTCGCGCACGCGATGACTTCGAAGGAAGCGCTCAATTTATTGTCGATCATGAAACTCGGCATCGACCTCGGCGCGTTCCCGGAAGATCGGCGTTTGCCGATCGACGAACTCTTTATCGAGACGCAGCCGGCCCATTTACAAAAGAGCTCACAACAGAAGTTGAATGCCGAGGAACGCGACCATTTGCGCGCCCAAATCATCCGCGAGCGTTTGCGAGTGTTCCCTAAACCTGATATTACTAAAGTAGCGAAGGAATCGGAAAACGGAACGACTCCCGAGCCACCGAACCAATGAATAATTTTACGCCGCGAGCCCAGCAAGTCCTGGCTCTCGCTCGAAAAGAAGCCGACCGCTTCAATCATAACTACGTCGGGACCGAGCATCTGCTGCTCGGCCTGATCAAGCTGGGGCAGGGCGTGGCCGTCAACGTTCTCCAGAAGATGGGGCTCGATCTCGAAACCGTGCGGATGGAAGTCGAGAAGCAGGTTGGATCCGGGCCGGAAACGAAGATGGTCGGCAACATTCCTTATACGCCGCGCGTGAAGAAGGTGCTCGCCCTGGCCGGGAAGGAAGCGAAGGCGCTGAATCATTCCTACGTCGGCACAGAACACATTTTGCTGGGGCTGCTCCGTGAAGGCGAAGGTGTGGCCGCGCGGGTCCTCAAGAGTCTCGAGGTCGATATCGAGCGGACCCGGAACGAAATTTTGAAAGAGCTCGACCCGAACTTTACGCCGCCGGAATCGGAACAGGAAGGCGGCGAGCCTTCGCCCGGCGGAAAGAAAGATGTAAAGACGCCGGCGTTGCGCGCCTTCGGTCGGGATCTGACTGAGCTGGCTAAGAAGGGCGAATTGGATCCGGTGATCGGCCGGCGCAACGAAATTGAGCGCGTGATCCAGGTCCTCTGCCGCCGCACGAAAAATAATCCAGTGTTGCTCGGAGAAGCTGGCGTCGGCAAAACCGCGATCGCCGAAGGTCTGGCGCAGGAAATTTCGAACGGCAACGTGCCCGAACTGTTGCGCGACAAGAAAGTCGTGACGCTCGATCTCGCTTTGATGGTCGCGGGGACAAAGTACCGCGGCCAGTTCGAAGAGCGGATCAAAGCGGTGATGGACGAGATTCGGCGCTCGAAGAACGTGATCCTGTTCATCGATGAACTGCACACGATTGTCGGTGCCGGCTCCGCCGAAGGTGCGATGGACGCCTCGAACATCATCAAGCCGGCCTTGAGCCGCGGTGAGCTTCAATGCGTCGGCGCGACAACGCTGAACGAGTATCGCAAGTATATCGAAAAGGACGCGGCCTTGGAACGCCGCTTCCAGACCGTGAAGGTCGATGCGCCGACGATTGACGAAACGATCCTGATTCTAAAAGGACTGCGGCCGAAGTACGAGCAGCATCACAAGGCGAAGCTGACTGACGAAGCGCTCGAGACAGCGGTGAAACTTTCCGAGCGTTACATCACCGGCCGGTTCCTGCCGGACAAAGCGATCGACGTCATGGACGAAGCCGGGGCGCGCGCCCGGATCAACGCGATGACGCGGCCGCCGGACGTGAAAGAGATCGAGCGCGAGATCGAAGAAATCCGTGTCGAAAAAGAAGCGGCGATCAAGGCCCAGGATTTCGAGAAAGCGGCCTCGCTCCGCGACAAGGAAAAGCAGACCAAGGAAAAGCTCGACAACATTTTGACGAAGTGGCGCGAAGAGCGCGAAGAAAAGGAAGTGCTCGTGACCGCCGACGACATGATGCACATCATCTCGAAGGTGACGGGCGTTCCGCTCCAGCGAATGGAGCAGAAAGAAACCCAGAAGCTGCTCGCCATGGAAGGTGATCTGAGGCAGCGCGTCATCGGTCAGGACGAAGCCGTCACGGCGATCAGCAAGGCGTTGCGCCGTTCCCGCGCGGATTTGAAGGACCCGAAGCGGCCAATCGGTTCGTTCGTGTTCCTCGGACCGACAGGCGTCGGCAAGACCTTTCTGGCTCGCACCCTTGCCGAATTCATGTTCGGCGATTCGGACGCGCTCATTCAAATCGACATGTCGGAGTACATGGAAAAGTTCACCGCCTCGCGGCTGATCGGTTCGCCTCCGGGTTATGTCGGTTACGAAGAGGGCGGCCAGCTCTCCGAAGCGGTTCGCCGTCGTCCCTACTCGGTGGTGCTGTTCGACGAGATTGAAAAAGCCCATCCGGACGTGATGCATTTGCTTTTGCAAATTCTCGAAGACGGCAAGGTGACCGACTCGTTAGGCCGGAAGATCGATTTCCGGAACACGATCATCATCATGACCTCGAACGTTGGCGCGGATCTGATCCGACGGCAGACGACGATGGGGTTCGGCGCGCCGAAAGACACCCAGGATTACGAGACGATGCGGGAAAAAATTCTCGAGGAAACCAAACGCGTCTTTAAGCCGGAATTTCTGAATCGGCTCGATGAGATCATCGTCTTCCACACCCTGACGAAGCCCGACCTGCTCAAGATCGTGGATCTCGAGGTGAACAAGGTGAAACGGCGTTTGAAGCTGAAGGAAATCGAGATTGTTCTCGACGATCCCGCGCACGAGTTCGTCATCAACAAGGGATACGACCCGACATATGGCGCGCGTCCGATGCGGCGAGCAGTGGAACGTTACCTCGAAGATCCACTCGCCGAAGAGCTGCTCAAGGGAACAGTGAAAGCCGGCGACACCGTGGAAGTGACGGTCGACGGGGAGAAGCTGGCGTTTCGCGCAGCGGAACCGCACGCGAGTACGGCCGCCAGCGCAAGCTAGTCTCCTGTAGCGGCGGTCTATGACCGCCGAACGCATTTGGTGAAGCCGTCGGCGGTCATAGACCGCCGCTACAGTTACGCTCTGGGATGCGCTTCAGCGTACGCCTTCTTCAAGCGCTCGACGGTGACGTGCGTGTAAATCTGAGTGGTCGATAAACTGGCGTGGCCGAGAAGCGCCTGGACGCTGCGCAGATCCGCGCCGCTATCGAGCAGATGCGTCGCGAAACTATGTCGAAGTTTATGCGGACTCACCGCGATCGGAATCGACGTGTGCCGCAAATAGCGTTTCAGGATCAGCCAGATCGAACGCGAGGAAATTCGCCTCCGCGATTTGTTGAGGAAGAGTGGGCCGCTTTGGACATCTGCCGCGGCGCGATAACGCGAGACGGCTTCGAGCGCGGGCAATCCGACCGGACAAACGCGCTCCTTTCGACCCTTGCCGAGAATGCGCACCGATTCGGTGTAAATGTCGAGATCCGCGACGTTGAGCGAAGCCAGCTCCGCTAGACGCAAACCGCTGCTGTAAAAAAGCTCGAGGATCGCCGCGTCGCGCAGCGGCATCCAGCTCGGCGCGGCTTTCTCTTTCGGGACCCGCAGCGGAGCGCTGAGAAGTTCTTCGATTTGTTTCTGGGTGAGGACCAACGGCAACTTCTTTTCCGCTTTTGGCAATTGCAGTTGCCGGACTGGATCGAGCGCCAGTTTTTTTCGCTCGACCAGAAACCGATAGAAGGTGCGGAAGGCTGAAAACTGAACCCGAATGTATGAGCGCGCCTGCCGATGCTTCATCAGTTCGAAGAGGTAATCGCGAAAATCGTCTGCGGTGCATTTCTGCCACGATGCGAAATGTTTCCCGGCGCGAAACGCAGCTAGTGCCTGGCGATAAACCGAGAGTGTGCGCGTGGAAACATTTCGTTCCACTTCGAGAAAGCGAAGGAACTCCTCGACGAGTTTGTCGCGGGAGTTACGCGTAGCCACGAGTTACTCGGGCTTCTCGATTTGGAACTTACCAAGCGCGGCCCGGGCGCGATCGCTGTACTGGCTCTTGAAAATCGGCGCCGGATTTTGCGAGATCAGCTCGTAGCGTTTGAGAATGAATTCGGGATAAAAGCCGTTGCTCGCCGGCTCGTAAACAGTCTGGCCGCTGAACGAGCCGTAAAGTTTGTATTCGTAATTGTTGTCGCTGCCGAAGCTGAGTTTCTCGCGGTCAGGCGCCAGCTTTTCTTTCTCGTTGAACACGACGAGCTGCGCGGTGTTCCACGGTTCGCCCGGCTTGCGAACGTAGCCCCAAAATTTGAAAACTGGAGCTTTGAAATATCGACGGCCGATAAAATAATCGCCCGGCGGTTCCGCCGCGATCTTCGCTGCTTGATCGATCCTCGCCTGTTGAATTCCCGAGGGCATCGGAGTTGCGCAGCCCGCCAGCAAAAACACGCTGACGAAAACTTCGAGGCCGAAAACGAATCGAAACGCGCATTTGTTCATGGACAGTTCCCTTTATCGCAGTTGGCGCGTCCGCGCAATTCCCTCCTGCTCCTGATCATGATCTTGCTCCTGATCTCAGGATAGCGACGTCAGAGAAAAGGATCAGGATCATGATCAGGAGCAAGAGCAGGAAAATGCAAAAAGCCATTTCAGATTTTGCATCATGCGCGGGTTACTCCTACGATGGCGGCGTGCTGGAACTCCCGTCTTTGCTCGCATGTTTACTCGTTTATTGAGCGCGCTGGGAGGCCGGGCGGTTTCATTCGCGGTTTATACAGGCGACCTGGTGATGCTCGCGTTCGAAACGATCGGTGCCGCCTTCGCCCATAGAATTCGCTGGCGCCTGTTCCTCCAACAGGTCGTCGAGATCGGGTTGCGCTCGCAAGTCGTCGTCGTGATCACCGGGGCTTTTACTGGCGCGGTCTTCGCGGCCCAGACGTATTTTCAATTCAACAAGCTCGGGATGGGTTCCGCCGTCGGCGCCGTCGTCTCGGTCTCAGTCTGCCGCGAACTTGGACCGGTCCTGACCGCATTGATGGTCACGGGGCGGGTGGGCGCATCGATGTCCGCCGAAATTGGGACCATGAAAGTAACGGAGCAAATCGATGCTCTGCGCGCGCTCGCCGTTCACCCCATCGATTATCTCGTCGTGCCACGCACTCTCGCGATGATGTTGTCGATGCCGCTCCTGGTCGCGGAATGTGTGGCGATCGGCATCGCCGCCGGCTATTTCGTGGCGATCTTTCTCCTGGAAGTAAACGGGACCTATTACATCGCGAACATGGTGCGCTGGACGATGCTGCGCGACATCATCATGGCGTTAACGAAAGCCTTTTTCTTCGCGTTGCTGATTGTTTTCATCAGTTGCCACAAAGGCCTAACGACTCGTGAAGGCGCCGTCGGCGTGGGCAAAGCCACCACGGAAGCGGTCGTCAACGCGTCGCTCGCCGTGCTCATTTTCAATTTTTTCCTGACCATGGGACTGAACATCATTTTCCCCGCGGGCTAGGGGAGGAAAGTTGATAGTTCTAAGTTGAGAGCTGAGAGATGACTTTCGAGATGAGCAGCGCGGCATCAGTGGAATCGGCTCTCAACTCTCAACTACAAACTCTCAACCCTCCTGCCATGATCGAGGTTCGAGGGCTCACGAAACGCCTCGGCGAACAGGAGATTCTGAGCGGAGTGGATTTGAGCGTGGCGAAGGGAGAAACGCTCGTGATCATCGGCCGGAGCGGCGCCGGTAAGAGCGTCTTGTTAAAACATCTCATCGGCCTGATGACGCCGGATGCCGGGAAAATTTGGATCGATGGCGAAAGCATCATCGGACTGAGCGAGCGCCAACTCGCCGCGATCCGACGCAAAGTGGGCATTTTATTTCAGGGCGGCGCGCTCTTCGACTCGATGACCGTCGAAGAGAACATTGCGTTTCCGTTGCACGAAGCCGGCGAACGCGATCAGGCAAAAATCGCCGAGACAGTGCGCGAGATCCTGGAAGTCATCGAGCTCGAGGGTGAGCAAACAAAGATGCCGGTGAACTTGAGCGGGGGAATGAAGAAGCGCGTGGGGCTGGCGCGTTCCATCGTGCAACGGCCCTCTTGCGTCCTTTACGATGAGCCTACAGCCGGTCTCGACCCGGTTGTGTCCGATAGCATCAACCGGCTGATTCGCCGCCTCCAGAAACGATACGGCGTGACCAGCATCGTGGTCACGCACGACATGAAGAGCGCGTTTCACATTGCCGATCACATCGCCTATCTGCACGAAGGCGCGATCTACTTTTACGGAACACCCCAGGAACTCGAAATTTCCGGCGACCCGCTGATCCAAGATTTCATGCTGGGCCGATCCGAACGTGAGCCGGCTGCCGAATCTGGCTGACGCGATGGGAACACGTGATAGAGTCGTGAACTAACGTCTCCCGGAAAATGGCAACGCGTCACAGCGAGAAAGGTCTGGAGCTGAAAGTCGGCGCGTTCGTGCTCGTCGGCCTCGGCGTTCTCGCCTTTCTTCTCGTCCAGTTCGGCCGGCTCGGCGAAGGGTTCCAGTCCTACTACCAATTGCTGATCAAGTTTCCGGACGCGAGCGGCCTCTTGAAAGGTTCCGATGTTCTCCTGGCTGGCGCGAAGATCGGTCACGTCTCCGGCGGCCCGCGTCTCGCACCTTCGGGTCAGGGCGTGGAAGTGCCCGTCCGGATTTTTGGTTTCGTAAAAATTCCGGCCGGCAGCCGTTTCACGGTCGGTTCGTCCGGTCTGCTCGGGGACCGCTTCGTTGCCGTGACCGCGCCGCAACGCATCACGGAGAATTTTGTCCCAAAGGAGAGCGTCATCGAAGGTACGCGTGATACCGGGATCGACGACCTGACGAAAGAAGGTGGCGCGCTCGTGGAAGATCTGCGCACCGCGGTGCAAAATGCGAATGCAGCAATTGAAAAGCTGAACAACGAAGCTCTTTCCCAGACGAACTTGGACAACATTAAATCAGCCGTGGCGAGTTTGAACACGGCCACAACGGCACTGGCCGGTTCCACTCAAAAAATTGACGGCGTGCTCGACAAAGCGAGCGAAACCATGGACTCAGCGAAGAAAGCCGCGGATGACTTGCCGGCTGCAATTGCTGACGCTCGCAAGACAATCCAGGCCGCGACTGAGACAATCCAGAAAGCGTCTACCGGCAAAGGCGCGCTCGCCACGCTGCTCACGAATCAGGAATTCGCGAACGACCTGAAAGCATTGATCAGCAACCTGCGCGCGCACGGCATTCTTTTCTATAAAGATAGCGCCGCAAAGGAAGAAGCGCGGCAGCCCAATCCACCCCGTAAGAACACCCGGCCCTGATGACCCCTTCGCTGACCGTCAATTTATTGCGAGTCCTCTTTGTCACGTTTTGTGGAGCGATCGGGGGCATCGTAACCGTGGAAACGCACGGCACGTATGCGCCCGGCATAATGATCGGCGTCGTGTTCGGCCTTCTCGTTGTTCTCTCCGACCGATTGCTGAAGGGTTTTTCGCTGCGAGCCTTTTCCTCGGCTACCTTCGGCCTGCTTCTCGGTTTGCTTTTCGCGAACCTCTTCACGGCTTCGGATATTTTGCGGTACCAAAGCGACACCGTGCAATGGGCGGCGCGGATCGTGGTTTATTGCACGTTCGGATATCTCGGCATGATGCTCGCCATGCGGAGCAACCGCGACGAGTTCTCCCTCATCATTCCGTATGTGCGCTTCGCCCGGGAGACGACCCAGCACGAGCCGCTCGTGGTCGACACAAATGTCATCATCGACGGGCGCATTGCCGATCTCGTCGCGACTGGTTTTTTGAGCCGGGCCTTAATTGTCCCGCGATTTGTCCTCGGCGAATTGCAAACTCTGGCCGATTCGCGGGATCCGATTAAACGCGAGCGCGGCCGGCGCGGCCTCGATATTTTGAACCACCTCCAGAAATCGAATGAGCTCGAACTCACTATCCACGACACGACCGGAGATGCGGATTTATCCATCGACGCCCGGCTGGTCCGGAGCGCGAAACTTTTGCAGGCCCGATTGCTGACGAACGATCAGGCGCTTTGCCAGGTCGCGCGTTTGCAGCAAGTGCCGGCACTCAACCTCGCGGATCTCGCCCGCGCCTTGCGTCCAGCCGCCGCGGCCGGCGACGAGCTGGAATTGAATCTGGTGAAGGAGGGGCGCGAATCGCATCAGGCCGTCGGTTATTTGCCGGACGGCACCATGATCGTGGTGAATCACGCCCGGGCTTTTCTCGGAAAAGTCATCACCGTCACCGTCTCGAGCGCGCTGCAAACCGGCGCCGGACGTCTGATTTTCGCCGAGGTAAAGCAAGGAACTTCGGCTGGAGGGACGACCGCTGTGTCGTCCCATTAGTCCGTTCGTTTCGCAAAGAGTTTCGCCAAGAAAGAGGACGACACAGCGGTCGTCCCTCCAACTTAAAGTCCGACCGCAGCGCGGACGCGATTCATCACCTTGTCAGCTTCGACGTTTGCGCGGGTGGCGCCGCGATCGAGAACCTGGTCGATGTAACCGGGATCCTTCAGGATTTCTTCTCGCCGTTTGCGCATCGGCTCGAAATATTCCCAGAGCTTCGCGAAGAGCTGCTTCTTGAAATCGCCGTAGCCCGTCCCGCCTTTTGTGAATCTCTCGCGCATCTCGGACAACTCGTTAGGTGAAGCGACCAGTGAGTAGAGCTGAAAGATCGTCGAAGTCGCGGGATCTTTGGGCGCTTCCACCGGCTGCGAATCGGTCACAATCCCCATCACCCGTTTCCGCGTCTCCTTTTCCTCGCCGAAAATATCGATCGTGTTGCCGTAGCTCTTGCTCATTTTCTGTCCGTCGGTTCCAGGCACGGTCTCGGTCGCCGCCTGGATTTGGGGCTCGGGCAACTTGAAGATCTGTCCGCCCCGTTCGGACCCGAAGGTCTCATTGAATTTCACCGCGATGTCGCGGGTCATTTCCAAATGCTGCTTCTGGTCTTTGCCGACTGGAACCAGATCGCTGTCATAAATCAAAATGTCGGCGGCCATCAGGACAGGATAGTTGAAAAGTCCGGCCGACGCCGGCAGACCGCGTGCGACCTTGTCTTTGTAGGAATGTCCGCGCTCGAGCAGCGCCTTCGGTGTGACCGTGGACAAAATCCACGTCAGTTCCGCCACCTGCGGGACATCACTTTGCCGAAAGAGGACGCCTCGCTCCACGTCCAAACCGCAGGCGAGAAAATCCAATGCGATCCGCCGACTGTTCGTGCGGAGTGTCTCCGGATTATCGATTGTCGTCAGCGCGTGATAATCCGCGATGAAATAGAAAGTTTCGTTCGCCGCCGCTTCCTGAAGCGCGATCGCGGGCCGCATCATCCCAAAATAATTCCCGATATGGAGAATCCCCGTGGGCTGAATGCCGGAAAGAACGCGCATGACTCAAAATTTCGCCAGAACGTCCGCGACGGGGCCGGGAATGACAAATGGAAATGGTTCGCCAATGTTGGCGTCGCCAAGCACATTCGCACCGTGCAAAAAAGGGTCGCCATTGTTTGTCCGATCTTGCTGTCGGGTTTTCTTGGAATCGCTTTCGGCCAGGGCCCCGCGCCCTCGCCCTTGCTTTCGCCGGCTCCGATTTTGCAGCCGGCGGCGCCGTTGCCTGAGCTCACGGTCGCGCATGACTTAACAAAGCCAGATCTCGAAGCGTTTCTCGACGCGCTGATCCCCGCGCAATTGCAAAACCGCGATATCGCCGGTGCTGCGATCTCGGTTGTGAAAGACGGTCAGGTTCTTTTCGCGAAAGGCTACGGGTTTGCCGATTTCGCGGCGAAGAAAGCGGTGGTGGCAGACAAGACTTTGTTCCGACCCGGGTCGATCTCGAAAGTCTTCACAGCGACCGCGGTCATGCAGTTAGTGGAGCAGGGAAAGCTCGACCTCGATCGCGACGTGAACGATTACCTGGACTTCGCGATTCCGAAGACCTACGACGCCCCGGTCACCCTGCGTCGGATCCTCACTCACACGGCCGGATTCGAAGAGACGTTGAAAAATCTTTTCGTTCCGAGCGAGCGCGAGATGCGGCCCTTGCGTGATTACCTCGTCGCTGCCATGCCGGCCCGAATTTTTGCGCCGGGGACCGTGCCCTCATATTCGAATTACGCGCTCACGCTCGCAGGTTACATCGTCGAGCGAATTTCCGGGGAGCCATTCGAGAAATACGTCGCGGCCCACATCCTCACGCCACTACGGATGGACCACTCGAGCTTCGCGCAACCGTTGCCGGAGAATCTCGAAGCGAACATGTCACCGGGTTATCTGGCCGCGGCCCAGGGCCCCCGAAAATTCGAGTTCGTAACCACGGCGCCCGCGGGCGCGCTCTCCGCGACTGCGACCGACATGACACGCCTCATGCTGGCGCTGCTGGGTGAGGGGACGCTGGAGGGCGCGACGATTCTGAAACCGGAGAGCGTTCGGGCGATGGAGTCGCGCCAGTTCGAGCTCCATCCCGCTCTGCATGCGATCGGGTTGATCCTCATGGAATATTCGATGAACGGCCAACGCATCATCGGTCACGGCGGCGACACGATTTTTTTCCACAGCGACATGATTCTAATGCCGGATGCGCGAGTCGGGCTCTTCATCTCCTACAATAGTGCGGGGTCGCGACCGGGCGGCGGCCGGACCGAAGTCATCCACGCATTCCTGAATCGCTATTTTCCCGAGCCTGTCTCGGCGACGGCGCTGATTGATCTGAAAAATGCCCAGGCAGATGGCCGCGCCGTGAGCGGTCTTTATTCGGAAAGCCGGCGCGCGGACTCGACGTTGTTAAAGGCCGCCGCTCTGCTCAGCCAAATTTCGGTCCGGGGCGACCAGAATGGCGTCCTGACGATTGAAGGTCTGCAGAGTCCGCGTGGCGGATTGAAGCAATGGCGCGAGATCGGGCCGCTCGTTTATCGCGAAGTCGACGGCTCCGATGTGATCGCATTTCGTCAGGACTCCAACGGCGTCGTGACTGATATGTTGCCGCCGATGCCGATCCAGTTGGCACAACGCGTCAGTGGCCTCGGAAACAAAAAGGTGTTGCTGCCGGTGTTGGGAACATGTCTCGCGCTACTTATTTTAACGCTGCTCTCCTGGCCGGTCGCCGCCCTCGTGCGGAAGCGATACGCCCACCCACTTTTTACCGAGACGGGCGATCGGATTTTGTACCTGATAATCCGCGTCGTCTGCCTTCTCCAGATTGTGTTCGTTACGCTGATCGTGTTCCCCCTTAGTTTGGCGGCCAAGAATATCGCTTTTTTCGGCGACGGAATGAACCCGTGGCTAAATACGGCGCACATCCTCGGGTGGGCGGCCACGGCGGGCCTCGGGGTCGTGGCTTTTGCAGCAGTAAGATTTTGGCGCGTGGCGAGTCTTGGTTGGTGGGCGCGGGTCCATACCTCATTGCTCTTCCTCGCGAGCGCGATCTTTCTCCTCTTCGCGTGGTGGACGCATCTTCTGTCCCCGTCGCTCAAGTTCTAGCCGGCTTGAAACTTTCTTTTGGCCAAGCTTTCGACATCTGGCGCGCCGCGCCCCTCGGACGACGCTTCGACATTTTGCGGCGGGTTCGCGATGCGGTCCGCAAGACTGGCGCCGCTGCGCCCGCTCGCTGTTTCGATATCGGCGAGTTCAAAAATTGGGAGCAATTCGAGATCAAGTACCGGCAGTTAGCCGAGGAACTCGGGCGTCCGGGGAAAATTCCCGCGCCCGGCGAAGTAGAATTTCTCCACCGGATGGTCGGCCTCGACGATGTTCGATTTCCCGGCGGCATTGGTTCGCGCGATTATTTCTTTCTCACCTGTATGGTGAGCATTCTCGCGCCGCGCCGCGTCATCGAGATCGGGACGCTCACCGGCTTTTCTACCGCCATCATCGCCGCCGCGATTGATCGCCAACATGGAGCCGGCCTGCCCTCAGGCCGCAACAGAATCACCGTCGACACCATCGACAGCCAGACTCACTGCATCATCGATGAATCCCGGCCCATCGGTTTCGAGATTCCCGACCTCGTTTCAGATCTCGTCTCAACCATCCGCATTCACACGGGGCGCGAATCCGACGTTGTGCGCGAAATCGCCAAGCCCGGCGAATTTGGTCTCGCTTTCATCGACGCCGATCATCGTCATCCCTGGCCGCTCCTCGACATTCTTCGTCTTGCTCCCTATCTGCAAAGTCAGGCTTGGATTGTGTTGCACGACATCCAGCTTGGTACCTACGGAAAAGCCGAGCGCGACGCCGCAAAACAACAGGAGACCGGCACTCCCTACGGCGCCGAATGGCTCTTCGATCGCTGGCCCTTCCGCAAGATTCGCTCCTTCCACATCGGCGCCATCGAGTTGCCGCGCGACCCGAGCACGCTCATCCCATTTGCTTTGGGCCTGATGAAGGAAGCTTTCGAAGTGACAGGCAAAACCGCCCAACTAATTCGCACCGCCCTCTATCGCAGTTTCGCAGATCTGGTTTGAACGGAACCCCGATCCCTCAGGTAAAGTAATGACAGAGGTCAGATGTCGCTAACGCTTCTGCATCGTCCCCTTATCGCGCCGTAATGTCTTTTGTTTCATCGATACGACTTTCGGCAGGCCGTCGCTGTCGATCGTGAGCTGCAAGTCCACCGCGACCGCGCCGTTGATCCATTCGCCGCGGCCGGGGTTCTCTACGTAGTAATCGTGTTCGAAGCTGGCGGTGTAATTACGGTTGGGCGTTTTCTCGCTTAGTCGCACGTCGCCGCGAATCGTTGTACGCCGGCTTGGCCAGCGTGCATTATAGGTCTCGATATCCTGCCGGATCGCGTCGACGGATTTCCGGCCTTCATCATACAGATCGACGTTCGGGGCGTAGAACGACAAGGCGAGGTCGACATCGTTGGTGTCGTTACTGGCGATGAAGTTGTGGACAAACTCATCGATCCAGACTTGCCAGGCGCGGTTGGTTCGCGGTGCGGGCGCATTCTTCTTCAGCGCGGTCGGACTCGGTGAAGCCTTGGTCTCGGGAGTTGGCGTTGGCGAAATTTCGGCCGGGCTTGGTGACGGGGAGGGGATAATCGCGGTAGCTGTCGGTGATGGCGCCGCTGTTTGTTGTGGGGTGGGCGTCGGGCCAGAGACAACGTCAGTTTTCTTTTGCGCGCGCAACGCCCAGAGCGCCAGCAAGGCCGCCGCGGCGAGCACGATCGCGCCAATGACAAACGGTTTCCATTTTGGCGCCGGCTTTTCCCCGTGGTCAGGTGGCCGCTGTTTCATCGCGACTTCGACCGGCGCGGGCTGGGTCGCAACAGGAGGTGCTTCGGTCGCCTGTTCCAGCAACTCTTTAATCGCCCGCGCCACGGGCGGAATATGTTTCGAGATCGGATGCGAGAGCGCGTCGAGCCAGTGCGGCGTGCTCAGGTAGTAACGCAAATCGTCGCTCAACGGAATGTCTTCGATCCGTAATCGGACGATCGGCAGGTGCGAATCGACCGCGAGCTGCACTTCCCGAAGCACCTGCTCCGAGCTGTTCGAGTGCCGGGAAAAAATCAGCAGCATTACTTTGCTCTGTTGAATCGCACGCGTGATTTCGCCTGGAAAAGACTTCCCGGCCCGGACATCGCGAGGTGCGATCCAGCAACGGATGCCGCTCTGCTCCAGCGCGGAACAAATCGTTTCCGAGACCTTCTTGTCCTGCGCGGAATGAGAAATGAAAACGTCGCGGGGCATGGGCAGTCGCGATGGTTTTACTTAGTCCGAAGCGACGCGGCAACGGAATTGATGTTCGCGCTCAAGCACCGCGGCAATGTTGTAGGGCGTTTTGTTTCACACGCCTTTTTTGGATGGCGTCTGGCCCAGACGCCCTACAATCTGGGAGACATGCAACTGCGATTAATCAGCGCCCTAGGGTTGGTGGCGCTCCTGGCGTGTGCGTGGCTTTTGTCGAATAAGCGAAAGCAGTTTCCCTGGCGCACCGTCATCTGGGGAATGGCGCTCCAATTCATTTTCGCGCTTTTCATTTTGAAAACCCCGATCGGTTTGCGGCTCTTCCAGGGCGCGCAGGTCGTGATGGACCAGCTCAACGCCTACGCCTACGTCGGCGCGAAGATGGTGTTCGGCCCGCTCGCCGACGGTGACATGCTCCGCAAAACGTTCGGTCCCACCGGCGGCTACGTCTTCGCGATCTCAGTCACGGCGACGATCATCCTCATCTCGTCGCTCTCATCGCTGTTTTATTATTGGGGCGTGCTCCAAAAAGTCGTCGCGGCGATGGCGTGGGTCATGATGAAAACGATGCGGACGAGCGGCAGCGAAAGCCTGGCCGGCGCGAGCAATATTTTTCTCGGGCAAACCGAAGCCGCGCTCGTCATCAAACCGTATCTGCCGAAAATGACGCAGAGCGAAATCATGGCCTTGATGGTGACCGGCTTCTCCACGATCGCGACCGGAGTGATGGCAGTGTACGCGGGAATGGAAGGACTGAGCGCAGGCCACATTCTCACGGCATCGGTGCTCGGTGCGCCGGCCGGATTGCTTGTCTCGAAGGTGATGTTTCCCGAGACCGAGCCAAGCGAAACAGGTGAGCGCTGTCATTTCGATACGAAACGGACGGCCACGAACAGCATCGACGCGATCTGCACCGGCGCGGGCGAAGGCGTGATGCTTTCGATCAATGTGATGGCAATGCTGGTGGCGTTCGTCGCGATCGTTGCGTTGCTCAACGGCCTGATCGTTTGGCCGCAGCACGCGCTCGGTGTTGCGGCGCCGCTGACGATTCAGCAAATGCTGGGCTGGGTGAATGCGCCGTTCGCCTGGCTGATGGGCGTGCCGTGGAATGATTGCCCGTTTATCGGCCAGATCCTCGGCGAACGCATCGTGCTTAACGAATTTGTCGGCTATCTCGATCTCTCTAACTTCGTGAAAACACATCCGGGGGCGGTCGATCCGCGGTCGGTCACGCTGGCGAGCTATGCCCTGTGCGGTTTCGCGAATTTCTCCAGCATCGCGATCCAGATCGGCGGCATTGGCGCCCTCGCCCCGGAACGCCGGCACGACCTCGCCCGTCTCGGTTTTCGCGCCATGGTCGCAGGACTTTTGGCCTGTTACGTCATGACGACAGTCGTCGGAATCCTGATTTAGGAGCGCCATTTTGCGCGGCGCTTCCGTGCGCGACACCGCTCCAACCGGTGCCGTTCAAAATTTTTTCCTCAAATTCAATTTTTTTCTGGCGATACGCGTCACGAATCCCTACCAAGGGGTCTTCCGTCATGAAAAATCTTACCTTAACCTCACTCTTATTATTAATTGTTGCTGCGTTGTTCGCGCTTCCTGCGCACGTGGACGCACAAGGCACCACCTCTTCGTCTCTCGGCGGCGTCGTCACGGACTCTTCCGGAGCTCCAGTCGTCGGTGCGGACATTAGCGCCGTCGATACTTCCTCCGGGACGAGGTATTCGGCGACCAGTCGGGCCGGGGGCCGTTGGGACATTGCCAACGTTCGGACTGGTGGCCCATTCCGGATCACCGCCTCGGCCAATGGCCAGACCAAGACGAGGTCGGGCATCTTCACCACCTTGCAGCAGACCACCGACGTAAATTTGCAACTCGGTGGAGGTCCGGGCCCGCAGGCGCCGACGACCGCAACGACGACGACCACGACGGAGGGCACTACGACGGAGCGGGTGGTTGTCGAGGGGACTGCCGTGCAGGATTTGTATAGCTCGGACCGGACGGGCGCGAGCACCTACGTTGATCGAAAGGAAATCAACAATCTCCCCACGATCACGCGGAGTCTGAACGATTACATCCGGCTGACACCGCAGATCAGCACCCTGGGACGGCAGGGCGCGTCGGCCGCGGGGCAGAACAATCGTTCAAACAATATCCAGATTGATGGCGCGACGATCAGCGACGCGTTCGGTCTCGCGACCGCGGGCGGCGGCACGGGCGCGCCGACGGAAAGCGCGGAGCCGATCAGCTTGGACGCGATCGATCAATTTCGAGTCAACATCGCGCCGTTTGATGTCCGCGAGAGCAATTTCGCCGGCGCATCGATCAACGGCATCACCCGTAGCGGCGACAATACTTTTCACGGATCGATTTACGGCGTCGGCCGCAACGAAGATTTGGTGGGCGAAGGTTCGCGGATCCGGATGCCCGTGGCCGCGTTCCACGACTACACCTATGGCGCTCGCCTGGCGGGACCGATTTTCAAGGACGTGCTCTTCTTCTTTGTCAGCTATGAAGAGAAACGGGCCCTCATCCCGATTATCGGCGACACTTCGAAATTCAATCTCGCCGGCGTCGAGACCATCATCAACGACACTAAAAATCTGTATGGATTCGATCCGGGCGGCACGGGCCAGGAGTCGACGATCATCGAGGACAACAAATTCCTCCTCAAACTCGACTGGAACGTTCTGCCCGGCCACCGCGCCTCGCTCACTTATAATCACGTCGACGGCACGAACCAGTTCGGACTCTCCCGCGGCAGCACCTTCGACCTGAAGAGCCGCCAATATAGTAAGCCGATCGACTTCGATTCGCTGACCCTCCAGGTGTTCGATACCTGGAGTTCCAACTTCACGACGGAGACGCGTTTCGTTTTCAACAACACCAGCGCCGAGCGCGTGCCGAACGGAATTTTCCCGCAGGTGATCGTGCACGAAAGCACCGGCGACGTCCGGTTCGGTTCGGAACAGTTCAGCCAGGAAAACTTCCTGAATCAGGAACAGATTGAGGCGACGTTTAACGCCACTTATACTATCGGCGACCACGAGATCCTTCTTGGAACGCAAAACGAGTCTCTGGCTTTCCAAAACAAGTTTCTTCGGGATTTCTTCGGCTCGTATGATTTCCGCGCCACTAGTGCGAATCCTGCCTTGGGCCTTCCGGCCTTCACCGCGACCCAAAACTACGAACGCGGCGCTCCGAGCAATTACGCCGTCACATTCCCGACGGTTAAAGGCAGCATCCCGATCACGGAAGTCCGGCTGTTCGATTTCAGTGTTTACCTGCAGGATAAATGGAAGATTCGGCCTAACCTGGTCCTGACCGCCGGCATCCGCGTCGACGCGCATGTTTTTCCCGACGATCCGTTCTTCAACCAGCAATTCGCGACCGATTTTCCGGGTCGCAGCACCTCCAGCATTGACGGAGACGTAATTGTTGCGCCTCGCATCGGATTTAACTGGGATGTATTCGACAACAAAAGCACGCAGGTTCGCGGCGGCACGGGTATTTTCGGGACCCGCACCCTCGGCGTTTTATACACCAACCAATATGGCGGCACCGGTGTTGATTTCTCGCGCGAATCCTTCACCTTCGCCACGCCTCCGCCCGGCTTTTTCAATAAAGCCGTGGCCAATCCGCCGAATCCGCAGGATCCGGGCGGCGGCAAAGTCCTCGTGCCGGAAATTGATCTCAACGACAAGGACTTCGAGACCCCGTCCAACTGGCGAAACAGCCTCGCCCTTGATCAGAAACTTCCCTTTGGCCTGATCTTCACCGCGGAAACCCTTTACACGAAAACCCTCAAAGGTGTTACGGAGCGGAATATCAATTTGGGAAACTTCGTTGGGTTGCGTGCCGACGAACATGCGCACCGTCCCATGTTCGGGGCTACTCCCAATGTCCCGGGCTCCAGCGGATTTGCCAGGGACCCACACTTCGACCGCGTCATTCTTCTCGCCAACACCAATAGCGGGTACTCCTACAGCTACACAGGACAACTCGAACGACCCGACCCGGGCGACGGCTGGTATGGCAAAGTCGCCTACACGTACGGCCGCGCCTATGACGTGAACAGCACGACGTCGAGCCAGGCGGCATCAAATTTCGGGTTCAACCCGGTTGCGGGCAATCCCAACATCGACGTCCTCAGCACGTCCGACTTTGAGCTGCGGCATCGCTTCATCGCGGTCCTGACTTATACCCACGCTTTCTGGAAAGGCTGGGACACGACGATCGGTGCGTTTTATGAAGGAGCATCGGGCCATCCTTACAGCGTCCTTTATAACGGCGATGCCAACGGCGACGGACAGTTCAGCAACGACCTGATCTATGTTCCGACCGGCCTCAATGATCCGATCGGCGCAAAGTATGTTAACCCCGCGAACTTTAAGCTCTTTAACGACTACATTGACCAGAACAAATTCCTGAGCAAATACCGCGGACAAATTGCGCCGCGCAACGGCGGACGCGATCCGTGGATCAACCGGCTCGATATGCACTTCGCGCAGCGGATTCCCGTGAAATGGGTCTGGGCCGAATTTACCGCGGACATCCTCAATCTCGGCAATCTGCTGGATGACAACTGGGGTCAGATCAAGCGCTACAGCGCTTTCGGCACGCCGCAGCCCGTATCTTTGAGCAGCGCCGGCGTGTATACCTTCCTACCGAAAGTCGGCACGAAGCCAACGATCCAATCCGAGAACGATCTGGATTCGCGCTGGAAAGTGCAGCTCGGCGTGCGCATCTCCTTCTAAGGGCGAACATCAGTTACAAACAAACGGGCGGGACCAAAAGTCCCGCCCGTCTTGTTTCAAGGAGCGCCGCTTTCCAAATCGGCGCCGATAGCGGCGAAGTTCTATTCAGTCCCGACGCCGCTGAATCAACTCCAGCCTGGGGCAACGCCCCAGGATTAAAACGCATCTCTGCGACCAAGCGCTGAAAGCGCAATTCAAATTCTGCGTATCGACAGCAGAAAAATGAATCGCGCCTTCAGCGCTATCGGATCATCTCATCGACCAGAATCCTGGGGCGTTGCCCCAGCCTTTGATGATCACCGTGCCGTCGGCGCTGGCGGGTCCCGAAGCAATGGCGCCTTCTTGTATTCGAAGGGAATCGAAATAATCGGCTCCTCTGGTTCCGCGCCCTCTCGCCGTCGAGCTATTACGCGGACATAGCCGAGGTAACATCCCGCATCGGCTTCGACCGCCTGAATTTCAATCGCGTTCGCCGGACAAACGCTTCGGTGCCATTCGAGCCATTCCTTCCAGCCTTCCTTCATATCGTCGGCTACTTCCACCTCCACGATTCCAGTCCGTTCCCAATGCCGCTTCCACCACGGAGCCGAATGCAGACACCACATCCCGGGCTCCCACCATTCCCGAAGATGATCCGGCACCGCGCCTTCGATCTCCTGCATGAGCCCGGCGCCGGCAATGGCGATTGCGCCGCCCGGTTTCACGAAGCGCGCAAGATAGTTCAGATAATGATCCTCCGTTCCGTAATAGACAAAGGAATCGATCGACACGACCGCATCGAAGAATTCCTTCTCAAAAGGAAGCGAGCGCGCGTCTGCGTGGAGCGGGAAGATGTTATTCTCCATGCCGGCGTCACGAATCCGCTCCAGATTCTCGGCTGAGTCGAACCAAAGGTCGGTCGCCCAAACTTGCACGCCGAATTCCCGATGGAGAAAGATGGACGAAGCAGCGCGGCCGCAACCCAGATCAAGCACTCGCATGCCCGGTTTCAGGTCGAGCTTCTGGGTCAGCCACTCCACTAACCGAAGCGAATTCGCCCCGCCACTTACACAGCCGGCGATCCAATCCGGATGGTAAGCCGACGAACGCGGAAACCTTTCCGAGACGAAACGCGTATCCATGGTTATGCCGACAGCATCCTACTTCGGCTGCATGATCGGAGTCGACTGGCGGCCCGCTGTCAGCCACCGGCCGTCTTGCTTTACAAAGATGGTCGTTACCCGGCGCTGATTGGTGATCAGCTCTTGACCCTTAAAGGTTCCTTTTGGCGTCGACCGATAAATAACCAGCGCGGTGTTACCGTAGAGCCGGATACTTTCCTCATCTCGAGAGTAAGACTCCACCTTCAGCGTGCCCGACCGGATTAGCTCCAGATACTGTTTCTTGTTCCAGACCTTTCCCGCCGGGTTCACGAATGTGTAATCCGCCGTCGAAAGCCGATTGAACGCGTCGGCGTCATTGCGGTCGATAGCCGCAACGATTTCATCCACGGCCTTGTGCACCGCTTCTTCGTCAACGTTGCGTGTGGCGCTCGGACTCGTTTCCGGCTGCCCTAAGCCAACCGAAGTAAACGTAACCACGAGTAGGCAAGCGATAGGTAATTTCATGTCCTTGTTAATTTCTAATTTTCATTCTTACTTTGTTTTTCCTCCCGATCGCGGGGAAAAACGCGGAGCGTCGGGTTAAGTTGGACCCATGGGAGCTTGTCGTCAGTCCAGATTGCTACTTGAGGCGGAAAGGCTGTCGGGTCATCAAGCGAGCCGACGGTGATATCGATCCACTCTGAGTCAGCATGGTTCCGGACAAACAAATGCGTTCCGCAACAGTTGGCAAAGAAACGGAGGCTTCCAGCATATGGCACCTCGCGTAATTCGCCCGACAGCAGTTCGACATCGTCGCTGCGAAACGTGCACCACGTCACATAAGCAGCTCCACTCGCGCGCCGGCAATCCTCACAATGGCAATCGCTCGTGTGCCTGGCCGTTCCGTGGAGACGATACCGAACTCCGCCACACAAACACCCGCCTTCGACACTAGTCGTCATACCGCTTAACCACGATAAGGCCGTGCCGGAAAGCTTCGGGCCGGTGCCGGATCGATTCGGATGTCACTTGGAATAGAAAAGGCCCGACAAGAGCAGGCCTAACGCGAATAATCCCATACCGAAATAAAGCCAGAAATATAAACGCCGCCCGCGTTCCGTAAGAATATTTCGCGGCGGAAGTCCCTGCGTATAGAGCTGAGACATGTCCTCCAACTGTAAGACTTTTTCGCGATCGGCGTGATACTTGAGCCGGAATTGGATGAAAAACGCGACGAGGAACCCGATCAGCGCCGGAAAGATCGGCCAAGGAAAGCCTTCGATTTTGGTCTCACCGAGCACAGGGTACATCTAATGAGATACAATGATTTACGGCATCCGGGTGCTATGAAGGAAGTGGATACGCCAATTGCCATCTTCCTTGCGGAGAATCGCTGACTCCAGCCAGCTCACATTCTTTGTCTCGGAACCGTCCTTGATGGACCCTCGATTAACATACGTAATCCAGGCCGTCTCTCCGTCGATATGAACTTCGGAGTCATTCACCGTCCACACATAGACCTTGCCTGCGGCATGCGCCTTTTTCATCAGATCGATCAAGGCATCACCCGTAATTCGGCCTCCAGCTTCGAAGGCATAAAAGTCGGGAGCAAATATGGTGCGAAGCTTCGGGATATCCTCGGCTGCCAGAGCGGCAAACATGGAACGCATAGCCTCAACCACCTGAGTCTGGTCGCCCGCAGCCGTTCTTGGCTGCTCGGCCGCGGCCCCGTCCAGAATCGATGTCAGAAGCATGGCAACGATGCTGAAGAAGGCGCGATATTTAGTCATGGTTTTAGGTTTAACAAGAACATGGCGCACTGCCAAGCGTGACACGAACGCGAAGGTAGCTGGGTCGAACCCGGCTTATTTGGGAGGAAGGGGGATCCCATCCTTGACGTAGGATAAGGCATTCTCAACGAAGTAATCTAATGTGTCTTGAACTTCCGCGTTGGCGTTCGCTTCGGCGTCACTGCGTGTCAGGGTTCGCCCGTCGCGGATTACACAGGCCTCGCGGAATCGTGCTACTTCGGCTTGCGCTCGTTCAAGGGCGAGCTTGGCGATCTTATCTCGGTCTCTTTCTCCATTCCGGACGATGTCCAAAACGGCTTGCCGAAGCGCGCTTTGCAATTCTAAGCGTGCTTTGTGGACGTCTTGAGGTGAATCAGCAAGGCCGATTCGGGCGAATCCGGTGATTGCGAACAGGAGAATGCAAATTAGTGATCGTGTCATTGCTCCGCATCCGTTAGGGCTTAGTTCGCATCTTCATCCATTCGCCGCGCTGGCCGCTCATTTTGGAAGGAGGGGGAATCAATCCTTAACCTTGGATAAGGCTTTCTCAACGACGCGATCTAGTGAGTCTTGAATTTCCACGTTGGCGTGCGCTTCGGCATCACTGCGTCTCACCCCGCTTCGGACCTCGCGGGCTACACAAGCCTCCCTGAATTGTGCTACTTCGGTTTGGGCACGCTGAAGAGCGAGGTTGGTGACTTTATCCCGGTCTGTTTCTCCGTTCCGGACAACGTCCGAAACGGCATGCCGAAGCGCGTTGTGCAGTTGGACACGCGCTTTGTGAACGTCTTCACCTGAACCAGCCAGCGCGATTCGAGCGAGTCCGGTGATTGCGAAAAGGAGGATGCAAATTAGTGGTCGTGTCATGGGGCGTCTTTGGGTGTTTGGCTTGGTTCGGCGGGAGAGGAATTTGCGGGGTTTCCCTGGCGGGGATTAAGTCGGGGCGCAGCCAACATATCTGAACCGGCAGTGCATAGCTAGCACGGACAATCGCCGGATAGAGACCCTGTCGTGAGATGGGGCGAATTTGGGCTTGCCTTCCGGGCGTTTTGTCCAGCAAAATCGTTACCAAACCCTCAACCCCGAACGCTTCCGCGCCTTTCCAACCCCCAGTCGTCGCTGATCCCCAAAACCTACGAATGAAAAATCCCCGATTCTTACGCACGTGTCGCAAAGGATTTCCGTTCACCCTTAGCCGCTTCCTCGTTTTTTGCGCCGGATTGATTTGCGCATCGCGCGCGTTGGGCCAGGGCGAGCCCGGAGGGGATACGCCAACCGGTCTCGCCGGAGGTTTTGGGGGATCGATAACCACTGGTGCAGGTTCTTTTGACCCCTACGAGCGCAACGCCAGTCGATCGATCACCGATATTGTCGTTCCCGGAGCGGTAGTCCCGTTCACCTACACCCGCATTTGGAACTCGCGCAGTGGCTGGAGCAATAATTGGTCGTGGCGTTTTGACGAAATTATTGTCAGCGACAGTAACAACTCGGGCGACAATTTGTTCAGAGGATACAACGTCCACTATCCCGATGGACGACTCGTGAAGTTCGATAAACCGAGTTACGCGACGCCAGTGGGCGGACCGGGGACTTACGTGCCTGGAGTTGGTATCCAGGACCGGTTCGTGATTCCGCCGAACGGCGCTAGTGCGCAGTTGTTCCTCACCGATGGCAGCGTGGTCAATTTCGACATTTACGGCGACCTGACGAGCATCGCTGATCCTCACGGAATCGCGATCACGGTTACCTACGGCCCCCAGGGCATGACCATACAGGAGCCGGGCGGAAGGATAATTGTTATTCATCCCCCTCAATACTCAAACAACTATCGGACGATAACGTCGACGGTGACCGCCAGCCGGGATCAAAGCAGCTTTCCGAGCCAGACCGTCACTTACACAGACTGGTACTACACTAATGGCACTTACGACTACGACGGCCATGGTGACCCCGATAGCGACAGCATAAAAACAGATCGCGGCGCCGTGATTTACAACGATATCATTGATCCGAACACCGGCGTACCGATTGAAGCTCACTATGTCTATAAGTGGGTGCAACCGCCCAGCCCGATCCCCAACGCTCCGCTGCCCCCTGACAATGCGCGGCTCATCTGGGCTTCGGACCCGATGTTTGACGGGCCGGTTCAGCAAGTCAAATACACCTATGTTGATAATATGTCTGCTCCTACCGGCGACGTTCACATGTCGGCAGTGGTGGAAGTGCGCTGGGCGCCTAACTACTGGGACCCAAACGCGGCCCAATACCACGACCCGGGGGTGCTGGTGTCACGAGTGGAGATGCTACCTTGGACCTATTCGCAACTGGGCGGAAATTCCGAAGGATATTACACCCGCCAGGAAACCCGCGGGGACGGCGCGGTCCGAACGATTTCCTACTGGAATCCCACAGCTGTTTATATGCGTTACAATGGCACAGGTTACCAGCAGGTAGTCGGAGGCGGTCAAACCCTGGTGGATCACTTCACCGATTACAAGAACGACCTTACGCAGGCGGAGCGACATGAGTACGGCTGGGGGCAAACTCAGTTTCAAACGCCCATTAAGATCACGGATGCGCTTCAAAACGTGACCTTACAAACCTTGGAGCCCGTGATGGGGCACCTGACGAGGCAGACCCATCAAATGGACAATAGCTATCGTTCCTGGACCTACACGGACCCGGCGAGTCCCTTCTATGTCGAAACGGACACGGACGAAAACACGAAGCAAACTATTTATACCCGCGATCCAACCACGCACCGGGTGCTGCATATACTCTATCCGGACCAGAGTACCGAGGACTTTAGCTATAACGGCTTTGGACAGGTTCTCACCCACAAGCTGACGACAGGCGGCACTGAGACTTGTACCTACGACACTCGCGGGCTCAAACAGACCTTTTACCCGCCCGCGACCGAAAGCGACCCTGCCCCTTGGAGCCATCCCACCGGCTACTTTTATTACACGACCGGGCCATCCATCGACCGGCTCCAACGCGTACAAGATCCCAGAGGAAACTCGACGTCGTATGAGTACAACGGGCGGGGACAGGTGACCAAGGTCACTCATCAGGACAGCAGCTATACTCAGAGCAGCTACAATGGAGATGGCACGTTGGCCTGGACCGCGGATGAAAATCACCCTGGGGCCGCGACCGACCCCACCCAGCGCACCCGATATACCTACGACGAATACAGACGTGTCGTCAGCGTGACTAACCCGATGGGCGAAACCACGATCACCGACTATGCCCTGGATTGGTACCATCCCCTCGCGCATACGACGAATAACCCTCACTACATACTCAGCCCAGGCGGCAAGAATATTTTCTTCGATTACGACGCAAATCTGCGAAAGAAGGATCAGGCCGTTGGACTTTCATCTCCAGACGAAAGCTGGACGCTCTTCGAGTACGATGAGGTCGGCAATTTGACGAAAATAACGGATCCGCGTTTCAAAGAAACCAAGTTTCATTATGACGGCCGGAACCGCAAGATCTGGATGGACGATCCGATCGCATCAGACCGCAACAGCTCTGGGCACACGATGAATTGGGAATACGATTTCGTTGGCAACAAAACGAAGGAAACGCGGGCTGACGACTCGTTCCGGAGCTGGGACTATGATTCGATGAATCGGCTCTGGCATGCCTATGACTGGCGGACCAACGATCCTCCGCAGCCCTATCAGACCACAACCTACGATCAAACAGCCGACGGCCGCACCCGCCACATCACCGACACCAAGGGCGCGATCTACACTCTCGGCTACGATGAATTGCTTCGTAAAACGAGCGAGACTTACCCTGTCGACGCCCTTGGCCAGTCCCGGACCGAAACCTTTTCCTATGACGCTGCCGGCAACCTTATCCTCTACACCAACCCAGCGGGGCAACGGAGGCATTTGGCCTACGACGTTCTCAACCGCATGTTCGATGCGTGGTGGGACGGCTGGGTCGCCCCTGAAATCGTAATCGGCTATGATGCGGCAAGCCGGATGACGAGCATGGTGACAAACACGAATCTAATTGCTCCGGAAACAACCTTGACCTTTAGCTACGACGACGCCAACCGGAAGGTCTGGGAAGAACAGACTGTGGCTGGTTATCCGACGCGGCGGGTGACTGCGCACCCCAATGCCGATGGTCAACGGGCCGATTTGGGCGTATCGATGGGTGGATGGACGTTCTACGGCCCCTTGTTTTATGATTACACTCAACGCGGTCAGGTCGCTCGTATCAAGGCCGACCCTAACACCGTCTGGATCACCTATGGCTACGATGCCGCTGGCAACATGGTAAATCGGTCGGATGTTCTTAATGGCGTCAACGATTCGACGAATGTCGTGGATACAAACGGAAACAGCGCCTACGATGAGTTGAACCGGCCGACCGTTTGGGAGCAAACTGGAGCGGGGGATGTCCCATTTGCCCGAAGCCATTATCAATACGATAAAGTCGGCCGGGAAGTGGCTACCTGGCGCGATGAGCAAGCTGGCCAGGGCGAGCGCTTCTGGTACAATGCAGCCAACCAAGTCACCGCCGCCCTCTATAATGCGAACAATGTCTGGACGGACGCTCCGACCGGGGGATCATCGAGGACGCTTTACAATTACACGCCGGACTTGTTGAATCGGGTTTCAATAAATGACAACGGCTATGTGTCTCCCTGGGTGATTGACGGAATGAACCAATACACCAGCGTGAATGGGTCGGCGGTCGGTTACGATGGAAACTTTAACCTGACCTACTTGAGCGGGGCGACTTACAATTTCGACGCCGCCAATCATCTTATAACCGGGAGTAACGGGGGGAACACCGCTGGATTTGTCTATGACGGGCTTGGGCGGTGCCTAAAGCGGACGATCAACAATCGCACTGCGATCATCACCTATGACGATTGGAACCCGGTGGTGGAATGGAATGAGAACGGGAGCATGGCCGCTGCGAATGTCTACGGCGAGCGGTCGGATGAAATCCTGTATCGTTATGATGCGGCGACAGGCGGACAATATCGCTATCACAGTGACATCCACGGGAACGTGAATGCCCTGCTCGATGTGAGCGGTAACATCATCGAGAGATATACCTACGACGCGTTTGGGCAGCCGAGCGTGACCGATGTTTGGGGAAACAGTCGCGGGACTACGAGTGCGGATGGGAACCGGTTTATGTTTAAGGGAAGGGAATGGATTCCAGAGCTACGAATCTACGATTACCGCCACCGCCACTACAACCCCAGTTTGGGCCGCTTCCTCCAGACCGATCCGATGGGACTGCAAACTGAGGGAGCAAAGCTAAGCGCTGAGCAAAAAGCTCTCTTCTCGCCCGGCGGCGTAGCTCCGGATGCCTTTACCAGCTCCGAAATGAATCTGTACCGCTATTGCGGCGATGATCCGGTGGATAAGAGTGATCCGACGGGACTACTTACCGTTATTGTGCCTGGCTACGGCCCTGGCCAATCAGAAGATGCGAACACGAAGTGGAGCAATCAACAATTCATTCAATACGCCAAAGCTACGGATCCCCACAACTACGCCGTTTTCAAGCGAAGTGACAAAGCTGGCATGCTCAAGGCGATCATGAACGCTAGGGCTCACGGTGATAAAACCGTTAAGATCTTCGGATACAGTCGAGGGGCGGTCGCAGCCGTGGAGCTCGCGCAAAGGCTTCAAACGCTAAACATCAGCGTTGACAGACTCCTATCTGTCGACCCCATCCGTTTACCAACCGATACCTCGCGCAATTTTAGCGTTCCGAACAACGTTACAAAAGCGGAGAATTACTATCAGGGGCTAGCACATAGTGGATTCTTGGTTTTCCCAAGCATGCGGCTTAACGGCGCCGTAGAGAACCACCCACTAAGCGGAACCTTACCCGATGGTACTGAGATTATTCATCAAAATATGCCATCGGTGGTCTCTAAGGTCGGAGGTTATTAATGAGCGCGCGCATTCTTCTATTACTCTTGGCGGCTTCTGTTGCTGCAGTTGCGGCACCCGAGCGAGAGCAGTTGATGACCTTGGAAGGCGAAGTGATTCGACAGAACGGCTTACCGTTGGCTGGAGTCACGGTGGGGGCGGAACTGCGAGCATCCTCGTTCGCTCTACTAGCAGGACCGATTGCGGATAGAGAGGTCGCGCGCTCCCTATCAGATGACAAAGGGCACTTTACGCTTCACATTCCGCCTGGCACAAATGTACGAAGACTGATTCTCGTAGCTGGTGGTCAGTTGAACCGTATGAGAAGTAAAGAAGGAGACATCGGTTTTTTCGGTACGAGCGTTTCATTGCGCAACGTCAACCAACGAGGCTTGAACAGAATTGTCGTCCCGAATAATTTTCAACCAGCCCGACAAAGGCCATAAAAGCACCTTAGTCAGTTCCCTCACTAAGACGGACAAACGGGGTCAGTCTAGGGTTACATTGATTTGACGGACAGTGAGCTTGGGGTCAAAGCCCGAAGGAGCCACATGAAGACACAGATCAGCAAACCAGTTCGCGAGAAAGCGAGCTACACGAAGGAATACAAGCAGGAGGCGCTGGAGCTCTGGCGTGCCAGCGGGAGAAGTGCGGCCAAAGGTGGCAGCGGAGTGGGGATTCGACCGCCGCTGCTCTACCGCTGAGAAGCAAAAAGGGGTCAGAGCTAAGTATTGACACCGATGGCGGTATTGCTCAGTCTCCGAGTGGATGGCCAGACCATTGAGAATAGAGTATCCGGGCGCTATTTATCATGTTCTAAGCCGAGGGGATCGACGTGAGCCAATTGTCCGAGATGATAGCGATCGTGAGCTTTTTCTCGGTCTCCTGGGGCGGACATGCGAGCGAACGGGTTGGCAGATTCACGCTTATTGTTTGATGACTAATCACTTTCACCTGGTGGTGGAGACGCCGCGCGACAATTTGGGCGTGGGGATGCAATGGTTGCTGGGCTCTTACACGCAGCGGTTCAATCGACGGCACCGTCTTTGCGGGCATCTTTTTGGGGGGCGTTACAAGGCGCTACTGGTGGATGGCCGAGGCGGAGGGTACTTACGGCAGGTATGCGATTACGTTCATCTCAATCCGGCCCGAGCGAAAATGATTGAGAGCGCGAAGCCGATACACAGCTATCGATGGAGTAGTTGTGGCGCGTATCTGGAGAGGAAAAGAAAGCGCCCGGCTTGGTTGAGAACAGACCGCCTCCTGGGAGAGCACGAAGAAATAAAAGGGGTCAGTCCTTAAGATTGACGGCGGGCGAGTGACTCGATAATTATTGGGATGTGCCCCGCCAGATTCGAATCGAGTATCCCGGCGCCATTTATCATGTGATGAGCCGGGGCGACCACCGCGAAGCGATCGTCCACGGAGATGGAGACCGTGCTTTGTGGCTGAAGACCCTGGGCGAAGTTTGCGCGAAGTGCGACTGGCAGGTGCATGCTTATTGCCTGATGACTAATCATTTCCATTTGGTCGTGGAAACGCCGTTGGCAAACCTGGTGATTGGAATGAAATGGTTTCTTGGCACCTATACAGTGCGCTTCAACAGCAAGCACCGCCTTCGCGGCCATCTATTTGCAGGTCGATACAAATCGTTGCTCGTCGATGAATCCGATACCCATTATTTGCGAGTTGCCTGTGACTACGTCCACCTGAATCCAGGACGCGCCCGTCTGATCGCGCCCGATGAGTCTTTGGGCGCTTACCAATGGAGTAGCTATCCATTTTATCTGAAGGAGCGCTCGGCCAGACCAGACTGGTTGAGAACAGACCGGCTCTTAGGAGAGCACGGATTATTAGATGACAATCGCGTAGCTCGATTGGAATTCGCGCGCCGAATGGAAGCCGAGCGACTCGCGATGAACGATGCCGGAGCAAGTGATACGCTGCTGAGACGCGGCTGGCGTTTGGGAGGGGAAACATTTCTCGCCCGGCTCCTCGATCGTTTAGATGGAAAACTAGGCGAGAGCCATCTCGGGCGCGAACGCGCGGACGCCGCGGAAGCGAAAGCTGAACGAATTATTGAGTTGAGCCTGCGACAAATCGGATGGACGGAGGACGACTTGCGAGAGCGCAATAGATGCGCACCAGAGAAGGTGGGTATAGCTCGGAAACTTCGAGCCGAAACTACACTGACCTTGAAGACAGTTGCCACACGACTACATATGGGAACCTGGACAAACCTTTCCAACCTGCTTTACGAATCCGAAAAACTTTGATCTTGAGGACTGACCCCTTTCCCTTTCCTTCTCTCTGCTGGGGACTAGCTTGCCGGCGCGATGGTAAATTGTTTTATCGCGTTTTCGTAGATCGCTCTTCGAAAGTCTCCTTCTGGGAAATTGTTCTCTTCTTTTTTCCACCAGAAGACTCGGCTTGTGCTGTCCGGTTTCTTTGTTTTTACATAACACTGTTCCAGGCGTAGCACGGCATCTTCGTAGTCGTCGCGCTCATAAATCGGTGAGATTGCGCCATGGAAATTGATTTTGAATTGTTCCTGTAAGATGCTCGCCGTCTCCGGAGAAAGTTTATTACGCAAGGTATCATGCAGTCGGGCGAGAAATCCCACCGCCTCGAACTGTGGACCACGGAGAAGAAAAACGAATTCATCCCCACCGGTAAAGCGGCGGTATAACTCCGATTCTCTCGGCGTGTAAATTTCTTCGTTGCGTCTCATGGCAGAGAACATTCTTTGCGCGATCAACCGGATTATCTCGTTACCTTTCTGATAACCGTAAGTGTTGTTGACGCTGCCGAAAGCGTCGATGTCGATCAGTACGACTTGGGCCGGGAGGACTGAGAGGTCGGATTGCTTCAGAGCCGCAAAGTCGTTCTTGAACTTCTTCTCGTTTGGTATGCCAGTATGCAGATCGAGCAAGCGCTCTCGCTCAATATCGTCGAGTAAGACCCGAAGATTCGCGTTCTCGTCCGCGTCGTCTCTTCGTTGCATACGTTCTTTGAATAAGCGGCGATAAAGGAGATAGAAGGTAAGGAAATTTGAGACAAGCAAGGCGACAGTGAAAGTGACGGCATTGATATAGTTGCCTTGGGGCGCCAGGACCCGCTGAACGAAGGACAAATTCTTTTCGGCGAACCCGGCTATCGCAGCGATAAATGCCAGTAACCCGAGGAACCATCCCCACGGTTTGAGGATTGTAACCGGGCTCCATAATGCAGGAGGCTTATCACGCGGCGCAGGCATTTACGAATCCCGTTAGATTTTGTTTTTCGGCTCGTTCAGTGATGAACCGGACCTTCCTGGCTCAGTTCATGGCGATATCCTGCTTCGCGTTCGCCGAGAAACGGCTGGTAAATGTATGGGGAAACATTGGGGGGCGAATTATGCGCGCCTGAAATCGCTACGACAAGGATGGAAATTGGCTTAGCGCCGGCGCGGCGATCCCGCCGCTGCGGGACCGCCGGCTACAGTTCGGAAGTGCGGATTAGGACAGGCCGAAGGTATTCGTGAGGAACCCGGCGTTACAAGAGTTTCGGCGGTCATAGACCGCCGCTACAGGGGGCGGCCAGGGATCGCTCGAATCTCCTCGCCTCTCGCGCGGTTCGAGTTTAGGGAATCGGCATGGCAGCGCAGAAGGTTTCGGTGGTCACGGGTGGGGCGGGGTTTTTGGGGTCGCATTTGACGGATCGGCTCCTGGCGGAGGGGCATCGGGTTATTGCGATCGATAATCTGGTCACGGGGAACCCGGCGAACATCGCGCACCTCGGCGGCAACGAGAATTTCCGGTTCATCAAGAGCAACGTTTCGAACTACATCCTCGTCGAGGAGGCGGTCGATTACGTGTTCCACTTCGCGTCGCCGGCCAGCCCGATCGATTACCTGGAGCTGCCGATTCCCACTTTAAAAGTCGGCGCGCTCGGGACGCATAACACGCTTGGGCTCGCGAAGGCGAAGAAAGCGACGTTCCTGCTCGCGTCGACGTCGGAATGTTACGGCGATCCGCTGGTTCATCCGCAGACGGAAGATTACTGGGGGAACGTGAACCCGATCGGGCCCCGCGGCGTTTACGATGAAGCGAAGCGGTTCGCGGAAGCGATGACGATGGCGTATCACCGCTATCACGGGATCGACACGAAGATCGTTCGGATTTTCAACACTTATGGGCCGCGAATGCGACTCCGCGACGGGCGAGTGGTGCCGGCGTTCATCGGGCAGGCGCTGGGCGGGACGCCGCTCACCATTTTCGGCGACGGCTCGCAGACGCGCTCGTTCTGTTACGTGTCGGATTTGATCGACGGAATTTTCCGGCTGGCGATGAGCGATTTCCACGAGCCGGTGAACATCGGCAACCCGCGCGAGATGACGATCAAACAGTTCGCGGAAGAGATCATCCGGATCACCGGAACGAAATCGCAGATCGAACATAAGCCGTTGCCGGTGGACGATCCGAAAGTGCGACAGCCGGATATTACACGGGCGAAGAAAGTTCTTGGGTGGGAACCGAAGGTCGAGTTCGAACAAGGGATCACGAAGACGATCGAATATTTCAAAGGGTGCCTGGAGCGAGGAGAACTAGGCGATCGAATTCAATGAGCGAAGCCGTTCGCAAAACTTCTGCTCGGAGGGACATGCTTCCGCGTGTCCCATTAGCCGGACGCGCAGAAGCACGTCCCTCCGACGAGGAAAACGCAGTCGTTTGTCCCGTCTGTGGTTCGGTGGCTGTGCAAGAGAAATGCAAAGTGATTTGCCGAAGCGAGGTTTGCCGCGGACGAGTGGTGTTGAATTGTTCGGAGTTTTGAAAGCGAACGACGATATCGTGCAGGAAATGCGGGCGGCGGCGCGGGTGGCGATGCGAAACGCGTATTGCGGCTACAGCAAATTTCGCGTCGGCGCCGCGATCCTCACGGCTGACGGAGAAATCTTCGCGGGGTGCAATGTCGAGAACGCTTCTTACGGGCTAACGATTTGCGCGGAACGCAACGCGATTTTCCAGGCGGTCGCGAAAGGCGCGTTGTCGGGAGATCGGAAGCTGAAAGCGGTCGTGGTCGTGACGCCCAAAACAAAGTTCGCTACGCCGTGCGGCGCCTGCCGTCAGGTGATCAATGAATTTGGTCCGAAGGCAGAAGTTTTTCTTTTTGGCCGCGGCAAGACGGGCCAGAAAATTGCATTATCAAAATTGCTTCCGCGCGCGTTCGGTCCACTAAATCTGCGGAAGTGATCCAGGGTTGGATTTGGTTGGACATGGGCGATGAGTTTTTGAGAACCTCCGATCGTCATGTCTCCCCAGACGCGTCGCATCCTCAGCCTTAATCTCGGCACGCACACGATTGGACTGGCTGAGTTTCATGCGCTGCCGAGCGGCGGGCTCCTCCTGAACGGCTATCGCCTGCGCGAGATTCTGGTCGAACCGTCGAATGAAACCGCGCGTAACGCCCAGATCGCAGTGTTGCTGCGCGAGATGCTCGGCGAGCTGGGGATCAGCGGCGGTCGAGTCAACTACGCTACCGCCGCGCAATCGGTCTTCGCGCGCTTCGTTGAGTTGCCGGCAGTCGACAAAGAAAAGATTGAGCGCATCATCGCGTTTGAGGCGCAGCAGAATGTGCCGTTCCCAATCGACGAAGTGATCTGGGATTACCAACTCGTCGGCGGGGGAATCGGCAACCAAATCCAGGTCGTCCTGGTCGCCATCAAGGAAGATTTGCTCGAGCGCGTGAACGCCGCGGTCGAAAGCACAGGATTGCGCACCTCGATCGTGTGCGTGGCGATGATGGCGCTCTACAACGCGTTTCGTTACAGCTACGGCGACCTTCCGGGTTGCTCGCTCCTGGTCGATATCGGCGCGCGGATCACCAATCTGCTGTTCATGGAACCCGGCAGAATTTTTTCCCGAAGTCTGGCCCTCGGGGGCGCCTCGGTTTCATCGGCGATCGCGAAAGAGTTCGGCGAACCATTTACCGCGGCTGAGCTGCGGAAAAAGCGGTACGGCTTCGGTAGTGTCGTGGCCGACTCGGTTGATTCGGAGGCCGCGCGCGTGTCGAAAATCGTTCGTGGCACCATGACGCGTCTGCACGCTGAGCTGATGCGTTCGATCAGTCATTATCATACCCAGCAGAAAGGGAATTCGCCCGACCGCGTATATCTCTGCGGAGGCACTACTGGAACGCCGTATCTGCGCGAATTTTTCCACGAGAAGCTTCAGCTGCCCGTGGAGTTTTTTAATCCGCTGAAAAATCTCGCCGTCTCGAAAGCGATCGACGCGGCCGAGCTCGCGCGTTCGGCGCATGTGCTCGGGGAAGTGACCGGGCTCGCTCTTCGCAGCGCGACTACTTGCCCGATTGAATTAAATCTCCGGCCGCAAAGCGTGGTTCGCCGGCAGGAAATGGAACGGCGTCGTCCGTTTCTTGTGCTCGCTGCCGCGTGCGTCGTTCTCGGTTTGTTAGCGTGGAGCGCTTATTTCTGGCGCGCCGCAACCGTCGAGAATCGCGCGACGGCGCGTCTCCAGGAAAAGCTGGATGCGCTACGGCGAATCGAAACGCAAATGAATGAGGTCCGGAAAGAAACCGCGACGCTCGATGCCGAATCGACGCTGCTCGTCGGCGCGATTAACGATCGAAGTTTTTGGCCGTTGATTCTCGAAGATCTCAACACGCGTCTGCCGAAGGAAGACATTTGGATCACGGAGTTAGTTCCGACTTCCCGTGGAAAACCAGTTGCTGGCGTGGAGTCGCGCGCTCTGGTCACGGTGCCCACCCAGAAAGCGCGCATGCCCGCGATCGACGGATTGCTCGTGCGCGGTTTGTATCTGTTCAACGCGAAGCAGCAGGAAGTCGTGGTCGATTATTTTCGCAACCTGATCGGTTCGTCCTGGTTTGCGATCGATCCGAACAACCAGGCGAAAGTCATCAAGCCGACGACGCCAAACGCCAGCGAATGGGCTTTTCCTTACGAGTTGCACCTCGATTTGAAAAAGCCGGTGCTATTGCCATGAATCAGGTTTTCATCAATGGAGGGACGCCCGCCCTGGCGTCCTCCGGTTCCAGGGACGGGACAGCGCCCGTCCCTCCAAATCTCGTATGAACTGGTTTCGCGAGAATCGGTTTATCGGCAGGTTCTTCATCGCGTTTGGCGTGACGCTGCTGTTGGCGCTTTGGTTTTTGTTTAGCGCGAAGAGTGGTTGGAACGAAGCGTCGAGCCGCTTCAGGAATGCGGCGACGGAATTGAACCGCCTGGAACGGCTCGCGCCTTATCCGAGCGCCGACAACCTCCGGAAAATGAAGGTGCACGCCGAGGATTATTCCGCGTCGCGGGCAAAGCTGAAGGCTGAATTGAAGAGGCGCGCAACGGCTCCGTCACCGCCGATGGCGCCTAACGAGTTTCAATCACGCTTGCGACTGGCGCTCAACGCTGTGACTGAGAAGGCGCGCGCGAACAAGGTGAAGTTGCCGGATAAATTCTATCTCGGCTTCGACGATTATGTATCCGCGTTGCCGATCGAATCAGCCGCGCCCTCGTTAGGCCACGAGCTGACTCAGATCGAATGGCTCGTAAATAATTTGCTCGACGCGCGGGTGGACGCGCTGATCGCGTTTCGCCGCGCTCCACTGTTCGAAGAGAACAATTCCTCCGCGGCCGGAGCGCCGGACAAACTGTTTCAGCGCGGCGTTGTAGAAGCGACTTTCTCTTCGACGCCTGGCGCGGCACGGACGGTCATCAACCAGATCGCCGCCGCGACCCAGCCTTTCTGCATTATTCGATTGTTGCATGTGCGGAACGAGAACGACAAAGGTCCGCCGCGTGACGTGGCGGCGGATACTTCGACGGCGACGAAAACGAGGCCGGCTGCCGCGCTGAATTTCATTGTCGGCAACGAGAAGATCGAAACAACAGCGACGATCGAGATCGTGAGATTCACGTTGTGAACGGCGCACGCGATCTCGTCTTCTGTAGCCGCGTCCGTGTGGGACGCGCGAGAGCGACCGTGGCGTTCAGGTATTTCGATGCGCGTCCCACAGGGACGCGGCTACAGAAGCGGACCTTATGACGTGGATACGCGCCAATTACGATCGGGTGATGGTCTTCGCGGCGGCGGCGTTTCTGTTCGTCTCTGTTCTGCTCATCGGCAAAAACGCGTGGCAATTTGGTGAAAATCTTGTCTTGCCTGCAGCGCCTCCGCCCACGCGTGCGGCACCGCCTTCGAAGGTAGTCGAGATAGAATACGCCCTGGAAAAGTTGAAGCAGCCGGGACAATGGACATTCAGCGGTCGCTCCGGCTTGTTCGTCCCGGAACAACATTTCATCGGGGCGAATGGCTTTCCGGCGACTTTGCAGACAACCGAGGTCCATCCCCCAGTGCCTAACGAGTGGTTGGAGAAGTTTAATCTGCCGATTGCCGACGCTGACGTTCTGACCCAGGACCCGGACGGCGACGGGTTCAACAATCTCGAGGAATGGCAGAATCAAACCGCGCCGACCGACAAAGCGTCGCACCCGCCCTTTATCGCAAAGCTCAAGATGAAGTCGTGCGGGCAGGAACCGCTCCGGCTCGTCTTTGCGTCCTGGGTTGGTGAAACGTTCGCGCTTAATACGAACGACCTGAAAGCGCCGACGCAGTTTCTGAAGCTCGGCGATCCAATTCGTGGAACGAAGTTTAAGATCGTGAAGTTCACGGAGAAATACGACACCAACCAATACGGCACGAAGATCGATGCCTCGGAGTTGACGTTGGAAAATCGCGAGAGCCACGAGCAGCTCACGCTCGTGAAGGAGAAAATGATTAACTCACCGGAGTTCGTGGCGAATTTTGTGTACGAATGGGGCGGCCGAAAAGAGTTCGCGGTGAAGAAAGACCAGGAATTTTCATTGAAACCAATCGAGCAAATCAAATACAAGGTAATCAATGTTCTCCCCGACAGAGCGGTCGTCATTGACACGCAAAGGCCTGAGCGACCCATCGAGGTCGCGCTCGTTCCCTAGAAGAATGCGCCGTTGCCGATCCGGAGGGACGTGCTTCGGCGCGTCCCGCTTTGCGAGCGCGGCTTTAAACCAATTGGGACGCGCGGAAGCACGTCCCTCCGCAGTACCCCCTATGAAAAAATCAGCACCAAAACGCCTGTTGATGGCGGCACTATTGTTAGCGGTCGGCGCGACGGCCTTGGCCCAGAAAACAAACACGGTCGCGGACCGAGAAGCAGCGCGTCGTCAGGCGGCGTTGCCGCGTGGCCAGGAGGCATTGGGACGCGCGAAAGCGGCGATGGCCGAGGGAAATTACACGACGGCTCACGATGAGTTTCGCGTTGCTCTGACCTTTCTTCCGGACGCGCTCATCAGTGAGAAGTCGCACGATGAAGCGCTGAATGGATTTTGCGCGACCGGATTGAAATTGGCGGAGCAAAAAATCGCCGAAGGAAAATACGGCGATGCCGAAGCGATCTGCCGCGAGATTTTGAGCAGGCGTTACGATCCGAATTGCCGGCCGGCGGCCGAGATCCTGGCGCGCTTACAAGATCCGGACCGCATCAACCGCACAATGGGCCCGAAGTTCATCTCGAAGGTCGAGGAAGTGAGGAAGCTCCTGAGCGATGCGGAAGGTTATTACAACAGCGGCCGTTACGATCTCGCGTTCAAGAAATACGAGCAAATCCTCGCGCTCGATCCCTACAACGTCGCGGCGCGTCGCGGTGAGGAGCGGCTGAACCTAACGAAAACGCATTACGGCGAAGAAGCATACAACGAAACGCGATCGCGCCAGCTCTGGCAGGTCCAGAAAAGCTGGGAAGAGCCGGTGAGAACATACGGCGACGCCGTCGGGCCGATCACGGATGCGTTCACAAAGGATGCGACCGGCACGGCCCGGATCACGAACAAACTGAACACGATCATTATTCCGAAGGTCGAGTTTCGGGATGCGAGCATTCGGGAAGCGCTCGAGTTCCTGCGGCAACAGGCGGCGGAAAATGATCCGGGCGTGGAGGGGCGGAAGGGCGTCGACATCGTGTTACGCCTCAACGCGATCGGCACTCGGACCGAAACGGTTTCAACGACAAGTACGACAACGGCCGCGACCACGACGATTTCGGCGCCATCGATCAATTCAGCCGACGCGCGGATCACGATCACCCTCAATCAAATTCCGCTGGGCGAAGCCCTCCGCTACATCGCGAGCCAGGCAGGATTGAAGGTGAAAATCGAGCCCTATGCCGTCTCGATCATTCCACTCAGTGAGATGACGAACGATTTGCTGACGAAGCAATACCGAGTGCCGCCCGGATTCATCGCGGGAACTTTGACGCCGACTGGCACGGCGTTGAACCAGCCGGCGACGAGCGAGGCGAAAGGCGTCCACAACACAGGCACCGGCAAGGACACCCAGGAATCGACCGGCGGCCGGCTCTTGGTGAATCGCGAAGGTGCGAAGGAATTTCTGGAAAGCCAGGGCGTGTCGTTTTCAGTGCCGGGGTCGAGCGCGAATTTCCTGCCGCAAACCAGCCGGCTCATCGTTCGCAACACGGCGGACAATCTCGAGCTGGTCGATGCGATCGTGGAGCAGGCGAACGTTTCCGGCCCAAAGCAGGTCGAGATCGAATCGAAGTTCATCGAGATCAATCAGTCGAACTTGAAGGAGCTTGGGTTCGATTGGTTGCTGGGTCAGTTCAACGTGCCGGGATCGTCCCGAGTATTTGGAAGCGGTGGCGCGACCGCAAACTCGCCGTCGTACGCACCCGGAAATTATCCGTTCACTTCACCCGCGGGTGATCCAGTCGGTCAATTTCCGGTGACCGGTGGGAACCGAAGCGGTAATTTTGCAATCACCGGCAACGCGATCGACACGCTGCTGGGTGGGGCAACAAATGCAGCCGCCGTCGCGCCCGGCATTTTCGGATTGAGCGGTGTCTTTACCGATCCGCAGTTTCAGGTCGTGATCCGCGCCCTCAATCAGAAAAAAGGAATCGATCTTCTTTCCGCTCCGCGCGTAACGACGAAGAGCGGCCAGCGCGCCGTGATCGAGATCGTGCGCGAATTTCGTTACCCGACCCAATTCCAGGCGCCGCAAATCCCAACAACGTTCGGCGGCAGCAACAATCCGAATGTCTCGCTCGGAAATTCTACCGGCGGAACTTTTCCGGTGACGCCGACGACGCCGACCGGTTTTGAAACGCGGAACACCGGCGTGACTCTCGAGGTCGAGCCCGTCGTGGGGCCGGACGGGATCACGATTGATCTGAACCTCGTACCGCAGGTGGTCGAGTTCGAAGGATTCATCAACTATGGAAGCCCGATTCGGACTTCGAGCGTGAATGCGCTAGGGATGGCGCAGACCGTGGAGCTGACGCCGAATATCATTAATCAGCCGGTGTTCAGCACCCGGAAAGTGACGACAAGTGTGAGTGTGTGGGATGGGCAAACTGTCGTGCTCGGCGGATTGATGCGCGAAGACGTGCAGAAGACCGAAGATCGCACTCCAGTCCTCGGCGACATTCCGATTGTCGGTCGTTTGTTCCGCTCCAATGCGGAGCAACACATCAAGCGCAACCTGGTGATTTTCGTCACCGCGCGCCTGGTTAATCCCGGCGGTCAACCGGTCAACTCCACCGAGGAAGTAGAAGAATCCGACTTAATCGAACCCCCGATCCTGCCCGAGGTGCCGTTCTACAAGAAATGATGGAGGGACGGACGTTGTCCCGTCCCTAAAAAATGGACGCCATGGCCGGCGTCCCTCCAGAATGATCGAAGAACCTTCAGGGCGTAAACATCCCGTTCACCAGCCTGTTCACGAGCGGTTTAACGTGCCAGTTATTGTGTTCCTGACGGTTTGCTCGAAAGGCCGAAAACCGATATTCGCGAATGCCCAGGCGCATCATGCGCTGCGCGATGCGTGGCAACGGGCCGAGAATTGGTTGGTCGGTCGTTACGTAATCATGCCGGACCATATCCATCTCTTTTGTGCGCCGCAGCTACTGGTGCCGGAAACTTTGCAAGGCTGGATTGGCTGTTGGAAATCAAATGCTGCACGGCGTTGGCCCCATAGTGAGGAGTCACCAATTTGGCAGCGACATTTTTGGGACACGCAATTGCGGCGCGGTGAGAGTTACGACGCGAAATGGGACTATGTTGTGGAGAATCCAGTCCGAGCTGGATGGGTGCAGCAATCTGAAGATTGGCCTTATCAGGGGGAGATGAATGTCTTGAGGTGGTGAGCAGTTCGTTGGAGGGACGGGCGCTGTCCCGTCCTGAAAAGATAGGGACGCCACGGCGGGCGTCCCTCCAGGAAAAGGACGCCACGGCGGGCGTCCCTCCAACTAGTTCAGCGCGTAAACTTCCACGACTGCGATGCCGGTGCCGTTATTCACGCCCCGAACGATCGCAGTGTAACTCCCGGCCGTTAGGGTCCGCACGATCGCGGATTCCAGATTGTTCGTAGGCGCGACCGTGCTGTCGATAATCGCCTGTTTGTTCGGGCTATCCATCCAGTTGTCGTTCGTCTCGAGCGTGGTGCCGCTGGCATTGTGCAGTTCCATGATCGGATCGCTCATTTTTCCCGGAACGCTGTTAAGCGAAGGACCGAGAGCGCGCACAATTACCTTTTGCGAACCGGGTCCTGTTACTGCCATTCCTGCGAACAGAACATCGTTGCCGGTTTGCACAAATCCGCGGGTCGAGATGTTAACGAGCCTTGCGTCGGCAGCGGTATCAAGGTCGTAAACTTCCACTACGCCGATGCCGGTCCCGTTGTTCACCCCGCGCTCAATCGCGGTATAGGTGCCGGGCGCAACGCTCCTGATGATGGCTGATTCGAGCGAGTTGGTCGGAGCAACGGTGCTGTCAATGATGGCCTGCTTATTCGGGCTGTCTTGCCAGTTGTCGTTCGTTTCCAAGTTGGTCGAAGCATCGTGCAGCTCCAGAATCGGATCGGCCAGCCGGCCCGCTAACGGCGCGCCGTTGTTCGTTAAAGACGGCCCAATCGCGCGGATGATGACTTTTTTGTTTACGTTGCCGGTTACGATAAAACCGGCAAAGAGGGCATTGGGATCAGCTCCCACCGGCAATCGCGTGGAGATGTTAGCCAGCACAGTGGCCGCGGTGCCGCGATCGTAGCCAATGACGTCCATTGTCTGGAGATCAACCGGGGTCAGGTCATCCTGCTCGCCGGGAGGACCAAACGCATTAAAGGGGTCGGCCGCCGGTCCGGCCCAGTCCTGAAGGTCGCCGCCGTTCGCGGCACCGTTGTTGAAGGCGATGAGAAGCGACGTCCCATTATTGAAGGAGAAGAACCTGCCCGGCCCATTGTTCAGACCGCGCGTGCCAGCGCCGGTGTAGTGGAATAAGTCGAATGCGATATAGCCAGGAGCTGATCCCCCGCCGAAGTCGAATCCCATGAGTGAAGTGCGGCCCATAATTTCCGAGAACTCGTGCATGGCCACGCCGATGAAATCGAACTTGCCAGCGACGTTGCGATTATTCGGGTCGTAGGTCCATGGGTTCCCGCCACCGAAGCTGAACGTCCCATCGTTCTGCATGTCGTCGGCGCGAAGGCCGAGAGCCTTGGCCTGTGCTCGCGTCACAAGATACATGTGCGATGTCGGGATCGGATCTGCTCCGGCTGGAAGTGAACCGCCATTACTGACGGTGGTCGCGTCGTCCGCGGTTTTCGAGTCCCCTGCAAAGGCAGCCCGGAGGTTGTTGTAACTGCTGACCGAATCCAGAGACGAAGTGCTGGTCCCAAAATCGCCACTACCCGCGGTAGCGGTTACGTTAATGTTCACGTTGATCGGGTCGCTGTATCGACTAGTGAACTGATTGGCCGCATAGGTGCAGGCGGCTTTCATGTCGGTGACGTTCTGCGAGGTCAAACCCGCAGCCGTCAAACTGGCCTCGTCGTAGCTCAGGTTGATGGTCAAAGCAGAGGCGGTTGCAGCGCCGGCCGCGATCAATCCGGCGATCGTAAGTGCGAAAAAAATGTTTCGAGATTTCATGTTCGTTGTGATGCCTAACGAGCCTTAAGCCTGCGGGTCACCGTCGGTCTCGCCGCGGAGACGGATTTGATGTCGGCGCGGCCGGCCAACGTCTCGACCTGCGCGAAGGGAAGCCAGGCGCGAAAATTGGTAGCGCTTCCCCAGCCGGTAACCAGCTGTCCGCCGAGACTCGCGATGTACTCCGACAATTCCTTCGAGATAGAGCCCTGGATCTCTACCAGGACGCGTCCGTCGAACTGGAACACATCCGGTTGCACCGCGGTCGGTTTGTCGAACGGCGCTTCGCCGCGGCTCTTCTTCACGACCAGCGTGAGATGGCTGTCGAGCTTGCCCAAAATCGATGCGGGCACCGCAGATTTCGCGTCGCCGGCGCTCAGGTGCGCATCCGAAAGGGCGAGGACCGCGAGCGCGGCGAGAAACGTACGCCCGTGATTGAGAACGGGCCTTTTTGGGTGTGATTTCATAGTTTTCATCCTGGAATGCGTCCCGGCGTGGCGACGCGTGAGTGCTTGTAACCCGAACACTTACAGCCTGCTAGTTTTTTCGTTTTAAGGTGAAAATTCGGCGATCTTTTTGGTGATTGCTTCGCGCGCGAATCAGGATTCAAACTGACGCGCATATGAACCGAAGCCTTTTTGCGATCGGCCTTTTCGTCGCCGCCAATTGTCTGGCCGCGGACTTTGATGGGGATGGCCTCCCAGACGAATTCAAGGTCACGCGAGAGGCCGAGAAGCTTTCTAAGGATTCCGGTGTGCGGCTGGTCAATCCGTGGCAGGCCGCAAAGTCTTCGGAAAAATCGTCGCCGAAAGGCTTAGCCTTGCTGATTCGACTGACCCGTCAGCCGCAAACGTTCCTGCTGCACGACGCCGATTTTTTCAAGACCCCGAGTTGGACGGAAGGCAAGCCGCCCGTCCACATCATCACGAAAAAGGACAAGGGTTACGCGGCGTGGAAAAAACAAGTACCGGCGCTGCGAGCCGACGCGATCGAGCTCGGCACCGAAGCCGGAATCGACATTTTGCTTTATTGGGACGGACGTTGGCGCCTGTTTTGGCCAAAAGAGGAGCCCTAAACTCTCCAGGTGAACGGCGGGGGGTGCGCGATGTAAGGCTTTCCTCTACAATCCCCTAGAAATTTTAAATAAAGCTTGCCATTACGGTGAGCGTTCCCCAAAACAGTCGCCTCTATGTCTCGTTGTTCGTGCACAGAGTTTTTCTGGCGCACCGGCCGTAGGCTCACTCCAACATCAAATACACATTAATGAAAAAGAAACTACTCATTGTCACTCTAATCTCGGCGGTCGGCCTTTCGGCTTGGGCGGCCGTTCTTTATAACCAGACCATCACCGCCATCTACGGCTCCGGAAACCCGAACACGGGCTGGACGGCCGATACCAGCAACGGCATTCAGCTCGCTCTCCGCGCCAAGAATCGCGATACGGGTTCCACTTCGAACGTGGCTGGTGTCTATTCATTTCCGGTTGGCCCTGCTCCAAGAGGCGCCTGGAACTACGAGTTCTCGATTAATTCTGACGTGACAAACGGAACGAATCCGTTGTCGACCTACGACTACTATTTGTCGGCGGACGACGATCCGTCGCAGTGCATTCGCTACACGACTGTTGATGCGTTGAACTATTGGATGGACAACTCCTATGGCAATAACGGCACCGCCAACGGTCAGGGCGTAGAAGGGACCGCCGTCCCCCTGGCAGCGACGAACAACATCGCTCAGAACTCGGAAAACATTACGTTTGGAGATTATCCGGGCGGCCCGCAGACGCTCGGCAACGCGACCTACAATTATGAACTGTACGCGGTTGAAAAAGGCGCTGGCCCGAACGGCCCCCGGCTCGCTTCCGTCGGCATTACGGTTGTGGTCGGCAACGGCGGAGCAGCGTGCAACACTCCCGCGACGGCCGGTCAATGCAAGAATGACGGCTGGCAAACGCGGACGCGCGGCGATGGCAGTACCTTCAAGAACCAGGGTGACTGCATTCAGTACGCGAACACTGGAAAATAAATCCTTCGGTCTCCTTAGCTAAACTCAAGAGAGCGGCTCGTGTGAAAGCGCGAGCCGCTTTTCTTTTTTGATGGGGTGCTGATGCTATCTTAAAGTTGTTCTCACGATTAGTACTCGTTAGGTATGACCTTCCTCCGTTACTTTGTTTCCATTGTTGCCGGCGGACTGGGTTCGTCCGCGCTCGGCGCCATCTTCGCGTGCATCGTCGCGTCGGTCTCGCCGGAATTCGTGGCGTCGCTCTTCGGTCGTGGCCCTGATAACTCGCTGGTCCGCTATGCTGCGGGCGTCGGGATGATCTGGGGATTGTTTCTCGGGACCGCGGTGATGGCGTTCTCGCTCTTGCTGGTTACGCTTCTCCAGGCGGCGCGGCTGCTTCGCAAAAAGAAAGACACGGAAGAGTAGTGCCGGAGTAGGACCGTGACGGACCACCGAGTGGCGTCCCACGTCCGCCGCACTCCCGACGAACGCTTGCTTACTTCTTTTTGTTCTCGAGCTCTCGAATCCGTGCTTTTAGCGCTGCTATAAGCCTCTGCTGGCGATCGACGGTTCTGCCCACACTGGAAGTCGACATCGGAGCGAGCTGGTCCCGAGGGATCAGATTATCTGTTTGTTCCGAAACCTCCTCGGGATTGTTCTCTAGTTCTTTCACCCGCCTTCGCAACGCTCGGATCAGGTTCTGCTGGTGTTCGGCCATTCTTACCAAATCTCCTTTTGACGACCGAGGCGCCTGCGCCGGCGCTGGCGCGTCGGCGTATTCCGGCTGCTCCTCCGGAATATCATTCGTGTCACGGACATCTACTTTATCGCTATACCTCGGCGCATACCGCGGCGGTGCGCATCCGGTCGGCAAATATCCGAACGGGAGGAGTCCAGCGAGGATGGTAGTTTGGATGATCCTACAGCTTTTCAACCTCATGGGGCAGGGGGTTGGTGGCGCTCGGGATGGTTAGTAGGTTCGATTTTTCGCCCCAGAAGGTATCCGGCTATCGTGCCGAGAAGACCGATGACCGGGGTAATTTGAGTGTCAGAATAACCCGCAACGACGAGAAACACGGCAGCGAAAATGATCACCAGGATGCCGAATGTGCGTAATACTTGTTCGGCGTTTTTCTTCTGCCAGATCAGGAAGGCGACCAACGCGAACGAAAGAATGGCGAACCCCCCGATACCCAGGCTGAGCCTGCAAACCAGCTCTGGAGTCCACGCCGCCAGGTGAGTGCTCGACGACTTAACCTCCTCCTTCGGCGCGGTCCGAACCTGTTTCACGAGATCGCTGAGATCTTTATCAGCGGCTGCTACGTCTTTTTCGGCCTCAGTCATTATTGTCGGCCGCAGGAGAGGCGGTCGGTGACGCTAACGCTTTGTTGGCTAGCTCCAGCTCCTTGATGCGGGCGCGTAAAGCTTTAATGAGCGTCTCCTGTCGCTCGATGATTGCGAGTAACTTTGCCGGATCTACTTGTGACGGGCTTGGTTTGTCGGCAGGCCCTGTCTGCTCGCGACCAGAATCGGGCATGAATCGTTGCATATTTTTGCGGGGCGTGCCGGTCGGGCTGGAGGATGGACGCTGCTGCGCGACGACAAACTCCGCCGATACCACGAACGTGGCGGCTAAGGCAATTGCCAGGATGGGGGAAGGGCGCATGATCGGGTGGGACGCGATCATAGGAGGTCTAATCCCCCTGCGACAAGGAGTTTTATTGGAAGGGAGAAGCGGCCTGCACTCTACCGCGTGCTTTCTTTTTCACTCATCAACGTTTCATGCTCAACTGTGGAGTAATCGGACGCGTTGAAACGCTCCGTCCGTGACTATGCCAGCTATCGGAATAACGGGTGGGATTTCGACCGGGAAAACCAGTTTCGTCGAATATCTGCGCGAGCTTCTGCCCGATGCGGTGTTTTTCGATGCGGATATCTCGGCGCGGGAACTGTCGAACAGCGATCCCGAGGTGAAGGGACTCATCGAGAAGGAGTTTGGACCGGAAGTTTATTCGGCGAGCGCGGGCTTGAATCGGGAGGCGGTCCGCGCCATAGTATTCGGCGACGCGGGAAAGAAACGCGCGCTGGAGCAAATCCTGCATCCGCGCATCCGCCGTCAGTGGAGTCTCGAAGCCGAGCGCCATCGCAACTCCGCGAAACTTTTTTTTGCTGATATTCCACTTCTCTATGAAACCGGCGGTGAAACTCTGTGCGATCGAGTGGCGGTCGTGGCCTGCTCACCAAGCGTGCAGCTCGAGCGGCTCAAGAAGCGAATGGGCCTGGATGAAGCGGAGGCGCGACAGATGATCGATGCGCAGATGCCGCTGATGGAAAAGGTCGGCCGCGCCGATCATGTCGTGTGGAATAATGCCGGCCGCGGAGAGTTGAAAGAGCAGGCGCGGTTGTTGGTGGAATACTGGAGGGACGGGCGCTGTTCCGTCCCAAAAGCAACGGGACGCCACAGCGGGCGTCCCTCCAATTAAAATTTTGATGAACGACAACGAATCAACCGCGGAAACGCCGCCAGCCGAGGAAGCGGCCCACAGGGCCGCTGCTACAGAAGAATCGGCTGAGACAGCCGACGCTACACCGCTAAATCTTCCGGCGTCGTTGGATGTAAATGAGCTCCAGGCGATGGCGCCGGAGGAAATCGAAAAGCTCTGCCGCGATTTTCAGTTACGGGTTTATCCGGGCCGCTCACGACATCATCTCATTCTTGATCTGGTGCGCGCAGCGCTGGGCCGGAAAATTCCAGTCACCACAACCGGCTTTTTCGATCCGGTGGCGGACGCGTTTGGCGTGCTGCGCTGGCCGAAGCTGAATTTTCTTCCAGTGCCGGAAGACGTCGGCGTATCGCGCGCGATGATTCAGCAATTCCAATTGCAGCCGGCCCAAAAGATTCGCGGGACGCTGCGATTGCCGCGCGACCGCGAGAAACTGATCATGCTCGACCAGATCGAAAAGATAGAGGGAGTGCCCGTGGCGGAATGGAAACCGCCGACCGCATTCGACAACCTGACGCCGCTTTTTCCGGAAGGGCGAATCATGCTGGAAAATTCTAAGACCAATTCGATCAGCGCTCGCGCAGTCGATCTGCTCTCACCGCTTGGTCGCGGGCAACGCGGCCTGATCGTCGCCGCGCCTCGCGTCGGCAAAACGATTTTGCTGAAAGAGATCGCGAAAGCAATTCGGGTAAATCATCCCGAGATTATTTTGATCATCCTGCTCGTCGACGAACGGCCGGAGGAAGTGACCGATCTCCAACGGGAAGTGGATTGCGACGTCTACAATTCGACCTTCGATGAAAACTCGAAGCGTCATGTCGAAGTCGCGGAGCTCGTCCTGGAGCGGGCGAAACGTCTCGTCGAGCAGAACAAGGATGTTGTGATCCTGCTCGACAGCATCACGCGGCTGGCACGCGGTTACAATTCACTTCAACCTGGCAAAGGCCGGACGATGTCCGGCGGCGTGGAAGCGAAAGCGCTGTTGAAGCCGAAGAAATTTTTCGGCGCCGCGCGCAACTGCGAAGAAGGCGGCAGCCTCACTATCATCGCGACCGCGCTCGTGGACACCGGGAGCAAGATGGACCAGGTGATTTTCGAGGAGTTCAAGGGGACGGGAAACATGGAGCTGCATCTCGACCGCGCTCTGGTCGAGAAACGGCTTTATCCCGCGATCCATTGTTTGCAGACCGCGACCCGGCGGGAGGATTTGCTTTATCACCCGGAGGAATTCGAGCGCGTGCAATTGCTCCGCAAAGCGATGGCCGCGCTGCCACCGATCGAGGCGATGGAAAAGCTGATCGATAATTTAAACGCGACGAAGACGAACGCAGAACTGCTGCTCAGCGGACTCCGCTAAGCAGAAAGTCCAAATTTCAAAAACCAAATCCCAAGCAAAGCTGCAAAAATTCCCAAAAGGGGAAATGAAACAAACATCGGCGGCGAATAAGAATTTGAGATTTGGAAATTGGAACTTGGTTGGGATTTGGTTTTTGGGATTTAAGGAATGATTCAGACCGACGCACAACTGGCCGAGATGCTTCCAAAACTGGAAAGCGTCGACCGCATCGCCGTCGACACGGAAGCGGACAGTTTGCACTGCTATTTCGAAAAGCTTTGCCTGATCCAGATCAGTGTTCCGGGAGAAGACTATCTGGTCGATCCGTTGGCGAACGTCGATCTTGCTCCGCTCTCTCGCGCGCTCACGGGAAAAGAGATCGTGCTCCAAGGCGCGGACTTTGATCTGCGCTTGTTGAGACGGAGTCTCGGGTTCGTGGCTACTCGCGTTTTCGATACGGTGATTGCGGCGCGATTGCTCGGCATTCGGTCATTCAGTCTGGCGGCGTTGGTGGAGAAATTTTTTGGCGTGATCCTGGTCAAAGGATCGCAGAAAGCGAACTGGGCTCGACGCCCGTTGCCACATCACATGGCCGAGTACGCCATGAACGACACGCATTATCTGTTGCCGTTGGCGGAGAAATTGGAGGCTGGCTTGCGCGAACACGGGCGGCTGGACTGGTTCCGCCAATCATGCGCGCGCGCGCTCGAACAGGCATCCGTTGAGCGTTCCCGCGATGAGGAGGAAGCGTGGCGAATTTCCGGCTCGGGCAAGCTGGGCGGACGCGCCTGTGCGATTTTGCGCGAGCTTTGGAATTGGCGGGACAAGGAAGCGCAGGCCGTCGATCGGCCTTCCTTCCACATTTTGCAAAATCATCTGCTCATCCGAGCGGCGGAAGAATTTGCCGCCGGTGAGCTGCCCGATTACCGGCACTTTTCGCCGCGGCGCCGCCAAAGTTTTCGCGAAGCGGCGGAGCGCGGATTGCGGTTGCCGGACTCGGAGTTGCCTGTCCGCCCGAAACGGCGGGGAACCCGGCCCACGCGCGAAATGGAGCGCGCTGCCGAAGAGCTGCGCCGTCGTCGTGACGCCGTGGCCGATCAACACGGCCTCGAACCGAGTTTGATCGCGCCCCGCGGCGCCCTCGACGCGCTGGCCGCGGATCAGACCCGGCTCGAAACGCTGTTGGTTCCCTGGCAGCGCGATTTGCTGGAGTTATAAGGCGTTTCTGCGAAACGCAGCTTGGCAGCGACCGGGTGGCGTCTGACACAGACGCCCTCCAAGGACGGTAGTTCACTCTTCGCGTTGCGTTTCCTTGCTTGACGCGTGGAATCTGGAGCGTCACAACTAGACGCTCGATAATGCCCGGCGTTGTTCATCTTATTGCGTTTCGTTTCGCCGCCGGTTTGCTGGCGACGCTGATCGTGCTCGTCTCCGGTGCTTCCCTGCGCGCGCAACAGGTTAGCGTTCAGGACCGCGCCCAATTGCTTCGCACGCCTGCCACATCGCCCACCGATCCTTATTCGGAAGAGAACGGGGTCGACAACGGGCGGGCCGCGCAGAGTGAAAACGACGCCGACGTCGGCGAACAGGAAATTCTGAAACGCATCGAGCGTTACGAACCGTTCACCGCTTCGGTCGCGGTGCCGTTCTATTATACCTCGAATGTCGGCCTGGTCCGCTCGGGCGAGCAAAGCGACCTGCTGTTTGCGCCGACGGCCGGGGTGAGTTATGCGCCGCGATTGACGCACACGCTTTATGGCTCGTTGAGCGTGCAGCAGCAGGAATTTTACTACGACAAATACAGCGGTCTGAATTTCGGCAGTTTCGATTTTCGGGCAGGGCTGTCGTTGATCGTGCCGAAACTGCATAACCTCATCCTCCGGGCCGAGTACGATTACAACCGGCTCACTTTCTCGAATAGCTTCAACAGTTTCTTCGATAATCACTCGCTCTTCCTCAGCGCCGAGTTGCCGTTTCGAATCGGCCGGGCCCAACAAATCTCGTTAGGCGCGGACACGAATGTCAGCCTCAGCGCGAGCGCCTCCGCACCGCAGCGAGATGAATTCGATGTCTATGCCGGCTATGCCGTCAGTCTCACCCGGTCACTTTCCGTCGGCGCGGTGGGTCGGCTTTTTATTCGCGATTATCGCAGCCTCAACCGAACCGACGTGAGCGAAGTCCTCGCCGTGACGGCAAATTATCGGATCAACAAATATTTCTCGGCCGGCGCCGCGACAACCCTCGCGTGGAGTCAATCAAGCAAGAGCGTGTTCGATTACGACGTGGCGAACATCGGCGGAGCGTTGTCGTTGACCTTTAAGTTCTGACCCAATGAAAAGGCTTTTGATATTTTCGGGCGCGACGCTGGGTTGCCTGGCCAGCATCGCGTCGCTGAACGGGCAGGGCGGCACCGGCGCCGTTATGAAGGAGGCGCGAGTCACGCAGATCGTAAAAGACGTGAAGATCCAATCGCCGGAGGCCGCGCCGCGACCGGCTACGACGAGCGACACGGTGCGCGGGAATACGGCCGTCCGCACCGGCGTTGACTCGCGCGCGGAACTGACTTTTGGCGATCTCACGATCGCGCGATTGGGCGCGAACACGATTTTCAGTTTCAACGAAGGCTCGCGCACGGTGGATCTCGGCAACGGCGCGATCCTCCTCCGGGTGCCGAAAGGCTCTGGTGGTGCGAAAATCCAAACTGCCGCCGTCACCGCGGCGATCACCGGCACCACCGTCATCGCGGAATACCATCCGAAATCGTACGCCAAGTATTTGGTGCTCGAAGGCACGATGCGCCTCTACATGAAGGGAATTCTCGGTGAATCGACGTTGTTGCATGCAGGCCAGATGATGATCCTCAACCCCAATGCGACCCGGCTCTCCGAACCTGTCGACTTCGATTTGGAGCGACTCTTGAAAACGTCGCTCTTCATTCAGGGATTTCCGCCGTTGCCGAGCGTGCCGTTGCTGGCCGCGGTGCAGCAAACTCAGTTGGAACAGAAAGCGGCCGGCGAATTAATCGATACGAACCTCGTGATCTTTGGGCGCGGCACACTGGTTACCATGACCGATCCGCAGTCGTCCGATGTTATCGATCGCAAGACGGCAGCAGTGACGTTGCCGACGCCGACCGCAACACCGACGGCACCTCCACCCACGCCCACCGCGACTGCTACGGCCACGCCGACAGCAACCCCCACCGCAACTCCGACTGCTACCCCCACTGCGACGCCCAAACCGAGTAAATTCGGGACTCCGCCACCGATCATAACTTCCGTTCCGTACCCGATCGACAACAGCACCACGATTCAGACCGATCCGATGATCACTCGCGCCGGCGTGGACGATTTCGGGAAAATTTATCGCGACTCTGGCCAGGACGGCCCGTTCTCGACATGGGCGTTCACGGCCACATCGCCGTTCGACACGACGGTTGGGATCGACGCGCTCTACGGACCGAACGTGCCAGTGGCCGCTTTCAAATTCGTCGCGCTCCAGCTGGTGGGCGATCCTATTATTTCCACCGCTAACGGCGGGGCGACAAATCTGGCGTTGATCTCTGTCGGTCCCATCACCACGGCGACAGCGGGTAATGCCACGTTCACATTTGCCGGAATGCAAAGCGTGCTCCTGGCCACGCAAAACGGTTCAATCGATATCACCAGCCCCGATATCAGTTTCCAGGGGATTCCGCAGCTCTTTTTCTACGCTCGCGGGACGGGCTCGAACCTGACGCTTGGCGGCATGGGAATTTTCGGAACGAACGCGCTGCGTCTCATGGCGGAAAACAATATCCAAATTAGTGCGCCAGAAAGTCTGACGAACGGGGTGAACGGCGGCGTGCTTGTCGGTACGGCAGGCGGAGGGATCACTGTAAATTCTCCGATCGATACTCCGACGGCTTTTGTTGCATCCGGGACTTCTGGGAATGGTGGAATGGTGACGCTCTCCGCGTTGGGCGGAACGTTGACGGTGAACTCACGAATCCAGGTTTCATATAACGATCCCGACCCGAGCGTACCCGGGACGTTGATAAGACGAAGCGCCGAGGGTGGACCGATCGTTCTAAGAAGCGGGCTGACGACAGGAACGGGGATCAGCCTGACCTCCGGGGCGAGTTTGCTCTCGTTATTGAACCCAGCGGCTCCCGGTCCGCTCCCCGGCAATATCAATCTGTCCACGGCTGGAAGCGACATTGTCATCAACAACGCCACCCTCCAAGTCGATCGCGGCGCGATCGGAATTCTGCAAACGGCATCGCCTTCGGCAGGAACGGCGCAGATCACGATCAACGGCGGTACGATCAACAGCGAAATATTGGGGGTCATTTCCCGTGGCGACCTGACGTTCGGGACCACCTCCCCGGTGAATCTTTCTGCCGTCACGCTGGGTTTGGTCGCGACGAACGACGTAACCTGGAATGGAGGGACGCTTAGCGCGGCGGCGGTCAATTCCCAGGGGGATGTCATATTACAGGCCGGGCGTGACCTGCTAATCACCGGGCCGACGACAATTGACCGCTCGACCGGCGGTGGCACCATCATCAAGACCCTTAACCTTACTCTCAGCGCCGGCCGGAATTTGCAGACGAACGGAGCGCTCAATCTCCACACCGAGGGCAGTGGCCTAACGAACGGTGCGAGCATTAGTTTGAATTCCGGGGGCACGATGACGACGAGCGGCGCGACGAATCTGCAGGCGGAAATATTAAAAGCCGATGAGGGGGCCGGGAGTGACATCATCATCAGCGCCGGTGGCGCAATCACGATGGCAGACCTTTTCGCCGTTACCTCTCTGGGCGTTAATCGGACACTCAACAGCGGCGGAAATGTCAGCCTGACTGGCGCTTCGTACCTTGCGACCGACCCGCAAGGCGGATTGAGACTGGTGGTCATCAACTTCTCCGGCGGAACGATAACGTCCGGCGGCAATCTCTCCCTATCGCTGAACGGCGACCTGACGACTGGATCGGCGGGCACCTTCGGACTCGACATCGCCAATTCGACCGGAACGATTCAGACCGGAGGAGACATTAATTCCACTGTCGCGGGCAACGTCTCAGCGAACCTGGTCGATATTCGAACCGACAATCGCTTCGGCGCGAGGATCGGGACCGGCGGCGTGCTCACGTTCGACGTGAATGGAAGCCTGACTACGACCAGCGACGCCAATCTGGAAATCCTCAACAGCGAGATGGGGACACCGGGCGGCAAAATCGTGACGCCCGCATTCATACAGTCGACCCTCGGGAATACTAGCATCGGTGGCGATTTCAACGTGTTCGTCGACAACACCGATGGCTCGATCGGCCCCTCCGGCAATGATTGGACAGTTACGCTCCAAATAAACGGCACCCTCTCGGTGACGGGTCGCCTCAACGTCTTCGGGGACCTCACCGTTACAGGAGCGGTCAATGCCGGGACATTGTCAGCCACGAACATCAATGCGCCGACCATCACGGCCGGCGCCGGCGGCATTACCCGGTTCAGTTTCCCGAACGAGACCACCGTGAATCCGCTCCATACCATTACGACCAATTCGCTCACTTCAACTGGCGGCATCAATTTCGACGGTCCGGATTTTGACACGCCTCCAGGTTTCGGGCCTTTCGATGGTGGTCAGCTTACGCTCAACGTTCCGTCGCTAACGATCGGACCGAGCGCGGCGGACAACATCCAGGGAACGGTCAGCTTTAATGGCGGCGGCAGCCCGAACAACACGACTCCCACCGGCAGTGGTGGCACGTTCATTGTTAATGCGACCGATCTGATCAGCGTGAGCAGTCCCATCACTGCGACCACCGGGTTGCGAACCGCGGATCCGCCTCCCAGTGGCACAGGCGGCAACGTCACCCTGAATTCGACCAGCGGGACCGTCGGCATCAGCGCGCCGATTACAGTTTCGTCCAATGATACTCCGGGCGGCGGTGCTCGGATCCGAAAGAGTAATGCCGGTGGAACCATCGGCGTGAAGAGCGACGCTGCGGCAGGTCTCGCCATTAATATCACGAGTACCGGGCAGCTTCTCTCGTTGCTCGACGCGGCCGCTGCTGGGCCCGGCGGAAAAATTACGATTCTCGCCACCGGCGCCAACAGCCGCGTCACCGTCAATGGCGATCCCGGCTCGGCCGGCAAACAGCCGATTGACACGATTCGCGCCGATCGCGGCTCGGTCGACATCCGTCACACGGGAGACAGCGGCACGATCGGAATGACAAACGCGCAAATCTCGGCAGACATCGTGAAGGTTGGCGCGCTGGGCAACAATGGCTCGCTCACCATTGGCGGGGGCCGCATCAGTGCGGACACGATCCTAAAACTTTACGCCGTCGGCACGGGTGGCTCGCTGAATTTCGTCAGCGATGTCACGCTCGCCGGCAGTAGTATGAAAATCCTCGCGGGCAGCACGGTCACGGTACAAAACAACGTCATTGTGCAGATCGGCAGCCCCGGCGGGACCCGAGCCGATGTTTACGTGCCCGATGTCAATCATGCCAATTATTCGAACTTCAGCGGCGGCAATAACTCGACCACCGGGAAGTTCATCATCGAGGGCACGCAGGCGAGCCCGGTGAATGGCGCGAACACGATCTTCGGCGCTCCGCCCGCGTTCGGGGCGCCCGGCGCACCGTAGAAGATTATTTTCGGCGCAGGTCGTCGAGATACCCCGCGCCCAGTGCAATGCCGGCGAGAATCAATGCTCCTGCCGTCGCGAACGGCACTGGATCGAATGGCGCCGGTGGCAATGAAATGATTCCGTGTTCGTCCGTTCGTGCCGGCCGCCGAACATAACGGCCGTGGCGCGGCGCGCGAAATCTCTCGGCGAAACGTTCCAGCCGTGCGGCGAGCTCGGCATCGCAACGCGGAATCCCGTGGCCGCACCCGACGACATTTGGACGGAGTTTTGCGAGTTCCTTTACTGACAAGCGGGTTGCGTCCCAATCGGTGTTAAATGGCGCGCCGGCGCGCGCCAGCGTTTTGCGCCCGGTGATGAGTCCGGTCCAGGAATCCATGTTCATCGTTGCGAAGGCATCGCCGGGAAGCAGAACGCGATCGGATGGCCGAAAAAGGGAAATGTGCCCGGGAGAATGTCCCGGGGTCGCGAGCCATTCCCAACCGGTCGCTCCGGGAACTTCGTTTGGCTGCAATTCGCGAATCCGCCCCGTTAGATTGCGGGAGCCAGACGGCGTGAAGCGGGAAAGGAAGGCCATGGCGCCGCCGACGGTCGGATCGGGTGGGGGATAATCGGATTTACCGGTGAGATACGGCATCTCGAGACGGTGGGCGTAAATCGGCACGTTCCAGTAATCGGCCAACGGCAACGCCGATCCGGCATGATCGAAATGGCCGTGGGTCAGGATGATCGCTTCCGGCGGCGCGCCTGATCCGAACCGCGCTTCCGCTGCTTCGATTATCTGATGCGTGCGGCCGGGAAGACCGGCATCGACGAGAACCCAGGCACCGCCGGGCCGTCCGACGAAGTAAACATTAACAAAACTGATCGGCAGCCAGCCGACGTCGGGTGCTATGCGGGTTATCGTGGTCACGGGGAAAGGGACAATCTTACGGATACAATTCGTAACCTAACGCAGGAAAAGACGTGGCGCGGCATCAGTTTTCCGCTCACGGAATCGTGAGCGTCATCCCCGGCTTCAACTTCGCCGGGTTTTCGATCGCATTCTGGTTCGCGTCCCGGATTTTTTTCCAGCGGCCCGACGATTTGTAGAATTTTCGCGAAATCGAGGCCAACGTGTCGCCCTCGCGCACGACGTAGGTGCGCGGCCCGGCTCCCGTTTTTTTGTCGGCTGTTTTCGGGTCGGTCGCTGGTTTGTCAGGAGAGCGATGGGCGCGCAGGTCTTCCAGTTCCTTGCGCAAAGTGAGATTCTCATTTTTCAAGCGCGCCGCTTCCGCGCGGCTTACGACCGAGTCGCCGGAGAGGGAAGTCCCGAGTTCCAGCTCCGATTTTTTCATGAAAGTCTTCACTTCGTTTGCGTGAGGGCCGGTTGGCGCGAGCGTGAGATAGCGTTTGAAGTGATGCAAAGCGTGGAGCGGATCGTGCATTTTTCCGTCATAAAGCAGAGCGAGCCGGTAATGCACCTCCGCGGCCCGCGGCGAATCGTCGAGCGCGCTTTCGTAAAGCGTGATCGCGCGAAGGTAATTGCCGTCCGCCGCTTTGCTTTCGGCGTCCTTGATGATTTGAGCGCTGCGGGGCGTTATCATTCGGTCGCAACTTGTTAGGCCGAAGGCAAGACCGAGGAGCGTTGCAGTCGCGAACTTCTTCAGGAAATATTTCAGCATGATCGGCGTCTAACTACCGCATGAACATTCACGTTTTCACAGGTCCACGCCGTCTTTCCTTACGCGCGATCTTCGCCGGGCCGCAATGTTTTTTCCTCGTCCTCTGCCTCGCGGCTGCCACTGCGCACGCCGTCCAGTTGCGGCAGGGAAACACATACCCGCTTACATTTACCGATGTCGATCATCGTCAGCTCTCGACCGCGGATGGCCACGTCACCGTTATTTCCGTCGTCACCCGGCGAGACGAAGCGAAAGCAGAGACCGTCGGCGACCGCGTTTCCCAGATTACGTTTGCGGATCCGAAGATCCGATTGATTACGCTGGTCAATTTTCAGCAGGGCATTCTTCTGCCTCTGCGCGGGATGGTCTCGGCCGTGATCCGGAGCCGGCTCGATACGGAGGCAAAAGAGATCCAGAAATCGTATGCCCAGCGCCACATTAACCGGAACGCGAGGGAAGATGTTTTTGTTATCGCGGATTTCGACGGCAAGGCTGTCTCGCAGCTCGGGATCACGCCGGCCTCATCGGAGTACGTGGTTTTCGTTTTCGATGGAAAGGGCCGGCTTGTGCGCCGATGGAACGATGTGCCGAGCCAGGATCAGCTCGCGCAAGCGATCAAAGAAGCGCGTCTGTAGCGGCGGTCTACGACCGCCGACCGATAACTAACACGCGTTCGGCGGTCATAGACGCCGCTACAGGAGCTTCAGTACCTCGGCACGGCTGGGTCGACTTCGACGGACCACGCATCGATCCCGCCTTCGAGATTCACGGCATTCTTGAATCCTGCTTCGCGAAGAATGCGCGTGGCGTGTTCGCTCCGGCCGCCGCTATGGCATTGCAAAACCAATGCGCCGGATTTCGGCAGCTCGCCTATTCGCGTTTCCAATTCTCCGAGCGGAATCAATCGTGACCCTTCGATCCGCGCGATCTCGTATTCGAAGGTCTCGCGCACGTCGATCAGCGTGATGGTTTCGCCGTTATCCATTTTCGATTTCAATTCGCGAACGGAAATGGCCGGGACTTCTTCCGGCGCTGCGAACCAGTCCGCTTCGGCGGGGCCGGCGCAAAACTGCTCGTAATCAATCGGCTCAAAAATGGTCGGGCTGTCGCCGCAAACCGGGCATTGCGGATCGCGCCGCAGGTTGAACTCGCGGAATTTCATCTTCAGCGCGTCGAAGTGGAGAAGCCGGCCCGCGAGAGTTTCGCCGACGCCGACGATAAGCTTGAGCGCTTCGGTCGCTTGAATGAGGCCGATGATTCCCGGCAACACGCCGAGCACGCCGGCTTCCGCGCAACTTGGCGCCGCGCCCGGCGGTGGCGGTTCGGGAAACAGACAGCGGTAACACGGTCCGCCGAGATGCGGCGCAAAAACACTTGCCTGGCCTTCGAAGCGGAAGACGGAGCCATAGATGTTTGGTTTGCGCGCGAAAACGCAGACGTCATTCGACAAATAGCGCGTCGGGAAATTATCTGACCCATCAATCACCACATCGTAATCAGCGATGATCTCCGTCGCGTTCGCGCTTGTGAGGCGCGCTTCGTGAAGCACGATCTCAACGTCCGGATTCAGCTGCTGCAATCGGACCCGGGCTTTTTCCAGTTTCGATTTCCCTACGTCGTCCGTCGTGTAAAGAATCTGGCGTTGCAGATTGGAAGCATCGACGCAATCCGCATCAACCAATCCCAGCCTGCCGATTCCGGCCGCGGCCAAATAAAGTGCCGCGGGCGAACCGAGTCCGCCAGCGCCAATGCACAAAACCCGCGCTGCCTTGATCCGGCGCTGGCCGTCGGCGCTCACTTCAGGCAGGAGCAGTTGGCGCGAGTACCGGGAAAGATCGCCGGCAGTCAGCGCGATCTCAGCAAGGCGTTCGTGATCGACGACGCTCACGGCCTAAGTTTTCACGCGCGACCAATCGATTCCGATGATTCGCTTGCCCTCGAAACGCTTCAATGATTTCGGAAACGCCAGGAAACGTGCCCCGGCCTTTTGATTAAACCCGACTTCGCCGAAGTCCGTCCCGCTCTCTGTCGGTCGCACGGTCATCACACGATTATTTTTCAGGAGCGATTGAAAATGCCGATCCGCTTTCGGCTTTTGCCATAAGGTGTGAACTTCCGGCTGGCCACATTTGTCCACGATCGCGCTGAAGCGCGCAGTTTTGACTTTGAGGAGCTTCACGAGAAAAAAAAAGTCCGCCAGAGAACTACGGCAAAGAGGATCAGACTACCGTTGCTGCATTCCTGCTCTGGCGGGGTTCGTAAGTCCTCAGTCCATAGCCCCTGACGGAAAGCAACTGTGCGCGCAAGAGCCACGGCGCGCAATCGGGTTTTCGGGTTCTACCGAGAGAAATCCTAACCGAAGGGCAGGTTCGCCTTGATTCGCGCTTCGTCGGTCTTGTGGACCCGGGCTGATTTCGCCATCAGGCGTTTGCGCTTGGCGCTTTTTGCCGAAAGCAGATGACGCCGCGATGCGTGTTGGCGGAGCACCTTGCCTTTGGCGGTGATCTTGAACCGCTTCGACACGGCTTTCCGGGTCTTACTGCGCGAAATCGGCTTTGGCATAAGGCGCGGAAGATAACTCAGTCAGAGCGCGTGACAACCGCTTTTGCTCGGAGGAAATTGCGGCAATGGAAAACGGGCCCAAACGTAAACCGCAGGTCGTTATCGTCGGTGCCGGTTTCGGTGGATTGGAGGCGGCTAAGGCGCTGATCGACGAGCCGGTCCGGATGACGGTGATCGACCGGACGAATCATCATCTTTTCCAGCCTCTGCTTTACCAGATCGCGACGGCAGCGCTCTCGCCCGCCGATATTGCTGCGCCGATTCGCGGCATCCTCGGCCGGTGCAGAAACACAGAAGTGATTTTGGCGGAAGTGAAGTCGGTGAATGTCGAGGCGCGGACGGTGAACACGGGCGATCGCGAATTCCCCTATGATTACCTGATTCTCGCGACGGGTGCGCGCCATTCCTACTTCGGACATGACGAATGGGAGAAGCTGGCTCCGGGTTTGAAGAGCCTCGAAGACGCTATCGAAATTCGGCGGCGCTTGCTTCTGGCCTTCGAATACGCGGAGAAGATCACCGACGAAGCGGCAAAAAAAGCGGCGATGACCTTCGTGATCATCGGCGGCGGACCGACCGGCGTAGAAATGGCGGGCGCGATCGCGGAGATCGCGCGCTACACTCTGGCGAAAGATTTTCGGCACATCGATCCATCGAGCGCGCGAGTAGTTTTAGTCGAGGGCGATAAACGGGTGCTCTCAGCCTTTCCGGAAGACTTGTCGGCGAAAGCGCTGGAGCAATTAAAGGAACTCGGCGTCGAGGTGCACACTGGAATTCATGCGACGAATCTGACCGAGGCTGGGCTCCAGGTCGGCGACGAATTCATTCCGTGCCGCGTGAAAGTCTGGGCCGCCGGCAACACCGCCTCCTTCGTGGGCAAAACTACCGGCGCCCAGGTCGACAAGGCTGGCCGCGTGATCGTGAACGACGATCTGACTATTCCTGGGCATCCCGAAGTTCAGGTCATCGGCGATCTGGCGAATTTCAGCCACGACGGCGGGAAGCCATTGCCTGGTGTCTCTCCGGTGGCGATGCAACAAGGCCGGCACGCCGCGCGAAACATTCTCGCAATGATGGACGATCGGAAGCCGGAGCGCTTCCATTACTGGGACAAAGGCAGCATGGCCACGATCGGCCGCAACCGAGCCGTGGCCGAGCTGCACTGGTTCCACTTCAGCGGACTGCTGGCGTGGCTGGCCTGGCTCTTCGTTCACATCATTTTTCTGGTCGGCTTCCGGAATCGCATTGCGGTGCTGATCCAATGGGCGTGGGCGTATGTCACGTTCAACAAAGGCGCGCGCCTGATCACCCGGAATTTCCAAGCGGAGACCCGACCGCTCACGTGACGCCTAGCATCAGCGTCTCCAATCGCCAGCGAATGGCTCGCGTCGATGTCGCGACACTCCGTCATTTCGCGAAGCGCGCGTTGGATGCTTGCCTGGAACTGCCGCGAAGGAAATCGGGCGGGCTCTCGCGTCTCGGACAGGTCGAGGTGGTGTTGGTCTCTGACAAACGGATTGCCGCGATACATCAACAGTTCATGAACGACGCGGCACCTACCGACGTCATCACGTTTCAGCACGGAGAGATCGTCATCAGCGTCGAGACCGCGAAAAGACAGGCCCAAGAGTTCGGTACGAGTGTGGACCAGGAACTGCGGCTCTATCTTGTCCACGGGCTTCTTCACTTGCTTGGGTTCGACGACAAAACAGCGGCGGCCGCGAAGGAAATGAAACGCGTCCAGGAGAAGCTTGTCGCCGAGGCGAGCTGAGGTCGCGCCGCGACGGCGCGTGATCCACCGTTGAACCGCACTTACTCTGTGATAATCTTAATTTCATGAATGGGGCCACGCGAGCTGGCGAGGGTGGCTGCTGAAATCGTAACCGAACCGCGCCGATGCAGAGTTCCTTCGGATCGACAGTCGACAATCCCGTCATCGAGCAGGAAACAAGCACTGCCGAGGAGATCGATCTCCCGTGGCAGGTCATCGTTCATAATGACCCGGTGAATCTGATGAGTTACGTCACCATGGTCTTTCAAAAGGTATTTGGCCTAACGAAAGAAAAAGCAGAGAAGCACATGCTCGAAGTGCATCAGCTCGGCCGCTCGATCCTGTGGTGCGGAATGCGGGAACGCGCCGAGCTCTACGTTCAACAGCTGCACGGTTATCTTCTCCTGGCCACGCTCGAGCGAACGAATTGACCCATGGAGTTTCGCCGTCAGAAGGATTGCCTCGAGATCACCGAGGTGGATCCTTTTTTGGCGGAACTGCTGCGGCAGATCCCAGAGAGCTGCAACGTCGAGGGAGTCGAGACCGCGCAACAACGGATCTTCAGCACTCCGGCGAAAGAACAGGAAATCTGCGCCGAGTGGAAGGTGTATGTCGAACCGGAACTGCGCCGGTTATTCCGCTCCGCGACGGAGACCGTCGAAGCTGATCTCCAACAACTGGACGGCTGCACGAAGCCCTTCGCGAATTGTACCCTGCGGATCCCGGCGGAGAATGCCCAGGCCTGGTTGAATGCGCTTAATCAAGCGCGGCTCGCCATTGCCGCGAAATACAACTTCACTGATGGCGAACTGTGCGACCATTACCGGTCACCGATCGGTTCCCGGCGTGACCTCGGCCTGTTCCAAGTAAATTTCTACGGATTTCTCCAGGAATTCATCCTCCAGGACTTGGAGATTTAAGCCGCGCCAGCGGCTTCATGCTCTTGCTCGTGATCATGATCCTGATCTTCGAGTGAGGTGCTTCTCCCCACGAAAGATCATGAGCACGATCAGCATCAGGAGCAGGAATGAAGATAGCGCTCAGCTCTTCTGACGATTCCGCACCATCGTCATCAAGCGGTCTTTGAGCGCGTCGGACGATTTGGCCGGTCGCAGGCTCAGGGCGAACGCTTCGTGCATCGAGTAGCACTTGCTGATGAAATCTTCTGCCTTTTGCCCAAAATCTTTTCGGGCCTCTTCAAACGCTTCCAGTTCTTCCGGTTCCAAAGCCCCTATCACGTAGAGGCGCGATTGGTTCTGGAATTCGTCAAAGCTCATCTCGAAGTTCCTTAAGCCCGTCATAGATTTTTTTCAGGCCCAACTCGAGCCTGGTTTTGACCGTCCCTAACGGTGTATTCGTTTTTGCGGCGATTTCGCGCTGACTCATCCCCCGAAAAAATGCGAGATTTATCGCCTCCTGTTGAGCCTCCGGCAAAGTGTCGATCACCTGGCGAACCAAGACCCGAGTGTCGCCGAAGCTGATTTCCTGTTCGGTGGCGTTGTGCACCCAGGCGTCAGGTTGTTGCTCGGTCTCGCTCTGAAGTCGCTCGCCGGCCCGCGCATAAGCCTGTTTCTTCCGCAATCCATCGATGGCCCGCCGGCGCGCCAGAGTCACCATCCACCCGAGCGGTTTTCCTTTTTGTGGCGAAAAGTTTTTGGCCTGGTTCCAGATCTCCATGAAGATTTCCTGGAGCAGATCGTCCGCTTCCGTTTCGTTGTGAATGACGCGGAGAATGAGCGCCTTGATGATGCCGTTGTAGCGGTCATACAATTGCGAGAGCGCTTCGGGATCTTCCGCCTGGATGCCGTGCATTAATTCCAGATCGGTCGGCGCGCCCGGTTCCAAAGGCGGTGTCGCCGCGGGCAGCCGGACGTTGCGCGCTTCGGCAGACTCATCCGGTAGTCCGGTGATGGACAAATCTAGCGCCATGGTTAGCTCGGTCCTGTCTCGCTTCTCATGAAGTAGTGGAGATGTAGTGGGAACTGCCCGCCGCGTCCAACGATTTGAAACGCCAATCACTCAAAAGACCGGATTGCCGGCTGAATTATCCGCGAAAAAGGTATTGCTCTTGACCCAGCAGACGCACGCGGGCTAGCGTCGCCCAAAGGAATTTTTTCAGGAGAAACATTCACATGCGCCCATTTGTTTTCGCTATTGCGCTGCTCGTCACGGCCGCGTTCGTTCGTGCGCAAGACGCCGCCTCCACTCCTTTCCAGGCCAAGTCCCCGACAACTTCTGAAGAATCGCCCAGCCCTACCGCAAAGCCAAAGCCTACTTCGACCCCGAAGCCTTCTCCGAAATCCTCGGTCAAGCCGCTTGAAAGCGCGACTCCGGAGCCACTCGAGAGCCCAATGAGTACGCCGGAGCCGATTGAAACCGAGCCGCTGACTCTGATGCCGTCGCCCAGCCCGATGGTGACGCCGATCACAATCGCTTCACCAATTCCAAGCGTGCGTCCCGCGCTCTCGGCGACGCCGACTGCCGTACCGAGCCTAACGAAAGCGCCGATGACTTTTCCGACCGTGCGTCCTCTCTCAACTTCGAGTGGACCTCGCCCGAACCCGTCCTCGACGGCGCGGCCGAATCCCACATTGACCCCGCGACCGGCGGCGAGCGCGAGTCCGACCGTGAAGCCTTCGCCTACGGCCACGGCAACTGCGAAGCCTTCACCAACTCCCACGCCGAAACCGACCCCAACGCCAAAACCAACGCCAACGCCGAAACCGACGCCAACGCCGACACCAAAACCGACTCCTTCACCGAAGCCGACGCCGACTCCTACGCCGAAACCGACTCCGACAGAGAAACCCACGCCGACGCCCAAATCATCTCCCACTCCAGAGTCATCGCCATCTGTCGAAACCTCGCCCGCTACTGGGGACGTCACGTCGCGTATCAAAGAACTCGAATCCCGCTGGGAAGGCTCGCTCTTGAGTCACGACACCGCGGTCATTGAAAAAATCGTGGCGGACGATTTCATCGGCACCTCATCAAGCGGCAAGACTGGCGACAAGGCGACGTTGCTCGCGGAAGCGAAACGCGACAACAACACTTATATCTCCGCAGTTTCGAGCGACATGACGGTGCATATGTTCGGCGAAGGCGTCGCCGTCGTCACCGGTATCGCCAAAGAGACCGGCAAGACGAAGGCCGGCAAGACTTTCACTCACAGCTATCGCTTTACCGACACATGGGTGGAACGGAACGGCGAATGGCAGTGCGTCGCCGCCCACGCCATGGCGCTGCCAAAGAAGTAGCTCCTCGGGTTCGGTTAGGCCCTTCGGCGGCGCCTTCATGCTCTTGATCATGATCTTGCTCTTGATCCTGTGAGCCAGCGTCGCTTTCACAAAAGATCATGAGCAGGATCACGATCATGAGCATGATTTGCTCATCGCCGCATTGCGCCTCCTTGCTTATTGCGCCACCTGTCTAGTCTCATGCCGAACGAGACGCAGGATCAGGCTATCGACGCGCTTTGGTACAAAGACGCGGTCATCTATGAGCTCCACGTCAAAACGTTTCACGACAGCGACGGCGACGGCATCGGCGATTTTCGCGGGCTGATCGAGAAACTGGATTATCTCCAGGAACTCGGCGTCACCGCGCTCTGGCTCCTGCCGTTTTATCCGTCGCCGATGCGCGATGACGGCTACGACATCGCCGACTATTACGACGTAAATCCGAACTTCGGCACGCTGGAAGATTTCCGCGCGTTTCTGGATGCGGCACACAAGCGGGGCTTACGCGTCATCACCGAGCTCGTGATCAATCACACCTCGGACCAAAATCCGTGGTTCCAAAAATCGCGCCGGGCCGCGCCCGGTTCCCCGGAGCGGGAGATGTACGTCTGGAGCGACACGCCGGAAAAGTACAAGGAAACGCGGATTATTTTTAAAGACTTCGAGACTTCGAACTGGGCTTGGGATCCCGTTGCGAAAGCATATTACTGGCACCGGTTTTATTCGCACCAACCCGATTTGAATTTCGATAACCCGGCGGTGCACGAAGCCGTCGAGAAGGTGCTCGATTTCTGGCTCGCCATGGGGGTCGACGGCCTCCGGCTCGACGCCGTTCCGTACCTTTACGAGCGGGAAGGGACGATCTGCGAGAACTTGCGCGAGACGCACGAGTACCTGGTGAAACTGCGCGCTCATGTCGATCGGAAATTCCAAGGGCGAATGTTGCTCGCGGAAGCGAACCAGTGGCCGGAAGACGCGGTCGCGTATTTCGGAAAAGGCGACGAGTCCCACATGAATTTTCATTTCCCCCTGATGCCGCGAATGTTCATGGCGCTTCAGATGGAAGATCGTTTTCCGATCATCGACATCCTCGAGCAAACGCCGCCGATCCCTGAGACTTGCCAATGGGCCATGTTCCTGCGCAACCACGACGAGCTCACGCTCGAAATGGTGACTGATGAAGAACGCGATTACATGTGGCGCGTTTACGCAAACGATCCGACCGCTCGGATTAATCTCGGCATCCGCCGCCGGCTCGCGCCGCTCCTCGCTAACAGTCGACGCAAAATCGAGCTGCTGAACATTCTCCTTTTTTCCATGCCCGGAACGCCGGTTCTCTATTACGGCGACGAGATCGGGATGGGCGACAATTTTTACCTCGGCGATCGCAACGGTTGCCGGACCCCGATGCAGTGGAGCCCGGATCGCAACGCCGGTTTTTCGAAAGCGAATCCGCAGCAGCTCTACCTGCCGATCACGATCGACCCCGAGTATCACTACGAAGCGATCAACGTCGAAAATCAGCAGAAGAACCTGTCGTCGCTCCTTTGGTGGACACGGCGCGTCATCGCGATGCGGAAAAATTTCCGCGCGTTCTCCCGCGGGTCGCTCGAGTTTTTGCTCCCGGAAAACAACAAGGTCCTCGCGTTTCTCCGGAGGCACGAAGACGAAACGATTCTCGTCGTCGTAAATCTGTCGCGCTTTGCCCAGGCGGCCGAGCTCGACCTGTCTCGCTTCGCGGGCTGCGCGCTCATGGAAGTATTCAGCCAGAATTATTTTCCGGCGATCGGCAAGACGCCTTACGTCCTCACGCTCGGACCGCACTCGCATTATTGGTTTGTCCTGCGTTCCGAACCAGCGGCTTCCGTGGCGTCGAAAGAACGCAAAATTCCGACGATCGATCCGGCACCGAACCCTGGAGCGCTGCTGGATAACGGACAGCGGGCCCGGATCGAACGGGAAGTTTTGCCTGGTTTCATCCGCAATTGCCGGTGGTTTGGCGCGAAGGCGCGAACGGTGCGGCAAATGCGCGTCATCGAAGAAATCCCGGTCTCGGACGGAGCCGATGCTGCCCAAATCTGGTTCGTCGAAGTCAGTTATCTTGACGGGCCGACTGAGACCTACACGCTTCCGGTGCAAATCGCGCGGGACGATGCAGCGCGCACAATCGAACGGACCGCGCCGCAATCCGTTATCGCCCGGTTACACGGCGACGGAGACGCCATTCTCCACGACGCCATTTACGACGAATCCTTCCGCAAAGCGCTCTTCAAACTAATGACTGGGGCGCAATCTTTGCGGGGCAATAACGGAAGTCTGACCGGCCTAACGAGCAGTGCATTCCCGAACGAAGGGAAGGGGAGGACGCCCGCGTCGCAAGTCTTGAGCGCGGAGCAGAGCAATTCGTCGATGCTCTTCAAAAACAAATTTTTCCTGAAGCTGTATCGCAAGCTCGAGGACGGCGTTAATCCCGATGTCGAAGTCACGCGCTTCCTCACCGAGCGCGCCCAGTTCCCGAATGTTCCAGCTTTCCTCGGGGCGATCGAATACCGGCGACCCAAGGCGGAACCGACGGTGGTGTGTCTGCTCCAGAGCGCGGTCGCAAATGAAGGGGACGCCTGGACGCTTACGCTCGATGCGGTCGGTCGTTATTACGAACGAGTCCTCACCCGCAAAGCCGATTTGCAAAACCAGAGCAGTCCGGCCGGTCCTCTCCTTGAGGAATTGATACGCGGCGTTTATCGCGAGAAAGCGAAACTCATCGGACAGCGCACCGGCGAATTGCACCGCGCTTTGGCCCTCAGTGCCGATGAACGCGGATTTGCTCCCGAGCAATTCAACGCCATGGCGCAACGCTCGGTTTACCAGAACATGCGCGCCTCGCTCCGGCGCAATTTTGATTTGCTCGAAAAGAAATTGCCAACCTTGCCGGACGCTTTTCGCAATGAGGCTGCGCACATCCTCGCTTCCGAAGACCAGATCCTCGCGCACGAACAACGCATCCTGGATCGGCGCGCGAACGCCACCAAAATCCGCATCCACGGCGACTATCATCTCGGCCAGGTCCTCTACACCGGGAAAGATTTTGTTATTCTCGATTTCGAAGGCGAACCGGCCCGGCCATTGAGCGAACGGAAACTGAAGCGATCCGCGTTGCGCGACGTCGCCGGGATGATGCGCTCCTTCCAGTACGCGGCTTACTCGGCGCTCTGGCAGCCGGCGATGCGCGCGGAAGACATGCCGTTCCTCGAACGCTGGGCCGATCTTTGGTATCGCCAAATGAGCAGCGTCTTTCTCCACAGCTATCTCGCCGCCACCGACGGCGCCGATTTCATTCCACCCGATGAAAACGACTTCCAAATTCTGCTCGAGGCCTATCTCCTCGACAAAGCGGTTTACGAAGTTGGCTACGAACTAAACAACCGCCCGGCCTGGGTTGTCATTCCGATTCGCGGCATCAAACACATTCTCGGCGCGACGTAATTCAGTTTCTTCTGTAGCCGTCGCCCTGTGGGCGACGCCGGAATACGCGAGATCAAAAAAGATTCGCGCTTCCCTGCGCTCACGGTTACAACCAACCCATCCGGAGAACCCAAATGAACCAACATCTCGACACCATCGATCGCCAAATCGCCGCCAAACATTTGCTCACGCATCCCTTCTATCTCGCCTGGACCCGCGGCGAATTGAGCCGGGCCGCGCTCGCCGATTACGCGCGCCAATATTATCACCACGTCGCGGCGTTCCCGACTTATCTCTCGGCCGTGCACGCGAAGTGCGACGATCAACCGACTCGCCGCCAGCTCCTCGCTAATCTTATCGACGAAGAAGCCGGCTCACCGAACCATCCAGAGCTCTGGCTCCGGTTCGCCGAATGCCTCGGCGTCTCCAAAGAGGACGCGCAATCGACTGCGAAGTGGAACGAGACAAAGAACCTGATTGAAACGTTTCGTTCCGTCTGCGCGAGCGGCAACACGGCCGAAGGCCTGGCCGCGCTTTACGCTTACGAAAGCCAGATTCCTGCTGTCTCCGAATCGAAGATCAAAGGTCTGATCGAGAACTACGGCGTCTCCGCGCCGCGCGACTACGAATATTTCTCGGTCCACGTCGAGGCCGACCGCGAACATTCCGCCGCCGAACGCCAGATGCTTTCTGAATATGTGAGGGACGAAAACGCCGTGCCGGTTTCGACTGCCGTCACTCGCATCCTCGACGCGCTTTGGGAAATGCTCTCCGGCGTTTGCCGCCGCCACGCCATCGCCTGCTGACCACGTCCTTCCTGACGCTGTAGCGACGGCGCTCTGTCGCCGTATGGTCGCCGGGCTCGATTTCGCTTTCTAGCTACTTCGAGTTCTCGAGGCTGCTGAAAAACGCGGCGAAAACTTCGATGCCGTCCCAGAGATTTTGGAGACGGATGTTTTCGTTCGCGGCGTGTTGATTATCGTCGTGATTCGCGATCGGGAAGGCGATAACGGGAACATTGTTGCCTTGCTGGAAGAGATCCATCGGCAGACTGCCGCCCGCGGTCGGCAAACGAACTGGCTCGTGGCCGGCGGCGGTCATGATGGTCGCCAGTTCTCGCGAGACGGGAAGATCGAGTGGGGTCCGCGACGCCGGGTATCCGGCGGACCATTCAACTTTTATCAATTTCGCGTTCGCGAGCCGCTGGGCGGAGTCCGGTGTGTCGCGCACGATCGTGTAGCCTTCGGCGGTCAGGTGTTTTTCCACGAGCGGCTTGATGGACTCGGGGGTTTCGTCGGGAACGAGGCGGAAATCGATCGAAGCGCGGGCTTCGGTCGGAATTGTATTGGACGCCTGCGCGCCGACGTGGCCGGCTTCGATGCCCCGCAAATTCAGTCCCGGGAGTAATAGAAGTTCGTTCAGAGGTTTTTTGTTTCCTTCCGTGTCCGCGATTTGGAATTCCCGGCGAAGATCGGCTTCCACGTCCGGAATTTTTGCCAGTGCGTCTTTTTCCGCAGCCGTGGGCGGGCGGACGTTGTCGTAAAACCCTTTAATGAGGATGTGGCTGTCCTCGTCGCGCATCGAATCGATCAGGTGAGTGAGACAGACAATCGGATTGGGCACCCAGTTTCCGTAGTGCCCGTCGTGCAGTCCTTTGATCGGACCGTAAACCGTCAGGTCGAGACCGATCGTGCCGCGCGCGCCGAAGACGAGCTCCATTCGCCGGCTCTGGTGCACCGGTCCGTCGCAAAAGACCCACGCATCGGGATGGGAAATATTGGAAAGCTTTTTCAGATACTCGGCGAGATGCGGTGAGCCGGCTTCTTCTTCGCCTTCGAAAAAGAAGCGAAGATTAACCGCGGGCCGGACCGCTTGATCGCGTAACGCGTCGAGTGCAGCGAGCATCGCGATGATCGGCACTTTGTCGTCGCCGGACGAGCGCGCGAACAAGCGCCACTCCGGATCGATCGATTCCGCATTCTGCCAATCGACGTCCTGGCCATCGCGATCACGCATGACCGGCTTCCACGGTTCGCTTTTCCATTGACCCGGATCGACCGGTTGCCCGTCGTAGTGCGCGTAGAATGCGATCGTCCGTTTCGCATTCGGAGTAACGAGATCCGCCACCACGACTGGCGGCGCGCCTTCCACGGTCACGAGATTTGCGGTGAGCCCGCGTTTCTCACACAGCGCTTTGATGGCTTCGGCGTTGCGCTGAATGTTCGTCTTGTCGCTCGCGAGATTCGGAATCGATAGCAAGTCGGCAAACTCTGCCAGGATCTGCTTGTCGTGAGCGATTCGCCAGGCGCGCGCTTGATTAGCGACCGCGGCCGGATCGGCGTGCACGGATCCAACAAGCATTGGGAGGATTAGAGCGAGAGCCGTTTTCATTTGGAAATTTTCGCCGGGACCAGAATAGCCAGCTTGCGCGGTTGTGTCCCGCTTTTTGACTGGCGCACTACGCGAGGCAGGCACAGGTTTAGGAATGAAATATTTCAGTCGCAGTTTCCTGGTGCTTTCCCTTTCGGTCTTCGTTGCGGCGGTCGCGTTCGCCCAAGACAAGCCGCGCGTCAGTCCGCACGAAACCATCACGGCCGATATTGATGGAAGCGCGGTGACCATCGTTTACGGACGTCCCTACACCAAGGATCCGAAAACCGGTGCGCCCCGCAAAATTTGGGGCGAGCTAGTTCCGTTCGGGAAAGTTTGGCGGACCGGCGCGGACGAAGCCACGCTGCTGACTACCAAAGAGCCGCTCGATATCGGAGGCACGACTGTCCCCGCGGGAACTTATTCGTTGTTTACGCTTCCGGAACAAAGCGGCGGCGCGAAGCTCATCGTGAACAAGCAGACCGGTCAATGGGGAACGAAGTACGACGAGAAACAGGACCTGGCCCGGATCGAAATGAAAAAAGAAGCAGCGAGCAAACCCGTCGATCAATTCACGATGGCGCTTGAAAAAAATCCAGCGGGCGGTGGAACGTTGAAACTGACCTGGGAAAACACGCAATATTCCGTCGCGCTAAAAGCGAAGAAGTAATCACGCGACAGAAAAATGGTGCCGCAAAACACCGGCACCGAAATCTTCGAACCAGGTGACGTGTTCGGCGACCATGTCGAACTCGATGATGTAGCTGCCGGGATCGTTCGGCGCGCGAAAACCGAAATCAATCTCGGCGGTCTCTCCCGGTTCGAGATCTCGCGGAAGAATCGCGCGGCCGCCGTCCCACTCGATTTCTTCTTCATCCGCGCCCAGCAGGTGAGCACCGAGGCGGACAATACCTTTCGTCTCCGACGCGCCGACTGCGGGCCACCGCGCGACGCCTGAGTTCGTCGTTCGCACCGTGAAGGTGACCTGTTCGCCCGGTTGAAAGACCGCTCGAGGCGCGGCGACAAAGGCGAGGCTCGCGACGTAATCGTGAACCGTCCGGCGAACGCCGGCTGAGCTCTTGCGACAAACCAGAACAGCGCGATCGCGGACGATGCTCGCAACGGTTACGTCTTCGAAGCCCGTGTTCTCCAGGAGCGACCGCAAGGCGTCGGGACTCGGCAGGAACCAATTGTAAACCTGCTCTTTCGCTTCCGGTGGATTCTCCGCGTAAAAAATTGGGTGAAGCGTCTGGCGAATTTCGCCGAGCGATTGCACAAACGACGACGGCGTTTGTTCGGGTGGAAGAATCGCGGTCTCGACGATAAGCAGTTCGCGGGTGACGTCGTAAAGGCGTTCCAGCGCCAGGACGAGATGCTTGAGGTGATAAACGAGGCCAAGCGCGAGCGTGATATCGAACCGACCAACCGTAGCCGGATCCAGGTCGTAAACGGAAAACCGCCGAAACTCGAGATCGAGTCCCAACACTTTCCGGACGAAGAGCGCCTGGCGAACATGCTGCCGCTGGCCGTCGACGCCGAGGACGCGTTGGGCGCCGCGGCGTTTCGCTTCGACGCAATAGAAGCCGCCGTTGCAACCGACATCGAGGAGGCTCTTGCCGTTCAGGTCGGGCGGTAGACATCGCTGAATTACTTCCCAGCTTTCGCGCGGATGATCGACTGGCTCCCCCATCACGCTTTCGGTCTTGGTGAAGATTCCGTCGCCGAGATCGATTCGGTGGAACCAGGGCTCGAGCAGCTTGAGGCCGCTCAAAATTTCAGAGCGCGTCATAAAGTTTTGCGCATGACTGCTGCGGCCTGTTCTGCGCCGGTCACTTCGATCATGACCAGGTCCAGGCGGTAATCAGGCGAGTAAAACGGAAGATCGATGGGTGTCTGCGCGCCGGCGATGAGACCGCGCTTCTGGATCGTGCCCAAAGCGTCGGGAAGATCTTCGGCAAAGCACAGGGTGAACATCCGTTTGCCGGCAGCACGCTCGATCGCCGTAACGAAGCGGCGGCGCGATTCCGGACTCGCGAAACTTTCGTAACTGCGCAGGCCGATCACCGGCGCCTTTCGGTTGAGCATGATTTCCAAACTCGCTGTCTTGATGCTGCTCTCGATCCAGACTTCGACTTCGTTGAAGCGGACTCGATTCGCTTTCGAACTGAAGCTCGCAAGGGAGCGACGATCACGGAACAAATATTGCGCTTCCCGTTTCCAGGCGTCCGGGTATTTAAAAAACGTCGGACGCCCACTCCATTCTGTTTTGGCGGTGTATCGGCAGGCGAGAACCGCTTGCCCACCTAACGAGCAGAGGACGAGAATCGCAATTACGACAAGCCGGCGATCTTTCATCGTTTGAACCGCCAGCATTATCAGGACTACGCCGGCCAGCAATTCCAGGAAGAGCGCGTAGCGAATGTAGCCCGTGCCCAGACTCCACAGGAACAATCCGGCCAGCGTCACGAAACTCAGCCGGCGAAGTCGCGCGTCTCGCCACGCCGCAAGCCATGCAACCAAAGCGCCAACAAAGCCGAGCGACAACCGGCCCGAATAAACCAGCAGCTCCGACAAGCGGTCGGGGCGAAAAAATATTTTCACCGGCCAAATGAGGACTTCCCAAAATCCGAATGGACCCCAGCGATTGTCCCAGCCGCTGTTCGGAGGCCAATAGGGCGATTTGAAAACGCCATTTAAAATCGGGAACACCGGGCTGCCCATTTCCACGTAGAGATAAATTGTGAAAGGGAGGACGGGGAGCAGAAAGGCGCCGAGAGAAAGCAGAATCGTGCGACCCAGTCCTTTTGCCTGAAACGGCTGGCGAAAAAATCGCCACGCGCAGAGCAGCGCGATCGGCAACGCCATCACCAGGTAAATGAGTTTGAAAGCTACGCTCAGTCCGAGAAGAAACGCGATCCGCGCCATCCGTCCGCTGCGGTTTTCGGACAGCTCATCGGTTAGGCTGAGCCGTGTTGCTTCCAAGAGCAGCGGCACCGCCAGCAGATCGATCATGTAAGTATTGATCTCGAAAAAAATGTGTTCGACCGCGAAGACCAGCAGGACAGAGCCGACGCGCATCCAGTCGTTCGAGAGATGATCCCGGAGTAATCGGTCGATAATCCGCGCGGCCCACAGAAGGCTGAAAAGGTTGATCAAGGTTCCCAATCGATATCCAAACGCGATGCGGGTGATGCCCATCGCCATGTCTGGCGCGGTGTTGTAAGGCGCGGGCGTGGGGAAAAAATCTCCCGGCCGGTAGAGGAATCCGCGAAGGCCGCGAATGCCGTGAAAGAGCCGATAATTCAAGACATCGAACGAGACGTCCGGGAACGTGACGCGCAGCAGAAAACAAAATGTCAGCGGTAGAACAACGACGATCCCGAAGGCGAGTGACATACGGGGCCGCGGTTCATTCCTGGTTACGATGTAAAGCCATAAAGCGACCGCCGCGAAAATCGTGGCGAGGACCCATGCGATGACGTTCTGGAACGGGATCCAACACAAATACTGCCGAAAAATTGTGGCCAGATAGAGAAACAGGAGAGCGTCGCCGGCTTCCAGGCGATCGAGGAGTGCCCGGCGCGAATGCTCCATTAAAGGCTGTCCTCACTCGTTCGTTCGCGCCGCATTTGATCGCTGAGCATTTGCACCTGGTAGTCGAATTCCTGGGCGCGGCGCGCGATCGAATGGAGCAGGAGACCGATCGCGACCGACATCATGCCGCCCAATCCCAGCACAGCGGCGAGGATCGCGGATGGGAACTGGCGGACCGAGCCAATCCCAAATGCCGACACGAGCGCGGCCAGAATCAGGACCAGGCCTAACGACCCAAAAAAAGTAAGCGGTTTGTAATCGCGGAACAGCGTGAGGATCGTGCTGAGGATCACCATGCCATCGCGAAAGAGGCGAACTTTCGAATGACTTTGCCCGGGTCTCGCGACCAGATTAACGGGGATCTCCTTGATTCGATAACCTTTCATCACGGCTTTGATGGTGAGCTCAGTTTCAATCTCGAAGCCGCCGCCGAAAAGCGCGAGGTTCTTGACGAATCGCCGGTTGAAGGCGCGGTAACCGGAGAGGACGTCCGTGAGGCGCACGCCAAAGACGAGCTTGAGGAGAAGCAAAACAAGGCCGTTCGCCAAGCGGTTCACCTGCTTGAATTCGCTGCGGGATTGCGGATGGAGTCGCGAACCGACCACCATGTCCGCATCTCCGGCGGCGATCGGCGCGATGAGCGCGTGCACAGCCGGGGCGGGATAAGTCGCATCGCCGTCGACCATCACGTAAACGTCGGCGTCGATATGCCGAAACATCGATTGCACGACAAACCCCTTTCCGCGGCGCGCTTCCGCAAGCACACGCGCGCCGGCTGCCTGGGCGCGTCCGACCGTCTGGTCGGTGGAATTGTTGTCGAACACGCAGATGCGCGCGCCCGGCAGCTCGTTGCGAAATTGGTGGACGACGTCCGCGATGGTGACCTCCTCGTTAAAACACGGAATCACCACGGCGACTCGTGGAGGGCCGGGTTTACCAGGTTCGTCGGAAATCGGCATACGAGGCGGAATGATAGCCGCCGCCATCAAAACCGGAAGCGCGCATCGCGGCGGTTTTGCCGGTGGCGAAAGGCGGGTATGGTGACGCCGTTATGGCAGAGCAAGTTCTGGCAGGAAAAGTTGGCTTGGTGTTTGGCGTAGCGAACAAGCGCAGTATTGCGTGGGCGATCGCAAAGGCGTGGGCGGCCGCGGGCGCGAAATTAATTTTCAATTACCAGGGAGAACGGCTGAAGGACAACGTCGAGGAACTTGTCGGCGAGTTCGGGGAGGGGACGCCGCTTTGGCCGTGTGACGTCTCGAAGGACGAAGACATCGCGGAATTTTTCAGCAAAGTCCGCGGCGAAACGGATCGGGTCGATCTGGTGCTCCACTCAGTGGCGTTCGCACCGAAAGAAGCGCTCGAAGGCGATTTCGTGAGCACGACGCGGGAAGCGTTTCGGACCGCGCACGATATCAGCGCGTATTCGCTCGTGGCGCTGGCGCGGGAAGCGGCGCCCCTGATGACCGACGGCGGCAGCATCGTGGCGATGACGTATTACGGAGCGGAGAAAGTAGTGCCGCACTACAACGTGATGGGCGTCGCGAAAGCGAGCCTCGAAGCGTCGACTCGTTATCTCGCCTACGATCTGGGGCCAAAAAAAATCCGGGTGAATTGCATTTCGGCTGGGCCGGTGAACACGCTGGCGGCACGCGGGATCAGCGGGTTCAGCGCGATGCTGAAACATTATCAGGAGCACGCGCCCTTGAAACGGAGCTGCGAACCGGCGGAATTAGGAGCGATGGGCGTTTTTCTGGCGAGCGATGGAGCTGGTTCGATTACGGGGCAGGTGATTTACGTCGATGGTGGGTATCAGGTGATGGGAATGTAGTCCCCATTCCTGCTCTTGATCATGATCATGATCGTGCTCCTGATCTTCCGAGAAAGCGTCGGCCGAGGATTATGATCATGATCAGGATCATGAGCATGAAGGGGTCGTGAAAGACGCGCTTGTCGAATTGCTCGGCGCCGATCTGGTGGTCGACGACGAAGAGATTCTCGTGGCCCATGCCGGAGACAAATGGTTCGCGAGCCACGCACCGGAAGTTGTCGTTTTCGCGGAATCGACAGAGCAGGTGAGCAAGCTGCTCAAGTTTGCCTCCGCGAATAAGATTCCGGTGACGGCGCGCGGGGCGGGATTTGGCTACGTGGGCGGATGCGTGCCGGTCCGCGGCGGGATCGCGTTGTCGCTCGCGCGAATGAACCGGATCAAGGAAATCAATTTCGCGGACGCGATCGCGATTGTGGAACCCGGCGTGATCACGGCTGAATTACAGGCGCGGGTTCGGGAGCAGAAACTTTTTTATCCGCCCGATCCGGCGAGTAAAAAGGATTGCAGCCTCGGCGGAAACGTGGCGACGAATGCAGGCGGCCCGCGCTGTTTGAAGTACGGGGTCACGCGAAATTACGTGGTCGGCCTGGAAGTCGTTCTCGCCAGCGGTGAAGTCTTGCGAACCGGTGGGCGCGTCCACAAGAACAAGACCGGATTCAACCTGGTCGGACTGTTCGTTGGCTCGGAAGGAATGCTGGGCGTGGTCACCGAGATCACGCTGAAGCTACTGCCGTTGCCGCCCGCACGCGCCACGCTGTCCGCTTCGTTTTCGAGCATGAGCGAAGCAGCCGCGACTGTGCAGAAAATTTTCGCCGCAGGATTTTTACCCGCCGGAGTTGAGTTGGCGGACGCTTTCACCCTCGAAGCCGCGCGTCACGATTCCGACGCGGCCGATGTGCCGGAGGGAAATGCCCATCTCCTCGTCGAGCTCGATGGACAACCGGAAACTGTTCTCGTCGAAATGGAAAAATTGTGCGCGCTGGTGAGCCAGGGCCCGACGGTGTCGTTGCGCGTCGCGACGACCGAAGAAGATTGTGAGCGTTTCTGGGCCCTGCGAAGAGCGTTCAGCAATTCATTGCGCGCGACTGGCCTGACAAAACTGAATCAAGATATCGTCGTGCCGCGCAGCAAGCTGGTCGAGTTGGTGGAATTCGCCGAAAGCCTTTCGACGCGCTCCGGATTTCCGATCGCCTGTTTCGGTCACGCGGGAGACGGCAACATACATGTCAACATCATGGCGGACCGGTACAACCGCGACGCAGAAGTGCGGGAGCGAGCCGAACGGGCGCTCGATGAATTGTTCGCGCAGGTCCTGGCGTTCGGCGGCGTGATCACCGGCGAGCATGGGATCGGGCTCGCCAAAAAACGGTGGTGGCCGGAAGCAACGAGCGATGTCTCGCGAGAAATTCACCACGCGATCAAGGATGCGCTCGATCCGGAAGGAATACTCAATCCGGGGAAGTTCTTGTAGCGGCGGTCTATGACCGCCGACCTAATTAATATTCGGCGGTCATAGACCGCCGCTACAGGTTCAGAACCGCGGTCACGGCGCGATGATCGCTGGATTGCGGCGAAGTGTCTGCGACCCAAACCTTCATCAACGTCGCGCCCCGATAGAAAATGTGATCGAAGCAGGCGGCGGGATATCGAAGATCGGCGGGCAGAGTAATTCGGGAGTTGAATGGAATTCCCTGCCAGCACCAGCGAAAACCGGCGGCCCGGAGATTTGGAATTGTTTTTTCGCTGGCGAAACGCAGCTCGTCGGGCGCGGTGTTGAAGTCGCCGCCAACGATCCAGCTGAGCTCGCCGAGTTTACCGTAAGCGTCGTTCATTGCTTTCATGTGGGTGAGAAGTTGTTTCATGGACTCTTCGCGAATCCGGATGTTCTCGTGGATTTCGCCCCGGTTACTCTTCAAATGGAGCGCGTAAACGAGCACAAGTTTTCGCGGAGCGAGTTGATAGGCCGCGAAGGCAAACCCGCGGGGCGGGACGAGCGCGCCCGAAGACTTCCACAATTCCGACCACGCGCTCAACGGCTGTAGCCGGCTGGTAATCGCGACCTGCTGCGCTTCATTCTGGCCTTCGCGCGGTGGGAAGGCGGAACAAACGTCGACCTTGAATCCGGCCAGCGGCTTTACTGCGAGCGACGCATGCTCGTAATCGCGCACTTCTTCAAGCGCGACGATATCGGAATTCAATCGCGCGAGATCGGCGTGGACCGCGTGAGTCTGCCGGTTTTCTTCGGTGCGCGAAGCGCTCGGCCGCCGGCCCGGGAACCATTGCACGTTCCAGAAGGTGACGGTGATTTGGGATGAAGGCGGGTGGTCTTCAGCGGGAACGGGGACGGGGAGGAGAAATATCGCGGCGAATAATGCGAAGAGGGCTCTGGGGAGCATGGCGGCAGAAGTGTAGCCATCGCCCTGCGGGCGACGCGAGAGGGAACTTGGAAAGCAATCTTTCTCAGAGGTCGCCGCGGCGACCTGCTACAGAAGACGCTAACCCCGCTTGATGATTTGCCGCAGTTGCTCCAGCGCGGCGGCCTCGGCCTTTTCGGGGTCGTCGTAGCCCCAGGCCACGAGCTCCAGCATTTGGGTGCCAACGTCGCGCTTGCCGCGCTTTACCGCGTCGAGCCGGCCAGCCGGCGTCCAGTTTTCCTTGTCGACCATTCCCGGTGTGGGTGGTGTGCCGTCCCAATAGCAGTAGAAGACGTGGAGTGGGCGGCCGGCATTTTCGAAAACGTAGGCGCGAATCGGCAAAGGCACGCCGTTCACGTTGAGCAATTTATTTTGGACTCCGCCGCGCTGCGTCATGCCACTGGCGGGCAGGCAGATGTCCGGTCGGTGATTTTTGATGAAAAGCCCAGCAGTGCGGCCGGGGAGCCACTTAAAAAAATACATGCTCCAGTTGTGACCGTCCGCGGACCAGTCGCCGCCGCCGCCTTCGTTGTAACGAAGCAAGGACTGCGCGGCCTCGTCGACCGGCACTTCTTTCCAATTACCGGCCTGGGTGGGCCAGGCGATGCTCCACGGGGCCAGCTTGGCGGAGCGCGCTTCGTGGACGCCATACCAAATCTGGGTACCGGCCTCCGCGAACACAGTAAGCGCAAGCAACAAAATCAGAACGAACCGCGGAATTCGAAAACCGGTGCGCGTATGGGATGTGACTGGAACGTTTTGATCTTTGCGGCCGAGAATGACACTCAAGCCCCACAGGCCCAACATGCAGATCGTCAAAATCGTGTAGCCCGCTGGATCGTGCCAACTCTTGATGGCCTGGAACCCGTGCTCCGCTCCAAGATAAACGAGGAGAAATGTCCGGACGAGATTGCACAAGAACGCGAGGAGCGCACCCGACAAGATCAGGATTATGCGACGGCGGACGGAAAAACCGTAGAATTCGCCGAGAAAAAGCGAGACCATGAAGGTGGCCTGCAACGAGCGGATACCCGTGCAGGCTTCGTCAATGCCGACGTACCCGGAACCGACTTCAATAACGTTTCCGAGTTGCACAGCCGGAATCCCGATTGCCGTCAGGAACTCGACGTTGATGAGCGCGTCGATCCGCATCAATCCCTGGATCACGATTTGTTCGAGACCGGTCGGCCACGGAACGGCGACGAGAAAGAACAGGATGGGAAACGCGAAATGACGGAGCCACTTTGCGCCGCCCGCGAGATAAATGCCCGAGACAGAAATAAGCACCGCGCACAAGGCCATCGCCCAACTGAGTAAACGCCAATCGGGATTCGCTTCTTGAATCATGCGCACCGGCAAAAGGAAGAGCGCCGGCAGAACGATGAGCGCCATCCAAAAGAAGCTCGCGCGTGGAGCGGCAGGTGCGGGCGCGGTTTGCCACCGCCGCCAGAAAATGTAGGCCACCAGGACCGGCACCGCCCAACCGTAACCGTATTGTGGATTGATCGACCATTCGAACCGCAGCCGCGAAACAACTTCGAGCCAGACTAGCGCGAACACCGTGATGGGAAACCAGGCGACGGCCGTTGAAGCGCTCTCGATTTTTGGCGGAGCCGCAGTGGCGACGGCATTCATGACGGGCGGGACTTGAGCAGGATACAAGCCGACAAGCCCTGCCGTCGCGCCGTGGCTCGCGGGTTGCTCCCCTGCACATTTGTCCCTGTCCTGACCGGGCGCTTCGATAAATTGACTTTGGAGCGGGGCATAGAAAGCTTCATCAACTTGGAACATCCTCACAATAAAATCGAGCGTTCGATCCTGAAGATCATTCTTTGGACAGTCGGGCTGATTCTGCTCGTCGCCATCGGCGGAGTGGTTGGCTTTCGCCAGTTTAGAGCATGGCAACAACGGCGACTGGTCGCGGAGGCCTACGGGTTGGTCGCGCAAGGTGATTATCATCGCGCCAGTCTCGATGCCCGGCGCATCCTCCAGATTAATCCCGATAGCGCGGAGGGTTGCCGAATCATGGCCCGGCTTTCCGAGATCGCTGGCACGCGCGGGGCGTTGGACTGGCGACGGCGTGTGATGGAGCTCGGTAACGCTACGCCTGACGATTTGATTCTTTTGGCCCGCGCTGCTGTGAAGTTCGACGATCGCCAGACGGCGGACGTCGCGATCGGGAAGCTGCCGGCGAGTGCGAAAGAGACGGCGGATTACCACGCTTTGCTCGCGGACATTGCCTTTGCCCGGCGCGATGGCGTTGAAATGGAACGCCAGCTCAGCGAAGCGGCGCGCCTCGCCCCGACAAATAAGGATTATGCGATGCGGCTGGCCTCGTTGCGGTTGGGGGCGAACGATCCAAGCATTCGCGCCGAGGGAAAACAGGCGCTCCTGGAAATGCAAAAGGATCCGGCCTTACGCCGTGACGCGACCCGTTACCTCGTGGAGGATGCGTTGCGGCAAAAGCTGACTCTTACCGCGCTCGAACTGGCGCGTCAGCTCGACAGTTTCCCGGACAAGTCCTTTTCCGACCGGCTCCTTCTTCTCACCGCGCTCGATGCCGCGAAAGACAACGGATTCGCCGCGTTTTTGGAGGAGATGAAAACGGCCTCAGCTGACGATCCGGAACGCGCGGCGGCGTTACTGACCTGGTTTAACATGCACAGGCGTGAGGCAGACGCGATCGCGTGGAGCGCGAACCTGCCACCTGGAGTGCTCGGACAAAAAATGGTGCAAATAGCACTGTCCGATTCGTACGTCGCGGCAAAAGACTGGACGGGCTTGCAGCGGCTCGTGAACTCGGGCAACTGGGGGACGGTCGATTTTCTCCGGAACGCGCTTGATGCCCGCGCCCTGCGTGAACTTGGGAACCAGCCGGAATCCGAGGTGCAGTGGAATGAAGCGATCAAAAAAGTGGCCGGCGATTCGCGGCAGGCGCTGACCCTGGCGGAAACGGTTGAGAAATGGGGCTGGCGCCCGGAAGCGATCGATCTGCTCTGGTTGCTCGCGAAAGATCCGGTGAGAGCGGACGACGCGCTTCGCACTTTATACGGCTACTTCGCCAGGAACGATGACACGGAAAACATGTATCGCGTTTTGCTCCACCAGGTGGAATTGCATCCCGACGATTTGAACACGCAGAATAATTTCGCGCAGCTTTCGCTCCTCCTGAACCTGAATACCGCTCGCGGACAAAAGGCCGCCCGTGACGTTTACGAGAAAAGTCCAAAGAATCCCGCTTACGTTTCGACCTACGCCTTCGCGCTTCACACAGCCGGCGATTCGAAGAAAGCACTGAAAATTCTGGAGACTTTAACGCCGGAACAACTGCACAAGCCCGAGATCGCGGCCTACTACGGCGTGATTCTGGCCGCGGGCGGCGATCAGACCCGCGCTGCTGAATTTCTCGATATCGGCGAGAAAGCGACCCTCTTGCCGCAGGAAAAAGACCTCATCGAAAAAGCGCGCCGTTCCCTGGCGCAACGCTGAATTCTGGGCCAGATTACGCCCGAACCGGTCCCTCGGACCGATTCTTAATTAGACAAGTTTCAACCCGGCTGCGGTCCGGCATGCTATGAAACCAGGAAAATTCACCCACACCATCGCCGTCCTGCTTTCTTCGATTACGGCGTTCTTTACCCACTCCGCGCCGGCCGCGGTCCCGGCGTCGAAGATCAAGCTCAGCAAGAAATCGAATTCGTCGAAGAAAGAAGGCCTCCTCAAGGTCGATCCTATTTCTTACACGCCCATGGCGAGCAACGATCCCCCATTGAACAACCCCGGCGAAAAGTTTCCGTGGCGAAAAGAAATCGTCACCACCGTTTTTTGGATCGGCGAGAAACCGACCGCGAATAATCCCGTACCGAATCGCTCCAGTTCATGGGACGCAAACTGGACGAAGAACTACGGCGGGTTCGACGATCCGGAGAAATCGCATCGGCACGATTTCATTCCGGCGAAGTTCACCCCGCGACAAAATCCGTTCTACTGCGCGCTGCCTTACAACGACAAAGCGCGCGACGGCCACCGGCCCGAAGCGCCGCGCGTCGTGCCGTGGTTCAACGAAGCGTATCAAGGCCCCGGCGTTTCCACCTGCAAAGGCCGCTGGATCGCGATCCGCAAAGGAAACAAGGTCGCCTACGCGCAATGGGAAGATGCCGGTCCATTTCGGACCGATCACTGGCAATACGTTTTCGGCAACGAACGTCCGAAACCGAACCTGAACAAAGGCGCCGGGCTCGACGTTTCACCAGCCGTCCGCGATTACCTGGGCATTGACGAGACCGACGTAACCGATTGGAAATTCGTCGACTTCAGCGAAGTACCTCACGGCCCCTGGTCCAAGCTCGGTGATAACAACACGTTTGTGATCAACGCCCGTAAAGGCATCGCGACGGTGGCCTCCGCGAATCCTACCCCCGGCGGCGTGACGGTTCGGCCCTAGCAACGACATGACGCCCCGTTCCCTCCCGACTTCGCCGTGATAGGCGAAAAAATGTTCGCCTTTAAATACGAACCTTCGTCTAATTCTCGTTAGACGTTGAGAGCCGTGCACTATCACGATGGAACACCAGTGAAGCTCGGCGATCGGGTGCGTGCGGCCATTCCGGGCGGCACAGCCCCGGCACGCATCGTCATGCTCGGAGACACCTATGAGCATCTGGAGATCGATCCACAGTTCCTGAGCTGGGTGAAGCGTGACAGAGTGCTGGAGCCAGCGCATGTTGTGCTCGAGTGGATCGAGGAAAACCCCTTTGCACATGACGATCCGAAATATGCTCCAGTCGGAAACTTCATGTTTTCACCGCTCGATTCTGCAGTCACGCGTGACGTCTAACCATGCGATGGAGCGAACGCCGGACCGCTTCGCGTCCACATTTGAGATGACTTCGACACTTCCACTCCGAGCGATGCGCGGTCTCGCCAGCCGTCGCTCATCTTGTTCTCGTTAGATGACGCGACGTGCCTTCTGGAATCACCAAGAAATAGCTCGCGACCCACATGAGCTCCGATTTTGACCCGCGCCCGGACGAGCCTGCCGGCCACGTCGCGGACTCCTTTGTTCGGATGTTCTTCGGTGACGACGAGACTCGAGCGGAAGCCCTATCCTGGCTCAAAGCGGGTGGTGACAAGCACACTTTGGGAGAGCTAGCCTCCACTTCCGTATCAGTTCGCTTAGTCAACGCCGTTTATCGCGCCGGTGCGACGAAGGTTTGGGCCGTCGAGATCGACAGGTATCCCGATGGCAGGGAAAATACTGGCAAGATTGTTATCGAGTTGCCGGACGAGCCCCGGCTACGCAGTCAAGTCTTGGCGTGGGCGAGTCGGAAATCTAGAGCCAAAGGTTTTGGTGAAATCTACGACGAAAAGCAACATTATGTTTTCCTCATGCTGGACTGAGTCATCTAACCAAGCGATGGAGCGAACGGCGACCCGCTTTCGGTCCGCGCGCTCGCCAGCTAGAGTGTCTTTCGTGAAGGCACAGCGCGCTCTCGGTCGCCGTCGCTCATCTTGTTCTCGTTAGATGGTGAATGCCGTTCCCAAAGCAGCGAACAAAAGACCAGCGTGGCAGCGCCGCGCTGTGAGTCAGCTTCAGTGGCGGCATCTTTATGCATGGCTTTTGAGTCTTGGTGTGGCACTTGTCATCGGATACGCCCTTCAGCAATGTGGATTGGCTTCGGTTCCTTGGGCGCTTTTATTCGTTCTTCCTTTTGTCCTTGCCTCCAGTTTCATGATCCCGCTCGCATATCGTCGCGGCTTGGAGGACGGGAGAGCGCACCCGTCTGACTCGGAGTGAGCTGATGCAGCAGCGCCGACCATCTAACCATGCGATGGAGCGAACGGCGGACCGCCGCATGACAAGTATGAAGGAAAAATTAAGAATTAAGAAGTATCCGGAGCGCGCTCCCGTCCGCCGTCGCTCATCTTGTTCTCGTTAGATGTTTCGACTGCACGTAACACGAACGATTTGGTTCGCAGCACTCGCGTGTGGGCTTGCCGCGATGGGTGAGGACACGCCAGTAACCAGCGCTCAGCAGCCCGCGCTCGAGAAGCTCGCAGGATCGGTCGGGGTTTGGGAGAGCACCACGCGGTATCGATTCGCGCCGGATATGCCTGTCTTTGAGAGCCACAGTGTCGAGACGACGCAGTGGTCCCCGAACCACAAGTTTCTGATTTCGGACCAGCGAGGAACAATGCCTGACGGGACGATAAACCGGGTCGTTGTCATTACTTGGGATCCGAAGGAGAAGTTGTACAAGCTGGTGGCGATCTATGCCGGAGGAGAAACCGAGCAACTGGCAATGACTGTCGAGGGCAGCGTGCGAACCATCGTCTCCTATCGTCACATCGGTGAGCGCATGATTCGCTGTGAGAATAAGATGGAAGACACATCACCTACGGAATTTAAGGCCCGCTGCGAATGCACGGATCGGGAAACGAATTGGACCTTCTCGGAGGCAAGCTCAAAGAAAGTGCAGTGAGCCAACATCTAACCAAACGATGGAGCGAACGGCTGGCAGCCATGGAAAGTAAGATTTAAGAATTATGAAGCATGAAACCGCAGCGACGCGCCGTCCCGCCAGCCGTCGCTCATGTTGTTCTCGTTAGGCGACTAGCACGCGTCACCCATGGATCCATTTCCAGAACCGCATGAACTGCTCTCATTCTTCTCGCAGGAGCCGGAGCTCGCGCACGCCGACACGCCGCCCTTTTACAATACCCTCAGATTCAGCGGGCGCGTCGGTGAGATCGCTTACGTCGTCAGGATTTCTCCGTCAGATCGCGAGCTACGGCTGCAGACGCAGTCCGACCAGATGAATGTCGATCTTGCCGTCACAGATGTCGCTGGCCTTACGGTTCACGAGGGGCCGACGGAGTCCCTTATGATGGCGACGTTTTCGCCTGACAGTCGACGCGGGCTTCTTAAGTTTCGTCTGCATCCACGCCTTGAGGTCGAATGGCCGTTCGAGAAGCATTGACGACCGGTCGCCTAACCATGCGATGGAGCGAACGGCGGACCGCTGTGCGCTCCACTTTTGAGATGACTTCCACACTTCCACTCCGAGCGACGCGCGCTCTGGTCCGCCGTCGCTCATCTTGTTCTCGTTAGGCGTATGAAACCACGCCCTCGATATTATTATGCCGCACTGCTCGGTGTCTTGTGTGCCGCTGGTTCGGGCCCCCTTCGGGCCGATCACGTGGATGACGTCGTAGCGGCGCAGATAAGACAACACCACATTCCGGGACTCGCGCTGGCAATCATCGAAGGAGGTGCGGTCGCCAGAGAACAAGGTTATGGATACGCGGACACAAGCCAGAGGACGGCAGTGACGCCTTCAACGCTTTTTCAGGCCGGCTCCGTCAGCAAAGCCGTCTCCGCATTGGGCGCGCTGCATCTCGTTGATCAGGGCAAAGCGTCACTAGACGAGGATATCAACTCGAAGCTGCGGACATGGCAAATACCGCAGAACGGGTTCACAAAAGAACATGCCGTGACGCTGCGGCTGATTCTCAGCCATAGTGCGGGTCTGACAGTGCATGGGTTTTCAGGCTATCCGGTGGACGCACCGCTCCCGTCCCTCGTGCAGATTCTCAACGGGCAAAGGCCGGCTAATTCAGCCGCGGTTCGCGTTGAAGAAGTTCCGGGGAGCCATTGGAATTACTCGGGAGGAGGCTATCTCGTCATTCAGCAAATGATAATGGATCTTACAGGAAAGCCGTTTGGGCAGTATATGCATGAGACGGTTCTGCAGCCTCTCGGGATGGTTTCCAGCTCGTATGCACAGCCGTTGCCAGCCGCAATGGCCGACCACGCGGCGACGGGTTACGCCGGTCTGTTTCGCCGTGCCATCAAAGGCCGCTGGCGTGTTCATCCGGAGTTGGCGGCCGCGGGTCTGTGGACGACGCCTGGCGATCTGGCTCGCTTCTTGATAGGTATCCAGCGCTCACGCGCTGGCACCTCCAATCCGATCATCTCGCGGTCCACCACGCGTCAAATGCTGACGAACCAAAAAAATGATGATGGTCTCGGCGTATTTATCGGAGGCGAGCCGCTCAAGTTCGGCCACGACGGAAGCAACGTGGGGTTCGATACCATGACCATCGCTTTTGCCGATAGAGGGCAAGGCGCAGTTATCATGATGAACACCAATGTGGACATCAAAGCTCTGAAAGAGATTCTGTTGGATGCTATCGGCGAGCAGTATCGCTGGCCGGGTTATCCAGTTGGATCGCGCCGAACGCCTAACCATGCGATGCAGCCAACCCCTGGCCGGCGTACGACCCAGTTTTCCATGACTTTAACCTCTCATCCCGCAGCCACGCGCGCCCACGCCAGCGGTGGCTGATCTTGTTCTCGTTAGGTGACTAGAACGTCCTCCCTGTGGCCAATCCCGACAAACGCACTTCGTATCTCAAAAAGCTCGTCAGTGCCGCGCGCGCCGTCATCACCTATCAGGTCGGTTTGCCATTCGGCTGCGCGCGCATTGGCGGGCTCCTCTCTGCGCTGCGCCCGTTCGAGCCGCTCGATTATCCTGTATTCGACGAGTACCGTAATGCCATCGTCAATCTGCCGGTGGGGACGGAGCGGCTTCATTGGGCCCGTGAGAGTCTCCGCGAGAAGGACATTCGGCTCGAAGCCATCACTGGTGAGTTTCGCGATCGCATTTTCGAGGCCTGTTATGACATCATTGATCGCCATGCCGAGCCTGTTGACAAGCAACGCGACGTCACCTAACCAAGCGATGGAGCGAACGGCCGGCAGTCCTGGAAAGTAAGATTTAAGAATTATGAAGGATGAAACCAAAGCCACGCGCTCTCCGGCCAGCCGTCGCTCATCTAATTCTCGTTAGATGGCTCCGCGCTCCTTTTGGCGGTCTCGCTTGATCCTCCTTTGCGCATTTCTGCTGGTTGCCGGATGCGTATCACTGACAAGTGTCGTTCTCGCACCCAATCCCCACCCGCGTGAGGCATTAACCCTCGATTTGCGCCTGGCGTACGTGCACATTCACCGTCAAACCATAATGGACACGCTTCTCGCGATCGACAGCGCCATCAAACGACAGTCCGGCCGGAGGCATGGCCTCGCCTTCTCCGTGGAATACGGAGGGGGCAAAAATGTTTCCATTGATGCTCACGACATGACTGTGAGGAGCTTGCTCCTCCAGATCTGTCGCCAGTCTGACCTCATTTGCGAGATGGACGATCCGAATTCGCCTTACGACGTTTCCATCACCTCCCGAAACTAGAGTGAAAACATCTAACCATGCGATGGAGCGAACGGCGGACCGTCCGTATGCAAGGCGGAATTAAAAATTAAGAATTATGAAACAAGCAACGCGCGCTCTCGTCCGCCGTTGCTCATCTTGTTCTCGTTAGGCCTCTCCAAATGCGCTGGTTACAAATCTTCGCCATTCCAGCTGTTGTGGTAACCGCTTTTGCGGCAGACCAAGCTATCACAGTCGGCGGCGACCGAGCGAAGGAACTGTCCCGGGAAGACATCAGCAATATCGTATTGCTTTGCAAACAGACGCGACCTTCGGAACGTCTGTGGGCGGTTGTTACCGATAAGAGCCCTGCCGCACCAAACCAGATGTTACGCGCCACAGTCTATTTCTATCCGACTTTGATTCAGTCTCGGCTCAGGACGGGTTCGGCAGCTTCGGTGACCGCGGGAGTATCTGCCGACAAATTCGTCAGCATACAATCTCGGCAAGGACGCTGGATTAGCAGCGGAGCGCAATTAGCCAAGTATGCACAAGTTGCCATCGATGATAGCCAGTTCCTGAATGCACCTGGAGACATTCGCGACCCCCAAGAAGGCCCATTTTTTGTCGCCAACGAGATTTTAGACGCGGACATTGTTTCGATCGTCGATTCCTTGCGCGCTTTCTTACGGGCCGATCCCAGTTCCGCCGGACCGGCGCGCAGGACTCATCCAATCACCATCATGATGGGTTCCAAGAGTCATGCTGAGGTCTGGTCGAGTGGGGGCGATAAGCATTTTGACACCTACGTGCTCGACAAGCACGGCGAGAAGTGGAGCATTTCTAAGACTGGACAGTTCGACGCACAATGACAAGTCGCCCCACGACGCCTAACCAAGCGATGGAGCGAACGGCGGACCGCCGGATGACAAGTATGAAGGAAGAATTAAGAATTAAGAAGTATTCGGAGCGCGCTCTCGTCCGCCGTCGCTCATCTTGTTCTCGTTAGGCCCATGCAGCGCGTCTTGATGCCATTGGTCACCTTCATCGGTGCGATTATCGCATCTACGGTGATGGCGGCGTCGGATATCCCATTAATCTGCGAGGAGAACCTTGCCACCGAACACAAGCGGTGCGGCATCTCTGACGCGCAGGCTCGTGAGGCCATGCGCTTCGTCAGGAGGATTCCCGGTGTGAGTCATCAGATCATCACGATCGATGCGCTCGATCTACCGCAGGTTGTCGTCACCACAGGCGAGCCATTCGAGCGGGGCCACACCGTCTTTTTGCGACGGATGGGTCGGCGTTGGACAGTGGAGAAGACGGTCCCGTGGACCAAGAAAGATTGGATCATCTTAGGCGCGAACAGGCCTAACCAAACGCTGTAGCGAACGCCTACCCGTCGTTCGCCCAACATTTCCTATGACTAAACCATTTCACCTCCGATCGACGCTCGCCTCTGGTAGGCGTCACTGATCTCTTTCTGGTTAGACCTATGAGCACGCCATTCCAAGTCGTCGCGCTGGTCGGACTAGCGGCCTGGCTGTGCCCGAAGGCCTACGCGCCGATCTACGGTGGCTATCCAGGTTTGCATTCGCTCATCAAACAGTCAGAAATTGTCGCCGCCGTCACGATACTCGAGCGGTTGTCGGACGACGATTTCGGTGATTCCGCGCGATACAAGATACAGTTCGACAAGCTGCTGAAGGGATCCGCGTCAGAGAAGCAAGTCGTCGCTTACCTCCGCTACCTCGAAATCATTCCAGAGGAGGAGATGCGACGCACCCCTCGGCCGGGGCCGCAGCCATCAACCCATTACTTTGCTCTAACGGACCGGCTTGAGCCGTTCCGTAGGCAAGCGCGGTTCGTTGTCTTCTTAACGAAAGCGAGGAAAGAGGTCGAGACGGCATACGAAAACGTTAACTGCATGGGATCGACATTTCCTTTGTCCCCGCTAAGAGATCTTGACGCGCTCAAGATGGATTCATTGCCGGATACCCTGATTCTCCTTTTCCGAGAGTATGTTGACTTCAGGCGCACAGAGCTGAAGGAAGTTGAGGCGCAGCTAAGTGAATTTGTTCATCATCGCGACGAATAGGTCTAACCAAGCGATGGAGCGAACGGCTGGCAGCAGTGGAAAGTAAGATTTAAGAAGTATGAAGGAAAAAACCGCAGCCACGCGCTGTTCCCCCAGCCGTCGCTCATCTTGTTCTCGTTAGACCCAGTGAAAACGTTCGCCCTCTTGCTCTGCGTTGTTGGAATCGCGGCTGGCGAAACCCGGTCGATTAGCGATCTGACCCCGAGCGGCATAGTGGGTAATTGGGAGTCCCTGGCAGCGCGGGCGGACGGGGTACCGGTCCCCATCGTGCTCCAAATGTCTTTTACCGCTCCGGACGCCGCACACCTCGTGGTCAGTAACTCCACGGATCCGGAGTCTACTCCTCGGTTTCTTGGGAAGCTGACGAGTTCCAGCCTAATCAAAGGGAAGATCCATCTTAGATTTTCTGCAGTGCCTCCATATCCGATTCCTGCCGAGGGAGTGGATTATGGATATGATCGAGTAGAGATCGACGGGCGCGCGACCGATGCCGGTGAGCTCTCCTCGGTGGAAGGAACGCTTGTGATGCACGGTACAAAGGAGAAGGAAGTGACGTATCGCGTTTTTTTCCTTAAGTCGCTTTGGGTGCATGAGCTTGCTCAATATTCGAGAGCCGCTCAGGAAATCATAAAGAATGTGCAAGCTCACCATTAGTCTAACCACGCGATGCAGCGAACGCCTACCCGTCGTTCGCCTGACATTTCCCATGACTAAATCATTCCACTTCCGACCAACGCTCGCCTCGGTAGGCGTCGCTGATCTCTTTCTCGTTAGATGGTAACCGCCAAGACTATTACCACGCTGCTCGCCATAGCACCGATCGTCGTCCTCGTGGTGGCTTGGGCACGGCGCTTCATATCCAACACCGATGGTGGGCTCGTTTCGGTCGATGACGTTCCGCAGCTGCTATCGGCGCTTACTGGCACCGGCAAGGATGGCTCGTTTTGGGTCGTGCTTGTCCCGAACACGGCGCGAGAGGATGGCAATTTCGCGAATCTACAATTCTCGATCGAAGGTGACCGCGTCGGGATGGATTGGGTGTTGCTCGCCAAGCGCAATATTGAAGACCAAGGCGCTTTTACCCAGTTTGTCGCTGCCGCTGGGGCGACTGTGCAAGACATAACGATGAATGGCGTCCGGTATCTCCGAGTAAGTGACGGTCCCGATCTGGCAAAGCTCGGTCAGGACTTTCTTCAGCAGGTTTATCACGTGGCGCCAGAAGACAAGCTACAGCTGATCATCACGGATTTCGCATGGACACCGAAGACGGCTGCGAAAAATTAAGAAGTGCTCAACGTCCGCTCAGGCCAGCCGTTGCTCGCCCTGTTCTCATTAGACCAACGCAGGCGAAATGAATGGATTATTGCTCGTCGTTACTTCTATTTCGGGCATGTTGGCATTCGCGTTTTTCCTTCTCGCGTTCATGTCGCTCACGGCGATCGACGCAGCAGAGAGGGCCGAGATAAATGAGGCCGCGCGACGGTTCTTTCCAGGAGACGGCTTCTTTGCGCAGTTAAATCGGCGTGGGTACATCCAAAGCGAAGCAGGGTCGGCGTCCCGGATGGGCGATCATTGGCGGGCACGCCCACAAATTCGCACGTTCCTTTCACTGGGCGCCGGCTTTCTCCTTATCGCTGTGATTTGCGGGCATTTCGCCACGCTGCCATAAAGTCGTATTAAAGGTCTAACCAGGTGATGCAGCGAACCGTGCTTGATTTTGGTTCACGTTTCAGAGCAGCAAAAGCTTTAGCTCGCCGCCAACACGCTCTCGCGGACGGAAGTTGGTCTTGTGTCTCATGAGGAGCCGACGTGTCGTGAAAACTCTCAGCGTGATTGTCGGGGGAATTCTTGTCGCGGTCGGTGTTGTCGGCAGCGCAGCGGGCGTCTTCGCGTTAATTGATCCAAAAGGTTCAAAGGCGGCAGATGATGGAGATCCATTCGGCCCGCCGTCGGGCGTTCTGGAGTCTTCGGTCATGCTGGGTGTCTACGTCGCAATTACCGCGGTTGGGGTTTACCTGTTGTGGAGGTCACGCCGGAGGCAGCGCATATCCACCTAACGAGGCGATCAGAAGAGTTCCGGATGATCGTCGGCGACGGGTTCGGGGGTGATGATGGAGCGGATTTTGGCGAGGAGATCGTTGAAGTCGTAGGGCTTTTGGATCGTGTCGATGACCCCGGCTTTCAACATTTCGGAACGAATCGCGGGTTCTAGATACCCGCTAGCGACGATGGCGCGGACGCCGGGGCGGCTCTCTTTCATTTTCAGAAAGGCTTCGCGGCCACCGAGGCGGGGCAGACCGAGATCGCAAACGACGAGGCCAATCTCGGCACTATGGGTTTCGAAAAGAGAGACGGCTTCGATGCCGTCCTTCGCGGGAAGAACGCGGAAGCCTTCGCTCTCCAGGATGGAAACGCCGAGTTCGCGGAGCATGTCTTCGTCTTCCACCAGCAGGATGGTTTGCGGAATGTCCTGGCGCGGCGCGCCGGTCCGATCGGGGCCCAGTTGCTCGGCGGCGACGTGTTTGACCGGTAAATAAATGATGAAGCTGGTGCCGGTGCCGGGCTCGCTCTCGACCTGGACGAAACCGCGGTGGTTGTTGACCACGCCGTAAACGACGGAGAGCCCGAGGCCGGTGCCTTTGCCGCGCTCTTTCGTGCTGAAGAACGGCTCGAAAATGTGCGACTTTACCTCACGCGTCATGCCGATGCCGGAGTCGCGCACCCGAATGCAGGCGTAATTGTCCGCGGTCACGCCGGAAAAAATTTCCATGAGATCGGAGCCGGGAGTGATGCCGGTGCTGAGAGTCAGCGTGCCGCCCTCGGGCATCGCGTCCCGGGCGTTCACGCAAAGATTCAGCAGGACTTGGTGAAGCTGGCTCTTATCGGCGGTGACGAGCGAAAGTTCGGAGGCGAGGTCGAGATTGAAGCTGATCGTCTTCGGAAATGTTGCCTGGAGCATCGGTTCGAGATCGCGCACCAGCGCGTTCAGATCGACCGACGAAAAACGCGCTTCAGTCTGGCGCGCTGAGGTCAGCAATTGCTGAACGAGGGCCGCGCCGCGATCGACGGCTTCCTTGATGACTTTGATCGCGCCGGGAAATTCGTTTGGCTTCGCGTGCGAGCTTTCGAGTTTGTTGGTGTACCCGAGAATGATCGCAAGGATGTTGTTGAAATCGTGCGCGATGCCGGCGGCCAGCGTGCCCAGGCCTTCCATCTTCTGCGCCTGGACGAGTTGCTCCTCGAGCCTCTTCCGTTTTGTATCGTTGAAGAGGTAAACGTGGAGATCGACCAATTCGCCGGCCGTGAAATTTCCAACCAACCGGCCGACGACATACACGGGGTTGCCGTTGCGCTGCGTCATTTCCAATTCGTGGCGGTCGACGATTCCGTGCTGCCGCACCATCTCCAGCAATTCGACTCCGTCCTGCCGGCTCCGAAGCAACGAAAGAACGTTCGCGGACCGCGCTTCTTCCGCCGATTCAAATCCAAACATGGTTAAGGCGGCCGGATTGCACCCGATAATCTGGCCATCCGTCCGCATCACGAGGATGCCGGTGAAGTTGTCAGCGACGAAACGCAGGGCGCGTTTCTCCATTTCGTCTGGTGCGTCGGAAGAATGGTTCGTCACGGTGCGTGGGCGGAAGGCGTAGCGGTAGAGGTCGCGCTGTTATGGTTGCGTAAATCGTCGAGACCGCCAGCAACGAAGACGTAATAAAAGGCCACAACCGCCCCGATGATCACCGCGAAAAGAAAAACGAAACTGGCGAGGCGGAAACCGCGGAAAGGCGTTCCCGCCCGCTGGCGTGCAGCCCGACTTTGCGCCAACTCGATTTCGAGAAGGCGCAAGACCTGGTCAGGGTCGTTCGGTTCGGGCTTGCCGTCGCTGTGGGGATTCATCGAGAAAGAATCTTAACCATTCTATGGAAAGACAAATGGATTCTGAGCAACCGAGGTCAGACACGCGAAAACTCGTCGCGTTCACTTTGCCAATGGCGGTGTTCGTCACCCTGCTTGGAATGACCAGCGCAGGCAATCGGCCCGAGACGGTTTCCTGGTTCGCTTATCCGGCGCACTGGACATATCCGGCGCAGACGGCGATTTGCGGCGCACTCATTCTTTTTTTCTGGCGCGACTACGAACTTAGAGTGCCGCGGAAGCTTTGGTTCGCGATCGTGATCGGATTAGTTGTGTTCGCGGTCTGGATCGCGCCGCAGCAATTTTTAGGGTTCGCTCCGCGCACAGCGGGTTTCGATCCGGAGCTCTTTGGCAAGGGGATGCCGATGTATTGGGCGACCGTCTTTATGCGCTTTCTCCGGCTGGTGGTGGTCGTGCCCCTGGTCGAGGAGATTTTTTGGCGCGGATTTCTTCTCCGCTACCTCATCGACCAAAAATTCACGGCGATTGCTGTCGGAACATTCTCCTGGCTCTCGTTTGTCGTCGTCATGGGCCTTTTCGGTTTCGCCCATTCCCGGGCCGATTGGGTCGCGGCCCTGATCTGCGGCGCGCTCTATAATCTCGTGGCTTACCGAACAAGGAGCCTGAGTTCCTGCGTAGTTGCCCACGGCCTGACGAATCTGCTCCTGGGTCTCTGGATCATGCAGACGCGGCAATGGGGATTTTGGTAGGCCAAGGCACCGCTCCTGCTTCCCAGGAGAGGCTCCATGCACGCCACCTTTTTCCAAAAAGTCATCATTTGCGCGATCGCCGGTTTCCTGGCAGCGGCGCTTTTGGAGTGGGGAAAAATGTTCGTAACGGGCGCCGACGATGCCTTGAACAAGGGTTATCACCACACGGCGCCGGGCGTGAGTCTCAAGTCCAAGCCGTAGTCGCGGCTTCGGCGGTCATAGACCGCCGCTACAGGAAAGGCCTTCCTGCTCCTGATCTTGATCTTGCTCATGATCTCGTGAGCGGGCATGGCCGTTTCCATGGATCAGGATCATGATCAAGAGCATGAGCACGAAGAAGAAATGCGCGCGCCTTGCTGCATTCCGCCGTAGCACATAGCTTGCGGCGCATGAAAATCGGGTTCGCGCAGATCAATCCAACCGTTGGTGACCTGAACGGGAACTTCGAGAAAATCGTCGCGGCTTACGAGCGGCTGGCGAATGACGGAGCGGAATTGATTTTAACGCCCGAACTGGCGATCACCGGTTATCCGCCGCAGGACCTCGTCTTCAAGTCGCGCTTCGTTCCCCAAAACCTCGAAATCCTCGATAAGCTCCAGACGCGGCTTGGGAAAGCAGCGTTGCTGGTTGGTTACGTCGAACGGAACCAGGACAAGGGAAAGCCGTTTCACAATGCGGCCGCTCTCCTTCAGCCCGGCCAGCCGATCCAGAAAACCTTCAAGTCGCTCCTGCCGACCTACGACGTTTTCGACGAAGACCGTTACTTCGAGCCAGGATGCAATTCCGCGCCGCTGATGTTAGGCGCGAAAAAAATTGGCGTAACGATCTGCGAAGATATCTGGACTGAACATTATTTGCCGCGGCCGTTCTACGACGTCGAACCGGTCCGCGCGCTGGTGGAACAGGGGGCGGAAATCATTCTGAACCTGAGCGCGTCGCCGTTCAGCCTCAACAAAACGGCGGTGCGCCATGAGATGGTGTCGGCGCTCGCGCAGGCCCATCAGCGTCCGATCTTTTATTGCAACGCGGTCGGCGGAAACGACCAGCTGATCTTCGACGGGCACTCGATTGCGGTCGACGCAGCGGGCGAATTGATCGCGCAGTTGCCCGGATTTCAAACCGCGGAGCAGGTGATCGACACGGACGTGGTGAAGCCCATCGAATTCAAGGAGCCGGAGCGAAGCGCCAATCTTTACGCGGCGGTGTCGTTAGGCGTGCGCGATTACCTGGCGAAATGCGGATTCAGATCGGCCGTGCTCGGGTTAAGCGGTGGGATCGACTCGGCGGTCGTCGCTGCGATCGCGGTGGAGGCGCTCGGCGCTGAGAACGTCTTCGGCGTATCGATGCCGAGCCCGTACTCTTCCCGCGGCAGCATCGACGACGCGCTCGCCCTCGCGAAAAATCTCGGGATCAAATGCTTCGAGGTCCCGATCGGAAATGCCTTTACCGCGTTCAAAGCACAATTCACGGAAATCTTCGCCGGCCTGAAGGAAGACACGACAGAAGAGAACATGCAGGCGCGTTTGCGGGGAATGATCCTGATGTCGCTCTCGAATAAGTTCGGGCACATCGTGCTCAGCACGGGAAACAAGAGCGAACTCGCAGTCGGTTACTGCACGATCTACGGCGACATGGCCGGCGGGCTCGCCGTGATCAGCGACGTGCCCAAGACAATGGTCTACGAGCTAGCGCGCTGGATGAATCGCGATCGTGAGATCGTTCCGCGATCCACGATCGAGAAACCGCCGAGCGCCGAATTGAAACCTGGCCAAAAAGACCAGGACACCCTGCCGCCCTACGACGTGCTCGACGAAATTTTGCGACTCTACGTTGAAGAAAATCTCAGCGCGCGCGACATCATCGCGCATGGGTTCGACGAAAAAACGGTGCGCTGGGTGCAGCGTCGCGTCGATATCAACGAATATAAACGCGAACAGGCGGCGCCCGGTCTCAAAGTAACGAGCCGCGCCTTCGGGGTCGGTCGGCGGATGCCGATCGCGCAGCGTTACATTGACTGACGCGAAGGAAAAATGCACCGCGTTGGAATCGAACCAACAACCCAGTGATTAAGAGTCACTTGCTCTGCCAATTGAGCTAGCGGTGCGTTTTAGCGCCGGGAAGAGCGCTAGTTTGCCGCAGATTTTTCTGGAATCAACCGCCGCGTTTTTTCACTTCTCCGCCGCGCGGCGTGCATCAGGGAGCCATCCAACGTCGATCGGAGTTGCGTCGCTCGCCAGGGTAGAAAAGCGAATCATCCCGTCATTCCGGAATTCGACACTCCAATGTTCGCGCTCGGCCATCGCGAAAATGTGGCCAAACTGGATCCCAATCGGATCGCTCTTAGAAACAAAGACGAGTAACTTTTCGCAGTCGACAATACTTTGGCCGTACCGCCGAATGTCGTGGCGCATCACCGTTAATAACGCGCGCGCCTGAGGCGAAAACATGTCTATCATAGGGCAGGCCACATGCCACAGCGGCGGGGTTGCGGTTAGTACGGACTTTGCGCCAACATCGGCGCGGTTTTCGAGCCGCTCATCGCCGGTTGCGCCGAAGTCGCCGGCAATGACGCAAATGCTTTGCGCGAGCCCGTAAAGATGCCTTCTTTTCAGGGGATGAAGCCGCAGCAGGAAGAGGATTACCGACGGTTGATCGCGATCAGCGAGGAGCGGTATCGCGCGTTGCTCGAAAATTTCCCGGGCGGCAACGTGGCTCTGTTCGATCGAGATATGCGGATTCTTTTTGTCGGCGGTGAAGACACCAAGCGTTACGGCTCGCCGGAAGCGGCCGTGGGCAAGCTGCTCACTGAAGTAGCGCCTGCCGAAACGTGCGCCATCGTGCTGCCAAATCTGCGGCTCGCTTTCGAAGGAAAAAAAGTCACGTACGAAACGCCTTACAAATGGGGCACGAAATATCGCGCCACCGCTACGCCGCTTTTGTCGATGGACGGTACTGTCGCGGAAGTGTTGGTCGTGGCCGCCAACATCACAGAGCAGGAACGAGCGCGCGAAGCGCTCCAGGAGAGCGAACAGCGTTTTCGTTTGCTGGCGGAAGTAACTAATGACGCGATCTGGGACTGGGACCTCGTCACTGATGAGCTCTGGTGGAATGAAGGTTTTGAAACGCTCTTTGGATATCGCCGGGCAGAGGTCGAGAAAACAATCGATAGTTGGTATAACCGCGTCCACCCCGACGAGCGCGCGCGCGTCATCTCCGGCATTCACCGCGTGATTGACGAGGGTGGAAGGACTTGGTCGGACGAATACCGGTTTCTGTGCAAGAACGGGAATTACGCGTATGTCCTGGACCGCGGTCAGGTGATCCGCAACAACGCGGGCGAACCGGTGCGGATGGTGGGCGGCATGCGGGATCTGACGGAGCGGAAGCGAGCCGAGGAGGCGGCTCATGCCCTGCCGGCGGAATTATTAAAGGCACAGGATGAGGAGCGAAGGCGCATCGCCCGCGAATTGCATGATTCGACCGCGCAGGAGTTAGCGGTGGTGTCGATGAATCTTGGCCGACTCGAAGATTGGATCGAAGGCCGCGATGCCTGGGCGGAGAACCTTTTGGCGGACAGCCTCGCCGTCCTGGCCCAGGGCAATCGTGACCTGCGCACGCTCGCTCATCTCCTTCATCCACCAATGCTCGAGGAGCTCGGCCTGATCGGCGCGCTGCGAGATTACGTGGAAGGCTTTTCAGCGCGCAGCGGAATCGAGGTGGCGCTGGAATTCACGGAAAATTTTGAGCGATGCTCGGAGGAGATTGAAACCGCCCTCTTTCGTGTCGTCCAGGAAAGCCTTGCCAACGTCCATCGACATTCCGGCAGCAAATCGGCTCTCGTGAAACTCGCGCGGACTGACAACCTCATCGAGCTTACGATTGCCGACGCTGGCAAGGGTTTGCCGACCGGCCTTCTCACCGGCACGGCAGATAGAGTCCGTGTCGGCGTTGGTATTTCCGGAATGCGGCAGCGAATTCTTCAATTGCAGGGCCGGCTCGAAATAACCTCGGACGAAACGGGCACTACGATGTTTGCCGTTCTTCCATTTCGGGCGGAACGCCCTCCGGGTGAAGTTCTATCGCCGCAATGAAAAAGCTTCGCATCCTGATTGCCGACGATCACCCGCTGGTCAGGCAGGGGCTGCGTTCCGTGCTCGAAGCGCAGGAAGGATGGACGGTTTGCGCGGAAGCGGAAAACGGCCGGACCGCCGTGAAGCTCGGCTTGGAATTGAAGCCCGATGTTTTTCTGATCGACGTGACAATGCCGGAATTGAATGGCCTCGATGCGACGCGACAACTTTGCCGGGAACGTCCCAACGCCGCCGTCTTAATCCTGACCATGCATGAGTCCGACCAGCTGTGCGCGGACTTGATGCGAGCTGGCGCGCGCGGTTGCCTGCTAAAAAGTGACAGCCCGCGCCAGTTGCTAGCCGCCGTTGAAGCGGTCGCCAGCGGCAAGCAATATTTCACCTCTTTTGTTGCGGCCAGCGACAAATCTTCTTCCGAAACTCCCGTGCGGTCTCCGCCGCGATTGAGCGCGCGAGAGAGAGAAATCGTCCAACTTCTGGCGGAGGGTCGAAGCAACAAAGAAATCGCCACATTTCTCGGCATCGCGTTCAAGACGGTCGACGCTCATCGCACAAACATCATGAAGCGTCTCAACATGCATTCCGTGGCGGAACTGGTCCGTTACGCCATTCGCGAGCGCATTATCGAAGCCTGACCGCAGCGTCTAAGGTTTCTGCCCTAGGGTAAATCAGTCTTCGAAATAGGGAGGACTGCGTCCGTTTTGGTCGGATATTTAATGGCCCTGGAAAGGCAAACAACGGCCCGACTGAGAGTTAGCGGTCGCAACGAACCCTGGAAAACCATTCGATGGCTGAGAAGCAACTACGCATTCTTATTGCCGATGATCACGATATCGTGCGGCAAGGGACGCGTGCTGTGCTCGAAGCCCAGCCCGGCTGGCAGGTTTGCGGTTTCGCCGAGAATGGGCGCGAAGCCGTGGCGCGGGCGATTGAGCTCAAGCCCGACATCGTTATCCTCGACATGACGATGCCGGATCTCAACGGCCTCGACGCCGCGATCCAGATTAAGGAACAACTTCCGGAAACCGAAATCCTCATATTCAGCGGGCACGAAAGTGAAGAGTTGATTCGTCGCGCGTTCGAAGCTGGAGTGAAAAGCTTCATTTTTAAGAGTAAGGCGCACGAGTCTCTCGTCCACGCCGTCACCGCGCTTAGCCTGCATAAGCCATTTTTCACGGCGAAAGTTTCGGAAATTCTTTTCTCGAACATGGTCAATCGAGCCGATGGGAGTGGTCACCACGATACCGCCCCCGGCCAGAGTTTGAGCGCGCGCGAGCGCGAAATTGTGCAGCTCCTTTCTGCTGGAAAAAGTAATAAGGAGGTCGCGGACGCCCTCGCGATCAGTGTTCGCACCGCCGAAAGCCACCGCGCCAATATTTTGCGCAAACTGAATATCGACTCAATCGCGGGCCTTGTGCGCTACGCGATTCGCAACCACCTGATCGAGCCGTAGGCGCAACCTCAGAGCGTCTTCAGATACTCCATCAACTCGTGCTTCTGTTCGGCGGTCAGCTTCGTGCCGTAATCGTGGCCGGAGTTCGAGTTTCCCTCGGTCGTTGTGTCGAAAACGTAAACCCCGGCATCGGCGTAGCCCATTTGGCTCGGATCGAATTCCTGGGAGCCGCGATGGAAATTCTTCGCTCGTTGCGCAGGCGGAGTCAGCAATTCATGCATCGTGCGCACCGAACCGTTGTGCAAATAAGGCGAGCGCGCCCAAACGCCATTCAAGGTCGCGGCCCAATATTTTCCAGTGCTCCGGACACCGAATTCTTTCGGGGGCTCGTAGCCAACCGCTTCCAGCTCAGCCAGAAACTTATTGAACCCTTCCGCCTGTTTCTCGGTGAACAATTCCGCGCGATGCGGGTCGGTCCCGACTTCTGCGATCGAATAAAGGCGCTTGTCGCTCTCGGCCCCGCCATGACACGACGCGCAGTTCGACTGAAAATGGGCCTCGCCCCGTTTCGCGGCCGTCTTGTCTATCGCAAACGGATATTTCGGTGGCCGGATACTCTCCGAAAGATCGGTCTGGCGTTTCACCATCGCGAAATCCAGATCACCGCGTTTCCCGTGCAACGGCGCGCCGAGCCCGAGCGACGCCAGCAGATTTCTCGAAATCGGAGATTTGGTGTTGCCGTCCCAATGCACCCACGTTCGCTTGTCCACGTCCCACACGAGCCCGAATTTCGTCGGCGCATAAGGCTGAGGTTTGTTCAAGAGACTCGCCGCTAAAATTCCAAACGCATCGTTTCGTCCCGGCCCGGAAGCCGGCGGAACTTTTTCCGGCGGTTGATCCGGGACATGAAGGGCCGCGCGGATGTTGTGGAAGAGCTTCAGCATCGAATGCGAGAGCTTCGCGTAATCGACTCCACTGGCGGCAAGCTCTCCGTCGAGAACCAACTCTCCCGGTGCGATATCGTGCAGTTCTCCAGGTTGAAGTCCATTCGAACCGAATGGGTCTGCAGCCATCGCTTCTGTAATGTGAGCTTCCTGTTGCTGCCATGCGGTCTCGAACAACTCGACCGCCTTAGCCTCAGGCTTGCCCAACAACTGTTGCGCGGCCTGGTTGGATTTCGGATCCGGTAGCGATCCGTAGACGCTCAAGAACAGCTTCATGTTTCCCGGCTCGGATGTTTTGAAAGTCGCGATCAGAACGGAGCCGAAATAGGCCTCCACATTGAAATGGCTCGTCGCTCCGAGGATTCGAATCGGTTCTTTTGTTGTGCTCGAATGGATTTGGGCGACGTGACATGACGCGCAGTTGATGCCGATCGCCGATAATCCGCCGAGATGTTTGACCTCAGCTTTTCGGCTGAAACCGATTGGCCAACCGAACGCCGAGTCGGGAATTAAACCGAGATAAGCGAGGTCCGACGCCGGAAACAGATCGGGATAAATTTTGATAAACGCGCGCAGGACGCGTTCCGGAACCACTTCGGTGCTCATCGATCCGTGCAGGAAAAATTCGAGATCGTCGGCCGACCATTTAGGAACTTGAGCCGGATCGATTTTCGGTTTCACCGGTTGATCGGCGGCCGTGGCGACGAAGGTCGCAACTGCGATGGCGAACGCTGAGAGGATCGTCTTCATCGCGGGGCATCGTAGAAAATTGCGTTCGCCGATGTAAAGCAGTACAACCGCAGTCACGTCGATGGCCCAATACGAACCAACTTCGCGGCGGCCAATCGGCGAAGGCTTTCGGTCCACTGCACGCTTCGCGACCGCGCTCTGCGTCCGACTCGACATTCATCCGGATACGATCTCCTATGCTTCCGTCGTCGCGGCGGCCATCGGCGCGCTTTGTTTTTGGAAATCAGGTTTTCAGCCGTGGCTGCTCTTTCTCGCGCCGCTTTTCTGCTATCTGCGCCTCTGGTTCAACATGCTCGACGGCATGGTCGCGCTCGCTTCCGGGAAAGCGAGCTGGCGCGGTGAGATCCTGAACGATCTGCCTGATCGCGTTTCCGACGTGCTGATTTTTGCGGGCGTCGCTCACAGCGGCTGGCTGAACCCGTTTCTCGGATATTGGGCTGCCATCTTCGCGCTGCTGACAGCTTATGTCGGAATGTTTGGACAGGCGGTTGGCGTTCAGCGCGAATTCAGCGGCGTCATGTCGAAGCCGTGGCGCATGGTCGTGCTTCACCTCGGCACGTGGGTTACGCTCGCCTGTTTCTGGTGGAACGATGGCATCGTGTTTCTCGGCGGTCTGATGATTCTCGATTGGGTTTGTCTCGTCATTATCGTCGGCTGCGTGCAAACAATCGCCGTTCGGCTGAAGCGGATCATGGCGGCGTTGCGTTCTAAGTCGGCTGTCCAATAGATGTCACCCCAGCACGCGCTTCATGACCCGATTTTTCTCGCCTATCTGCGAATCATCTTCGTCTCCCTTGTCGTGGGAGGAATCGCGCTCAGCTTTTTGCATTGGGGTTTCAAGAAAGATCTCGGCTCGATCTGGAGCACTTATCGCTCGTGGCTCATCATGGCGCCGGTCGGAATGATCGCGGTTTTCCTCGGGCGCGTTCCAACGATCGTCGGAGCGACGCTGCTGGCCGTTTTCGGTTTCAAGGAATTTGCCCGCGCTTCCGGTTTGTATCGGGACTGGTGGATGACCGGCGCGGTCTATGCCGGAATCGTGACCGTTGGGGCCGCTTCGTTGATGTCGCAGCCGCAAGGATTGGAACCCGGTCCGGGATGGTACGGCTTGTTTGTCGCGGTCCCGGTCTTCGCCATCGCCTTGATTTTGCTCGTGCCTATCCTGCGGAACCGCGCCCGCGGGGAATTACAACGGATGTCGTTAGGCATCGTCGGTTTCGTTTACATCGGTTGGATGTTTGGTCATCTCGGATTCCTGGCGAACGCCGCGAACGCCTACGGCTATGTTATCTACGTCGTGTTCGCGACGGAGTTGAACGACATTGCCGCGTTCACTTTCGGTCGACTCTTGGGCCGTCATCCGGTGCGCAGCGAAATCAGTCCGAAGAAAACCTGGGAAGGTTCCGCCGGCGCTTTAACCGTCTCGATGATTCTGCCGTGGCTCCTGCGTTTTTCGTTTCCGGACTTCGGGCCGTGGCAATTGATTCTCACCGGCCTCATCGTTGGCATCGGCGGTCAGCTCGGCGATCTTTCGATCAGCGTGATCAAGCGTGACATCGGAACGAAAGATATGGGCGCCCTCATTCCCGGCCACGGCGGCATCCTTGATCGGATCGACAGTTTGATTTACGTCGCGCCGCTCTTTCTTCACATGGCGAATTATTATTCCAAGCTGAGATGAAACGATGGCAATACGAGCCTGCCGCCGATCTCGATCAGTCTTTGACCGAGCGTCTTCGGAATTTTCCCCGTCAACCGGATATCCTCGTGTATGGCCTGCGTTCGCTTGTCGCCCTCGTCATTCGCGGATTGCTCCGCACCTGGTGCCGCTTCGAAATCGTGGGGGAAGAGCATCTCCGCAATAATCGCTCGTTCGTTCTCGTCGCGAATCATTCGAGCCATCTCGATACGGTTTGTCTTCTCGCCGGTTTGCCGCTGCGCCGATTGCATCGCGCTTTTCCGGCTGCGGCTGCCGATTATTTTTTCAAGAGCGTGCCGAGAACGTGGATCGCGACCGTCATCGTGAACGCGCTCCCGTTCGCGCGCCAAACCCAAGTCCGTCATAGCCTGGCGATCTGTCGCGAGCTCCTCGCGAATGCCGGCAACGTTCTCATCATTTTCCCCGAAGGCACCCGGTCCAAGACGGGCGACATTCAGGATTTTAAAGCCGGGATCGGTGCGCTTGTCGCCGGGCGCGACGTCCCGGTTCTGCCTTGTTATCTCGATGGAGCCTTCCGCGCCTGGCCGAAGGGGAAAAGAATTCCGCGCCCGCGCAAGGTCCGGTTGATCATCGGCGCGCCGCGCAACTATGCGTCTGTGCCCTCCGACAAAACTGGAGGCGCGATCGTCGCGAGCGAATTGCGCGCGGCGGTCCAGCAGCTGGCGCAACAACATGCAAGCCGCTGAGTACACGATGTCGAGCTGGGACGGCGCCCAGCTCTTTTACCGCGCCTCGATTCCGGAATCACCGACGCAAAAAGCGCTGCTGCTTTTTCATCGCGGGCACGAACACTCAGGCCGCTGGGCCGAGTTTGTGGAAATGCTGGCGCTCAGCGACGTCGCCATTTTTGCCTGGGACGCGCGCGGGCACGGACGCTCGGCGGGTGAGCGCGGCGCCGCGCCGAATTTCGGCACGCTGGTAAAAGACGTTGATGCGTTCGTCCGGCGCCTTCGCGATCACCACGGTTTCGCACTCGAAAACATGATCGTTCTCGCGCATAGCGTCGGCGCTCTCGTGGTTTCGGCCTGGGTTCACGATTACGCACCGCCGATTCGCGCGATGATCCTGGCGACGCCGGCTTTTCGTGTTCGCCTGTATGTTCCCTTCGCGATTCCCTCACTCCGCCTGAAACAGAAATTCATCGGGCCTGGTCACGTGAAAAGTTACGTGAAAGCGAAAATGCTCACTCACGACCCGGAGCAGTCTGCGCAGTACGACGCGGATCCGCTCATTTTCCGCCAGATCGCGGTCAACGTTTTGATTGCATTGCACGATGCCGGGACGCGTTTGCTCGCGGACGCCGGCGCGATTCAGGTCCCGACCCTGATGCTTACGGCTGGCCGCGATTGGGTGGTCAGCGTCAAGGCGCAGCGCGATTTCTTCAACGGCCTTTCGTCACCCATAAAACGGATGCACATTTTTCCGGCCGCGTATCACGCGCTTTTCCATGAGTGCGAGCGGGCCCAGGTTGCGGATCGGGTGCGCGATTTTGTTCGTGAACGATTTGCGGCGCCTCCGCTCAAGCCTTCGGTTCTGCAGGCGGACAAATACGGCCACACCTGGGAGGAATTCGAGCGCCTGAAATTGCGGGGCAGTCCGCACTTCGCGGTTGTTCGCGGCGGAATGAAAACCGGCGGTCGTTTAAGCAGGGGGATCGATCTCGGCTGGCGGACTGGTTTCGATTCGGGTCTCACTCTTGATTACGTTTACGAAAATAACGCGCGCGGCCTCACGCCGCTCGGCCGACTGATCGATCGCAATTATCTGAACAGTCCCGGCTGGCGCGGCATCCGGCAGCGGAAGGAAAATCTCGTCACGCTGCTGCGTCGCGTAATCGAACGCGCTTACGCTGACGGCCTCCCAGTGCGCATCCTCGACGTTGCAGCCGGCGGTGGTCGTTATCTTTTGGAAACAATGCGCAGCCTTCCGACAATTCCGATGACCGCGACGCTGCGCGATTACAAGCAGGAGAACGTCGACGCAGCGACGCGGCTCGCCGCGGAGTTTGGCCTAACGAATGTGGCTGTCGGACTGGGCAACGCCTTCGACCGCTCTTCAATCGCCGCGCTCAATCCGCGGCCGACCATAGCGATCGTCTCCGGCCTCTTCGAATTGTTCCCGGAAAATGCGGGCGTCCTCGAGTCGTTGCACGGGTTGGCGGAAGCGATTGAGCCCGGTGGTTATCTCATTTACACGAACCAACCGTGGCATCCACAGGTGGAATTCATCGCGCGGGTGCTGCAGAACCGGGAAGGCAAGCCGTGGATCATGCGCCGGCGCACAACCGCGGAAATGGACGAGCTCGTGAGCGCCGCCGGATTCGAGAAAAAGGAAATGGAAGTGGACGAGTGGGGAATGTTCACGGTTTCGCTCGCGCGGCGTGGCAGTCGGAATGGCGCCAATGGAGCAAGTTGAAAATATCGAGCGCTCCCGCGAACGTGGGATTCGGTCCACCCAACTCGCGGCGTCGATCGGACTCTCGCTGCTCTTTCTAATTCTTTATCCGCTGTGCAACTGGCTGGCGGCGCAACGCGCTTACGTCCCAAGCCTGTTCTTCGGATGGGAACGCGCGATTCCATTCGTGCCCTTGATGATCGCGCCCTACATGTCGCTCGATCTCTTGTTCGTTGCGGCTCCCTTTCTTTGTCGCAACAATCGAGAGCTTGCCACGTTGTCGAAACGGATCGTGGCGGCGTTGCTCGTCGCCGGAGTTTGCTTCCTTTTGTTTCCGCTCCGTTTCGCCTTCGAGCGCCCGCCGTTGTCGGGCTGGCTCGGTGATTTTTTCGCCTGGTTTGGCGGATTGGATCGGCCCTTCAATTTGCTTCCCTCGCTGCACATCGCGTTCTGCACGATCCTCGGTGAATTCTATGCGCGGCAAACCCGGCGGGCTTTACGGCACGCGTTCGTCGTTTGGTTTGTCCTGATCGCCTTTTCTGCCGTCCTCACTTTTCAGCATCACACCATGGACGTCGTGGGCGGATTCGCGCTCGGCGCTTATTGTCTTTATTTCTTTCCCGAATCGAACGCGCGTGTTCCGTTCGTCGCCAACCGCCGCGTTGGATTTTATTATTCGATCGGCGCGGTCGCCGCTGGCTCGCTCGTAATTCTTTTTTGGCCTTGGGGCGCCTTCCTGCTCTGGCCGTTCATCGCGTTTAGCATCATGACGGGCGCGTACTTCTGGCTGGGCCCGTCAGTTTTCCGGAAGCGCGATGGTCGCCTGCCGTGGACAACGTGGTGGGCGCTCGGGCCCATTTTGTTTGGCCATAAAGTTTCGCGCCTCTATTACCGCCGGCGAGCCCGGCCCTGGGATCGATTGACTTCATCGGTCTGGATTGGTGGAGTGCTTACCCGCCGCGAAGCGATTTCGTGTGTGCGCGAAGGAGTAACAGCTGTGCTGGACCTAACCGCCGAATTTTCAGAGCCGTCGCCCTTTCGCGCTCTCGCCTACAAAAACATTCCGATTCTTGATCTGACCTCGCCCATCACCACCCAACTGCGGGAAATGGTGTCCTTCATCGAACGCGAGTCCGCCATTGGGATCGTCTATGTTCACTGCAAGATCGGCTACTCTCGGACGGCAGCGGTAGCCGCCGCGTATTTGCTTGGTAGTGGTGCCGCCGCTTCCGTCTCGGAAGCGATCGATCATGTCCGGCGCCTTCGCCCGTGCGTCGTTATCCGGCCGGAAGTGCTTACAGCGTTGCGGGAATACGCGACGGACGGTTTCTCCTCGCGTCTCGTCACGCGCTCCTTCAATAATGACGCTGCCTATGAAATATAACGATTTGATCCAGCTCTACTTCGAGCGCACGATAGCGTTGCAAAATTATTGGACGCTTTACGTCGTGATCGTCGGGGGTCTGCTCGCCTTCTCGTCTCTGCGCAAGCAACCGGCGGCTCTCACGACGCTTATCGTTTCAATCCTGTTTGGTTTGTTCGCTTACGAAAATCTGGACGCGATTAAAGCGACCGCCACGCAGCGCCACGCCACGCTTGCCGCGATCAAACAATCCGACCCGGGCTCGACCGCGCCGGAAATCAAACCGGTGCGCGATCTTCTCGAGCCCACCCTGAATCCGGCCAGCGTCAGCTCCACCCAGATGACCCACTTGATCAGTGACGTCCTTACCATCATCGGTCTTTGGGCGATGGAATTGCGCCGGCGAAAAAATCTCGCGGTCAACACGATCGCGGCCCAGCCGTTTCCCTGATTCATGTTCAGATGGCGTAACCCGATCCCGGGCGAGCCGCCCGGGACACTCCGGGCGCGGGATGAGCCCGTTCGGCGAAAGCCGGTCATCAAGCTGATCGAATACGACCGCACGCACCTCGAAGAGACGGTGATCGAGGACCGCGAAGAGTTGGTGTCGCATCTCGATAATCAACGCGTCACCTGGATCAACATCGATGGGCTGGGGGACATCGAAGTTCTCCGCACTCTCGGTTCGAAATTTAATCTCCACCCGCTCGCGCTCGAAGACGTTCTCGATACCGCTCAACGCCCGAAGGTCGAGCTCTACGACAACTATCTCTTCATCGTCGCGCACATGCTTTACCTCGATCGCGGCAAGGTCATGTGCGGCGAACAGGTCAGCATGTTTCTCGGCAAACATTTTCTGATCACGTTGCAGGAGGAAGCCGACTTCGATGTTTTCGAGCCGGTCCGAGCGCGGATCCGGAACGCCAACGGCACGATTCGCAAGATGGGCCCCGATTATCTCGCCTACGCGCTGCTCGATTCGATCATCGATCATTATTATCCCGTGCTCGAGGACGTCGGGGCGAAGATCGATTTGATCGAGGAAAGCCTGGTGGACTTGCAACCGGGCCGCAGCCCAGTCGGGGAGTTGCACGGACATAAACGCGCGCTCACTCAAATCCGCCGTTTCATCTGGCCCGTGCGCGATCTCGTCAATTTCATGCTCCACGAGGAGAGCGGGATCATCACAAAACCGGCGAAAGTTTATCTGCGCGATTGCTACGATCACACGGTGCAGCTGATGGATCTGGTCGAAAGCTATCGCGACGTGCTCTCGGGCTTGATGGAACTTTACCTGTCCGCTGTCGGGATTCGGACGAACGAAATCATGCGGGTGCTCACCGTTATTTCGTCGGTCTTTATTCCGCTCACATTCATTGCCGGCGTTTACGGAATGAATTTCGCGCACGAAGTCGACGGCAAGAAACTGCCGTGGAACATGCCGGAGCTTTTCAGTCCTTACGGTTACATCGCGTGCCTGCTCTTCATGCTGGCGGTGGCGATTTTCCAAATCGTCTATTTTAAAAAGAAGCGCTGGCTGTAGCGATTCCTGTCTTGTAGCGACGGCGCTCAGTCGCCGTATTCACGCGTGTCACGGCGACAGAGCGCCGTCGCTACAACAAGAATTGCAGGCGTAAGTCCTGCTGCCTTTTGTGCGTCATGCGACGTGTTCTGTTGTTCCTCTTGTCTTTGAGCTGCGTCGCCCACGCCGAACGCATCAATCACGAAGGGCGCATCCTCGGGTCGGCGCCGATTGTAACTGCGCCGATCTTGTTCAATACGCCAGCAGCGGACGCGATCGTTTCCGCGATGCAGATCATGCCGCGCGATAATCCCTGGAACGAAGACATTTCTCGCCGGCCGATATTGGCAAACTCCGACGCCATGATCGCGCAGATCAAGGCCGACCTGGGTACTCGCCAAACGTTACAGCCGTTCTACGAGATGAATTACGTGCTCGTTCCGGATAATCAGCCGCGGGTTCAGATTCCGTTTCTGGATTATCCGGATGAATCCGATCTGGACGGCGGAACTTACCCGAACGGGCTGTATCCGGTTCCCGCAAATCAGCCGATCGAGAGTTGGCCGAAAGACACCGGGAGCCTGACCTTGCAGCAATGGCAGCAGGACGTGAACAACAACGGTGGCGATCGCCACGGAATCATGGTCACGCCAGGCGTCGGTTCGGTTTGGGAGACGTGGCAGATGAAATTGACACCGAGCGGCTGGCAGGCGTCGAACGGCGCGAAGTTTAATCTCAACTCGAATGCCCTGCGCCCGGCCGGCTGGACCTCGGGGGACGCCGCGGGGCTATCGATGTTCGCCGCGACCGTGCGTTACGATGAATGCGAACGCGGCATGGTCGAGCACGCCTTGCGTCTCGTCGTGAAAAGATCGCGCAAAGAATACCTCTATCCCGCGACTCACTTTGCGTCCTCCATTCCCGCGAGCTCGACAAATTATCCCGCGATGGGGCAACGGCTGCGTTTGAAAGCGAATTTCGCGATCCCCGCGAACTGGACAATCGAAGAGAAAGCGGTGCTCCTCGCGCTCAAGAAGTACGGCGCGATCGTCGCTGACAACGGTAATTTCTTTTCGGTCTCCGTCTGCCCCGACGATCGGTTCAGTTCGAATTCGTTCAGTCACCTTACGACCATCGACATAAACAATTTCGAAGTCGTCCAAACGACCGGTCCCAACGAAGGTCCGCGTTCGGCCGGCGCTCCAACGGTCGACGCCGGTCCGGACCAATTCCTGGAGTTCCCGACGAGCATTTCACTGAACGGTTCAGTAAACGATCCATCGGGGCGTGCGAACGTCGTCTGGAAGCTTTATTCGGGACCGAGCGGTGCATCCTTCGCTAACACCAATCAGGCGGCCACGACGGTCACGATCAACGCGCCCGGAACCTACACTTTCATGCTCAGCGCGGATGACAGCGTCCACACTGTCGCGTACGACGCCGTCGTGGTCCGCGTCACGGGCCGCGACGCATTGGCGAATCTTGCGACGCGAGTCCAGGTGGGCGCGGCGAATAACGTTGCGATCGCCGGTTTCATCGTGACGGGAAACTCTGCAAAACAAATCGTGATCCGCGGTTTGGGTCCGTCGCTCGCGGGCGCCGGCGTGCAAGGCGCGTTGAACGATCCGCTGCTGGAGCTCTACGATGCGAGCGGCAATTTCTTATCGAGCAACAATGATTGGCAGGACACCCACGCTCAAGCGTTGCGCGACGCAAACCTTGCCCCCACGAATGATCTCGAATCCGCGATCCTGACTACGCTCGCGCCCGGCGCCTACACGGTCATCCTGCGCGGGAACGCCGGCGCGACTGGGATTGGCCTCGTGGAACTTTACGATTTGCAGATCAGCGCTTCGTCGAAGCTTGGTAATCTTAGCACGCGCGGGCTCGTCGGCGCGGACCAGAGTGTGATGATTGGCGGGACTATCGTGACCGGCCAGGACAATGCGCGAGTCGCGTTCCGCGCGCTTGGTCCATCCCTGTCCGCGGCGGGAATTGCGAATGCGCTGGCCGATCCCGAACTTAATCTGTTTGACGTCAACGGGACCCGACTCGCGTCGAACAACAACTGGAAGGACTCGCAGCAATCCGCTATCGCAAGCGTTGGCCTCGCGCCCGCCAACGATTTGGAATCCGCAATCGTCATCGATCTCGCGCCCGGAAATTATACCGCCGTTGTCAGTGGCGTGAACGGCACGAACGGCGTCGCGTTGGTGGAAGCCTACCATTTGCAATAGCGCACGCCCCGCGGACGCGCGAAGTTAGCGCGATGCACACCGTCCACGGACTTCATCACGTCACTGCCATCGCCGGTCCGGCTCAGGAAAATCTCGATTTTTACGCTGGCGTGCTCGGCATGCGGCTGGTGAAGCGCAGCGTGAACCAGGACGATCCCGGGACCTATCATTTGTTTTACGCGGACGCCGAAGGTCATCCTGGAACCGACCTCACGTTTTTCCCTTGGGCGCAAATGGCGCCGAGCCGCGAAGGTTACGGCTTGAGCAGCGAAGTCGCGCTCGCCGTGCCGCCGGACAGTCTCGATTTCTGGGGCGATCGCCTGCGAAAACATCGCGCCGCGGTCGGTGAAGTGGAGTCGCGGTTTGGCAGAACGGTTTTGCCCTTGCGCGATCCCCACGGGTTGCGCGTCGCGCTCGTTGAAAACGAGGAGTCGTTAGGCCGTCCTTTCACCGCGTGGAAGGGCAGTCCGATTCCCGAGCAATATCAAATCCGCGGACTCGAAAGTGCGCGGATGGTTGAGCGCGATCTGATTCGGACAACGTCATTCCTGACCAACGCGATGGGTTTCACGCATCTCGGCACCGAGAACGGCTGGCACCGTTACGGTGTCGCTGGCGGAAAGTCGGGCGCGTACGTCGACCTTTACGAAAGTCCTACGTCCGGACGGGGCGCGTGGGGGACAGGAAGCATCCACCATCTCGCCTGGCGCGTAGACGATGAGAAACATCAGGACGAAGTCCGGACCCGGGTGCGCGAAGGTGGTTCGCGGCCGACGCCGGTGATCGATCGGTTTTGGTTTAAGTCAGTTTATTTCCCGGAACCCGGCGGAGTGTTGTTCGAGCTCGCGACAGAAGGCCCGGGTTTCGCGGTCGATGAAGATCCCGCGCATCTTGGCGAATCGCTGGTCTTGCCTCCATGGCTCGAGCCGGAACGAGCTAGCATCGAGGCCGTGCTTCCGCGGCTCGCTATGAACAAATGATTTGGAGGGACGGGCGCCGTCCCGTCCTGCTTGTTTCCCGGACGACACCGCGGTCGTCCCTCCAAAATTCACGCAAGATCGTTAGGTCAGCCGCGTCAGGTAGTTGCGTGCTTGTCACGCGACAACCGCTTCGTTAAAAACTTCGCCATGTCGCCGCGCCCTACGATCTTTATCTCCGCTGTTAGCAAGGAATTGCGCAGTGCTCGCCAGCTCGTTTCCAACACCCTGACCTTCCTCGGGTACGAACCGATCTGGCAGGACATTTTCGGGACGGAGACCGGCGATCTCCGCCAGATGTTGCGGGACAAAATCGACCAGAGCAAAGGCGTGGTGCAGCTCGTGGGTCAGTGTTATGGCGCCGAACCATCCTCGCCGGATCCCGATTTCGGCCGAGTCAGCTACACCCAATATGAAGCGCTCTACGCCCGGAAAAAGGGAACCAAGGTCTGGTACCTTTTCATGGACGAAGATTTTCCGATCGATCCGCACGAACCGGAGCCGGAAGAGTTGCGTCAGCTCCAGGCGGCGTATCGAGGTGTGCTCAAGGCGGACTCGCATCTTTTCCATCCGCTCAAAACCCGCGAAGCGCTGGAGGCAGGCGTGCTCAAACTCCGCGACGATCTCACTCAATTGCGGAAAGGCGCTCGCCGCTGGGCTTGGGGAATCGCGGCTCTCCTGGCGTTTGTCGCCGTGCTCGTGATCTGGCTCGTGTTTGGCCAGAGCAAAGTATCCACGAAGCTCGACAAGAGCCAGGCGACGCTGGACAAAATCGCGGACCGCTTTGAAGCGCTCGCTTCGAACGGTGGCGTCATTCAAAATCCCAAGACGCCAGAAGAGCATTATCACAACGCGAGAATCCAGGAGCTCGGCGGAAACTTTACCGCCGCTCGCAAGGAATACTCCGAATACCTGGTCTCTAACCTGGAAGCGATCGATCCGTGGATGAGTTACGAGACGATGCTGAAATCCGCCGAGGGAAAAGCCGGGGCGGCCGAGGCGATGCGATATTTCGGCGACAAACTAAAGCCGCCGACGGTTTCTTATCAGACGGCGATGGCGATGCTCGAAGAGGGCGACGCCCGCATAAACAAACTTACAGCTTTGGCCGCCGAGCATCCTGATTTTGGTCCGCTCGCCTGGCTGATCAGCCAGGAATATTCCGAGGACCGAAAAGGCGAGCAGACAATCGCTGACAAACGGGCCGAGAAAGATTGGTTGGAGAAATTCCGCGCCGCGCACGCCGCCGGAAAGTTCGAGAAGTATTTTATCGATAAAAAAGAAGCGCAGAAATGGATCGACGCCGGTGCGGCCCGGTATGCGAAACTGATCAGCACTCCGGAGCGCGTCCTGGAAAATCCGGTCACGCTAACGACTCAGCAGAGCAACTCCGGCTGGGCCGCCATCTTTTCGCTGGCCGATTTCAAGGCAACCGAACTGTTTTATCGCCTCGACCGGAAAGGCGACTTTGTCTCAACCGGGCACCTCCCGCAAAAGAGCCCGCAGACCGGTTTGCCAATGATTAACACATATGTGCCGATGCCCAACCTCGCTCCCGGCGATCACACGATGGAGGTGAAGTACACGGACAAGAACGGGGCGACGAATGGCCCGTACACGTTGAAGTTTTCAACCGCGAGCGAACAGCTGGCCCAGGGCAAACAGATTCTGGAAATGACGAAGGGTTCGTGGCTCTCGTTCCGCGATTACGACGGCAAGGTGCTTCTCTATTTCACCCACCTCCTGTCGTATCGGCCGGTCATCCAGGAAATTCGATACTCGATCAACAGCGACGCGGTTGATCAGGTTTATAAATTCAAGCCGAGCGACAAGATGTACATCGCCGGAGATGACGTGGTTTATATCACCGTGCCCGCCAACTCTCAGTACGCGGCGGTTCAAATCACCTACAAGGACGGGACGAAATCAGATGTGCAAAAGGTGATGCGCAGCTCGCAGTAGCGGGCGCTACTTCGTCTTCGGTTTCAATTCCGCGTCGAAGAATTCCATGAGGCGCGTTTGCCGGCGCAAGCGCAGCAACGGCTCGCTCACCATGTGAGTGCCGAGCAGCGGAAGGAAATTGAAGTCCTTGCCGGCTTCGAAGAGTGCTTCCGACAATTGGACAGAGTGTTGGAAATAAACGTTGTCGTCGGTCAATCCGTGAATGAGGAGCAGCGGGCGGCTTAACTTCGAAGCGTAGGTTAGGACGCTACTCGCGCGATAGCCTTCCGGGTTTTCCGAAGGCAATCCCAGATAACGCTCCGTGTAATGTGTGTCGTAATTCTCCCACGTCACCACGGGCGCGCCCGCAACCGCGCAGCGAAAAACTTCCGGCTTTTGCATCACTGCCGTTGCCGAAAAATAACCGCCAAACGACCAGCCGATTACGCCAACGCGTTTAAGATCCATCGCCGTTTCCCGTTTCCCTAGTGCTCGCAAACCGGCGACCTGATCCTCAAGCGCGACCTTGATCAGATCGCCGCGGATTGCCCGTTCCCAATCGCGGCCGTGGCCTGGTGTGCCGCGCCCATCGATCGCCACCACGATGTAACCGCGGTCCGCCATCCATTGATCGATCATGTAACGATCTGGCTGGGCGAGCACCTGCTTGTGGCCGGGGCCGGCGTAAACATCCAGGATCACCGGATAACGGTTACCGGTCTTAAAGTCGTGCGGCCTAACGACCGCTGCATCCATCGGGCGGGCCCCTTGTGTTCGGAGAAGTTCAACCTTGGGCAAGGTCGACGGCTTTTCGGCTACGGAAGGAAGAGCAACGACAGCAGTTCCGTCAGAAGCACGCGCAATTTCCCATCCGGAGTGTCCGTCCATCAGGTCAAAGCGATGAAGAAATTGCTGCTTTGCTTCGCTGAACACAGCAACATGCCGCCCGGCTTCGCGGGTCAATTTTCGCGGCTCGCTTTTTCCCTCGAGCGAAAATCGATACAAATGGCGTTCTCGCGAATCAGGTCCACCAGTAACAACGACCGATCGATCTGCATCATCCAGATCGATCAGCTCTTCGAGCTGGAAGTCAGCCGGCGTGACTGCGCGCACGAGCGCGCCTTCTGCTGAATGAAACTCGACCTGCCATGAGCCATTGCGCTCGGTCGTCCACAGAAATTTCTTTCCGTCTCTTAGCCAAACCGGCATCGGTTTGTGATCGAGATTCAGCCAGGCAGAATCGGTCTCCCGCAATAATTCGCGCGTCGTTCCAGTTTTCGGATCGACGGTCAGAAGCGACTCCTCCTGCTGCTCGCGGTTCTGCACCAGCACGCAAAGCGGCGCCGCAGTTTCTTTCCAAACGACCCGCGCAAGATACGGGTACTTTTCGCGGTCCCACTCGACCCAGCGTGTCTCGCCGCCGGTGCGCGCGACGATTCCCAGCCGCACCTTTGCGTTCTGCGTTCCGGCACGCGGGTAGAAATTTTTCGCCGGTTTCGTCTCCGGGTGCAATGGATCGGCAATGAATCGCGATTCGACTCCGCTGTTGTCGGTCTCTTGGTAGGCTATTGATTGTGAATCGGGAGACCACCAGAACCCTTCGTGACGATCCATTTCTTCCTGAGCCGCGAATTCCGCCGTTCCGTGCTGCAACGTTTCCGTAGCGCCAGAAGTCACTGCCAGGTCCGCTTTGGTCTCCAAATCGATGACATGCAATTCGCCTGCGCTAACTGCGGCGACGGTGCGGCCGTCCGGCGAAAAGTGGGGGTCGATCCAGTTCTTGCCCGGTAACTCGGTAACGCCGCCGTCCGCGCGTGCGATGACGTAGAGCTTGCTCGAAAGAGCCACGAGGATTTTGCTGCCATCTTTCGACAGCTCAAAACTGGTGAAGCCTCGCAAGCTCTGGCGCTCGCGTTCGCGCCGGCTCTTTTCTTCCGCGCTGAGTTTTTCTTCGCCACCTTGCAACAATTTTTCCGGAGTCAGGATCTCGCGGAGGCTCGAGTCGGCGATCGTGAATTCGTAGAGGCGCAAAACCGGGTCGCGCGCGCCGCCGCGGAGAAACACGACGGCTTTGCCATCCGCCGTCAGCTGCGGTGAGACCGGCTGGCCTAACGAGTAATTGCGCGTCTCGACCAGCTCGCGGAAATAACGCAGGTCCGCCGATTCCGGCTCGGCGGCGAAGACCGAAATGGTCGCGCCGAAAAAGGCAACCAGGGCGAACCGCTTCATACGAAAATGCGGCAGAGCGTTAAAGCGCTCTGCCGCATTCAAAATCAGTTTCGCGATCTTAGAACTCCAGTTCGAGTCCCTTCTCGCAGAAGTCGAACTTCACCGGCTTGCCTTCCTTGCCGCTTTCCCACACTGCCTTAAACCACTGGTGGCAGGAGCCGCTGTTGGTCGACTTATCCCAAACCAACGTCACCGTGTCGCCTGGCTTGATGCCTTTTCCAATATCGAAAAAGCCGTATTTTTCGCCGTCCTCCGAGACGAGAATTTTCGTGATCAGTTCGTCGGTGGTGTTTTTAACCTTGAACGAATATTCGTCATCCGCGCCGCGCGTCATCGGCACCACGGTGGTGACGAGCAAAGCGCAACCGACAAGGAACATTTTTTTGAGATGGGTATGAAGCTTCATGAGTAATTTTAGGTTGGTTGTTTAGCAGCGAGCCGATCTTAGCTGGCGCTTTTTGCGCAGCAATCCAAATTGCTTCGGCGAAAACGGGCTTAGTAAACCCGGTAATCTACCACTTGCCACTCCGCGGACTCCAAGCTCAGAATGACTCGTTCCGCCGCTACGGTTTTGTGCGCAAACGATGTCCGAAACAGGATGCTCTCGTAATGTCCGTCAGGCGCCCCCGTGAGTTTCCGGGTGAACGCGGCGCCAATAAAAGTCCGCGAAAGCATTTTTCCAAAAGGCGCGCGCCGGCCTTCCATGGAGCGGACGAATTGTTCTTCGGTCGCCGCCGCGCGCAACCGTTCCGGTTCGCGAGCATAGGCAGTCGCGTAATCCGCGGCATCAATCAGCGCCAGCCATTCTTCCGCCGCCGCTCGCGCTTCTTTCTCCCGGCTCCGTTTTTCCGCGAGCGATTTGGTGGCCGAGCGATGAAGCGCGCAACCGGGAACCGACGAAATCAACACGCAGGTCAGGAGAACCAGGACGCGGCGCATGCCACGACGGTGTAAAGCGTGCGCGCCATGATCGCAATTCCAAAACGGGCCGGCGAATGGGGGATTCTGGGGGGAACAACCAGACGCTGGAGGAACAGCTCCTTAAGGTACTGTTGCCCGTCACCTCCTACTACGACTTCTGGAAACCGAAGTTCGCAGATTTTTTCCGCCTGAACCTTGTTTGCTCCCTGCGCCCTGTCTTACAGGCAAAAAAAACCGCCGTTCCGGGCCTCGAGCCGAAACGGCGGTTGATTACTGAAACAATTCCGCCAGCGCGGTCACCAAATATTCACGCGCTCGGCCACCGGTCGCACCATGGGTGAGCCATCCGGAATTTCGAACGCCTTCTGGAATTCGTCGAAGTTCGACAGCGGAATCAGAGTGCGGAAGCGGCCCGGTGAATGCGGATCGGTGTTCAGGCGCAGCTTCAGATCTTCATCGCGCTGCGTGTTCCGCCAAATCTGGGCGTAACCCAGGAAGAACCGTTGCTCGGGCGTGAACCCGTCGATCTTCGGCTGCGGGCCTTTTTTCGCCATGGCTTTCTTGAACGCCATGAACGCGATCTTCACGCCGCCGATGTCCGCGATATTCTCGCCCTGGGTCAGCTCGCCGTTGATATGCATCCCCGGCAGCGGCTCCGCTGCATTGTATTGGGCGACCACCACCTGACGGCGCTTGTCGTATTCGTCAGCCGATGCTTTCGACCACCAGTCGCGCAAGTTGCCCACCGCATCGAATTGCCGGCCCTGGTCGTCGAACCCGTGGGTCATCTCATGTCCGATGACCGCACCCATGCCGCCGTAGTTCACCGCATCGTCCGCCTTCGGATCGAAGAACGGCGGCTGCATGATGCCCGCCGGGAACACGATCTCGTTCATGTTCGGGTTGTAATAAGCGTTCACCGTCGGCGGCGTCATGCCCCACTCGGCGCGATCGACCGGCTTGCCGATTTTCTTCATTCGGCGATCGACTTCGAACATGTCTCCGCGCATCACGTTTTGCGCGTACGACGTCCGATCGATCTTTAGGTTCGAATAGTCGCGCCACTTGTCGGGATACCCGATCTTCACCTGGAAGGCGGCCAGTTTCTTCAAGGCTTGGTCTTTCGTCGGCTGGTCCATCCAATCCAGCGTCTTGATCCGCTCCGCCAACGCGTCTTTCAAATTGTTGACCATCTCCAACGCGCGAGCTTTCGCTTCCGGCGGAAATTTTTCGGCCACATAAAGTTTTCCGAGCGCCTCGCCGAGTTCTTCGTCTTCCTTCGTCACGACACGTTTCCAGCGCGGCTTGATCTGTTTCGTGCCCCGCAGGGTTGCTTCACTGAATCGGAAATTTTCGTTCACGAAATCGCTCGAGAGCATCGGCGCCATTTCGTGGATGAGATGCCACCGCAGATACGGCTTCCAATCTTCCACGGCCGTTGTTTTGAAGACGTCGTTCGCGGCCTTGAAGAAATCCGGCTGGCCAACATTGGTGTCGCCCGGATTGCTCAGCTTGATCTCCTTAAAATATTCCGACCAATTCCAGTCCGGCGTCATGGTCTGGAGCTCGGCGACTTTCATCTTGTTGTAATTCTTTATTGGATCGCGCAGCTCGACTCGGGTCCGCGACGCTTTTGCCAGCGTTGTCTCTAGGTCCATGATTTTGTGGGCATCTTTGGCCGCCTGATCCGCAGGCGTGCCCGCGAGCGTCAGCATTTTCGTCACGTGGTCGACGTATTCGTCGCGCAGCTTCTGCGAGGCTTCGTCGGTCTTCGTGTAATAATCGCGGTCCGGCATTCCGAGGCCGTCCTGGTAGGCCTGCCCAATCACCCGGGTGCTGTCCTTGTCGTCCTGACCCGAAACAAATCCGAACAACGCGCGCCAGCCCATCGCGTGGAAATGCGCGATCTCTTTCAGCACATCCTTGCGATCTTTCATCGCGTCGATCTTCTTGAACTCGTCCTGAAGCGGCGTGGCTTTCGCGCCATCAACCGCCGTTTCGTTCATCCCGCTCGCATAAAAGTCGCCGACCTTTTGCACGTCGGCGGAAGTGGTTTTCTCGTTCCCCTTGGCTTTCTTGGAATCCTTGGAGGCGTCCGCCGGCGCGTTGCCGCCCGCGGCTTTTTCCGCGATCTCATGGAGCGCGTCGTTATTCTTTTCCGCGAGCTCGTTAAACGCAGCCCAGCGCGAGAATTCCGGCGGCACCGGGTTGTTCTTGATCCAGCCGCCGTTGGCGAACATGTAAAAATCGTCAGCCGGCTTCACCGACGTATCCATGTTCTTTGGATCGAGCGGTGGCGGGTTTTTATCGACCTGCGGCTTCGCTGAGGCGTCCGTCGACGTGTTCGGCGCAATCGCCGGACTTTGGCCGGGTGCGGGTGGGGGACTTTGTTCCGCAGGCTTCTTTGCCGGTTCCTTGATGGTCGGCGGTTTCGCCGCGTCTTTGGCGGGCGATTTGTTTGGTTCGGTTTGCGCGAGCAGAGGGCCAGCTGCCAGCAAACCCGTGATCAGGAGATAGATCGGCTTAAGCATCCAACACAAAACGGTGAAACCCCCAGCTTGTCCACCCCCTCATTCCCAGCCTCCCGTCTCGTTCGTAATCGTGCTCGCCTGCCGCGCCGTAGCTGCGAAGGCGGGTGCTCGTGCTCGTGATCGTCCCCCTCCAAGGAGCGGCGCTCTCCAGACCGCCGATTTCGGTGTAGTGGCGGGTGTCCTCACCCGCACTCCCCTTGCACTCTGCGGCTCGCGACAGCCGCCTCTACAGCTCCAAGATTGAACGCACAAGTGTCCGCCCATTTCCAATCCCGCATCCGATACCGTTATGGCACCTATCCTGCGCCGCTAAACATAATGAACGCCCCGCGACTCCGCTCCCTGCTTATCGCCGGCGTGCTCTGCCTTTGCCTCGTCCCGGTCGGCTTCGCCAAATCGAAGTCCTCCTCGAAGTCGTCCAAACCCTCAGCCAAACCATCCGCCACTCCCACCGCAAAAGCCTCGCCCACGCCGAACAGCGATTGGCAAGTCATTAAAGTCGGCCCGCGCGACTACCTCAGCCTCGATAACATCGCGAAATTCTACGGCCTGATCGGCAATGTCGATTCCACCGGAAAAAGCGTTGTCCTCAACAACGGCCGCAACCAGCTCCAGGTCACCCTCGACAGCCGCGAAGCCATCGTGAACGGCGTCCGCAACTGGTTTTGTTTCCCCGTCATCGCGCACGACAACAAGTTCCTGGTCTCCCGCATCGACCTCGCGAAAACGATCGAGCCGCAGCTCCGCCCCCACATGATCCAGCGCACCGGCAAAATCCAAACCATCGTCCTCGATCCCGGCCACGGCGGTTACGACAAAGGCGCCGCCAGCACCTTCGGGAACGAAAAAGATTTCGCCCTCGATGTTGCGCGAAAGCTCCGACCGCTGCTTCAGGCGAAGGGATTCAAAGTCGTCATGACCCGCGAGAACGACGTCTTCATCCCGCTCGAAGTCCGGGCCCGGATCGCGAACCAGACCAGGGACTCCATCTTCGTCAGCATCCATTTCAACGCCACCAACACCAATCCGAGCGCGACCGGCTTCGAAATTTTCTCCCTCACTCCGCGCGGTGCGCCCTCGACGAACGACGAATCGCTCGCGCTTCACTTTGTAAACATGCAGGCCGGCAGCCCGATGGAAGCGCAGAGCTTCGAGCTCGCGGCCGTCGTGTATCACTCGATGTGCGGCCATTTTCTCCAGGAATTCGATCGCGGCATTAAGCGGGCCCGGTTCGCCGTTCTCCGCCGCACCCAGATTCCGGCGATCCTGGTTGAAGGCGGTTTCCTCAGCGAATCGAGCGGCGACGCCAAACGGATCGCCGATCCCGAATGGCGCAAACAACTGGCCGAATCGATTTGCGTCGGCGTCGAAGGCTACCGCGGCCTGGTCGAGAAAAAGCAACGCCCGATGCTCGTCGCCGAGTATCGTGCGCAAGCCGCCGGTGAAATCAATGTGGTAGATCTCGCCTTACCACCTTCCACGTTGGAGCCCGCCTCGAATCCGATCTCGTCGAATCCTCCGTTCATTCCGGTTGTGAATCCCGCACCGGCGCAAACGCCGGTCGCGACCGCACCGCCCGTTGATCCCTCCCTCGCCGGCTCCGAGCCGGAACCGTAGTTCGGTGTGGCGGCGGGTGTCTCGACCCGGCATATGGGCGGCACGTCTGCGGCTGGTGACAGCCGCCACTACACGAAACGCTCCTGCGTTTCCCATTGACCCTCCTCGCCCTCACTCGTTAGGCTGCGACCAATCAACCAAAGGAGCCCTATGAAAAAATACTTCAGCCTCGCAGTGACAGTATGGTTCGCGTCGATTGCACTTTCGATCGCCGCCACGCCCGATAAGGACGCCATCATGGCGAAAGAGAAGGAAGCCTGGCAGGCCTACAAAGATAAGAACGCCGACGGCTTCAAAAAGCTCCTGGATAAGGATTATCGGGCCGTGTATGCGAACGGCATCGTCGATTTGAAAGCGGAAGTGGACGGCATGCAAAAGACCGACATGAAGTCGTTTGCGATCAGCGATTACACCGCGTTCTCGGACGAACCCGACGTGATCGTCACCACTTACAAGTGCGCGGTCCAGGGCACCGAGAACGGCAAGGATACGTCCGCCACCTATAATTGCGGCACCGTCTGGAAAATGGAGAACGGCACCTGGATGGTGATTTTCCACACCAACGCGAAGGCCGAAGGCTCGGCCAAGTAAGAATTAAAAATTAAGAATTAAGAAGGGGAGACAGGAATTCAGGCGCGGGTGTCTGATTTCTTAATGGAAAGCCCGGCCGTTGCTGCGCATCCGTTACGGCTTCCTTCTTAATTCTTAATTTCTTTTGCCTTCTTACTTCTTCCTTCTTACTTTCTTCAAAGAGCGGGGGAGCCGACACGGCTGAGACGTCCTGGACGAACCCCTTGAACCTGATGCGGGTAATTCCGCCGAAGGGAGCGAGGCCACAGTAGGTCCGAAGACGGACTGCCAGATTTCTCAGCCATGGGTTTCCCGCGCATGGCTTTTCCATTTTATGAAGACTTTATTATCCACAGATTCCCTCGATCCCGATTTCACAGATTTGAAAGAAAATAATCTGCGGAAATCTGTGCAATCTGCGGATAACAAATCTTTGCCGAACTCCCGCAAGGTCTACGTCCCTGGCTCGCTCCATCCGGACATTCGCGTCCCGTTCCGCGAAATCTCGCTCGCCCCAACTAAAACCATCTCCGGCGAAATCGAAGTCAACGAAGCCGTCCGCGTTTACGACACCAGCGGCCCCTGGGGCGACGAGGCCGTTACCCCGGACGTCGAGCAGGGTCTGCCACCGCTGCGCGCCGATTGGATCGCTGCCCGTAATGATACGGTCCAAATCGAGGGACGCGCTGTTCGGCCACAAGACGATGGTTGGCTATCCGAGACGCACCGGAACGGAAGCTCCAAATCCCGAACTCCAAATCCCAATCCCGCAGTCGCGGGATCAAATCCTAAATTCCAGCGCAAGCCGCTTCGCGCTCGAAATGGCAATGCCGTCACGCAGCTGGCCTACGCCCGCCGCGGCATCATCACCCCAGAGATGGAGTTCATCGCTATCCGCGAGTCTGGAAACATTCGAAATTCGAAATTCGAGATTCGAAATTCCCTCGCGCATCAGCACCCGGGAAACGCGTTTGGCGCTGCGATCCCATCCGAAATCACTCCCGAGTTTGTTCGTAGCGAAATTGCGCGAGGCCGCGCCATCATCCCCGCCAACATCAACCACCCCGAATCCGAGCCGATGATCATCGGCCGCAATTTCCTCGTAAAAATCAACGCCAATATCGGCAATAGCGCCGTCGCGTCGTCGATCGAGGAAGAAGTCGAGAAAATGCGTTGGGCCACCAAATGGGGCGCCGACACCGTGATGGATCTGTCCACCGGCAAAAACATCCACGCCACCCGCGAGTGGATCATTCGCAATTCGCCCGTGCCCATCGGCACCGTGCCGATCTATCAGGCGCTCGAAAAAGTAGGCGGCCGCGCCGAAGAATTGACCTGGGAAATTTATCGCGACACCCTCATCGAACAGGCAGAGCAGGGGGTCGATTACTTCACCGTCCACGCCGGCGTGCTGTTGCGTTACATCCCGATGACCGCGCGTCGCGCCACTGGCATCGTCTCGCGCGGCGGCTCGATCATGGCCAAGTGGTGCCTCGCTCATCACCAGGAAAGTTTCCTCTACACGAAGTGGGACGAGATCTGCGAGATCATGGCCGCCTACGACGTCAGCTTCTCCATCGGCGATGGCCTGAGGCCAGGCAGTATCGCCGACGCGAACGACGAAGCCCAGTTCGCCGAGCTTTACACCCAGGGCGAGCTGACCCAGCGCGCCTGGAAACAGCACGTGCAAGTGATGAACGAAGGCCCCGGCCACATCCCCATGCACATGATCAAGGAGAACATGGAGAAACAACTCGAGTGGTGCGACGAAGCCCCTTTCTACACGCTGGGTCCGCTCACCACCGACATCGCGCCCGGCTACGACCACATCACCAGCGCGATCGGCGCCGCCATGATCGGCTGGTACGGCTGCGCCATGCTTTGCTACGTCACACCTAAAGAACACCTCGGTCTGCCGAACAAGAAAGACGTCAAAGACGGCGTCATCGCCTACAAAATCGCCGCCCACGCCGCCGATCTGGCCAAAGGCCACCCCGGCGCCCAACACCGCGACAACGCCGTTTCCAAGGCAAGGTTCGAATTCAGGTGGAACGATCAGTTTAACTTGAGCCTGGACCCAGAAACAGCTCAGGCGTTCCATGACGAAACCTTGCCTCAAGAGGGCGCGAAAACCGCACACTTCTGTTCTATGTGCGGTCCGCACTTTTGTTCCATGAAAATCACCGAAGACGTAAGAAAATTCGCTGCTGAACAGGGACTGGCGGAGGACGAGGCGGTGCGAAAAGGACTGGAACAAAAGGCTCGCGACTTCAACCAGGCCGGAGCGGAGATCTACGCGAAGGCATGATCATCATTGTTAACCCGGTGGGAACACGATCGCGGAGACGGGCGCGATCGGGTAGACAAGCAACAGGCTTGCCCGGAGGGCGAGTTCGGCGGGCCAGCCGATCTCGTCAAGATCAGTTCAACCTCTCGTTAGACCCCGAGATCGCTCGGTCTTTTCGATGAGATCCTTCCGCAACAAGCGACGATTGACCGCTAGCCAGGAGCTTGCGGTGTTGAGGGCAATGTAAGCTTTGACCCCTTCCGAACCGTGTTCCGTTAGTACGGCATCCGTGACCGGTCAATTTTGCCGTTACGGTCCAGACATCCCAGCCGTGAGATAATAATGGTATGGTTCCTCTCCTCGCACTCTTTTACAATGCCAACGAATCTGTAAATTGAATTGCGAAGGACATACGCCGCGCTGCCGCTCAAACCCCCCAGCCCGATCTGAGTCGCGTCAGGGGTGAAGAAATCTTGAAACATTCGATTTCCTTGCTCGTCGGCAAGAACTATCTGCCGGTCTGAAATGCTAGATATCGGGAAGATTATTTGCGTGTAGTTCAGATCCGCTCGTCCAGGCACGACTTCGACATTGTCGCTTGGGTAACCAACGATGCAGACCATTTCGCCCACGACAGGGTCGACGAGATAGGAACGGTCGTAAGGAATAAAGGAGTGCCCTGTAAGATCGACTCTGTCTTGGTGGCCGGAAAATACTGCAACATCCAGGACCTCACTCTCGACATCGATCAGTGCAAAACCGTACAACTCAGTGAATTTCGGGATGGTTGTATAAGCCACAAGCTGGGGGTTCGGATAAACCAACTGCATTTCTCGAAATTTCTCTAAAACGTGAGCGGAGGTAACGAAGAAATGTCTGCGGTTAACTTCGAGCAGCGAAAACGTGGCCCGCGAAGCAACCTCATATGGCTCATCTTGAGCGTCACGTTTTAACCCTAGCGGAAGGGTGTGAGAAGCTAAGAACTTCGCCGTCTCAGCGGAGTCCACAGGAACGGCAGTTGGCGCGTTGCGTTCTTTCGGCGTCTTCATCACCGGCCTATCAGACTCGCGCCAGCCGAACAGGTTGAAGGATAAGCCTGGCTCGCGGGCGATATGATCATATCTGCACGTCCTTCGTAGTCTCTGCGGCACGATTCCACACCTCCCGCAGAAACCGATGCTCCGATAGCTCACTGTCATAAGTGGTGACAGGGTTTTCTGGCCTCAGCACAATCCGCATGAATTTATCTGATGGTGTCTGTTGCGAAACGAAAACGAGAACGATGAATCCTGTGATGACAAATCGATAACATTTCAGCTGTTCAACTCGCATGTACGTCGGCTCGACCATGAAGTCCCTTAACGGTTCACGTTGAAAGTGGAGAGCCCAAACCAAGATCGGATATTCGTGCGCCTCCCCCGGGCGCCCGCCAAGTAGCATTTCGCGAAGAACCTCTTCATGCGGTCCTAAAAACACGTGTCTAAACACAGGATGGCTGCTGACCGAAGAACGCCAAAGAACAGAAAGGAAAAATAGCTTTAGTTTGGTGTACTCAATGCGGCTGTGAACTCGCGCTTTACTTGCGCCAGGCATGTGCGGCGGAAGCGGGTCAACGAAAAGTCGTCGAGCGTGCCGTTCATATCTGCTAATTACGGCCTCACACCGGGTACACAGCAGTCGCTCTCGCCACGCCTTTTGGGGTCGCGCGACCTTGCCTGCATTTACATCGGTGACTTCTATCATCCGGTGCCGCTCGTCGTAGAATCCTGCAAAGCGGAATTCAGGTATGATGTGCGATTTGCACAAACGCGCTTCACAGAGACACAGCCGACATTTCACATCCGCACAATACTAAGCGAGTTAACGGATCCGAAAGTTTGGCTATATTTCTCTACCATCGCTCGAGCTTAGCTATAGTGGCCATGTCCAATTCGAGCAGTATATAAGACGATCCCCCATCCCGGTCCATCTTCGCGCTTCCCACATGACGCGACCGCGGGTCTCCCGCACATCAAGTGGCAACACGTCATAGACTTCTTTCGTGATCCATGATGGGAACTCGGGAGCGAGCGTAGTTAGCTTCGCTGCGTGATTTGCAGCCCGACCGACCCAAACGAGATCGTTTGAGCCGCGAATTCCCGTCTGAGCGACGAGAAGGGCACTCGCATCAACGCCGACGACGTGCTTTACTTCATATGCGACATGATACTGCTGCGCAACTGCAGGGTTAATGAGACTTTTGACCGCATAGTTGATTTTGAGCGCGGTTCGCGCGGCAGAGGAATTCTTTGAGTCACCGATGTAGACTGCCATGACCCGATCGCCATCGTATGCCGTGATTGTTCCTCCTTCCGAACGGATAATCTTAGCCGCGCAGAGCAGGTACGCTTTGTAAATTTCGGCTGCAAACTCTGGACGTTGTGAATCGACCATGTTCGTAGATTCAGCCATGTCTGCGTACAGGACTGTTGCTTGCACTTTGATTCCGTCATTCGCGAGGGAGATAGAACCTGGTTCCGGTACGACTCGTCCGTCGCGGATCGTCCAGGCCCGGGAGAAAATATCTGTAACGGAGCTTTTAATATCCTCGCTGAGAGTCACGGCTAAGGAGGAGGAGTAGGCGTGTATGCCGGCGAAGGGCTCACGCTTGGCTGCGCTGCAATCGCAGGAGAGGCGGCCGGGTGTGCGCCAAGCCCTGACACGGGCGCGTTCGGCCACAAGAAAGCTGTTACAGCTAGAGCGACGCAGAGTAGGTATGCGAACATCTGCCTCTCGAACCAGAACACCGCAGCCCTGTTGCGATTAATCTTGATGTTCATGATTCCTCCAACCGCTTCGAGTTGCGCCGCATACTCGGCGAGTACGTCGGATCGAGTGTATTGGCTTCCTGCCAGTCTCGCGAAGTTACGATGGGCTTCAGCCGCGCCCGAATTGTCGAATAACGGAAACAAACAGGTATGGCTAGCTGTTGTAACTTTACGTTTTCCAAACAAGCCGAGCGTCAAAGTGCGGAGCAAAATTCGGCCTAGCTCTACCCACAAGCCTTCCTGCTTGTCTCGCCAGTTGCGCGTTGGGCGCGACATCAAGCCATTCGTGGATGCGAGTAAGCTGAAGAGGCCAAATACGAACGCTACGGCCAGCGGTATCGCGGCGGCAAACACCAAGTCTTTGGAAAACTGGGGTGCGTGGTTGTACCAGCTGATGACCGGCGCCGCCTCGGCCGAATTGCGAGTCAGCGCGTACTTGAACATCACCAGGGGAACACCGGTTGTAACCGTGACGATCCCAGTTAAGACACTCGTCTTCGTATCGATGAATCGGATGATCTCTTGCGTATTGGCGTAAGCGGCGCGCGCGTGCGCAACATTCACCTCCCAACTATCGTTTGAGCCGGAAGCCTTCACTTCCGTTTGCGGTTGCGGAGTTTTTCGCGGTGGTAGGCCCAAATACCATCGGCATAATGCGGCCACTGCGGCCATTGCGGATCCCACGAAACCAATTTACGTCGGTAACCTTGTAAATGTCGATAAAGAAGCCAGCGCACGCTGTTGATCGCGTAACCAGCTGCGGTCGCCAGCGCCGCACTGACGCCATGCAATTCCTCGACCTCAGCTAGCACATCCGCCCACTCGTTGTCGAGCATGTAGCATAGCGTCCCGTCGGAGTTGACGTGCCAACTCGGATTGGGCTCCGAACGTTCGCGACCACGAATCCATTTATCGGAACAACGCAGGATTGGAGCCTTTTTTCGCCACGCGGGAGACACGCTGATCGAGCAGTGCGCCGCAACCGTCGTGCTTCCGTCGGAATGCGTGAGATTCAGGGTGCCAGCTACTGTTGCTCCGCCAATTGGAAAAGAAAAATCCCCACGACGAGCCAGCGCAGGCGGAGTGTGTATCTGCACCTCGCTCGCGACGAAATATGTAGCGATCTCCTGTGTGAGATTAATAGCTTCCGAGTTAGTCGCGGCGATCTCGATTCGGACTAATGCGTCTGACATAGGGCCGTGCCGCCTTCACTTGAATACCGGTACTCGCGACCGTAACTGCTGAACTGCGGGCAGCTTCTTTGTCGTGCTCACGTTGGGCTTTAACCAATGCTTCAAATGAAGCGATTTTAAACAATGCCGGATGATCCCGATGATCAGCGTATGGCGGCTTTAGTAGAGGGTCCAACGGCGTATGGTCTTCGTTGTGGATGATTGTGTACTCCGCGGGGGTCGAGGTGGATTGCTCAGCGTCCAGGGATCGACGCCAAGACCAGCCGGCGCCGATGTGGAATGTGCGCCCCCCGGCGGCGATGTTGCCGGTCAGAACAAATCCGTGATTCGCCGCTGCATGTTCTCCACCAGCAATAGCCACCACCCACTTGCACCCGCGCATCGGCCCTTTCCACGTGATTCCCGACGTTGCGATGCCGCGTCCCTGGTCATGCCAGTTCAGGGCGGCGCGATTCGGAAGATAACTCCGCTCGATCGCGTACTCTTCGCATTCGAGGAGAAGATTCGCGCAATCGCCGGCCCACGGGAACAAAAGCACTTTTACCCCTTCCGGCAGGCTATCTTTGAATGCCGCGGGATATTGCATAATTGTGCTGAAGTCGTGGACGAGCTTCGCGACTCCGGCGTTGCCGGCCAGCAGGGCCTCGTGCACTTGCCTGCTGAATCCGTCAAGATCTGCGCGCATCATGAATCCACTGCGTTTGCGGGGACTTTGCACCGGATTTTTCGGATTGGGTTCAAATTGCTGCGCAAGCCTTTCCATCGCGGAAAACGAGACAAGTTTGTACTGCTGCTCGGCACTTTCTTCGAGCGCTTCGGCAGATTTCTGTGAACGGGCCACACGCAAATCTATTAGCGTCCAAGACGGAGCAGCAGTCTGGCTTGTGACAGCGGTCTCATTGAGCGCGAGGTGACCAGCAGGAACGCCCGAGCGCCCAACATCACGCGCCAACTTTTTCGCGGGCCGATTCGCAGGATCGCCTAGGCTAATAATGGACTCGCTTGGGTCGTCGCCGCCAGACCGCAACAAAATTGCTCGACCGTAGTCAGCAGCCATTCTGATCGCAAACGCATTTTCAGGTGCCAGCGCGGTGATGTGCCTTACCGCGACCCGATAAAATGCTTTACACGCCTCTACGATCTCTTGGGTCACAATCGCGGTCGCCGCCTCGGCTTCGCGGAACATGTGAAGGCGCTGGCCCTGAACTTCCAAAAGCCGGATGTTCGACCGACTAGTAACAGAATCTGCTGCCGAGGCATACGCCTGTAGAATCTGTAGATTCAGGTAGGCCGCGTCGACGTTTTCGGGCGCAGCGACAATTAGCCGGAAATCCAAGTCGGAGTATATGTGGTATCCGTTGGTGTCGGCGTACGGAAGGTCGCTCGTAGGCCAACCACCTTGTCGCCGCGCTTCGAGGTAGGACTCGCGCGACGCGAGATCCATGAGACCGCTGAACTCAAGTTTCATTGCGTCAGTTTCCTTTCTTTCTGCGAAGGGCTTCTCTTACCTTGTTGAGCGAATCTACGTGAAAACGATGGCGCAAGGTATCGAGCTTCGTGCGCGGATGGACCTCGCGCAGTTCCGGGTACTCCTTCGCTAGATTCCCAGCCAATGAGTCACCGCGCTCTCGCCGATATCGCCCATCTTGATTGTGTGTATGTTTTCCAAGTGGCATGACTTTCCTTTCTGATGTGCGATGGAATGGGCCATCGCCGCCCGCGAAGAGAAATCCTGCGGCTACAATCTCAGGACTGCTCGTCGTGATGTGAACTCCACTTGACGCGGTCCAGGCAGAATGGTGAGATGAGCTGTCGGGTTCATCCGCGCATTCAACCGGGCGTGCGTCTCCACGACGCGAGTCCGTGAACGACGTGGAAATCTGCGGGGCCGTTCGTAGTTTCAGCTGCGGGCGGCCCTCTTTTTCTTAAAGAACGCTGTCCAGGCCTCGAAACCGTTACGGGGAGGAGCGATCTCCTCGCCGCCGCCAGGCTGAACACCGTTTACAAAGATCAGTCCGTCGACCACCCCGTATCGGCTTATCAGCCGAACGACCACTCGCTTTTGCGAGCGATGACCCATATTGCGGTTCTCGTGTCGCGATTGGCAAGTCTTTTTTTCGCCATCACACTGCAGATGGCATTTTTTTGTGGCGCCCGAGCCCAAAACCGCAAAATACAGGCGCTGTTCAAAGGAACAGTTTGCGCGCGAAATACCAGAACGGGCACAATTGGAGGTCTGACCTGGGCTCGGAGTTTACGGGCAACACCAGCGTCACTTCATTTCCCGTGCACTTCGTGAGCGTGCAGGCTGTGCGCAGGCAGGGTCAGGATCCACGCGAATGCGCTGGCTGACCCCGATCATCAGGAGCAAACCGACGCAAAAGCCGCCGGCGGTCGCGGCCAGGACGAAGGGGCTGACGCCGAGAGCGGCGCCGACCTGGTGGATGAATTGCTGGCTCGTTTTCGCGGTGTCCATGCGAGCCTCGGGGACGCTGTTTGGCACCACGACGGTTCGGAGTGAGATTTGCAGGTGGCTGGTCGTCGCGTCGCTCCTGTCCGGCGGCCGGCATGAGCTTGCTCTCCCCCGCGCTGGGCGGTTGCTCACGCTATACGTGAGTCACGTATAGCGGCCCTCTCGCGCAGCGTCGGGCGGCAAGAGGCGATTCGAGGCAGAGCGGAGGGACGCCATCGGGGCGCGATTGCTCGCGGATACGCGGCGACGCAGCGCCGCGGCTACAAGTCTGCCGGTTTCGTTGCGTCCTTCTTGGCGTCGTCCGGTTTCGCGTCGTCGGTTTTGAAGGTGGGTTTTTCGAGAGTCGGCTTTCCGCCGATGTAGCGGGCGAGCCAGTCTTGCATTTCCCAATGCCAGTGAATCGCGTTCTGAGGGTGTAACACCCAGTGGTTTTCATCGGGGAAAATGACGAGGCGCGAAGGCACATTCTGGGCCTGGAGAGCGGCGTAGAGTTCCAGCGCGTTGCCGTAGGGGACGCGGTAGTCCGGCTCGCCCCCGATCAATGGTTCCGATGCTAGTTCAACGTCTGACATACCTGTCGAACCCGCGGAGCGCCGTTGAACGACTGAGTTTCGGCTTGCGTTGCTATACGTGAATCACGTATACGGCTGGTTTGAGGATGAGTTTTCAAACGCGCCGCCCTCCTGTTCGGGAAGCTAGCCGCGCGCACAGCACGCGCCGCGCGCGACGGCAGGTGCGCTCTTCGCGAAAAAGCTTGGGCGAGCGGTTGTGCGATTGGCGGGAGGCGAACGACCTTTCCCAGAGTGAGGCGGCGATGAAGTTGAAGATTTCGAAGCGCACCCTCCAGGAATGGGAACAAGGTCGTGCTGAACCACGGCACCTGGCGATGGAAGCGATTATCGATTCGATATCTTGATTGCCGTTCGTTCGGGTGGAGATGCTATACGTGAATCACGTATAGCAGGGTTCAGTACGCTGTTCATACTGGGCGGAAAGATCACCTGGTCAGGCAGCGAGATAATCGAACGTCGAAAGAGGAAACCCGGAAATTAGGAGCGATCGATACGGCGATGCTGCCTGAGTCCCGGCCCAGACTCACGCACCGGTCGCCGTCCGCATGATGGGTTAGACGCAAGGAATCGCAGAAAGAAATCGCCGCGGACATTCTCCTCATTCCATCGCACCAGCTTTGTGCGCGATGTGGAGACTGTGCGCGGGCAGGGCCAGGACGCAGGCCAATGTTCCGGCGCTGACGGCAATCAGCAGCGGCAAAGCGCGGTGATTTTGCTATTGCTTACAGGCGCGCCGTGCTCATACGCTCCTTTGCGGAAGGAGATGGCATCATGCTTCATCTGATTTGGTATATCATTGTTGGCTTCATCGCCGGGTTCGTCGCCAAGTCAGTCTTGCACCTGAACCTGACTCTTTTCTGGATGCTCCTCTTCGGTCTCGTCTCTTCAATCCTGGGTGGATTTATCGTGCACCTGTTTGATCGTCCGAAGCCTGAGTCGAATTATCATCCGTCCGGAATCATCGTCTCCATCGTCTTCGCCCTGCTGATGCTGTGGCTCCTAAGCAAGGTCCCGATTTTCTCGGCACATAACATTTGACCCCATAAGAGCTGTGCCCGACGTCGCGCCGGAGTAGGAACTAGTCGGGCGAGTGTCTACCGCACTCTATAAAGACGGAAGTCGAGTCCGCGATCGACCCTAGGCGCGCTCGCTTGCACAGACTGACACCTCTTCGCCAATTAACCGGTTGGCGATGCGACGACACTGATTACTGTCGCTTAAGAGACAATCTGCCAATATACAATTTGCCCGGGGTTCCGTACGGACCGTCGTATCCGAGGATGGCAAAACCATCCCAACCCCAGCGGACACAAGCTTGCGCCCACGCACCGGTGGAGGTCACCGGGAGAGGAAAGATCGCCGTCGTGGCCCCGTTCGCGGAATTAAAGGCGCAAAGGCGATTACCTTCGACTACAAAGACTCGTCCATTCTCGAAATCCACTCCGGGGACGCCAAAGAGAGGAAGAGACGCCCGGAGGGTCAGCGAGTTAGTGTCGACGAGCAATCCGTAGCTCGGATAAGAGGACCCAAGGAAGATATCGCCCGAACCGCTGGCATAGCTTAGACCAGTGGAAGCCATGGTCGTGTTGGATTGAATGACGGAAACTCCCGAGGCAGTTACCAGGAGCTTGCTGAACTTGCCGCCTCCTACCGAGTTGTAGTAAGCAGTAAACAGGTTTGGTTGAGTGGTGCTGGTGAGATAGGTAACGGTGTTCGTCGCCGTGTGGGTTGAGCGCTCCACAGTTCCATCAAAGACTTTGGCGATGCCGTTGTACGTGCCGACGAGAAAACTAGTTCCATCTCCCTCGAGGGCTTGGACCGCGACTGCGCTATTGGTAAAGTCCGTCCCGCTGTTACTCAAAGGGATGTGGGCGACGAACGGCGGCACGGCTGTGAGGTCGATGCGAAGGACTTCCGGCACAGCGTTGCGTCCTACATAGAGGTAACGGCCGTTTGGCGAAATCGAAAGGGCGGTAGCCTGAGGTTCATTGATAAGAATTGGTTCGGAAACCGCACCGGTATTTGGGTCGACGGAAACAACAGATTGCGCGAGCGATGAGTCAACAGTGCTGGGAATGGTTGTCCAGAGTAGGTTGCGGGATGGATCGTAAACAAGAAACCGTCCGCTTAGGCGGAAGTGAAAGAGACTGTTTGGAGCTTGCTGGAATCCAGCCGTGAGTGAGACGGAAGCGGCGTCGTCGCCAGGATTAGGATCGACGGCGTCGGAGTTTACACTGCTAACACAAGAGAGGGGACCGGCTGAGTCTGGGGTAGCCGTGATCGTCAGTGCCGCCGACTCGCCGGGCGCGAGGCTGCCAATTGCCAGAGTAATGCCGCGACCGGCTATGACTGGCGTTCCCCGATTGCTAACGGCGCTTTGGATGCTCTGAAAGTCGGACACAGCCACGGTCGCCTGCGTTTTGCGCGCGAGGTTATCGCCTTCGTTGCTGATTTGAACCGTGTAAACCAGCGGCTGTCCCACCAAAGGCAAATTCGGAGCGGCCTGTATGGTTACGTGCAGGTTTGTCGACGGCTCAGTCGGGGCCATGCGAGCGGTGGAGATGAAAGCGATAGAGTTGTTGGTTCCGAAGACGAAACTGTTTGTTCCGCAATGGAGGAGCCGAGGTCGTACAAGCGAGTTGACCGTCGAAGGCAAGGTTATCTCGGGGGAAAAAGTAAGCCTTCGAATCACGGCAAGCGTTGATGGATTAACGGAAGTAATCTTGTTTGAGGTAGACCAATTCGGGTTGGTCGCCTCGATGAAATAGATGCGGTTCGCGCTCAACTGCGGTCGCACCGCTCCGGGATCGATCCCCGGATATTTCCCGAGGCCAACAAGGTTTGCTCCATCAACCTGGGAGCCGCCGGCGGAGACTACCCTGTTTCCATCCGACTGGATGTCAGTGTTGTAATCGCCGAGCATATTTTTCTTTGCCGCAATCTCGGAGACGCCATTCGCATCCAAACGCAACTGGCAAAGCGTGTGGTCGGACGTCTCATCATCGTAGCCGAAGAAAAGATTGGGATCCGCCGAGGCTTCAATGCGAGTGCTGTGACTCGGCCCGACCGCGCGCTGCGGGCGCATCACTCCGTTCTCGTAAGCCGCCACCCCGTAGAAACCGGGTATTACACCCGTCCGACGTTGCGAAACGATGAGCAGATTGGGTTGTCCTGCGACCGTGCAGATATCCGACGCTGCGAGCGCCTCGGTCGGTGAAAAATTGCCAACCGCAGACGTCGAGACCACGCCCATGGAATTGAGATCGATCCGGGCGATCGACCGTGTGCCGTTCAGTACCACGTAGAGTGCTTCACCGCCGCTGCTCATCGCGAGTTGGCCTGGATCGCCTCCAGTCGGGACCCGCGCAGTTACCTCAAGCGTGGCGGGGTCGATGGCGATCAATTCGTTTGCGTATACGCCCGTGCTGGATTGGGGAACGCTCGCATAAATTCTGTTTCGTGAGCTATCCCATGCCAGATCCGTGACCTTAATCGGAAGCGTGCGCATGACTTCGACCAGCGCCGAGGCGCCAGTACTGCCGTTCGAACCAATCGCTTGTAGGCGACCTGGAAGGGTTGAACTTGTTAAAAGAGTAACGCTACCGGTCCATCCGGCTGCCCCGGCTAAGCTCACACTTTCGGGCATCACACTCTGGATGCTTCCATCCTCCAAAACGAAACTAAGGTGGACCGTTCCGGCGAAGCCATTGATGATGTTTCCTTCGACGTCGATCGCTGAGATCGTGGTCGTGACGGGAGTACTTACATTCACGATGTCGGCGAACGTGCCAAACCGGTAGTCGACCGGATCATTATCGCGGATCGTGAGAGTGCTCCTTGCGTCGGCAAATCCGGCTGACCCAGCGGTTACCGTGGCGGACCGTGAGCCATCAAACAACGCATTGTCTATCCCGGCGATGCTAAATGTCACAGAGGTCGCGCCGGCCGGGATAATGACCGAATCCGGCACAGCAAGTTCGCTATTGTTGACGGTGAGCGTGACCCGCACCTTTAGACGAAAGGCGGCGGACATCCGGACCGTCCCTGTCGCGGCTGTCCCCTCGAGGAGCGTGGCTGGCAACTCCACCGATAGCACAGGTCTTCGCTCGGGCAGAGCGGTCTGCCCCAGATCTTCATCCCCGCCGGACGTCACCGAGACTGCGGAGAGTTCAAGAATTGGAGTGAGAAAGGCAACCGCGGCGACGATACGAAAAGCATGCCTGAGGTCGGAAATCATACACTTGCCGGGAAAGCAGCATCCAAGCCGCGCCCCGACTGGTCGCCGCACAAAGGCGCCTCCCACTTTAGCGTCCCGTGTCCGCTTGGTGAAGACTGTGCGCTGGCAGGGCCAGCACGCAGGCAAATGTTCCGGCGCTCACGGCGATCATCAACATCAGTCCGAGGCGAAAGCCGCCGACGGTCGCGGCTAAAACGAATGCGCTGACGCCAAGGGCGGCGCCGACCTGCCGGATAAATTGCTGGCTGGTCGTGGCGCTCCCCATCCGCGCGACGGGGACGCTGTTTTGCACCACCACGGTTAGGGCAGGGGAGATCAGTCCCATCCCGGCGCCTGTGATTAACGACCCGGCGACGACCCAGGCGAGGCCATGTTCGAATGCGACCATGAAAAGGAGGAGGCCGAGAATGTGAATCACGATGCCGATCACACAGGGAAGCCGTTCTCCAATGCGATGGACCAATCGTCCCGTGCCGAAGGCGAACGTGCTCCATCCGATCGTGAACGCGCCGACCACAAGACCGACGACGGCGCGGTTTTCATGAAAGGCGGCATTGACGGCGAGAGGCAAATAGGAGCTCAGCCCGAAGCCGCTGAAAAAGGCGAGGAACGACGAGGAGATTGACGACGCGTAGCCGGCATGGCGAAAGAAGTTCAGCGGCAGAATCGGATGCGGCGTTCGTCCTTCGTGCCAGACGAAGACGGCGAGCAGAATAATACCGACGGCAATGAGTGCGGCCTGCCCCGGCCCGATCTTTCCTTCACCGAGATCGACAAACGCCCACATCAGGCAACTGCCGGCCGCGCCGGCGAGAAGGGCGCCGGCAAAATCGAATCGGCCGGCACTATGCCCGACACTCTCGTGCATCCCGACGACGACAAGGAACGCGGCGACGATCGCGATGGGCACGTTGATTAGGAACGCCCAGCGCCATGAAACATGCGTTACGATCAGAGTTCCAAGGAGTGGGCCGGCCACACTCGCAACGGCCCAAGCGCTACTCGCCGCGCCGAGCGCTCGGCCGCGTTTCTCTGGCGGGTAAACAACTCCGAGCAGAACAAACGGAAGCGTTGCGACCGCTCCCGCTCCGATGCCTTGGATGGCGCGAGCGCCGATGAACTCGATCATCGTGCGCGCGACCGCGCAGAGTCCGCTCCCGATTGTGAACGCGACGATGCCGACGAGATAAGTGCGCCGGCGTCCCCATCGATCCGAGCCCGGTCCCCAGATCGGCATCGATACCGCCGCGGCGAGCATGTAAGCGGCGAACGTCCACGCGTAGAGTTGCGCGCCGCCGAGCTCCGGCAACGCGACCGGGATCACCGTGCTGACAATCGTGTTGTCGAGACCCGCCAGAATGATCGTGAACAACACGCCGAGAAAAACCAGCACGCTGTTTTGTCCGGACGAGTCACGCGATTGCATCGTTCATATTGCGCGTTACTCGACGCACTGCAAAGGCGCGAGCGAGCTGTAGCCGCGCCGCTGTGTCGGCGACGCGTGCTGCGTTGGTAGGGCGAGACTCAGTCGAGCCGTTCCTTCGCGGAGATGGTCTTACTTCCTACCGCCCACCTCACGGTAGCGTGGACAGGCGACGAGGTGATCGTTGACCATGCCGGTCGCCTGCATGAAGGCGTAACAGATGGTTGACCCAACAAATTCGAAGCCGCGCTTCAGCAGGTCCTGGCTCATCGCATCGGACACGGATGTCCGCGCGGGCACCTCGGGCATCTTTCGCCACCGGTTTTGGATCGGCTTGTCGCCGATGAAACTCCAGAGATAGGCGTCGAAGGTGCCGAACTCTTCACGGACCGCGAGAAATGCCTTCGCGTTCGTGATCGCGGCCGCGACCTTCAAGCGGTTACGAACGATGCCGGCGGCCGCGAGCAACCGACTGACGTCGCGCGCACCGTAGCGGGCGATCTTTTCCGGTCGGAAATCGCTGAAGGCTTTCCGGTACTTTTCGCGCTTCTTCAGGATGGTAGCCCAGCTCAAGCCCGCCTGAGCCCTTCCAGAATCAGAAACTCAAAGAGCTTGCGGTCATCGTGCACGGGCACGCCCCATTCGTCATCGTGATAGGTCGTGTTCGGTTCGCTGGCAGCCCAGGGACAACGCGGCATCGGAGGAAGCTTCGACGAGGAGGTGCGCGAACAACAAACGGAAACTGAGGGTTTCCAGTCGAAGCCAACCGGGCGACCCTTTACGGGCAACGAAAGCGGCGAACGTCCGCGCGAATGAATGCGCGTTGCCGAGCCGGCAAGGCCACCAATTTCACGGTGCTGACGATGGCGTTGTCGAGACCAACTCCGACGTTCGCATCCTTCATATTGCGCGTGACGCAACACACCGCAGAGTCGGAGCCGGACTGCCGGAGGCCCGAGAGTCTGACGTCGAAGCACGAGTTTGCTGGCCAATCGATGGCAAGTTGGTTTACAGCGTTTGCGAATGAACTGGGAAGCGATCAGCGCGGTGGGACAGATCGTCGGCGCGATTGGGGTGATTGTTTCGGTAATCTATTTGGCGCACCAAGTCCGGAGCAACGCGCGCCAGACCCGGCTCGCGTCGATGCGAACAATGTCTGACGCGTTCAATCAATGGCTTCAGGCGCTGGCCGAGAATGCGGAGTTCGGAGACCTCTACTACCGGGGGATGCGAGACTTTAAATCAATCGAGGGGGCGGACCTGCCCCGGTTCAGTGCGTTGATGGATCATCTCTTTCGGATTTACGAAGACATGTACTACCAGAAGCTGGAAGGGCATCTCGACCTCCGGGTGTGGCGCGGTTTCGAGGCGCCGATGCGGGATATCATTGCGTATCCGGGCGCCCAAGCCTGGTGGGAGACAAGGTCGCATTGGTTCAGCCGCCAGTTCCAGGATTTCATCGACGGTTTGGCGCGCGCGGCGAAGCCGCCGTCGTTGTACCGAGAGGACCAAACGGCCGCCGTCGGTGGGGACCGGCCAAGCTAAGTTGGCCGGAGGTCGGAGAACGCAGAGAGTTCTTGCGCGCGGGCGCCGCGAAAGGTATTGCCCGAGCATGAAGCAAAGATTTTTCGTTTTTCTGGCGACAGCAGCGTGCGCGGCGTCCGCGCTGGCCCAGTCTTCACCCGCGCCTTCCAACTCTGCTTCCCTGACGAAAGAAGAACGCGAAAGCGCAATCAATTATCTGAAGAGCACAGAGCAGGCCTTCGTTGATGCGGTCGGCGGAGTGAGCGACGCGCAATGGAAGTTCAAGGCTGCGCCGGACCGGTGGTCCATCGCCGAGACCGCCGAGCACATCGCCACGGCTGAAGATTTCATCTGGGGCCGCGTGAACGAGATGATGAAGGCGGCAGCCAACCCGGAGCGTCGAGCCGAGACCCAGGGGAAAGACAAAATAATTCTGGATAAGATCCCCGACCGCTCTCGCAAAGCGCAGGCGCCGGAGGCGCTGAAGCCGACCGGAAAATTCGCCACGCGCGAGGAGCTGGTGAAGCACTTCAAGGATGTGCGTGCCAAGGAGATCGCGTTTCTCGAGGGGACAAAGGAAGATCTGCGCAGCCACATCGCCGACAATCCGGCTTTGGACGCGATGGACGCCTACCAATGGGTCATCTTCAATGGCGCCCATTCGAAGCGCCACACGGCGCAGATCGAAGAAGTGAAGACAGCCCCAAATTATCCAAAGAGCTAGGTGTAGCCGCCTCGCTGCGTCTGCCGAGACGGAGCTTCATGCGCAGGCTGGTCGAGGCGTCCGACTTCACGGCGATCCCGCGCGTGCGGGACCGTGGCTACACGGAAATCTTGACAGACCGGACTCGAATTGCTGAGGCTCTCAGTCATGAAGATTCCCCCCGGAGTCAGAGCCGCAGCTCTTGCATTTGCCGCCGCCTGCTTCCTCCTCGCGAAAGAGCCGGACGCTGGGGCCGACAAGGCAGCGAGCGACCCCCAGGCGCCGCGTCTGTTACTCGCAAATGTTTGGAAGCCATCCATCGATCCGACCGGCTGGTGGATGAGTGAGAAATACGATGGCTTACGCGGCTATTGGGATGGCCAAAAGTTATGGAGTCGCAAAGGCAACCGCATTCACGCGCCGGATTATTTTCTGGCAGAGTTACCGCGCGACGTCGCCTTGGACGGAGAGCTATGGATCGGGTACGGCAAGTTTGAAGAGACGATCAGCATCGTTCGTTCAGAAACACCGGACGATCGCTGGAAGCTTATTCATTTCATGGTGTTCGATGCGCCGCAGGCATCCGGTCCGTTCGAACAACGAATGCAATTCCTGCGCGCAACGCTGTCGGATCAAAATCACTTTGTCAGAATCGTCGCGCAGGAGCCGTGCAAAGGCGCGGCCCAACTTTTGGCCGAGCGCGATCGCGTCGTCCGGCTCGGTGGCGAGGGATTGATGTTGCGCCAGCCGGGCTCTCTCTACGAACCGCGCCGCTCGCCCACCTTACTCAAAGTGAAACCTTTCGATGACGCCGAGGCGACAGTCGTTGCGCACGAACCCGGGCAAGGGAAGTACGTGGGCAAGCTCGGCGCCCTCCGCGTCCGGACTGACGACGGCAAAGAGTTTTCAATCGGCACCGGCCTAACCGACGCCGACCGCGAATCGCCTCCGGCAATCGGAACTGTCATCACCTATCGCTTCCGTGGTTTAACTGCGAAAGGCTTGCCGCGATTCCCTTCCTATCTGCGCGTCCGCCGCGATTGATCGCTCCGGCCAAAATTGTACGCATCGCTGTGGCGACGCGTTCTGATTTGGTAGGGCGAGACTCTGTCGAGCCGTAGCTTTTGGGCGGAGGGTGCTCGACACGCTCCTTTTTTCACGGCGACACAGCGCCGTGGCTACATCATAATGTCTTCCAACTCGTCACTCATCACATGTCACTGGTCACTTTCTAAATGATCAACGATCTCTGGTACAAGAACGCCATCATCTATTGCCTCTCCGTCGGCACCTACATGGATGCGAACGGCGACGGGGTCGGCGACTTCGAAGGGTTGATGCGCCGGCTCGATTATCTCCATGGGCTTGGGGTAACTGCGGTCTGGTTAATGCCGTTCCAGACTTCACCTTGCAAGGATGACGGCTACGACATTGCCGATTATTACAACGTCGATCCGCGCTACGGCACCCTCGGCGATTTCGTCGAATTCGCGCACGCGGCGAAGCAGCGCGGCATCCGTGTCTTGATTGACCTTGTTGTGAACCACACTTCCAATGAGCATCCGTGGTTCAAAGAGGCCCGGAAAGACCCCAAGTCGAAACACCGCGACTGGTATGTCTGGTCCAAGAAAAAACCGGCGAACGCCGACCAGGGAATGGTCTTTCCGGGTGTTCAGAAATCCACCTGGAGCTATGACAAGGAAGCGCGCGCGTATTACTTTCATCGGTTCTACGATTTCCAACCCGACCTGAACACCTCGCATCCGGAAGTGCAGGCGGAGATTCTCAAGATCATGGGATTCTGGATCCAGCAGGGCGTGTCCGGATTTCGCATGGACGCGGTGCCATTCGTGATTTCGAACAAAGGCGCGGACGTGAAACGGCCGAAGGAACAATGGGACATGCTTCGGACGTTTCGTGAATTCCTCCAGTGGCGCAAAGGCGATTGCATCATCCTGGCGGAAGCGAACGTCCTGCCGAAAACCGACATGTCCTATTTCGGCGAGGACGGCGAGCGGATGCACATGATGTTTAACTTTCAGGTGAACCAGCACCTGTTCTATGCCCTCGCCGCGTGTGACACGCGTCCGCTGATCGAAGCGATGGACAAGACCAAGCCGCGGCCCGCGACGGCACAATGGGGATTGTTCCTGCGTAATCACGACGAGCTGGATCTTGGTCGCCTGACAAAGAAGCAACGCGAAAAGGTCTTCGCCGAGTTTGGACCGGACAAAGATATGCAGCTTTACGACCGCGGAATTCGTCGTCGCCTCGCTCCGATGTTAGGCGGCGATCAACGGCGCCTCGAGTTGGCCTACAGTCTCATGTTCACCCTCCCGGGCACGCCAGTGATTCGATACGGCGACGAGCTCGCCATGGGCGACAACCTTGACTTACCCGAACGCAATTGCGCGCGCACGCCCATGCAATGGTCCGACGAACCGCAAGGCGGTTTCACCGAATCAGATCGGCCGACGAAACCCGTGATCGACGAAGGTCCCTACGGATATCAACGCCTCAATGCCGCCGTTCAGCGGCGTAATCCTGAATCCTTTTTGAACTGGACCGAGCGCATCATTCGCATGCGCAAAGAAGTCCCCGAGATCGGGTGGGGGGACTTTACGATCTTGAAGGTGCCCGACCCCGCAGTGTTGGCGCTTCGCTACGACTGGAGAAACAACTCCGTCCTTTTCCTCCACAATCTCCACGAAGAACCGCGCGAAGTCCTGTTTGACGTCGGCCTTGGAGAGAAAGGCCACCAGCTCATAAATTTGTTAGGCGAAGAACACAGCAAGGCCGAGGACTCCGGTAAACACCGCGTGGTGCTCGAGGGTTACGGTTACCGCTGGTATCGCGTCGGCGGACTCGGATATCTCTTGCAGCGGTCCGAGACGGACGCGCTGCCAAGTAAAAAGAAAGAAGTAAGAAGGAAGAAGGCCCGAGGCAAAAGATCATGAAACACAAAACCGGAACACGCGAAGAGTGGCTCGATGCGCGAAAGAAATTGCTGGCCGCCGAGAAAGAGCACACCCGCCGCGGCGATGAGCTTGCGAAACAACGTCAGGAACTACCGTGGGTCCGGATCGACAAGGATTACCGAGTTGAGACAGAGGACGGCGCCGCTTCGCTAGCCGACCTTTTCCGCGCCCGATCGCAGCTCCTCATCTACCATTTCATGTTTGGTCCCGATTACACCGCCGGCTGCCCCGCCTGCTCGGCGATCGCCGACGGGTTCAACGGCATCCATGTCCATCTCGCCAACCACGACGTTATGCTCTGGGCCGTCTCCCGCGCACCGCTCGCAAAGCTCCAAGGGTACAAACAACGAATGAACTGGACATTTCCCTGGGCCTCCTCATTCGGCACCGACTTCAATTATGACTTCGGGTCTTCCTACACTGAGGAGCAGGAGCGCGAAGGTGTTGAATACAACTATCGCCGCGAGCCGCCCTACGAGCCGCCGAAAGATCCGGAGAGCGGCGCCGCAATGTTTGCGAAGATGAGCGGAACCGATCACGCCCACTACACCCGCGAAGCCCCCGGCATGAGCGCTTTCGCTCTCGAAGACGGCACCATCTACCATACCTATTCCGCCTACGCCCGCGGCCTGGATTCTCTGTGGGGGATGTACCAATGGTTAGACCGAGCCCCGAGGGGGCGGAACGAAACTGGCCTATGGTTCCGCCGTCACGACGAGTACGCTTCGGGAAATGCCAGTGGCCCCGTTTCTTAATTCTTCCTTCTTACTTTTTCGCCAGTGGCTGGACCGCGCCCCAAAAGGGCGCAATGAAGAAGGCCTGTGGTTTCGTCGCCACGACGAATATGGATCGTCCCGTCCTTGAATCTCATCATGCGTCACATGTCACTCGGCTCTTCCTTCTTAATCGATTTTGATTTCGTCGGCGTGGCGAATACTATACAGATGCCATAATGCTAAATATCCCTCGGCTATGGAATCGAAGCAGACGCCGGAAATCAAAGGTCAGCTAACGCCGGATCCACGTAATCCTGGATGGGTCAAGGGGTGGGGCGTATTCAGATCAACGCCTTGGCACCTTTACGGTGTATATGCCTCCGACGCGACTGCTGCCACGATTCAGCAAAAACTCGGAGATTCATACAGCACCGCTTTCGGATCCCACTGCGTTGACACCGATGATTTTGTCACCGCGAGCAGCGACACGCGGTGGATTAAGGCCCCGCTGTCCCCCGATCACCTGGCCGATAAGAAAGTCTTTGCGCGATTTGTAACCAGAGATGGAGGTCAGTACGAGGGAACTGGGCAATTACGGGTTCGGCAAAGGCCTTCGGTGGACGATTTGATTGCCGTTGACCTCGCCTTCACGCGCAAAGACAGTTCAACGCAGTTTACTGACATTGTTTTTTTTCTGACCGCTTCGCAAGTCAGCCGACTGAAGCGGACAACTGGCGGGACAGATTATGATTTCGAATATACGGGGCTGCTCTCTCCGGCTGTAGCGTTTGCACTCGAAGTGCCTGTTCAACAGAAATTGAACAGAATTGACGAATTATCGCGCGAGATCGATTCATTGAAACCGTTTGATTCTGCTACCGAAGTAAGAGTCGAGCGTAAACTTCGAATTGATTGGAATTACAACTCGAACGCCATCGAGGGAAACCAAGTCAGCCGCGGCGAAACGGAGCTTTTTCTCGAGCACGGGCTAACCGCGAAAGGTAAACCATTTAAAGATTACCTAGACATAAAAGGTCATGATCAGGCTGTCGGCTTCTTAAAGGATTTGATCGAACGCAAAGAGCCATTAACGGAGGCTGTGTTAAGAGAACTTCACAGAATTCTGTTAATCGAACCGTACGAAGTTCCCGCCGAAACACCAGAGGGTCAAAGGACGAAGAAAGTAGTGAGATTAGGTGAGTACAAAAGGCTACCTAATCACGTACGAACAACAGAGGGATCGATTCATCATTACGCTTCACCTGAAGAAACACCCGCGCGGATGGGTGATTTGATGCAGTGGTATCGACAGCGGATGGAGGGGGCGACCCTTCATCCGGTGATAATCGCATCGCTTTTTCATCATCAATTCACAGCAATCCACCCATTCGATGATGGAAACGGCCGAATGGCTCGATTGCTTACTAATTTGATATTGATGCAGCACCATCTCCCACCCGCTGTGTTCCGAGTCGAAAAGCGAAGTGAATATCTATTTGCTCTCCGTGAGGCGGATGCCGGAAAACACGACGAAATTATTAACCAGCACGCTACCGAAGTCATTCGGTCCCTTGAAACCATGCTTCGGGGTGCTCGAGGTGAACCAGTCGAAGAGCCCGACGATATTGATAAGGAAATCACATTGCTGCGTCAACAACTGCAGCATCTTGAAGAGCCGGAGGAGCTGAGCCTCGCTGTCCAGGAAAGGCTGTTTAATGAGACGATCAATCCATTTCTGCGAAGGTTTGGCCAGAAATTGTCTCAACTCGAGACCTTTTATTCGACATCCGCCGTCTCCATGCAGGGCACATATAAACTGGATTCTAGCAATGCAGGTTGGTCAGCCATTCCTGGTGTGACTCTTCGAAATCTCGCTGAAAGTATACTCATCGTCAGAGGCAGCCTGCCTGGTAAATTAATTAATCATATTCAGGTATCCTTCACATGGAGCGATTTGAAGAAGCTACCCCTAACTACGGTCCAAGATTCGATGGAATTAGCGATCCAATTCGACAAACTAAATTATACGGTGTCGGTGCGAAGTGTCCCGATCACGATTAAGCATGTCTACAATGCTCCGTTAGAGGAAAGAGAAGTTAACGATTTTATCCGAGCAACGTGCCGCAAACTTATGACGACAATTCAACAGGCCGTGAAGACCCAGCTGGAACAGTAACCGGTACAAAACATAATAAGCGATCGCGGTTATGGTTCCTCCCCGTCAAGCAGCTGGATTTGGTGCACCCAACGGCATGTCTTGCTCAATGTAGACCTGTAGAGAGGTTGGCGTTAGCAATGCGGCGTACTCACAACTGACCAAATCCGGAGCTCGTCCCGAGCAGGCGATTACCGAAGGAATTTGCGCGAATCCGGACTCAATATACCACACCGCAACACGCAGGATCGTCGCCGTCAGCTCTACTCCCTTTCATCCTTTCTCACGGTAAGAGCCGTCGAGGGCGGCAAGGAGTTGATTTCGGCTGCTGTGTCCTGCGCATTTGATATGCGCGGCGGCAAGGCCAGGATTCCGCGATGTGAATCTCGTCACGAGTTTGTGCTCCGCCTTCCGTTTCTAAGGCGAATCATAGAGCCTTGCAGACTCCAACCGCTAAACCAAGAAAGGAATTGTCGACTGCGAGCCGTTCGTGTACCAGATGTACTGCCCAACCCGCCTCCCAATCCAATGCGTCGTCTCCCTGTGTTTGCCGAGATTCCGAGATCGCTCCCTTTCCGCGTAACCGTTTCATCCGACCGCGAGAAAGCCCGCTTGCAATCGCTTTCGAAAACTCTAGCGGTTCCGAGCAAAAGCATTTCGTTGTTGCGGGCAACAAGTCCGCGGCCACGCAAGGTGATGAATTTCGTTTTTGATCCCCTGGTCTTATTAACACAAGCGCGGAGTTGGCCGCTCGTCCAAGATAAATCGACCGACAACTATTATCCCTTGTCACACCTAAAAGTTCTCGTTATTCGGGCTTACGGGTTCTTGCTTTTTATTGGATGCGTAATCCTCACGGGGAATACACCGGCGATTGCTTCTCAGCAAAAACCGACTGTTCGCATCCTATACATCAACTCCTATGAGCCCTCGTTGCCGTGGGTAATGAAGTTAACGGAAACAATCATAAAGACCTTCCCGCCTCAAACGCCGGGTGAACCGACGAGCGAGCGCCCCGATTACAGGCTAACACGCGAGCATTTAAATGGAAAATTCTACTGGGGCGACGTGTATCTGGACGCAATTGTATCCGAGATGAGAAAGCGCTACTCGCCCGGTAGCGCAGATCGGCCCGACATTATTCTTGCCAGCGACGATCTAGCCTTTTACTTCCTTACCCGGGTTCCTGCGGGCGGTTCTGTGTCGGTTCGCGATGAACTTTTTGGAAACGACGTCCCTGTTGTTTTTTGTGGAGTTAATAACTGGGACACCGCTACAGAACTCAAGCCTATCGGCAATGGTTATTGGGGGGCGTTAGAGCAGCCCGGAGTTGAAAAGACGGTGCGTTTTATCAAAGCCGCCTTTCCTCGCACTCGAATTTTCCTTTTGAGCGACGCTGTGGAAATCACAGGACCGGCATGGTTACACCAAATGAAGAGCGCGGTTGAGAAAGAATTCCCGAGGGAAGCTATAGAGGAGCTCGACGGACGCATCCGTCTCGAGGATTTAGAAGCTAAGATCTCCAGTTTGGATGCAAATTCAGTAATACTGTTAGGTGCATATTATCGAGATCTTTGGATTTCGACCGACACCTTCGCCGAGACGACCGACAGGATTTGTCGAACGGCTCAGTCGCATGACCCTCCGATACCAGTCTTCGGACTTCTTGATATGCAAAAAGGCGACCCGAGTGTGCCGCGGCTTGGAATTTACGGAGGGTGGCTCATTTCTGGCCAGAGCCAAGCGCAAAAATTGGTCGAGCTCGCCGTCCAGGTATTAAACCAACCGAAGGAAAAGCGGATTGACTTCGTTAATCGCAACAAACCGGTGCCGTGGCCTCAGAATGACAAGAATGGCAATGGCGAGCCGGAGCCAATGTTTTTTCAGGAGAACATCCCCCGCGTTCATCGTTCTACTCTCGCGCGCGCTGCAAAGGATCAAGGCCTGGATCCGATAAGGATTGGTATCCTGCCCCCGAAAAGCTTGTTGGCGACGCTGTGGGAGCCAATTTGGGGAAAAGTAATTGTGATTCTGTTGGCAAAGACGGGTTTGATGCTCTTACTGGGTTTTCGCTTCCCTAAGGCGGCTCTCGCGATTTTACGATCACGCGACAGCCTTTCTCCATCTAGAGCGCCTGAATGGATTGCCGCTACAGTACCAATGCTAACCGGTGCACTATGGGCAGTTTTATTTGTCCCGGACATACCGACGAAAAACTGGCTCCTTAGGCGGGCGTTGCGGCAGATAACCCTACGAGAGCCAATCGAGAAGATAGTAGCACGTTTTCGGGCGCAACATAGCCTGCTCGGTAAGGCGCGGGTGAATATGCCTGTAGCTTCTAGGGATACTGATGCTTCTCACATTCGCGCGCATTTGCGTGATCAGCTTATCAATGCTGTCGGCAACGAAGAGCAGTTCTTCGTCTGTATCTCCGGCCGAGGCGGGGCGGGGAAGTCCTCCATGGCCCTTGATATGGCCCTAGCTGTAATGATGAAAGATCAACGAAACGGTACCACACTTTCGACCGTGCTCGCAACGGTGCCCGACCACTGGCTTCAAGAGGGAAAATTCTTAAGGAATTTATCAGTGTTCGTAAAGGATCGAATCAACGGTCTGGTCGGACTAGGAGCGATCGATGAAGAAATGGCGTTGGAGGGACTGACTAGCGGGCAGATTTGCCTTATAATTGATGGTCTATCCGAGATGCCAGCAGTCTTTGAGGATCAATTCGGCACGTCGTATTTCACGCAAGGATTGCCCCGAAAGCTAATCATCTCGAGTCGCTCGATGGATCAGCATGGACTCCGGGAACTCGGAGGATCGCAATGGGAAATACCGCCCTTGGAGGGCGAATCGTTACTAAGATTCATACGGGATTTCATCGCGGAGGAGTGTAACACCGCCGGCGTTCATTCCGTGAAAAATCTCGACATACAGGACGCTTCGGTCAAGCAGTTCTTGATTTCATTCGTTACTCGCCAGACCGAGCCTTGGCATACCTTTCTCGATCGCGTTAGTGCAAAAATTAACGGTCAATATTTTTCCGATCCTTGGACATCTCGATCTAGTTGTCTCTTTGTCGAGATGCGGTTGAGCGCGCTCTTGCGGAAATGCGATGACGAGTCGTTAGCAGCGCTTTGCCGCGTATTTATTGGCCGGTTAATCGAGAAACTTTCAATCGAGGATCGTCCGTCGGTGGATGCAGTTATAAAGGACATGACTACATTATCTTGGCACGTGCTTAGTAAAAACAATTTTTGTGCAGCCCAGTTCTCTGTCGGTCAAGTGACTCCGCTCTTGGCCAAAGATTCACTGCCGATCTTGACGGATCACCTCGGGATGATCGAATTAAGTGATCTGGGCAGAATGGGGTGCTTCACCTGCGATCCGATCGCCGAATACCTTGCAGCCGCGTACATGATGGAGCTGGAGCCTTCCGAGTTCGCTTCGGCGCGAGCGCTGTTTCTAGCTGCTCTGTCGAAACTGAAGGTTAGCGTCGGCGAGCCGACATACAAGATGCGTGGTTTTGTTGTCGGAATTGTTGACTGTCTGAAGCATGGTCAATTCCGAAAAGAGAATGAGATTGAGTTATCCGACGAAATTCGCGAGAAACTCGACATCCCATTCAGTTGAGTAGCTTCTTCCCGGTCTCCCAGGGAGAAGACAGAGGTCAGTCTTACAATCTTGGCATGCGTCAAGAAGGCGAAAAAGTAATTGAGAAATTGATTCAGCCTTTCTCGGCGACGATGGCAGTGGAAACACCGGGCGGTAGAGGATGTTGCTCGATCGAGGTGAAGTGAGCTTCTTGTAGCATCTGTTCGAATTCGGCGAAGGTGTAGGCATCGCCGTGTTCGGTGGAGACGAGCATGACGAGGCTGAAGGTGGCGGCGTCGGGCGGGGAGACGCGGTCGGGGTTGGGGACGAATTCGACGATAGCGACGCGGCCGTTTTCACGGAGAGCGGCGTGGCACTTTTGGAGAAGTCGGACGCAGGTGGTCGCGTCGAAGTGGTGGAGGAAATTCGGGAGAAGGATGAGGTCGTAGTCGCGGCCGAAGTCGACGTCGAAGGCGCTGCCTTCGATCGTGCTGAACCGGTCGGTCAGCTTCATGCGCTCAGCGTTTTCGCGGCCGACCTTCAGGACGGGCGCCCAATCGAGCGCGACGATATGAGCGTGCGGATTGCGTTGCGCGAAGCTCAGACCCCAGATGGCGTGACTGGCGGAAATATCGAGCACTTTGGTGTCGCGCGCCGGATCCAGAGGCATGATCTGGGCCAGGGCTTGCGCGCCGGGCATCATGAGCCAGCTCATGCCGCGCGCGAAACTCAGCCACATTGGATGCTCGGGCGCCATCGAGCCGGCGCCGGGCAGTGCGGTTCCGCCCTTGCGGACGGCAGCAGCGACATCAGTGAAAGCTTTTGTCAGGTGATCGGATAAGAGGAACTCGGCGGCCCCGCCGGCGTAGGCCGGAGATTTCTTATTCAAGAAAGCGGCTGAGTCTTTCGTGAGATGATAATGATCGCCTCTCTTTTCGAGGAAGCCGAGAACCGTGACGTAATCACACAGGATGCGAACGCCGCGCTCCGCCGCAGCACAACGCGTCGCCAGCTCAGCTGCGGTGGCGCCGTTCTCACCGATCGCGGTAAAAACATCGAGGTCGAGCGCGGCTTTGAGCGCCGCGCTGTCTTGGTAAGCGGTGAGGGTTTTGAAGATTTCGACCGGTGATGGAGCGTCCATGGAAGTAAGAAGTAAGACTTAAGAATTAAAAAATTAAGAACGAGAGAGCAAGGCCGGAGTCGAAGCCTTGCACTTGTCACTGTCAATCAGCCGAGCGCCGTAGCAAGTGCGAGCGCGTTGCCCGTGGCTGCGCCGAGAGTCGTATTATCAAAGATGCACCATACCGTCGTTGCGTCTGCGCTTTCGCGCCGCAGGCGATCCGCAAGGCCCTGGATGTATTCGTCTGAATATGAGGAGTAATAAACCTTCGGCGACCCGTGTAACCGAAAGTAGCTGAATTGCCGGCTTCCACCCGGGTCGCCGGCGGACGGCACGCGGGCGGGGTCGGCGGCGACGCGAGCTACTTGTAAGTCACGAAGGAATGCATTGGCATCAGGCGCGAACCAGCTTTCGTGTCGCGGTTCGCATGCGATGGGGACATCGCTAGCGGCCTTCAGGTTTTTGAAGAATCGCTTTGTAATTGTTGCATCGAAAGTGAGGCTCGGTGGCAGTTGGACGAGAAGGCAGCCGAGTTTCGCTTCCAAGGTCGACACCTCGTCGATAAAGGCGCCAACCACGTCGCGGGTAACGTCGAGTCGTGCGGTATGTGTGATCGTCTTTGGGATTTTGACCGAGAATCGAAAGCTCGCCGGCACCGCGTCGCGCCACCGCGCCCAGATGACGGGTTTGTGTGACCGGTGGAACGACGAGTTGATTTCGACTGCGGCAAAACGTGAGGCGTATCGTTCGAGATGACTTCCTAACGCCGGAAAGTGGTGTTGTTCGGCGCGCGGAAGACTCCAACCAGCGGTGCCGATAAGGATGCGAGGCAAAGCCACAATTGAGAATTAAGAAAACGAGCGTGCGGGAGCCGCTCGGTTAGACGGTAGAGCCGCGAAGGGTAGCGGTAACCGAGACGGGAGTCGAGGGAATCAATTCAAAAGTGCGGACGCTTCAGACGGCGGCAACGCCGTATCGGGTTCCTTTAACCAGGAGCCACAAGGCGAGAGAAGCTTCGCCGACGAAGCAGGGGATGATGATCCACGGAGAAAGAAAATGGGCCGCAGTTGGCGCGACGACGGTCGACAAGGTGCTGATGAAGTAGCAGGCGCCGGCCACGATCATTAGCACGCCGATAAGGGCAGGCACGAGGCGCGTGCGCAGAATCGCCGCGCCGAGAGCAGCGCAGAATCCCGAGAAGAAGAACAAGGCAACACTGAAGCCTAGTTCAGACAGATGGAGCGCAACGTAGGTAAGCGCGTGGCGTTCTGTTTCGCCGAGAGCGGCTAGCCCGCCCGCCGGTTTAATGAGCGGCACAAAGAGCGGGAGAATAGCGGTGGCTTCTATCGCCTGCGACACGATCGCAAAGGCGAGCGCGAGCAAGGCGAGAGTCGGCACCTTTGGTTTAAAAATCCGGTAAAGAAGCACGTTCACGATGGTCGCGGGAACGGCGAGGTAAATGAGATGAATTCCGATTCCACAGCGCCAGAGCGAATCATGCGCGGCGATCGCTGCAGCTATTGCGGCGGCATCACCGTTGGCCGTGACGGAGTCCTGCACGATCCCGGCGAATAATCCGCCAGCAATGACGAGCACGTAGAGGGCGCCGGCAATTCGCGCGTCGCGGCGCGTCGCGGTGCTCGCAAAAGCAGGCGAGTTGGATTCTGGATTCGGCGGCACGGAGCTGACGGTATCTTCGCCAATATGGAGAGTCGAGCGCTGCGTCGAATTCACTTGGACGGGGAGACAGGACGCCATGGTAAGCCGAGCTCCTTCGTTTCGCATTTTGCAAAGTCTGTTAAAGGGAACGTTGTCTTCCGCGATCATCAAAGGATACGCTGAGTGCGCTCAGTAAACGACGCTTTGGAGGAATAGACGTACATGAATAAAAAAATGAAGATCGTGGTCATCGGAGGCACCGGCCTTATTGGATCAAAGGTGGTAAACATTTTTCGCCAGGGTGGTCATGAGGTCGTTGCCGCGTCGCCTTCCACGGGGGTGAATACCATTACAGGCGATGGATTAGCCAATGCGCTGGTTGGCGCTCAGGTAGTGGTCGATGTGGCAAATTCCCCATCATTCGAAGACAAGCCTGCTTTGGAATTCTTCGAAACGTCTGGTCGCAATCTTCTGGCCGCGGAAAAGGCCTCGGGCGTGAAACATCACCTGGCGTTATCGGTGGTGGGGACCGATCGCCTGCTTGGAAGCGGTCCCGGTTCTTTGAGTGGTTATTTCCGCGCGAAAATGGCCCAGGAAAATTTGATCAAGGCTTCCGGAATTCCATTCACGATCGTTCACGCAACGCAGTTCTTCGAGTTTACGAATGGCATCGCCCAATCCGGGACGGACGGTTCAACCGTTCGCTTATCGCCAGTCCTCATGCAGCCTATTGCGGCTGATGATGTCGCGGCCGCCGTGGCAGATGCAGCCTTGGCGGACCCAGTGGATGGCGTGATCGAAGTGGCCGGCCCTGATCAGATTCGGCAGGATGAGCTTGTCCGACAATTTCTAGGCGCGACGGGCGACGCGCGGAAGGTGATCACAGGAGACGACGCGCGTTACTTCGGCATCGAGGTGAACGATCGAAGCCTGGTTCCAGGAGCTAACCCGCGCCTTGGGACGATAAGGTTCCAAGATTGGCTTAACCGGACCAAAGGTTAGGGAAATTCAATCGCCTTCGGTTACGCTCATCGATCGCGCCAGGCGTCGATCTGGAATAAGCCACATCAGCGCTACGAGGACATAGACGGAGCCGGCTGCCCAGGCCCGGAAGAAGGAAAGGCCAATGCCGGTCGCGTAAAGAAGGGGTGAGAGTTTGCCTTTCCAATCGCGGCCGAAAGATTCGGCCAACCTCGAATGGGGTCCGGCTTCCGCGATGATGAGCCATTGCAGAATGTAGTAGGCGATCGCGGCGCATAACAGAACCGCGCCATAACTCGCGGAGGGCAAAGACTCGAAATGATTCTCGCCCATCCAGCCAGTGGCAAACGGAAAAAGCGATAGCCAGAAGAGGAGGTGCAGGTTGGCCCACATGATTCCGCCGTTTACACGGGGCGCGGCCTTGATCAGGTGATGGTGGTTGTTCCAGTAGATTCCCAGGTAGATGAAGCTCAGGACATAGCTCAGAAAAACCGGCAGGATTGGCTGTAAGGCGGCGAAGTCAGAGCCATGCGGCACTTTCAGCTCGAGCACCATGATCGTGATGATGATGGCCAGGACGCCGTCGCTAAATGCCTCGAGCCGGTTCTTTCCCATGCGACATGCTAGCGCGGAAAGTGTCGCGGGCGCGACGACTTTCTTCGGGCGAGATAACGTGGATTGATCCGCCGAGTTGTTCCGTGCGCAGGTAAAGTGCGATGGTTGGTCGATGAAAGTTCGGAACTTTGAATATGAGCAGTGGCTGCCGCGTCCGCGCGAGGAGGTGTTCGCGTTTTTCGCGGATGCGGCGAATCTCGATGCGATCACGCCCGGCTGGCTTCGGTTTAGGACTGTAACACCGGCGCCAATTGTGATGGGGGAGAAGGTGCTTATCGAGCATAGGCTGCGGCTTTACGGAATTCCGATCCGTTGGCAGTCACGGATTAATGTCTGGGAACCGCCGTTGCGTTTCGTGGACGAACAGATTTCGGGACCCTACTGGCTCTGGATTCACGAGCACATCTTCGAGGCGCAAACTGGCGGAACTATGGTGCGCGATCAGGTTCGGTACGCTGTGCCGTTTGACTTCATCGCGCACTGGTTTGTCCGGCGGGATGTGGAACGCATCTTCGCGCATCGAAGAAAGATGTTGCGAGAGAGATTCGGGGCGGCCTAAGCGGCGACTGGAGTAACAATGCCTTATCCGTTCCGCCGCCTACGACCGTTTTGTTCCAAGTCAGGCAAGAGCCAGGTAAGAAGACCTGTGAGGGGAAGATAAGAGCAGACTTGGAACACGAAGTCGATGCTGGTGCGATCGGCCAAGGCACCTAACACGGCGGAACCGATACCGCCCAGGCCAAACGCAAGGCCAAAGAAGAGACCGGCAATCATACCTACTCTGCCTGGAACCAGCTCCTGGGCGTAGACAAGAATGGCTGAGAAGGCGGACGCCAGGATTAGGCCGATAATCGCAGTGAGCACTCCCACCCAAAAGAGATTTGCATACGGAAGCGCGAGGGCGAACGGCGCTACACCCAGGATCGACACCCAGATTACACTCTTGCGGCCGATCCGGTCGCCGACGGGGCCGCCCAAGAGGGTGCCGGCGGCGACAGCGAAAAGAAACGCGAAGAGATGGAGCTGCGCGCTCTTCACGGTGAGGCCGAACTTTCCGATCAGAAAGAAGGTGTAGTAGCTCGACATGCTGGCCAGATAGAAATACTTCGAAAAGATGAGCGCAATCAGGACCGCGAGCGACATCAAGACACGACCGCGAGTGAGAGTCTGTCTTTCGGCATGATCAACGGTGGCAGCCTTTCTCATCCCAGCTAAGTTCGCGCGGTACCAGCGGCCGATGCCGGTCAGCAGAGTTATCCCGAGCAAAGCCAGGAGGGAGAACCACATCACCGAGGATTGCCCCCGGGCCACTACAATCAGGGCTGCGAGGAGGGGACCGAGCGCGCTGCCAGCGTTGCCTCCTACCTGAAAGAGCGATTGAGCGAAGCCCAGCCGTCCGCCGGAAGCGAGATGCGCGATACGCGAGGCTTCTGGATGGAAAACCGAAGAACCGATGCCGACGAATGCGACGGCGATGAGAACCAAGCCAAAGCTGTTCGCGAACGAAATGAGGAGAAGCCCCACAAGCGTGAACGTCATTCCTCCGGCAAGCGAGAAAGGCTGAGGGCGGCGGTCGGTATAAAGCCCGACGAATGGTTGGAGGATCGACGCTGTTAGTTGGTTCGTGAGAGTAATGAGACCAATGTGACCGAAGTCGAGATGAAGCGCGTTCTTGAGAATCGGATAGAGCGACGGGATCAGGGATTGCATCGCATCATTGAGCAGGTGGGAGAAGCTCAAAGCCGTCAGCACCCCAAGTACTGGAGCAGTGCGAGTCGAGGTGTGCGGGAGCGACTCGGCTTCCGGGTCCGGGACCGAGCCGGGAGCATCAGGTGGAGTGCGCAAGAGATACTTTCACCGCAGTGGTCTCGCGCGCAATCACCCAAGTCACACGTCGCTCCCTAGTGCGTGTCGGCAGGTTTGGTTCCCTCCTTTTTGGCGTCGTCGCCTTTGGCGTCGTCGGTCTTGAAGGTGGGCTTCTCAAGGGTTGGTTTTCCGCCGATGAAACGGGCAAGCCAGCTTTGCATTTCCCAATGCCAGTAAATGGCGTTCTGCGGCTTTAAGACCCAGTGGTTTTCATCGGGGAAAATGAGCAGGCGCGAGGGGATGTTCTGGGCCTGGAGAGCGCCATAGAGTTCCAACGCATTGCCGTAGGGCACGCGGTAGTCTAGCTCACCCGCGATGACGAGGGTCGGGGTCTTGAAGTTCTTGGCGTAGAACATCGGGTTATACTTCTGAAGCCCGTCCACGTTGCTCCACGGGGTGCCGCCCATCACCATTGCAAAGCCGTGCGGCACATCGGTCGCGAACTGCGAGTAACTGTTGTTCACGCCGGCGTGATCGACGATGGCTTTGAATCGATCGCTGTGGCCTAGGATCCACGCCGCCATGTAGCCGCCGTAGCTCGCGCCAGCCGCAGCCAGCTTGTTCCCATCGATGTTCGGGAATCGGTGCATGAGCACATCGGTTGATTTATTAATATCCTCGAGCGGCTTGTCGCCCCACTCGTTCAGAATGCTCTGGGCGAATTTCTCGCCGAACCCGGTGGAACCATGCCGGTCCACCCAGGTCACGATCCAACCAGCAGCGGCAAACAGCTGGGTGTTCCAACGGTAACTCCAGCTGTCGCGGTTCATGGTGTGTGGGCCGCCGTGGAGCAGCTGGACGAGCGGGTATTTCTTGCCGGCGTCGTAGTTTGGCGGGAGCACGAGCCACCCGTGGACATCGTCGCCGCCCGCGCCCTTGAACCAATACGACTCCACTTTTCCGAGCGTGAATCCTTTCATGAACTCATCGTTGAAATGCGTTAGCTGGCGGGCGCGGCCGGTCTTCGCGTCGAACGCGAAGAGTTCGTTAGGCCGATTGGTGTTGTCGTTTTGAAAGACGATCGTGTCGCCGCGGACGTCGAGCCCGGTGGAGGTGCCTTCCGCGTAAACCTGCTTCCAGCCCGTCCCATCCGCGTTGACGTTGAAAATCGGCACGACACCTTTCTCCTCCGCATTCACCCAGATGGAGCGATTATCCGGCGCCACTCGCACCTCGCCGATGGAGTAATCGAGCGCATCGGTCACCTGCACGTTCTTACCGGCGGCGATGTCGTGCCGCCAAAGCTTCTCGGATTCGCCGGAGTAATACGGTGTTTCCAGCCGCTTGAAAAAGACCGAGCGGCTGTCCGGGGAGAAGACCGGCGCGCTGTCGTCGCCCTTGTTCTCCGGCGTCACATTTTTGGGCGCGTCTGAACCGTCTGCGGGAATGAGGTAGATGTCGGAGTTAGGGAAATCGCGAAACGGCGCCGGCGTGGAGTTGAACTCCAGCGCGATCGTCTTGCCGTCCGGCGCAACATCAAAATGAACTTCCACGCTGGGCAGGAAGAACCGGTCGCAAGCCGGTGTCAGATCCTTGAGCGCCTTCGTCTCGAGATCGACTCGCAACAGCCGGTGCACGAGATTGTCGGTTAAATATTTGTCGAAGTAGCGATATTGCCGGTTCTCGGTCACCTTCGCCGTCATCTTGGAATCCTTGCGGCGCTTGAATTCTTTCTTCATCGCCTCGCGGTCCGCCTTATCCCACTTGCCGATCAGCTCCGGAATCGCAGCGGTCGCGAAAACGATGCTCTTCCCGTCCGGCATCCATTTCGGCGCGATCACGGAGCTTGGCATCTCCAGGATTTTCTCCGCCTCGCCGCCACCGAACGGGATCACATAGAGCGACGCGTTTTCATCCTCGCCGCGCTTGGAAGTGAAGGCGATCCGGGTGCCGTCAGGGCTCCAGCGCGGAGAGTCTTCCGTGGTTTCCGCCGTAGTCAGGCGGCGCACCTGGCCGGTGGCGACTTCGACCGTCCAAAGGTTGCTGGTGCTTTTGTTTTTGTCGATCGACCACTCCTGTACGGGGAACACCGCGTGACGGCCGTCCGGCGACAACGCCGGGGAGCCGACTCGCTTTATTGCCCATAGATCCTGGGGCGTAAGCACTCGCGGTTCCGCGGTTAACGCGGCGCTGGTGAACGTTAGGGCGACAAGGAGAGCGAAGAAGAAACGCGGTAACATGGAGCCAGGCATATCAAGCAGCCGTAGCGGAGTCAAAGCGGAGCTGTGAAAAGTAAGAAGTAAGAATTAAAAATTAAGAAACGAGCGAGCCCGTCCGTAAGTTCGAGATTCCGGGAACATTCGGTTCTTGATTAGATCATTTGGTGGAGGCAAAACGACAAGCGTCTTCGTCGGCGGGACGGCAGATCAGGCCGCCGCCTGTGTCACAACATTTGCGCGAGTTCGCGGCGAATCGCCATGCGTGGGCGGTGCTCGGACGGAATCTGATTCCGGTCGTGGGGATTTATTTCTTCGGCTGGTCGACGGCGCTGGCGGCGTTCAACTATTGGTTTGACGGGCTTACGGCGCTGGCAGCGATCATAGCGGCGATGGTTCCGAGGGCGCTACGAGAAAGCGCTCCGACAACCACCGACGGTTCCAAGCGACAACGGTCCCTCATCACGAACATCTTTGGAGGTGTGTTTACGTGGGTAGTCCTGATGATCTTCGTCGGGCTGCCGTATTGGATCGTGTTGATTCCACTGCACAGTTTGTTGCTTGGAAAGGAATTGCAGAGGGCGCTGGCGGAGTCGCCGCTGCTCTGGCTGACGTTCGGGTCGCTGGCGTCGGGCCATTTCTGGAAGGCGTTCAGCTCGGGCTACCACACGATGCCGGACAAAGAGCTAAGACAGCGCGTGCGCTGGGATGTTTATCTGCTGGTCATCCGCGCAGTGGCGATGTTCCTCATGGCCGCGCACGGACTCGGATTCTTGGTCGTTCCGTTTATGGCGTTGGTGCTAACTTATCTTGAGGTTTGGCCCGAGCGAGCACTTGGCGCGGTGTTTGGCGATCCAAAGCGGCTGTGGGAATACGAGACGGAAGAGGAAAGGCGAAGTAAGAAGGAACGATGAAAAACGAAGGTCCGATGCATCTGTGGTTGAAGCTTGGATTATTCTAATGACCGGAACAGACTGAGATTTATGAATTCAAGTATTAAGACCGTGAAAAGGATCGGCGCGTTTTTTGGATTAGGCACGCTCCTGTTGGTGCAAATTGCCCCGCTCTCGGCGCAACAAATTCCCGCGAGTGAGCTTCCGGCTAGTGGGACTGATACAGGGCTCGAGGGCAAATACGATCCGCAAAACGGAATTGCGCAATTGATCAATGACAAGAGCCCGGAGGCGGCGCGGTCCAAGATATTCGAAGACGATCGTGTCCTCGTCTTCATGCCGCTGCCGGACGAGGAGGTGCTCACGCCCGGTCACGTGCTGGTGGTACCGAAACGAATGGGCGCGCGCAATCTCCTCGACCTTAAGCCGGATGAAATGTGTTACCTGCTGGCGACGGTCCAAAAGGCTGCCATCGCGCAAAAGAATGGCCTGGGGGCAACCGGATTCAGAGTTCAACAAAATAACGGCCTCAGCAGCAGCCAAACCGTTTACCATTCCCATTTTCACGTCATACCTTCCTTTGGAGGAAAAGCACCGGGAACTCCCCCACCGCGGAGGAAGCTCGCGGAGACAGAGTATAACGAGGTCGCAGCGAAGCTGAAGGCGGCCTGGCCGAAATAAGCAGGGAAGAAAGTGACGAGTGACGTGTGACGTGTTGTAGCCACGGCGGTGCGTCGCCGTGAAAGATCAAGGAGAACGCCTCGACACAGCGAGGCGGCTACAAGAGGCACATGTCACTTCTTTGGCTTTGGTTTCTTCGCCGCAGATTTACTGGCGGGGCCTTTGCCCTTTAGGAGTGCTCTCGCCGCCTGATAGTTCGCGATGTGCTCCTCCACCGGAACGCGCGCGATAGTCCGGCCGACGACATCGAGAGCCAGGTCCTCCAGCTTGTTGAAGCGCACACAGCCTTTGCCCATGTCGAGCTTCTTGCCGCTTTTCTTGTATTCGTCGGTGAACCAGGTCGAGAGAGTGGGATGACCGTAGAAGCAGAGGAAGTGCAACACCATGCCGGACTTCTGTGAGGCAAGTGCGACTAATGGGAGCGGGACTTTTTTGTTTTCGCCGTAACCAACGGGATACACGGACAAGGGGACGTACCACCCGATCATCCCGAACTGCATGCCCTCTTCATATCCCTCTGGGAGGTTTTTATTGATCGTGTTGCGGACAGCGCTGATCGCAGCGCGTCGATCCACGGGAAGGGCGGCGAGGTATTCGGTTACGCAGGAAGCTGCCATGGTGAAGAAGAGTAAGAGTAAGAGTAAGAGTAAGAGTAAGAGTAAGAGTAAGAGTAAGAGTAAGAGTAAGAGTAAGAGTAAGAGTAAGAGTAAGAGTAAGAGTAAGAGTAAGAGTAAGAGTAAGAGT